>CAWGSK010000011.1:0-185478 GCA_963825055.1 uncultured Gemmatimonadales bacterium
TGGCGCTCTGGAGATTCCCTTGCGCCCAAACAAGCTGCCAGCATGGCTACAGGAGGCGGCGGGGCCGCGCCAGGTGCCATCAAGCTCCGGAACTCGCTGAGGTCCGAAAATGGACATGACGGCTGGCGGGTCAGCCCCAGTGACGCACGGTGGGTGTACAT
Source organism: uncultured Gemmatimonadales bacterium (assembly GCA_963825055.1). Classification (GTDB taxonomy): domain Bacteria; phylum Gemmatimonadota; class Gemmatimonadetes; order Gemmatimonadales; family GWC2-71-9; genus CAWGSK01. The sequence continues at coordinate 162 of CAWGSK010000011.1, forward strand.
TATTGCGGACGCGATCGACGGGGAGCGACTGCGAGAGTAGTCAGCACCAGAAGGGCGCTGTCCCTCCCGTCGCACCTTACCTGGACTTACCCGATCGAGGGTGACGTGCCCGAGATGGATCACCGGCTCGAAGTGGCCCTGGCCGGCCACTATCGCGTGGAGCGGGAAGTCGGCCAGGGCGGCATGGCCACCGTCTACCTGGCCCGCGACCTCAAGCACGGCCGCAAGGTGGCCATCAAGGTGCTGCGGCCCGACCTGGCGGCGGTGGTCGGCGCCGATCGGTTCGTGCGCGAAATCCGGACCATCGCCAACCTGCAGCACCCCCATATCCTCGGCCTGATCGATTCCGGCGAAGCGAACGGCACCGCGTACTACGTGATGCCCTTCGTCGGGGGCGAATCCCTGCGGGATCGCTTGCGCCGGGAACAACAGCTTCCCCTCGCCGACGCCGTCCGGCTCGCCTCGGAGGTGGCGGCCGCGCTCGACTACGCCCACCGGCAGGGCGTGATCCACAGGGACATCAAGCCGGAAAATATCATGCTCCACGACGGGTCGGCGCTGGTGACCGACTTCGGTATCGCGCTCGCGCTCTCGACAACGGGCGACACCCGAATGACCGAGACCGGCATGTCGCTTGGCACCCCGCAGTACATGTCGCCCGAGCAGGCAATGGGCGAACGCACGATCACCGCCCGGAGCGATGTCTACGCCCTCGGCTGCGTGCTGTACGAGATGCTGCTGGGAGAGCCGCCCTTTACCGGCCCCACCGCGCAGTCGATCTTCGCCAAGGTAATGACCGAAAAGCCGGTTCCGCCCCGCGTGCGGCGCGAGACCATTCCCGAACAGGTCGAGCGTGCCATCCTGACGGCGCTCCAGAAGCTCCCGGCGGACCGCTTCCAAAGCACCGCCGAGTTCAGCGCGGCACTGGCGCCCCAGTCCGTGGCCGTCGCTGCCCCTGCCCGCTCACCGGGCGGCGACCTGATCGCGGACTCGTTCCTCCTCAGCGAGGCAACCTGCCGCCGCCTCTCCCGGTCCGCGTTCGATCCCCGGCTGAACGGGACCGAGCTCCACTATCTGGACAACAGGGTGGCCTCCCCGGTGCTGCTGTGCCTGATGCCAGCCTGGGGCCGACGCTCGGATCAGAACGTGGAGATGATGTCGCGCGTCCCCTACCGGACCGTTATCCCGACCTTCCGCGGATTCGAGGATGTGACACCCTGGCGGCCCAGCCTCGGCATCGAGGATCACATTGTGCTGGTCCGCGAGTTTCTACACGACCTGGCTGCGCGAGTCGACGCCCGCACGATCATCATCGCCGGCTTCTCGACGGGTGCTGACATCGCGCTCCGCTTCGCGGCGATGCCGGATCCGGAGTCCCGCCTCCGAGTCGATGGTTGCCTGGCGCTGGGCGGCAACCTCGCGGAGAGCACATGCTTCTTCACCAGGGTGATGGCATCGCTTGGCGGCGACGGCGACGCCGACATGCTCGCCGCCATGCGGCAGATCAGCAACGCCGCCACGACGCTCGATGAATGGGTGAACACCTGCCAGTACGCGATCAGGATCGCCTCCATGTTTCGACACGAGGCGGACCCGGTTCGCACCTTTGCCGCCGGGATCACGGCGCCATTCGAACAAGAGGACTTGATCGCGTTCGCCAATTGGTACCGAGCCGCCACAGCCGCCGGATGCCGGCTGCGCTGTGTCTTTGAGGACACCCCCATGTACCGCGACCTCGTCCGTGAACTCCAGCTTCGCAATCTCGACGAGGGACTGCTGGGTGACAGGTACGAGGAGGGCTCCATCATCACCGAGGCTGGCACCGGGCACTTCGACCTGGCGGAGCCATCGCGGGTGGCACGGCATCTCGAGGCCCTCGTATCTCGACTTGGCACGGGATCGTCGTAGGTTCCCCACCTCCGAGGCGGTCAACGACGCCCTTCGTTCTCTAGCCTCCATCGCAAAGCGGACAGGCCGGGCCAAGTCCAAGACCCGAACGGCCAAACAGGCGCTGAAAGCCGCCCAGCGCTGCGGCCCCAACCTCCTTGCGGCGGGCTGGGGCCCGTGCATACTCAGCGGAAGTCAGACAATTCGCTGCGGGCGAGGAGTCGCTGGCAGCCTAAGCGCAGGACGTTAGGGCGCCTTGACTGGAGCTGCCCATAGATGCCACGGCCTCCCTGGACGGAGCGAGCTCTTGTCGGCGCCCTGGGAGGCGCCGCGCTCAGCCTGCTGCTCCTCGCCGTTGGCATCTTGCGGATAGCCGTGGTCCTTCTCGCTGGTATCCCCGTTCGCAACGGCTTGCCTGGAATCGGTGCCACGATTATCGGCGCAGGCGTCTATTGCTTGGGGTTTATCATGGCTGGATTGCTAGTCGGATCCCTCTGGCCCTTGCGACGCCATCTGTTGGGGTCTCTCTGTCTGGGTTACCTGGCAGCGGCAATCGTCACCACGGCCTGCTTGTGGTTGATCCGCCAATCTGATGGTCCCAGCGACCCGGACACCACCGTCCTAACGCTGATAATCGCCACTGTCCTCTTCGGTTCTGTGGCAGGTTGGCATATCTGGCGGTGGGATCGTCCATGATGCTTCAGACTCGGCTTCGTGGGTCTCACACATGAAAGCTGCTGCTCTGGTGACATTTGTGCTGTTAGGACTGATTGAGTTCTGGGTGGGCAAGCGGACATTCCGGTTCCTTCAGTATAAGGGCCCTAGCCGGATGCGAGCGAACAAAACGCTTACCCACCTCGCGTTCGAGCATTATCTCCCCGAAGGTCAACGCTGGCTGGACGGGCTCCGCTTGGTCATGGTTCTATGGACCCTCTCGTTCTTTCCAGCGTGCTGGGTCCTGATCCTCGCAGCGCTTGCGCCGGCCTACATGCTGCTGTGAAGCTGCTGTCTCCTGCCGACACGGCAGGCGGTGCCACCTCGGCCGTGCATGCCATAGGGAAGTCATTGATTTTACCCGCTGCGGCGGTTCGCGCCGCAGCTTAAGCGCAGGACGTTAGGCAGCATACACGTGCGCTATCGCGTGCTCACCGCCCTTAGCTTCGCAACGGCCGTCGTCTGCGCGGGTCAGCAGGCCACGGCCCAAGTCCCCACGCCAGGCAACGGATACCCGTTTGGAGGCTGGCAATGGGACGGCCGGCCCCAGTTTACGCACGCCCTGGTCCTCGTTATCCAACAATCAACAGGTCGACTGAGGTACGCAGCGACCGTCTATGGCGGGCTTCCGACTTGCGGAAAGCCCCCCATCGCGGATAGCACGTTTCTTTCACGGGGAATAGACTTCCTGCGCGCCGTCGGCTGGAGCAGCCCATACCCGGGTCAGCAACGAGTGGCGCGCTACGCCATGGAGTTTGTGAGAGTTGACGCGTTTGGCGGAGATCCCTCTGCCTTCGTCATCTTCCACCAAGACGGAGGTCTCGTGTACGCAGGATCACGCATGTGGATGGGGCATGGTGACCGCTATTATCCTAGCCTCAACATTGATCCCTGGGATCTCCAAATGACCGATAGCCTGGCACCACGGCTGCCCGAATCGGTGCTGACCAGCCAGGCGTTGTCTCGACTCCCTGCAAACTCTGGCCCGTCGCTTGAATGTTGTTCACAGCCTCGCGACCAAGCCCTATTCACTCACGGCCTTCATGCACAACAAGGAAGGGCAGCCTCCGCTGCGCAGATGGAGATTCGGTTCTGCTTTTGGTTCACCGCGGAACCTGCCGCTAAAACGCATGCTGGCTAACAAGCGCTTAAAGCCGCCCAGCGGCCCGGGCCTCGGCCTGCTTGCGGCGGGCGTCTGGCGGTGCATACTCAGAGGAAGTTGGGCAATTCGCTGCGGGCGAGGAGTCGCTGGCAGCTTAATCGCAGGACGTTAGACCGACAGGAGGCGAGTCAACGTGCAGGTCCGGTATGCCTGTCTCCGCTTCAGCATGTTTCTGGCCCTCGCCACGCGTGTGCCTGTCCCATGCCAGGCACAGGGCCCGGCCCCATTTCTCGGCATTGCGGCAGGCCCCAGCTCCTATGATCTCGGCGGGACGGGCACAGCGCCCGTCCTGGCCCTGGGTGTCGGGATCCCACTAGCAGGTCCGCTTCTGATTGAGCCCGGCGTTACGCTGCTACGTTATAAACCGGCTTTGGGTACTGAGATCAATCACATCTTTCCGGAAGTCAGCCTCCAAGGCCAGGCTCACCTCGGGCGCTACTATCCCTTCCTCGGGGTGGGAGGAGGCCGGAGCCTGATCGCGACCGGGCCTCAACCCCGTCACAACGCATGGACTCTCCATGCTGCCGGAGGCCTGCGAGTAACCTTCTCCAGCGCTTGGGGGATGCAGGGAGAGCTAAGGGTGCGTGCCGTTGATCCATTCCATGGTACGACGGCGGATTTCACCCTGGGGGTCACCCGACGGCTTCGCTAACCGTCGGTCTCACAAGCGCTCGAAGCCGCCGGCGCCTGCGGGCGCCGGGCAGGCGGTGCCACCTCGGCCGCCGAGCATGGCATAAGGAAGTTATTAATTGCATTTGCTGCGGGGTTCGCGCCGCAGCTTGAGCGCAGGACGTTCGGCTGTGTGCCGAGGCCGACTTGGGGATCCATTTATGCGACGTCTCTCTGCCTGCCTCCTTCTCCTTGCTGCACTCACCGCCTCCAGGCTGGTGGCCCAGACTGGGGGAAGGACTATTATGCGCGGCGGGAGTCTCCTTTGGACCGACCGTGGAATGGCACGACATTCTCAGGGCAAGGGCTTACTTATGCCACGTGGGGTAAAGATTCGGCGATCCCTGGCCCTCGACCTTGAGGCGTGGCTTTCCCACGTCGGGAAGACGGCCGCTATCTTCGACTGCTACCGCGGCGTGGCTCAGTACCCTATCTCGGACCTACCACGGTGCTGTCAGTCGAGCCGGTGGTCGAACTCCGAGAGGGACCTACCTCCTCGCACATGCGCTAGCACTTTGGCCCCACTCTGAATTGGTTCCTGCAGCGCCAGGACGCTTCTCCTGCCCTAGGGTTTGGGGCGCGAGCAGGGATGACCTTCCGGATCGGAACACATGTGCCTCTTCTGGTTTCACTAGATGGCTTCGGTTGGCTTCGCGCTGGTGATGATGCCCCGAGATGGATGATCCCGTGACCATGCTAGGGAAGGGTCTAGCGCTGTCTAACAAGTGCTTGAAGGCGTCCAGCGCCCCTGGCCTCGGTCTCCTTGCGGCAGCCCCCGGCGCCGACCTGCGTGCCATTTTGGCCGCCGTGCATGCCTTAAGGAGGTCGGTAATTTCATCCGCTGCGACACGTCGCTGGCAGCCTAAGCGCAGGGCGTTAGACCACACACGGAGGTCCCGTGCCAGATCTGCTCGATCGATTCCGAGGCGCCCTCCTGGGCCTGGCAGTCGGCGACGCCATTGGAACGACCCTCGAGTTCGAACCCCGCGGCTCCTTTGAGCCCATCACTGACATGGTCGGCGGTGGACCTTTCGGCCTGGCACCTGGACAGTGGACCGATGATACCTCGATGGCGCTCTGCCTGGCGGCGAGTCTGATCGACTGCAACGGTTTCAATGCTCGCGACCAAATGGAGCGTTATTGCCGCTGGCGAGACGATGGATACATGAGCAGCACAGGCACATGCTTCGATATTGGTAATACGATTGCCTCCGCGCTGCGACGATACGAGGCGACGGGCAATCCCGTCGCGGGGAGCAGTGATCCCCGAAGCGCCGGTAACGGCTCTCTCATGCGGCTAGCGCCAGTGGTTCTCTTCTACTACCCGGATCGCGCCAGCATTACCCGCTACGCCGCTGACAGTTCCCGCACGACGCATGCTGCCGACGAGGCGGTAGAGGCCTGCCGGATATTTGCGCAACTCCTGGCATCAGCCCTCGATGGCCGGGACAAATCTTTCGTGCTCTCCGCTGCGGACGGCTCCGAAGTCTCAGAGCGGTTGGATGCAATCACCTCCGTCGCCTACCGCGACTACACATCCCACCAGATTCGGGGAAGCGGGTACGTCGTTGATTCCCTGGAGGCGGCGCTGTGGTGCTTCCTCCGAGGTCGCACCTTTCGTGAGTCTGTGCTCATGGCAGCCAATCTTGGAGATGATGCCGACACCACCGCCGCGGTGTGTGGCCAACTCGCCGGCGCTTACCACGGCCTGTCAGGCATACCCACTTCATGGCTCGACACGCTGGCTCTACGCGATGACCTTATCACACTTGCAGGGCAACTACTCCGGACCGGAGATCGCCCTGCAGAGCCGTCGTCACCTCAGTAGTTGCCGACTCACGAGGAGCGCCCGACTATTGATAGGTTGTTTCCTGCGCCCCAACAGGCGCTTGACGCCATCCGGCGCGCCAAGTCTTAGCCTCCTTGCGCCGGGTCCCTGGCGGTGCATACTCAAAGGAAGTCAGACAATTCGCTGCGGGCGGGTACTCGCTGGCAGCTTAAGCGCGGAACGTTTGGCAGATGCAACCCTTCCCACAGCCTGTCGGGAGACGCCATGACCCCGGACAAGCGAAGGACCTGGTCGCCCGAATCGCCACGGATGTCTGGAATCAAGGCGATGTGGCGGTTTGCGATGAGATCATGCACCCGGATGCGAGATATCACGGGCCACACATGCCGGGTGGAGAGGGAGATCGCGAGACCTGGAAACGCGCCATTCAGATGTATCGAGCGGGATTCCCTGACTCTCGTGTAACCTTCAACGCGATGTACACAGCGGGGGACACGGTTGTTGGGCGGTGGATGGCGACCGCCACCCACGAAGGTGCTCTCCCAGGCGTGGAGCCCACGGGCCGCCCAATCACCATCACCGGCATTACCATCTACGCCCTGCGCGACGGGAAGATCGCCGAGGCCTGGGAGGAGCTCGACCTACTGGGAATGTGGCGGCAGCTTGGCGTAGTTACGCTCCCGGAAGCCTAACCGGGGCTGGCGCCCCGGTGGACATGGTATCTGCCTGACGTGCGCTTGAAGCTGTCGGCGCCTGCGGGCGCCGGCTGGCGGTGCTGACTCGGCCGCCGTGCATGCCATAAGGAAGCCGTAATTGTATCCGCTCTGGCCGCTCGCTGGCAGCTTGAGCGCAGGACGTTAGCTGGCTTCCCACCCCCCGGGCCGCTCGGACTTGTCTTGGTACATACACCGTACATATACTTGAATCATGAGCGACCTCCGGATCGAATGGGATCCGCGGAAAGCCGCGGCCAACCGCCGCAAGCACGGCGTCTCGTTCGAGGAGGCGGCCACCGTCTTTGCCGATGAGGCCGCCCTGCTCATCGCGGATCCCGAGCACTCCGACCAGGAAGATCGGTTCGTGCTGCTGGGCCTCAGTGCCACGTTGCGGGTTCTGGTCGTGGTCCACTGCTATCGCGGAACCGAGGACGTCATCCGGCTTATCTCAGCCCGGAGGGCGACCCGCAGAGAACGCGGACACTACCCGGGAGGGTAACGATATGAAACCAGAATACGATTTTTCCAAGGGAAAGAAGAATCCCTATGCCAAGCGGCTCAAGCGACCCGTCACCATCCGCCTGGATGAGCCCACCATTGCCTACTTCAAAGGACTGGCGGCGGAGACGGAGATCCCCTACCAGACGTTGATCAACCTGTATCTCAGGGATTGTGCGGCCTCCCAGAAGCGGCCAGCCCTCAAATGGCGAGGGCCGAAGGCCGGCGCCAGCTAACAAGCCCTTAAGGCCGTCCGGCGCCCCTGGCCTCGGCCTCCTTGCGGCGAGCCCCTGCCGGTGCATACTCAGTGGAAGTCGGACAATTCGCTGCGGGCAAGGAGTCGCCGCAGCTCAAGCGCAGGGCGTCAGGCGGCGGCCCCCCATCCGGTGAGGGTGAACATGGCAGAGATCAGGCAGTCCACCGCGTCGTTCGGCCTGGCCTTTGCCGCGCTGGCGACGGTGCTTCCCGTCTACGCACTCTTGCGCTGGTTTTGGGCGTGGCACCAGCCTCATGCGGACTTCCGCGACGCAGTGACGGTGTTTGACACCGGCTTCCCTTTCGGGCTGCGCGGATCGAGTATCACCTGGGCTTGCGTCGTCTCTGCCGCGGCGGGTGTGGTGGCAGCTGGCTTGATCGTACGACGTACTCGTGGTGCGACCCGTGCCGTTGCCTGCACGATCATGGTGAGCGCTGCGGCGCTGCTGATGTGGAACTTGTGGACCATGATGTAGGACCTGGGGCAGTCGCACCTTGGCTGACATGGTTTTGAAGCTGCCACCGCGGCCGGGCGTTTTGCGCATTGCTCATGAGCCGGACTGGCGGCGGCGCAGTGTATAGCCATCCGTTGGGCGGGACGTGATTCCACTCTACAAAGGGGTGGTTCTGAACCGGTTTCTGCGCTACCTGGCGCCTGACCACGCGGTGGGCCGTCGCGCCCATCGTCGAGTGCAATGTGGGCTCGGCGCCATCTCACGTGGCGCGCGAGAATCAGCGCGACACGAGGTGCGGAGAACCACACAAGAACGGCGGAGACACACGGATGCCCAAAGTGACACGATCATCGCCTTCCCCCCGCTCCTGATGTTCCAACGACCAGCTCGACGCTGCAACTAAGCGTCGTCTAACAGGCCTGGGCCACCAACATTCCGCGGATTCTGCGGCGGGCCCCAGCCGGTGCATACTCCGAGGAAGTCAGACAATTCGCTGCGCGCGAGGAGTCGCTCGCAGCATAATCAAGAACGTCGCCCGCACTGGCCAACTAAGGACGGCCCAATGCTTCCGCTGAATTAAGTCATCGGTGAGTCGTCCTTCGGCTACGCGGTTCGTACTTCAGCTTTTCCGAAGGATTCTCGCTCTATGTCGACTGTGAAGACCAGGAGAGGTCTTCGCCGAGACGAGGACTCGCGGTCTGCATTTGGCCGCTTACATCTGAGGAGCACGAGGCTGAGGAGCCAGACACCAACCGAGGGAACATAGCTCGTCAGCCGGGCACCCCATCGCATGCCGCTCACGCTGTCGGCCATCACCTGGACCAGATCGTCGCGAGGCGTTTCGTGGAGCGTTATCCGCGACAAGGACACCGAGGAGGGTGTGATGGAAGCGATGAATGAACCCGGCCGACTATTCCCGCCCGGTGCACGGCTGGCAACGCTCACTCGCGGTGGGTTGAGCCTCATGCTCATGGCCAGCCTCACCCCGATGGGAAGCTCGGTGGCGGCCTGGTGTATCGAGAGCTCAAGCCGTAGGAGACGAAGCCGCGGGAGCCTCTACGGGCCGCCTGAGCCCGGCATCCGACACTGCTTTTACCTGCTTCGAAGTCCACGCTGCAGCTTAAGCGCCAACAGTTCGGCGGAGATCCATTGCGGCAAGTTCTTGCCCCGCATTGGCAACTGTCACGCGCTGACTGCTGAATAAGGCCAAGGAAGAATGAGTTATTCCTATTTCATCTGTGATGTTTTCAGCGAGAACTGGCACCTCGACAACCAGCTGCCGTGATTCCTACCAATGACTATCCGAAAGCTGCTGGAGCAGGTTGCGCGGGATCAATTTCTCGGAAAGCGCTTTTGTACTACCTCCAGAGCATGGGCATAATCGCCGAGTCCGGATCTTTACGCCGACTACCGAGGTGCCATTTGCCGCGCATCCGAATGTTGGTACCGCTTTCGTTTTGGCTACGATGGGGGCCTTCGGTACAGTCGACGGACCGATGACTATCACATTCGAAGAGAAGGCCGGACTAGTCCCGATCACGATTCGTCAGCGGGGAGGAGTGCTCTGGTGCGAACTTTCTGCCCCTGAACCTCTATCGCTTGGCAAGACGATTTCTGAGGACTTACTAGCATCGGCGGTATCACTGTCTGCCAGTGATATCGTTACCACAACGCATGTACCCCTGGTGGCTTCGGTTGGCCTGCCGTTGCTTATGGCGGAGCTCAAGGATCGTTCGGCGCTGGCACGAGCGCGGATTAACCTGCAGGGCTTTGATGCTATCGCTGCGCAAGGCATTACACCCGATATCCACCTCTATACCAAGAGCAATGGCGAGTTCGATATCCGGGCCCGGATGTTTGCCCCGTTCGATGGGGTCCCGGAAGACCCCGCCACCGGCAGCGCGAACTGTGCATTAGCAGGATTGCTGAGCTCCTACAGCGATGCTACAGACAGCGCCACATCATGGCGCGTAGCACAAGGCGTAGAAATGGGGCGTCCGAGTGTATTGGAAGCCCATGCACAGAATCAGGCCTATAGTGACGCTCCTCGATCGTGGACCGAGGCATTGGCGGTGCGGAAATCATTCTGGTTACTTCGAAGCGGCCATGCACTAAGTGACGATAAGACTATCTCACTCACACAGTAAGAGATCATCTCACCAAAGCGCCGCCTGACCCGCAAATGCAGATGCCGAACGGTCGGGAGTGTTTAGGTCCGAGTGGGCGCGGGTTTCCCTGAGCACGATATGGAACATCAGTCAGTGTGGGCGCGGGGCATGCCCGTCTGCAGCTGAGTTGTATTCCGTTAGGTGGCGGCTCACAACTCACAATCAACGACTCCGGATATCGTGTTCATGCACCTCTTCAGAGACAGGCACTTGAAGCCGCCCCAGCGCCCGTGGCCTCGGCCTCCTTGCGGCGGGCCCCTGGCGGTGCATACTCAGGGGAAGTCAGACAATTCGCTGCGGGCGAGGAATCGCTGGCCGCCTAAGCGCAGGACGTTATGGTCGCAGCAGTGGAAAACGTCAGACGGCGGCTCACAACTCGCAATCACGACCCCGGATATCGTGTTCACGCACCTCTTCAGGGCTGTGGCTGCCCTCACGCTGCTTACCGGTTGCGGTCCGGGACTGGACCCACAACTCCAGCCTCCTCCTCGCGGTGAGGACTATCCGCTCTCTCTCGAGCAGCAGCGCACGCTAGTGGCTGTGGTGGAGACCATTGCCGGTAGCCTCAAGGACTCGACGACCGTGTGTCTCGAGCTCACAGCCGGCGGCAAACGTTACGATCCCCCTTCAAAGTTCATCCGGAACGTCACCGTCCTGAGCCGCGTCGTACCGCCTTACCAATGTCCACCAACCTATACGAGGATGGTCTGGTACGTCGACCCGGATCATCCAAAGGACCGCCCCCACCGGCCCCCAGGTTACGTGGACCCATACATCCTCCGAGTTCCGGTCCCGCCTGATCAGACGGTGGATACCCTCACCACCCCGGTGGTAGTCTCGCAAGGCACGGTAGACATCCATTACAGTTGTTTCGTCGCTGTCCGGCAGGGCCCTGGCCCAGGCCGATGCAGCCAAACCGACTGGCGGGTACACTGAGTGATTATGGGCCGCCGTCTAACAAGCGCTTGAAGCCGCCCAGCGCCCCCGGACTCGGCCTCCTTGCGGCGGGCCCCCGGCGGTGCATACTCGGAGGAAGTCGGACAATTCGCTGCGGGCAAAGAGTGGCCGGCAGCTGAGCTCGGAACGTCAGGCACTCCCACACCCGCCGAGCCATCGAGCACGGCAAAGGAGATCACCTTGCGCTGGAGCCGGAGCGTCACATTCATCATGGTGACCCTGTGGGTCACGCTCGCCGCATCGCCGGCACGCGCCCAGGCAGGCGCGCACGTCGCGGACTCTGTCAAATACAGCGCCGTCCACCAACTGCTCGTTGTCCAGCACACCGATAGTCTCATGTTGTTGGGAGTGGAACAGGCCTTCGCCGACCAGGCCCAGGATCCGGACCTGCCGGCGGGCTTTATGGACTCGCTACGAGTCCGCATTCGGCGAGACATCAACGTATTTCTCGAGCGCCTCGCGCCCGTGTACGACTCCCTCTACACGCTGGAGGAGATCCAGCAATTCACGGCCTTCTACCTTTCGCCCCTGGGCCAGCGTTACATCGCCACACAGCCGGCCCTGACGGAGGCTATGGGCAACATTGCCAGGCAGTGGGGTATGGAGCTCACTGGCCAGCTCTTCGTTGAGATGTCACGGCAGCCGTCGCCCCGCACGCCCCGCCCGTAGGAGCTGGTGCGGCGCCTGACAAGCGCGTAAGACCGCCAGCGCTCCAGGCCTCAGCCCCCTTGCGGAGTCCCGGAGCCGTGCGGACTCAGCGGACGTCAGACAATTCGCTGCGGGCGAGGAGTCGCTGGCAGCTTAGGCGCGGAACGTTAGATGGCGCCCACGCACTCACGTCGGGTCAGATGAGACTACGTACCGCCGGACCCGACAGCCCCGGCCGGTGTGAGCCGGGACTATCGGACAACCGACCGCGAGATCCATGTCTCTGTTACTGTCCCGAGCTCTCACCCAGGGCAATGAGAAGTTCGTCCAGCTGATCGAGCGTCTCGCTCATTGCATCGGCTGCTCCGGTGCCGGCAGCGTCGAGCGCTTCCTTCGAAGGATAGCTCTCGTGCAGAACCACCAGCGTCTTGCCGCCCTTTTCCTCGAAGGTCACCGTGGTGACAGGCCCGCCCTCGCCACCTTCCTCATTGGTCCACGCGAGACGCGAATACGGCTTCACTTCGACATACGTGCCGAAAAACGCGGCTGGCTCGGGGCCACCGTGGTCGAATACCAATCGGTACTTGCCTCCGACGCGAGCATCCACCTCGCAGGACAGCAGGGTCATGCCCATCGACCTGGGCACCCACCAGCGCCTGAGCAGCTCGGCTCTGGTAAATGCCTCGAACACGATGCGGGCCGGGCCGTTGATGGTCCGCGTGACAACCACCTCGCGATCCGACTTCCGTTCCACCGTGGTGCGGTTCGTCACGGGGCCGGGCTCACTTTCGATTCCTGCGTTCATCGCTCTTCTCCTGTCGTGTGAGTTCCTCGACAACCTTGTCCAACGCGTCGAAGCGTTCGTCCCAGCGCTGGCGGTACTTCTCGAGCCAGGCCATCTCTTCCTCCAATCGACGCGGGCCCAGCTGGCACGTCCGCACGCGTCCGATCTTCTTCGTGGTGACGAGCCCCGCCCGCTCCAGAACGCCAACGTGCTTCTTCATGCCCGTGAGCGTCATCTGGAACTTCTCGGCCAGGTCCGTGATCGAAGCGTCGGCTCGTCCAAGCTGCTCCACAACGCCACGTCGCGTGGCGTCCGAGAGCGCGGAGAACGAGGTATCAAGCCGGGTCGTCATATACTGAACCATATGGTTCAGTATTTTAGCGCAAACGCTCGCGGCACGCAAGGGGCCATCACTTCCCGCTCTGATGGGCTCAGTATGCTCCGCCGGCGAGGTACCGGACGGGGCACGCGGGCGGGCTGCGGGTGGATTTGCGGCAGGCCCACGTCGGTGCATACTCAGAGGAAGTCAGACAATTCGCTGCGGGCGGGAAGTCGCCGGGGCAGCATGAACCGAGGACGTGAGACCGCGGACGCAACATCCCTGCGCAAAGGACAGGTAGAGCACATGGCCAGGCTCGTATTCGGAATGAATCAGTCCCTGGACGGGTACGTCGACCATACGGCGTTCGGTCCCAGCCCAACGCTGTTTCGCCACTTCATCAAGGAAGCGCAGGGACAGGCGGGCAGTGTGTACGGCCGCCAGATGTATGAGATCATGCGTTACTGGGACGACGACCACCCTGAATGGAATGCGGAGGAACGCGCCTTCGCGGCGGCGTGGCGCAACCAACCGAAATGGGTCGTCTCGCGCTCGTTGAAGGCGGTCGGCCCCAATGCCACACTTGTTGTGGAAGATCTTGAGGGCGCGATCCGCGAGATAAAGGCCCAACGCGACGGCGAGATCGAAGTTGCCGGCCCAGACCTGGCGCACAGCTTAACCGACCTTGGCCTGATCGATGAATATCGCATCTACCTGCATCCCGTCGTCCTTGGTCACGGCACGCCATATTTCGCGGGACCCCGGCCGCCGCTCCGCCTTGCCGCCAGTGACCGGATTGACGAGGATGTGATCCGCTTGACGTATGTCCCTGCCTGATGTCGCGACTCCGGGAACGTCATTACCGCAGAGGTAGGGTCACTGCCAGGCCCGGCTGCGGCCTGACAACGGGTTGCAGGCCTCCAGGCCCCAACTGGCTGGTGTCAGCGCGGCCGCCGTGCATGCCAAGGCGTCGGTGGGGTGTTCCTGCCTGGATAGCCCCAGTCCCACCGCGGTAAATCGTTGAGGGGTTGTCGTTTATCGAACCAGCAGGTCCGGTGACCGGCCCACCCTGATAAGCGCCTGCGGCCGCCCAGCGCCCCCAGCCTCAGTGCCGGATTCCCAGGGTTCGACCAGCGAGCTACGCCGCCGCGCGGGCGGAGCCTGGCTTGCGGTACCCGCCCTGGACCGCCGGCCCGTGCAGCGCGGCGGCCAGCGTGATCCCCAGACCCATGCCGACGCCACCGGCCAGGAGATGCCCCAGGGCGATAACCCAGTGCATCCCCCCGGGCAGGAGCCGCACCTGTACCCGGCCAAGTACGACGATCCCGAGTCCCCACAGGACCACGAACACCGCCAACCCGCGCCGGACGCCCCGGCGCAGGGCGATGGCAGCGGTGGCCCACATCACCAGCACCAGCGTCGCGCCGAGCAGCATGTGGACGGGAATCCATGCGATGAGGTAGCCCCCCCAGATGGCGAGTCCGAGCAGGAGGGCTCCCATACCCGAGAGGCGGATGAGGATGGTGAGGCGGCGTGTGGTAGTCATTTCGAGTCATTCCCCCTGGCGTGGTTCCCTGCGGCGTCAGCGCGACGCTCCGATTGTGCCATTCCATGACCCAGACGCTTGAGGTCATGAACATGTGACACCACGGGTCGGCGCGCGAGATGGATGAAGCGGGGCTGTCACGGCCGGGCGCGCCCCGCGTCTTGTGGGGTGCAGACCATTCCCGGATCAGGAGGAGCGTATGAGGGTATTTGTGGCAGGGGCAACGGGGGCGATTGGCCGGCAGCTGGTGCCGCGCCTGATCGCCGCGGGCCATGAGGTGCATGGAATGACACGGAGCGCGCACAAGCGCACTATGCTGTCCGAGATGGGGGCGGTGCCGGTGGTGGCTGACGCCCTCGATCCGGCCCAGGTGCTGGAGGCGGTGAAGCGCGCGGAGCCGGAAGTAATCGTCCACCAGCTGACCGCGATCGGCCAGATCGACACCCGCCATTACGAGCGCTCGCTCGAGCCGACCAACCGCCTGCGGATCGAGGGCACGGATCACCTGCTCGCGGCGGGGCGGGCGGCGGGCGTCCGCCGGATCGTGGCGCAGAGCCACGTCGTCGCGTACGGGCGCACGGGCGCGGCCGTCAAGCGGGAGGATGACATCCCCTACGACCCCTCCCCCGTTCGGGCGATGCGCGGCACCCAGGCGGCGATCCGCCACCTGGAGGAGGCGGTCCTCGGAGCGACCTGGACGGAAGGAGTGGTCCTCCGGTACGGGTGGTTCTATGGGCCGGGGACGTCGCTCGCGGCGGACGGGGACCTGTTCGAACTGGTCCGCCAGGGGCAGTTCCCGCTGGTCGGCAGGGGCGGCGGTGTGTGGTCCTTCATCCACGTCGCCGACGCCGCGGAAGCAACCCTTGCGGCGGTCGACCACGGCCTTCGGGGGGTGTACAACGTGGTGGATGATGAGCCCGCCACGGTGGCCGAGTGGCTGCCGGCGCTGGCGCGGACGCTGGGAGCCCGGCCGCCGCGGCGCGTGCCGCGCCTGTTGGGGCGGATCTTCGCGGGCGCGCCCGCGGTGGTGATGATGACCGAGCTGCGCGGGGCCTCCAATGCCAGGGCGACCCGCGTCCTGGGGTGGCGTCCGGCACACCGGAGCTGGCGCGAAGGGCTCGCGAGCGCCTGACTGCCCCCTTCGGCACCCGGGACCCGGAGAACGAGGGAGTACACGTGCAGCGGATCTTCATCGCGGGGGCGACAGGCGTGATCGGCCGGCGCGTCGTGCCCCTGCTCATCGAGGCGGGCCATCGCGTGACGGCCGTCGGCCGCACGCCCGGGAAGCGGAGCGCGTTGCAGCGGGCCGGGGCCACGGCGATCGCGGTCGACCTGTTCGACCCCACGGCGGTCCGCCGGGCGGTACGGGGCCAGGAGGTGGTGATCAACCTGGCGACCCACATCCCACCCAGCGCATGGGCCTTCGTGCCTGGCGCCTGGCGGGCGACGAACCGGGTGCGACGGCAGGTGTCCGCCCACCTCGCGGCGGCCGCGGTCAGTGCCGGGGCCGGGCGGATGATCCAGGAGTCGTTTGCGCCCATCTACGCCGACGCCGGCGAGCACTGGATCGACGAGGCCTCGCCCGTGCGCGCGGCGCGCTACAATCGGGCGGTCCTGGCCGCGGAGGCCGCGGCCAAGCAGGTGACGCGGGATGGCGGCGCGGGAGTGGTGCTGCGGTTCGCCTACTTCTACGGCGCCGACTCGGACTTCACCCGGGACGCGATCCGCTACGTGCGAGGTGGGCGGGCGCCGGTCTTTGGCTCGCCGTCCGCTTACATCTCCTCCATCGCCATCGAGGATGCCGCCACGGCCGTCGTGGCTGCCCTCGGGCTGCCCGCCGGGCGGTACAACGTGGCCGATGACCGGCCGGTGCGCCGTCGGGAGTTCGCGGAGACGCTGGCCGCCGCGCTCCATGCGCCGGCGCCCGCCTACTTTCCGCCCTGGGTGGCGATGATCGGGGGATCCCTGGGGGAGACGCTCGCGCGGTCCCAGCGCATTTCCAACCGCCGGCTGCGCGCGGCATCCGGCTGGGCACCGCGGTATCCGAGCGTGGCCGAGGGGTGGCCGGCCGTCGTCACCGAGCTGCTGCAGCGCGCGGCCGGTCCGAACGGCCGGGCGAAGGCGCCGCCGCGCGGGCAGCACCCTGACCCATGAGTGGAGCCGGCCGGCCGTGGCGGGGTACTCCTAGGTCACATGCCGCAGCTTGTCGGGATTGAGAACGGCGTAGAAGGCGCGAATGCGGCCCGCGTCGGTCGCGATCGCGGTAGTGCAGAAGATCCGGTCGGGCAGGTAGCGCACCCAGGCCGGCTCCCCGTTGAGTCGGACGATCCGGTGGCTTACCAGGCCGCGCCCCTTCCGCTCGTACCCCAGCACGAGCCGCGTGACCCGCATGGCGCCCCGCACCACGTTCCGCACCGCCGACACCCTCCCCCCGCCGTCCGACGTCCATGTCACGTCTTCCGCCACGAGGTCGAGGACCGCGTCCATGTCGTCCGCCTGGATCGCCACGAGGAAGCGCCCGAGCAGCTGGCCCGCAACCTCGCCATCCACCGCGAACCGCTGGCGATCATGCCGTACGCGCTGCCGGGCCCGGCGCACGATCTGCCGGCAGGCTGCCTCGGACTTGCCCAGCGTGTGCGCGATCGCCATGTAGTCGGTGTCGAAGACGTCGCGCAGCAACAGGGCGGCGCGTTCCTCCGGTCCGAGGCGCTCGAGCATCAGCAGGAACGCCATGGAGAGATCGGAGTCCAGCTCGGCCCGTTCGTCGGACCGCGCCCACCGCTGCGTGGCGACGGGCTCGGGCAGCCAGGGCCCGGGGTAGACCTCGCGTTCCCGGCGCGCCCGCCGGAGCCGGTCAATCGCGAGCCGGGTCACCACGGTGACCAGCCAGGCCTCCGGCTCCCGAATGGCCCCGGCATCGGCTTCGTGCCAGCGCAGGAATGCGTCCTGGACCACGTCTTCGCCGTCCTGGACAGAGCCGAGCATCCGGTAGGCGATCCCGAACAGGCGGGGCCGGACTCGCTCGAAGGCGGTGGTACGGTCGGAAAGGGAGGCCATCGTCATACGTAGTATAGACGGGCACAGGTGGAGCATGTGACAGGGGAGCCGGACGGCCCGAAAAGGGCCCATTCTCGTGGTCAGGCATCACCGTGAAGCCTGACGGTGATGCGCGGGACGGGAGGGTCGGTGCCTGGGGGCCAGGCCCAGCCCCCATCCACCAGTGTTCCGGGGACGCAACAGCGGCTGCCGGCAGGCGGGGCACGGTCGAATTCCCGCCTCCCCGTTCGTCGTTCCAGTGAAGGCGGGGCAACCACGCCCGGCCTGATACCCCTCCCAGGCAGGAGATCACATGCCGCACTACCTGATTGCCGGGTACCTTCCCGACGACTTCGACCCGTCCACGCAGGATGAAGCGATGGTGGAGGAGATTCACGCGCTCAACCGCGAAATGGTCGCGGCCGGAATCCGGCGGTTCGCCGGAGGGCCTGGGCGCCGCACACACCCTGCGGGCCCGGCCCGATGGCGAGGTGCACATCACCGACGGGCCATACCTGGAGAGCAAGGAGCTGATCGGCGGCATTACGATTGTGGAAACCAGGGACCTGGACGAGGCGCTGGCGTGGGCGCAGCGGGGCGTCAAGGCGTTCCGGATGCCGGTCGAGGTCCGGGAGATCTTCTTCAACCCGGCCCCCGGGCAGGCCTGAAGGAGGCCACGTGACGGTCAAGCGGATGGACAACGTCGGCATCGTGGTGGAATCCCTTGAAACGGCCATCGCGTTCTTCGCCGAGCTCGGCCTCTCGCTCGAAGGGCGGGCCACGGTTGAAGGAGACTGGGCCGGGCGCATTACCGGACTGCACCCCATGCGGGTCGAGATCGCCATGATGCGCACCCCCGACGGTCACAGCCGGCTCGAGCTCTCGCGATTTCTCACCCCGGCGCCGCCAGCCCCCTTGGCGGCGGGCGGGGGCCAGTGCATACTGGGCGGACGCCCGCTCCCGGGAGCACGATGCGACCCCTCCGGTATTCCATCAACGTCACCCTGAACGGGTGTTGCGATCATCGGGCGATTGTCCCGGGCGAGGCGCTGCACCAGTACGCCGCCAGCGGGCTCGATCAGGCCGACGCCCTGCTCTCTGGCCGGGTGGCGGCTCGGGAAGACGTGAAGCCGGCTGGCATCGTTTGCCTGGCCCGGGCCGCCCGAATCGCCGGGGCGCTGGCGACTGCGGCCGTGCTCGCCGTCCCGCTTCCGGCCTGGGCGCAGGCCAACTGTTCGACCGAGCCGCTGGCGGTGCAGGTCCTGGGATCTGGGGGGCCGTCGGCAGGAGGCACCCGGGCGTCTACCGCGTATCTCCTCTGGCGCCGTGGCCGGGCCGTGGTGATGGTCGATGCCGGCGGCGGGGCGTTCCTGCGTTTCGGCGAGGCGGGCGCGAAGCTGCAGGACCTGTCGCTGCTGGCCATCAGTCACCTGCATCCCGACCACGTCTCCGACCTGCCAGCCCTCCTCTGGCTCAGCGAACTCGCGCGTCGCCAGCCGCTGAGAGTGGCCGGCCCCGTGGGAGGAGGCCGGTTTCCTTCCTTCGATGCCTTCCTCACCCGGCTGTTCGATGCCGGCAGTGGCGCCTTCCCGATGCTCGCCGGGACGCTGGGGCAACCAGGCCAGGGGGTTCGGCTGGACGTCATCCTCGTCGATGCCTCGGCTGCCACGGCCCAGGCGGTCCTGTCGGATACCAGCCTCGTGGTCAGCGCCATGGGCGTCCCGCACGGCGACGTGCCGTCACTCGCGTACCGGATCGAGGTCGATGGTCGCCGCATCGTATTCGGCAGTGACCAGAACGGCAGTGACCCGGGGTTCAGCACCTTCGCCAGCGGTGCCGACATCCTGGTGATGCACCTCGGGCTGTCAGCCCGGGCGGGCCCGCCGCTGACCAGCCTGCACGCGGCTCCGGCAACGGTGGGCGGCCTCGCCCGTGACGCGAAGGCGAAGCGGCTCGTGCTGAGTCATTTCATGGAGGCCCCGCCGGCCGTCGCGACTCCCGAGTGGTTCAGCCTGTTCAATCTCGATCGCACGGTCGCCGAAGTCGGGGAGTACTTCCCGGGGCCCATCGTCGCAGCCGCAGACCTGCAATGCATCCCGATTCCATAGACGGACAAGGCACTGAACCAGGTGAAGGCGGCCACGGGGCGTGGTTGGCGGGGGAGAGCACCAGGTAGCACCTACCTACTCCACGACGGAGGGAACGATGAAGGCATTCATCATCCTCATCGCGGCGGCTGCGGCAGGCACCGTCGTGTGGGGCGCCGTTATCGGCGCTCGACCAGTGTCGCTCAGGCCCACTGTGGAGATGCCCGTGGACTCGACCTGGTACCAGACGCTCCCCGTCGATCCGAGTGCCGCCACCGTGGCTTATCTCCACCGGGCGCGAGCCAGCGTCCGGGCCCGGGGCGAAGCACTCAGTACCAGCCGATACCGCGTCGTCGCCGTTCGCATCGTGGTACTGGTCGGATCCACCCTTCTTATTCTGTTCACCGGCCTGGCCGAAAGGATGGGCAGGTTTGCGCGCCGGGTAACCGGACTGGTCCCCCTTCAAGACGCGCTTGCGGCGCTTGGTCTCTTGGTGGTGCTGTTCCTGATCGACCTCCCGGTCGAGACCTATGCCGGCTTCATTCGGCCGCACCTTGCCGGCCTCTCCCCGCTACCGTATCCGGCCTGGCTCACGGATCACCTGATCAACTGGGCAGTGATCACCGTGTTTGACATCGTGGGCATCGTCCTCCTGTTCACCCTCATTCGCCGCCGCCCCACGTCCTGGGCTGGGTGGGGCACCGCGCTCTACGGCGCCCTCGCTGCCTTCTACCTGATCATCTCTCCACAGTACATCGAGCCGCTCTTCAACCGCATTACGCCGCTTCCCGACAGCCCGCGAAAAGAGGCCATCCTCTCCCTGGCGCGAGCCAACGGGGTCCCCGCGGAGGATGTATTCGTCCGGGATGCGTCCCGGCAAGGCGTGTTCCTCAATGCTCACGTGTCGGGAGTCCTGGGGACGGCCAGGATCACCCTGGATGACAATACCATCGAGCAGGCCTCAGAGCCGGTCCTGATGTGGGTCATGGCCCACGAAGTGGGACACTACGTGATGGCACACGTTGAGAAGGAGGTCGTGTTCGACACTCTCGTGATGGGCCTGGGCCTCGTCCTCATCGGGTGGGCCTGCCGTGGGCTCATCGGCCGGTTCGGTCCCCGCTGGCGGGTAACAGCCCTGAGCGATATCGGCGCGCTGCCGCTCTTCTGGGGTCTCTTCCTCCTCTGGGGGTTCATCGCGATGCCCCTCACCAACAGCATCTCACGAGAGCAGGAACGGGAAGCGGACCTGTACGGACTCAACGCATCGCGGGAACCGCTGGGCCTGGCGGAGGGCACGATCGGCTACGCGGGCGTGATGCAATTGAACCCACCGCCGCTCCTGGAATGGATCTTCTTCACTCACCCGAGCCCGAGGCAGCGGATCTATTCAGCAATGCAGTGGCGGGCCGAGCACTTGCCGAAGTGACGGGCACCGAAGACCGATGCGCGCCCTGGAAGCGCGCACGGGCCAGCTCGAGGCGTATGGCTGCGTGATAGCGCCTGAGGGCTCCGCTGGGGGTGCGGTTCCATTCTGAATACCATCCCTTCAGGCCAGTCGCCTGGATGGAGCCGTTCGCCCTGACGATCAACGCTGCCAGGAAATACTTCGTCGGTCGGCAGGTACTTTCCGGGATCGATCATCGCGGCAACCGACCTCCAGTGCATTCCGATTCCGTAGTGGAATTGTACATGAGAGTTCTTCAGATCACGCTCCTGTGCCTCTGCGCGTCTGCCTCGTCCGTGCGAGCACAGGCTGCCCAGGCCGATACCATGCCTGCCACCGTCGTACAGCGCTTCGTGGACGGGGCCAACACCCGCGACCTGCCCCTCATGATGTCCGTGGTGGCAACCGAGGCCGTGTTCGCCCGGCTGCCGGACGGCCGAACGCTGGCCGTGGGCCGTGACAGTGTCCAGGCGTTCTACCAGCGTGTCCTGGCCTCCCTTCCGGCAGCCTTCCGGGTGACCATCGAGTCCCGCATGCGCGAGGGCGCTTTCGTCATGGACCGGGAATACTTCACCGGTGCCGTCACACCCGGCGGGGATCACGCAACATGGCTGTACCACGTCACCGGCGGCCTCATCCGGCAGGCGTGGGTTCTTCAATAGGTTCTCTCCTCCTCCTGCTGCGGGAGTACGCTGTGCAGAACCGTCTCGCTGTCCTCGCGCTCCTCGGCAGCCTCCTCCCCACCATCGCGCGAGCCCAAGGCCCCACGCCTGCCCCGGTGCTCCCGGACACCGTCCACTGGGTAAGTCCGCCCACCATCCCCGGCCTCACGGCAGCCTGGCTCCTCGGCGCCGAGCAGAAGCCCGGACCGTACATCCTCAGAGTCAGGCTCGCGGCGGGGACGCGGCTTCCACCGCATACCCATCCCGACGAACGCAACAGCACCGTGCTGGCCGGCACGATCTACGTCGGGTTCGGCAAAACCTTCGATACGACGAAGGTCGTGGCGATCCCGGCCGGGGCGGTCTACGTCGCGCCCGCGGGCGTTCCCCATTATGTCTGGGCCAGGGATGGTGCTGCGATGTATCAGGAAGCGGGAGTGGGACCTACCGGGACATCTGTGATCGAGCCATAGCGCAAGTCAGGCCCGCTCTCCAACACCTACCGCCGCGCGCGGTCCGGGGACAGGCTCGCCATCGCCTTCCTTGCCTCGGCCACCCTCGGCTGGCTGCAATGTCCTGGACCGGATCGATGAGTCCGAGTTCGACAGGTTTGCCTGGGTCATCGAGCCGGAGGGGAACGAGGTAGAGTTGTGGTAACCGCCGGCAGGGCAATAGAACGCGCCGCCCCGCCCGTCGGCGCCGCGTTTGGGCCGTTCACCAGGTCTGGAGGACCCCAGCATGCCCCCACGGCAAGATCTGTTATCTCGAGATTCCGGCGGGCCGGGCCGAGGACGCCGCAGTCTTCTACTGCAGCATCTTCAACTGGAAGGTGCGCGAACGGGGCGACGGGAACCTCGCCTTCGATGATACTGGCGGCGTGAGTGGGACCTGGGTGAAGGAAGAGGACCATACGCCTGACGAGCCGACCCGGGTGTACATCATGGCGGACAGCATCGCCGAGACACTGGAGCGGATCGTGTCGGCGGGCGGGAGGATCCTGACGCCCCGGACGGAGATCGGTCCCGGCATGGGTGCTTTCGCAGCCTTTTCAGACCCGGTCGGCAACGAGTTCGGGCTCTACGAAGAACCCCGTCGATAGCCGACGCTGTCGAGGCGCTTTCATTACATTAGGCATGGAACGGGCACCCCCACGCCGGCTCCCCCTGCCCCGAGCCCCCCATGAAGCAGACCATCAGCGCCCGATTCGCCATCCAGTCCTGGGATGAGAAACCGTATCACGAGGTCCCCGGCCAGCCGAAGCTCACCCGGGCTGCGGTCCGGAAGACCTACACCGGCGAGCTGGCGGGTGAGGGATACGTCGAGTACCTGATGATGTACCACCGCGACGGCTCGGCGGCCTTCGTCGGCCTCGAACTGGTCAGCGGCACGCTCGCCGGCCGCGCCGGAAGCTTCGTCCTCCAGCGGACCGGGGTCTTCGAGGGCGGCCGGGCCAAGGAGTCCTACATCGTGCTCGCCGGGTCGGCCACCAACGAACTCTGCGGGCTCCGGGGCCAGGGCACTTCGGCGGTCGGGCACGGCACGGAACATCCTATCGCCCTGGACTACGAGCTCCCCGGCACCCCGCGGGACGCCGGACAGAGCGCTTGAGCTTCGCCATCGGGGTGGGACTGGCCCTCCTGGTCGGGGCGCTGGCCACCGTCGTGCGCCTGGACCGTGACCGGGCTCTCTACCCCACGGTCATGATTGTGATCGCGGCGTACTACCCCCTGTTCGCGGCGATGAATGGCACGTCCCAGACCCTCGTCATCGAGTCGCTGGTGGGACTGATTTTTGTGGGGATGGCACTGGCCGGATTCCGGGGTACGCTGTGGCTGGCCGTGGCCGCCCTCGCAGGGCACGGCATCTTCGACCTGGCCCACCCGTACCTCTATGCCAACCCCGGCGTCCCGGCCTGGTGGCCCTCATTCTGCCTCGCCTATGACGTGGTGGCCGCGGGCTATCTCGCCTGGCTGCTCGGCAGCCGGCAAGTGCGCACCAGGGCAGCCTGAAGGCGATTCATTTCACCCCTGGAGTGCGCATGACGCGGCAGCCCGTCGCTGTTCGTTCCGTGGACTGGCGATATTCAGCGGTACTCCTGCTGGTCGGCGCAGCCCTTCCCGTCTCCGGAACGCTCCGCGCCCAGACCCCCCAGACACTCGAATCGCCCGACGGCCGCATCCGGGTGGACGTCCGCGCCACCGACCGCCTGCGGTACGACGTCCGGTTCGACGGGAAGCTGCTGCTCCAGGATGCGACGCTCGCGCTGGTCATTGATGGTGATACGCTCGGTGTCCAACCGCACGTGACCGCCAGGAACGTTCGGAGCGTCGACACCATGGTCGAACCGGTGGTCCGGCAGAAAGCCGCCCGCCTCCGGGACCGGTATCGCGAATTACGCCTCGATCTGCGGGGCCACTATGCCGTGGTCTTTCGCGCCTATGACGAGGGCGTCGCGTATCGGTTCGAGACAACGCTGCCTCGGGACACCGTGAAAGTGGAGGCGGAGGAAGCCCGCTTCCCGTTTCCCGCCGGTGCCCGCGCCTGGTTTCCCTCCGAGGAAGGCTTCTTCTCACACAACGAACGGGCCTTCACTGACTACGCCCTCCGCGAGCTCACCGACGACTCGCTCGCCAGTGTGCCCGTGGTCGTCAACGTCGGAGGCGTGAAGGTGGCCCTCGCCGATGCCGACATCGAGGAGTACCCCGGTATCTGGTTCCGCGGCACCGGGACCAGCACCGTCATGGCCGACTTTCCTGCGTACCCCCTTGAGGAAACACTGCACCGCGACCGGGACT
Source organism: uncultured Gemmatimonadales bacterium (assembly GCA_963825055.1). GTDB lineage: Bacteria > Gemmatimonadota > Gemmatimonadetes > Gemmatimonadales > GWC2-71-9 > CAWGSK01. The sequence continues at coordinate 24,753 of CAWGSK010000011.1, forward strand.
TCCAGGTCACGAAGCGGGCCGGCTACCTGGCCGTGACACGGGGAACCCGCACGTACCCCTGGCGGGTCATGGGCATCGCGGCGGATGACGCCGACCTGATCACCAGCTCGCTGGTGTACCTGCTCGGCAGCCCCTCGCGCGTCGACGATCCCACCTGGATCCACCCGGGTAAAGTCGCCTGGGACTGGTACAACGCGAACAACATCTACGGGGTCGGCTTCAAATCCGGCGTGAACACGGAGACCTACAAGTACTACATCGATTTCGCGTCGCAGTACGGCATCGAGTACATCATTCTCGATGAGGGCTGGTACCGGCTTGGCAACCTGCTGGACGTCGTCCCCGAGATGGACATCCAGGCACTGGTGGACTATGGGCGGCGGAAACACGTGGGCATCATCCTGTGGGTCGTCGCGAAGACGCTCGCGGACCAGATGGAGCCGGCGCTCGACCAGTTCCAGCGCTGGGGTGTCAAGGGCGTCAAGGTGGACTTCATGCAGCGCGATGACCAGAAAATGATGGAGTTCTACCACACCGCCTGCCGCGAGGCCGCAAAGCGGCACCTGCTCGTCGACTTCCATGGGGCCATCCGGCCCGCCACCATGACCCGCACCTGGCCCAACATCCTCTCCACCGAGGGGGTCCGCGGCCTGGAGCAGGACAAGTGGAGTCTCCTGTCCAACCCGGAACACAACGTCACCATCCCCTTCACCCGCATGTTCCTGGGCCCGATGGACTACACGCCCGGGGCCATGCGGAACGCGTCGCAGAAGAGCTTCGCCCCGGTCTGGGAAGAGCCCATGAGCCCGGGCACCCGCGCCCACCAGCTGGCCATGTACGTGGTATTCGAGAGCCCGCTCCAGATGCTGGCCGACAACCCGTCGAACTACCTGCGCGAACCGGAGGTCATGGAGTTCCTTGGCCCGGTCCCGACCACATGGGACGAAACCCGGGTGCTCGAGGCCCGGATCGGCGACTATGTCGCCATCGCCCGCCGCAGGGGCAGCGACTGGTACATCGGCGCGATGACCGACTGGACGCCGCGCGACCTGGAGATCGACCTGTCATTCCTGCCAGAGGGCACCTTCGCGATGGAGGCCTGGGAGGACGGCGTCAATGCCGATCGCCACGCCGCCGACTACCGGAAGACCAGCCGGCAGGTGGACCGGACAGAACGGCTGACCGTCCACCTCGCCCCGGGCGGTGGATGGGTGGCCCACCTCCACGGGCGGTAGTCGGCCGCCCGCCGTGTCCCGCACATTCCCGGCCCGGGTCTCCTGCCGAAGCAGCGCCCCGCTGACGGGATATGCCCAGCGATCAAGGGGCCAACAATCGCTCCTTCGGATGACAGGAGGGTTGGGTCGATTGAGCGAGTCGATGCAGGTCACCCTGGAGGCACTTCGGTTCGCTTCGCCCACCGCCGAGCTTCAATCGTCGGCCAGCGGACGGAGGCGCGCCCTTGCCGGGCAGGCGGGGTGGCGACCGCAGTGACTCAGGCGGGGGCCTGGCGCTCTGCCAAGGAGTAGCGGATTGCCCGGCGGACAGATAGGGTTTACGGAGGCAGGCTGTCGGCAGGGGGTGTCCCCTGCGGGCCCAATACCTGAGCAGCGAATACGAGAAAGCACATGCTGACCATTTTCACCACCCTGGCTGACTGGCTTGCGTTTACGCTCCTTGGCCTGGCGCCGGACTCACGGCTGGGTGGTGCGGTGCACTTTTTCATCGAGGATACGACCAAGATATTTGCCCTCCTGGTCGTGATGATCTATTTCATTGCGCTTGTTCGTGCGTCTCTGGACATTGCACAGGTTCGCAATTACCTGGCAGGGAAGAACAGATTTATCGGCTATTTCATGGGGTCGATATTCGGAGCACTGACACCGTTTTGTTCCTGTTCCAGCATTCCGGTTTTTCTTGGTTTTACGTCGGGAGGCATTCCCGTTGGCATCACGATGTCGTTTCTCCTGACGTCGCCGCTGATCAATGAAGTCGCCGTGCTGCTCCTGTTGAGCCTGGTGGGATGGAAAATAACCCTTGTCTATGTACTGGTCGGGATGGCGGTCGGCATCACGGGCGGCATATTTCTAGACCTTATCCATGCCGAACAACTCCTGCAGCCCTTCGCGCTCAAGGCATATCAATCGGCAAAGCCCACGGTGATCGGAAACGCCAGCGGACCCACCCTTTCCTTCAGGGACCGGCACGCCTTCGCCAGGCAGGAATTGCTGGATATCCTGAGTCGCGTGTGGAAATGGGTCTTCATCGGTGTGGGTCTTGGCGCTGCCTTACACGGCTTTGTGCCGGTGTCCTGGATACAGGCGAACCTTGGCAGCGGGCAATGGTGGTCTGTTCCTTTGGCGGTTCTCATCGGTATTCCGCTCTATTCCAATGCGACAGGCGTCATTCCTGTCATGGAAAGCCTGATCGCCAAAGGCCTGCCGGTTGGAACCACTCTGGCCCTGTGCATGAGTACGGTAGCCGCAAGTTTTCCGGAATTCATCCTGCTGAAGCAGGTTATGACCTGGAGGTTACTGTCGATCATTTTAGCGCTCCTGCTTGCATCCTTTACCGTAGTGGGATGGACTCTGAACGCAATTCATTTCAATTAGGAGGAATAGATGAAAGAGATACTGGTGTTAGGCACCGGTTGCGCCAAGTGCAGTAAGACGGCAGAGGTCATTCAATTGCTTGCGACCGAACTCGCCATTCCCGTCCATGTGGTCAAGGAAACCAGTCCAGAGGTCATCATGCGCCATGGAGTAATGCGTACGCCGGCCGTCGTGGTCGATGATACTTTGGTGCACTCGGGGTCTGTTCCCGACAGGAAGACCGTGGAACGCTGGCTGACACAGGCCACGACGCGGGCCTGACCCATCGTCGCAGCGGACGTTGTAGCCCGCCACCCATGTCGCTACCGCCACGGGCGGGGTCGCCTCACCTGGCGCTGGACCTGCGCCAGCGGAGCGCCTCAATGACCTTGCTTGATTCCTGGATGCCGGTGTATGACGTGAGCGCCAGGTACTCCCTGCCGATTGCAGCCTCACAAGGCCAGGTCTACCATGCACTCCTCCAGTCCGACTTCAGTCGCCCGTTCCTCGTGCGGTCCCTGATGGGACTGCGACTCCTTCCCGGCCTGCTTCGCTCACCCAAAGCCACCTGGCGGCGACTCTCCCGCGCAGACCGCCCGACCCGGGCGTCCCTCCAGGACTTCGATCGATCCGACTTCGTTCGGCTTGAAGAGGCCGCGCCCCGGGAGATTGTTCTCGGGATTACGGGGCGCTTCTGGACGCTCTCCGCCCAGGTCACGGCCATCCCGCCGGATCGCTTCCGGGACCCGCTGCCCCCGGGCCTGGCCCAGGCAGCCTGGAACTTTGAGGTTGCGCCCACCCCCGGGGGTTCCTCGCTGGCCACGGAAACCCGCGTCCGATGCGCGGACCGGCAAACACTTCGGCAGTTCCGCCGCTATTGGTGGCTGGTCGCGCCGGGGAGCGGCCTGATCCGGCACGCCATCCTGCGTCAGGTTCGACAGGAAGCGATGATCAGCGTCGAAGGCCGGCGCCCGCGAACAGGCGCGTGAGGCCGCCCGGCATCTCCGGCCTCGACTCTTTGCAGTGGGCTCCTGACGGTGCATACTCCGTGAACGTCGGGCAAGCCTCGACGGGCCGCGGGGCGCTGGTGGCACAGGCGGACCGAAGCGTTCAGCGGCCGCACCGTGCAGGTGATGGTCACCCCGGAGGAGGCTTCCAATGATCAAAGTCACCAAGAACCTCGGCATGCTGTTGCTGGCGATCTGGCTCATCATTACCGGGCTGACACCGCTGCTCCACATCAGCGTTTCGGGGCTGGGAACGGTCATGGCCGTGCTTGCCATCGCTGCCGGGGGCCTGCTCCTGATTGGGCGCTAGGCACGGTACCCGACATTTCGTTGCGGACAAAGGGTCAGTGGCAGTGTGAGCGCAGGACCTCAGCTCATCGACTGCCAGCCTGTCAGCCACTCCTGAAATACGAGAGGACCGACTCCGGATGCAGGACACCAGCATGGGGTCCACCGACATTCTCCGGGTCATTCAGGCGGCCACGGCACCCGTCGTCCTGATCTCCGGCGTAGGGTTGCTGCTGCTCACCTTGACCGCCCGGCTTGGCCGCATCGTGGATCGCACACACCTTCTTGCCGGAGAGCGGCGTACCGCACAGCCACCGGAGATGCGGAGCATCGAAGCACAGCTCCTCATCCTCGGGCGCCGCGCGCGGCTCATTCGCCTCGCGGTGACCCTGAGTGCCCTCGCCGTGGCGATGACCGGCGTTCTCATTGCTATCCTGTTTCTAGGCCTCCTCCTTGACCTGCAGCTGGCCCTGGTGGCGGCCGCCCTGTTCGTCGGCAGTTTGCTCAGCCTGGTGGCCGCGATGCTCGTGTTCGTTCAGGAGCTTTTTCACGCCCTGACCGCCCTTGAGTTGAATGTGAGTGAGCCGCCGGCCGCTGGCTGACCCGGTCTTGAACTGGACGGGGGCCGCGAGCATCCGGGTTTGCGAAGATGTGGTCGCACCCCGATGTTGTGGAAGGACGGCGCGGCCGCCCAGTGCCCATGCGGCGCCGGCCAGTTGAGGCCAGGTCGCAAGGGGCCGCGCATCGCGCCGCCGCTGTAACGCACTTCGCCAGCGGGCTGGATCATGGATGACGAGCAATACCTCAGTGAAGCCTACCCACCGCAGGAGATCGCGCGAAAGGTCGAGCGTATCGGCCTCGCAAAGGCGCGCACCGATACCCTCACGATGCTCGTCCTGGCAATGCTGGCCGGCGCCTTCATTTCACTTGGCGCGCTCTTCTGCACGGTGGTGGTTACCGAAAGCAGGCTCGGGTTCGGTGCCACGCGCCTGCTCGGCGGCCTGAGCTTCAGCCTCGGACTGATTCTCGTGGTGATAGCTGGTGCCGAGCTGTTCACGGGAAACAACCTCATCGCGATGGCCTGGGCCAGCAGATTGATCGGCACCCGGGAGGTCATGCGGAACTGGCTGCTCGCCTACGTGGGCAATGTGGTCGGCTGCCTGGGAACGGTGCTGCTTGTCGTGTGGAGCGGCGTGGCGGGCCTGGGCGGTGGCGCCGTAGGTGAGATGGCGATCCAGATCGCCCGCACCAAGGCCGACCTTTCCCTCGCCGAGGCCTTCACGCGTGGCATTCTCTGCAACGCGCTCGTCTGCCTGGCCGTGTGGCTCGCCATCGGCGCGCGGAGCGTGACCGACAAGGTCCTGGCAATCCTTTTCCCCATTACCGCCTTCGTGGCCATCGGCTTCGAGCACTCGATCGCGAACTGGTTCTTTCTGCCGTTCGGATTCGCGCTGGATGGGCAAGGAGCGGTGTCGCTCGTCGGCGCTGTGAAAAACATCGTAGCGGTGAGCGCGGGCAACATGGTAGGTGGCACCCTGCTGGTCGCCGGCGTGTATTGGGTCGCCTACCTGCGAGGCGAGCGTATGCGGAACGACCTGACCCCGTGAACCTCCGCCTGGCTCCTGGGAGCCATCGGACACATTGTGAGCAACTGCTACGTGGTTGACCTGGATGACCTGATCCTGTCGGTGTCCGACGGATGGTTGTCCTTTGCCCGGGAGAACGGCGCCTCGCACCTGACTCGGGACAGGGTGCTCAGGTCCTCGTTATGGGACTTCATCTCGGGGGCGGAGACGCAACACCTCTACGGCACCATGTTCGCCACCGTTCGCAAGCGCGGGCTCCCCATCGCGGTACCCTTCCGCTGTGATGCCCCCGATCAGCGCCGCTTCATGCGCCTCACGATCCAGCCTGTGCACGGGGCATCCCTGGAACTCACGGCAGCACTGATCCGCGCAGAGTCGCGCCGTCGCGTCGAGATGCTCGATCCCGGCGCCAGGCGCTCTGACGAACTCATCACGATGTGCAGCTGGTGCAAGCGCATCCTCGTCAACGGTCCGGGCTGGGGCGAGATCGAGGAGGCCATCGAACACCTTGCCCTCTTCGACGGAGCACCTCTGCCCGGGATCACCCACGGGGTCTGTCCGGATTGCCTGGTGGTGCTGGAGCGGGCGATGTCGACCGACTCCGGTTCCTGACAAGGCGTTCCTGCGGACGCCGTCAGGGTTGAGGGCCCCGGGTCATGGGCCCCTGGGGGCGCGGCCGATCCGCACGCCGTGCAGGCGCGTCGTGCGACCGGTCCCGACCGGCTAGCTTGTATCATGACCAGTGACCACCACGAAGACGCGCGGTATCGCCGACTCGTCGAGCATTCGACGGAGGCGGCGTACGTCGTGCGCGACGGTCGCATCGTCTACCTGAACCCGGCGGCGGTGCTCCTCTTCGGCGCGCCGTCGGCAGACGCGCTGCTCGGGACTGACGTCCTCGACCGCATCCATCCCGATGATCACGAACTTGCCCTCACACGGCGAAGGCAGGCACTGGAGCACAGCGCCCCGGTGCCGCTCGTCGAGATGCGGTTCATCGCCCTCGATGGCCGCCTCTTCGAGGTCGAAGTGCAGGCGACGGGGATCGACTTCGGCGGTCCGGCGACTTACGCGGCAGCACGCGACATCTCCGCCCGCCGGCTCCTCGAGGCGCAGGTGCGCCAGGCGCAGACGCTCGAAGCGATCGGCCAGCTGGCGGGAGGTGTCGCGCACGACTTCAACAACGCCCTGGCGATCATCCTCGGGCACGCCGAGTTCGCCCTGCTCAACGTCGGCGCTGACGCCCCGATGCGTGTGGACCTCGAGGAGATCCTGCGCGCGGCGCAGCACTCCGCAGCCCTCACCCGCCAGCTCCTCACCTACGCCCGCCGGCAGGAGAACGCCCCGCGCGCGCTCGACCTCAACGCAGCCGTCGCCAGGGCCCTGCCGATGCTGCGCCCGCTCATCGGCAGGCATGTCCGGCTCGAGGCAGTCCAGGGGCCGGGCCTCTGGTCGGTGAGGCTCGATCCGACCCAGCTCGACCAGATCCTCACGAACCTCTGCGCCAACGCACGCGACGCGATCGATGGCCACGGCACCATCACGATCGCCACGGCGAACTGCACGGTCGATGAGGCCATCGCGCTGACGATCCCCGAAGCCGCGCCCGGCGAGTATGTGATGCTCACCGTGAGCGATGACGGCTGCGGCATGCCGCCCGAGGTGCTCGCGAAGGTGTTCGAGCCCTTCTTCACGACGAAGGGCATCGGAGAGGGGAGCGGACTCGGACTCGCCACGGTCTACGGGATCGTGAAGCAGAACCAGGGGGCGCTCACCGTGGAGAGTGCGCCCGGCCGTGGCACCACGTTCTCGCTCCTCTTCCCGCGCCACGCCGCCGAGGGGGAGCACGTCGCGCCCGCGGACGGGGAGTTCACGGTGCCGCACGGGCGCGAAACGGTCCTGGTCGTCGAGGACGAGCCGGCCATCCTGCGGCTGACCGCACGCACGCTCCGCGCGAGCGGCTACCAGGTCCTTCCGGCCGGCACGCCTGACGCCGCGTTGCGGATCGCCACGGTGCATCCCGGGCAGATCGACCTCCTCCTCACCGACGTGATGATGCCGATGATGACAGGCCCCGACCTCGCGCGCTCGGTCATCGCCATCCGGCCCGACATCCGGGTCATCTTCATGTCAGGCTACAGCGCCGACCACATCGCGCCCGGAGGCAGGCTCGATCCGGAGACGACCTTCATCGGCAAGCCCTTCACCCGCGAGGAGATCGCCGCTCGCGTGCGGGGGGTGCTGGACGCTCCCCGCCGCGGGAGCTAGGGGCTGTCAGGAGACGAGCGACAGCCTCGCGTTCGACTGCGCGAGGGGCTTTTCCGGTCGAGCATGCGTCCGCGGAGCCTTCGCATTGACTAGATTGCAGAACCAGCCACTTGCCCTGAGCGGCCTGGTCCGACCTTCATTGATGAGGGGCGCATGCTCATTCAGCTCAATACGGACGCCAATATCGAGGGCACCGAGGCGCTGGCCCAGCAGGTAGAGGCCGCCATCCAGGGAGCCTTGCAGCACCTCAGCCAGCACATCACACGGGTCGAAGTGCATCTCTCCGACGCGAACAGTGACGCGAAGCGCGGCCCTGCGGATATCCGCTGCCTGCTGGAAGCCCGCCCGACCGGCCACCACCCGGTCGCGGTAAGCCATCAAGCCGCGACACTCAGTGAGGCCGTGGACGGCGCCGCGGGCAAATTGAAGCGTGCCCTGGAGAGTCTCCTCGGCCGGCTGGCTGGCCGCTAGTTGCCCCCTCGGCGCAATCACCCCGTGGTCGTGCCGTACCCATCACAGCCCCCCCGGATCGTGAGCGTCGTGGAAGCCCCGGCGGGGTGTGCCGGGCAGGAATAAGCGTCTTCCCTCGAGCCGTTAGCCAACAGCCCTCCGTCATGTGGGTGAACATGCCGGTACCGGACATTGTCGTGGTGACGGGAGCTTCGGGAGCCGGAAAGACCACTCTGGTTCAGGAACTCGATCGGCGTGCCCTGGCTGGGGTGCGGTGTTACTACTTTGACTCCATTGGTGTGCCCTCCCCCGAGACCATGGTAGCTCAGTTCGGCTCGCCAAGCGCCTGGCAGGAGGCGATGACGCGCCAGTGGATCTCGCGATTGCTGGCGAACACCGATCACGCACGGATTGCGGTTCTCGACGGCCAGGTGCGCCCATCGGTGGTCCGATCGACATTTGAGGAGGCCGGGGTAGTCCGGGGGCGGATTGTCCTGGTCGATTGTGGCCATGACGTCCGCGAGGCACGTTTGAATGGCGCCAGGAATCAACCTGCACTCGCCTCACGGGACATGGCGGCCTGGGCCGCGTATCTGCGGGGGCAGGCGGATGCCCTGGCGTTACCGATCGTGGACACGACCACCGCGAGCATCGCCGGGGCCACAGACGCCCTCAGTCACTGGGTCATGGCTGCGGACTGACACGCGCCAGGAGCTGCATTCGGCTGGGCGTACCAGGCTATCCGGGCACAGCCCGAAGCGGATTGCAGCTCAAGCGCAAACCGCTGGCCAGCCGCGAACAGCGTCCGCCCGGCAACCACCCTTGAGTCGCCAACCACAACAGGAGCGCCCGGATGGAGTTCAGGAATGTCATCCGCACCGAGGAAGAGCTGCGCACCCTGATGGGCGGGCCGGTCGCTCCGCCGGTCGTCGACAAGACCCTGGCCGCGCTCGACCGGCATTGCATGACGTTCATCGCCCGTTCGCCGTTCGTGCTCCTGGCAACGAGCGACCGGGAGGGCCGGATGGACATCTCCCCCAAGGGGGATGCGCCCGGTTTCGTACGGGTGCTGGACGAGAGAACGCTGGTGATTCCGGACCGGCCGGGCAACCAGCGGTTCGACACATTCCGGAACCTGTTCCAGTCACCCCGGATCGGCCTCATCTTCCTGATCCCCGGCAAGCGGGAGACCCTGCGCATCGGCGGGAGGGCCGAGATCGTGCGGGACGCGGACCTGCTCGACACCTTGAGCGCGCGGGGCAAGGTGCCCGCGCTGGCGATCGCGGTGCAGGTTGACGAGGCCTTCTTCCACTGCTCCAAATGCATGATCCGCTCGAATCTCTGGGAGAGCGGCAAGTGGCCGTCCCTTGACGGCCTGCCGACTCTGGCGCAGACCATGAAGGACGCGGCCGCCATCCCGGCCCCCGTCGAGGATGTCGAAGGGTTGATCAGGGACGACGAGCTGCACCGCCTGTATTGACCCCGGCCGGCCTGTCTCGCCCCATGGACATACTGCAGTGTGCAAGCCCTCCCGCTCCACGGCCATTCCCATTCAAGGCTGGTCATCGATGAGGACCCCCCTTTCACTCGCCGCACTCCTCTGTCTCGCGTCGACCGCGTTCGCGCAGCGCCCGACCTCCGTCGATCTTGGTCTCCCGGCCACATGGACCCGCGGCACGTCCAACGCCATCACCGATGTGGCCGGGGTCGAGGTCGGATATACGACGCTCATTTCGGGCTCCGGGCCGCTTCGGGTGGGCGAAGGCCCCGTCCGTACGGGCGTCACCGTGCTGTTTCCCCGGGGCCGGGAGGCGGGCGATACCGTCTTCGCGGGCTGGTTCTCGCTGAACGGCAACGGCGAGATGACCGGGACGACCTGGATCGAGCAGTCGGGGCGCATGGAGAGCCCGCTCGCCATCACCAACACGCACAGCGTGGGCGTCGTGCGGGATGCCATCATCCAGTGGATGGCAGGACATCGCCCGCACTTTCTCTGGGCCCTGCCCGTCGTCGCCGAGACGTTTGACGGCACGCTCAATGACATCAACGGCATGCATGTGACGCCCGGGGACGTGCTCGCCGCGCTCGACAGCGCCCACGGCGGCCGGATCGCCCAGGGAAATGTGGGGGGCGGCACCGGCATGATTTGCTTTGGTCTCAAGGGTGGGACGGGCACGGCATCCCGCGTCCTGCCCGCGGCGGTTGGCGGATACACGGTGGGTGTGCTGGTGCAGTGCAACTTCGGGAACCGGCCCCGCTTCTCGCCCCTGGGCGTGCCGGTGGGGCGCGAGCTGCCCGACGCGCTCCGCCCCTGCCGTGCCCCGGAGGTCCAGCCCGCGCGCGAGGAGTTCCGCAACGTGCCCACCTGCGGTTCGACGCAGGGAGAGGCCGACGCCCCCGGGCAGCCGGAAGGCGCCGGGTCCATCATTATCGTCATCGCGACCGATACCCCCCTGCTGCCCCATCAGCTGAAGCGCCTGGCGACCCGGGCCTCCCTGGCGGTGGGCCGGATGGGTGGCCTGGGCGAAACGTCCTCCGGTGACATCTTCCTCGCGTTCTCCACGGCGAACCGGGCCGCTCTGGCAAGTAACGAGAACGCGGTGAGCTACGAAGCCATCTCGGACGAGATCCTGAATCCGCTCTACTCGGCCACAGTGGAAGCGACCGAAGAGGCGATCCTGAACGCAATGCTCGCCGCGGAAACGATGACCGGCGCCGACGGGTTCCGGGTGTACGCCCTGCCGGCGGACTTCCTGCTCGCGGCACTACGCAAGTACGGTCGCATGCCATAGCCCGGTCCCGGCCCGGTTGCTCCCGGCCCCCAACGACCGGAAAGACGTGCATTGGCACCGCATACGGCCCGACCGGTCGTCAGGCAGTCACTCTCAGCGGGGGTGCGTCAAGAGCTGATTCAGCGGTCAGCGGTGCAACGTGGTATATTGGATTGTGTCCATAGTTCTCTACTATGGATGGCGGGTCATCTTCCCCCGGATGGGCCGCAATCTCCGGTGGCATGCGCCGATCCGGATGTTTAGTGCCCCGGCGCCCATGTCCCGGGGGACCGGACCAAATGTCGGATTTTCACCCGTCGGATTCCCACCGCAACGTCCGTGGCGCCACCACGTCCTGCTGTGAGCTGGGCTCAGCCGGTTCCGGACCATGAGCCCGTCCCTGGCGATCCCCGGCCCCTTGATCGAGTCGCCCTCCAGCCCCAATCGTGGCCTGCGCAAGGCCCCCACAGGAATCTCGGGGCTCGATCAGGTCACGAGAGGGGGGCTCCCTCAAGGTCGCCCCACGCTGGTCTGCGGCGGCCCCGGCTGCGGCAAGACGGCGCTGGCCATGGAATTCGTCTGTCGCGGCGCCGTCGAGTTCGGGGAGCCCGGTACGTTCGTGTCGTTCGAGGAGAGCTGCACGGACATCGAAAAGAACTTCGCGTCCACCTCGTTCGGGATGAGCGAAGCGCTTGCCCGGGGTACGCTCCATCTCGAATCCGTGCTGATCTCCCGCGAACAGAGCATCGAGACCGGGGACTTCACACTGGACGGCCTCCTGGCCCGGCTGGAGTGGTGGGTCGCGAGGAATGACACGCGTCGGCTCGTGCTGGACAGCATCGACGCCCTCTTCGCCCGTTTCTCGGACAGCGCGAGCCTCCGCTTCGAAATTTCCCGCCTCTTCTCCTGGATCAGGGAGCGGGGGATCACCGCGATCATCACGGCCGAGCGCGGCCAGGGGGAGCTCACCCGTCGCGGGCTGGAAGAGTACGCGTCCGACTGCGTGATCCTCCTGGACCATCGTATCAGCGAGCAGATCTCGAAGCGTCGCATCCGCATCGTCAAGTATCGCGGCACCGGACACGGTGCCGACGAGTATCCGTTCCTCATCAGCGCCACGGGCATTTCCGTACTCCCCGTCACGGCCCTGGGCCTGGAGAGCGTCGCTCCCACCAGCTTCATGCCGACTGGTATCCAGGGGCTGGACGACATGCTCGCCGGGTGCGGGCTCTACCGGGGCAGCACCGTGCTGATCTCGGGTTCCGCCGGCACCGGCAAAAGCACCCTGGGCGCCCGGTTCGCGGAGCACGTCAGTGAGAGCGGTGGACGCGCCCTGATCATCGCCTTCGAAGAGTCGGCCAGCCAGGTCGTACGCAACATGCGCTCCGTCGGAATCGACCTCGAGAAGCACGTGCAGAGTGGGGCCCTGGCCATCGAGGCGATGCGGCCCAGCGCCTTCGGCCTCGAAGAGCACTTGATCCGGGTCCACATGCTGGTGGATGCTTTCCGCCCGGACGCGGTGATCCTGGATCCCATCACCAGCTTCACGTCCATCGGGGGCCGGACGGAGGTCAAGGCCATGATCATCCGGCTCCTGGATCACCTGAAGGGGCTGGGGATCACCATCGTCATGCCCAGCCTGACTTCGGGCGGCAATTCGGACGAAGAGACGGACACCGAAGTGTCCTCGATCGTGGATGCGTGGATCATTGTCCAGTACGTCCGTGAGCGGGGGACACGCCGGCGCCAGATCTATGTGCACAAGGCCAGGGGCATCGGTCACTCGCAGGCTGTTGGTGAGTTGCGGTTCTCCCCGTCGGGCATCTCGGTCACGCCGCTCGCCCCGGGCCATGACACGGTGGGAGGCGATCATGCGTGACGGGATCCCGCATGAGGCAATCGCGTCCGGGACGCGGCAGCGCCCTCAACGGGGTCCGGTCGGCGACGTGGCGGCGATGTGGGAGTTGCGTCTTTTCGTGGCGGGCAGCGGCGCGGAAGTGCGACGGGTCCATGAGGCCCTGGGAAGCATATGCCGGGAGCACCTCCCGGGCCGGCACCGCATCGCGCTGGTCGATATCCTTCAGGAGCCTGAACAGGCCGATGCCTTCGACATCGTCGCGGTCCCGACGCTCATTCGGCAGTCGCCGCTCCCGGTGCGCCGGGTCATCGGCGACCTCTCGCTGATCCGGAAGGTCGTGCTCGGGCTCGGCATTCCTGTTCGGCAGGAGCCGTGATATGGCCCCAGACACGCCAGGCGGATCCCACCTGAAAGCGCGGGTGGGGGGCGGCACCCCTCCCCAGATGGCCAACCTGGTCCGCAATGTGTCCGAGGGGATCGTGGTCGTGGACAGCGATGGCGTGGTGCTGTTTGCCAATCCCGCCGCCGAGACTTTGCTGCGCAGGGCACCCGGCGATGCGTTCGGGTTCAACCTGGGCTACCCCCTGGCAGGTGATGAGCCCACCATCATCACCCTGCGCCCACCGGGGACAGACGCCGCCATCATAGAGATGCGCGCGGCCGAGACGCCATGGGATGACGGAACGGCCTTCGTGGTCAACCTCCACGACATCACGGAACGGACGCGCGGCGATGCGGAGCAGCGACAGCTCCAGAAGCGGACCGATCGCCTGAACCAGGTGCTGCGGGCCATCGCCAGCGTCGCCCAGGTCATCATCCGGGAATCGGACCCGGGCCGGCTCATCCGCGCGACCTGCGAACGGCTGGTGGAGGATGGCGGTTTCCGTGCGGCCTGGCTCGTCCTCACGAACGAGGACGGGAGCCTGGTCGACACGGCCCAATCGCCGCTGGCGGATGGCCCCTTCCCCACAGTGACCGACGCGTTCGCCCGGGGCGTCGTGCCCGAATGTTGCCGGCGTGCCAAACGGGAGGGTCGCGTCGTCCGTTTCGAACCCGCCCGAGACTGCGAAGCCACGCTCTGTGCGGGCCTGGCCCCGACGGAACACGCCCTCGTGGCCTGCCTGACTCACGGCACTCGCACGTTCGGTTACATCACCGTCGTGTTCGATTCGCCCGAGCATGAAGACGGGGAAGCGGAGCGTCTTCTGCACACGGTCGCGATCGACCTCGGCTTCGCTCTCCACAGCGACGAGCAAGCCCTGGCCCGGGAAAAGACACAGCGGCTGCTGGAGGAGACCGAGCGCGTCGCCGACGTGGGTGGGTGGGAATGGGACCTCACCACCGACCGGTTCACCGTCAGCCCCGAGTGGCGTCGCATTCACGGCTGGGGCGAGGGGGCGATCGAGTTCTCCGACGTGCTCTCCCTCTGTCTTCCAGCGGACCAGGAGCGGTGGGCCGCGGGCCTGGAGTCACTCCGCCGTGGCCACGCGACCCTCGAGCTCGAACATCGCATCATCAAGCGGGACAACGGGGAGACCAGGGTCCTGTGCTCGAGAAGCGGTTCGGTCGAGGAAAGGGCCAACGGGCAACGGGTGGTACGGGGGATCGCCCAGGATATCACGGCCGCGCATCAGGCGACGGAGCGGATCCGCTTCCAGGCCCGCCTGCTGGCATCCGTCGGTGAGGCCATTATCGTGAACGACCCCAAGGGGAGAATCCTCTACTGGAATCAGGCGGCGCAGAGGCTGTATGGCTGGCCTGCCGAGGCCGTCCTGGGCCGCAACGTTGTCGACGTGATACGGGAACCTGGCGCTGAGGTCCCGGAGCGACTCGCCGCGGGGGAGAACTGGTCCGGAGAGCTCATGATGCGGGCCAGGGACGGGCGCCGCTTTCCTGCGCTCGTCACGACCGCCCCGGTCATCGGGGAAGATGGCAAACTCGATGCGGTCATCGGGGTAGTATCCGACCTCTCCGAGCGAACACGTGCGGCGAATGAGCTGCTCGAGACATCCAGGAAACTGGCCGCAGCCGTTGTCGCCGGGCACGTTGGACTGTGGCAGTGGAACCTCGAGACCGAGGAGGTCACCTTTTCAGCGGAGTGGAAGCGACAGATCGGGTATGCAGAAGACGAGATCAAGGATGATTTCGAGGAGTGGCGGAGTCGGGTGCATCCGGAGGACCTGGACCAGGCGCTCGAGCGCATCAGAATATTCATCGCGGGCGGGCAGGAAGAACTTCGATTGGAGTTTCGGTTCCGGCACAAGAACGGCTCGTATCGGTCGATCCTGGCCCAGGCGGACGTCATCGAGGGGGAGGAAGGCCGCCCGGTCCGTCTGATGGTCGGCGCCCACGTGGACATTACCGACCTCCGTGAGGCCGAAGCGCATCAGCAGAACATTGAAGCCCAGCTCCAACAGGCCCAGAAGATGGAATCCGTCGGTCGTCTGGCCGGAGGCGTGGCGCATGACTTCAATAACGTCCTGGCGGTGATTCTGGGCATCTCGGAGATCTCGCTGGGGAACATCGAACCGTCGGATCCGCTGCGCGCCGATTTCCAGGAGATCCATCAAGCCGCCACCCGAGCCGCGGCCCTGACTCGTCAGTTGCTCGCGTTTGCCCGCAAGCAGACCATCGATCCCCGGGTGATCGATCTCAACGAGACGGTGGGGGGCATGGTCAAGATGCTGAGCCGTCTCGTTGGCGAGGATGTGGAACTGGTCTGGAAGCCCGCCTATCAGCTCTGGCCAGTGAAGGTGGACCCCGCTCAGGTGGACCAGATTCTCGCCAATCTGACGGTGAACGCGCGTGACGCCATCCAGGAGGGGGATGAGGGTAACGGCAGGATCAGCCTCCAGACGGCAAACATCGAGGTCGATCAGGCGTTCTGTGACCACAACGCCGGCCTCCGGCCCGGGCAGTACGTCGTGTTGTCGGTGAGCGACAACGGCGTGGGCATGGCCAATGCGACCGTCGCCAGGGCTTTCGAACCCTTCTTCACGACCAAAGCCACCGGGACGGGGACCGGCCTCGGGCTGGCCACGGTATACGGCATCGTGAAACAGAACGCAGGCTCCGTGTACATTTACAGCGTGGTCGGCGAAGGAACGACGATCCGGATCTACCTGCCGCGCCTGGTGGGCGCGGAGGCGGAGGGCGGGACTCTGGGCGAAGCCCTGGAGCTGGTCCAGGGAACCGAGACCCTGCTGGTCGTCGAGGACGACGCTCCCGTGCGACGGGTGATGTCGCGAATCCTGGAGCGGCTGGGGTACACCCTGTTGCTGGCGGAAACGGGGGAGGAGGCATTGGACCTCTTCCGGGAGCGTGGAGAGACCATCGATCTGCTGATGACGGATGTCGTGATGCCCGGCATGAACGGTCGCGATCTGGTGGAGGCGGTTCGCGCCCTGCGCCCGGGGGTGCAATGCCTCTTTATCTCGGGCTACACCCACGACGTCATCTCCAACCGGGGCGTGCTGGGAGCCGGGGTACACTTCCTCGAAAAACCCTTCACCACGGAAGGCCTGGCCAGCACGGTACGACGGGTGCTGGATGAGCGAGGGGCTGGGCAGGTCCAGCGGCGTCCACCCGGAAGGGGGCAGGAATAGGCGGCAGGCACCGGCCCGTCCGATTGGTCCCAGGATATTTGCCCGGGATGGAGTCCCTGCTTTCCGCCTCCAGACCGCGATCGCTGACCGCTACGGCATCGAGCGCGAACTCGCGCGACAGATCGCCTCTGCGCTGGACAATGCCCACTACCCGCCGTGATCCACCCGGACATCAAGTTCGAGAACATCCTGCTCCATGAGGGCGACGCGTTCCTGACCGGCTTCGGCATCGTACTGGCGGTCCAGGAGGCCGGCGGCGCCCCCACGGACGATCTAACGTTCCCCGAATGTGCAAGGAGTCGCGAGTGAAGCCCTCAATTCCCTCGGCGAAGGCCTATGCCAGCGAGCCGGTCCGTTACCCGCCGCTCGTAGTAGTGGATATCGTGGATGAGGCAGCTGCAACCACCGATCACTACCGGAACCAGGTCCTCAGCCAGGTGAATACGAGCTGCCTGCGCCTGGGAGTGCTGGCCGGAGACTATCCCTGGCACCAGCATCCCGGCTCCGATGAGCTTTTTCTCGTGGTGGAGGGCCGGCTGGAGATTTCGCTGGCCGACGGTCGGACCCTGAGCCTCGGTCCATGGCAGAGTGTCGTGGTGCCGGCGGGAATGGTCCATCGCACTCGAGGTGTCGGACGCACCGTCAACCTGTGCTTCGAAGCCGCGGCCGCCGAGACGGTCTTCATTGACCATCCACCCCCGGCCGCGCCAGCCGACGGGCCCGGCGCCGGGCCACCAGGCAGCGCTTCCTGAGAGCATGATCCGGGCGGCAACCGCCTGCGTTTCACTATCGTCGTGCCCGCAGAATCCGAGGGTGGTACCCGGGGGCTGACCGCCAGCCAGGGCGGCACCTGTCTCGCCACGGCAAGGCGTGCCTCCCCCTGGCAACCCCGCCTGCAGTCGACGGTTAGAGGCCCCCTCTTGCGGCGGGCGGAGGCCGATGCATAATAGGCAACGCCAGCACGTTGCTGCGGCCGGGGGACCCCACGTCCCGGGCAGGTTGTGTACCTCCACGCGCATCCTGAGGTGCCGTATGTCGCCCGCCAAGCTGCTTCGCCTGCTGGTGATCCCCTGCCTTATCAGTTGCCAGGAAGACCCGACGAGCTCCGTCACCCTGAAACCGCTGATGGAGGTAGGCGAGGGCCTGAGCGAGTTGCTTCCCCACGAGCAGGAGGGAACCCCGCTTACCCTCACCGTCACCGTGACTCGCGCCGGCCTGCCGGCGCCCGGGCTCGAGGTCTACTGGTATGACGGAAACGTCTGGAGCAGCCTGAGTGACAGGTCATCCCTGACTGATGCCAACGGAGTTGCCAAGGTCATCTGGACGCTTCCCACCATCCCGGCGAACGCTCCCTGGGCTACGTATTCCGTTCAGGCATCCCTGCCGGGCGCGACTGGCAACCCCATTGTCTATACGATTGAGGTGTACCGCTGCACCCGGTGCTGACGAGACACGTCCCGGCCGGCCCCGCACAGGGCTGGAGTTGATCGGGACCATCGCCTCCTCCCGCACCCTCCAGCCTCCCGAACCAGACCAGGAGGGAAATCACATGGGCAAGCGGATTACGCTGGGCTTGGCGGGGGGACTGCTGGGGTATCTGCTGGGTGCCTTCGGTGGTGGCTTTCTGGTGTCCGTCCTGTCCTCAAATACCCACGATCGCTCGATCGAGGCCGCGATGACCGGGGCGTTCGTGCTGGGCCCGCTGGCGGCGATCGCCGGGGTGGTGCTGGGCGTCCGGCGTGCCCGGTCAGCCGGCTCGACTCCCGGCGCCGGCTGACCCCCCCGGCATCCGGACCTGCCCGCCGCCCAGGGCCGCGCCCGCTTACTCCGGCGCGGTCCATGTGTTGTTGGTCGTGTCCGCGTCCACCCAGATCCCACCATCGAGCGCCACCGAGCGCAGCGCCTTGCCCCCCCGCACCACGACCGTCGCCCGCCGCTGGTCGGCCTCCCAGATCCCCGGCATCTGGTGCAACGTCGCGGTGCTGCCGTCCGCAAACGTGAGCACGAGGTCCACCGGCGCCGCCATGCCGCCGACGTTATCGAGGACGACGCGGTAGTCGCTTCCCGCGCGGGTCACGCTCGCGATGCCCACGTCGATGTATGCATTGCTGAAGAACCAGTTGTCCCAGAACCAGTCGAGGTTTCGGCCGGTCACGTCGTTGAAGGTGTAGAAGAAGTCCCAGGGGATCGGGTGCCTGCCGTGCCATCGGTCCATGTAGGCGTGGAGCGCCTTGGCGAAGAGCGCGTCTCCCAGCAGATCCTTCACGGCGAGGTAGCCCTGGGCGGGTTTACCATAGGCGTTACTGCCCGAGACATAGGGCGTGGTGATGGGGATTTCGTTCAGGGCGCCGGAGGCACGAAACTGCTGGAAGTTCTTCGTCGCCCGCTCCCGGCCGAGGTCGGCGACCGAAATGAGGTACTCGAACGTCGTGGCCCATCCCTCGTCCATGAATCCGTGACGGGTCTCGTTGATGCCCATGTAGAACGGGAACCAGGTGTGCGCGATCTCGTGCTCGGCCACGAATCGGGAAAAGACGGTATCGGCATAGCTCTCGTCGTTGACCATCATGGGATATTCCATCCCGGCAAACCCCTGCACCACCGTGGTTCTCTCGTAGGGGTAGGGCACACCCGGCCAGTGGTGCGAAAGCCAGTCCAGTGCGTGCCGGGCGTACCGCGCCATGTGGTGAAAGTCCGCCGCCGCGTCGTCGTAGGCGGCCTGCGCCCCGGCACGCCGCCCGGTGGCATCGTCCACCACGACGCTGGTGGCGTCCCAGTCGTAGTGGTTGCTCAGGGCGAAGGTCATGTCCGGTACGCCGGTGGCGGTGAAGTGCCACGCATTGACCGGCTGCTGCGCGGTGACGGCCCGGGCGGCCACCTGGGCCGCGGTCGCCACCACGATCGTCGTATCCGCCGTTTCCGAGGCGCGCAGCCGCTCTGCGACGGCCGGTTGAAGTACGGCTGGTGCGTTGGTCAGCGTGCCGGTGCCCCAGACCACGTAGTTGGCCGGGACCTTCACGGTCACGTCGTAGTCATTGAAATCGCTGTAGAACTCGAGCGCGTCATCGAAGTTGTGGGTGTCCCAGCCGTTCACGTCGTCGTAGACCGCGACGCGCGGATAGAAGTAGGCGAGGAAGAAGGTGGTCGAGTCGATCGCACCCTCGCGGCCGCTCTGACGCGACATCTCGTAGTGCCAGTCGAAGCTGAGGTGCACCGAATCGCGCGGCATCAGCGGCGCGGGGAGGCGGACAGGCTGCCAGGTGAAATACCGGCCGCTGCTGTCCCACGGGACCGCCTGGCCGCTGACGGAAAAGCGGTCGACGTGGACGCCGGAGGTGAGATAGTCCGCCCCCGCACCGCCGGCCCGGGGCGCACCCGGCTTGTGGATGTTGACGAGCAGCCGGAAGACCAGGGCGCGCAGTGTGTCCGGGCTGTCATTGAAATAGACGATCTGCTCGCTGCCGGTGACCTTGCGGTCTGGTGGTGTCGTGGCCACCGTGATGGCGTAGCGGGCGTGGTTCTGCCAGTACTTCGGTCCGGGCCGCCCATCGCGGGAGCGGGTGCCGTGGGCCCAGGCCTCCTTGACGGCGTGTGGCGCGTACAACTCCTGCGCGACGGCGGGTCGAGGCACTGCCGCGGCGAGAAGTGCGAGGGACACGCCTGCCAGGGTCGCGGGCCGGAGCCACGGGGAAGAACCGGGTTGCATCTGTTGCCTCATTTCACCTGAATCCATGGGTCGCGGATGGTTTCCTGTCTGCCGGACTGGCGCAGTGGGGCCTGGCGCCCGCCTCACCAGGGCCTCGCAAGAGCGGGGCGGAGTCATCAGGCCGCACGAGGCTACGGGAGCGCGGGTCCCCATATCTGGTGGCTGATCCTCCATGTACCGTCCGCCTGACGGCGCAGCAGCGTGAGGTTGGCACTTCTGACGGTCGACGACTGACGAACGGTGTCCTTCTCATAAAGCCAGCTGAGGGTTGAGAATCCTCTCGTGTAGGCGAACCCGGACCCGCCGTCCAGCTCAGCGATGGGCCACTCGAAACTCTCGATGGTCGTGCGGGAGCCATCGTCCGGCCACCAGAAGGCGCGAATGGCCGCCTGGCCAATGACCGGTTCCCGCCCGGGAGGCATGAGCACGGCGTCCGGCGACAACGTCGCAAGCACCCCCAGGGTATCATCCGCCAGCCACGCCCGCACGTATGAGGACTGGACTTCGCGGATCGCCACGGAGTCCCCGGCCGTCAGACGTACGGAATGCGCGGACGGTGCATCGCACGCGACAAGGGCCAGCACGGCCCCGAGCGCAAGGCCTGGGCGTACATCCATGAGATTATCCACCTGACGTGTAGGGGTACTACGGGAGCCGGGCGGCTGCGGTTTCCGGTGCGGACTGCCAGGCGCTCAAGACTTCCCGGCGCGTCACGGGGCCTCGACGCCCAGGGCGAGCTGAACCGCCGCCAGCAAATCCTCGGCCGTAAAGGGCTTCTGCAGCAGCTCCCCCGCCGCGCCGAGGTGCATGAGATCGTCCAGCAGTTCGGCGGAGTAACCCGACATGAAGAGCAGCGGCAGGGCGGGCCAGCGACCGTGCACCTGCTCCGCCAGCTCGATCCCGCCCATCACCGGCATCATGAGGTCGGTCAGCACCAGGTCGGGGATTCCCTGATGCTGGATCACCTCGAGCGCTTCCGCACCGTTTGCGGCGTGCGACACCAGGTATCCGCCGCTCCGGAGCATCCGGGTCACACTCTCCAGCAGCCCCGGCTCATCGTCCACCACCAGCACTTCGGCCCCGGACGATGGCCTCACCGGTACGGTGGCCGGGGGTTGGACCAGGCCTTCCTCACGGCCCGCCGCCGGCAGGTAGAGGCTGAACGTGGTGCCCTCCCCCGGCATGCTCGCCACCGTGATGTATCCGTCGTTCTGGGTCAGTATCCCGCTGGCCGCCGCCAGGCCGAGCCCGGTGCCCTGCCCTATCTCCTTGGTCGTGAAGAAGGGCTCGAAGATCCGCCTCAGGGTCACGGCATCCATGCCGCTCCCGGTGTCGCGCACATGGATGACTGCGTAGCGTCCCGCCGGGATCGACCCGGTTACGGCGTCCACCGGGGTGGCGAGATCCGTCGCCACAGTCGTGATCCTGAGCACCCCCGCCCGGGACATCGCCGCGGTAGCGTTCAGGGTGAGGTTGACCAGGACCTGCTGCAACTGGGCCGGATCAACCCAGGAGAGCAGGGCGCCGCGCCCGCGCATCTCCAGCACCTGTCCCTGGCCCAGTATCCGCCGCAGCATGGGTGCGGCATCGCGCACGGCCGCCCGGAGATCGACCACCGCGGGCCGATGCACCGCCCGACGAGAGTAGGACAGCAACTGCGTGGTCACTGCCGCGGCCCGGCTGGCCGCCTGCACGATCTCGCGTACATCCGGCAGGCACTCCGCCGGCAGGCGTGTATCCTGGATAAGGGACGCGCCAAATCCCAGGACGACCTGCAGCATGTTGTTCACCTCATGTGCCACGCCTCCCGCAAGGGCACCAACCGTTTCCATCCGCTGCGCCTGCTGCAGCCGTTCTTCCATGGTCCGTGCAATCCGGTCCGCGTCGAGGCGGTCGCTGATGTCCCGGATGATCAGCAGCACGGATGGCTGGCCCTGGTCCGTGAAGGCCACCGCCCGGATCTCCACCGGCAGGTCAACGCCATCCAGCCGGTGCAGCGTGTCCCGGACCGGCTGGGCGACGTCCCGGACACCGGATGCCGAGCACAATTGCCCCCTGACCGCCTTCAGGTAGGGAGGATCGAGGAGGGAGTCAACCGGGAGCGTCAGGAGCTGGTCGGGACGGGTGGCGCCGGCCAGGTGGGCCGCGGCATCATTGGCCAGCACGACCTCGCCCGAGGAGTGCACGAGAATGCCGTCGGGAGAGAGTTCCACCAGACGCTCGAAGCCTTCATCCACAGGCAGGACCGCACTGGCGACGGTACGAGCGTCCCGGGCGATCATTGATCGGACGACCACCCGGTGGCGTGGAACCGGGTACCCGACTTCTCCACGTACTCCAGTTGCAGCAGCCGGCCCAGGAGCCCTGGCATCACGTCGGTACCCAGTCCTGTGGTCCGCACAATATCAGCCGTGAGCATCGGGCCCGAGAGCGTGATCGCCTCCAGGACCTGCAACTCCGAAACCGTCAGCCCGGGAAACGATTCCTGCGGCGCACGAAGCTGGCGAATCGGCGACCCCGAGGCGATGGCGTCATAGTTGCGCATCGATTTCCGCAACTGGATCCCCGACGTCGTGATGTCGTAGGCCCGGAACTCCCGGCTGTGCTTGCTGCCCCGCATCTTCACCACGACCAGGACCTTGCAGAGCTCTCCCTCGATCTCGACATACCGCTGGCTGAGGACGTCGTCAGTGAGGAACGAGACCTGGTAACCGGTGAACTGCAGCCCCGTCCCTTCTCCCCGCCCGACGACCTCGACCGTGGAGAAGACCGTGACACCCAGCGCCGTGAGCGCGCCGATCAGGCGGTAGAGCGACTCCCGGAAATCCTCCCGGAAGGCGGGAGCCAGCGCCATCTCGAAACCCGAGAGCGAGTCGATCACCACCCGGCTGGCCCCGATGGCCGCGACCGAGGTCCGGATCTCATCCAGCGTTTCGTCGACCGAAAGATCAAGCGGCCGGAGGTAGATGATCCGCAGCCGGTCAGCCTCGAGCGCGCCATGCAGGTCCACGTCCACCGTCCGGGCGCGGTCGAGATACGATTCGGGGTGCTCCTCGAAGATGACGACAACCGCCGTCTCACCGGCCTGCAGCCCGGCCGCGACAAACCGCATCGCGAAGGTGGTCTTGCCAGTCCCGGTGGGGCCCGCGAGGACCAGAGAATCACCCGCCGGGATCCCGCCACCCATCATGGCATCGAGGCCGATGATGCCGGTGGAAAGCCGGTCGCGCCCCCGCTTGGATACGTCGGTGGTACGGGTCGGGGTGCGGGGAAATACCTGCATCCCGGCCCGACTGAGGCGGATCGTGTGCACGCCTGGCATTGGATCGGCGCCGCGCATCTTCACCACCTGGAGTCGGCGCACGACCGAGTTGCGGTTGGTGGCCTGCGAGAGCCAGATGATCCCATCCGCCACCGTGAAGACGGGGTCGCGCAGCTCCTGGTCCGGGTACTCGCCAATCAGGAGCGTGGTGATTTCCCAGGTGGCCATGCGCAGGGCCAGGCGCTGCACGAACTGCTCGACATATCCCGCGGGTGCCTCGTTCGCCTTGACCAGGGAGCGGTAGGAGTCCACCACGATCATGGACGGACCGAGGCGCTGCACCTCCTGGGTGATGCGATGCAGCATCGCGTCGAGGTCGCCGGTCAGCGCCTCCTCGCTCAGGTTGAGAAAGTGTATACTCGACCCGATCAGGGACGCATCGAAGAAGTCGAACAGCTGCTGATAACGCATCATCTTGATCGAGGACTCCCCCAGCATCGTGATGAACAGCCCGGGGCGTTCCGGCGTGGCGATGGCGTACATGCACTGCATCGCAAGGGTCGTCTTGCCGGAGCCCGGGGTGCCGGCAATGAGATTGAACGAATAGGCCGGCAATCCTCCACCGAGGACCGCATCCAGGCCGGGTACGCCGGTGGCGAGCGTGGCCAGCGGCGGTGGACGCGGCGCCGGGATTGGTCGGGCGCGCTTCTTAGTCATCGGTGCCTCTAGGGAAGGGACGCTCCGGGTAGGACGGTCCGGCGCAGGCCAGGGTAAGGAGATCGCCGGCGACCTGGGGCCCGACCGTGTGGCCGAGCAGGTCCGTCAGGGTCGCGAGCATGGCGATGACCGCCTTGTCCCGTGCGGCGGGCACCGGCAGAGGTTTTCCGGAGGGGAGCGGTACGACATCTCCGGCGAATGATGTGACCGACTCGATCGCCGGATGCGCCACCCGCACCAGGCCAAACGCACGATCGAGGAGCACATAGTATCCATCCACGCCGATCCAGCGGCTCAGCCTGTCGCGCACCTGCTGACCCAGAGACTCGGCGGCGGCGGCCCTCTCGGCCGGCGTCCGTGCCCGCCGCGTGGCCTGGGTCCAGAGTTGTCGGGCAAGCGCGGTGGCGGCGGTGCCGGTCGCGGGATCCACATCCCCGACCGGGACCGTCCGGGCAGACGACCTGCGACTCGGCACGAAAAAAACTCCTGACCAGAGAGGAACTGGACTCCAATGACCTCCATTGAAGCGTACCGGTGCGCCCGTGCACGGGCAATCGCCCATTGGACGGGGCCGGGTGACTAGATCCGAAGATGGAGAGAAGCCCCTCCGACCGGCCCGGAGCGCACCGCTGCCCGCGGTGGGCCCCGAGGTCACCGGAGCTGGCGACCGGCTGGTTTTCCGAGGAGCGAGGCGGCCAGTCGGCCCTCCGCTTCGTTACCTGCATGCTCAGGGGAAGTGGCCGCTCAGGCGCAGGATGGTCACACCCGGGGGCGCAGTGGTATAATCTGCCTGTCCAACCGTTCCGGCTCTCAATCGTTGACTCACACAGGGGGACCACGTTACGGGCCTCACTGGGTTCCCTGCGCGGATGGTGCGTTCCTCCTCATACGCCGTAACGGCCGGGAACTACTATCGCGAGGCCGGCCGGACCAGCGCGATCGACGCGATGGCGGGCACATGAACTCCCGCGGCCTGCTGGCCCTTCTGCTCGTGGTCCTGGCGCCGCTCGAGGCGGGGGCCCAGGCCACCGGGGACCTCCTCGACCGCATGACACTCGAGGAGAAGTTCTGGCAGCTCTTCATGATCCCCGGTGACCTGTCCGACTCCACCCACGACTACAGCCACGGCGTCTTCGGACTCCAGGTCCCCGCCGCTCCGACGGCGCGCGAAGATGCAGAACGCATCGCTGCCATCCAGCGATACTTTGTGGACCAGACCCGGCTCCACATCCCGATCATTCCGTTCGACGAAGCCGTGCACGGGCTCACCCGCCCGGGTGCCACCGTGTTCCCCGCGGCGATCGGGCTGGCCGCCACCTGGGACACCGCCGTCATGGGGCGCGTCGCCACCGCCATCGCCCGCGAGACCCGCTCGCGCGGGATCCGCCAGGTGCTCTCCCCCGTGGTGAACCTCGCCAGCGATGTCCGCTGGGGACGCACCGAGGAGACGTACGGCGAAGACCCCTTCCTCGGCTCCGCGATGGCCCGCGCGTTTGTCCGCCCCTTCGAGCAACACGGCGTCGTCACCACGCCGAAGCACTTCGTCGCCAATGTCGGCGAGGGCGGTCGAGACAGCTACCCGATCGCGCTCGATGATCGCACTCTCGCCGAGCGCGACTACCCGCCGTTCCGCGCCGCGCTCGGCGCCGGCTCACGATCCATCATGACCGCTTACAACTCCGTGGGCGGACTCCCCGCCACCCAGAACCCCCACCTCCTCACGGAGACACTGCGGCGCGCGTGGGGATTCAAGGGGGTCGTGATCACGGACGCCGCCGCCACGGGCGGGGCAACCGTGCTGCACCATACCGCGGCGACCACGCAGGAGGCCGCCCGGCAGGCGCTCACAGCCGGTGTCGACGTGATCTTCCAGAGTTCGTGGCCCCAGCACGCTCCCTATCTCGACGCCGTCCGCCGCCTGGTGCCGCCCGCCGTCACTGACACTGCCGTCGCCCGTGTCCTCCGGCTCAAGCAGGCGCTCGGGCTCTTCGATGACCCCTGCCCCGACCCCGACAGCGCGGCGTTCTGGAACGGGAACCCGCGTCATATCGCCCTGGCCCGGGAGGCTGCGGCCGCCGCCGTGGTGCTGCTTCGAAATGACGGCCTGCTCCCGCTCGACAGCACGGTGCCTTCCGTAGCGCTGATCGGCGCGGACGCCAGTGAGGCACGCTTCGGTGGCTACAGCGCGCCCGGAGTGGCACCCGTTTCCATCCTTGCGGGGCTTCAGGCCCGCCTCGGCGACCGGGTGCGATTCGCGCCGGGCCCCGGGCGGGACGACGGATCGCTCGTGACGGTCCCCGCCGGCCGCCTCGCGCTCACGACGGAGCTCTTCACCAATCCGGGCCTCACGGGCACCGCGGCCACGGTGCGCCGTGACTCGACCGTGGATGTCCGCTGGACCTTCATGCCACCCGCAGCCGGACTCGAGACCGACTGGTACTCGGTCCGCTGGACCGGCACGCTCTCCAGCGGCCCGAACCGGGTCACGCGGCTCGGCGTCGACGGCACAGACGGCTGGCGCCTCTGGCTCGACGATCGCCTCCTGCTCGACCGCTGGACCAAGCGCTCAGCAGGAAGGTCACTGGCGGCGGTGGACCTGGCCCCGGGAAGCACGCACACCATCCGGCTCGAGTTCTACGAAACCACTGGTAACGCGCGGCTCCGGCTGGTCTGGGACACCGGGGGCGAGCGCGCGCTTGACGCGAAGGTCGACAGCGCGGTCGCCCTGGCCGGCCGGAGTGCCGTCGCGGTGGTGGTCGCCGGCATAGAGGAAGGGGAATTCCGTGACCGTGGGTCGCTCGCCCTTCCCGGCCGGCAGGAGGAGCTGATCCGCCGGGTGGCCGCCACCGGCACGCCGACCGTTGTGGCGCTGGTCGGGGGCAGCGCCATCACCATGCCGTGGCTGGAGCATGTCGGCGCCGTGCTGATGGCGTGGTATCCGGGGGAGCAGGGTGGGCAGGCGCTGGCGGACGTGCTCTTCGGTGACGTCAGCCCTTCCGGCCGGCTTCCGATCACCTTCCCCATCGCCGAGGGCCAGCTGCCGCTTACCTACAACCACCGCCCTACCGGTCGCGGCGACGACTACCTCAACCTCACCGGCCGGCCGCTGTTCCCCTTCGGCTTCGGACTGTCGTACACCGACTTCACGTACGACAGTCTCGTATTCACTCCGGACACGATCGCGCCGGGGGACTCGGCAGAGGTCCGCCTCCAGGTGCGCAATACCGGGACGCGCCCGGGCCACGAGGTGGTCCAGCTGTATCTCCACGACGATGTGGCCACCTTCGCGCAACCGGTGCTCCAGCTCGCGGGATTCACCCGGGTATATCTCGAACCCGGCGAGGCGCGCGAGGTTCACTTCCGGCTCGGCCCTGACCAGCTCTCGGTGCTCGACAGCGGGCTGCATCCGGTGATGGAGCCGGGCACGTTCACCGTCTACGCCGGAGCCTCGTCGCGCGACCTGCGCCTGCGCGGTATGTTGACAGTCCGATGATCGACCGCCGAACCCTCCTGGCCGCGGGCGCCGCGGCACTGGCCTTCCCCCGTCTCCGGAACGTGGTGACTCCGGCGCCGCGTCCGGTCCCCTCCCCCGCACAGCTTCGCTGGCAGCAGGACGGAGTCGCGCTTTTCCTGCATTTCGGCGTGAACACCTTCACCGACCGCGAATGGGGCGATGGACGGGAAGACCCGGTGATCTTCGCGCCCGCCGCCCTCGACGCCCGCCAGTGGGCCCGCGTCGCGCGGGCCGGCGGTGCGAAGGCCATGATCCTGACCGCCAAGCACCATGACGGCTTCTGCCTCTGGCCCACCAGGACGACCACGCACTCGGTCGCGAGCAGCCCGTGGCGAGGGGGTGAGGGCGACGTGGTCCGCGAATTCACCGATGCCTGCCGGGCGGAGGGACTGCGGGCCGGGCTCTACCTCTCACCGTGGGACCGGAATGCCCCGGTCTACGGTGACTCGCCTAGGTACAACGACTTCTACTGCGACCAGCTGACCGAACTGCTCACGCGCTACGGCCCCATCAGCCAGGTCTGGTTCGACGGAGCGGTGGAGGTCGGGCCGGACGGGCGAAAGCAGGAGTACGACTGGCCCCGTATCTGGGGGCTGGTCCGCCGGCTCCAGCCGGAGGCGGTCATCTTCTCCGATGCGGGCCCCGACGTGCGCTGGATCGGCAACGAGCGGGGCGTGGCGGGCGATCCCAACTGGTCCACCGTCAACCCGGATACCGTTCCCTTTCCGGGCGCGAGTGGCGATGACGTGATCGCCATGCTCCAGCACGGTGACCCGAACGGTACCGTCTGGCGTCCAGGCGAGGCCGACGTGTCGATCCGGCCCGGCTGGTTCTGGCACCCGGCCGAAGATGAGAAGGTGCGGTCGGTGGAATCGCTGGAGGACTTGTACTTCAGTTCGGTGGGGCGGAACTCGAAGCTGCTCCTGAACGTCCCTCCCACCCGCGATGGACTGATCCACCCGGTCGATGCCGCCCGGCTGGCGGCCATGCGGGACCGGCTCGGCAGCACGTTCGCTGACAACCGCGCTGCAGCAGCCGCAGCGGGACGGCCGGTGGCCGTGAGCGTGGCGGACCTGCGAGAGGACATCACCCGCGGGCAGGTGGTGGCGGGCTACCGGCTGGAAGGCCGGGTGAACGGCCGGTGGCAAACCCTGTCGTCCGGAACCACCGTCGGATACCGGAAACTGGACCGGTTCGAGCGCGTCACGGTGACGGGAGTACGGTTCCGGGTCGAGGCATCCGTGGGCCAGGGCTCCGGCCGCGTGGCGGTCGGCCTCTTCGGGTAACAGGGAGCGAAGCCGGACTGACCGCGCTTCTGGCACTGGCTCGCCCTGAGCTCCCCGCGGCGAGCTGGTGACACGCCTCGTGGAGGATGACGATGAACATGAAAACGGTCCTATTCATTCTTGTGCTTCCATTTGCACCTGGGCCCGTACCGGCGCAGCAGGCCTTGCCCCCGCCGGTCATCGACATGCACCTTCATCCCAGCGCCGTCGATTTCGCCGGGCCTCCGCCACTGGCCTACTGTGTTCCCCTGACACCCTACATGCCGCCACTGGACCCGCAGGAACCGTGGGGCGTCGTCTTTCTGCGGACCTTCAGGGCCCCGCCCTGCCCCGATCCCATCTGGTCGCCGACAACGGATCAGGCGTTAATTGATGAAACCGTGGCCGTGCTCAAGCGGCGCAATGTGATCGGTGTGCTGGCCGGACCTGTTGAATCAGTGCGCAGGTGGCACGCGGCCGCGCCGGATCGCTTCATTGCTGCCGCCGATCCCGACGAAAGCGGCACCCCGAATCCGACATCCGCTCCGGAGGCGCTTCGGCCATTATTTGAGAGTGAGGAATTCGCCCTCCTCGCCGAGCTGTCGTACCAGTACGCCGGATGGGCGCCTGACGACGAACGGTTGGAGCCCTACTGGGCCATGGCTGAAGAACTCGACATCCCGGTCGGTATCCACATGGGCGAAGGTCCGCCAGGCGCCACCGGCCTGTTCCCCGAATATCGTGCGAGGCTCAGCAGCCCTTACGGACTTGAAGACGTGCTGGCGCGCCATCCCCGTCTGCGTCTGTACGTGATGCATTACGGGTCACCCATGGTCAGCGAGATGATCGCAATGATGGCGGCCTACCCAGGCCTGTATGTGGATATCGGTGGAATGGCCACGTTCTATCCCCGACCATACTTCTATGGCCAGCTCAAGCAGTTCGTGGACGCGGGATTCGGCAAACGGGTGATGTACGGGTCGGATTCGATGATCTGGCCGGGCGTGATCGAGGCCGGCATCGCGGTCATCGAGGAGGCGCCGGTGCTCACTGCGGCGCAAAAGCGGGACATCCTCTATGACAATGCCGCCCGTTTCCTGCGACTGAGCGAAGACGACATTGCGCGGCACCATGGGAAGCCGTCGGGCGTTGATCCGTGAGCATCGCCGTCTTTGCCGGTCCGCCGGCATCCAGCGCTCTGGGCAGCCGCTCCAGCGGGGGTCTCGACGGCGCCAGGGGTGGGATTTCAACGGCGACTCCGGCGGCAGCCGCAGCGAGGGCCGGGGCCATCAATGCGAAAATGGCCATCGCGCGAAGTGAGCTCCGATGACAGAACGCGCGGGATCTGTGTCCGGCTGAAGCGCGTCACGATAGCGGATGACCTCGTCCGGATGTCCAACTACTCTCATGCGGTGACGGTCCCCCTGCGGAACATCGAGAGCGTCACGGAGATCCGGTGGCTCAACATCCACCCCGTTACCATTCACTTCTACCGCCCCACGGACTTTGGCAGCACCTTGGTGTTCATGCCCACATTCCGGCTGATTTCCTGGTTCTCGCACCCTGTCGTCGAGGAGCTGCGCCGGGCGACCGCGCGCGCCCGCGGTATGGCGGTTGCACTCTCTTGACCCCGACTGGATGAGGCGATGACACGTCGATACACCGATGACGAAGTGCGAGAGATCTTCGGCCGGGCCGCCGAAGATGAGCCCGCCCGGCTTCCGCCTTCCGCCGAGGGTCTCTCGCTCGAGCAGATCAAGGAGATCGGCGCCGAGGTCGGGATTGACGGGGCCAGTCTCGAGCGCGCGGCCCGGTCCCTGCCGGCGGACCAGCCACAGACGAGGTCGCCGCTCACAGGCGGGGCCCTGTCACTGCACGCGGGGAGCCGTATCAGCGGCGATCTCGGGGCAGTTCCGATGAGTGAGATCCTCGCCACCATCCGCCGGGACATGGGGACACCCGGCGAGATCTCGCAGGTCGGCGATCTCATCGAGTGGCGGTCGAGCGGTGACCTCGGCCAACGTGCCATCACGCTCTCGTCCGATCAGGGACACACCGACATCTCGGCCTCGGCGAACCTGGCCAGTGCCGCCGCCGTGACGTTCGTGCCGGCCGGCATCCTGGGAGCCTTCGTCGCGATCCTCGGATTCATCCAGGCCGCCGACAGCGGCAGTGCCGCCGGCATGCTGCTGTCCGTGGTGGCCATCCCCGCTCTCTTCCTCGTAATGCGCGTCATTTTCGCCCGCATCTCACGGGCGGAATCCGCCAGGCTGGAGCAGGTGATGGGAGGAACTCGGCAGGCTCATCGCAGAAACGGACACCCGCGGTCCAGCTTCGCCCGCCTAGTCTGCCTCGGCGGATTCGTGGCGCCCGGGAGCAGATCGGGTGTCACAAGCGAGCGGTGGTTCAGCGGGGCTATCACATCGCGAACAGTACCGGCAGTGGGAGCGGCTCGGGGCGAGGGAGTTCAGGCCTTCTACGACAGCGCGTTCTCCGAGTGCCTGGCCGGACGGCCCCGGTCGGCATTCCTCGCCGAGGGTTCTCCCCTCATGGGGTACCGGGGCCGGATACTCGGAGCGGACGTACCCTGAAACAACCATATGGTTGACAAACATCAGAATAAGCCTTACCGTCAACCGTATGGTTGCTAATCATTCCCGGCTCGACACGGTCTTCCATGCCTTGTCCGATCCTACTCGCCGCTCCATCCTCCAGCGTCTCGCCACCGGCGGCGCGCTGGTGAAGGATCTCGCCGAGCCCTTTGCGATGAGCAAGCAGGCTGTATCCAAACACCTCCACGTTCTGGAGGAGGCCGGCCTGGTGATGAAGCTGCCGGAGGGACGGTCGGCCAGGGTACTGCTCCAGGCCGGACCGCTCAGGCAGGTCGAGGACTGGGTAGCGTTCTACAGTCGCTTCTGGGCCGGCAGTCTCGCCGCGCTCGGGAATCTCGTGGACAGCGAAGAGGAGACAGGTAAATGACGGCCGAAGCGGTGATCGTGACGCGAACGTTCAAGGCAGCCCCGGACCGCGTGTTCACGGCGTTCGAAAACCCGGCGGAACTGGCCCGCTGGATGGGTCAGCCCGGGAGCCGGACGGAGGTGGAGGCCCTGGAGGTCCGCGAGGGCGGCGGGATTCAGGTGCGGATGAGCTGGGAGAACGGCATGGCCATTCGGCTGCGCGGCACGTTTCAGCGGGTCGAACGGCCGTCACTGCTCGAGTTCAGCTGGGCGATGGAAGGCGATGACGCCAATGCAGGCGTTGTGACCGTGGAGATCCGGCCCCACGGCACCGGCACCGAACTCACTCTGACGCACGAAGGCCTGACTGGTTCGGCACAGAAGCAGTCGCGGGCGGGCTGGAACGGCTGGTTCGATCAGTTGCAGGCGCTGGTGGAGGAGGAAGCTCCATGAGCTGGAACCACTGGATGCGCCAGTTGCACCGCTGGCTGTCGATCGCCTTTACCCTGACGGTCGTCATGTGCTTCGTGAACCTGACCCGGGATGAACCGGCGCAGTGGATATTCTATGTACCACTGCTCCCACTGGCCCTGCTGAGCTTCACGGGCCTGTACCTGTTCGTGCTGCCGTACGTCCTCCAGTGGCGCCTTGCGCGCCGACCCGGCACGCGTTGATCACCAACCTCTGTTCCGGAGCTGCATGATGGCCGCGATGCGCAGGAAGCCCGCCAGCCGGAAGCCGCAGTCCAGCCCGAAGAAGGGAGGACCTGGAGGAACGTCGCCCTCCCGCCTGATCGACCAGAGGATCCAGGACCTGGACGACTGGCAGGGGAAAACCCTGGCCCGGCTCCGCGCCCTGATCCATGAGGCCGACCCGGACGTGGTCGAGGAATGGAAGTGGAATAACCCCGTCTGGTCACACGACGGCATCATCTGCACCGGCGAGGCGTACAAGAAGGCGGTGAAGACGACCTTCGCGCGCGGCGCCGCGCTCGAGGACCCGGCCGGGCTGTTCAACTCCAGCCTGAGCGGCAACACCAGGCGTGCAATCGACTTCCATGAAGGCGACGCGATCGACGCACAGGCGTTCAAGGCCCTCGTGCGCGCGGCCGTGCGGCTCAATACTTCGTCCACGGCAGACTAGCGGCCGGCGTCGCCATGACCCCGAAGAGGCCTCGCCTGCTCGCGGGCGGCAATCCGCAGATCCCGAAGGGTGACGGCCACGCGCCTGTGCAAGCCTACATCCGCGCCATGCCGGGCTGGAAGCGCGACATCGGCCGGCGCCTCGATGCCCTGATCTCGCGCCTCGTGCCCGACGTCCGGAAGGCCGTGCGCTGGAACTCGCCTTTCTACGGCATGGAGGACCGGGACTGGTTCCTCAGCTACCATTGCTTCACGAAGTACGTGAAGGTGACCTTCTTCCGTGGCTCGTCGCTCGATCCCCTGCCCCCGGGGGAGTCACGCAACCCCGACACGCGCTACCTCGACATCCGCGAAGACGATCCCATCGACGAGAAGCAACTCTCGCGCTGGATTCGCCAGGCCAGCCGCCTGCCGGGCTGGGATGGCGCCTGACCCCGTGGCCTACCTGATCCTCTTCGCGATCGTCCTCGGCGTGAACCTCATGCCGGCATTCGGTCCGCCGACCTGGTCCATCATCGTGCTCTACGGGCTGAACACTACCCTGCCGCTGGCGGCCATCGTGCTGATCGGGGCCACGGCCGCCGCGCTGGGGCGGTTCGCACTCGCCCACGGCTTCCGGCTGCTCGCCGGCCGGGTCTCGCAGCGGACCCGGGACAATCTCGCCGCCGCCCGTGAGGCGTTCGAGCGGCACCGGCGCAACGGCATCCTGGCCCTCGCCCTGTTCGCGCTGTCGCCGGTCCCCTCGGCGCAGCTCTTCGAAGCGGCGGGCCTGGCCGGCGTCAGGCTTCTCAAGTTCACCGCCGCCTTCTTTCTCGGCCGCATCGTGTCCTACACGATCTACGCCGTGACGGCGAAAGGCATCCAGGAAACCTCCCTGGGCGAGGTGCTCACCCGGAACCTCACCAGTCCGCTGGGCTCGCGATTCAGGTGGTCATGATCGCCGCCCTCATCGGCCTCACACGGATCGACTGGGCCGCGCGCTTCAAGTCGGGAGCCGGCCCGGCGTGAGGGCTGCTCGACCGCTTGACCTCTCGACCTTCGACCATGCCTCCCAGACGGCATCCACCCGTGAACGGATCGACACCAGGATGATCGCTACCATGCTCTGCCGGGCAGCCCTCGTCGGCCTCGGCGCCACCCTGCTCATGGACCTGTGGAATCTCTTCCTGAAACGGGCCTTGGGTCTCGCGTCCCTCAACTACTGCCTCCTGGGACGCTGGATCCTTCACATGCCCGGGGGGACGTTTGGGCACGAGCACATTGCGCGGGCCCCGGCGAAACGCTTCGAATGCCCGGCCGGCTACCTGGCCCATTACTCGATCGGGGTCGTGTTCGCGATCCTGTTTGTCCTGGTCGCCCCGGCCGACTGGCTCGATCATCCGTCTCTCCTTCCCGCCTTCCTCTTCGGGATCGTCACGGTGGCCCTGCCGTATTTCGTGATGCAGCCGGCGCTCGGGCTCGGGATCGCCTCGGCGAAGGCGCCGAGCCCTGCCCAGGCCCGGCTCAAGAGTCTGGCGACCCATATCATCTTCGGGCTCGGCCTGTATCTCGCTGCCATGGCGCTCCGCGCCACGACCCGCCCCTGATCCCCTCGGGGTGTTGCCCCCTGAAGCACTCGTGGATACTTTGTGGTGCAAAGTTCATTGCGCCATACGAATTGATGGGGTATCGATGACCGACAACCGATCCAGACACCTCCGGGCCATCTTCCGAAACGCCCTGACCTGGGGGGCTGCCTGGGCGATCGCCGGCAGCGCCATCATGACCGCCATCGCCCTCTTCGACCCGAGCCCGGTGATCGAGTCCCTGCCCGAGCGGGTGGGCATGGCCCTGTTCGCCGGAGCATCCTGGGGCGTCCGCTTCGGCCTCGCCGGCGCCGTCATCGGCACGGCCTTCGCCACCATCATTCGCCTCGGCTACCGGGGCCGCCGCCTGGCCGACATCAACCCCGTCCGCTTCGCCCTCCTGGGCGCGGCCGTGGGCGGTGTGGGCGTGCCGCTCTACCTCCAGGCGATGAACGTGCTGACCGACGGCCACCCGATCGCCTGGGGTCTCGTGATGGACGATGGCATCTGGGCGTCCGTCTTCGGTGCCGTTGCCGCGGCGGGCTCCATCCTGCTCGCCCGTCGGGCCGATGCACTCGCGCGGGGGGCACGCCAGGCTCCGGTCGAAGGGCCAGAGGAGGCGGAGGGTCTTCCGCAACCCGATGCCATGCGCAGTGAGACGGTCGTGGAACGTTCACGTCCGGCCCGCTCCTGACCCTGAATCCAGGCGCCGCCTGGCCCCGTACGTGGCTCATGGGCACCCGATGAAGCGGTCAATCCTCCTCCTCCCGATCCTCCTGGCCTGCGGCGACAGCACGCCGCCGGAGCATTACGGCTTTGTCGCCGTCCTGGGAAACGACACCGTCGCCGTTGAGCGGATCACGCGTTCCCCCCGTGAGCTTGTGGTCGATGGCGTGGACCAGTGGCCGTTCGTGCGGAAGCGGCACACCGAATTCAAGCTGGCCTCAGACGGGAAAATCCGTCACATGGTGATGGACATCCGCACCCCGAATGCTCCGACGCCGGCGGAACGGGGGCGCCGGGTCACTGCCGACTTCTCCGACAAGACCGTAGCCATCTCGATCCAGGACAGCAGCGGGGTACGGGACACTTCATTCAACACAGGCGGCGCCATCACGGTGCCCCACGCCTCGATGATGTACAGCGTCATCGAGCTGGAGATCGCGGCCGCGTTGCGCCAGGCCGCAAGCGAGGGTCTTCACGCCGGGGACAGCGTGATGTTCCGGCAGTTCTACCCTGACCGTGATGTCGGACCGAGCTTTGTGCTGCACCGGGGCTACGTGCACCCTCTGGGGGATGGAAAGGTGGACCTCCGGCATGACTGGCTGGCCGGTACGGGGACGGTGCAGGTGGACAGCAGCGGACGGATGCTGGCCTACTCGGGAATGCGGAGCACCTACAAGGTATCCGTGACGCGGACGGCGACAGCGCCCGACGTCGAGGCCATCGGCGATCGCCTCGCTGCCGCCGAACGACGCACCGGACCCCGGCAACTCAGCGTACGCGACACCGCACGTGCCACCATCGGCCCCGTGAGCCTGACGGTGGACTACGGGCGCCCCCTGGCGCGCGGGCGCACGCTGCTGGGCAACGTGATCAGCTACGACCGCATCTGGCGCACGGGGGCCAATGCCGCGACCCAGTTCACCACCTCGGCGCCGATCACGCTCGCAGGGCTGCCACTGCCGGCAGGGACGTACACGCTCTGGACGGTGCCGCATCCCGGCAGCGCTGACCTCATCGTGAACCGGCAGACCGGACAGTGGGGGACGCAGTACAGCCGCGCCCGCGACCTGGGAAGGGCCAGGATGACCTCCGACAGCACGGACGCGCCGCTCGAACAGTTCACCATCTCGATCGACGCCCGCGACGCGCGCCACGGCACCCTCGCGATGGCGTGGGGACCGTTCCGGTGGACCGCCCCCATCGTGGTGCAGTAAGGGAACCCTCCCCCTTGACCCGGGACGCCAGTCCGGATTTTCTCCCTGCACCGGCAGGCCCCCGTCATCGTCTCCCTCGAACCGACACGGCCCGTGACTCACCGACTCCCAACCCGGCGGGAAGTACTGGCAACCCTGGCGTCCGTCGCCGCCCTCCCCCTGCTGCCCGCGTGCCACCACGGCCGCGCATCCCTCCCGGCCCCGAGGGGAAGTACCGGCCCCGACGCAGAGGCCCTCGCCCTGCTCGACCGCGTGGCCGACAACCTCCTGACCCTCTACCCCGAGTCGGCGACGTCGCTCGGCATCGACACGGGAACGAGGGCCGGTCTCCGATCCAGGCTCAGCGATCGCTCTACCGAGGGCCAGCAGCGGATCGCCGAGCGGCTTCGCACTGACCTCGCCCGGGTCAAGGCCCTCGACACGGCCGCGTTGTCCCATGCGACCCGCACCAGCGTCGAGGTCGTCGGGAGCGCCTATGCGACGTCGCTGGAAGGCTTCGCGCTCCCCTATGGCGACATCACGGTCGGTGGCTGGCGCAACACGCCGTATGTCGTCATCCAGAACGTCGGCGCCTACCTCGACATTCCCCGATTCCTGGACAGCGACCACCGCATCGAGAACGCTGCCGACGCCGAGGCCTACCTCGCGCGCCTTGAGTCATTCGGGAGACAGCTCGACGGCGAACTCGGACGTATCCGGGAGGCGCGTGGGAATGGGCTGGTGCCGCCCGCCTTCCTGCTGGACAAGGCGCTCGGGCAGATGCGCCTCTCTGTGGCCAACGCGCGGGCGGGAGGAACTCTCGTCGAGTCCATCGAGCGGCGGACCAGGGCCATCCCCGGAGACTGGGCCAGCCGGGCGCGGAGCATCGCGGCGCAGGAGGTGGCCCCCGCGCTCGACCGGCAGGTCCACGAGCTGGAGGCCCAGCGTGCCGTCGCGACGGACGACGCGGGCATCGCCGCGCGGCCGGATGGCGAGGCCTTCTACCGCTGGGCCCTCAAGGCATCCACCACCACTACGATGTCGCCCGACGAGGTCCATGAGCTCGGCCGGAGCGAGCTCGAGCGCCTGCACGCCCGGATGGACCCGATCCTGAGGCAGGCCGGCTACGGGCAGGGCAGCGTAGGCGAGCGGATGAAGCAGCTGGCGAAGGATCCCCGGTACAAGTTTGCTCCCGGTGATACGGGCCGGGCCGAAATCATGGCGTTTATTCACGAGCGCCTGGCGTGGATCACGGCGCAGATGCCGCGCGCGTTCAATACGCTGGTCGCCCCGAACATGGAAGTGAAGCGCCTGCCCCCGGAGGAGGAGCCGGGCGCCCCCGCCGCCTATGGCGGCGCCGGGTCGATCGACGGCTCCATTCCCGGCCGGTTCTGGATCAACCTCCGCACCACCGATCTCCACAGCCGGTACAGCCTCGCCGACCTCGCCTTCCACGAGGCGATTCCCGGCCATATCTGGCAGGGCGAGTACACCCACGCCATGCCCCTCATCCGGCAGATGCTCTCCTTCAACGCCTATTCGGAGGGCTGGGCTCTCTACGCCGAGCAGCTGGCCGACGAACTGGGCGCGTACGACAGTGATCCGGTCGGGCGGCTGGGCTACCTCCAGTCCATTGCCTTCCGGGCCTGCCGCCTGGTGGTGGACACCGGCCTGCATGCAAAGGGCTGGACGCGCGAGGAGGGAGTCAGATTCTTCGTAGACGTGAACGGGTCCAACCCCGAGGAGGTCGCCAGCGAGGTGGACCGCTACTGCTCCTGGCCCGGACAGGCCTGCGGCTACAAGGTCGGCCACAGCGAGATCAACCGCCAGCGGGAGCGGACGATGGCCGCCCTCGGGTCCCGCTTCGATTTGAAGGCGTTCGACGACGCCGTGGTCCGGGGCGGGAACGTCCCCCTCGACGTGCTCGCGAAAAACGTGGACGAGTACCTCCGGACCGCGCCGCGACCCGGCTGACGCAGGCGGATCGGGGCCGGACCGGTTGACGGCCTCCGCCCTGCCGGGAACCTTCCGAAGTGCAGGGCCGCCATTCCAGGAGGATCCGCAGAGGAGGAATCATGACTCCACGGCCTTTCGACCGGTTGTCCCCCGCAGCCGCGCCGCAGAACTACGAACGTTTCTTCGTCCCCGCCATCGGCAGGCCCGTGGCGGAGGACCTGATCCAGACCGCGGCGCTGCAGGCCGGGGAACGGGTACTGGACGTCGGGTGCGGCACAGGCGTGGTGACGCGTCTCGCGGCCGCGGAGGTCGGACCCGGTGGCAGGGTGGCGGGGCTCGACGTGAATCCCGGCATGCTGGCGGTCGCGCGGTCCGTCACGCCGGGCGACATGGACATCCAGTGGTACGAGGCGGACGCGCAGGACATCCCCCTTCCCGACCAGTCGTTCGATGTCGTCCTCTGCCAGATGAGCCTGCAGTTCATTCCGGATCGCGTGCAGGGCCTGCGGGAGATGCGGCGTGTCCTGGCCGCGGGCGGCCGCCTGGTGCTCAACGTTCCAGGCCCCGCAGCCCCCGTCTTCGAGACCCTGGCGCGTGCGATGGGTGAACACGTCGCGCCGCAGGCGGAAGGGTTCGTGCGCGCGGTGTTCGCGCTGAATGACGACGGAGAACTGGAGAGCCTTCTGACAGAGGCAGGATTCCGGGACGTGCACGTCCGTGCGGACTCCCGCGCACTGTCCCTGCCCGCTCCCGAGGAATTCCTCTGGCAGTATGTCGGCAGTACCCCGCTGGCGGCCATCGTGGCGGAGGCGGATGACCGCGCGCAGGCCGCCCTGGTGGCTGACGTCATCGCCCAGTGGAATGCCTTCGGGGGAAGCGATGGAATGGACTTCCCACAGCCGATGCTGACCGCAACCGCGCAGCGCTGAGCGCGGCAGCGGCAGATCGGACTTCACCGGATCCCTGGAGACCCGCCCATGTGGCTGCTTCTGGTCGCCCTCTTCGGCCTCATCGTCCCCAACGGACTCTTCGTACACTGGCTCTTCAACGATTACCGCGGGGTGGGCCCGATGCTG
This sequence comes from uncultured Gemmatimonadales bacterium, assembly GCA_963825055.1. Taxonomy (GTDB): domain Bacteria; phylum Gemmatimonadota; class Gemmatimonadetes; order Gemmatimonadales; family GWC2-71-9; genus CAWGSK01. Next base: position 64,253 of record CAWGSK010000011.1, read on the forward strand.
GAGGACCAGCTGGCGTTGAGCTTCATGCTCGATGTCCTGCTGGTACTCGTCATCCTGTGCGTCTATTTCGCACGTCGGCCGATCGGGCCCGTCCGGTGGCCATGGTTTCTCCTGCTCTCGCTCCTCGGTGGGCTCGGCTTCAGTCTCCCGCTCTATTACTGGCTCAACCATCGCGAGACCAGCCCAGCCGGCGGGCCTGACCGCGGCCGGGCTTGAGGAGCGGGATACATATCCACGATACTGTACGGAAGCGCGTCCCTGCGCTTCACCAGCCCGGAGGTCCCATGCGTCCTCAGCCGCTCATCGCCGTCCACGACGTCGCGCGCAGCAGCCAGTGGTACCAGCACGTTCTGGGCTGCCAGAGTGCCCACGGCGGCTCCGACTACGAACGCCTGGAAAAGGACGGCCACCTCGTGCTCCAGCTGCACCGGTTCGAGCTGGCCCATCACCATGGGCCGATCGGGAATCCCGACGACCGGCCCTACGGCAACGGCGTCCTTCTCTGGTTCGAGATCGACGACTTTGACGAAGCTGTCGGACGGGTGACCGACCTCGAGGCCCCGGTCGTGCTGGAACGTCACCGCAACCCGCCGGACGGAGACGGCGGTCCCAATCACTGGGAAACCTGGATCCTGGATCCCGATGGGTATACGGTCGTCCTGGCGAGCCCGGACGGCACGGCGGACGGGACCTGGCAACCCGGCTCACCGGCCTGACGGGATACGCCTGACCGTCGAGCGCCCTCGCCAGAGCGGGGAGGATCATTGAAGCGCACACTGCCGCCGATCGCCGTCTCCCTGCCGGCCCTCCTGCTCGCGGGTCTCCTCCCTGTACCGCCAGGCGCCATGTTTCCGCCCGAGCTGGAAAACCCTTCGCTCTACGGCATCCACCGGCTTTCGCCGCATGCGTATTACATACCGCATGCCACCCTGGCCGGCGCGCTCACGGGGGAGCCCGAACGTTCGCCCTGGTTCCTCTCCCTGAACGGCACCTGGCGGTTCCGTTACGTCCCCCATCCCGCCGACCGGCCTGTCGGGTTCTGGCGGGACGACGCCGACCTCTCCGGCTGGGACAGCATCCGCGTGCCTGCCAACTGGGAGACGCAGGGCTTCGGCATCCCCGTCTATACCAACATCGACTACCCCTTCCCGCCGAATCCGCCCTGGGTGCCGCACGACGACAATCCCGTCGGCTCCTACCGCCGCAGTTTTACCGTGCCCGGGGGCTGGACGGGACGGCGGGTCATCCTCCACTTCGGCAGCATCCGCTCGGCGGGCTGGGTCTGGGTGAACGGGCGGGAAGCCGGTTTCGCCAAGGGGAGCAAGACGCCGGCCGAATTCGATGTCACCGAGCTGCTCCGGCCCGGTACCAACACCGTCGCCGTCCAGGTTTTCCGGTTCTCCGACGGTTCCTACCTCGAGGACCAGGACTTCTGGCGCCTGAGCGGCCTTGAGCGCGACGTGTTCCTGTACGCGGTGCCCGACCGGCACATCGCCGACTACTGGGTCCACCCGGACCTGGACAGTACCCTCACCCGCGGCACGCTCCGGGTGGACGTGACGCTGGCCCGGGTCGGCACCGCTCCGGCTTCCGCGGCAAGGCTCGCTGTCCAGCTCGTGAGCCCCGATGGCACCCCGGTCTTCCGCGCTCCTCTGACGGCCACCGTGGCCCCGGCAACAGCCGACACCACGGTCACGCTCTCTGCCCCGGTGCCATCGCCCGTACGGTGGACCGCGGAGACGCCGCAGCTGTACACCGCGTTGCTGGTGCTCCTGGAGGGTGCGGACACGACCGAGGTCATCGCCCAGCGCATCGGCTTCCGGCGCGTCGAGGTTCGGAACGGGCTCCTCCGGGTCAACAACACGCCCGTCACGCTCCGGGGCGTGGACCGTCACGAGCATGACCCGTGGACGGGCCGGTACGTATCACCGGAAAGCATGCTGCATGATGTGGAGCTGATGAAGCAGGCCCACATCAACGCGGTCCGGACCAGCCACTATCCCGACGACCCCCGCTGGTATGACCTCGCCGACCGTTACGGCCTGTACCTGGTGAACGAGGCGAACATCGAGTCCCACGGCATGCACTACCATCCGGATACGACGCTCGGCAACAAGCCGGAGTGGCTGGCCGCGCACCTGGACCGCACCAGGCGCATGGTCGAGCGGGACAAGAACCGCGCATCGGTGATCATCTGGTCACTCGGCAATGAGGCGGGTGACGGTGTCAACTTTGACTCGACATCGGCATGGGTGCATCGGCGCGACCCGTCGCGCCCGGTCCAGTACGAGCGTGCCGGCACCCGGCCGATCGTGGATATCGTCGCGCCCATGTACGCCGGAATCGACTACCTCAGGACATACGCGACGACGCCCCATGACCGGCCGCTCATCATGTGCGAGTACGCCCATGCGATGGGGAACAGTGTCGGCAACCTGGCCGACTACTGGGCGGTGATCGACAGTTACCCGCAGTTGCAGGGCGGGTTCATCTGGGACTGGGTGGACCAGGGCCTGGCGGCGCAGGCGGCCGACGGCACCCCGTACTGGGCCTACGGCGGCGACTACGGGCCGCCCGGCACGATCAGCGACGGAAACTTCCTCTTCAACGGGCTGGTAGGCCCCGACCGCACGCCCAACCCGCACTACTACGAGGTGCGCAAGGTCTATCAGCCCGTGAGAACCAGCCTCGTCCGCAGGACGCGGCCCCCGGTCGGGCCGGAGCCGTGGTCAGGGTCGATGAACCGTTACGCCTTCCGCGACCTCTCCCACCTGACGCTGCACTGGGCGCTGACTTCCGACGCCGATACACTTGCCGCCGGTGATCGTCCCGACCTGCGCGTGGCACCGCAGGGATTCGGCGGACGTGCGACTGCCGGTGCCGGGAAGCAGGGAATGCCCGGCGCCACCGTCCAGCTCCTGATCGAGTACCGCCTGAAGCGGGCAGAGCCGTTCTTCCCCTGCCGGCAGCGTCGTGGCGTGGGACCAGGCCGCCTTGGCCGATCTGCGAGTCGCCGGCGCCGACGATGACCCCCGGGTCACTCCCCCGGGCCATCCTTGCGGAGGATTCGGCACGGATCAGCAGTCGCCGGACCCACGGTTCCAGGCCACGTGGGACGCGCGAAAATGGACGAACTCACATCGCTACGATGGGATGGCACGGAACTCATCCGCACCGGACCCGCGCCCAACTTCTGGCGGGCTCCGACCGACAACGATTTCGGTAACGGGATGCCCGAGCCGCCAGCGCGTCTGGCGGGCCGCCGGGCCCGGACCGAAGGCTGGTGAGCCTGAGCGCCGCGGAAGACGATCCGGGAAAGGTGGTCATCGAACGGGTGCGAAGCCCTGCCGGCGGGTGGGGCGCGCTGGCGTTCGACCGTGGAGATCTACGGCTCGGGCGACATCGTCATGCACGAACGGTTCGTCCCCGGGGATACCACCCTGCCCGACCTGCCCCGGCTCGGGATCCGGTTCACCATGCCGGCGGGGTTCGACAGCGTGAGCTGGTTCGGCCGGGGCCGCAGGAGAACTACTGGGACCGGAAGACCGGCGCGGCGGTGGGATGGTATCGGGCCGCCGCGTGGGACCTCCTGCACCGCTACGGCCGGCCACAGGAAAGCGGCACCCGAAGCGACGTGCGCTGGATGGCGGTGACCAACGCCGACGGCACGGGCCTGCTGGCGGTGGGGATGCCGGTCATGGAGGCGAGCGCCCTCAATATCCTCCAGGACGACCTCGACGAAGGCCAGCGGAAGGTCAACCGGCATGGCGCTGACATCCATCGCCGCCCGCTCACCGAGGTGCGGCTCGACTGGCACCAGATGGGTGTCGGTGGCGACAACAGCTGGGGTGCCAGGACGCACCCGGAGTACACCATCCCGGTGCGGAGCTATGAATGGTCGGTGCGGCTCCGGCCTTTCTCCCGGAGGGACGGCTCGCCGTTCACGCTGGCCCGGCAGCAGCTCCCCTGAAGCGGCGCCGGTTTACTGCTGGTCCGCGAGTTTCTTCTGGAACCAGGCCTCCGACCGGTCGATGTAGCCGAGATAGCCGGCCCGGTCGATGAACGGCTCCACCGGGTCGGCCGCGTCGGCCCGCGCACGGCGTTTGTCTTCCAGGTGGAACCAGCTCGAGTGCGAGGCGAGGAAGATGTCGGCGGGGAGGCTTCGCAACATAGAGAAGCTGTGCTCGAAATCCTCCCGGATGCCGGGGTAGGTCTCCGGCTCGGTCAGCGAGGTGAACGGCAGCAGCGTCAGGCTGCAGATATCGACAGCCAGCAGCGTGCGGTCCCCGTCCTGGACGGGGAACGACCACGACGTGCAGCCGGGGGTATGCCCCGCCGTGATGTGCGCGGTGAGCTCGATCGGACCGAGGCGGATCGTGTCGCCGTCCGTGAACCGGTGGTCAATCCGGGGCACGGCGAACTTGCCGAAGCCGAGGAATTCCAGGTACCGGAAGGGCCCGATCGCGTGGCCACCCGCCACAATCGCCTCCGCATCGGGCTCGCTGATCCACAGCTCGGCGCCGGACGCCTCCTGCAGTTCGCGGAGTCCGCCGGCGTGGTCCGAATGCGCATGGGTGTTGAGCAGTACCTTGACGTCGGCGATGTCGAAGCCGAGCTTCGCGATGCTCCCCATGATCAGCGGGGCCGTTTCGGGATACCCGCCGTCGATCACGACATGACCCTCCGGCCCGGTGAGCAGGAAGCTGGTGACACCGGTGGAGCCGACGTAGTAGAGGTTGCCGGCGATACGGAACGGCTCGTCCGGGATGGAGCGGTTCTTCCTGATGGCCTGCTGCCACTTGACGAAGGCCACCGCCAGCAGAGCGAGCACCACGCCGAGAATGATCATCCGCCTGCGTCGCCAGATACGCGCCATCGGTTGGGACTTCCTGAATGAAGGAGAGGTGTCAAGTACTTTGCAATACAAAGTATGTGCCCTCGCCTGCCCGGTCAACCCGAACCTCCCGCCCGGGACACAGCCGTCCCCGGGGACAGGCGCGGACTCCCGTGGCTCTTCCTGTCGTGTGACGGCCCCGTAGATGGGGGTGTCCAGGACGCCCCGGTCACCCGTCGTCAAGCAGCTCAGACTGGCGAGCCTCCTCGCCGCGGGATGGGCATTCGGATACGGGCTGTATCGCTGGTACTACGCGCTGGGCGGAACCATCGGAATGCATGGGACGCCGGTGTCACTGGCCCAGTGGCACCGGATCAACGCCATTGGTGGTGTCGTGATGTTTGTCGCTGCGCTGCTGCCCCCGCTGTTGATGCCACTCTGGCAGCGAGATCGGGCACGCCCGTTCCTGCTGGTGATCTGCTGGCTGGTCGCGGTCGCCTGCGCCTCCCATGCCCTGATCGACATCCTGCAGCGCATCCTGAGCCTCGGTGGGGTTCTTACAATCAGCTACCCTTTCTGGCAGACGATTGATCGGCGACAGGCCGACCTGCAGATTCTGTTATTCAACGAGCCGTGGTTCCTCGTCGAGGGGCTGTTGTGGGCTGCCATCGCCTGGGAGGGCGCGCTGGCGATTTCCCCCCGGCGCCGGTGGTGGCTCGGCACGGCACTCGCGGCTACCCTGGTGTTGACGGGAATCGGGCTGCTGTCGGCGTTCGGGGTGATCGGGAAGTGGATCGTCGGATGACGACCCTCGCCCGCGTGGCCCTCGCGAATCTCCGGTTCCCGGCTTCACGGGACGACTCCGTCGTGCTGGCGTGTGATGCCGTGCTCGAGGCCGGAGACAAGGGGGCGGCGATCATCTGCTTTCCGGAATGCTTCGTCCCCGGCTACCGGGTACCCGGGCGGGTAATGCCGGCTCCCGACGCCACCTTTCTCCAGCACGCCTGGACCACGGTGGGCGCCGCCGCCGCGCGCGCGGGCGTGGCGGTGATCCTTGGCACGGAGCGCGTCGTTGAAGGGCACCTCGTGGCCTCTGCCGTGGTGATCGACGCGGACGGGACCATGGCGGGGCATCAGGACAAGGTCCAGATCGATCCGACGGAGGAAGGCACATACACGCCGGGGACCGATCGACATATTTTTCGAGCGGGCGGCATGACGTTCGGGGTGGTGGTCTGCCACGAGGGCTGGCGCTATCCGGAAACCGTCCGGTGGGCTGTCCGCAGCGGGGCGGCGGTCGTCTTTCATCCGCACTTCCACGCCGCGGACGGCACGAGCTTTCGGCCCACCGTGTTCGGAGACCCGGCCAATACCTTCCACGAGAAGGCCCTGCTCTGCCGGGCGGCGGAGAACACCTGCTGGTTCGCCTCGGTGAACTATGCCGGGGCCGGGTCGCCCACCACCTCGGCGGTGATCGACCCCGATGGCACCGTGGTCGCCTACCAGCCCTACGGCCGCGAGGGTTTGCTCCTCGCGGACCTGGACCTCGACCGGGCGACCGGCCTGCTCGCCAGGCGATACCGTGTGGTCGAATGAACACCCCCCCTGCACGCGGAGGTTCTCATGTACGTCGTCATGCTCGGCAGCCCGGCTACCTGCCAGCCCCGCGCGCCAGCCCGCGGGATAGGCGGTTAGGCGGTGTACAGCACCTGCCTGTTCTGTAACCGCCCCCTCGGCACCAACCAGGTGCTCGAGGAGTTCCCGGTGGGCCGGCGCCTGGCATTCGACGCCGCCAGGGGGCGGCTGTGGGTCGTGTGCCAGAAGTGTGAGCGCTGGAATCTCACGCCCATCGAAGAGCGCTGGGAAGCGGTGGAAGCCTGCGAGCGAATCTTCCGGGAAACACGGCTGCGCGTCTCGACCGGCAATATCGGACTTGGCAGGCACGCGGAGGGGCTTCAACTGGTTCGCATCGGCGAGCCCCTGAGGCCCGAGTTCGCCGCCTGGCGCTATGGTGACCAGTTCGGCCGGCGGCGCAGGCGGACGATGCTCTACACTGCCGGAGGCCTCGGGCTCCTCGCCGGAATCAGCCTTGTGGGGCCGGTTATCGTTGGTGGGTCGGGACTGGGTGGTTACTGGCTCTGGCAGGCGTGGGAGGGCATTGCGGCTTCACGGACCCGCGTCCGGCTCCACACCGATGATGGACGACTGATCAAGCTCAGGCGGGATGATCTGCCCACGGCGCGCCTTCGTCCCATGGACGACGGGACCAGCTTCCGACTCTCGCTCCTCAAGGGCAGGAAGCAGGAGTGGTTTGAAGGGGACGAGGCCCGGCGCTTCGCCACCCGGATCATCCCCAGCATGAACCGGATGGGTGGCCGCAAGGTCACAGTGCAGGCGGCCGTCCAGGAGATTGAGGCGCGCGGCCATCCTGATCGCTTCCTGGCTGACGTGGTTCACGGTGACCGTTTCCGGGGGAGAAAGGGCGCGCCGGGCTACATCCACAAGATGCCGGCGCCTACGAAGCTCGCGCTGGAGATGGCTCTGCACGAGGAAGAGGAACGCCGGGCGCTGGACGGCGAGCTGTGGCGCCTGGAGCGAGCCTGGCGGGAGGCCGAGGAGATCGCGACGATCGCCGATGACCTCCTGCCGGCCCCAGGTGCAGGCACGTTCATTGATCGGCACCGGGGGGCGAAATCCGCCGATTCGTAACGGTACGCCACGGACGATACGGGCTTCCGTCCAGCGATATTCGGCGGCCCCGTCAACACTACTCCCGCGGACCGGGGCGTTGTCCCCGGGTGGCTGTGCCCCCCACACCCTCCCACTACATTTCTGCCATGGACCAGGCAGACCTCCAGGGCGTCTTGGCGTTCCTCCGGGCGGCCGAGCGACTCAAGACCGTGACGAGAAGCGCGTGGACCTCGACGGGTGAGCCCGAGAGCGTCGCCGAGCATACCTGGCGTGTCACCCTTCTCGCGCTCCTGCTGGGGCCTGAGTTTCCCGAGGTCGATTTCTCGCGTCTGGCCAGGATCTGCATCGTCCATGACCTCGGCGAGGCGATCGGCGGCGATGTGCCCGCCCCGGAGCAGGAACGCCGCGGGGCGGCGGGGGAGGCCACCGGCAAGGGCGAGGACGAACGGCGTGACCTGGTGACGCTGCTGGGCCCCCTGCCGGAGCCGCAGCGGAGGGAAATCCTTGCCCTGTGGGACGAGTACGAGGCGGCGGAAACGCCGGAGGCGAGGCTCGCGAAGGCGATCGACAAGCTGGAAACCATCCTCCAGCACGTCCAGGGCCGCAACCCGGCCAACTTCGACTACCAGTTCAATCTCGATTATGGCCGGACCCACACCGCCTCGCCCCCGCTCATCGCGGAGCTGCGGCGGATGCTCGATGCGGCCACCGGGGAGCGGGCCGCGGAGCAGGAGAGGCGGGCAGCCAGGATCCCTCCCGATAGCGCACCGTGATGTCCACCGTCCCATCCGCCGCGGCCAGCTCATGAAGCCCGAACCGCCGGTCCGCGGCCTGGCGGACACCGCCCGCTGGGTCGCCCTCTACCGCGCCGATGAAACCGAACGCCCCGACGCCCATTTCCATGATCCCTGGGCACGCGACCTCGCCGGCCCCCGGGGCTCGGAGGTCTATGCCGCCCTGCCCCGGCCGGTCCGGAAGATCGGATGGTCGTTTGTCGCGCGCACGGTGCTCTTCGACCGTCTTGTGCTCGACGAGGTCGCCTCCGGGGCCACGACGGTCCTCAACCTCGCCGCGGGCCTCGATACCCGACCCTACCGGCTCGCCCTGCCCTCCACCCTGCGATGGATCGAGGTGGACCAGGCCCAGCTGCTCGAGGAAAAGGCGTCGGTCCTGGCGGGGGTTGAGCCGAGGTGCCGTCTCGAGCGCGTCGCCCTTGACCTGACCGACGTTAGCGCCAGGCAGGCCCTCTTCCGGAAACACGCCGGACCGGGGCAGCGGGTGCTGGTCATGACGGAAGGCCTGCTGATCTACCTGACGGAGCCCCAGGTGGCCAGCCTGGCGGAAGATCTCCGGCAGCCCGGGTTCGCCGCGTGGGCGACTGAACTCGTTTCGCCGCGGCTGTTCCAGATTATGCAGCGCGGGGTGGGGCGGCAGCTGGAAACCGGCGGAGCCGGATTCCGTTTCGCCCCGCAGGCGGGGCCGGCATTCTTCCCGCCCCTGGGCTGGGAGCCCGCGGCGGTACATCCGATCATGCCGGCCGCCGCGCGGCTCAAACGCCTCCCGCTGCTGCTCCGCCTCTTCGCCAGCCTCCCCGGCGCCGGTACGTTTCATCCGCGGCGGCCGTGGTCGGCCGTCTGCCTGTTACGACCCATCGCCCGTACTGCATCCTGAAGCACGACTGAGGAACGACCATGAGAAATCCCTTCACGGCCCCTGGCATGGCGACCGCAGCCCTGATCATCCTGTTCCCCTGCGTGGGTACGGTGGAGGGCCAGCAGGAACCTGATCCAGCCGCCACCGAGGTCTGGGAACCGGTCCCGCCGATGGTGACGCCGGGCACCGGCGGGGCGGCACCCTCTGACGCCATCGTACTGTTCGACGGCACTAACCTGTCCGCCTGGGCGGATGACAGCGGACACGCCGCACGGTGGAAGGTGGCTGCCGGCGCCGTGACCGTCGTCGCCGGCACCGGCGCCATCCGCACCCGGCAGGCTTTCGGTGACTGCCAGCTGCACATCGAGTGGCGCACGCCGGCCGAGGTGAAGGGCGAGGGGCAGGAACGCGGCAACAGCGGCGTCTTCCTGCAGGAACGCTACGAGGTGCAGGTGCTCGACTCCTGGAACAATCGCACCTACTCCAATGGCCAGGCGGCGAGTATCTACAAGCAGTACATCCCGCTGGTGAACGCCAGCCGCCGTCCGGGCGAGTGGCAGACATACGACATCTTCTTCCGCGCGCCGCGATTCACGCCCGACAGCACGCTGGTGAGTCCGGGGTATGTGACCGTCGTGCACAATGGCGTGCTGGTCCAGGATCACGTCGAGCTGAAGGGAGTCACGGTCTACCGGGGCGAGCCGTTCTACCTGGCGCATGGGCCTCTGCCCCTCCTGCTCCAGGACCACGGCACGCCGGTCAGCTACCGGAATATCTGGATCCGTGAACTGCGGGAACCGTGAACGGCGCATCATCGCGAACGACGCGGTGGCCTTCACCCGAGCAGGCCCTTCGCGCCGTGCGGACCCTCCATACGACCGTCTGGGTGTTCTTCGTGGGCGCGATCCTGGCCATCCCCGTTTTCGCATGGCAGGGACGGTTCATGCCGGCCCTCCTGTCCGCCGGCATCGTGCTGGTCGAGGTGATCATCCTCGCCGCCAACCGCATGCGCTGTCCGCTGACCGATGTGGCTGCCCGCTACACGGACGACCGCCGGGACAATTTCGATATCTACCTGCCACTTCTCGTGGCCCGGTACAACAAGCAGATTTTCGGCCCCCTCTACGTGGCGGGCCTCATGTTCGCCCTGATTCTCTGGCTCCGATCCGCCTGACCAGTCATTCCCAGCCATCCGACGACATGATACCCTTCGACCCCCAACCGGTGCTTTCCGGTGACCTCGTTCACCTCCGGCCTCTGTGCGAAACCGACTGGGACGACCTGTACGCCGTCGCCCGGGACCCGCTCATCTGGGCGGAGCACCCGATGCACGACCGCCATCAGGAAGCCGTCTTTCGCGGATTCTTCCGGGAGGCCATGGACTCGGGGGGTGCCCTGCTCATCCGCGAGGCGACCAGCGGGACGGTGATCGGCTCCTCACGGTATCACGGCTACGACTCCTCCCGCCGTGTGGTAGAGATCGGCTGGACCTTCCTGGCGCGGGCCTGCTGGGGCGGACGCTACAACGCGGAGGTCAAGCGCCTCATGATGGACCATGCCTTCCAGTCGGTCGATAGCGTCATTTTTCTCGTGGGACCGGAGAACTACCGCTCCCGTCGGGCGGTGGAGAAGGTCGGCGGGACGCTGGACGGCACCCGGAAGAACGGCCGTGGTGAAGCGAGCCTGGTCTATCGCATCTCACGCGGGTCACGCGTCCCATGAACAACGTGGTCCGAATCCACTGCCCATCGGTCCTGATAGGCGTCCTGCTCGGGGGCGTCCTGGGCATTGCCGCCTGCGGGAACCATGCGCGCACTGGAACCGACGCGCGCACCACAGCCGCCCGGGGCAACCGGGAGCCCCCGGCGGATTCGGCCTTCCCGGGCGTGCCGGATTCAGCCTGGGTCGAACTGACCGGTCCAGCCATCATCGCGTTCCATCCCCTGGCATCGAATGAGGAGCTCGAGGTTGACGAGGGGCTGGCATCGACACTGGACGATTTCGCCTACTACCTGGGGACCGGGATGGACTCGCTGGCGGCAACGGGTATCGTGGTTTCCTATCATGCCGGAGACACGGTGTGGCTCCGCGCTGGTCACCGCGGTTCGCGATTCATCCGGAACCCCGACAGCGCCACGGTGGGGTACCTCTTTGCGGATACGCTGGGGCGCCGCGCCGTGGTCTATGGGGTCCGCACCGATGACGACCTGCTGGGTTATGCCCGCGAGTTCATCCGGACGGGCCAGATCGGGTCCGGATTGCGGTGAGCCTGAAGGAGGTGCGTGGCCAGCCCCATGTTTGCCGGCCCGCACCCCGGTTCGTACATTCCGGAAGACCGGGAGGAATCATGCGACATCTGCTCGTGGCGCTCGCCTGCGCCGGTCTCGCGGCCTGCTCCTCGGGGGGCTCGGGCGGGACCACCGGACCCGGCAACACCCCCGCACCAACGCTGACGTGGACGGGCGACTTTCACCCCGTGGCACACACCGTCACGGGCATGGCCGATGTCTACATGACGGGCAGCGCATCGGAGGTACGCTTCACGTCCACCTTCGCCACCCAGGCCAACCCGAATCTGGAGGTCTGGCTGGTGGGAGCCGACGACGTCACCGACAACATGACGGTGCTCCAGTCGGCGCACGTGAGCCTGGGGCCGCTCCAGAGCGCCACCGGGGCGCAGGCCTACCCGGTGCCGGGCGGCGTGGATATCAGCCAGTACCGCTCGGTGGTCGTCTGGTGCGTGTCCGCCCAGGTGAACTTTGCCACTGCCCCCCTGATGATGCGGTGAGCCCGATGCCTCCACGGCGAATCTCCTCCGCCCAGACCTTCGTGATGAAGTTCATCTTCCCGGCCGTGTGGATCGGGGTGTTCGCGCTGGTCACGCTGGGCCTGCTCCTCCATCCCGCCCGGTCGCCGGAATCGGAGGCGAAATGGATACTCCTCCTGGTGGCCCTGGTGGGCGGGACCTTCATCTACCTGTTCTGCGTCCGGCTCAAGCGCGTCGTGCTGGACGCCAGGGCGCTCCGCGTATCCAACTACCGGGAGGAACTCACGATCCCGCTCCAGGACGTCGAACGCGTGAGCGAGTTCCGGTGGGTCAATATCCACCCGGTCACCATTCACCTCGTGCGACCCTCCGAATTCGGTGACCGCATCGTGTTCATGCCGAAGTTCCGGATGTTCTCCTGGGCGTCCACGCACCCCGTGGTTGACGAGCTGCGCGAGGCGGTCTCGCGCGCGCGAGGCGCCCCGTCATGACCATGCCGCGGCGTCGCACCGTGACCACCCGTACCCATCAGGCGTTCGGGATGGCCCATGAGCTGGCGGGCCAGCTCGGCCACGAGGCGACGATGGCTCCGCATGTGCTGATCGGGCTGATGCGGGAGGAACGCAACATCGCCGCCGGGATCCTGAACCATGTCTGGGGTATCCCGGTTGATGTCCTGGAGGAAGAGTTACTGCAGGTCCTGCCGCCGGCCGGGCCGCCCAGCCCCGCGGGCGTGCTCGAATGGACACCCGCCGATGAACAGATGCTGGCCCGGGCCACGGTCGAGTCCTCGGCCCTGGACTGCGAGTACCTGGCCGGAGAGCACCTGCTGCTGGCCTTCCTGAGGGATCCGGCGAGTACGACCGCGCGGGTGCTGGATCGACACGGGGTGCGCTACGAGGATGTCCGGCGTGACATTCTTACCTGGTATGCGGGGGCCATCCCGAATCGCCGGAACGATCCTGCTGTGAAAGATTCTCCCGGTTGAAACGGGCGGTCAGGACGGCGGATCCACGTGCATGGTCATCATCATCCCTGCGCCCAGGTGCTCCGCAATGTGACAATGGAGCATCCAGTCACCAGGATTGGACGCGTCGACCAGCAGGTCCACCGTCGCGCCCACCGGGATCAGGACCGTGTCCTTCCACACCAGGTTGGCGGTGGGCACGCCGTCCCGGGAGACCACCAGCATCCGCTGCCCGTGCAGGTGAATGGGGTGCTGCATCGGGTGGAATGACTTGGGGTCGTTGAAGATCCGGAGCTTTACCACGGCGCCCTGGCGCACGTGCCAGTCAATGTCCCCGTTTTCCTTCCCCGTCGCGTCGTCCCGCAGGATCCAGCGGACCTGCTTCCCCGTCGACAGCCAGTTCATCTCGGGCATGCCGTCCACCCACTCCACCGGGTGGTAGTATGCCGTGTCGATGCTCATGAACTGCACTGTGAGGAGCGGGAGGCCCGACGTGGCGACCGTGAGCGTGATCCGCTTGTCCGGCGCCCGGTCGAAGTACGGGCGGTACCGGTCGATGTCGGCGGTGACCTCGGGATAGTCGTGGAGGGTGTCGAACGCCGCCCGATAGTCGGGCGCGGCGGGTGTACTGTCCACCGTGACCCACCCGAGTGTGTCCACCTGGGCCTCGAACTCACCCTTGTAATGGTCGATCGCCTGAATGGCGTTCAGAAGCGGGTAGCGCCCCGGCCGGTCGAATCGCGCGGCAACCACGTAGCGCTCCGCTGGCGCCAGGACAACACTCGGCACGTATTGCTCGTGTTCGAAGCGGCTCACGTCCGATGCGAGCACCTTGAGCGGCACCCCCGGGATCGCGAGGTTCCACGTCCGTGAGCTGGCCACGTTGGTGACGTAGAACCGCACAACGTCCCCCCGGTGCATGGTCCACGCCCCCGCCGGCTCCCCGTTGACCAGCATGACATTCCCCACCCGCCCCATCAGCGCGAAGTCCGGCGCCTCCTTCCCGAACGGGATCAGGGTGTCGGCATGGATCATCAGGTCGCTCAGGACCAGGGGCACCTCCCGGTTGGCCGGGGAGTAGTAGTCCGGGTCGGGACTGTCTACCAGCATGTTCCCGTACAGTCCCATCGACTGCTCGATGTCCTCGCGCACGTGCGGGTGGTACCAGTAGATCCCGGCGTCCGGAAAGTGCACCGTGTAGGTGAAGTCCCCCCCCGGCTGGACGGCCGCCTGGGTCACGTCCGGGACGCCGTCGGACCGGTTGTCCAGGCGGACGCCGTGCCAGTGCACCGTACTGGGCAGGTCGATCCGGTTGTGGAACCGGACGGTGATGGTGGCATTCTGGGGAACGCGGATCAGTGGCCCGGGCACCTGGCCGTTGAATCCGTACATGACGAACGCGTGTCCCCGGATCGTGCGGCGCAGCAGGGTCGCCGTGAGGTCGAGGGTGTCCCCATCCGCCAGGGGAGTGATCTCGGACGGCCGCGCGCGGGCGACCGCGGCGGGGTCCACGCCCTCCCCCGGCAGGAACTCCCCCACCGGCGGCAGGAGGCCGACGAGTCCGGGCAGCATCACCATGCCTTTGGGCATCGGGATCGGCATGGCCATGGCGCTGTCGTGCCCCATGTGCATGCCCGGGGATCCGGAGGAATCCTGCGCCACCAGCCGGGCAGCCTGGAGGGAGGCCGCCAGCACGATGGGCAACAGCCGCTTCACTGGGAGATGCCGCGGAAGAGCGGATGCGAGAGGAAGCGCTGGAGCCAGCCGCTCGGTGACGTCCCGTGCAGCACCGTCGGGCCCGCATGCATACCGGGGGCGGAGTCGGCCTCCGCCGTGATCACCAGGAGGAACTTGTTCCGGTCGACCGGCCCGACGGCACTCGTACCGTTCCGGACCGTACCGACCCGGCGCCACTCGGCGAGATCCGTGCTGACCTCCCAGGCCACGAAGGCCGTGTACCCGCCAAGCGACGCAGGTTCGGGAAGACCCTTCGCGGTGATGCGGATGTCATACACGTGATGCCCGTTCCCCGTCACCGCCACGCCAAACGGCGAGGCGGCGAAGAACAGGCGGGCCGTTCCTTCCGCCGCCGGGGCGGCGGGCCCGGGGGCCAGCTTGATGTCGTACGGGCCCCCCGCGGGGAGCCTGGCGCCGAGCAGGAGCCCGGCGCAGAGCCCGGTGACCCGGAGTCCCGGGCCCATCCTCCGCATTACTGCGACGCGGCCCGGGCCGGACCGTGGTCCCAGTCCTGAACGCTGGAAATGTTCGGCATTCCGACGTCCTTGCCGTTCCAGCCCTTGAAGCCGTCCATCCGGAAGAGCCAGAGGCCGCTGCGCATGTCGCTCAGCGCGATGAGCCCGTCGGCGTTGCGGACATCGACCCCGAAGGCCCCCTGCTCCACGCTGGTCGTGCTCTCCCATCCCACATCCGGCCCTCCGCCGAAGCCGTGCTCGTGGGTGCAGCCGCAGGTGTAGTAGTGGCCGACCGTCCTGGGATGCTTCGGGTCCTTCAGGTCGAAGACGAACAGGCCGTCTTCGTACGCCGAGACGAACACGTAGGGCCAGCGCACCTCGTGATTGTGGGACAGGTCCTGCCAGTCCGCCGTCCAGGCCGAGATGGGAAGGTCCAGGTTCTTGCGGGTACCGTCCTGGCCTTCGCGCAGGTCCCAGATCCGGAGCGGGGTGTACTGGTACTCCGTCTCCGTGACGGCGATGTTCCCATCGGGTGAGGGCGTGAACGTGTGGGCGATGTCCATGCCGAGGCCGGTAATAGTGAAGAGCTGCTGCGGGGCTTCCGGCTTCGTCACGTCCCACGCCGAATAACCACCGAGCCCGGCGCCGTAGAACACGTCCCGCTTCCGCGCGGCGTCGTAGCCCACGTAGAAGTCGTGGTACCCGCCGGCGCCGATCTGGCGGAACGGCGTCGGGTTGGCGATCGTGCCCACGATCCAGCCGGTGGAATCGCCGCCGGCCACGACCTTCGCCAGGTCATAGATGATCGCCTTGGCCTCGTTCACCGTCGCGAAGTAGAGCACCCGGCCGTCCGAGTGCTTGTAGGCGTAGGTGTTGTGGAATCCGCCGGGCGCCGACGGATAGCGGATCCGGGCGACCTCCTTCACCGTCGCCGGGTCGGGCAGGCCGGTCACGTCCAGGATGACGGCGCCCAGGTCGGCGTCGGGTCCGCCCTGGAAGAACTGGTAGGACTGTGCGTAGTAGTAGCGGTTGCCGATCTTGAAATACTTCCCGTCCATCGCGCCGATCCCGCGGTGCAGCTCGGGGTTGTCGATGGACCAGTCCACGATCTTCTTCGGGTGGGCGGGGTCCTTGATATCGTAGATCTGTACATCGTTGCTGATGAAGCCCGAGACGTAGACGTAAGGCCGGCTCATCTCTTCTTCAATCTCGATATCCGACGCCTTCCATGCGCCCGGATGCGTTTCAACGTGCGCGATCATATGAATGTTGGGAGATCCGCCCGCCTTCTGGTCGGGCCGTGGCACCATGGTCCCCGGATCCTGGGCCGAAGCCGTGGCAGCAAGAATACACAGGATCAGGGTAACGACGGGCGCGCGCATGGGGTCTCCTCGCGGGGGCGTTCGGTGGCGGGTGGACGAGTGGCCCGAAGTATGGCCCAGGCAGCCGGCCGGCGGCAAGAGATGGTCGGGCGTTCAGGCGACGACTGCTCCGGGCCGCCTTGCGTAGAACCGATCGCCGCTGGACCTTGCTGATGACCGCCGCGGCGTCCCGGACCCGGCGGCTTCCACGGGAGGCGGACCATGGCGAAGACCCCGATCGTGTTCAGGAGTTCCCATCGGATCCGGTTCTCCGAACTCGACCCCTACAATCACGTCAGCACGGCAAACTATGCGACGTACTTCGTCGACCACCGCATGCAGGGCCTGCGCGACCGCATCGGCTGGGACATCGCGACCCTGGGCGCCCTGCCATTCATGGTCTGGGTCCGGCGGATGGAGATCGATTTCGTCCGCCCGGCCCAGGCGGATGACGAAATCACCATCACCTCGTCCGTTCGCGAGTTTGAGGGACCCGACGCGTTCATCGACTGCACGATGGTCAGCGCCGCCGGCGTTACGCTGTCGCGTTGCCTGATGGTGGTGGCCTGCGTGGACCGGACGACCCTGCGCTCCATGGACTGGCCTCCGGACCAGGCGGCCCTGTTCTACGAGGACGACCGGTCGTAGCGACGGCCCCTTCCCGGCGATGGCGCCGGCCATTGCCACTCGCGGGACCGCCCCCCATCTTGCCCGTATCCCGCCACCAGGACCGCTGTCGTGGACCACCGCCTGGAGAGCCTGCGGAAAGCCCTTGCCGACCGGTACCTCCTCGAGCACGAACTGGGCCGGGGCGGGATGGCCACGGTCTATCGCGCCGAGGACATCCGCCACGGGCGGAAGGTGGCGGTCAAGGTACTCCGGCCGGAGCTGGCCGCGACCCTCGGCCCTGACCGGTTCGTGCGCGAGATCGAGATCGCCGCCCGCCTCTCCCATCCCCACATCCTGCCCCTCTTCGATTCCGGCGAGGCCGACGGCGTCCTGTACTATGTGATGCCGTACGTCGAAGGCGAATCCCTCCGTGACCGCATCGAGCGGGAGGGGAAGCTCCCGGTGGCAGAGGTCGTCCGGCTTGCCGACCAGATCGCCTCGGCGCTGACGTACGCCCACGAGCGCGGCGTGGTCCACCGCGACATCAAGCCGGAGAATATCCTGCTCTCCGGCGACCAGGCCGTGGTGGCGGACTTCGGGATTGCCCGGGCCGTCGAGGCTGCGGCGAGCGCGCGCCTCACCGGCACCGGGCTCGCCGTCGGCACGCCAGCCTACATGAGCCCGGAACAGGCCATGGGCCTGGAGCACGTGGATGCCCGGACCGATGTCTATGCCCTGGGCTGCGTGACATACGAAATGCTGACGGGCAAGGCACCCTTCGAGGGGGCCACGCCCCAGGCCCTCGTCGCCGGACACCTGTCGGAGACCGTTCCCGGGCTCCGCGCCAGCGACCCGACCATTCCCCTGTACGTCGAGCGGGCCGTCGAGCGGGCCCTGGCCAAGCTGCCCGACGAGCGCTTCCAGAGCGCAGCGGCATTCGCGGCGGCCCTGATGAGCGGCACCGTCGTTCCCCGCGTGCACCGCCGGCGCCACATCCGCTCTGCGCTGGTCGCCGCGACATTTGTGCTCGTCGCCGCGGCCACCTGGTGGCTTGCGACCCACGCGGACACGCCTCACTTCCGGGCCCTGGCCGTCCTGCCGCTCACGAACCTCACCGGCGACACCGCGCAGGAGTACTTCGTCGACGGCGTCCACGAGGCGCTCATTGCGGAGCTGGCCCAGACCGGGGTCACCGTGATCGCCCGGCGTTCCGTCCTGCAGTACCGTGACACCGACAAGTCGCTCGGCGACATCGCCCGGGAACTCAATGTGGATGCCCTCATCGAGGGGGGCGTGTTTCGCGACGGCGACAGCGTGGAAATCGAGACCCGGCTGATTAATCCCCGCTCAGGGATACCGCTCTGGAACGGATCCTACGACGGGAACCTGCCCAACGTCGTGGCGCTCTATCGCGGGATCGTGCGGGCCGTCGCCGGCGAGGTCCGGGTTGCGCTGAGTCCTGAGTCCGAAGCGCGCCTGGCGAAGACGACGACGGTCAATCCGGACGTCTACGAGGCCTACCTCAGGGGGATGCATCACCTGAATGCCGGCACCCCCGAGGACATCGCCCTCGGCCTGGAGTACCTGCATGGCGCCGTGGACCGCAATCCGGTGGACGCCGGGGCCTGGGCAGCCCTGGCCGGCGGTTACATCACTCTGGGACACAGCTTTGCGCCGCCACCGGAGGCCCGGGCCCGCGCGGCGGAGGCCGCTGAGCGCGCCGTCCGGCTCGACCCGGACCTGGCTGAAGGCTGGGCAGCGCTGGCGGCGGTCAAGACCTACTACGAATACGACTGGGAAGGAGCAGAACGGGCGTTCCGGCGGGCCAACGCCCTGAATCCGAGCCTCCCGATGAACCACTATCATTACGCCTGGTTCCTCGACCTGTTCGGCCGCCTGGACCAGGCAATTGTAGAGCATGAGCGGGCCCGGGAGCTCGATCCGTTTAACCCCCTCCACACCGCGTGGCTGGCGCCGCTGTACGCCAAGGATGGGCGAATTGAGGAAGGGGTCGCCCAGGCGCGGGCCGCCATGAAGCTCCAGTCCCGCATCCCCGTGGCCCACCTGGCCCTTGGCTACACGTATCTCCTCGCCGAACGGTGGAACGATGCGATCGACGTACTGAAGCCGGCCGCGGCGCAAGTGCCTCCGCTTCGCGGGTTTCTGGGCGTGGCCTACGCGCACGCCGGCCGCGAGGACGACGCCCGGGCAATCGCCGTCGAGCTTGAGCGGTCGCCATCGTCCATGAGTGCCCTCGGCCTGGTTGAGATTTACGCCGCGCTCGGGGAGTGGGACCGGGCCCTGGACTGGCTCGAATACAAGCCGCGCCACGTCTGGATACCCTGGTACCTGAAGCAGGACGCGCCCGCCGCACTCCGCCGGGAGCCCAGGTTCCAGGCGGTCATGCGGGAAATGCACCTGGCCGAGACGGATGGATGAGGGGCCCGGCCCCGATCCGCACCCCCCGTCCGTCGCCTTGCGTCCGGAGGGAGAGCGGCGGTATGGTGAATCGCGCCGCAAGGATTCCCCGGCCCCCAGCCGTCGAGACCCATGTCCCCGACCCGTCGCGAAGCCATTGCCCGACTCGCCGCCCTCACTGCCGTGACTGCCCTGCCCCGCGTCCCCTGGCCATTCAGTTCCAGTGACCCGCTGGACGGTACCATCGCCGCCTGTCAGGCCGGGCTCCGGCGGGAACCTGGACCGCGGTCGAACTCACCGAGCGCGCGCTGGAACGTTGCCGGACCACCGGGCCGCGGCTGAACGCGATCGACGCGCTGGCGGACACCGCACTCGCCGAGGCGAAGGCCGCCGATGGGCGCCGGCGCGCGGGACGGCTTCGCGGCCCCCTGGACGGCATTCCCGTGTTTGCCAAGTCCATCTACGATATGCGCGGCCTGCCCACCACCGGATCCAGCGCGGCCTGGGCGCGGCTCTTCCCCGCCCCGGTGGACCGCGATGCGGTGGAGGTGGCCCGGATGCGCGCAGCCGGCGCCATCGTCCTTGGGAAGACCGCGGCAGACGACTTCGCCTACCGGGGCGTCGGCACCAGCAGCCACACCGGGCAGGTCCTGAATCCGCACGACCCGACCGGGACACGCACCCCCGGCGGCTCGAGCGCGGGGTCGGCCGTCGCGGTGGCAACCGGCATGGCCTTCGCCGCCCTGGGGACGGACGATGG
This sequence comes from uncultured Gemmatimonadales bacterium, assembly GCA_963825055.1. Taxonomy (GTDB): domain Bacteria; phylum Gemmatimonadota; class Gemmatimonadetes; order Gemmatimonadales; family GWC2-71-9; genus CAWGSK01. Next base: position 84,505 of record CAWGSK010000011.1, read on the forward strand.
CGGCTCCAACCGGATCCCCGCGGTCTGCACCGGCGTGGTCGGGATGAAGCCGACATTCGGACTTGTGCCCCGCACCGGCGTCATCCCCACCTGGCCATACCTCGACACGCACGGGCCGCTGGCCCGCTCCGTGGCCGACGCGGCGCTGCTGCTCGCCGCCATCGCGGGACCGGACCCATCTGATCCCCTGGCCCTCACCACCGCGTGGGAAGGCGCCGCGCTCGTTCAGCTCCCTGACGAGGCGCTCGCCGGTACGCGACTGGGCCTGGTCGAAGCCCACGTGCCCCGTTCGCAGATGACGGCGGAGGCCCTGGCCGCCTGGGATCGCGCGGTGGACGACTTGCGCGCCGCCGGAGCGGTGGTCGAGCCGTTCACCCCCGCCGTCACCCGGGAAACCGTGCAGGACATGTTCAAGGCATCCGCGGAGCGCCGCGGTGATCCCGCGCCCGACCCCCGCTCGCCGGCGCCAACCGCCAACGCGCTCTTCCTCTATTTCAGCGGGCGCACCGACACGCCGCGGGAAGCGGTGCGCCAGGGATACGAGGCCTATCGCTCGTTCTATGATGTGCTGCCGGAGACCTTCGGTGCCTGCGAGCCGCTGCTCGAGCAACCGATGGCCGGGGACCCGGCCGGGCGTTCCTTTGCCCGTTCGCGGGCGGAGGCGGTGACGGTGCTGGCCGCGTCGATGCGCGAGGCCGGGGTCACGGCCATGGTGTATCCCACCATGCCGTTCAATGCTTTCAGCCTGGCGGATGGCTGGCCCGACATCCGTACCCCCCTGGGATACGGGAACTGGATGGGGCTCCCCGAAGTGTCGGTCCCGGCGGGGCTCGGTGCCGACGGGATGCCCGCGCTCAACCTTTCCGTGGTGGGGTTGCCGGGTGAGGATGCCCGCGTGCTGGCGCTGGCGCACGCGTACGAGCGGCAATCCCGGCGGTTTGTCGCACCCCGCCCCGGCAGGTAACCGACGCGCGCCGTGTTGCCGCTCTGGCTCCGCTCGGCGATAACCACGCTGACCTTCCCCGGCGTGGTCGCGGGCCTCGTCCCCATCCTCCTGGGAACGGGCGGATGGCGTCTCCCCCTCCCACTCGGGCCGGCCCACTGGCTCGGCTTCCTCTTCCTGCTGCCCGGGGTCGCAGGGCTCTGGCTCACCATTGGGGATTTCGCACGGGAGGGCCAGGGCACGCTGGCGCCGTGGGATGCTCCGACGCGCCTGGTGCGCCGCCGCCTTTACGCGTGGGTGCGCAACCCGATGTATGTCGCGGTGCTTGCTGCCATCCTGGGGCAAGCCATCCTGTGGGCGTCGGGGGGGATACTGATCTATCTCGCCCTGATCGCTGCCGCATTCCACCTGCGGGTCGTCATCACCGAAGAACCCGTCCTTCGAAAGAAATTCGGCGCCGGTTTTGATACCTACATGAGCCAGGTTCCTCGATGGGTTCCCCGCCCGCCCGGGCATCCACCCCTGCCGCAGGGAGATAGTCCATGAGGAAAATGGCCGCCGCCGCGACACCGGATGCGTATGTTGCTGCTCTCCGGGGGTGGCGCCGCACGTGCGTCGAAGATCTCCGTGCGGCCGTCCGGGCTGCCCCCGGGCCTGGAGGAGGTGATCAAGTGGGGGCACCTGGTCTACATCGCCCGGGGACCCGCCTTGCTGATCCGGGCGGAGGATGAGCGCGTGCTGCTCGGCGTCTGGCGGGGGCAGCGCCTCGCCGCCATTGAGCCTCGTCTGAAGAAGGGCGGGAAGTACGAGATGGCCACGCTCGAGCTACGGAAAGGGATGACCATATCGTCCGCGACGGTGCGCCGCCTGGCCCGGGAAGCCGTCACACTCAACCGCAGACTCGGAGACCCAACCCTCACCGCCCGGGGCCGGTAGAGGACCACGTCACACGGCGCTCCGTGTTTCGAATCTAAACGTTGGTCGTGCCCGTAAGGGGGGCGTTCCTCGACGTACTCCTCCTCCCACGGAGCACACCATGAGGCGACACGTCGTCCTGCGCAGCCTGCTGGGAACGGCGCTGCTGGCCGGAGCGCTGCGGCCCGCCGCGGGTCAGACGCAGCCCCTGGATTCCCTGCTCCGCGCCCACCGCCTGCCCTTGTCCTTCGCGAACGACACACCGTCGGGCCCTGGCTGGAGCTTCATCGTGGAGCAGGCCTCGGCGATGCGGTTCGTGATGATCGGGGAGTCCCACTACGTCCGCGAAATTCCGCTCTTCACCAGCCATCTCTTCCATGCGCTCCACGGCCGGGCCGGATTTCAATACCTGGCTGTGGAGGACGGGCCATGGGCGATCGGCATGCTGATGCAGCCGGGCGTGCGCGGAGATCGAGCCGCGACCTATGCGCGCGTCGTCCGGTTCCCGAACGCGCTCCAGTTCCTGAATGACCAGGACGTCGACCTGCTTGTCGCTGTGGGCGGGATGTCGTCTGGTGGCAGTAACGCGGTCTGGGGACTGGACCAGACCTGGGGCGTGATGCATATCCTGGAGCGGTTGCAGGCACTGGCAGCCTCTCCTGCGAAGGTGGCGGCCGTGGAACGGATAGCGGCCCGGGCGCGACCCGTGGAAGCCAATCGGCCGGACGAGAACAACCCCCGCTTCATCACACAGGGCCTGACGAAGGATGATCTCGACACGCTGCGCGCCGCCATTGCGGATGCGCCGCCCGAGGCGACCCGCCTGCTGGACATGCTCGAGACATCGTCCGAGATCTACGGCGCGCGCACTGATGGCCCCGCGATCTACCGGGCCAATGACCGACGCGAGCGATACATGAAGTCGCGGTTCGTCCAGGCCTACGATGCCGCGCGTGCCGCAGGCGATCCGGCACCGCGCGTTCTCCTCAAGTTCGGGCACTGGCACGCCATCCGGGGCGTACTCAACTGGGGCGACATACAGCCCCTGGGCACGTTCGTATCGGAGCTCGCTCATCGAGAGGGTGGGGAGTCACTGCACATCTGGACCGGACTGGTGGACGAGCCGGGCCGGTACTGGACGCTCTACGATTCGCCGGACTACGTGCCGCTGGCCAGGGCCGGCAGTACGGACGGGTGGTGGGTGGTTGACCTGCGGGAGGTCCGGCCCCTGGTGGCAGCCGGGAAGGTGGACGGGGTCAACGACGAGATGCGGCGGATCATCTTCGGTTTCGATCTCGCCCTGCTGATCGGCAACGGCAACCGCGCCACCTACGACCAGCTGATGAAGGCCGCCGGGCAGTAACCCTCCAGCGGTTTTGCCGTCCGTGGCCAGCCTGGCCTTCGGTCGGCGAGGTCAGGTGACCTGGAGGGCGAGGCGCTTCGACGAAGCAGTCAGGTCGCAGGGGACAGCGGTGACATGCCCCACAGTCGCAGGCGAAACCTCGATGTACCTTGCTGTAACGGGGCGGCCGGCCCACGCCCGGATCGCCCGAATGACCCCGGACCCCCACAGGAGCGCATTCTCATGGAGATCATCGGCTTTCTCGTTTTCGGCCTGGTCGTCGGCGCACTGGCACGGCTCATCAAGCCGGGCCGGCAGAACCTGAGCCTGATGGCGACCCTGTTGCTCGGCGTGGTGGGATCGGTCATCGGGGGCATCATCGCCAGCTTCCTCGGCACCGGCAGCATCATGGAGCTCAACGTCCTCGGCTCGATCGTCGCGATCATCTCCGCCGTGCTGCTGATCGGCGTGGCTGAGGGAATGTCGGGCGGGAAGCGCCCGCCGGCCTGAGAAGGGTGACGCCCTTCCAGCGGCAGGTGCGCGCCAGGGTCATCCAGGAGCTCCGTGACCGGTCACACGCGCCGTCGGTTGCGGAGCTCGAGGCGGGCCTCGATGCCACCGCAGCCGCGGTGCGCCAGGCCCTTCATGCGCTGGTGGATGCTCATCGGCTCGCGCTCCTCCCGGACTCCGATACCATATGGATGGCCCACCCCTTCTCGGCTCTCCCGACCGTGCATGCCGTCCGCATCGGCAACCGCCGGTGGTATGCCAACTGCGCCTGGGACGGGCTGGCCATCCTCGCGCTGCTCGGCGACGGAACGTTTGCAACCCGATGTCCCGCCAGCGACGAACCGATGGAGTACGAGGTCTATGGCCACCAGGTCCGCGGCACCGGACTCGTGCATTTCCTGGTCCCGGCCCGTTCATTCTGGGATGATATCGGTTTCACCTGAGCCACCATCTCGGCGTTCCGGTCGGAACGCGCGCTGCACGAATGGCTGGCATCGAAGGAGTACACGCCGGGTGCAACCGTGACCCCCCAGGCCCTCTACGACCTGTCGGTGGACTGGTACGCAAACCGGCTGGAGACCGACTGGCAGCCGGCGACGGCCGCCCAGGCACAGGCCATCCTCTCGCGCCATGGCCTGACCGGACCGTTCTGGACGCTGGCCTGACCATGATTCCCGGGGTCGCTACGACCCCGGGCGCTGCAGGTATTCCCCGCTGAGTGAGTCGTAGACGCCGATCAGCGGCAACACGTTGCCCTGGTCATCGAACAGCCTGCCGCCCCACGAGATCGGCTCCCAGATGGCCGCTCCCTTCCCCATGTCATCGGGAAGGCCGAATACGATGTCGTGCACCTCCCGTTTGAAGTCGGAATATTCCACCACGTTGAGCGGCTTGTGGTAGCGACCGGCCAGGTCGTGCAGGTTGGCGTTCAGGTCCTCCAGGGTGCCGTGCCAGCGGGGATAGTAGGACAGGCCGATGATGTCGAACCGGACTCCCCGCGCCAGCATGTTGTCCAGCCAGAAGCGCGCCTCGGCGTTCTGCCCCCCAAGCGCGATGTGCATCATCACCGGGATGGCCGGATCTACCGCCTCCACGCCGTCCACTCCTGCCCGCAGCAGGCCCGCCAGCTGGTCCGGCTGGTCGATATGGCCGACCGGCCAGAGGAGGCCGTGATTGATCTCGTTCCCGACCTGGACCATGTCCGGAAGCGTGCCCTGCGCCTCCAGCGCCCGCAGTACGCGGGCCGTGTAGGTGCGCATGGAGTCCTGGAGCGCAGGATAGTCCGCCTCCGCCCACGCCAGCGGAATATTCTGCTGCTGCGGGTCGGCCCAGTAGTCACTGTAATGGAAATCGAGCAGAAGCTTGAGGCCGGCCGCCTTGACCCGTCGTGCCATGCTCAGGGTCGAGTCCAGCCCGCAGAAGCCGATGCCGGGGGAATACCCCTTCGGGTTCTCGGGATTCACGAAGATGCGCAGCCGGATGTAATTGAAGCCGTGTCGCTTCAGGAGTTCGATCGCGTCCACCTTCTCCCCGTTTTCAAACACCCCCCCCGGTCCGCGGGAGAACCGGCCGGCCCGGTTTTCGATCTCGGGGAGCCAGGAAATGTCCGCACCGATCATGCGATCGATGGGCTTGACGGTGGGCGGAAGCTGGTCGGACGCCGGGGTCATCAGCCGGACGTCTGCGGGGATGGTGTGGATTTCGTGCGCGCCCGGGTACAGGTGATCCGAGCGGGCTTCCACTTTTACCCGGTCCTGGGAGGTGCCGGCGCGCAGGCCCAGCCAGCGGGTCCCGTGGTCCAGGACCAGTGCGGCATACCGGGAACCCCCGGTGTCCGCCTCCATCGGCAGGGGCTCTCCGCCCCGCGACACGAGCGTGCCGTCCCCGGTCAGGTAGATCCGGACCGAGTCGCTCGCCGAGGTGATCTCCCGTCCCTGGCTGTCCGTCACGGCCACCCGGAGGCGGGTCGAGTCCGTCCCGTTGGCGCGGAGCGTGGTGCTGTAGCTCGTGAGCATGACAGCCAGAGGCGTGCCCGAGTCCACCCGGCTGGTCGCGGAGAAATCCGGCTGAGCGGCAGGGGCCCGGCCCCCGCATCCGGGCAGCGCGAGTGCCCAGAGCGCCGCCGCAGCGAACGGCAATGTCCTCATGATTCCCTCCCGGTCCGAGTATAGCGCGGTGGGGCGCGTCGGGACAGCGCACCCGGCTGCTGGCGGGCGGGCGCCCGGATGCTAGAATTGGGGGGTGCGCAAGTCCGTCCTCCTTTACGGCATCCTCGGCGGCGCCCTGATCGCGCTGCTCAATGCCATCGAGTACCGCTATCTCGTCGTCGAGCATTCGGCGGCGATCTACGGCGGGCTGGTGGCACTGGTGTTCGCCACCCTCGGCATCTGGCTCGGCCTTCGCCTCACGGGCCGGAGGGAACGGGTGGTCCTCCGGGAGATCCCGGTACCCGCCCCCGTGCCATTCACCAGAAACGAAGCGACCGTGTCCGCCACCGGGATCACGCCGCGCGAGCTGGAGATCCTCGAGTTCATCGCCGGGGGCCTGAGCAACCGGGAAATCGCCGAGCGGGCCTTCGTCAGCGAGAATACGGTCAAGACCCACTCCCGGCGGGTGTTCGAGAAACTCGGCGTCCGGCGGCGGACCCAGGCAGTCCAGCGGGGGAAGCAACTTGGGCTGATTCCGTAGGCTGTGGGTCACCCGAAGGAGGGATTGTCCCGGTGTCCGGCGGAAATCACCCCAACGGGTGATGCGCGGACCGGGTGAGCGGCCCATACTGCCCGGGCATATTCGGCTCACCCCTCACCGACGGAGTGTCACATGCAGCGCATTGTCTGGACCTTCGGCCTGATCGCCGGGGCCATCCTGGCGGCCCTGATGGCCGTCACCATGCCGTTCGCCGAGAAGATTGGCGATATGGCGTACGTCGTCGGCTACACCAGCATGGTTCTGGCCTTCCTGATGGTGTATTTCGGCATCCGGTCGTACCGTGATACGCTTGGGGGCGGCGCGGTACGCTTCGGGAAGGCGTTCACGGTCGGCCTGTTCATCACGCTGATCGCCTCCGCCTGTTACGTGCTGGCCTGGGAGGTCATCTCCCGCACCATGCTGCCGGACTATGCCGACCGGTATGCCGCGGCTGCAGTGGCGAAAACGGAGGCGTCGGGCGCCTCACCGACAGAGATCGAGGCCCGGCGCGCGGAGATGGCCAGGTTTGTCGAGTCCTACCGGAATCCCCTGTTCCGGGCCGGCATGACGTTCCTGGAGGTCTTTCCGGTGGGTCTGGTGGTGGTGCTGGTGAGCGCCGGCGTCCTCAGCCGGCGCCGCGGGGCACCCACACCCGAGACGGCGGAGGCCTGAGCGGCTCGGCGACCGATGAAAACCCAGTACTACACCGCTTCCAGCCTGGACGGTTTCCTCGCCGATCCCGACGATTCCCTCGAGTGGCTCTTCCCGCTCGGCGACATCAATGACACCAGCTACCCGTCGTTCATCCGGGACGTCGGGGCGCTCGCCATGGGTTCGAGTACCTACGAATGGATGCTGCGGCACGTTATCGCTCCCGACGCGGACCCGCCCCGGGCCTGGCCCTACGAGCAGCCCGCGTGGGTATTCACCACGCGCAGCCTGCCATCGGTGCCGGGCGCCGACATCCGCTTCGTCCGGGGCGACGTCCGGCCGGTGCATGCCGCCATGGTTGCCGCGGCCGGCGGGAAGAATCTATGGATCGTCGGGGGCGGAGACCTGGCCGGCCAGTTCCATGACCATGGCCTGCTGGACGAGCTGTTCGTGCAGGTGGCCTCGGTGACCCTGGGAGCCGGAAAACCGCTCCTGCCGAGGACCATCACGAGTCCTCCCCTCCGCCTGATATCCGTACGTGCGGTCGGAACCGGGTTTGCGGAACTCCACTATGAAGTCCCTCGACCGCGCGGCGCCTCGACTGCCCCTTAGAGGAGAGGCAAACATGCTCCAGATGGTCTGCCCTGTCCTGGCGTGCGACACCCGGGACAACGACCGCCAGCGGGGCGTTACATCATCTACCTGCACGCCAGGATGCTGGAGGGGGCGGCCGCCAGCCAGCTGATCCCGACTACGGCACTTACGAGTACGAGGCGATCCTCGACAGCCTCCGGCGGCCCGGCTACCGGGTGCTGAGCGACCAGCGCCCGCCCGGACTGGCCATTGATACGTTCGTTACGGCTCTCACGCGCCAGGTGGACAGCCTGCTCAGAACCGGGGTATCGCCGCAGGCGATCACGGTCGTCGGCTTCTCCCGTGGCGCGGCCATCGCCATCCTGGCGTCATCCCGCCTCCACAACCCCGCCATCAACTACGTCTTCATGGCGGGATGCGGAGACTGGGCCTTCGAGCTGCCTGACCTGCATGTCACGGGTCGTATTCTTTCCATGTATGAGACGAGCGACTCCCTCGGGGTTTCGTGCGCTCCCCTCTTTGCACGTGCGGGCCCGGGTCGGTCGTCCAGGAGGTCCCGCTCAGCCTCGGGCTGGGCCACGGCACGTTTTTCCAGCCGCGAACCGCCTGGCTTGCGCCGGCGCTGGCGTGGGCCGCCGGGCATGAACCACCGCGCACGGGGTCTCCCCAGGCCCGAATGAACTGACCCAGCGGAACGGAGCGGTCCCATGGCCATGAATCCCCGCACCTGGTACCCCATCGCCGCCGTCCTGACGGCGGTCAACGTCGCCGGCGTCGCCTTTGCCGTCCTGCCCGGCGAGCCATGGCACGCCACGCTGCACGCGGTGCTTGCCGTTGGCTGCGGCGTCTGGGCACAGAGCCTTCGGATGCGCAGGGCGGGCCGGAAAGCTGGAGGAAGGTGACGAGGCCCGACAGCTCGACGTCCGGGACGATGTCGATGACCTCCGCGGTGAAATGGCCGAGTTGCAGGAACGGCTGGACTTCACCGAGCGACTCCTGAACCAGGCGCGCGAGGAAGGCCGGCAGCAGCGGCGCCACTACTCTAATTCCCCTTCGGCTCATCCGGCCAACGCCGAAACCGCTCTGCACTCCCGGATTACGGATCGTACCGCAGGACGGCCCCGACGTCGGACATGTTCCCGTTGATGGAGATGAACACAGACCCGGTGGGACCGACGGCGACTCCCGTCGCGGCGGGCAGTCCGGTCACCACAGTGGTCCGCGTCCCGTCACCGGCGAGATGGATCAGCTGGCCGGGGCCGGCGAAGAAGACCGGACCGCCCGCGAACTCGAGCACGTACATGCCGCCATCGGGTCCGAACGCGAAGTCGGTCACGGTCTTGAATCCGCCGGCGAAGAGCACCGGCGCCTGCCCCGGAACGACGCGATAGATCGCGCCGGCCCCGGCCACGAACGGCACGCCCGAGAGAGTGCTGACATAGAGAGCGCCGTCAGGGCCGCGCTGCACCTCGGTCGGGACCGCCTCCGACTGCAGGAAGGGCGGCGGAGCGGGCGTGCGGGGGAATGTCGCGACGAGCGTCGCGGCCCCGTTGGCACCGATCTCCAGCAGCGAGTTCCCCCCGGCATCGGTCACGAACCGCCGGGATGGTTCCACCAGGAGCCCGTACGGGTTGGAATCGACGGGCCCGCCATCCGGATTCTGGTCCCCCTCGAATCCCGAGATGTCGACAAGCGACTTCCACCTCCCGGAAGGACGGAGCTGCACCAGGAAGCCCAGCCCCTCGCCTGCACTGCCGAGGCCTTGGCGAATGGAGGGGTCTCCACCCCATCCGAGAGTCACGAAAGCGGTGCCAAGACCGAGAAAGCCGATGTCGTTCGGCCCGGTGACGTCGCCCGCCGTCGTATTCACGATGGATGGCAGGCCACTGGCGACCCGTTCCTGATGGCCCTTCCACAGGCGGGTGACCGCCCCGCTTCCGCTGTAGCAGTTGGGGCCGCGGACCACGACCGCACACGGGCCGCGGACGACATGATCACCGGGCGGCGACATAGAGCGTCCCTAGGCACCTGGCCAGCTGGCGGGGGTTGTCCAGCCGGGACATCACCACCGGGAGACTGGCGCCGGAGACCGCGAAAGTGGGCCGAGAGGGGGAGGGATCGGGCGACGTGGGGGCCACCTCCCCGCAGGCGGCAAGCAGGAGGGTACCGATGACCAAGGGATGCATTCGAGACATGTGAGACTCCGGTTGAGGAATGAGCGAGATTGCTGTCCGGCCGCGGCCAGTGCCGTCAGCCCACCTGCACGTTGAGCATCATGCCGTCATCCTCGTGCTGGAGGTTATGGCAGTGCAGCAGGAAGAGACCAGCGTAAGTGGTGAAGCGCACGCGCACCGCGACAGTTTCGCCCGGGAAGATCAGAGCAGTGTCCTTCCACCCGGCCTCGTACGGATAGACGATCCCCCGGCCACCGCCGCGTGACTCAACCTGAAACTGGGTGCCGTGGAGATGGACCGGATGTGGGATCGTGCTGTCGTTCACGAAGATCCAGCGCTCGGTCCGCCCGAGCGGCACCTGAACGTCCACCCGGTCCATGTCGAACGTGAGGCCGTTGATCCGGTGCATGCCCGTGCCCGCAGTCGTGCCGAAGACGAAGGTGCGGTCGACCGCTGGGGCCCCCAGCGGCGCCACGGCCGATAGCGCCCCCGGCATGGGCGACGGTGGCTCGGACGGGGTAGGGTCGCGTCGAATCTCCAGGAGATCCATCCCGCGGCCCTGGGGGAACGTTGCACTCGTCGGTGCCCCGGTGCTGAAGGGAAGGGACTGCAACATCATGCTGGTTCCAGGAGGCATGCCGGAGAAGTCCAGCAGAATGTCTGCCCGCTCCCCCACGCCCAGATACACGTCGCCAACCTCCACCGCTGCAGGCAGCAGGCCGCCGTCGTTGCCGATGACGGTCAGGGGCGCGCCGGTACTGACCGCGAGCCGGTAGACCCGGGCATGGGAGGCGTTCAGAACGCGCAGGCGATACAGGCCCCCCACGACAGTGAGGGTGGGTGACCGGACCCCGTTACCCCACGCCACATCGCGCAGCATGCCTTCCTGGAGATCCATAGAGGTCGGGTGGTAGTCGAAGGCCGAGGAGGGATTCGCGTCACGATCCTGGAGCACCAGCAGGATTTCACGCCCGCCGGCCGGCAGGTCGAGCGCGGCTTCCTCGTGGTCGCTTATAAGGAAGAATCCCGCGAGCCCGGCCTGCACCTGGGCGGCCGTGCGCTGATGAGGATGAGGGTGGTACCAGTACGTCCCCGCTCGCTGGACGATGGGAAACGCGTAGTCGAACTGCCCTCCGGAGCCAATGACATGACGGGGATGCCCGTCGGCGGCGCCGGGCACGATCAGGCCGTGCCAGTGGATGATAGTCGGCTCCGACAGCCTGTTTGCAAGTCGAATGGTGGCCTGGTCGCCCTGCCGGGCGATCAGGGTCGGACCCGGCAGGTGATCGTTGTACCGCCAGGTCGAGATGGATGATGACCTGGCGGGGGCGGCCGTCAGCGTCACGCTCCCGATGCCCAGGACCCCAGGCACCGGCAGTGATGACGGGTCGGTGCCGTCGGGGCCGGCGGCTTTCTCCCCACACCCCGACAACCCTGGCAGGCTCCCCAGAGCGGCCGCCGTGATCGAACCCGTGGCCAGGCGGACGAACTGGCGCCGGTTGAATCGGAGGCCGGAACGGTCCATCAGTGCACCCGGACCGTGCCGGTCATCGCCGGGTGAATGGCGCAGCGATAGGCATAGGATCCGCTCTTAGGGAAGGTCCGGCTTGCGGAGGCATTCTGGAGCGGGGCAATGTCCGCGGGTGACCCGACCGTCGTGAAGTCAACCGAGTGGTGAATGGAATCGACCGACCAGGTCACGGTCCCGCCGGCGGCGACATCTGCCGTGCCGGGATTGAACGCAAAGTTCACCGCGGTGACACCGATGGCGGAGGAGGCAACCCGCACAAGGACTGTCATACTGTCCGTCTTCGTCACGCCGGCGGCCGTCGCGGAGGCGAGGATCCAGGTGGTACCCGCGGCTATTCCGGTGACCAGCCCCGACCCGTCAACGGCAGCCACGGCAGCGTTGCGGATCTGGAACGTCGGCGTGACCGACATGGGGGCACCGTGCTGGTCCTTCGCCGTGACACTGAGGCTGACCGTGCTCCCCGGACCAGCCGAATAGATCCCGCTGGAGACGGGGCTCACGGCAATCGACGTCAGGATGGGCAGGTCAGGTTCGGTCCCCCCCCCCCGGAGTCGCCGCCACCGCAGGCGGCAAGGACGGTCAGGCAGGCGGGAAACAATAGCGAACGGCCGGTCGGGCTGTACATGGTTCACCTCAGCGCAGGGAGTGGGCGGCAAGTCGCCAGGAACGCCACAACTGGGCCGGGCCAACGTTCCGGCGATCCCCACGCTACTTCCGGAGGGATAGACGACGGTTAGTTTCCGGTCAATTCACCTGGACATACCGGCATGTACCTCCTGCGTACCCTCGGCGCCTCTGGCCTGTGGCGGATTTCGACCCCCGTCGAGGCCATTAATTCGTACCGAAGTGCGCTCGCCATCCTGATCATCCTGGCCACCGACGGACCCGTGACCCGGGATCGCCTCATGGCCCTGCTGTGGCCCGAGAGCGACACCGACCGGGCACGGGGCTCACTGAAGCAGACGCTGCATGTCCTCCGTCGCCAGACGGAGGGACCTCCGGTCGTCCTCGGGCGGTCGACTCTCCACCTGAACACCGACGCACTCACCAGCGACGTGGCGTCGTTCCGGGCCGCCTTGGACACGGGAGATCATGCGGCGGCCGTGGCCCGGTACGGGGGCCCCTTCCTTGACGGCACCCACCTCGGCGCTTCCCGCGAGCTCCAGCAATGGGTGGACAGCCGGCGGGAGGCGCTCTCGTCCGGTTATCGCCAGGCACTCCGGCAGCTCGTGGAAGCCGCCGAGGACACCGGCAATGCCGAGGAAGCGGTTCGGCTCTGGCGGCGCATCCAGGCGGAAGACCCGTACGACGATGTGGTATCGCTGCGCCTGATGCGAGCCCTGGCTGCCGCCGGACAACGCGCCGCGGCGTTGCGGCACTTCGCTGCCTACGAAGTGCTGCTCCGGGAAGAGGTGGGCCTCACACCCTCGACCGGCGTGCTGTCCTTCGCCGGGCAATTGCGACAGAGGGAAGCGGAGGGAGTGTCCGATTCGCCGCCGGAGCGTCTGCGTCCGCCACCCCCGCCGCCGTGCCAGCAGCAACACCTGGGAGTCGGCGCCGCTGGCCGGTAGTGGCGGCCGTTCTGGTCACACTCGCCATCGTGCTGGCCGTCGGTCTGAGCGTACGAGACGATGATGCGCCGGTCGCAGTGGATGCCGACCTCGTGGCGATCGCGCCGTTCGAGACGCCGGATACCACCCTGCTCGTCTGGGGGGAGGGACTGGCCGACATCCTGGGGCAGTCGCTCGACGGCGCTGGCCCGCTCCGCACCGTGGCCCCATCCGTCGCGATTCGCCGCTGGGAAGGGAGGGCCGACCGCCCCTCTGCCGACCGACTGGGCCACCGGACTGGGGCCGGCATCGTTGTTGTCGGCCAGCTGGTCCGACTTGGCCCTGATTCAGTCCGCGTGCGCGCAACCATCCTGGACCGGACGTCCCGGACGGAGACAGCTGACATCGAGGTGGCCGGGGAGGAAACCCGGATGGGACAACTGTCCGACTCGCTGACTGTCCATATTCTCCGGGCCTTGGGCCGCCATCGCGCGGTCGGATCGGTCCAGAACGTCTCGATCACCTCCCGGTCGCTTCCGGCGCTGAAGGCCTTCCTCCGGGGAGAACAGTTCTACCGCCGCGGGGATGCGGATTCCGCGCTCGCCGAATACGATCGGGCCATTGCCGCGGACAGCACCTTTGCCCTCGCCCTCCGGCGCATGGGATGGCTGATCGGATCCGGCACGCCGTCCTCCGGCCGATACGAACCGCAGCAGTCGTACATCCGTCGCGCCGTACGGTGGAACCGCGGACTCTCGACCCGCGACAGCGTCCTGCTGACCGGCGACTCCCTCCGGCTGCACTATCTCGACGCCAGCACGGTCGAGGAATTCATCAGCGGCTACTGGCGGTCAGTCCAGAGCCTGGAGTTGCTGGCAAGACGGTATCCCGAGGATCCGGCCATCTGGTATGACCTCGCCGAGCGACGCATCCACGCCCCTCCACCACTGGGCGGCTTCGCGGGCCCGGCGCTCGAGGCGTTCGAACGGACGATTGCGCTCGATTCGGCATTCGCGCCTGCCTACATGCACATACCGCGACTCGCGCTCCAGCTCGGTCGGGACTCGACGGCTGCGGGCTACGCCAGCCGCTACCGGCGCCAGCACCTTGAGGAATCCTTTGCCCGGCGATCCAGCTTCTCAGTGACATTCTGTCGGCCGGCGGGCTCGACCGCCCCAGCATCCGGGAGGAGGTCCGGGAGGCGAGCCTGGCCAAGCTGGAGTGGACCGGCGCCGACCACCTCCGCTGGTGGACCGACAGCGGAGAGGCGGCCGTCTCGGTGCTCCGTGAGCTGGTCGAGGGAAACCACTCGGCCCACGGCGCAGACCAGGAAACGCGGGATCCGCTGCTTCAACGGCAGAGACTGGCCATGCTGCTGGCGTTCCGGGGCCATCTCTCGGAAGCGGCCACGACGGATGCGCAACTACTGGCGGACGAGGAAGCGTCTTCCTTTTCCGCGGTATTCGACCCGTTCCTGGACCTGGCATTGTTCGGTGTAATCGCGGATTCCCAGGCACGGCGAACATTCGCCCGTGCCTGGTCGCCCGATGCGGACTGGGCGGTGGGACGACCGCTTCCGCGCCCCCCTCGCTTCCTGGCCGGCCTGCCCTGGTGGTATGCCAAAGGCGATACGGTTTCCCTGATCCGGCTGATGGAGCGCGCCATCACCACAGGCGAACGAGGCTCTCCGGTCGCAGTCCTTCGCGCCAGGTACTACGGGAGCTCCGCGGCGGCCTATCTCGCCCTGCTGCGCGGGGACTCGGCCCGGGCCACGCAGGGCTTCAGCGCCGTCCCCGATACTCTGTGCATCGTTGCAGATTGCCTGCCTGAAAAGATCCTGCTGGCTAAGCTTCTCGACGCGAGGGGCGATCATGACCGGGCCACGGCCCTCCTCGATCAATGGTTCCAGACTATGGAGGCCCGCCCCCTGATCGTGCTGCTCGCCCTGGAGCGCGGACGGATCGCCGAGCGCCTGGGGGATTCCCACGGCGCAGTGCGGCACTATCGCTTCGTGCTTGAAGCATGGCAGCGGCCTGACCCGCGGCTGGAAGGATATGTGGCGTTTGCACGTGAGGGGCTGCGCCGGGTCGCCGCCGAACGGGACCGGAACGCTCCCTGACCGTGCGGGGCATGAGGGTTGCCGCCGGTGTCGCCCGGCACACCCGCCTCCGGCTGGCAGAGACCTCGCACCCATGGTGGCGCCCGCGCCTGGGATTTCCCGGACCGCTTGTCCCGCTACTCAATGCAGATTCCGGCCATCCCGCCGGCCATCCCTGCACGATCCCCTGGAGCGGACCGCCCATGAAACGCGTGACCTTCACCTGCGTCCTGCTGGCGATTGCGTGCACCGCCCTTGCCGGCTGGCAGGCCAGCGCGCAGGCCGTGACTCCCTGCTGCACCATCACGCTCCATGTCAGGGTACCGGAGGGCACGGGACCCGTGTACCTGGCCGGCAGCTTACCGTCACTCGGCCCCTGGCGTCCGGACGGGCTCCTGCTCGACGGCAGGGGGCGAAGCCGCACCGGCCACATGACAGTGCCTCCCGGAACGACGTTCGAGTACAAGTTCACCCTCGGCACATGGGAGCGCGAAGCGCTGACACATGCCGGCATCGTTCCGCCGAACCATCGGCTCATGGTCCAGCGTGACACGACCGTGCGCCACGTGATAGAGAACTTCAAGAAGGGACAGGAGGCATACATCGCGGACTGGCAGGGCTCCGGGGTCAAGGGTCGCCTGGTCTACTGGATCGACGTGGCCTCCAGGTTCCTCGGACCCACGCGCAACGTGGAGATCTGGCTGCCCCCGGGCTACGACACGGATACCACCCGGCGTTACCCTGTGCTTTACATGCACGACGGCCAGAACCTGTTCGATCCACGTATCGCGAATACGGGAACTGACTGGGGCGTGGATGAGGCCATCACCCGTCTGGTCGAGCAGGGAACAATCCCGCCGGTAATCGTGGTCGGGGTCTGGAACACCAGCGAACGCCTCCGTGAGTACTCACCGTGGGACGGTGCCCCGGGCTATGCAAGGTTCCTCATCGAGGAACTGATGCCACGCGTGAACCGGGAGTTCCGCACCCTGACAGGGCCCGGGCATACGGGGGTCATGGGCTCCTCGCTTGGCGGGCTTCTCTCCTTCTATCTGGTGACCCGTCACCCGGACGTGTTTGGCGCCTGCGGGTGCGAATCCACCTCGTTCCAGCTCTCGGAGGCGGTCATCGCGCGGTTCCTTCCGACCGCGGTTTCCAGCTCCCAGCCGGACACGACACCGTACATCATTCGTGACATCGCGAACGGTTTCCAGGCGCCGCCCGGCATCCGGATGCGTTTCGACTACGGCTCGCTCGAGGATTCGTCCTTCACGCCCGCGCACCAGGCCGTCCGCCGCTGGCTCCTGGGCCAGGGGCTGGTGGAGGGCCGTGATTTCGTGGTCCGGCAGTACGCGGGCGCCAGGCACAACGAGGCATCATGGCGCGCCCGGCTGGAAGACCCGCTCCGGTTCATGTTCGGGGCACCCGGCCGAGATGTGAACCTCGACGTGCCGGCGTGGTCGAAGGACGCCATCTGGTACCAGATCTTCGCCGAGCGCTTCCGGAACGGTGACACGTCGAACGACCCGACCGCGCACGACATCCAGGGGTTCTCGGGGGACTCCGTGCCGCCGGGATGGGCGGTCACGCCGTGGTCGCATGACTGGTACGCGCTCGACCCCTGGGCCCGGCAGGCCGGGATGGATTTCAACGGCGAAATCCAGTTCCGTCGCTACGGCGGCGACCTCCAGGGCGTGCTCGACAAGCTGGACTACCTCCAGCGCCTTGGCGTCACCGCACTCTACTTCAACCCGCTCAATGACGCCCCCTCGCTTCACAAGTACGACGCCCGGAACTATCGCCACATCGACCGGAACTTCGGCCCCGACCCGCGGGGTGACGAGGCGCTGATGGCGACGGAACGGCCGGACGACCCCGCCACATGGACGTGGACGGCCGCCGATACGCTCTTCCTCACCGTCGTGCGGGAAGCGCATCGCCGCGGCATGAAGGTGATCCTGGACTACTCGTGGAATCACACCGGCATCATGTTCTGGGCATGGCAGAACATCCTCGACCGGCAGGCTGCGTCGCTGTATGCCAACTGGTACATGGTGGAGCGGTTCGACGACCCCGCGACGCCGGACACGAATGAATTCGCCTACCGCGGCTGGGCCGGCGTGCCATGGCTTCCGGAGTTGAAGAAGATCGGCCGGCCCGACGGGCTCACGAAGGGCCCGATCCCCGGAAACCTCGTGCCGGCGGTGAAGCAGCTGATCTTCGATGTGTCGCGGCGCTGGCTGGACCCGGATGGAAACGGCGACCCATCCGACGGCATCGACGGCTTCCGGCTGGATGTCGCGGAGATGGTACCACTGGGCTTCTGGCGGGACTACCGGCGGTTCGTCCGGAGCATCAATCCCGAGGCATACCTGGTCGGCGAGATCTGGTGGGACCAGTGGCCGGACACGTACTACGATCCGTCCCCCTGGCTCCAGGGGGACGTCTTCGACGCGGTCATGAACTACCGCTGGTACCTCCCGACCCGTGGGTTCTTCGCCCGGACCCATCCATCCCTCACCGCCACGCAGTACGCTGCCAGGCTTGATGCCCTGGGCGCCGGTATCGATTCCGCGAGCCAGCGGGCCATGATGAACCTGACGGCGAGCCACGACACGCCACGCTTCAGCACCTCCATCTACAACCCCGGCCGGTACAAGGTGCACAACCGGGCCTGGGAAGACTCCACGTATCGCATTGACCGGCCCGACGGGCGCACCCGCGAGATTCAACGGATGATCCTGGCCCAGCAGTTCACCTGGATCGGGGCGCCGCACATCTGGAACGGTGACGAGGTGGGCATGTGGGGCGCGGACGATCCGGACGAACGGAAGCCAATGGTCTGGGCCGACCTCTCCTACGAGAACGAGCGAATGGACCCGCTCGGCCGACCCCGGCGGCCCGATCGCGTCGCTCCCGACACGGCGCTCTACAACACGTACCGCACCCTGATCGCGCTCCGGAAGGCCAATCTCCCACTCTTCGTTAACGGGAGCGTGTCCTGGCTCCTCACCGACGACGCCCGGAACCTGCTCGTGTACGCGCGCCAGCTGGACGGCCGCCGGGCGATCGTCGCTTTCAATGCCTCGGACTCTCCGCAGGACATCACCGTGAAGGCCGGCGGCCGGTTCCGCATGGTCTTCCCCGCGGGCGCCGTCACCTCAACGCAGGGCGGCCAGCTCCGCGCCCGGCTTCCAGCCCGATCGGCCAGGGTGTGGATCAACGAATGACACCCATGAAGCGGCGTGACTTCGTGAAGGGCACGGCCGTGACGGCCGCCCTCTCGGCGCTCCCAGCCCTGGCGGCTCCCTGGCCGGTTTCCCGTGGCGATGGCCCCACCCGACCCGGGTTCAACCGGGACTGGCGCTTCCACCTCGGCGATGCGCCGGGCGCGGAGCTGGCCGCCTTTGACGACAGCGCCTGGGGCGCCGCGACCCTCCCGCACACCGCCCGGATCGAGAGCGTGGTCACCGGACCGCCGGGAAGCGGCACGTACCAGTGGCAGGGCACCTGCTGGTACCGCCGGCACTTCACGCTGGACCGAAAGGATGCCGGCCAGAAGGTGTTCCTGCATTTCGAGGGCGCCATGAACGTGGCGGACCTCTGGCTCAACGGGGACCACCTGGGGCGCCACCGGGGAGGCTGGCTCCCGTTCGCTTTCGACATTTCCTCTCGGGTCAGGGCCGGCGACAACGTCCTCTCGGTGCGGCTCGACAACCGGGACGACCCGGTGACCGGCCCCAAGCCGCTCGACCAGCTGGACTTCAACTCCTATCACGGGATCTACCGGAACGCGCACCTGGTCCTCAAGGACACGCTGTACATCACCGATCCGATCCTCGCGGACCAGCCTGCGGGCGGCGGGCTCTTCGTCACCTTCCCTGATGTTTCAAAGGACGCTGCGACCGTGCGGGTGCAGGTGCATGTCCGGAACGACGGCTCCACCGCGCGCCGATTCAGGGTGCGGACGATGCTCCGGCACGATGACCGAGTGGCGGCCGAGGGCGGCTCCGGCATCGTGGAGCTGGCACCGGGGGAAGACCGGCACGTGGTGCAGGAAGTCCGGGTGAAGTCACCCGCGCTCTGGAGCCCGCGCCGGCCGGAACTCCATACCGTCCAGGCCGAGGTGGTGGAGGATGGCGCGGTGGTGGACATCGTGACGGCCCGCATCGGGATCCGCCGGATCGAGATGTCTACGGAGGGATTCCGGGTCAACGGCGAGCCGATGTTCCTCCGCGGCACCAACCGGCACCAGGAGTACCCGTACGTGGGCTACGCGCTGTCCGACGAGGCCCAGTACCGTGACGCCAGGAAGATCAAGGAAGCCGGCTTCGACTATATCCGTCTGTCGCACTACGCCCACGCTCCCGCCTTCATGGATGCCTGTGACGAGCTGGGGCTCGTGGTCATGGACTGCATTCCCGGGTGGCAGTTCTTCAACCGGGAGGACCCTGCTTTTACCCGGCTCCAGTATGCCAACTGTCGCCGGCTCATCCGGCGGGACCGGAATCATCCCTGTGTGATCCTGTGGGAGGTCTCGCTCAACGAGACGGGCATGCCACCGGAGTTCGTCAGGACCACGCACGCCATCGCGCACGAGGAATACCCGGGGGACCAGTGTTACACCTGCGGCTGGATGCGGGGGTACGACGTCTTCATCCAGGCCCGCCAGCACGGCGGATGCCGCGACGTCACCGACGTGCCGTGCGTGGTGAGCGAGTATGGCGACTGGGAATATTATGCCCAGAACGCCGGGCTGAACCAGCAGACATGGGCCGACCTGGCGCCCGACGCGGCCAACAGCCGGCAGCTCCGCTGGCACGGGGAGGCCGGGTTGCTCCAGCAGGCCACCAACTTCCAGGAAGCGCACAACGACAACCGGAAGACCATCGCCTTCGCCGACGGCCTGTGGGTCATGTACGACTACAACCGGGGCTATGCGCCGGACATCGAGTCATCCGGCTGCATGGACCTCTTCAGGATCGCGAAGCCCTCATACCACCTCTTCAGGAGCCAGCGCGACCCTGGCGAGCGGTTCGTGACCGCCTCCACGGGCCCGATGGTGTTCATCGCCAGCGACTGGACGCCCGACTCCCCGCGGGAGGTCCGCGTCTTCAGCAACTGCGAGGAGGTGGTACTGACCCTGAACGGGGCGCGGGTGGATCGGCGGAAGCCCGACACGGACCGGCTCTCGACGGACCTGGCCCATCCGCCGTTCACGTTCACCCTCGAACGGTTTACGCCAGGCACGCTGCAGGCGACGGGCTATGTCGGCGAGCGCGCGGTGGCCCGGCATGCCGTGCGGACGCCGGGAGCGGTGGAGCGGCTGGAACTCGCGCTGGACGAGAACGGACGTCCGTTCGCCCGCGGGGGAAAAGACGTGGCGTTCCTGTACGCGGCACTCCGGGACGCGCACGGCACCGTCGTGCCGGGCGCGTGGGAGAACGTCTTCTTCGGGGTGACCGGTCCGGTGGAGCTGGTGGGCGCCAATCCCTTCTCTTCAGAGGCTGGTATCGCGAGCATCCTGCTGCAGGCACCGGCGGCCGGACCGCGTGCGACGGTGCATGCCCTCGCCATCCTGCGGGACGGGGACCAGGCCCGCATCCTCCACGGCAGCTTGAGCGTGGGCCGGGGGGGCCGGCCCCGTGGAGATCCGGGTCACCACGGACGGCAGCGCGCCCGGAACCGATTCCGACCTCTACCGGGCGCCCTTCGCGGCCCCCGGCCGGGTGCGGGCCGCGCTCCATGCCAGGGGGAAACGGATCGTCGAGGCGGATACGGAAGCTTCCCGGTTCCGTATCCCCGGCAGCACCGCCAAGAAGTATGAGGTATATGTAAATAGTTAAGAGAGAGAGAAGTTAGAGAAAAAAAGAATAAAAAGAAAAAAGATTAAAATAATAGAATGATGAAAAATATAAGATATGTTGTGCTAAAAATTATATTATAAATGTATTATATAGCAAATATGCGCATCGAAATATTTATACATACGATAAGATAAATAACAAATACAAAGATGCGAGTGAAAAAGAAGATATGATAAAAAAAAAGAGAAATAAAAATGAAGCAATGATAAAATTGAAAAAAATTATTCTATAGAAAAATATGATTCTCGTTTCGTGATCTGAAGATATCACTCTAGACATGCTATACGCCATGTTAGATAATCAAATAAGTTGACTAGACAAAAGAATAAATAGAAAATTTAAAAGGAAAAATGAGAAAAGATATACAAATAAACTATAAAAAAAACTATAAATTTTTATTATTTTTATATAAAATTATAGATTATACTCTCTAACATATAATTATAATTATTCGCTAACCTAAAATATAATAAATAAAAATAATAATAATAATAAAAAAATAAATATGATAATATTAGATAATTAGATACTATATAAACCAATAGATAATTTTCTACTCGACTAATAATAATTTATATTACTACTATCCTCTCCCCTTAAAATAAATTCTATCCAAATAAATACTATATAAATAAACTAACACGAACTAAAATTTCTACAATAAAAACAAAAAAAAAAAAAAATACGACAAATAAAAAAATATATAATCCACGACATATTTACTCAAAAATAATAATACTAAAAATAAATAAAAACAAAGATTAACAAAAAAATAAATACTACCCTAATAATACAACTCGATAAAACATAACCGATAACGATATTTACTGACAAAGATATACGAACATCTTATACTAAGAAAAAGAGAAGAAAAAAGATATAGATTATGAGAAAATATAAGATAAAAAAAAGATAAAAAATGAGATAATTATATAAGTTGATTCTCTTCCAAATAATATTTACATACATGAAAGAATATATCACCGCTTTCCGTTATTCTTCTATATAAAAATAAAAAAAGAAAAAAAAAGAATAGAAGATAAAAGAGATAATGATAGACACTAACCAATTACCTAAAGAAAAACATAAGATAATATAAAAAAATGAAGAGAGAGAAAAAATAAACTTTCATCTAATAAATATAAGATGATAATAAAACTATATGTCTATGTGCCGTAATCCCCGGCAGCAACCGCCCCGGATTTAGATGATAATTTATGAATACTACTATTTATTATTTTAGATGATATTTCTACCTTATTCTCCAAATATAATAATAAATATAACTATATATAATTTACACTAAAAAGATATATTATATATAATGATATTATTATATAACTATTCATATGATTCTTCCAATTAAAAAAAAAAAATATTATAAGAGAAGATAATAGAAAAAAATAAAATAATAACTAAAGATAAGTTAGAAAATTTATAACTATTCCAAAAAAATTAATAAAAAAGAATATATATTATAAAAATAATTACTATAATAATATAAATTACTACTTTCCCACCAACTACTAATCTTCCAAAATAAGAAAAATAATATAACTATAAAATCTCCAATAATGATAATCGATAACACTTAAGATTCTATCCTAAAACACAAATAATATTAAACGATACTATGCTTACCCCCAATAAAAAAACGATAAATCCTCAACAAATAATAAACATAAAAAAAACCCTAAAAATCAAAAAAAAAGACAACGATAAAAAATAACAAATAAAATTCCAAAAAAAAAAAAAAAAAAAAAGATTACTATGATACTATAATAAGATACTATGACTATATACAACGATACTAATACACCACATGCTAACCCGATAAAGCTAAAGCGATAAAAAGCATTCCCCCGTCTCGATGCGCTAGCCTACGACGACCTACGTGCCATCGCTCACCGACGCCTGCGCCGAACGATGGATGAGCTAGCGACCACGACCCTTTACACGAGGCCTACCTCAAGCAAAAGAGACACGCCAACGACAGAGGCAGAGCCGCGCTAACTACTACGCCTACGCCTCCCGGGCCATGCGCCACATCCTGGTCGAATACGCTCGGCGGAGCTACGCGCAGCGCCGCGTGACGACGCCTCCGTCACCCTGCACGAGAACGCGATATCTAGGGCGAAAGGCGCTGATGACGTGCTCGGCAACGACGAAGCGATAACCGACTGGCGAGCGCCATCCGCGCATGGCGCAGATCGTGGAACCCGACTACGACGGGCTCCGTCGAAGAATAGTAGAGGCGCTGCAGACCTCGGTGCGGACCGTCGAGCGTGAATGTACCCGGCTAAATATACCTGCTGGAGGACCTGCGAGGCGACGAGTACAGCTGACCGGCGCTCTGGCGGCGCTGGGACGATGTCGATCGCCTGCTCACACGTGCGCTCGATCAGATACCCGAGACGCGCGTCGGCTAGGTCGAGCGCCGGAGAGGGCAGATACGGAACTGTGGAACTGGTGCTGAGGCTGCTCAACCGCAGCGGGTACGGCGACGAGCAGTACATGGCACCGGCCGTCGCAATGGTGCGTGCCGTGCTGGATACGGATACGGACGCGGACGACCTGCCACCCGACGCGACGATCGATCGCTATCGCATCATCGGTCGACTCGGTCGCGGCGGCATGGCGACTGTGTATCGAGCCGAGCGGTCGGATGGCAGCTACGAGCAGCAGGTGGCGCTGAAGGTACTGCGGCGTGGCGTGGACACGACAGACCTGATCCGGCGCTTCCTGGTCGAACGGCAGATACTCTCGTCGCTCACTCACCCCAACATCGCCCGCATCCTCGACGGCGGCTCCACGGGCGATGGTCGACCGCCCTGGTCATGGAGCTCGTCCCGGGCGAGCCAATCACAGCATGGGCCGATGCACACCGGCTTTCTGTCCCCGCGAGGCTGCGCGTTCCTCAGGTATCGATGCGTGCTATGCCCACCAGCAGCTCGTGGTCCACCGCGACCTCAAGCCTCGAATACCTGGTAGACGAGACCGGCCGGGTTAAGCTGCTCGACTACGGCATTGCAAAACTGCTTGACGCTGACGGAGACCACACCGACGTGGGCGCGCGACCTCAGACGCCCCACTACGCCAGCCCGGAGCAGCTCGAGGGCGACGGATCACGACGGCCACTGACGTTTATCAGCTAGGCCTGCTGCTCCGGGAGCTGCTCACCGGCCTGCGGCCGGTGAGACCTGATCTACGCACCGGGGCGACCACGGCGCGCATGAGCGCCTCCGTCCTTGACCCCGGCGCAGGCGCTGCCTCACCGGCAGCCCGTGCCATCCAGCGTGGCACTACTCCGGCACGGTTACGCCGGCGCCTCGTCGGAGATCTCGACCTGATCGTGGCCAAGGCACTCCGCGTTGAGCCTGAACTGCGCTATGCCTCGGCCGACGAGTTCGCCGCCGACCTCCGCCGCCACCTGCGGGGGCTCCCGATCCAGGCCCATCCCGAGTCGGCCCGGTACCTGGCGCGCAAGTTCATCACCCGACACCGGTGGTTCATTCCTGCCGTTGGGGCGCTTGCCATCGGAACCGCGCTGTACGTCGGGACTGTCGTCGATCATAACCGACGCCTGGAGCGGGAGCGCGACGCCGCTACTGCCGCTTCGCTGCTCGCCCGGGAGACCCGGGACTTTCTCGTCGGGATGTTCCAGAGTCCGGACCCGTTCACGCGGCCGATCCCGAGCGAGGGCGACGGATCACGGTGGTCGAGGCCCTCGCGATCGGCAGGGACCGCCTGGAAGAGGACTTCGCCGACCAGCCGGCGTTGCGGGCGGCGTTACTGTCGACGATCGGCCAGGTCCTGACGAGGCTGGACCAGACCGATGCCGCGTACGAGATGCTGGACGAGGCCATGGCGACGCGGATCCGGGTGGGCGATACCACGTCGGTGCAGTTTGCGGACAATCTGGGGGATGTGGGCTATCTCCTGATCGGCACGGGACTCCACGACTCCGCCCTGGTCCTGCTCGAACGGCAGGTCGCGCTCGAACGCCACCGGACTCCCCTCGACGGTGAGCGCCTCGGCCAGGCCCTGCTGGCTCTGGCCATGGGCGAGGCGAGGCGGAACCCGATCCGCGCGGCCGACCTCACGGACGATGCGGTTGCGCAATTGCGAATCGCCGGAAGCGATCGTCTCGGTGAGGCACTGCGCCAGGCGGCGGACCGATTCCGCGATGGCAATCGCCTGGAAGTGTCGGAGCGGTTCGCTCGCGAAGCGCTTGACCTCGACCTCGCCCGGGAGGGCCCCGACGCGCTGCACACCGCCATGGCAAAGCATACCCTCGGAGAGACACTCGGGCTCCGCGGGCAGATCGACGAGGCCCGGATCCTGATCCGGTCGGCCATCGTGGTGTTCGACAGCATGCTGGGCCGGGATCACGCGTTCACCATGGCTGCGCGCAACAACCTTGCAATCGTCGCCATTAACGCCGGCGCCTTCCCCGAAGCGGAGGCGAGTTATCGCGAACTCCTTGGGGGCCGGCGGGCACGCTATGGGGAGCGCAGCGCCCGATGGCAGGCACCTACCAGAATCTCGCCGTGGCCGTCGCGGGTCAGGGGCGTTACGCCGAGGCCGATAGTCTCACCCGGCTGGCGGAAGGGATCTACCGGAATGTGCTCCCGGCAGGGTCGATCGTTATCGCGTTCCCGATGCTCACGCGCGCGAGATCCTCCTGACCGGTGGCGATGCCATCGGGGCGGCGCAGGCGGCCCGCGGCGCGGCGGCCCTGCTGCGCGGGCACGTCCCGACCAACCACCCTGCCGCGATCATGGCCGATTGCCGGCTGGGTCGGGCCACCGCCCGGCTGGGTGACACCGTCAGGGCTCTGGCACTGCTCGACTCTGCCGTCAGCCGGCTACGGACGGCTGAGGGGGTCCGTGGCCCGCAACAGGCGGAATGCCGGGATGCGCTGGCGGCCCTCACTCGAGCGCCCTGAAGGGGTCCACCCGGAGGTGACCCTCGAGAACCGGGGAGCGGGATGGCGGGGTCCGACCATGGATGACGTTGAATCAGGGAAGCAAGCTTCCCGACGATCACGTCAGCCAAGGGGATCTTCATGTCACCCACCAGCCTCCTGTCCCGGGCACTCCGCGGCGCGCTGTTCCTCATCCTCGCCACCATGGGGATGCCCCGTCCCGCAAGCGCTCAAATATTCAAGAAGCTCAAGAAGGCCGCCCAGAATGCCGCCGAGTCGGAACTGGTCAGTCAGGTCGACCAAGCGGTGCGGGACAAGGTCCGTTGTGTCTTCGACGATCTTGAATGCATCCGGAACGCCGAGGCCCAAGGGCAGGAAGCGGTGCTGACCGACGACAGCGGCCAGGTTCTGCTGGATCAGGAGGGTCAGCCCGTGTCGGATCCCGACCTCGGCGCGGACCTGGCGGGGGAAAACCGGCGTACCATGCTGCCGGGGGAGGGCGCGTGGTCCAACTACGATTTCCAGCCTGGCGACAGTGTGCTGGTCTTCGACGACTTCACCGGGGACAGTGTCGGTGATTTCCCGCGCCGGTTCGAGCTGATCGAGGGCAACTTCG
Source organism: uncultured Gemmatimonadales bacterium (assembly GCA_963825055.1). Classification (GTDB taxonomy): domain Bacteria; phylum Gemmatimonadota; class Gemmatimonadetes; order Gemmatimonadales; family GWC2-71-9; genus CAWGSK01. The sequence goes on from CAWGSK010000011.1 coordinate 110,911, forward strand.
AGGTCGTGGAATGGAACGGGGCGCGTTATCTCCGCGCGACCTCGTACGGTGTTCTCGCCATTCCGCTGCCTGGGACGCTGCCGGACCGATTCACGCTCGAGTTCAGCGCCAGCATCCAGCACGGCAACGGATTTGTCCGTGTTACCCCCGGCCGGGCGTTCTGGGGGCCCGCCCGTACGTATCAGGGCACGGCGATTTCAGTCGAGCGCGGACGAGCCGGATACCTGCCGGTATCGGGCGGCGGCCCCAGGATACTCACGAAGTTCGAATCCACCCGGGTTACCGCAACGGTGGCACCGATCCGGGTGATGGCTGATGGGAGTCACATGAAGATGTACCTCGGCGAAGTGCGGGTGGCCAACGCCCCAAACGCCGTCTTTCCACGTGGAGACACGCTGTTCCTCGCGGTCGGCACCGCCAGCGAGCAGTCACCGATCCTGATAGGACCCCTCCGGATCGCGGCCGGCGGCCGTGATCTGTATGATCGTCTGGCGCGAGACGGCCGGGCGGCAACACAGGGCATCCTCTTCGCGACCAACAGCGCGCGCATCCGACCCGAGTCGACCCCCACACTCGACGAAATCGCTACCATGCTGCGCGAGCATCCCGCGTTGCGCATCGCGATCGAGGGACACACCGACAGCCAGGGCACCGCGGAATTCAACCAGGCGCTGTCCGAACGCCGTGCCGCGGCAGTGGTCGCGTACCTTACCGGGCCGATGGGCATCGAGCCGGCCCGACTCGAGTCAGCGGGGTTCGGGGAGTCCAGCCCGGCCGCTTCCAACGACACGCCTGAAGGAATGCAACAGAACCGGCGGGTGGAACTGGTGCGACTTGGGAGCTGAGGACTGCCAGCGTGCGACGGGCCTGGACCGCGAGCGGGTGACCGGAGCAGCTCAGGAAACCCTGAAGGCGTAGACGGTCGTTTCCCGCAGGGTCTCGCCCGGGCGGAGAATCGTGCCGGGGAAGCGGGTGGTGGACGGCGTCCGGGTAGTGCTGTGTTTCCAGGCACAGGCCGGCGTGCGCCCCGTATGGCCGCCCCCCTTTCCCCGTCAGTGTCCCATCCAGGAAGTTGCCGGTGTACAGCTGCACGCCGGGCTGCGTCGTCCGCACGTCCATGACCCGTCCGCTCTCCGGATCAAAGAGCCGTCCCGCGTGCACCAGCCCCGGCCCGTCACGGTCGATCACGAAATTATGGTCATATCCCCTGCGGGAGCCGGTCAATGCGTCCCAGCGCGCGCCGATGAGGGCCGGGCGGGTGAAGTCGAAGGGGGTGCCCTGCACCGGCAGGAGTTCCCCGGTCGGGACTCCCGTGGCATCCACCGGGGTATAGCGGGATGCCCGGAGCGACAGCTCATGATTCAGGACGTCGCCCGAGCAGGCGAGGTTGAAATACGCGTGGTTAGTGAGGTTGACCGGCGTGGGGCGATCTGTCCGGGCGGTATAGTCGATGACCAGCTCGTCCTCCGCCGTCAGTGCCACGACCACCTCCACCTCGAGCCGCCCCGGATAGCCCTCGTCCCCGTCGGGGCTGACATGTACCAGCCGGATCGCGGGATCGGAGCCGGGCAGCGCCTCCCCCCGCCAGAGGGCCTTGTCGAACCCATGGCGACCGCCGTGCAGGTGGTTGGGGCCGTCGTTCCGGGCGAGGGTGTACGTGCGCCCGTCGAGATCGAAGGTGCCGCCGGCAATCCGGTTGGCGACCCGCCCGACCGTGCTGCCGAAGTAGGGATGGCCCGCGAGATAGGAGGCGAGGTCGTCGAACCCCAGGACGACGTCACCGATCGTGCCGTTCCTGTCGGGTACGTGCAGTTCGGTGAGCGTGGCACCGTAGTCGCTTATCCGGGCGACCAGACCATGGAGGTTGGTGAGGCTGAAAACTCGGGCCGCCCGCCCATCGGGCAGGTGACCGAAGGCGGTGGCCTCGACGCTCACGGCGTGGAGAGAAGGACCAGCGGGAATGGGGTGTCCAGCACGGCGGCGCCGCCCCGCACCGTCACCCGTGTCCCGGAATAGCTGTCCACCAGGACCGCGCCGTCGGGGAACGTGCCGTACAGCGGTATTGTCTTCATGCCCGGCGCCAGGTCGAGCGCCACCAGCACGCGATCGGTGCCGCCCCCGGCGTCGAGGGTCCGGCTGAAGAGGAAGGGCGACGTCCGGAGCGTCCGGTGCACACCCGCCCCGACGGCGGGATGCGCCCGCCGGAACCGGCCCAGGCGGCGCCAGTGCTCGAGGACCGCCCGGCCGGCACCCGCGGTATCCCCCCAGTTCATCATTGATCGGAGGTTCGCGTCGCCCTCCGCCCCGGGAATGACAAGGGGACGGGCCAACTCGTCTCCGTAATAGACCTGGGCTCCACCCGGCGCGAGCAGGAGGCGGGTCCCGGCTCCCATCGGATCCCGGCGGTCCCGGTCATAGGGGCCGCCGTCATCGTGCGAGCTCACGTAGTTGAGCAGCGCGACGCGGTCGAGCGCCCCGCCGTGCAGGTCCGACGAGTACCGGGTATACAGGCTGTCAAGCGGGCCGCGCGCCACGGCCTTGAACTCGAAGTTGATCAGCGCGTCATATCCATTCGCGAAGAAGTCTACCTGGCGGTCCCCGAAATCGTACTGGCGCCCCGTTGCGGGGGACCAGCCGTAGACCTCCCCCACCATGTAGAACGGGAGGTCGTCGAGGCCGTTGTCCGGGTGAGCCCGCTTCCAGTCGGCAAACGCGACTTCCGCCTCCGCCCGCAGTTCAGCGCTCACCGACGGCTCGAAGTGCTTGGCGGTGTCCACCCGGTAGCCATCGAACCCCACCTCGCGGACCCAGTCGGTCAGCCACTTGATGATGTACCAGCGCGGCGCGCGGGGATGGCCCGTCCGCTTGAAGAACGCGTCCAGTTCCGCCACCTCGCGATCGCGGCGTCCCTCGCGATCCCATTTCGCGACAAGCCAGCCGGGCAGGGCGACCGGCTCGTCCCGTTCCGTCCGGACGTCCGGCAGGTTCCGCACGAGGGTGCAGGTCACCGTGGTGATATAGCTCCGGTAGGTACACTGCGGGCTGGTGCGCACCCAGTCGTCGGGCCACGCCGGCTCGTCGGGCGTCTGTGGCCCCACGTGGTTGATGATGGCATCCATCAGGACCCGCATGCCATGACGGTGCGCCACGTCCACCACGTCGCGCAGGTCGTCCATGGTGCCGAGCGCGGGGTCCACGGCGGTCCAGTCGCGAGTCCAGTATCCGTGGAAGGCGTACGTCTTCCCGGTTCCCTCATCGACGCCGGGGTGGATCTGTTCGACGAAGGGTGTCAGCCAGATGGCGTCGACGCCCAGGCTGTCGAACCAGCCCGCCTCGATTCGCTCCCTGAGCCCGCGCAGGTCTCCGCCCTCGAAATTGCGCAGCTTCATGCCGTCGTGCGCCCGGCCGAGCGCGTGGTCGTTGCCCGTGTCGCCGTTGGCGAACCGGTCGGTCAGCAGGAAGTAGACGGTAGCCGCGTTCCAGAACGTGGCTGGTTGCCCCACCGGCGCAGGCGCGAGGTCCGGCGGGGGCGCGGATGTGCACGCACCCCCAAGGGACGCGAGGCCGGTCAGGACGACTGCGGAAATCCGGGATGCCATGTGTCGCGTTCCGGTTCGTCCCTGTCCTCGACCCGGAGGGTGAGGAGCGCCGCGAGCAGGAGCGATGCGCCCCCGACCGCGAGGGCGTAGATCGCCTCTCCGCTGAAGAACCTCGCCACGATGAAGCCGAGCAGTGCGGCGGCGACAATCTGCGGAATCACGATGAAGAAATTGAAGACCCCCATGTAGTACCCCATCTTCGACGGCGGCAGCGCCCCGGTCAGGATGGCGTACGGCATGGCGAGGATGCTGGCCCAGGCGATGCCCACGCCCACCATGGAGAGCAGCAGGAGTTTCGGGTCGTGAAGCAGCAGGATGGACAGCAGCCCCAGGGCCCCGAACGTGAGGCAGACGGCGTGCGCGACCCGCCGGTTGGTGCGCCGGGCCAGGACCGGGATGAGGAACGCCACCACCGCCGCGACGCCATTGTACGCGGCAAACCCGACCCCGACCCAGTTGGCTCCATCATTATAGAGGCGGCTGGTGGTGTCGCTGGTGCCGTACAGGTGGGCGGTCACGGCGGGTGTGGTGTAGATCCACATGGCGAAGAGGGCGAACCACGAGAAGAACTGGACCCAGGCCAGCTGTTTCATGGTGCGCGGCATGTCCTGGAAGTCGTTCAGGATGGTGACGAACCCGTTGTCGTACCGCCCGCCCCGCTGCATCATGCCGCTCACGATGAGTAACAGCCCCACCACCCCGATGCCCGCCGAGAGTATCAGCACCTGGTACAGGGCGGCAATCCCCAGCCAGGCGCTGAGCGCCCCGCCGACGACGAGCAGCGTCAGGCCCAGCCGGATCTGTCGCGACCCGTTCTGCGTAAAGGCTTCGGGGCTTCGTCGCTCCGGCACGATGTGTTCGCGCTCCTGGTTGTCAGCGAAGCTGGCCATCTCCCGCGGGGAGTACTCGTGCGAGCGGAGCACCGTCCAGAGCACGGCCAGGAAGAACACCACCGCCCCGAAATAGAATGACCACCGCACCGAGTCCGGAATCATGTGGGGGGGCGCCTCGTTGCTCACCCCGAACATCTTGGTGAGCACCCACGGCAGGAGGGAGGCCGCGACGGCACCGGTGCCGATCAGGAAACTCTGCATCGCGAACCCGGTGGTACGCTGCGACGACGGCAGGTTGTCACCGACGAACGCCCGGAACGGCTCCATCGAGATATTGATGGAGGCGTCCATCATCCAGAGCATCCCCGCCGCCACCCAGAGGGTCGGTGAGTTCGGCATCAGGACCAGGGCCAGCGATGCCAGCACCGCCCCGGTCAGGAAGTACGGCCGGCGCCGCCCCAGCCCGTTCCAGGTCCGGTCGCTCAGGTAGCCCACGATGGGCTGCACGACGAGGCCCGTGACCGGCGCGGCGATCCAGAGCAGCGGGATGTTTTCGACCTTTGCCCCCAGCGTCTCGAAGATCCGGCTCACGTTCGCGTTCTGCAGCGCGAAGCCGATCTGGATGCCAAGGAAGCCGAAACTCATGTTCCAGATTTCCCAGAATGAGAGCCGGGGTTTCGGCCGGACGGCGGCGGCGGCGCTGGCGGCGCGTGATCCCATTGGATGACTCAGGGAAGAAGGAAAAGGGACGAGGGAACCGGAGCCGGAAACGTCCGCCCGGTTCCGCTACTCAGCCGGGTGGATCCGGACGGCCTGGCCGCCGCCCGGCGCCAGCACCACATGCAGCATGGATGTGCTGGTGACCGGCTGGCTGCTGATCGTCACCGGGAGCGGGTTGTCGAGCCAGTGTGCGCCCGGACCGTCGGCGTAGACCTCCGCCACGTACCGGCGGCCCGGATCGAGGAACGAGAGCGGGACGTCGAACGTGCGCGGCTCTTCATCGGTGATGGCCCCCAGGAACCAGGTCGCCTTGCCGCGCTCCCGGCGGGCCACCACGACATAGTCACCGATCCGGCCCGCGATGACCCGGGTGGTATCCCAGTCCACCGCCACGTCGCGGATGAACTGGAAGGCGGGCTGGCCCTCGTAATTCTCCGGGAGGTCGGCTGCCATCTGGAGCGGGGAATAGAGCACCACATAGAGCGCCAGCTGCTTGGCCAGCGTGGTGCGAACGCGGGCATCCTGCGGCCGCCGGGGCGCCCCGCCGCTCGTCTCAAGGATGTCGAAGATCCCCGGCGTGTAATCCATGGGACCCGCCAGCAGGCGGGTGAAGAACAGGATGGTCTCGTGCTCCGGCGGGTTGCCGCCGTCCCCGCTCCAGGCGTTGTACTCCTGCCCGCGCGCGCCCTCCCGGGTCATCATGTTGGGCCAGGTCCGCCGCTCTCCCGTGGGGTGCATCGGTTCGTGAACGTCGAGCATGATACCGTATTCCGCCGCCTTCTCGATGACGTGGCGGTAGTGCCGGACCATGTACTGCGAGTAGTGCGAGTGCCCCTCGGTGGTCAGGTCGGTGACGTATCCTGACTTGATCGCGTCAAGGCCGAGCGAATGGTACAGCGCATAAGCGCTGTCGAGCTGCCGCTCGTAATTCCGGACACCCCCGGACGTTTCATTGTGGACGATGAGACGGATGCCCTTCTCATGGGCGTAGGCGGCAACGGCGGCGAGATCGTAGTCGGGATAGGACTGCGTGAACGAGAACGCGTCCCGGTTGGCAATCCAGTCCCCGTCCCATCCCGTGTTCCAGCCCTCCACCAGCACGCCACCGAACCCGTTCGCGGCGGCGAAGTCGATGTAGCGCTTCGTGTTCCCGGTGGTGGCTCCGTGCTTCGGCCCGGAGTGCCACGTCATCGAGTTGATGTGCATCCCCCACCAGATGCCGACGTACTTCATCGGGTGGATCCAGTCCGTGTTCGCGATCCGGCTGGGTGGGTTCAGGTTGAGCCCGAGGAGGGAGGGAGAAAGGTCCTCGGGCCGGTCGGCCACCTGGATGGTACGCCAGGGGGTCTCGAACGGGGTATGCCCCGTGACCTTGGAGCCGTCGGCCATCGGCGCCAGCGCGGCCCGCAGTATCCGGCTCTCCCCCCGGGTGCCGGTCAGGAACATCCGCGCGTAGTCCACGAGATTGGCCTCATGGATCACCAGGTAGGTCCTGCCGTCCTGCGACTCGATCGTGAGGGGGGTCTGGACACTGTCCAGGCGGCTGACCGGGCCGGAGGTGTACAGCATCTCGGAGCGGTCCTTCCGGGGCCAGTCGGAGGGAATGGACCAGGCCCGGCCGTTGTCGGCCAGGTTGAACTCGGTCAGTTCGTCCTGGATGGTGAACGCGCCCAGCCCGGGCTGTCCGGGAAGCTCATAGCGGAACCCCAGCCCATCGTCGAAGACCCGGAACCGGACCGTGAACTCCCGGAGGGGTGCGGCGACTTCCCGCACGGTCACCGCCAGCTCGCGGTGGTGGTCCCGCACCCGGCGAACTTCACCCCATGGCTGGGTCCACCATTCGTCATGCTCCGCCGGCCGGAACGACTTGACGATGTGGAGCCCGCTCCCCAGGGGCGCGGCTCCCCGGAACGTGAAGCCGAGGCGGGAGGGCAGGATGACCGGCCGGCCGTCCCGGGCAAGACTGTACACAAGTTCACCCTCCCGGAGCGCCACGGTCACCTGGTTCCGGCCGTCCGGAGACGCGACGGTGGCCTCCTGGCCCCGCAGGTCGAGGGGCCCAACCAGGAGGACGGCCTGCAGCGACAGCGCGATGAGGGCTGGACGGCCCATGAGAAACCCGGAGGTGGAGGGGTTCGTGAAATTAGGCCGTCGGCCGCCGGGCCGCCAGCAGGGTCTTGCGCTTCCGTTCACCTTTCCCGTATATGTGGGCGGCGGCGGGCGGCCGGAGCGGCTGATACACCCGCCGAGGCTGCTCCAGGGCCCCCCATCCGACCATTCCTCAGGAACACCGACCGTGCACCAGATCCAGCTCGGCTCGATCGACTACGCCATCCTGATCGTTTATTTCGCCTTCGTCCTCGGCATCGGCTTTGTGCTGCGCCGGTACGTGCGGAGCAGCGAGGACTTCTTCCTCTCGGGCCGGTCGATCCCCACGTGGATTGCCGGCCTCGCTTTCCTGTCCGCCAACCTCGGCGCGCAGGAGGTGATCGGCATGGCAGCGTCGGGCGCCAAGTACGGGATCATGACCAGCCACTTCTACTGGGTGGGGGCCATCCCCGCGATGGTCTTCGTGGGCGTGTTCATGATGCCGTTCTACTATGGCTCCAAGGCCCGGTCGGTGCCGGAATATCTGCGGCTCCGGTTCGACGAGAAGACCCGCGGTTTCAACGCGATGACGTTCGCCGCGATGACGGTGCTGTCGTCCGGCATCTCGATGTACGCCCTGGCCAAACTGCTCGAGCTCATCCTGGGGTGGAACTTCCACGCCAGCGTGGTCGTGTCCGCGGCTATCGTCCTGGTGTATATCCTGCTGGGGGGACTCACCTCCGCGATCTACAACGAGGTGCTGCAGTTCTTCCTCATCGTCCTCGGCTTCCTGCCGCTGGTACTGCTCGGCCTCAAGGACGTCGGCGGATGGTCCGGCCTGACCGCCAAGCTGGCCCCCGTGGCCACGGACGCCGGCTATGCCCCTGGTGCCTGGACCGAGTCCTGGCAACACCTCGGGTCCGCGAGCGCCAACCCGATGGGCGTCGAATGGTTCGGAATGATCATGGGGCTGGGCTTCGTGCTCTCCTTCGGGTACTGGTGCACCGACTTCCTCGTGGTGCAGCGCGCCATGGCCGCCGAGTCCATGAATGCGGCCCGGCGGACCCCACTGGTGGCGGCCTTCCCCAAGATGCTGTTTCCCTTCCTCGTGATCCTGCCGGGGATGATCGCCATTGCGCTGCATGCGCAGAGCGGCGGCCTGCTGCCGATCGGGGCGGACGGCAATCCTGAATACAACCTGGCGATCCCGGTGCTGCTCGCGCACTACCTGCCGACCGGGCTCCTGGGCCTGGGCCTCACGGCACTCATGGCCTCCTTCATGTCGGGCATGGCGGGCAACGTGACGGCATTCAATACGGTCTGGACCTACGACATCTACCAGTCGTACATCCGCCCGGGCCAGTCCGACCGGCACTACCTCTGGATGGGGCACACGGCCACCGTGTTCGGCATCCTCCTGAGCATCCTGGCGGCATATGCCACCACGAAGTTCAACAACATCATGGACATGCTCCAGCTGGTGTTCGCGTTCGTCAACGCCCCCCTCTTCGCGACTTTCCTGCTGGGGATGTTCTGGCGGCGCGCCACCGGTCACGGGGCGTTCTTCGGCCTCCTCCTCGGCACGGTCGGCGCCGCCGTCCATCATGGCCTGACCCTGCCCGCCGGCTCCACGCCCGGGATCAAGGGGGCCTTCCTCGGTGCCACCCTGCATACCTACCCGAGCGAGATGGCGCAGAACTTCTGGACGGCGATCTTCGCATGGTCCATCTGCTTCTTCGCCACGATCATCATTTCGCTGGTGACCCGAAGCCCGCGCACCGATGAGGACCTGACGGGCCTGGTGTACTCCCTCACCCCCCGCGAGGTGGATCGTCACCTTGCCTGGTACCGGCGCCCCGCGACCCTCGGACTGCTGGTGCTGGCCTGTACGCTCGTGCTCAACATCATTTTCTGGTAACCGCCATGAACCTGGACCTGCGCCTGCCTCTGGGACTGATGTTCACGGTCTTCGGTGCGCTGCTCACCGGCTTCGGGCTGGTTGGCAACAAGGCGATCTATGAACGCTCGCTGGGCATCAACGTGAACCTGTGGTGGGGCCTGGTGTTGCTCGCCTTCGGGCTCCTCATGCTGGCCCTGGCCGCCCGAGGCAGGGGCCGCATCCCACCCCCAGTCGACAAGGGCTGACCCCGCCCATCGGCTGGCGCACAGGAGAGCGGCGCGGCATATTCGAACTGCCCCGGCAGTATCACCGGGTCATGCCGTCCAGGGAGTCCCCCATGCGCATCCATCCGCGGTTGCTCATTCCTGCCATGCTCGTGCTCGTCGCTGCCTGCCACCACGGAATCAGCGAGGAGGACCAGGCCCCGCAACCGGAACTCCCGCCGGTCAGAATCGAGGTCATCAACAACTTCGCCCTCCCAGTGGAGATCTATGCCTCGGGCCAGGGAACGACCCGCCGCCTCGGCTTGGTCTACCCCGGCATGAGAGGCAGCTTCGATCTCCCACAGGGCCTGATCGGTTACGGATCGACCGAACTCCACGCCCTGCCAACGAATGGGGACAAGCTCTTCCGCTCAGGCCCCCTGCTGCTCTCCCCCGGGGCCTTCGTGGAATTCCGGGTCTCGCCGCAGATCTTCAACAGCACCGTCTCGGTCCACGCGCCCTGAGCGGCCCCGCTTTCAGTCCCCCGGGGGCCTGAGTACCAGGGCGCCATACCCCGGTAGAGCGACCTCATCTCCCTCCTGCACGGACCCGGTCAGAAGATCCCGCGCGCCGGCCACGCGCTCTCCCTGCACGGTGAACCGGGCCTGCGCGGCCCGCGCGTTCACCAGGACCAGCACCGCCCCCCGTCGATAGGCGATGATATCCGCCGGAGCGCTTGTCCCCACAGACTGAAGCGCGCCGGTCAGCAGGTCGGGGACGCTCCGTGACAGGTCAATCACCTTCCGGTAGAAGGCCCGCGCTTCACCGGCGCCGGCCCGGTCCCAGTCCACGGGGTCCCGCTCGAAGAGGCGGAGCACCTGCGGGCTCTCGATCGCCTGGCCGTTGTAAAGCAGCGGGCGGCCGGGCAGCAGCGCCATGGCCACGAAGGCCGCCCGGGCGCCCGCCGGCCCGTTGAACAGGATCAGTGGCGGAGCATCCCAGGCGGTCTCATCGTGGTTGGTGGTGAACCGGAGCCGCATGCCTCCGGCCGGCATCCCGGCCAGGTCAGCCACCTCGGCCGAGGCGAGACTGTCCGCCCGCGCACCCTTCCAGACCTGCTTCAGCCGCCGGTAGGTATCCCACGCATAGGTCAGGTCGAACCCGCGCCGATGTGCCTCCATGTCGCCCGTCTCCGCCAGGAGGAGAATCTCCCGCGGGACGGAGGCCCGCAGCGCGGGGATGACCTCGCTCCAGTAATCCCACGGCACCCCCCGCGTCACGTCCACCCGGAAGCCGTCCACGTCGAACTCCACGAGCCAGCGCCGCATGGCATGGGTCATGGCCTGCCGGAGCGCGGGATTGTCGTAGTCGAGCTCGGCGACGTCGGTCCAGTCGGTCGGGTTGTTGTTCTCGTCCCGCGCGGGAATGAGGCCACCCTCGGCATTGCGGACGAAATAGTCAGGATGCTCGCTGACCCAGACAGCATCCCAGGCGGTGTGGTTCGGCACCCAGTCGAGAATCACCTTCATACCGCGGGCATGCACGGCGTCCACCAGCGCGCGGAAGTCGTCTTCGGTCCCGAAGTCGGGATTGATCGCCGAATAGTCACGCACAGCGTAGGGCGAACCGAGCGTCCCCTTGCGGTGCTCCACGCCGATGGGGAAGATCGGCATGAGCCAGAGCGTGTTGGCGCCCGTCGCCGAGATCCGGTCCAGCCCGTTCGTCACACCGCGAAAGTCGCCCCCGGCGGAGAAATCGCGCACGAAGACTTCGTAGATCGCGCTCCGCGCGACCCAGCCCGTGTCGGAGGCCGTGCCAGTGGCGCTCGTGGCGGCCGGGGAGCGGTGCGGGGGAGAGGCGTTGCAACCCACGGCCAGCAGGAGGACGAGGGAACTGAGGGCGTGACGGGATCGCATGAAACAGTTCTCCCTGCGTGTTGTGGACGGAAAACTTTACGGACGGCTGCCCAGGTCGATCGCGAATGCGGTGCGGGGGGCCAGCTGTAGGTTGATCGCGCCGGAGGCATCCACGGTTCCCGCGGTCCCGAGGCAGATCCCGGTGCCGGCACCGCCGGTCAGGCGGTCACAATAGGAACCCGGCGTCAAGCCCGTGGGGATGGTGGCCGTGATGACAGTGTCCTCCATATTGATGGCCACGAACCCACGGTCCCCCCGCGAAAAGGCGATGGCATTTCGCCCGTCATCCCACCAGAGACTGACGGCAGTGCCGGCGACCACCCGCCGGAAAGCCACCATGGACCGGAGGGCCGGGTCGCGATGCTCGCAGACCCACTGCCCGGGGGTCGCACTCTCGAGGCTCGCGGCGCAGGTGACGTTGTTCGTGTTCCCGAGGCCGTCGGAGGGCGGCCCGACTGCGTTGCCCGCGGGACAGGTGAACGCGTAGCTCGATAGGATGGACGGATAGCCGTAGGGCTGGGCCAGCATCCACACGTTCGCCAGCCGGAACACATCCCCATCGTGGTAGCCCAGGCCGCAGTTGTGCTGTGTGTCATGATTCTGGAGGAAGACGACAGCCTTGTCCGCGGGCATCAGCCCCCAGGCGGCGGGCGAGAAGCGGCTGCCGGGAGGACCGTTGGGGTTGAGCTGGGCGATGTACTGCCCGCCCGTCCCGAGAAACTTGTCGGCGACGCCGGAGAAGGTGAACTCGGTGATGTCCGCCGCCGCCCCGGAGCGATAGCCGGCCCCGTAGTAGTCCGACGGCCCGACGGCCTCCCCCGCTCCCCCACTCACCTCGAGATAATAGTACGGGATCGCGTGCCCCTCCGCGGTCATCGTGGAATCGACCGTGGCCAGGATTTCGTCCAGTTCCGCCTGCTGGATGTGCTTCGCGGCGTCGATCCGGAAGCCTGCCACGCCGAGCCGGGCCAGTCCGCTCAGGTAGGCGGCAATCTTCGCCCGGACAGAGGGCGATCCGGTGTCGAGGTCGGGGAGGGAGAACAGTTCGCACTCCTGCACCGTCGCGGCGTCCTGGTAGTTGTCCAGGGCACAGGGCGGGTGGAAGTCGCCGGGACTGTAGAGGCCCGGGTAGGAGTACTTCGAATACGCCGTGCCATTGCTGCCCGTGCCCGGACTCGGGAAGTTGGTCATGTGGTTGATGACCGCATCCACGTAGATCCCGACCCCCACCGCCCGGCAGCGCTGCACCATGTTTGCAAATTCCGTCCCGGTGCCGGAGCGGCTCCGGGCGAGACTGTAGCTCACCGGCTGGTAGCGCTCGCTCCAGGGGTAGTTGGGCGGCTCGAGGCTGTGCTCCTGGGGCGGGGAGACCTGCACGGCCGCAACGCCGGCCGGACCGAGGACCTGCTCGCACTCGGTCGCGATATCGGGCCACTTCCATTCGAAGAGATGCACGAACACGTCCCCGGCCGCGGCATGCCCGCTGGGCCGGTAGGTGGCCGGCAGGGTCGGCCGTCCGGAAGGAGGCTGGCCCGTAGACGGTGGCCCCCCCGGGTCCCCGCAGGCCAGAAAGGCAGCCGCGAGCAGGGCCCCGGAAAGGCCACAGCCCCGCCGCCACGAGGGCGGCGGGGCTGCGGGAAGAAGGTTCATATTCTTGCGTCGCGGGCTCAGTAGCCCGGGTTCTGGACCAGGTTCGGATTGGCCGACAGCTCCGTGACCGGAATCGGGTAGAGCTCGAGATGCGGGTCCGTCGACTGCCCGGCCGCCGTCCCGCCCTTCCAGGCCCACAGGTAGCTGCTGCCGCTGAACTGCCCGAAGCGGATCAGGTCGCTCCGGCGCTGAGCCTCCCAGAGCAGTTCCCGCCCCCGCTCATCCAGGACGAACTGCAGGGTCAGCTCGGGCGCGGTGATGTCGCCGCTGTTGTCCCCGTACGCCCGCTGACGAAGCGCGTTCACATAGCCGAGGGCCGTGGTGCCGCTCCCGCCACCACCGCGGAGGAACGCCTCGGCATAGATCAGGTAAGCATCGGCCAGGCGGAACATCGGGAAGTCCGTGTCCGCGAACGAAATATTGGAGCCAACGCCACCCGTGGACGTCACGTTCTGGTACTTCGGTGCCGCGATACCCTCGGCAAAGTTGGAGAGCGAGGTGATCGCGACCGTCTGGTTGGTGGTGAAGAAGTACGACTGGCGCGTGTCACCGGCGGCATAGAGGTTGTACGCCTCGGGCCGCAGCCGGATACCCCACCAGCAGCCGTCAATGCCGTAGACGGCCGGGTCCATGGTATTGCCGCAGGAGGCATGAGTCAGGAAGGTCGTGCCCCCATAGCTCTGCGCGTGCTGGCCGTCCTGGATGATCGGGAAGATGATCTCCGGGGAGGTGTTGTTGTCGGCCAGAAAGATGTCCTGGTAGTTGTCATCGAGTGTGAATGGACCCGCGATGGCCGCCTGGGCCGCCGTCAGGGCCTCCGCATAGTGCGGCGTCCCGGTGTAGACCTCGGCGTTCAGGTACACGTGGGCCAGGAGCATGGAGGCCGCGGCGTCAGTCGCCCGGCCGTACGTTCCCGCTCCGGCAACCGGCAGCTGGCTCTGGATGCTGGTGAGTTCGCTGACGACGAAGTCGTAAATTTCCGACCGCGTGGCCTGCTCCGGCGGGGTCGACCCCAGCGGGAAGTTCTCGTCCACCAGAGGGATATTCCCGATCAGGTCGAGCCCGTGCCAGTAGGCCAGGGCGCGGAGGAAGCGGGCCTCGGCGCGGAAGGTGCCGATGTCGGTCCGCAGCTTCCCGCTGACGCCCCGCTCATCGAGCTTGGCGTCGGTGGTCTGGCGAAGGAACTCGTTCGCCAGGGCCACCTCGAAGTAGATCCGGGAATACATGCCCGAAACAAACGGGTTCGAGGAGCCCCAGACCATGGTGTTCAACTCGGGCAGGCCCTGGTCGCCCCAGGCGATCACGGCCTCGTCGGTCGGGAGCTCCTGGAGTTCCCAGTACAGTCGCATGTACTGGGAGAAGCCCTCGTCGGTGATGCTCTGGATGTCACCATCACCGGCCGGGCCCTGCTGGCCGCTCACGGCGAATCCGGCGTAGATCTTGGCCAGGAAGGCCCGGTAGGACCCCTGGTCTGTGAAAATATTGGTCTCCGTCACGGTGCTGGTCGGAGCCACCGTCGGGTCGGTACAGGCGGCCAGGCCCAGCAGCAGGGCGGCGCCGGTGGCGACCATGTGGATACGGCGGTTCATGTTCCTGTCCTTTCTCGAATGCTCGAGAGCCATGGGGGCGTTGCCTAGAACCGGAGGGTCAGCCCACCCGTGAAGGTGCGCGACCGCGGATAGATGTTGTTGTCGATCCCGTTGAGGCCGGACGTCGGGTCGACGCCGCTGTATCCGGTGATCGTTAACGCGTTCTGGATGGTCCCGAACACGCGCGCCGGGATCCCGCTGTAGTTGAACGAGTACCCGAGCGTGATGTTGTCCATCCGGAGGAAGGACGCATCCTCCACGTAGACGTCCGAGAAGTACTGGGGGGTCACAAACCCGGTCTCGAGCACCGAGGCGTGCAGGTTGTACGGCGATCCCCGGGTGACCTCGGAATAGGTCCCGAGGTTGGACGCCACGTTGTTGTAGACGTAGTTCCCGAAGTAGGCCCGGAGCGTGAACCCGAGATCCCACTTGTTGTACGTAAGGTAGGAGGAGTGGCCGAACTGCCACTTCGGCGCCGGATCGTGGAACGGCCGGAGGTCGTTCTGGTTGATGATGCCGTCCGCGTTCTGGTCCTTGTACAGGTCCTGCTCGTTGATGGTCCCGTCGTTGTTCACGTCAGCGTAGATGGGGTTGCCGCTCGCATCGCGGATGTGCTCATATACGTAGAACGAGTTGACCGGCACGCCGGGAGTGAGCACCTGGATGGTGGAACCCACGCCGCCCGCGATGCCGCCCGTCAGGATCTGCTGGGCCCCACTCCCGAACGGGTTGATGGTGGTGAGTTCGTTGGAGTTGTGGGCCGCGGTGAAGTCAGCCGTCCAGCCCAGCCGCCCGCCCGTGCCCTCCATCACGCGAGCGCTCAGGCTGAACTCGACCCCGCGATTCCGCATGCTCCCGATGTTGGTCGTGACGAAGTCGCCGAGGTTCGTACCGGCGGCCACGGGAACCCGGAAAATCATGTCCGAGGTCTTCTTGTCATAGACGTCGATCGCGCCGGTGAAGCGCTGGTCCTTGAACCCGAAGTCGATGCCCAGGTTCCAGGACCGGGTGGCCTCCCACTTGATGTTCGGGTCCACCGCGCTGGGGCGGATCGTCGTGAAGAAGGAATCGGCAAACGCATACTGCGCCTGCGAGTTGCCCACCGTGTAGGTCGAGTACTGCAGGTAGTTGCCGAAGGACTGGTTGCCCGTCCGCGCCCAGGAAGCGCGAAGCTTCAGGTCCGAGACCGAGGTGTACTTCTGCATGAATGGCTCGGACGACACCCGCCACGCCACGGCAACGGACGGGAAGGTGCCCCACTGCCGGCCTTCGCCGAAGCGGGATGACCCGTCACGCCGGAGGCTGACATTGGCCAGGTACCGGTCATTGATGTCGTAGTTCACCCGCCCGAAGAACGAGATCAACTTGCTGTCCTGCACGTTGAGGGCGTTCTGGACCGTGCGGGCTGTCGGGATCCCGTCCGTCCCCAGCAGGTCCGTGCTGAGGCCGCTCTCCAGGAACGTGGGATACTCGGCGTGGGCCTTGGAGTAGGAATACCCCGCCGTGAGGTCCAGGTTGCCCGGCCCCACCGTCCGCGGCACTGCGTAGGCGAGGTAGCCTTCCAGCACCGTGTTGAGCGAGGTGGGGTTTGTCCGGAACAGCGTGCCATCGGAACCGTTCTTGATCTGGCTGTGCAGGACACTCGGCGTGAACGTCGTCTGGTCCACCTTGGTGACGTCGTAACCCAGGCTCAGGTTTGCCGCGAGCCCGTCCACCCAGGGAAGGCGATACTCCGACTGGATGTTGCCGATGCTGCGGAAAGTCGTGCTCTTGTCCTTCGCGAGCGCCAGGATGGCCACGGGGTTGTCCGCCGACTGGATGCCGCCGGTCCAGTCGAAGTAGCCGGTGGGGGTGGTCGAGTCGTAGATCGGCTGGGTCGGCCCCATCTGCGCGGCATTGGACAGCACGCCGCCGGGGGTAAACTCGTCGGCCGACCGTGCTCCGCGCAGGTTGACCTTCAGGCTCAGGCGGTCATCCATCAGGCGCTGGTTGTAGTTCGCGCCCAGGGTCAGGCGCTTGGCCTCGGAGCCCTGAATAACGCCCCTCTGGTCCAGGAAGTTGGCGGAGAACCGGTAGTTGCTGCTGCTGCCGGCACCGGAGACGGCCAGGTTCTGTTCCTGGCCGAAGGCCGTCCGGTCCACCGCCCCGAACCAGTCGGTGTTCGCGGCCTGCAGCTGGCTCGAGTTCGAAGGGGCATACTGGTCCACCGCGGCCTTGAACTGCGCGGCGTTCAGCATGTCGGGGAGCCGGGTGACGGACGACGCGGAGAAGCTCCCGCTGTATTCCACCCGCGGCGCCTGGTTGGCCTCGCCCTTCTTGGTGGTGATCAGCACGACGCCGTTCGCGGCGTTCGCCCCGTAGATCGCCGCCGCCGAGGCATCCCGGAGCACCGTGATGCTGGCAACGTCGTCGGCATTGAGGAAGTTGAGCGGGTCACGGCCACCGGACAGTCCACCCCCGGCGCCGGAGCCGCCGACCGGCATCCCGTCGATCACGATCAGGGGCTCGCTGCTCGCGTTGATGGAGGTCTGCCCGCGGATCCGGATCGACTTGCCGCCGCCCGGCTCGTTGTTGTCCACCACCTGCACGCCGGCCACCTTGTTCTGGATCAGCTCGGTGGGGGTAATCACCCGGCCGGTGTTGAACTCGTCCGCCGTCACGCTGGTGACGGCGCCAGTGATGTTGCCGGCCGCCTGCTCACCATAGCCGACCACCACGATCTCGGCCAGGTTGATCGCCCGGCGCGTGAGGGTGAGGTCGAGCTGGAGCGCCTGGCCGGACGCCACTGTCACCACCTGGGACATCGGCTCGTAGCCGACCATACGCGTATAAAGCGTGTCTGTGCCGGCGGGAACGCCGGGCAGGACATAGCCCCCGTCCGCCTTGCTGACGGCCACCCGGCCGGCATATGTGATCGTGGCACCCTGCACAGCCCGCTGCGAGGTGCCGTCCATGACCCGGCCGGAAATGCTGGTCGTTTCCTGCGCCTGAGCCGAAGTGATCCAGCATGTCACGAGGATCAACCCGACAAGAATGCGTAGCCGCCTCATATCCTTCGTCCTTTCAAACTGGGCTACAACAAAGGCCTCGATCATGGGAGATCGAGGCCTGGGGAACCAGGGATGGCACCGTAACCGACATGCGACACATCCGCCCTGCCGGCAGACCGGCAACGCGATGGGGGCCCCATGCGTACTGCCCCGAACGGAACATTGAATCCTGCATGGGCAACCGTGGAGAAAGGACGGCCAGCTACGGATGTACCGGGGCACACGAGGACGAACACGCCCCCTCGAGCCTCGGCGGTGGCGACTGTCTGGGATCGCGGGACGCCCGGCACCTCCGCCTCCTGGGTGACGCCCGTATGACAACATTCTTGCGCCCGGTACCGGACCCGTCAAGACCCTGTCCCAAGCGTTGTACGGGGGAAGGGAAACCCTGATGCGGCTACGCCACAGTGGAATGAACGGACGGCGCCCCTGGCGGGAAGCGGCCAGTCGCCCGCCCGCTAGCAAGGGGTGACGGGCGGGCCGCCCGCCCTCGGCCAAACTGCCCTTCATGGGCCACCCCCGGCGTTACCCCCCGGGACCGGCGGAGCCGGCACCGGGGGGGCTCAACCCTGAAGCGGTTGACTGAGACGGCCCCACCCGGCGAATTGTACGGCATCCATCGTCGGACAGGTTGAGATTGGTGAACGCGTTGGAGCACTTCTCCGCCGGGGCCGGTTCCAGACATGACCGTAACTCGCCAGCGTGACCTGCCGTACTCCGGCAGTTCCCATCAGTTCGTCGGCGCCGACAGCGGCGATACCGGATCATCTCGCGCCTTTCTCCTCGAGGCGACTCCCCGGTCGCGGCGACCCGGCCGACGCACCACCATCCCACGACGAGGTACAGTTCATCAGGGAGCCTGCCCCGGGATACGCTCCCGAGTTCGTGGTGCGACGGTCGAGGCGTCGTCACCACGAGGAATCCAGGCGCACGGATGACATCCTGACGTCATCAAGGCCGGGAATTCCCCCGCTTTATCGCATGGGATCGACGGAGATGCGAGGCAGGCGCCGGTCACGCGGCGGGTGCTTCTTCCCGGCGAGCCTGCGGGAGCCGCGTCGCACCACGGCCCCCGCCACCAGGACAAGCAGCAGGGGCTGGAAGGCTCGCTCGGCGCGCTCCGCGTGCGGCAGCGCATGCAGCTGGGTCGCATAGATCAGGATCGCATGATGGGGAGCAGCCGGCGCCGCTCCCTCCAGGGACGGATCACCGCGACCAAGGCCAGGATCGGGAGCGCGCGCGCCAGCATGACCTGCACGCCGCCCGGGGCCCGACAGCCGGCCTGTCGCAGCGCCCCGAGCGAAAAGCCGTTCATTGCTCCAATCTGCGTTGGGATCGACGACCCAGAAAGTGACCACCTTCTCGGCGGCGTACCGAAGATTGGTGAACGGTTCACTCCGAATCGACCGGATCGCGCGGGCGGTCCACCAGCGGTCTCCCTCGACGGTGGTCGGGTTGTGCTCGCGCCAGCCGGGACCGTAGATCACCTCGCCCCATACCGCCGGTACGTGTAGCCCTGGTCGCGCAACAGGTGGTAATACTCCGGGCTCCCCTGCCAGAGGAAGGCGTTGCTGGTGGCCAGGGGGAACCACGCATCGTACCGAATGCGGTTGCGGACAAGCCAGGGACTCACGATCAGCAGGGTCGCCGCCAGGATCGGGCCATGCTCGCCGGGCTCCGTGAGGCCGAGGGCAAGCGGTGCTGGAGCACGAGGAAAGGGGGAGGAACGGGATCTTCGGCGTATGTAGTGCTGATCCTGACAGAGCCCACCCACAGGAAGCGGCCTCTCGTCGGCTCGCAGGCATGCGGAGCGAGCGCACGATGAGGACCAGCGGGGTAAACAGGATTTCGCTCAGGAGGTGGAGTGACTGGTGGATGAGGACGTAGCTGAACGCCGCCACCAGGGCGGCCGTCAGGCCGGCGATGTGCCGAACACCCGGCGACCGAGATGCCAGGTCACACCACTGACCGGCGCCGGGGACGGCCTGGACGTAGCGGAGGGCATGATAGGACGTGCCGGTCAGCCAGTGGACCGCGGCTACCCACAGGGGGTAGAGCGGCACCCGGCCCACCCAGGTGTAGCCCTGTCCGGCCAGCAATTCCGGCGCGGTGGTGTTGCAACCGGGCGCCCCGATGAGCCACGCCGTATTGTCCGGCTGGCGCTGATTGAACCACCAGGCCGCGAAGAGGCGGATCAGCAGCGCCAGCACGACCAGAACCCCGGCCACCCTGCGGCAGGCGACCGGGTCATGCCGACCTGCTTCACCATGGCCCGGAGATTCACGCAGATCGCCTGCCGGCTGGGATGCGGGAGACTAGCTGTCGGCCGCGGCCTCGGCAAGCAGGCGGGGCGTCCGTCCGGCTCCTTGCGCCGCCGCCAGGCAGGCATGCCTTGTCACCTGGACCTGATCGTGCCGAGATTGCGACCTTGAAGTCCTGCCTTCCTCCGATCCCATCCATGGGGAGAGGACGATGCAGATGGTCAGGCCACCAGCCTCGATTCCCGCCGCCGCCCTGGATGCCTTGAGCGCCCGGGTCAAGGGGCCGGTCCTCCCGCCGGGGGACACCGGCTTCGAGGAATCCCGGACGGTCTGGAACGCCATGATCGACCGGACACCGGCCATCGTCCTACGCTGCCTCGGCAATGCGGACGTGATTGCCGGCATCCACTTCGCGCGGGAGCACGGGCTCCTCCTCTGCATCAAGGGCGGCGGCCACAATATCGCCGGGCTGGCCACGGCGGATGGGGCCCTGATGCTGGACCTGTCGCTGATGCGGGGCGTCTGGGTGGAGGCGGAGAAGAGGCTCGCTCACGCGCAGGGAGGGTGCCTGCTGGGCGACGTGGATCGTGAAACCCAGGTGCATGGCCTGGCCACCGTCCTGGGGTTCGTCTCCGCCACCGGCATCGCCGGGCTCACCCTCGGCGGCGGGTTCGGTTACCTGACCCGTCGCTGGGGGTGGACGACCGACAATGTGACGGGAATGGATGTCGTCACCGCGGACGGCAGGCTCGTCCGGGCAAGTGAGAAGGAGAATGCCGACCTCTTCTGGGGCCTGCGGGGCGGTGGCGGCAACTTCGGGGTGGTGACCGGGATCGACTATACCCTCTATCCCGTCGGCCCCGAGGTCGTCGGGGGCCTGGTCGCGTGGCCCGCCGCCGATGCGGCAGGCGTCCTCGAGCTGTACCGGAACCTCGCCGCCTCGGCGCCCCCTGAACTCACCCTCGTCACCCTCATGCGGCCCGCCCCACCCGCGCCCTGGCTGCCGAAGGAGATTCACGGGAAACCCATCGTAGCCATCCTCGCGTGCTACAGCGGCGACCCTGCGACGGGTGAGAAGGTCGTGGCGCCGATCAAGGCGTTCGGCACTCCCGTCGGGGATGTGCTGGTCCGCCGGCCCTACGCCCAGCTTCAGGGACTCCTGGACGGGACCCAGCCGAAGGGGCGGCGCTACTACTGGAAGAGCGAGTACCTTCCGGACATCGCGCCGGAACTGTGCGAGAAGTTCATGGCCCACGCCACGAAATTCCGGTCGCCGCACTCGGCTTTGATCCTGTTCCAGATCGAGGGCGCCCTCAACCGGCTCCCCAACGACCACTCCGCCGTCGGCAATCGCGATGCGCGCTACGTCATCAACATTGGCGGGGCCTGGGAGCAGGCGTCGGATGACGAGGCCAACCTGGCCTGGGCCCGGGACGCGTGGAATGACACGAAGGAATTCTCGACCGGCGGGACCTACATCAACTTCCTGACCCAGGACGAGGGCCCGGAACGGATCGCGGCGGCGCTCGGCGGGAACATGGCGCGCCTGCAGGAGGTGAAGGCGAAGTGGGATCCGGAGAATGTGTTCCGGACAAACCGGAACATCCGTCCCGCCTGAGCGGGGCGCCAGCGCCACCCATGGCCGATCTGACCTTCCTTCGGCGCAGCCGCTCGATTACTGGTACGACAAAGACGATCCGCCCGATCCGCCCGCCATACCCGCGGGTCATCCTTCCACCTGCGGAGCGTGCACCATGCGGACTCTGACCCTCTCGCTCATCTCGCTCGCCGTGGTCGGTGGGGGAATGGCCCTGGCGTTCGGCGAAGCTTCGCCGGCTCCCGGCGCGGCCACCCCGGCGGCGGACGGTTTCCAGTGGTTCCTCGCGCTCTCGGGGCCCCACGGAGCCGATGCCGGGGACGACCTGGCCATTGACGAGGAGGGGAACCTGTTCGTCGCGGGCTATCAGGGTGGGCTCGACATGGACGCCGACGGCACGGTGGACCTGCCTGGCGACCAGGCTGATCCCGTCTTCTTCAAGTTCAGCCAGCGTCCGACGGGCAAGGGCGTCAAGCTCCAGTGGGTCCGGTCGCCGTCCTCGCCGGGATTCAACATGTCGAATTCGATCGCCCCCGACCGGCAGGGCGGCGCCTATGCGCTCGGCAGGTTTCGCGAGACCATCACCTTCAGCCCCACCCTGACGTTGCAGGGCGGGGGCCAGAACGACGCGTTCCTGGCGCGCTACGGCAAGGATGGCGACGTGCTCTGGGCGAGGGCCTTCGGCGGCGCCGGCCAGGACGCGCTGTCACGTGTGGCCAGCGATGCCGCGGGGAACGCCTATGTAGTGGGCTGGGGCGAGGGCTCCTTCCCCCTCGATGAGCACGGCGCGCGCTTTCGCGCGGGCCGTGGGACGGCCATGGTCATCGCCTCGTACGATCCCGAGGGAACCATTCGCTGGGCGCACGTGGTGGACGCCCCGGCACACGCCATCATTGTCGAGGTGGCACCCGATGGTGAGGTGGTGGTCACCGGTGAGACGGAGGGAGCAATCGACTTCGATGGCGACGGGACGGTCGACGTTCCCGCGCCGGCCATGCGTGACGGGTTCGTCGCCCGGTTCGGCCCCGACGGGACATTCCGGGGCGCCTGGGCGCTGGCGCCCGGCCCGGGGTTCATCGCTTTCGCAGCGAACGGGGACGTCTTCCTGCTGGGCATCATGGGCAACCAGGCCGTGAAGCGGTACGGCCCGGCCGACTTCGATGGTGACGGAACACCTGACGTGCCAACGAAGGGCGACGGGAAGGGCGGCGGGTGGATTGCCCGCTACGGCCGCGACGGGACGCTGCGGTGGGTCCGGTCATATGTCCTGGAGCGCCCCACGGACCTGGTGACATACGGAGACCGGCTGGTCATGACCGGCGGATACCACGGCATCCTCGATCTCGATGAGGACGGCGTGCCGGAGCGGGTCGACCAGACGGTCGACGCCTCGCTCGAATCCGAGATTGCGATCCTCGTCCTCTCGGGGGAGGACGGCACCCCGGAGCAGGTCTTCACGGCGCCGGGCCCGGGAAGGGATATGGCGGCCGCCGGAGGGTTCCTGCCTGGCCAGCCGGTCCTGCTCGTGACAGGATACGTCCAGCTCACCGCGGACTTTACCGGCGACGGGAAGGACGGTGAGGGCTGGGCGAAGTGCGAGGCACTGGGAGACATCTTCGTAGCCAGCTACCGGCTGGGCGAGGAGCCCCGGATCCACCTGGCGGCGACACGGAAGGAGATTTCGGGTACAGGCTTCGAGTCAAGGCTGACGTGGACGGGGCTCACGTCCGCGAAGGTGGACGTATACCGCAACGGCACCCTGCTGGCCACGGTCGCCGACACCGGCGGCTACGTCGACATGATTCCCCACGGGGCCCAGGGGCGAAAGGCGCCCACCTACCGTGTCTGCGAGGCCGGCACCCAACGCTGCTCGAGGAAAGCCAGCGCGGAGTTCTGACAGTCCCTCACCATTCAGGAGGACCGTATGCGGCTCAGCCCGAAGGCACTCGCCATCTCCCTCGGCGTGATGTGGGGACTTGGCGTCCTGTGTGTAGGCCTCGCCCACCAGATCTGGCCCGGCTATGGCGGCGCCTTCCTCGACCTGATGGCCTCGATCTATCCCGGATACCATCCCGGCGGTATGGGGGCGGTCATCGTCGCGGCGCTTTACGCCCTGGTGGACGGCGCGGTGGGCGGGCTGGTGCTGGCGTGGGTCTACAACGGGGCGGCCGGGATGGCAGGTTCCGTGGCATAAACGGTCAGGGCGCGCCATCCAGGAACACGGCGCGCCGCTCCGCCCAGGCGGTGCCGAGCGCTTCGAGCACTTCCTCGTCCAGGACTGCCTCCGCCATGGGGAAGGCGACCCGCTCTTCCTTCGCGAAATGCTCGCGGGCTAGCGCGACCGCCTCGAGCAACGCCGCACGCGCCGTGTCCTGCTTCGCGCTCACCTGTGCCCGGTCCAGCAACGCGGCGATGCGCTGGTGCTCGTCTTCCATGGTGGCCAGGAGCCCCACGTCCGCCCCGGCTTCCGCCATCCGGCGGAAGAGTACCTCGTCCTCCAGCCTGGCGTGCGAGATGAGTGCCGCCGCCAGGAGGGCGGCCTGCTCCCGGATCTGGTGCTCGTCAGTCCCGTGCGGCAGGTCCGCTTCAAGGCGATCGAACTGGGCGTAGAAGGCGCCGTGCTCGCCCAGCAGGGCATCCGTCATTTTCATGGCGTCACCACCACGCGAATCGCATTCCCGCCCCGAAGCTCGTCGAACGCCTCCGCGATACGGTCGAGCGGATAGCGGTGTGTCACGAGCTCCTCCAGCCGCACACCGCCCTGCCGCACCATCTCGATGGCCCGCGGGTAGTCCACCGGCCGGCAACCCAGGGAACCGAGTACCGTGATCTCCCGGAACATCACCCGTCCTGCGTTGAGCGGCAGCGTCTCGGGGCTGTATCCGACCAGCACGACACGACCGCCGGTCCGGACACCATTGAGCGCCAGTTCCTGGGTCGCCGCCCGGCCCACCGCCTCGAACGCGACATCGGCGCCCCCGCCGGTAAGGTGACGGATCTCGCGATCCACCCGGGACGCACCGCCGGAATTGAGGGTCGCCACGGCGCCGAACCGGCGCGCCGCATCCAGCTTGAGGTCATTCACGTCCACGGCGATCACCCTGCCTCCCAGCGCGGTGGCAATCTGGACCAGGCTCAGGCCCACGCCCCCACACCCGATCACCAGCACCCAGTCGCCGGGCACCACCCGGCCACGCCGCACCACGGCGTGGAACGGCGTGGTCACCGCGTCGGCGATGATGGAACCCTCCACCAGGGGCACGTCGTCCGGGAGCGGGAACACGTCCTTTGCCGGCACGGCGATGAACTCCGCGAAGCCGCCGTCGATGTGGTTCCCCAGCATCCGGCTGTTTTCGCAGATGTTCTCCCGCCCGGAACGGCACAGTGTGCAGTACCCGCACGACAGCACTGCGGGGATCAGCACACGATCCCCCTCCGCGAGGGCCGACACGCCGTCGCCCACGCCGGCCACCGTGCCGGCCACTTCGTGGCCAAGGATGACGGGAGGCGGCTTGAAGGTCGGCGTGCCGTGGTCGATATAGTGGAGGTCGGTGTGGCAGACGCCGCATCCCGCCACCGCAATGAGCACCTCGCCGGGCCCGGCCACCGGCGTGGTGACTTCCTCCAGCTCGAGCGGCTGGTGCGCGGCATGAAACACGGCGGCCTTCACGGCGCCCTCCTGGAGTAGATGATGCGGAACAGGTCGAAGGCGAGGCGGCAGTCGCCGCATTCCTCCCGAAGGTCGGCTGGCCCCGGGCGCTCAAGGCGCACCTCGAACCCCAACTCCCGGTAGAGCCGTACCGACTCGGCCAGGCGATCCCCCGCGGCCATGAAGCGCCGCGTCCATCCTTCCGCCTCCGGCCCCGGCGGCTGGAGCGGCTCGAACACCGGCAGCGGCCGGCCCATCAGGCCGCCGCGGTCGCGCCGCGTTTGGCCAGCCGGTCCCGGCCGAGGATGGCCGCGCCGATCGCGGCGGTGAACTGGGCGAGCGGCTCCGCCGGCACGTTGACCTCGATGCCGAGCTGGTCGTGCAGCACCTGCGCCATGGTGGGGAAACGCAGGATCCCGCCGACCAGGGTGACCTCCGGCTCCAGCTTCACGCGCTTGAGCAGCTGGACGCAGCGCGTGACCAGGGACACCATGGCACCGTGCACAATGTCGGCGGGGAGGCGGCCCGTGGAGACGTGATTGATGACTTCCGACTCCGCGAAGACCGCGCAGACTCCTGAGATTGCCGCCGCGTCCGCGGAGGCAGCGGCCAGGGCACCGATCTGCGCGGTGCCATAACCGAGGTAGCGCGCCGTCTTCTCCAGGAACGCGCCCGTGCCGGCGGCGCACTTGTCGTTGAGGCGGAAGGACATCACCCGGCCACGTCCATCGATCCGGCTGGCCTTCATCGTCTGTCCACCCACGTCCAGGATCGTGTGGGTTCCGGGAAAGAAGTAGTGGGCCCCGCGCCCCTGCGCGGTCAGGTCGGTGGCCTGAAGGTCGCGGAAGGGAACCTGGTAACGGCCTGCGCCGGTGCTCACCAGGATATCGACGTCGTCCCGGGTGGCTCCCGCGTGGCGCAGCACCGCCGCCCAGGTCTCGCCGGCGACCTCCTCGAGCTTGAATCCCGTGGGCTGCATGGCCGTGGCCACGAGGGCGCCGTCCGCGCCGAGGAGTGCTGCCTTGGTATACGTCGATCCGACGTCGATGCCACCGGTGAGGTTCATGGCGTCACCCCCGCGCGTGAGGCCGCGGGCACCCCTGCCAGGACACGGTCCATGGCGAAGAGGGCCGCGCCGAGCGCGCCCATGTAGTGCGAGTCTTCGCCGACCTGCAGCGTGGTCCCGAGCAGTTCGTTAAGCACGGCCACCATCGCGATGTTCCGTGCCACCCCGCCCGTGAAAGTGACGGTTTCCTCCACCCCGACCCGCGTGAGCAGCGAACGCGAACGTGCGGCGATGGACCGGTGCACCCCCATCAGGATGTCCTCCAGTTTCTTCCCCTTGGCCGCCCAGGCGAGCACCTCCGACTCGGCGAACACCGTACAGGTGGTGGAGATCTTGACCGGCCGCTGGGCCCGCAGGGCGATCCCGCCAAGTTCGTCGAGCGGGATCTCCAGCGCGAAGGATGCCGCCTGCAGGAACCGTCCGGTCCCGGCGGCGCACTTGTCGTTCATGCAGAAGTCGAGAACGTCCCCATTCTCGCCCACGCGGATGGCCTTGGTGTCCTGCCCGCCCATGTCCAGGACTGTGCGCGTGCCGGGAAACAACTGCACCGCCCCGCGGGCATGGCAGCTGATCTCGGTGACCTGGTCGTGGCCGAAGGTCACCTTGTAGCGCCCGTACCCGGTGCCGATCACGTATCCGACCTCCGCCTCCCGGACCACGGCATCATCGAGCGCGGCCTGGAATGCCTCCTCCGCCGCGTGGACCACATTGGCGCCGGTCATGATCAGCGACCGTCCGCGGATGCGGCCAGCCTCGTCCACGATTACGGCCTTGGTCTGGGTGGAGCCGACGTCCACTCCGCCTGCGTACGGCATCGTTCCTCCGTTCACCCCGCGGCGGCGGTGCGCAGCCGACGGGAGTTGAGGCCCTCGAAAAAGGCATCGATCCTGTTCTTGAGCTGCGCCTCCGACACCACCCGGCGGTCCATCATGTCCGACTCGATGTAGAGGCACTGCACGTCCCGCTCCCGCATCACGGCTTTCCGGCTGCCGGCCAGTCCGGTGGAGACGGTGCGGCAGCTCTTGACCGGGTGGTAGACGATGCCGTCCGCCCGGGCAAGGTCCACCTCCGCGATAAGCTGGCGGTCCTGGAAGAGCATGGCGTCCCCCGCGTGGCCGATGCCCCGGAGGATGCCCTCGGCGAGGCTCGACAGCGGCCGCTCGAGGTCGTACTGGAAGCCCAGGTCCAGCCCGCCCGCGGCGAACCAGAGGTACGTGGACCCCACGAACACCCCGCCCCGGTCGGCGAACATCTCATGGAAGCGCCGGAAGATCGGGTAACACGGCACGCCCACGAACAGCAGGCGATGCTGCTCGTCCTCCAGGGCGCCGATGCCCCGGTCGACCTTGTACTCGATCTCCTCGACCAGCCGCTCGAAATACTCCGCCCCCTCGCGGGTACCACGGAGCGCGTTCAGGACGCCGAGATAGATCGTGCCGTCCACCAGGGCGTTGAACGGGGCCGGCGTGGCCCGGTTGAGCTCGAGGATCCGCTTCCACGATGTCGCCATCCGGTTGGTGTAGCCCAGCACTTCCACCAGGCGCTCGAGGTCCAGCGTCCGGCCGGTGAGCGTGGTGCAGGTATCGATGAGCTCGCAGAGCTGGTGCTCGAGGTACTGGAGGTCCTGCTCCCGCGGGGCGGTGGCGCTGTTCGACTCCCCCGCTGAGCGTGAGCCCGGGATGTCCAGGGTGAACATGGGAATCCGGTAGTGGCGCTCCCAGAACTCGGCCCACTTCACGTAGGTGTTGCACGCGTTCGTGGCCAGGGCCAGTGAGGGCTTCGGGATCCGCCCCATCGGATGCTGCCCGCCGCGGAGCTGGACCGCCACGTCGGCCTTCACGTATCCGCAGATGTCCGGCGAGTAGCCGTAGTCCTCGGCCTCGCCGAGGTATTCGTGGGCCACGTGCCGCACCGCGGTCTGGAGCGAGTTGATCTCCGGGAACACCAGGTGCATCTCGAAGGCGCGCAGGATCTCCGCCAGGCTGCCCATGACAAAGACATAGGCCGCCGGCTCGCCCCGTTCGGCGGCGGCGTCCAGCCGGTGGAACCACTCCCGCATGAGCGCCGCGCCCTCCCGCGCCCCGCGTCCCACGGTGTCCAGCGGCCCTGCCGTCACGACAACCTCCTCAGTTGAACAGGATGCTTTCCACGAAGGTTTCGAGCTGAAGCTGCAGCTGGTCGAAGCCAGACATCTTCTCCTCGAACTCCGTGATGAAGTAGGGAATCCCCTCTCCGTCCAGGGCCTTGGCGTAGGCCACCTGCTCGTCCAGCCCCGGTTCGCACATCTTGGCCGCGGCCAGGATGGCTGCCTCCGCCTGTGCGCCCCGCAGGCGCCGCAGGAGCATCTCCTCCTTGGGCTTCCGCGTGTCGTGCTGCACCGGGCTGTACGAGGATCCCTCCAGGTAGGCCGTCGCCAGGGCGCCCAGGGGATCGCCGTCGGGATGCACATCATCGATCAGGAACCGCAGGCCGATCAGCAGGTCGTCATCGACCACGTAGCACGACTGGCTGATCATCGACAGCAGGTCCAGCGGCGGCTGCTCACAGAACCCGCCCTCCAACACGACCCGGATGCGGTCCTGCTGACGGGCCGTCCGCGCCCGCAGCTGCGGGAGGAGCGACCGGAGCAGGAGATTGTGTTCCTCCCGGGGAATGAGCCCGCCGATCGAGACGAGGACGTAGGCCTGGTCCACGGGAAGCAGCCACGGCGTCTCCCGCTTGATGGCGTACAGGTCGCGGATCAGGCGGCGGTTCTCGTTGAAGACGGCGATCGCCCGGCGCAGGTCGTCCCCGCTCGCCCGGCGTCCGGCCACGGCCTCGAGGTCCTGCAGGACGCGAGCATACTCCTGCCGGAGGTAGGTCGGCGCCCCGGACGAGTTGGGATTCTGCGGCAGGTAGAGGATCTGCGCCGGGTAGGTGAAGTTCCGCGACCAGACACCGGCGAGGTTCCGCGCTGCGTCGCAGATCGGGTGCGTCACGAAGAAGTCGAGCGGCAGGCGCCCGTCCAGGGCCACCTCCAGCGAACTGCGGAGGATGGAGCAGAGATAGGAGCCGAAATGGGAGTCGGCCTGCCGCATTTCGACCGGGGCGCCCCGCACCTTCACCGGCAGCATGCCGACGGCGTGCGCGAGTTCCTCCGGGAAGTACACCTGGAAGTGCCCCAGGACCTTCCCGCCCCGCTCCTTCCACGCATGAACGGTCGGGAACTCCGGATCCTCCACCAGGTCGCGGCAGGCACCCAGTGCGGCATCGAGGGGCAGCGCCGCCACCGCGGCCACGTCAAACACAGTCGTGGTGCTCATCCCGCCTCCTTCCATGCGGGAGCGCGTTTCTCCAGAAACGCTGCCAGCCCCTCCCGGGTATCGTCCAGTTCCATCAGTTCGTTCCGGTAGATCGCCTCCGCCCCGGCCAGGGCCCCGGAAAGGGAAAGCTCCAGCCCGGCATCCACCGCCCGCTTGGCGACGCGGAGGGCGGGCCCGCTCAACGCGAGCAGGTCCTGCACATAGGCGTCGGCCTTCGCGGCAAAGTCGTCCGCCGGCCAGGCCTGGGTCGCGAGGCCCAGCCGGGCCGCTTCCTCCCCGGTCAGCGTGCGGCCCGTCAGTATCAGGTCGAGGGCGCGCTGGCGACCGACCATGCGGGGGAGCAGCGCGGCGGCGAGTGGCGGGAACACCGCCAGCCGGATCTCGGGAAGGCCCAGTTTCGCGTCGGCGCGGGCGAGAACGATGTCGCAGGCCAGTGCCAGCTCGCATCCGCCGCCCAGGGCGGCACCCTGGACGACCGCCACGGTCGGCATGTCCAGGGCCATGATGACACCGACCACCTGGTGGAACGCCTCGAGCATCCGCCCGACCCGCTCCGGCGTGTGGTCGGCGACGTCCACCCCGGCGGAAAACGCCTTCCCCGCGCCGGTGATGGTGAGCACACGGATCGCGCGGTCATTTACCACGGTTCGCAGGCAGGCCGTCACGGCCTCCAGGGTTTCGATGTCGAGCACGTTGACCGGCGGGCGGTCCAGCACCAGCCGACCCAGCCCCCCGTCATGCTCGAGCCGAACGTTCGCGCTCACGGGAGGGCCGGCACGGCGTCCTGGGCCATGGAGGCTCCACAGGAACCGCAGAAGGCGAACCCCGTGGGAATCCCCTGCGCGCCGCACGCGGTGCAGTCGGCCTCGTAGGGACCCCAGACGAATTCGCTCGATCCGCCCGCCGCCGCGCGTTCGCGCAACTCGAGGTAGCGGGCCGGGCGCTTCTCGACGAACGCCCGCATCCCCTCCCAGGGCTCGAACGTGGTGTAATGGGTGGAGAGCCAGTCGCGCGCATGGCCGATGGTCTGGTGCCAGGCGAGTTCCTTCCAGAAGTTCACCTGCTGCTTGGTGTAGCGCTGGCACTCGGGGAACTGCTGCAGCAGCTGGCGTACCAGGTCTGCCACGGCCTCGTCCAGCTTCGCGAGGCTGATGCCGTACCCGTCCGTGCCCTTCTCCGCCTTCCTGATCTCCTCCGGCGTGGCGCCGGTGATGAACTCCCCGTTCCGTGTCACTGACGGCGCCACCCGGTTGACCAGCCCCCACTCCAGCGCCTGCGGGGCGCTCACCCGGTTGTTGAGCAGCAGCATCTCACGGGCACGGCGGTCGCCGATATGAATCGGGAGCCACTGGGTCGCCCCCCCGGCAGCGACGCTGCCGACCCGGGTTCCCACCTGGCTGATCCAGGCATGCTCTGCGATGACGGCAAGGTCGCACGCGAGCTGCGACTCGTTGCCCCCACCCACCGCCATGCCGTTGATCCGCGCGATCACGGGCTTGCCGGCGTTGACGAGCGACTCGATCCAGGCGCGGAAGAGGCCCATGTACTTCCAGTAATCGCGCGGCCGGGCGGTGTAGGCCTCTTCGTATTCCTTTACGTCGCCGCCGGTGCAGAAGGCCCGGTGCCCGCTGCCCGTCACCACGATGACGCCGACGGTATCATCGAACGCGGCGTCCTGGACCGCCGTGGCGAGCTCGCGCAGGGCGCGCGTGCTGTAGGCGTTGTAGTTGTGCGGACGGTTGATAGTCACGGTCGCGACCCAGTCCGCCTTCCGGTACTCGATCTCGGCAAAGCCGAAGGAGGCAGGGTCGCGGGATTCGAACTCACGCATGGGCGGATCCTCCGGGGCGGGACGGACCATCAGGCCGCGTCCAGGGCGGCGTCCCCCTCGCGGCAGACCTCCGCGACGTACCGCTCCGCCGGTTCGGCAAGCACGTCGTGGTAGGTCTCGAAGAGCTTCGCGGCAGCCTCGCCGTTCCACCCATCGGGCAGCAGGGGACGGGGAAGGAATGGATCATCCATCGGGAAGGCGCGATACTCGTGCACCAGCAGGAAGCGACGCCGGAAGCAATCGGCCGGCGCGGTACACGGGCTGTGGATACCGGCGCGCGCGCCGGAGAGTCCGCACTGCCGGCAGTGCTCCAGGGCCGCGCGCCAGTGGTCCAGGAATGCGGCGTAGCGCCGGTTCAGCGCCGCCAGGTCCCAGCACTGCCTCACCAGGGCCGCCGCGTCGGCAAAGCCCTCGTGCGAGCCGCGGAACAGCTCGAGATGTTTCTCGACCTTGAGGTCGGTGGCGATAGCGCGAACCTCGGCCCGGACATCATGGGGCGAGATCCATACGCCGTTCGAGAGGGAACCGAAGCCGAGCCAGGCGAGGCGCGTACGGAGGGAGTCGCGGCGGCGGCGGCGCGATTCGGGGATCGAGAACGTCACGACCGACCACTGCCCGTCCCAGGCCTCGTGGGCCGAAGGGTGGTAGATCCGCTCCCGGCCCGACTCGAGGAGTGCCCGGCCCTTGCGGGTAAGTCCGTAGGCGCTCCGGGTTCCGTACCGCTCGACCGTGAGCCAGCCCTTCCGCGCCATGCGCGACAGGACCGTACGCGTTGCCGTGTCAGACAGGCCGAGGCCACCCAGCAGCGTGATGAGCGCGCCGGTCGAGACCGGCTCATCCCGCCCGAGGAGATAGTCCCCGTAGAGGGTGAACACCAGGTCCTGCGAACGCGGGCTCGACGGGGCGACGGCTGATTGTTTCATTTTGTGGACGCTCGTCCAGGGACAGCTATATAGCACTATTGCTACGACCGAGAATATAGTGACATATTAGCTCTGTCAAGAGCGGCCGGCCCGGGCGCCGTGCCAGCGGTACCGTCATGGAGGGAGTGTCATGTCGCTGTATTTCGAGGACTTCACCGTCGGTCGTGAGTTCACGTCTCCCCCGGTCCAAGTGACCGACGAGGATATCCGTCGCTTCGCTGACCTGTCCGGCGACCACAATTCGCTCCACCTGGACCCTGAGGCCGCACGCGCCGCGGGCTTTCCCGGCACGGTGGCCCATGGCGTGCTCGGCATCGCCCTGGCCACGGGCCTGGCCAGCCGGATGGAGTTGACGCGGCGGTCCCTGGTGGCCCTGGTCGGGATCACGTGGCGGTTTCGCATGCCGGTATTTCCCGGGGACCGGCTCACGCTTCACCTCCGGGTGGCTGCCCGCCGTCCCACCAGCCGAGCCGGCACGGGAGTGGTCACCCTCGCCGCCGAGTTGCGCAACCAGCGGGGCGAGGTGGCGCAGGAGGGGGAATTCCGGGAACTGCTCCGGGAGCGCACAACCCGCACTTCGTGAAGCCGCCCCGCGTCCCACCCGCAGTGGCGTTCCCCGGACACCGCGCTTCAGCCACGATGCCCGGGGGAGCAGGTCACCTCAGTCCAGCAGTTCCCGGGGCACATTGCCGCCGTTGGAGGCAATCCTGGCGAGCACCATCTTGTGCAGCCACATGTTCATCGTGGCCGAATCCTTCATCAACTCCGGCGGACAGCCCATTTCCTTCGCCAGCTCCTGCCGCGCCTCGTAGCTGCTGTCCATGTCGAGCAGCTTGAGCAGGTCCACGATGGAGGTCCGCCAGTTCAGTTTCTGGGGCGTGTGCGCCGCCCGCTCCTCCAACTGCGAGACGACATCCACCAGCGGCACCGTCCGGGGGCGCGACGGTTCTGCCGGGGCCGTTGCCGTCGTCCCCGCGGGAGGGGCGACGGCATCGTCCTTCTTCTCCAGGCCCAGCTTGCCGAGAATCTTGTCGAATAGTCCCATGGAACTCTCCCAGGTGTCGTTGCGAATGGCCCGCCGGCCCGCACGGCCGGCCAACCCTTTCCAGCGAACGATACCGGCCGCGGCCCCGGATCACCGTGACCTGGATTCCCTCCTCCGGGCGGGGGCCTCGTTTGCTCGACACGTGATGCCCGGCGATCTTTCCCGGTCATGACACAGCGACGCTACAGCCAAGAAGAAGTCGCCGCGATCTTCGAGCGGGCGGCCGAGGCGCAGCACACCACCCGGCGGGCCCTTCCACCTGGCGAGGGCATGACGCTGGCGGACCTGCAGGAGATCGGCAGCGAGGTCGGCATTCCGGCGGAACTGGTGGCGGAGGCGGCCCGACGCCTCGACCACCCAATGCAGCCCGAGTCGCGCCGGTTTCTGGGCCTGCCCGTCGGGGTCGGGCGGACGGTCGAACTCGACCGCAGGCTCACGGAAGGGGAATGGGAGCAGCTTGTCGTGGACTTGCGCGAGACGTTCGATGCGAAGGGGCGGGTGAGTTCCGAGGGCTCGTTCCGGCAGTGGACGAACGGCAACCTGCAGGTGCTGGTCGAACCGACGGGCACCGGCCATCGTGTCCGGATGCGCACGCTTCACGGCAACGCACGCGGCATGATGATGGGAGGCATAACGATGGCAGGGCTGGCAGCTGTGCTGTCGGGCGTCACCGTCCTGACCGGCACCCCGGCCACCGACCCCTCGTCGCTCGCGGTCCTGGCCAGCCTCGGGGCCGTGCTCCTGGGGGGCGGTGCGGTGCGGATACCGGGCTGGGCGCGCCGGCGGCGGCGGCAGATGGACGCCATCGCGGCGCGAATTGAACGGCTGGCATTGGCCCCTCCGGCTGAAACTGACCGCGGCATCTGAGGAGAGTCGCCAACTCCGGGGGTGGACATGGAACCGATCCTGAACCGCGACCTCCTGCGGACAACGACTGCTTCGGGTGCGGCCTGGAAAATCCTGCCGGCCTTCGCATCGAGGTGCGGCGCAACCCCGAGGCGGCAGACCGGCTGGTGGCGAGCTTAACCCCCGCGGCGCACATGGTCGGCTTTGCGGGCATCACGCATGGCGGAATCCTCTACAGCGCGCTCGATTGCCTTTCCACCTGGACCGCAACGCTGCTGGGGCCCAACCGCCACGCCGGCTGGCTGCTGCGAAGCGCGCGGACGACGTATCACCGCCCGGCTCACATCGGAAAGCCGTTGAGACTGCATGGATGGATTACGGAGTGCGGCGGGGAATGGGGTCCTGCCATGGTGCACACCGAGGCCCGGTCGGAAGCCGGCGAGTTGTGCGTCGAGGCGGATTTCAAGGTGGTGCCGCCGGCCTCGGAAAAGCTGGCGCGCGTGGCCGGCCACGAGACGTTACCGGAGAACTGGCGCGACTTCCTCTCCTCCGGCGCCCGACCAACCGTCAGAACCCAGCCACCGATCGAGGGGTGAAACAAGAACCCCCGGCGCAGCTGCGTCGGGGGTGTCGGGAAGATACTAACCCTCAAGCACTAATCACGACCCACTAAATCACCAGTCACTATCCCCCCGCCGTCGCCATCTCCGTCTCCATCTCCACATCGTCCGGCATCATGCCCTCGCCGAGCTGCCGCAGTACCCTCAGGTGCGACCGCACGGCACCAAGGAAGGTCTCGTTCTCGTGATACGGCATCCCGTGCTTGAGGGCCACGGAACGGACGATTTCGGAAATTTCGGGATAATGAACGCTGCAGACCCTGGGGAAGAGATGGTGCTCGATCTGGTAGTTCAGGCCGCCGACATACCAGGTAAGGAGACGGTTCTTGCGGCCGAAGTTGGCGGTCGTTTCCATCTCGTGCACCATCCACGCCTGTTCCATGTTGCCAGCCTCGTCCGGGGTGGGGTGGGCGGTTTGCTCCACCACATGCGCGAGCTGGAAGACGATACCGAGAATCAGGCCCGCCGTCAGGTGCATGGCGAGCCATCCCACAAGCACCTGCCACCATGCCACGTTCAGGACCAGCATCGGGATCGCCAGCGACCATCCGTAGTAGAGGGCCTTGAACCCGATGAGAATGGCGACTTCGCTCCGGGGGTGCCGTTCCGAGTGGTACGGGCCGCCATCCGAGCGCAGGAAATACTTGAAGTCCTTGATCGTCACCCATACCAAGGTCGAGAGGCTGTAGGCGGCAAGCGCGTACCACTGCTGGTAGCGGTGGATGGGGCGGTACGCTGAGCGGGGAGAGAGGCGCAGGTATGGGGAGACTTCGAGGTCGCCGTCCACTCCCTGGATGTTCGTGTAGGTGTGGTGGACGATGTTGTGCGTCATCTTCCACATGTAGCCGTTGGCGCCGAGGATGTCGAACGAAAAGCCGAGCAGGCGGTTGATCCAGGGTTTGCTCGAGTAGGCACCGTGCAGCGCGTCGTGGGCCACCGCGAAGCCGATGCCCGCCATCCCCACGCCCATCACCAGGCACAGGCCAAGCATCCCGAGGGGAGAAAAGAGCCCGGACAGAATGAGGGCGTACGCTCCGAAAAACACGGTGAAAAGCGACACGGTCTTGGTGACCATCCGCCAGTCACCCCTGGTGCGCCCCCCAAGGGCCTCGAAATGAAGCGCGACCTGCTGCTTCATCTCCCTCATGAATTCTGCGGGATTCCGGTTGGGAAATCGGGCAGTGGTAGCCATGTGTTCGGTTCGCCTGTGGGACATGGCCTGAGATGCACAATGCCCGGTGGTAGAGGAGTGCCGGCAGTATACCGACACGCGGTTAAAGATAGCATGCAGTACGCCGATTTGAAGGCGTCTCTCGTCGCGGTGCAGTGGTGGCGAGCTTCACACTATGACGACAACCCATTACGCTCTCATGCGTTATGGCAACAGCCCGTAAAGACAGCTCCACCCGTTTCGATAAATTCGCCGGCTCCTTAAGCGCTGATGGAGCGGTTGCTGGACAAACTGGAGAACCATCCTTCAGCACACGCAGGGGGACAACCCTCCAGGCTTCGGCCATGCGTTCAACCTCAGTTACGGTCGGCACTTCACCACGGCGGGCCGCGCCTGGCCGTCCCGCGGGTGGCCTGTGACGAGGCCACTGCCTGCCGGGACCGGGAGGACCGGGGCCTTGTCTGGCCGCCTGGCCGGGGTTGGCCATTGTGCAAAGGGGCTGGGGTTGCTATCTTGATGTCGCGACCGCACCCATCCGGGTGCACAGTTTCCAGCGGACACAGGCGGAGGGCTGGCACACGCCGGCCCTCTTTTGTATTCGGATCGCAACCGGCCTCGGACAAATGTTCCGAGCCGTGGAAACGAGGCCCTGTCGTGAGGCCGAGGTCACGACGCACAGTAGTCGGCACGTACGGCATACGACCGCACTCCGATTACAACACACCAAGGAGCAGGTCAGTATGCGTACCACCGGCACCGTGAAGTGGTTCAACGACGCGAAGGGTTTCGGGTTCATCACGCCCGAGGACGGCCAGAAGGACTGTTTCGTCCATCATTCGGCGATCCAGGCCCAGGGCTTCAAGTCCCTCACCGAGGGCGAGCGCGTCGAGTTCGACATCGTCCAGGGCCAGAAGGGCCCCGCGGCGGAGAACGTCGTTCGTCTGGGCGCCTGAGCGTTCCCGCTCACTCGTCAGTCGCATGACGATGCAGGCCGGCTCGCCCATCGGGCGGGCCGGCCTCATCATTTGGACCGTGCATTGGGAGGTAACATGATCGAAGTCACCCTGTCCGATTCGGACAAGATCGAATATGCCCTGAAGGCGTTCCGGCGAAAGGTGCAGCGCTCCGGAATCCTCAAGGAGCTGCGGGCCCGCCGGCATTACCTGAAACCGAGCATGGCCCGCAAGCTCAAGCTGGCGGCGGCGCTGCGCCGCAAGCGGCGCAAGCCGCGGACGCGGGAGCGCTAGACCTCAGCCCGACCGCCGCCGGCGTGGACGACGCGCCGGGGCGGCGGACTGCCGGGCGGCTGCCGCGGCGCGGCGCTCCGCGTTCGCCTTCGCCCGCAACCGATCCTCCGCCTTCCGGGCCCGGATCTCCCTGATCCGCTCGCCGAGCGGCACCTCCAGGCTCGCACCCGCTGACGGCGTGTAGTCGAAGTCCGGTACCGTCACCCTCGCCAGTCGGCTCCCCACCGCGCGCTCGATCGCCCGCAGCAGGCTTTCCTCGTCCGCCGCCACCAACGTGAACGCCTCCCCCGTTGCCTCAGCCCGGGCCGTCCGCCCCACCCGGTGGATGTAGTCATCCGGTACCTTCGGCACATCGAAATTCACCACGTGCCCGAGCGCCTCGACATCGATGCCGCGCGCCGCGATGTCCGTCGCCACGAGTACCCGGAACTCTCCCGCCTTGAATCCGGCCAGGGCCGCCGTGCGCTGCGCCTGTGACCGGTTGCCGTGAATACGTTCCGCCCTGACCCCCGCGCGCACCAGCGCCTTCGTGAGCCGGTCGGCCCGGTGCTTGGTCCGGGTGAAGACCAGGGCCTCATTCAGGTCGCCGCGTTCCAGCAGGTGGACGAGGAGGCCGGCCTTCCGCTCCTGCGGCACCGGATAGACGGCCTGGGTGATGCCGGTGGCCGGCGCAGCCTTGCGCTGCAGCTGGATGCGCGACGGGTTGCGGAGCAGCTCGCGGGTGAGGGCGGCGATCGGCCCGGGCATCGTGGCGCTGAAGAACAGCGTCTGACGCTCCGCGGGCAGGTGCCGGATGATGCGTTTCACATCCGGGAGGAAGCCCATGTCGAGCATCCGGTCCGCCTCATCGAGGACGAAATGTTCCACCATGTCCAGTTTCGCATAATCGTACTGGAGGTGGTCCAGCAGACGACCCGGCGTTGCGATCAGCACGTTGGCCTGCCGACGGAAGGCGGTCTCCTGCGGGCCCATGCCCACGCCGCCAAAGATGGCGGCCGCAGTGACGGGCGTGTGACGCGTGAGGTCCTTGAGGTCAGCCAGCACCTGGGCCGCGAGTTCGCGGGTCGGCGTGAGCACCAGCGCGCGAGTGCCCCGACGGGGGCTGGCGAGGAGCTGGTGCAGGATCGGAAGAAGGAACGCGGCCGTCTTGCCGCTGCCGGTCATGGCGCAGGCGAGCACGTCGCCGCCCTGCATCGCAGGCGGGATCGCCTCCGACTGGATGGGCGTGGGTCTGGTGTATCCCAGGTCCTCGATGCCGCGAAGAAGACCGGGGTGAAGTTCAAGACTGCTGAAAGGCACAAATATCCTGTCGTCAGGCAGCACGATACGGCCGACGGAATGCCGGGGTGCCGGACTGCTACACAGCGCACATATGGTGAAGGGAGTCCTGCGGAACCGCCTGGTGCGCGGGGGCGGTACGGGTCAGAAGCCCAGCCCCCGACTGCGGGGAAGGATAGTCATGGAGGCCCCCTGGCGCCATGGGTGGGTGTCGGGTGCCGGGGGATCGGGTATCACCGCCACTCCCCACCCCTGCTCCCTGCTCCCCATTTCCTGACTAACTAATTATCTCACAGACACTTACACATCCACCGCCGGCCCCGTATGCATCTCCCCACTGGACGAGCCTCCGGCCACAGGTAGGTTAAATCACGAGGCGGCTGAATCTACCCGGCCTCCCCACCCGCCTCTCGTGTACCGGACAGGAACACATGCTCGAACTGCAAGTCCTCGGGACGCTCGACATGTCGGGCGACACGGATCACGCGCAAGCACTCGAGCGCTACGCGGGCGATCTCCTCCCCGCGGTGGCACGAGCGTACTCCACCCGGTGGCGGAGTGGCAACTGCAGAAAAAAGAGATGAGAGCAGGATGGTTCAAGGAGGACATCAGGGTGACACTACGGGGCCGCTGATCCCGAGTGGAAGGTCCGGCGGTGAAACACCGCCGGAACCGCCGGGAATCGAGAATCGGGAAGATCCCAACCCCGAAGCACTAATCACTAACCACTAATCACCAGACATTACTCCCCAGTCACCACCCCCTACCCCTTCCCCGATCACCAGCCACCGGTCACTATTCACTAGTCACTAGTCACTAGTCACTAGTCACTAGTCACTATTCGCTATTCGCTTCTCGCATTCTCCGGAGACTCTCATGGCCGGCCAGAAGACCATCGTCGTCGTCGGCGCCACGGGCGCGCAGGGCGGCGGCCTCGCGCGCGCGATCCTGGACAACCCTGATGGACCCTTCCGCCTTCGCGCCCTGACCCGCAAGCCCGGATCCGCGCGGGCCCGGGAACTCGCCGGACGCGGCGCCGATGTCGTACAGGCGGACCTGGATGACCAGAACAGCCTTGCGAAGGCGTTCAGCGGGGCCTGGGGCGCCTACTGCGTCACGAACTACTGGGAACACATGGACCCGGAGAAGGAAACGACACAGGGAAAGCATCTTGCCGCCGCGGCGGCGGAGGCAGGCCTCCAGCACGCCATCTGGTCCACCTTCGAGGACACCCGCGAGCGCGTCCCCCTCGATGACGACCGGATGCCTACGCTCATGGGGAAGTACAAGGTCCCCCACTTCGACGCTAAGGCGATGGCGAACCACTTCTTCACCGATGCCGGCGTCCCCACGACGTTCTTGCTCACGTCGTTCTACTGGGACAACATGATCCACTTCGGTACCGGACCACAGCGCGGCCCGGACGGGGTGCTGACCCTCACCATGCCCATGGGCGAGGGGAAGCTGCCCGGCATCGCGGCGGGCGACATCGGCGGCTGCGCGTACGGCATCTTCGGGAAGCGTGACCACTACGTGGGAAAGACCGTGGGGATCGCAGGCGAGCAGCTGACCGGCGCCGCGATGGCTGCCGGCCTGACCGAAGTCCTCGGTGAGGAGGTCCGCTACAACGCCATCCCGGCCGACGTCTACCGC
This sequence comes from uncultured Gemmatimonadales bacterium, assembly GCA_963825055.1. Classification (GTDB taxonomy): domain Bacteria; phylum Gemmatimonadota; class Gemmatimonadetes; order Gemmatimonadales; family GWC2-71-9; genus CAWGSK01. The sequence goes on from CAWGSK010000011.1 coordinate 150,948, forward strand.
GGGTTCGGTTTCCCGGGCGCGGACGACATGGGCAACATGTTTCAGTACAAGCGGGATTTCAACGAGGAGTACTGCCGCGTCCGGAGCGTGGAGGAGTCACGGGAGCTGAACCCGCGGCTCCAGACGTATCGGGACTGGCTTTCCCGCCACGCGAAGCAAATACCGCTCGGCTGACCGGTGCGCCCGGCGCCGGGCCCTCTCTGGCGCCGGACGCCCCCGGCCCCTACCGTGCAGCGTTACCCACTCCCCATACCCAAGGATGGCACCATGCGTATCAGGGCCCTGAGCGTTCTCGCCACCGGCGCATGCCTGCTGGCCGGATGCTATCATGCCACCATCACCACCGGTGCCACGCCGTCGAGCGTGACCATCGACCACAAGTGGGCCTCAAGCTGGATCTACGGGCTCGTGCCGCCCGCCACGGTGGAGACGGCACAACAGTGCCCCGCCGGCGTCGCCAGGGTGGAAACGCGACTCAGTTTCCTCAACCAGCTGGTCGGCCTGCTCACCATCGGGATCTACACGCCGATGGACATCCGTGTCACCTGCGCGGAGGAGGCCCCGATGGAGAGCGCGATTCTCCTCCAGGATGCGGACCCCGCAACGTGGGCAGGTGCGCTGGACGAGGCCGCGCTGCGGTCACGCGTGGCCCGGCGCCCCGTGTATATCGTGGCTGGAGAGTAAGAAGCCCTATGGCGTGGCGGGCTCCCCGGCCAGCCGCGCCATCCGGGTCTTGACCTGGGTCACCATGGGCTGGAGCTCCGTGTCGGCGTTTTTCCAGAGATCGGTGAAGCGACCGTAGTAATCAAGGGCCTTTGTACGATCGCCGCGCTGCTCGTGCATCTCGCCCATCCGGCGGAGAATCATCGCACGGTATTGCGCATCATCGCCGAGTCTCCCGGTCGAGGGAACCGTGAGAAATTCCTCATAAGTGGCAATAGCGGAATCCGGCGAGCCTGCGCGGTCCCAGGCCTCGGCCAGTTCCCAGAGCAGGCAGGTCCCGCAGTGGTTCTCCTCGCGGTACCGCGTGATCGTCCGGATGGCGGATTCCGGCCTGCCCTCGGCCAGGTCGATCCAGCTGCCGACCAGTTCCAGGGCCTCCTCTGTCCGGCGAACTGCGGCCGTGTCGGCAACCCGCCGGTATTCATCCATCAACTGCCGGGCCCGCTCGGGACGGCCAACAGTCGCGAAGAGGTACGCCGCCCCAATGTAGTTGCGGTCTTCGGGCTTCGTCCTGAGCTGAACTTCCCGGCGCCAGAGATCCTCGAGCCGTTGGTCGGCATCGGCCGGCGCATGTCCCAGGTTCAGCTGCCGCTCGAAGTCATCGAACTTCCGGCCATTCTCCAGCCACGCGTCGGAACGCTCGACCCCCCGTACCTTGCGGAACATTTCCCCGGCCCGCTCACCCCACTGCCGGCTCTCCTGCAGCCGCCCCCACGCCTCGTACACGCTGGAGAGCCGGGCATAGAGGCCTGCCTGGATCCCACTGCCCGCCGGAACGGAGTCCCGGACGAGGAGGGCGATCCGCTCGATCTCCGGAAAGTCGGAACGGGCCACGGCCAGGGTGATCGGCATGGTCTGCCGCAACGGAGCGGAGGGGAAGGAATCGTCCAGCAACCTGAGGGTTGATTCCGCGGCCGCGAACCTTCCCTGCCGCGCCTGGACGCTGGCCAGGTTGGCATATGCGAGCGCTCCGGTCCCTCCCGCCGCGATGACCCGCCGTTCGGCCGCCTCGGCTTCCGCATACCGCCCCTGGTTGCTGTACACCAGCCCGATGTTGTTCAGCGCCGTCATGTCCTCGGGGTATTTATCGAGCAGGCTGCGGTAGGCATCGATGGCCAGGACGGGTTCATCAGTCACGAGCCAGTGGTAGGTCGCCACCACCTGAAGCCGTTCCCGCTCGCCCAGCCGGTCACGGAGGGTGTAGGCCCGGGTCGCCGCCGAGTCCGACAACTCGCCCTGGGCGGCGTTGCTGGCGAAGGCGGCGAGACGGCGCCATGCCATGGCGAAATTGCTGTCGAGCGCCACGGCCTGGCGCAGCAACTCCACTGCCCGGCGGTAGTCCTGCTCATTCGTGCCGACCTTGGTCGCCTGGGTGTAAAGGCGCAGCGCCTCCGTGGAGCGCGTGGTGATACGCTCCAGCGGCGCGTCGGCGCGTACGTCCCGGAGTGATTCGCCAATCCGCTCGCGAAGGGCGGCGGAGAGCCGGTCGACCGCTCCCACCACGTCCTCGGGCGCATTGGCGGTTTCCCGCCCCGCGAAGAGCGCGTCGCCCGAGCCCGCGGCGACCAGGCGGGTCGAGATGATGAACCCGTTGCCGAGGGTGCGGACATCGCCCGTCACGTAGGCCTTGATACCTTCGCGGGTGGCGATTTCCCGCGCAAGGGGCTCGCCGATGGCGCTGTCGCCGCGCTCCATCCGCCGGAGCACCTCCAGCACCTGGGACGGCTCCATGAGGTTGATCGCGCGAGACTCCGAGAGGTCGATCCGGAACAGCTCGGTAATCGTGCTGCCGAGGGTGCTGTCGGCCGTACGATTGTCGAAGTCGGCGAGCAGCAGCCGGTCCTCGCCGCTCAGCACGCCCGAGGCGAGCAGGGTCCCCACCGGGCCGATGCCGAGGAGACGCATGGCCATGTAGACGCCCGTGGCGAGGGCAAGCACCCCGAAAGCCGCCCCCCCGCCCCACAACGCCTTCCGCCAGGTCGCAAGCCCCGGGAGCCCGGTCGGAGTCGCGGCGTACGTACCCGTCATCCGCGCCATGGCCCGCTGGCGCTCGTGGCGGGCGGTGATCATCATGATCGGCACACCCGCGGCCATCAGGGCCACCGCGCCGGGGAAGACCCATCCCGGCAAGCCGAGCTGCATCATCAGGAAGTACGCAACGCCGAGCACCGCGACCGCGGCCAGAGCGTAAAGGCCCAGCACCCGCACCGGGTGGCTCTTCCGGTAATCGTGCTCCGCACTCACTGCCGGCACCGGAACCGTGCCCGTGGGAGTCATCCCGCCGGTCGGGGTCATCAGTCCGCCGAGGGCCGGCATCAGTTCGTCGGCCGTCTGCCACCGGTCAGCCGGGCGCTTCTCCAGGCAGCGCATGACGAGGTCCGCCATGGCGGGCGGCACTGCCGGCCGGCGCCGGATGAGCGGCTCCGGTGTCTGGGTCACGTGCGCGGCGAGGACGGACTGCGGGGTCGGACCAGTGAACGGCGGCAGTCCGGTGAGCATCTCGTACGCCAGGGCCCCGACCGCGTAGATGTCGGCGCGGTGATCCGTGTGCGGATCGGCCGCGGCCTGTTCGGGCGACATGTAGGCCGGGGTGCCCAGCGCGACCCCGAGCGACGTGAGGGAGGAACCGCCCTCGCCGCTCGAGGCGCTGACCGCCTTGGCCACCCCGAAGTCGGTCACCAGGGCGTGGTTGCCCGCCAGCATCACGTTGTCCGGCTTGATGTCGCGGTGGACCACGCCGCGCTTGTGGGCGGCGGCGAGCGCATCCACGACGTCGCGGAGGATCCTGGCGGCCTCGGTGATGGGCAGTTCGCCCTCGCGGGCCAGCCGGGCCCGGAGGGACTCGCCCTCGATGTACGGCATGACGTAATACAGCAGGTCGCCGGCGGCGCCGGCGGTGAGGAGCGGGACGATGTGCGGGTGCTGGAGCGACGCCGCCAGCCGGATCTCGCGCTGGAACCGTTCCCGGTTCACCCCCGCGGACATGTCCGGCGGGAGCACCTTGATCACCACCTGGCGGCCGAGCTCGACTTCCTCGGCGAGGAAGACACGGCTCATGCCACCGCCGCCCAGCTCCTTGATGAGCCGGTAGGTCGGTGCCAGGGCATCGTTCAGCCGGGCAAACAGATCGTCCATGGGTCCTGGTGGTGGGAGGTCCTGCAAGATACGCGATTCGGCCGGCGGCGCGAACGGCAACTGGCCCCCAGGGGTCCATTGCCCTATCGTTGACGGGCACCTTTCCCGTACACGATACGACATCCAGCCCGGGACTCGCGCCTCCGGCTGGACGACCCGGCGCCACCGCTGCGGCCCATGCCGCGGCAAGCTCCGGGCTTTCCTGCACCTGCGCCTCGGGAGAATCGCCAGTGTCTGAAACGATCGGCAGGCTTGGGACGGCCCTCGCCGGCCGGTACGCGATCGAGCGCGAGGTCGGGGCCGGCGGCATGGCCACCGTCTACCTGGCGCATGACGTCCGGCATGACCGCCGGGTCGCCCTGAAGGTGCTGCGCCCGGAGCTTGCGGCGGTCATCGGGGCGGAGCGCTTCCTGGCCGAGATCAAGACCACGGCGAACCTCCAGCATCCGCATATTCTGGCTCTCTTCGATTCGGGCGAGGCCGACGGCTTTCTGTTCTATGTGATGCCGTTCATCGAAGGAGAGAGCCTGCGCGACCGGCTCACCCGCGAGACCCAGCTCCCCATCGCCGATGCCGTCCGGATTACAACGGAGGTGGCGAGCGCACTCGACTATGCCCACCGCCATGGCGTGATCCATCGCGACATCAAGCCGGAGAATATCCTGCTCCACGACGGACAGGCCCTGGTGTCGGACTTCGGCATTGCGCTCGCGGTCAGCAGCGCCGGCAGTACCCGGATGACCGAAACCGGCATGAGCCTCGGCACGCCGTTCTACATGTCGCCGGAGCAGGCGATGGGGGAGCGCGAAATCACCGCGCGGAGCGACGTCTATGCGCTGGGCGCCGTGCTCTACGAGATGCTGACCGGGGAGCCGCCGTTCACCGGCCCGACGGCGCAGGCGATCATCGCCAAGGTCGTTACCGAAGAACCCCGCCCCCTGATGCCCAAGCGGCATACGATCCCCCCGCACCTCGAGGCGGCCGTGCTGACCGCGCTCGAGAAACTGGCTGCCGACCGGTTCGCCAGCGCCGCGGAGTTTGCGGCGGCCCTTAAGGATCCGGGTTACCGCGGGGCGACGGCCACCCTGGCCGTGCCGGCGGCTGCGGCCCGGGCCGCCCGGCGCCCGGCAGGGCACCCGCTCGTGGTGGCCGCGGCACTCGATGGCCGGCCTGGTGCTCGGCGCCGGGCTCCTCGCGTTACTCCGCCCCCGCCCCCGGCCCCAGGTCATCCGCTATGGCCTGTCCATGCCGGCGTCACAGGCACCCGATCCAGCCTGGGGTGCCGTCCCTTCACCCGACGGCTCACGGATTGCCTACGTGGGGGCTGCGGACAAGCAGCTCTGGATCAAGGATCGCGACCGGTACGAGGCCCGGCCGCTCGCGGGCTCGTATGGCGCGGTCAATTTCACATGGTCGCCGGACGGCGAGTGGATCGCCTTCCTGTCCGGGCGCGAGGTACGGAAGCTGCCGATCATGGGCGGGGCCCCGGTCACCATCGCCGACTCCGCGTCGGGAAACACCGGGCTGGCCTGGCTGGATGACGGGACCATCGTCTACATCCGCGCCGGGGGTACCGGATTCCGGCGCGTACCCGCAAGCGGCGGGGGCTCGACCGAGATCTACGCCGACAGCGGGAACCTCGAGAAGGTCACTCCCCTGCCGGACAGTCGAGGGGTGCTCTTCATCCGGTGCAGCGGGAGCTGCGTCACCTCGCAGGAACTGTGGGCCCTCGACCTGCGCAACGGAACGGCGCACCAGGTCCTGCCGGGCATTGCCTTCGGACAGTACCTGCGGACCGGCCATCTCATGGCCATCCGGCGCGACGGCGCGATGTTCGTGGTGCCGTTCGACCGGAAGCGGCTGCTCACGACCGGATCGCCGATCCCCGTCGTCGACAGCATCTCCGTGGTGAACGGCGTGCTCCCGCTGGTCGCGGTGTCCGCGAATGGCACGCTGGTCATGCGGCAGGGCGCGGCGCTCTCCCTCCTGCAATGGTACCAGATGGTCTGGATCGACCGCACCGGCCGCGAAACCGATGTCGACCCCTCCTGGCGGTTCCGGTTCACCAACTACGGCGCCAACTACGGCTGGTCCCTGTCGCCGGACGGGACTCGACTCGCCATCGGCCTCTTCACCGATGCCGGGGACGACATCTGGGTGAAACAGCTGCCCCGGGGCCCCCTGTCCCGGGTGTCCTATGACAGCGCCTCGGAATTCCGCCCCCGCTGGATGCCCGACGGACGCAGTGTGATGTTCGGCTCCAATCGCCAGGGAACACAGGGGATCGGGGGGCTGTACATGCGGCGCGCGGACGGGACGGGAGAGGACTCCCTGCTCCGGCGCGCACCGGCGGGCATCTTCGAGGCCGACTGGTCCCCGGACCGGACGTGGCTGCTCTTCCGCACCGGCGGCACGATCGGCCTCTCGGGAGGCCGCGACATCGTCGGCCTGCGCCCCGGTATCGACAGTGCACCGGTGCCGGTGGTCGCGACCAGATACGACGAAGAAGCCATCGCGATTTCACCGAACGGTCGCTGGCTGGCGTATGAGTCGAACGAGACGGGCCGGACCGAGATCTTCATCCGGCCGTTCCCGAACACCCAGGCCGGCAAGCGGCAGGTCTCCAACGGCGGGGGCGTGGCGCCGCTCTGGAGCCGGAACGCCCGGGAGCTGTTCTATCTCAGCCCCACCCGCGACATGATGGCGGTGAGTGTTGCAGGAACGGACGAGCCGCAGCTCGGCGAGCGGCAGACCCTGTTTCACCTGGACGACCGGATCTACATGTCCAACTCAGAGTTCTACACGCCGTACGATGTCGCGCCCGACGGCCGCTTCATCATGGCCCGCAACGTGACCGAGGCCTCGAAGATCGAGGTGCCGCTGATCGTGGTCGAGAACTGGTTCGAGGAACTGCGCCAGAAGACCCGCGGCCAGTAGACGCCGCGGCCGGCACGCCTTCACCCCCCGGCCACGGCGCCGACAATCAGGAACGGCTCCTCCCCCCGCACCACCGCTTCCGGCATCGGCGCGTCGGCATCTTCATGCGACAAGTCCCGGGCGCACGCGAAAAACCGGAGGAACGGCCGGCGCTTTCCGCTGGACTGGTCGCGAATCGTACCCCGCAGCACGGGATAGCGCGCCTCCAGCGCGTCCAGGATGGCGGCGCGGGTGACCGGCGCGGCCAGATCCAGTTCGACCTCGCCCTGAATCTGTGCGAGCGCCTGGAGCGGGTAGGGCAGTCCGACCCGGATCACGACGGCAGCGTCTGCACTTCGACCGAGAGCACGGCCGGCAGGTCCCGCACAATCGGCTCCCAGCTGTCCCCGGCGTCGGCGGACGCGTACACCTGGCCGCCGGTAGTACCGAAGTAGATCCCGCAGTCATCCAGGGTATCGACAGCCATCGCGTCCCGCAGCACGTTCACGTAGCAGTCCTGCTGGGGCAGCCCCTTCGTGAGCGCCTCCCACTCGTTGCCTCCCGCCCTGCTCCGGTACACGCGCAACTTCCCTTCGGGCGGATAGTGCTCGCTGTCGCTCTTGATGGGAACGACGTACACGGTCTCGGGCTCATGGGCATGAATGCCGATGGGGAATCCGAAGTCGCTGGGCAGGTTGCCGCTCACTTCATGCCACGAATCGCCGGCATCGTCGCTCCGCATGACATCCCAGTGCTTCTGCATGAAGAGCACGTTCGGCCGGGACGGATGCATGGCGATCCGGTGCACACAGTGGCCCACTTCGGCCTCGGGCTCCGGCATGAACTCCGAGCGGAGCCCACGGTTGATGGGGGTCCAGGTCTTCCCGGCGTCATCCGTCCGGAACGCGCCGGCCGCCGAGATCGCGATGAAGATGCGGTCAGGCCTGGAGGGATCGAGCAGGATGGTGTGCAGGCACATGCCGCCGGCGCCGGGCTGCCACCGGGGCCCCGACCCGTGCTTCCTCAGGCCGGAGACTTCTTCCCAGGAGGTGCCGCCGTCCGTCGTCCGGAAAAGGGCAGCGTCCTCCACCCCGGCATAGACGATGTCGGGATCGGTCAAGGCGGGCTCGAAGTGCCACACCCGCTTGAACTCCCACGGATGCGGAGTACCGTCGTACCACTGGTGGGTCCCGGGAACGCCATCGTACGCGAATTCGTTACCGACCGTCTCCCAGGTCTTTCCGCCATCGCTCGACCGCTGCACGACCTGGCCGAACCACCCGCTGCTCTGGGAGGCGTACAGCCGGTCAGGATCAGCCGGAGACCCCTTCACGTGGTAAATCTCCCAGCCGGGAAAATGCGGCCCGCTCACCTTCCAGTCCCTCCGCCGTCCGTCCGCCTCCAGAATGAATGCCCCCTTGCGTGTCCCAACCAGCAACCGGACCCGGCTCATGCTGCCTCCTGTTCTTTTTGGTGGGCGCCCCGTGGGCGCACGTCGCGCTCGTCCCGCTCCCCTTCGACGATCGGCGGCCTCCCGAATCGACATGGCGCCGCGCGCGCCGGCCGTGAGGCCAATACGGGGTGCCATGGGCGGGGCCCGGATGATACGTTGCGATGGCCAACCCTGACCAGCAGCCGGGCATGCATGGACGTTCAGCTCCGCAGTATCCTCCTGGGAACTTCCGGGCTGGGCGTCGTGGCCGCCATCTCCCTGGCCCTGGCCCGATCCGGCCCGCACCCTGAGCACCGCGGGCCATTCGCGACCGTGCGACGCCTTGGGTGGCTCGCGGTGGCGGCCCAGGCGCTGCACTTCGGGGAGGAATGGCTCGGCGGGTTTCCCGACCGGTTCCCCGCCCTGCTCGGGCTTGCCGCGTGGCCTCCGGGATTCTTCGTGACGCTCAACCTGGCATGGCTCGCGGCCTGGATCCTGGCCCTCGTACGGCCCCGCGCGTGGCCCGGATTCACACTGTTCGCCCTCTGGTTCCTGGCCCTCGCCGGCATCGTGAACGGGGTCGCGCATCCCATGCTGGCTCTGGCCGGCGGCGGCTACTTCCCGGGCCTCTGGACATCCCTGCTCGTTGGACCAGCCGGGGTGCTCCTCCTGCTGGCCCTCGGCCGGCATCGAAGCACGGTCGCAACCTGACCGGTCAGGCCTGATCGAGACACCCCCGCAACCCTTACCTGGAGACCAGCAATGAGACGTGTCCCTGCCGCATCCGGGCTCATCCTCGCGGCCTTGGCGACGGCCGCCTGCCAGTCCACGGATCGTGATGCCGTCGACAAGGCCTCCATGAAGGCCGGGGAGGTCAGTGTGGTGGCAAGGGAGTATGCCTTCGAGGCACCCGATACGATCCCCTCCGGCTGGACTACCCTTGACTTCGCCAATCATGGGCAGGAACCGCACTTCATGATGTTGACCGAGCTGCCCGACGGACGGACGGCGGAGGACTACCTGCGTGAGGTCGGCGCGGCATTCGATTCTGCCTGGGCGGCGCTCCAGGCCGGCGCCTCCAAAGCCGATGCCGGCGCCATGATCGGACGGCTCCTGCCCGCATGGTACGGGGGTGCCAGGGTCATGGGGGGCCCGGGACTCGTTTCGCCAGGGGCCAGTGTCCGGACCACGCTTGACCTCAAACCCGGCACGTACGTGATGGAGTGCTACGTGAAGACGGCCGACGGACGCTTTCATACCGGCCTTGGCATGCTCCACCAGCTCACCGTCACTGATTCCGCCTCCGGCGCCTCGCCGCCGAAGGGCGACCTGGCCCTCACCCTGGCGAATGACCGCCTGGACGGACCGGCCTCCGTGACGGCCGGCCAGCACACCGTGGCGGTACACTTCGCCGAGCAGCCGGCGGTCGGGCTGGGGAATGACGTGCACGTCGCTCGACTGGACTCGACGACCAGTCTGGACACCGTCACGCGCTGGATGGACTGGATGAATGTGGATGGACTGCGCAGCCCCGCCCCTGTCCCGTTCCTGGGCGGGACCCACGAAATGCCGGCCGGTGACACCGCGTACTTCACGCTGGACCTCTCACCGGGCCGCTACGCCTGGGTGCCCGAAGCAGGCGACCCGGGGCGAGCAACGGTGTTCACCGTGCACTGACCGGAAGGCAACCGCGGCGGCAGGCGATCCCGCCTGTCCCCGCGCTCCGGGTGAGGCTGAAACCATGGAACTGCGTTCACCGGCTTTCCACGAGGGGAACCCGATTCCCGTCCGGCATACCTGTGACGGCGATGGCCGGTCGCCACCCCTCGACTGGTCCGGCGTCCCTGCCGGAAGCCGGAGCCTGGTACTCATCGTTGACGACCCCGACGCGCCCGATCCGGCCGCCCCGAAGCGCACCTGGGTCCACTGGATCCGCTACAACCTTCCGGCTGGTTCAACCGGGCTTCCCGAGGCCGCCGGAAACCATCCCGCGGACCCACCGGCCCTCGACGCGATAACCGATAACGGCCGCCGCGGGTATCACGGTCCCTGCCCCCCCGTCGGCCGGCACCGCTATTTCTTCCGCCTCCTCGCGCTCGATACGGTCCTCCCGGACCTGGGCCCCGACGCGCGCCGCGGCAACGTCGAGCGGGCCGTGCAGGGTCACATATTAGGCCAGGCGGAACTGATGGGAACGTATGGACCCCGGGAAGGCAACTGACTTGTCCTGTTTTCCGGAGACTGGACGGGAACGAAGTTTCGGGTATATGCTCGGTCTCCCGCCACTCATCAGCCTTGACCCGGAAGAGCCACCTTATGGAACACGCCACCGGCACCTTTGAGCCAACCATCACCCCGCAACCGGGGACTGCACTGGATGGTGACGCCGCGATCGGCCGGCTCGTGCTCAGCAAGACATTTCAGGGAGACCTGGAGGGGAAGGGCAGCGGACAGATGCTGGCTGCACGGACGGCGGTCGAGGGCTCCGCGGGCTATGTGGCGCTCGAGCGGGTGACGGGAACGCTCCAGGGCCGTTCGGGGTCCTTCGTCCTGCAGCACCATGGCGTGATGCAGCGGGGCACACCAACCCTCTCCGTCACGGTCGTGCCTGATTCGGGCACGGATGGGCTGGCCGGTCTCAGCGGTTCGATGGAGATCATCGTTATGGACGGACATCATTCCTACGAGTTCACGTACACCCTTCCGGCCGCGTCCTGATCCCTGCTTCCCCATGGCCTTTCCGGAATCCTTCCGCACAGCCCGGCTCTACGCCGAGCGACTCCGCCCCGAGGACGAGGCGGACATCCACCGGATGCACCAGGATCCGGTGCAGATGGTAATGCTCGGGGGTGTGCGCGACGCGGAGTCCACGGCAGCGTACATGGAGGTCAACCTCCGGCACTGGGACGAGCACGGCCACGGAATCTGGCTGCTTCGTGACGCGGAGGGAGAGGTACTGGGACGGGTCCTCCTGCGTCACCTCGAGATCGAGGGGAACGACGAGGTCGAGGTCGGCTACAGCCTGATGCCGCATGTCTGGGGACAGGGCCTGGCGCCGGAGGCGTCGGCTGCGTGCCTCCGCTATGGGTTCCACCGCCTGGGACTCGACTCGATCATCGCCATCACCCTCGCGGAGAACCAGCAATCGCGCAGGGTGATGGAAAAGCTCGGCATGACGTACGAACGCGACGTGGTCCATGCGGACCTGCCGCACGTGCTCTACCGGATCCGAAGGGACGCCGGCCGGTGAAGGTTCGCCCGTTCGCCGCAACCGACCTTCCCGGGTGGAAGCGGATGCGCACCGCCTTGTGGGCGGACCAGACGGAGCGCGACATGCACCGCTGGCTGGAGCGGACGGACGCGGTCACGCTGGTGGCGGAGCTTCCCGACGGCGGGCTTGCCGGGTTCGCCGAGGCAGGCGAACGCTCCTGGGCCGAGGGAGCCGTCGAAGGACCCGTGGCCTACCTGGAAGGGTGGTACGTCGAGCCCGAATGGCGCGGCCAGGGCATCGGCTCAGCCCTGGTTCGCGGCGTGGAGACATGGGCTCGCAAGCGAGGCTATCGCGATCTCTGTTCGGACACCAGCCCGGAGAATCCGGTGTCATTGCGGTCGCACCTTCAACTGGGCTTCCTGGAGGTCGACAGGGCCGTCCTCTTTCATAAGGCCCTCTGATACCGGGTGGGTGCAGGATCCCGCACCATGATGGGCATGCCGATTGCGATTCGGACCCCGGGGACAGCTCATTATTCCGCCCGGGAGCGCCTGTGTCTCGAAGGATTTTGCAGTTGCTGTTATTCGCCGCCCTCCTTACGGCCGGCGCCGCGTTCGCCGGTCCACTGGCAGCGCAGGCAAAACCGAAGCATTATGCCACGACCACGGACCGGGCGATTGCGATCACCCGGGAAGTCCTGGTCAAGCAGGGCTACGAGGTCGTGAAGATCGAAACGGACCACGACCGCCAGGTGGTCTGGTACCGGAGCGGGAATCGCGGCCGGGGCAAGGGTAAGGGCAAGCTGGAAAAGATGATCATCACGCGGGAGAAGGACCGCGTAATCTTCGTGGAAACGCCGCCGGCGATCATGGTGGATATTGACGTGCGGCTGCGCCTCTGACGTGTGGTACCGGTCCGAACCGGAGGCCCGGGACGCACCGTCCCGGGCCTTTTCTCTGGGGAGTCCATGGAGATTCGTACCGCACGGGCGGACGAGGCCGCCCCCATCGCACAACTCGCCGGCCAGCTGGGATACCCCGTGGCCCCGGAAGCTATCCGGGAGCGGCTGACCCGCCTGCTGGTCGACCCTGTCCACTGCGTGCTCGTCGCGGCCGAGCCTGACGGTACCCTGCTCGGCTGGATCCACGCGGCGGAAAGCTGCCCGCTCGAGTACGGCCCGCGCGCCGAGATCCTGGGCCTGGTAGTCGACGATACCGCCCGGAGGCGTGGCATCGGACGCCAACTCGTGGATGCGGTCGAGGCCTGGGCGGCCGGCCGGCGGCTGCCGGAGCTCGCCGTCCGGAGTAACGCGCGCCGCTCGGAATCGCACCCGTTCTACGCGCGACTCGGGTTCACCCGGCTCAAGACCCAGCACGTCTACCGGCGGCCGATCGCCCCGGAAGGCATCCCGGCGGCTTGACCGCTCGACCCGGCCCTCTTCCCACTGTTACGTTCCCGCATGCGCTTTCCCGATACCCCCGCCCCTGACCCATGATCATGTCACTCGGCCACGAGGTTGCCAGCCTGTTCCTGCTTGCGATCCCCATCGCGTGCATCAGCTGGACGGTGACTCACGAGGAGGTGTTCCGGGAGCCCCGGGAATTCTGCGAACGAAAAAGCCGTACCTGCCGCCACGTGGTCCAGCGGAAATTCTTCTACGTCTTCACCTGCGAGTACTGCTTCAGCCACTACGTGACGATCCTGGCGCTGATGGCGACGGATTTTCGCCTGCTCTACGCCGACTGGCGAGGGCTCGTTGCCGGGGGCTTCGCGCTGGTCTGGGTCGCCAACATCTACATGAGTCTTTTCGGGCGACTCCGGCTGGACATCAGGCATGAACGGGATGAAATCGCCCTGGATGAAGCGGTCCTGAAGGAGGGTGGGGACGGCGATGTACCATAGGGCGGGCCGGGAACAAACAAACGTTCTCGATTGTTACTTAGAGTATGAGTGATTCTACGCCTTCATCCCGAACGGGCAGCTCCATCGAGCCCGGAACGATGGTCCTCCTTTCTACGGAATTTCCGGCGGCCCTGGAGGCCACCAAGTCGGCTCTCAAAGCCGAGGGGTTCGGCGTGCTGACTGAGATCGATCTTCGCGCGGCATTCCAGGAGAAGCTCGGGCGGGCGTTCCGGCCCTACGTGATTCTCGGCGCCTGCAACCCGCCGCTCGCCTACAAGGCCATCTCGGCGGCACCGGACGTGGGGCTGATGCTGCCCTGCAATGTGACCGTCGAGGAAAGCCCCGCGGGCGGGAGCATTGTGCGGCTGGTGGACCCGGAGATCATGCTCTCCGCGGGGAACCTCGCGGAACGCCCCGAGTTGCGGGAAGTTGCCGCGGACGCGGGCAGCCGTCTCCAGCGTGTGGCCGCGCGGCTCAGGCAGGAGGAAACGGTCTGAGTACGGGAGCGCGTCACCAGCACGGAACTTGCACGATCGTGAGGTCCGTGACGAGTTTTTCTGGCACCACTTCAACCACTGCGAGCGAATGAAGTCTGGACACCTTCTCCGCCTTTTCCTGGCGGTCAGCATTTTTCCGGTCATGGGCGTGGTATCGGGCGGCCACCCCCCGGCGGAAGCGCCGCCGGAGGTCGCGGGTCACACGGCCACCGATTCCCTCCCCTCGGATGGGCTGGTGCTCGCCGGCACGCGTGACGGGCTTTCTCCTGAAGCCCTGAAGGCGGGCGTTTCGGCGTGGTGGGAAGCCATGCAGGGCGGCCTCACCAGCAGAAGCATCCTGACCATCATCGATTACACCCTCCCCAGCGCTGAGCCCCGGCTCTGGGTCCTGGATCTGGACGCCGATTCCGTCCTCGCCCACGAACTGGTGGCCCATGGACGCGGCAGTGGCAACGCGATGGCCACCCGGTTCTCTAACCGTCCCGGCAGCAACGCAACCAGCCTGGGAGCGTTTCTCACGGCCTCCACCTATCAGGGAAGCCACGGACTGTCCCTCCGCCTCGAGGGCCTTGAGCCGGGCCGGAACGATCGCGCGATGGAGCGCGCCATCGTGATTCACGGCGCCTGGTACGTAAGCCCCGACGTCGTCGCCGCCCAGGGGAGACTGGGCCGGAGTCTGGGGTGCCCCGCCCTCAGTGAAGACGCTGCACCGCGGGTGATCGACCTCATCCGGGGCGGAACCGTCGTTTATGCGTGGCATGCCCCGGCACCCGCCAGTACCTCCTGAACGTCTCAACTTGAAACACCTGGCACGACATCTCCGTAGGTGAAGGACCGCGGGCCATCCGCCCGACTGTCCTTCACTGGAGGCTGCCATGGAAGACTTCCTGTTCCTGTTCCTGCTGGGCTCGGTCGTGGTCCTGGCGTTCGGATTTTTCCGTCTCGCCCTCAGGGCACTGGCGTCCAGGCCGGATCGCCTCGAAGAGCGGGAGGCCCTGCGCCGGCTCACCAGCGGTCTGGAGTCCATGCAGGCCGAAATCACCCGCCTGGCCCAGAACCAGGAAACGCTGACCCGGGTCCTCAGCAACAATGTTCCGTCCCGCCGCCCTCCCGTCGTGTCGCAGCCCGAAATCACGCCGCACTGAAGAAAATGAAGAACCGGCGGGCCACGTGCCCCGCCGGTTCTTCCTGCCCTGCCTGCCGGAAGACTACGGTGTGATCTTCTGGTTCCTCGGATCGTCCTGGGCCCGGACGTACGTAATGGCAAACGGCCCCTTCCCGTGCACCTGCACGACCGACTTCTCCTGCGCCACCGCGAAATGGTGGGCCTTCGCCGGGGCGGTCATGAATCCGCCGGCCCCAAGCCTCATCCCACCCGCGACGTTCACCGAGTCTCCCATTCCCAGCACGAGGGAGCCGGAGAGCACCGTGACGTGCTCGTCCTCGGGGTGCCAGTGCGGCGCAATGGTGTAGCCGGCCGGCATCTCGAGCCGCACGGTGTAGACCCCGTCGGCGGATGGATCGCCCTGCACTACGGCAAACCGCACGCCCGCGGGGAAGAACGGTGGGCCCGGACCCCATTCGGGGGCGGGGGCGGCCTGCTGGGCCGCGAGGGGTGCCGCCACCAGCATGGTGGCAAGCGCAAGCCAGGACGTACGCATGGGTCCTCCTTCCAAGTCGAATCCGCCTCCGTCCGGGGCGGCCGGCCGGCGGTGATCGGACGATACATATACCCCGTCCTCTCACGGCGGGCAACTCCGGGGAATCCCACCGACAGCCCCGGGCCGTGTATCATCCGGTGGCAGCGCATTGGGAGGGTCGATGTCGGTGGAAAGCGAAGACGGCACGCCGGGACTGGACAGCTTGCCCGGGCCATGGTGGTTCGTCCCGGCCCTCGCCCTTGCGATGTCCCTCGGGACCGGGCTCCTCGAGGTTCCCGCCGCCCTGCTGCGGCGGGAGCTCCTGCTCGTGCCCGTCGGCGGAAACGAGCACATCGTCTGGATGGCCCCAGTGGCCGATCTCGTGCTTCTGGCGTTTCCGGCTCTTCTTATCTGGGGCATCCACCGGCGGTGGCCGGATCGCCGCGTCGAGCGGGTCATCACCCTCCTGTTCTTCACGTTCGCCGCGTTTGCGCTGTTGCGCTATTTCTCCCGGGCCTGGACCTGGGCGCTCCTGATCCTGGCAGTCGGCATCGCGACCCAACTCTCCGCGGCCGCCCTGCGCCGGCGCCGCGGCTTCCACCGACTCGTCAGGCGGCTGGCTGCCGCCCTCGCGGGGGCCGTCCTGCTCGCAGCAGCCGCCGCCTTCGCCTGGGCCCCGCTTCGCGAATGGCGTATGGAGCGCACGCTCCGCCCCGCGCCTGCGGACGCACCCAATATCCTCCTCCTCGTGCTGGACACCGTGCGCGCCAGGAGCCTGGGTCTCTACGGGTACGATCGCCCCACCACGCCGGTGCTGGACTCCCTCGCGACCTCGAGTACCGTGTTCGAGAACGCCGTGGCCACGTCCTCCTGGACCCTGCCGTCGCATGCCGGGATGTTCACAGGCCGCTGGCCCCACGAGTTGAACGCCGGGTTCCGCACGCCCCTCGATGACCGGTGGCCCACCCTGGCGGAGGCGCTGGCGCGCCGCGGCTACCTGACGGCCGGCTTCTCCGCCAATACGAAATACGCCAGCTACGAGCACGGCCTGGATCGCGGGTTCGCGCGTTTCGAGGACTATGCGATTACTCCCGGGCAGGTCATGACCAGCTCGTCGCTCGGCGGCATGCTCGTCTGGCAACCGTGGTTCCAGGACCTGATCGGCTATCATGACCTCTACGGCCGGCAGCACGCCGGAACCGTGGTGGACAACTTCCTGGGATGGGAGGGGAGGCGCGCTGGCAGGCGGCCGTACTTCGCGTTCATCAACCTGTACGATGCCCACCAGCCGGTCCTGGCGCCCGCCCCATGGGACCGGATGTTCATGCCCGACGGCCGGCGGTTCCACCCCTACCCCGCCTGGCCCGACGTCACACCGGAAAAGATGCAACTCGCGCATGATGCCCAGGACGGCGTGATCGCATACCTGGACCACGAGATCGGGCGGCTCGCTGCCACCCTGCGCGAACGCGGGGAACTGGATCACACACTTCTGATCATCACCAGCGACCACGGCGAGCAGTTCGGGGAACACGACATCGCCGGGCACGGGAACACCCTCTACCGCCCCCTGCTCGACATTCCCCTCCTCATGCGCCTGCCGGGCGCGGTGCCGGCCGGCCTCCGGGTGGCCGGGCCCGTCACCCTGCAGGACCTTCCCGCCACCATCCTCGACCTGGCCGGCCTGCCGAACGACACATTCCCGGGGCACTCCCTGGCCGCCCTGTGGCGTGACGGCGCATCGGCGTCGCGATCCCCGATCCTGGCTGAGCTCACCTGGCCCAACGGCGAAATTGCCTACGCCCTGCGCATGGAGGGTCGCGTGCTCATCGACTGGTTCGGGGGGAAGCACGAGTTCTATGACCTGCGTTCGGATCCGGCCGAAACACGCAACTTGCTGGAAACGGCCGACAGCGCAGCCGTCGGGCGCTGGCGCCTCCGGATGGACAGCCTGGTGGGCGACGTCGCGCGCGGGTTAGAGGTCGGCAGGCTGCAGGCGTTTCTCACGGGCATCGGGCGGTGAGTGATATCCACATCCGGGGGGCCACGGAGGCCGACCTGCCGGCCATTCACGCGCTCAACGAGGCCGCGGTCCCGAACATGAGCCGTGTGCCCGCAGCCTTCTTCCAGCCGTGGATCCACCGCGCCGCGTGGTTCGCGGTGGCGGAGGTGGACCACGCCGTGGACGGATTTCTGCTGGTGATGGGACCGGGCGCTCCGTATGACAGCCCCAATTACCGGTGGTTCGAGGAGCGGTGTGCCGACCACTGGTACGTTGACCGGATCGCTGTTGCCGACCACCGGCGGAGCCGGGGCCTCGGGCGGGAGTTGTATGCGGACCTGTTCCGCCGGGCCCGGGAGGCCGGGACCGCACGCATTACCTGTGAAGTGAACGTCCGCCCGCCCAATCCACGGTCGGTCGCCTTTCACCGGCGGGAAGGATTCGTCGAGGTGGGCCGGCTGATGCTGGACCACGGGGCCAAGGAGGTCGTGCTGCTCGAGCGCCCGCTCTGACGTTCCACTTGGCGAGAGCTGGCCGGTCGGTGCATACTACTGTCCGGCCCCGACACCACACCGCCTCTTCCCCCGGAGACGGCCCTGCCCGACCTGCGATTCCCCATTGGCCCGTTCACATTCCCCGGCGCCCTCGCTCCGGAGGCCCGCGCGCGGGCGATCGCACGGATTGCCGAGGCGCCGGACCGGCTGCGTGACGCCGTCCGCGGCCTGACGGAGCCGCAGCTCGACACACCATACCGGCCCGCGGGATGGACGGTGCGACAGGTCGTCCACCACCTGCCAGACAGTCACGTCAACAGCTACGTCAGGCTCAAGCTCGCGCTGACCGAGGAATCGCCGGCCATCCGGCCCTATGACGAAGCGCGCTGGGCCATGTTACCGGACGCGACGGCTCCCCTGGAACTGTCGCTCGACCTGCTCGAGCACCTGCATGCGCGCTGGCTGTATCTCTGGCGGCGCCTGACGGAAGGCGAGTGGGCGCGGACGCTCCTGCATCCCGACCTCGGCCCGATGCGGGTGGACGAACTCCTGGCGCTCTACGCCTGGCACGGCGCGCATCACGTCGCCCACATCACCTCGCTCCGACTGCGCAAGGGTTGGTCATGACCATGCTCCGCACGTTCCGACATGTCCTGCCGGCCATGGCCGTGTGCGCCACGGCCTCCGCGTCACCTCTGGCTGGCCAGGACAGCGCCGCCGCTCCCATCCGGGTGGTAACGGACAGCGCGCTCCCGCTCGAGCCCGCCCGCACGGTGCGATTCGACACCGACGAGGGCACCTGGATGTCGGTGGATGTCTCGCCCGAAGGCCGCACCATTGTTTTCGACCTGCTGGGCGATCTGTACACGATGCCGATCGCTGGCGGAACGGCAACTCGCATCACGTCGGGCATGGCGTTCGACGCCCAGCCACGCTACTCGCCGGACGGCAGCCGGATCGTGTTCGCGAGCGACCGGAGCGGCGCCGAGAACCTCTGGCTCATCAATGCCGATGGGAGCGAGCCCCACGCGCTCACGAAGGGGGACAAGGGGCAGTACATCTCCCCGGAGTGGACCCCGGACGGCAAGTACATTGCCGTCTCCCGCAGCACCAGCGACGTACGGAGCAGCACATACAACCTGTACCTCTACCATGTGGATGGCGGCACCGGGGTCAAGCTGACGGGGCGTGGCGAGCCGGAAGCGGGCTCCTCCGGCGGTGGCGGCAACCCCAACTATCTCGGTGCCGCCTTCGGCCCGGACGGCCGGTACGTCTACGTCGCCACCAAGCAGGGAGGCTTCGGCTACAACCTGCAGTTCCCCCTGTGGCAGGTCGTGGTGTACGATCGCGAGACGGGAAAAACCCACCCGCGCACCCGGGCCTGGGGCAGCGGGATGCGCCCGGCGGTGAGTCCGGACGGCCGGTACCTCGTGTACGCGACGCGAGAGGACTCGGCCACCTCGTACCGCCTGCGGGAGATCGCGACCGGCGACGAGCACTGGCTGGTGCATGGTGTGCAGCGGGACGACCAGGAGTCGCGCTACACCCGGGACGCCATGCCCGGCGCGAGCTTTACGCCGGACGGCACCGCCCTGATCGCCGCGTGGGGCGGGAAGATCCGCCGGGTCGCCATCCCCTCGGGTGAAGTGACCGTGGTTCCGTTCACGGCCGGTGTTGATCAGCAGCTCGGACCGGTGGTGCACTTCGAGATTCCGTTCGACGACTCGATCCTTACCGTCCAGCAGATCCGCCACGCCCGGCCCTCGCCGGATGGACGACGCCTCGTCTTCAGTGCACTCGACCGCCTCTGGATCATGGACCTCCCCGCGGGGTCGCCGCGGCGCCTCACCGGGACCGACGTGGGGGAGCACTCGCCCGTCTGGTCCCCGGACGGCCAGTGGATCGCCTACGTGACCTGGGATGAGCACGGGGGGGACATCTACCGTGTACGGGCGGATGGCCGCGGCCGCCCGGAGCGCCTGACGGAGGCGACGGCATTCTACGACCGGCTCAACTACACCCCTGACGGGCACCGCCTGGTTGTCGCGCGCGGGCCCCGCCAGCCGCGCCTCACCGAGGAAGGGATGTACGGTGTGGAGCTCGCATGGCTGCCCGCCTCCGGCGGCCCGCTCACCACCATCGCACCCCTGACCGCGCCGGGGTATCCGCACTTCACCCGGGACACCAGCCGCATCTACATCACCGATGGCCGCGAGGGGCTCGTCTCCATGCGGTTCGACGGGACCGACGTGCGGCCCGTCCTCAAGGTGACCGGCTTCGTGCAGCCGGGAGGCGGCCCCAACGCCCGGCCCGAGCCGGCCGACGAGATCCTGATCTCACCCGACGGGAATCGCGCCATCGCCGAAGTGGGAGACAACATTTACCTGGTCGCGGTACCGATGGTCGGGGGCGAGGCCCCTTCGGTGTCGATCCTCAAACCGGGCAATGCCCCGGTCCCGGTCAGGCGGGTGACCCGCGTGGGGGGTGACTTCCCCGGCTGGTATGCCGGCGGCACGAAGTTCCACTTCTCCCTCGGGCACACGTTCTTCACGTGGGACATCGCCCGCGCCGATTCCGCCATCCGCGATTCGACGGCCCTGGCCGACTCGATCCGGGCCCTGCCGAAGGCTGCCCGGGACAGCGCCACGGCCGACAGCAGCGGCCGGAAGGCCGCATGGGAGGCGGAGCGGCTCGACGTGGTCATCACGACGCAGCGTGACCGGCCCCGCGGGACGGTCCTGCTCCGCGGGGCGCGCCTCATCACGATGCGGGGCGACGAAGTCATCGAGGGTGGGGAGATCCTGGTCCGGGACAATCGCATCGCCGCGGTCGGACGCGCGGGCTCGCTCACGCTGCCGGACGGCACGAAGGTCATCGACGTGAGCGGGACAACAATCATCCCGGGCTGGGTGGACATTCATGCCCACCTCCGGCCGTCGTTCGGGATCCATGCGCCCCAGGTCTGGGAATACCTGGCCAACCTGGCCTACGGCGTGACCACCACCCGGGACCCGCAGACGGGCACGACCGATGTCCTGACCTACGCCGACCGGGTCGCGAGCGGCACGCTGCTCGGGCCGCGCATCTTCTCGACCGGCCCCGGCGTGTTCTGGTCGGAGGACATCAGCAGCCTGGACGAGGCACGCGACGTCCTCCGCCGGTACTCGGACTACTACAACACGCACATGATCAAGCAGTACGGCACCGGCGACCGCAAGGTGCGCCAGTGGGTGATCATGGCGGCGCGGGAACTCGGCCTGATGCCGACCTCGGAGAACTACCTCGACTTCAAGAAGAACCTGACCGAAGTAGTGGACGGCTTCCCCGGCGCGGAGCACGCCTACCCGATCGTGCCGCTGTACCGCGACGTCGTCCAGCTCGTGGCGCAGAGCGGGATCACCTACACCCCCACGCTCCTGGTGAGCTTCGGCGGGCCATGGGGGGAGAACTACTGGTACACCCGGGAGGACATCACCCGGGATACCAAGCTCACGCGATGGACCCCGCGCAGCGAGATCCTCCAGCGGGCGCTCCGCCGCCCGGCCTGGTTCCACGAAAGCCAGTACGTCTTCGACGACGTCGCACGGGAGGCCGCGAAGATCGTCGCCGCGGGCGGACGGGTGGGCCTCGGCGGCCACGGCCAGCTCCAGGGGCTCGGCGTGCACTGGGAGCTCTGGTCCATCGCCTCGGGAGGCATGCCCGCCCATGACGTGCTCAGGGTCGGAACGATCTTCGGCGCGGAGTCCATCGGGCTCGGACAGCAGCTGGGCAGCCTCGAGGCCGGGAAGCTGGCCGACCTGCAGGTGCTGGACGGGAATCCGCTGGAGAACATCCGCCAGACGAACACGCTTCGCTACGTCATGAAGAATGGCCGGCTGTATGACGCGAGCTCCCTGGCCGAGGTGTGGCCCCGGCAGCGCGAGGTCAGGCGGCCGTGGTGGTGGGACGAGAGCGTCATGCCCGCCGCCGGGGACCAGCCGTGAAGGAAGCGGCCCGGTTCTGGACCGTCACTGCGGCGCACTCGGCCCGCTTCGCGCTCGAAGGCGAGGGGATCGCGTGCGTGGTCCGGGGCCAGGAACTCGCAGGCATGTTCGGCGAGTCCTTTTCGGTCTGGGTCGACGATGTCGACCTTGACCAGGCCCGCGCCACCATCCGGGAACTCGAGGATACCACTGCCGCGCCGGAATGACCGGGCGGTGTCGTCGTCCCTTTTCATCAGGCCCTAATGACCCCGACTCTCCTACTGGTTCTGCGACTGGTTCACGTCGTCCTTGGCGTCTTCTGGGCCGGCACCGTCCTGTTCATCGGACTGCTCCTGTTTCCCAGCGTGCGCGCGGCCGGACCGGCCGGAGGCCAGGTCATGGCCCGGCTGATGGAACGCCGGATGCCCGTCTGGCTCCACTCGACCAGCCTGCTCGTCATCGCCTCCGGGATCTGGCTGTACTGGCGCGCAACGGGAGGTTTCCAGGCCGACCTGATGCTGGCGGGCCCCAACCTGGTGTTCGGCACCGGGGGGCTTATGGCGATACTGGCTACCGTCATCGGGCTCGGAATCAATGCCCCGACCGCTGGCCGGATCGGCAGGCTGTCGGCGTCGATCCAGGGTGGGGGGTCACCCCCCTCACCGGAGCAGGCCGCCGAGATTCAGCGGCTGCAGGGCATTCTCTTCCGGGGCGCACAGGCGGCCGCCGCGCTCCTCCTGCTGGCGACGGCTGCCATGGCCGTGGCGCGCTACGTGGCCTGAGAGCGGGACTTGCACGGGGCGCACGGGGACTGCATGTTGGCGAAACACCCGTCCTCATTCACTGGAGGATTCCATGCGCTCCTTCCCCCTCCTCGGCGGCGCGCTCCTGCTGGCCGCCTGCGGCGGTGCCGACAACCGCGAGCCGGCGGCCATGGCGGACACGACCGGCGCCGTACCGGACCTGACGGCCGCCGACCTGGCCGGGACCTGGTCCATGAAGGCCACGACCATCACCGGCGACAGTACCCTGGTCGACTATACCATGACTGCCACGGCCGATCCCGCCGGCTGGACGGTTACCTTCCCCGGCCGGGATCCCATGCCGGTCAAGGTGGAATCCCTCTCCCGGGACAGCATCGTCACGGTGATCGGCCCCTATGAAAGCGTCTTGCGCCAGGGCGTCATGGTCACCACCCGGAGCGTCTCCATGCTCATGGGCGACCGACTCGCGGGGAGCTTCACGGCGCACTACCAGAACGCCGGAGCCGATTCGGTTCTTCAGGGCCGTTCCACCGGCACGCGCGGGTCGCCTGAGTAGGCGGCAGCACCGGCCGGGTCACGGGCAGGGGACGGGCGGATCGTACTCTCCTCCCGTCCACTGCGTTCTCACCTGATCCCGGACCGTACATGCCGCGCATCGCCTCATCGTTCCTCGCCCTGACGCTGTTCACCATCGGCGCAGCCCGGGCCCACGCCCAGGACGTCCCCTCCCCCGCCCGGTGGCACGTCTCGGGAGGCTATACTCACTACAAGGTCGGTGGCAGTAACGGCTGGGGTGACGGGGGCGAGGGCATCCTCTATCATGCCTTCGGACCCCGGGTCGGCGGCCAGTTCCGGGCCACGATCATCGTCTCCTCGGACGGCTTCTACACCTTCAGCGGTGCGGCGGCCGACCTCGGGCCGGCGCTGACCCTGCTGGCGACCCGGACGGGGGCGGTCATGCTGGGCGCGGGCGCGAGCACCCTGCTCGGTGGGGACAGCGATGGCTCCGTCGGCTTCCTGGTTGGGGGCCACGCCTCGCTGCGCGGTACGTTCTGGATCGCACCGCGCGTCGGGTTCTACGTCGACGGGACCGCGCGGTTCTGGCACACAGGAGATGGCGCCCCGGCCTTTTCGGGTGGGATCACACTTGGACTGTAGGTTGATGGAGGCAGGCATGTGCAGGAACATCAGGACCCTTCATAATTTCGAGCCACCAGCCACGGAAGACGAGGTGCGCGGCGCGGCCCTTCAGTTCGTGCGCAAGGTGGCGGGCTTCACACGGCCGTCCGTCGCCAACGCCGAGGCCTTCGAGCAGGCGGTGGGCGAGGTCTCCGACAGCCTCTCCCGACTGCTTGCGTCCCTCGTGACATCGGCGCCCCCACGTGACCGCGAGGTGGAAGCGCGCAAGGCACGTGAGCGATCAGCCCGCCGGTTCGCCTGACACCAACCCGTCCGCCCATCCCTATCGGATCCTCCATGCGACTGCTGCGTCCCCAGCCCCTGCTCGTCCTGTTGTGCGCCTGCGCGATCGGCCCGTCCAGCTTTCCGCCCAATACCTCGGCCCGCCCCGGAGTGGACCTGCCGACACGATTCGAGCCGGAGAACCGGCGACTGCGCGTGCCCGACGCGGACACTCTTGCAGGGAATGGATGCCTGACCCCGCTGCTCGATCCCCGCAACGGGACCGCGATCGTGCTCACGCGATCCGGCGGGGGTTATGGGGACTACGACGTACCCGCCAACCGCTACGGCGTGCATGAGGGTGACCTGCTCCGGCTGGACTGCAATGCGGGAACCGCCATCGGTATCGTGCGCCGGTAGGTCGGCGGCCGGTGGCGGCCACCCCTTACCTTCAGCACCCGATCACGCCAACATTCCCCCATGGCCAAGAGCGTGGGAGCATCGGCGCGCGAATATGCACGGGGGATGGCGGGCGGCCTGCTCTTCAGCCTGCCGCTCCTGTACACCATGGAGCTCTGGTGGACCGGATTCCTCGCAAGCCCCCCGCACCTGCTCGTTTTCATGGGAGCGACCTTCCTCCTCCTGATGGGCTACAACCGGTACGCGGGGATGCGCCGGGCCGAGAGCTTTCGCGACGTCATCGCCGAATCCGTGGAGGAAATCGGCCTCGGCCTGCTGCTCTCGGCCCTCGTGCTCTGGCTCACCAGCCGGATCGGCAGCGGGATGAGCACGCGGGAAATCCTCGGCAAGACCATCGTCGAATCAATGGTCGTCGCCATCGGTATCTCGGTGGGGAAGACTCAGCTGGCCGGCCCGCCCTCGAATGACGGCGGGCAGGATCAGGGCCAGGACGGCCAGGAGCACGAACCCCATTTCCTGGGCCAGTTCATCCTCGCACTCTGCGGGGCAACGCTGCTCGCCACCAATGTCGCCCCCACCGAGGAAATCGTCGTCATCGCCCTGGAATCAAGCGCGCTGCAGCTCCTACTCGTCCTGATCGTCTCGCTGGCCCTGGGCGGGGGCGTCCTGTACTACAGTGACTTCCGCGGCTCACGGCGGTGGGTGCGGCACCCCGACCGCCCCCTGGAAGTCGCCGCCGGCATGGTCATGACCTACGCCGCAGCCATGGCGATGTCGGGCTTCATGCTCTGGTTCTTCGGGCGCTTCCACGGCCTCGCCACACCCACCATGATCCGCGAAACCGTGGTGCTTGCCTTCCCTGCGGTACTCGGTGCATCTGCCGGACGCCTTCTCCTCCAGGCCTGACCCATGCCGAAGCCCTCTCCCCAGCAGAACAAGAACTGGCTCGAAAAGACCGTCCTCGCCATCAGCGTCGTGCTGGTCCTGGCCTCAGCCGGATGGCTCACATGGGAAGCGCTTGCCGGGACGGACGGCCCCCCGTCCATCGTGGTGGAAGTGGGCAGTGGTGAGATGCGGGCGGGCCGCTGGACCACCCTGGTCACGGCCCGCAACGAGGGAGGCACCACCGCGGAGGACGTGCGGATCGCGCTGACCGTGGAAGGCACCGGGGAGCCTGAACGGGCGGAGATCGTCTTCCAGTACCTGCCTGCCCGCGCGACCCGGACGGGCTGGGTCACCTTCAACACCAGGCCCGGACCGTCGGATCACGTCGAGACCAGGGTCCTCGGTTATACCGAGCCGTGAAACGGAGCGGAGCCATCGCGACCTGGCTGCTCATCGTGCCAGCCATTGCCGTCGCCCGGCAGGATACGCTGCCATCGGTCCAGTTTCGCCCGGGGATGGTCATCACCCATTCGGTCCGCGTCACACCCGGCACCTACCGGACCCCCGCGGGAGGAGCGGACACCGCCGCCATCATCGTCCGGGGGAATGAGATCCGGCTCGACCTGACGGGCGTCACTCTTGAAGGCGCCGATCGGGATGCCGATCCGGACCAGGCCGGCGGTATCGCCATCCTGGTGGACGGCGGGGACAACGTGGAGGTCCGTGGCGCCACGGTCAGGGGATATCGCGTCGGCATCCTCGCGCGCAACACGCGCGACCTCCGCCTGCTGGCCAATACCCTCAGCTACAACTGGAAGCCGCGTCTCTTCAGCCTGGTCGAGCACGAGAGCCTGGTGGACTGGCTGAGCTACCACCACAACGAGACAGGCGAGTGGGATCGGTTCGGGGCCGCCGTCTCGCTCGTCGGCGTCACCGGGGGGCTCCTGCGCGGCAACATCGCGGAACAGGGCATGAACGGCCTGATGATGGCCCGGAGCGATTCGCTCGAGATCCGGGACAATACCTTCCGCTTCAATTCGGGTCTCGGCATCGGCATGTACCGTTCCAGCGGGAATGTCATCGCGGGCAACCGGCTGGACTACAACGTCCGGGGGTACAGCCACGGCTTCTTCCGGCGCGGGCAGGATTCCGCCGGCCTGCTGTTGTTCGAACAGAGTTCGGGCAACGTCGTCATCGGCAATTCCGTGACCCATGGCGGCGACGGGCTGTTCCTCTGGGCCGGCCAGACCACCATGGACACCGGCGAGGGTGGGTCGAACGACAACCAGTTTGTGGGAAATGACTTCAGTTACGCGCCGACCAATGGTATGGAGGCGACCTTCAGCCGGAACACCTTCGTCGGCAACATCGTTCGCGAAAGCGATCACGGCCTCTGGGGCGGGTACAGCTGGCAGAGTACGGTGGCCGACAACTGTTTCGCGGGCAACCGCATCGGGATCGCCATCGAACACGGGCAGGATATCCGGATTACGGGCAACAGCTTCACCGGCGACGCGACGGCCATCAGTCTCTGGGGTAACCCCATCGAGCCGGGAGACTGGGGATACCCCAGGCACCGTGATACGCGAAGCCGCGACTACACGGTCACGGGGAACCGGTTCAACGGCATCCTGGCGGGCCTGCGCGTCGGCCAGACCTCGGGGCTCCGGGTGGAGGGCAACGACTGGGCGGCCGTCGACTCGGTCCTCGTGGTGCGGGATACGGCGGCGTATGTCATCCTCGACGACACGACGCAGGCGCTTCAGCGTCATGGCGGCACCCACCCCGAGCCGTGTCCGGGCCCCCCGGCGCTGCCAGTCGGACGACCTTCCGTTCCACTGGTAGAGGTTCCAGTATCGTTCCCCGTTTCGGACGTCGCGCTCATGCCACGCTCGGCCATCATCATCGACGAGTGGGGACCCTACGACTACCGTGCTCCGAAACTGTGGCCGGTCGACAGCACGCGGGCCGTGCCCCTGCAGCTGGCGGTGCTGGGGCCTCCCGGCACGTGGCAGGTGATCACGGAGCGGGGGATCACCTCGGTAAGCAGCCGGAGCGGCAGGACCGGCGACACGATACGGGTTACGCCTGACACCAGGGCGGGCACCGACTGGGAGCTGGGGCTGGAATACCGTGGCGCGGCCACGCTCTCACCTCGGGGCACGTGGCGGGCGGCGGGGGAATCATACCGGTTCAGCTATGGTCGCTTCGAGCCGGCCGCGCAGTGGAAGGTCCGGTATTTCCGGTGGGCGGACAGCGCGGCGGTGCGACGGGCGCCCGGCGAGGCGGTGTTCCGCGGCGCTCCCCTCCTTGAGCGTCAGGAGTCCCGGCTGGACTACATGTGGTACCGCCCGACCATCCCCGGTGTGCCCGCCGACCATTGGGCGCTCGAGGCCCGCGGGAGGCTGGAACTGCCCGGGGGAACATGGACGATCAGGACAATCAGCGACGATGCGGTGCGCGTGTGGGTGGACGGTGTGCTCGTCATCGACAGCTGGTCGCCGCACGAGTCCCAGGTCGACCACGCGCCGCTCACCGGTGGCCGGCACGACGTGCGGGTGCGTTATGCGCAGGTGGACGGCTGGACCGAACTGCGGTTCGATGTGGTGCGCGGCAGCGAGACGTCACGGGGGTCGCCCGGTCCTCACTGAGGTGTTGAGTGGCCCCGCGACGCTACTCGATCAGCACCCTGCCGTCGACAGCCACCGCGCGGTCGCCGAACGCCAGGACCGGGTTCATGTCGAGCTCGCGGATTTCGGGGAAGTCCACTGCGAGACGCGAGATCCGGAGGAGGATGTCCTCCAGCGCGCGCCGGTCAGCCGGGGGCGCACCCCGCACGCCGTCGAGCACCGCGCTTCCCCGGATGCCGCGCAGCATGTCGGCCGCTTCGCCGCGGTGGATCGGGACCAGGCGGAAGACGACGTCCTTCAGGGCCTCGACCAGGATGCCGCCGAGGCCGAACGCCACGAGTGGTCCGAGGGCGGGATCATGTGACAGCCCGATCAGGGTCTCGACTCCCCCGGGCACCATCTGCTGTACCAGCATCCCGTCAATCACCGCATCCGGGCGGTGGGTGCGGACCCGCTCCTCGATTTCGCCCCAGGCCCGGCGTGCCTCAGACGCGTCGTCGACCCCGACCCGCACCCCACCCACGTCGGTTTTGTGTATGATGTCACGCGAGACCACCTTCATCACCACCGGATAGCCGAACCTGTCGCCCAGGACGGCAGCCTCGTCCGGCGTCCGGGCCAGCCCCGCCCCGGCCGTGGGAATACCGTAGGCGTCCAGCAGTTCGAGCGCCTCGAGCTCGGAAAGCTTCTGCCGGCCCTCCTCCCGTGCGGCGCCGAGGAGCGCCGCTGCCCTGTCCCGGTCCACGGCCAGGTTCTCCTCGACCGGGGCCGGCCGGTCGAGCCACTCCTGATAGAGGCACAGGGCGTTCAGTCCCCGCGCGGCCGACTCCGGGAAGATGTACGCGGGGATCCTCACCTCGTGCAGTTCGGCCCGCCCCTGCGGCAACCCCTCCCGGCCCATGAGTACGGCGAGCACGGGTTTGTCATCCCGGGTCTTGGCGGCGCTCACGACCGCCTCGGCGACGTCGGCCTGGCGGATCCCGAGCGGCGGGACGAAAATCGCAATGGCCGAGTCCACCTGCGGATCGGCCAGGATGGCACCGAGGGCGGCGCGATATCCCGCCGGGGTTGCGCTCGCGACCATGTCGAGCGGGTTGCGGAGCGAGGCCTCCTCGGGGAAAAGCGGCTTGAGCTTCTCGATGGTCTCCGGGGCGAGCGGGGTCAGGTCCACGTTCCGGGCCTCGAGCGCATCCGCGGCCAGGATACCGGGACCGCCCGAGTTGGTGATCACCGCGGTCCGGCGGGAGCGCGGGAGCGCGGGACAGCCGAACGCCATCGCCAGGTCGAAGAGTTCCTCGACTGACTCGGCCCGGAAGACACCGGCCTGCGCAAGAAGGGCATCCGTGGCCGAGTCGCTCGTGGCGAGGGCACCGGTGTGGGAGGATGCGGCCTGCGCCCCGATCTTCGAGCGGCCCGACTTCACCACCACGATGGGCTTCTTCCGCGTCACCCGCGAGGCGATCTCGAGAAAGCGCCGCGGGTTCCCGAAGCTCTCCACATACATCAGGATCACCCCGATGGTCGGGTCATCTTCCCAGTAGAGGAGGAGATCGTTGCCGCTGACATCCGGCTTGTTTCCCATGGAGACGAACTGCGCGATACCAATTCCGTATTCCTGGGCGTAGTCCAGCACACTCAGGCCAAGCGCGCCCGACTGGCTCACGAACGCGGCGTGGCCGAACGGCGGCATACTGGGGGCGAACGTCGCGTTCATCGCGAAGGCGGGGTCGGCATTCAGCACGCCCATGCAGTTGGGCCCGACCAGGCGCATGTCGTACTGGCGGACGATCTCCATCAGGTCAAGCTCGCGCTGCACGCCCTCGCCGCCCACCTCCCGGAACCCGGCCGAGATGACCACCAGCCCCCGGACACCTTTCTCGCCGCAGTCGCGGGCCACGTCGAGGACGAACTGCTTCGGCACCACGACGACGGCCGTGTCCACCGGGTCGGGAATGGCGCTGACCGAGGGCCACGCCTTGATCGAGTGGACCGAGGCGGCCTTGGGATTTACGGGATAGACCACCCCCGAGTAGCCGAACCGCAGCAGGTTGGACAACACCTGGTGTCCGATGGTATTAGTCGAGCGCGATGCGCCGACGACAGCGATGGACCGGGGCCGGAAGATGGAGTCGAGTGGATGGGCCATGGTAGGGGAATGCTCCCGGTTGAGGGGTCGGACGCGGGAAAGGTAAGCTACCTTCCGTCCCATGCATGCCCTGGTGCTCGCCCTCGCCGTCCTCGTGGTCGTCGCCACGGCGCTGCCGCTGCTCCGCCGTGATGACTGGTGGGCCCGGTCGTTCGACTTCCCGAGACTCCAGGTGGTGGCAGTCGGCCTGGTGGCCCTCACCGGCCTCTTCGTGGACGGCACGGGCGGGATGCTCACGACCGTCGCAGTGGCGCTGCTGGCGGTGGCCCTGTTGCTGCAGGGATGGCGGATTCTGCCCTACACCGTCTTCTATCCGCGACAGGTTCACGACCGCGGGGCCCCCGATCCTGCCCGAACCCTCAGCCTGATCGTGGCCAACGTCCTCATGAAGAACCGGCGGGCGGACGACCTGCTGGCCATCATCCGCGCCCGGGATCCCGACCTCGTTCTCCTGCTCGAGCCGGACGCGTGGTGGGAGGAGCATTGCCGAGCGCTCGAGGAGACCTGGACGACCGTCGTCCGGCAGCCGCTCGACAACCGCTACGGCATGCTGCTCTATTCGCGCCTGCCCCTGGTGGATGTCGACATCAAGTACCTCATCCAGGACGACATCCCCTCGATCCACGCGCGGGTCCGCCTTCGCTCCGGAGACCTGGTCTGCCTCCACTGCGTGCACCCGGAACCTCCCTCACCCACCGAAGCGCCGGACTCGACCTCCCGTGACGCCGAGCTCCTCCTGGTGGGTCGGGCGGTGCGGGCGACGCAGGAGGTGGCGATCGTCGCGGGCGACCTGAACGATGTCGCCTGGAGTTACCGGACCACCCTCTTCCAGCGGATCAGTGGACTGCTCGATCCGCGACGTGGCCGGGGGATGTACAACACGTTCAACGCACGCATTCCCTTTTTTCGTTTCCCGCTCGACCATGTCTTCCACAGTGACCGGTTCGAACTTGGCGCGCTCGAGCGGCTGGGCGCCTTCGGCTCGGACCACTTCCCGATCTACGTCGAACTGGTCTACCATCCCGAGGCCGCGGACCGTCAGGACCAGCCTTCAGCGCGCGACGGCGAGCGGGAGCGGGCCCGGGAAGAAATCGCCGAGGGTCTGCGCCGGGGCAACGGATAGCGGCTCGACAGGAACCACTTCCCCCGCTCTATTCCCTCCTCCACTCTCCAGGAGCGTCCGTGTTCGCGCGTCAGGTGTTCCGCTGGTCGGGGATCTACGGACTCGTGGTGGTTCTCCCCCTGTTCCTGCTCGAAGCCCGGATCGGGACAGACCAGCCACCGGCCATCACCCATCCCGAGTTCTACTACGGCTTTGCCACGGTCACCCTGGCCTGGCAGGTCGCGTTCATGGTCATGGCGACCGACCCGCTTCGCTACCAGCCCCTGATGCCGGTGGCCGTGATCGAGAAGTGGGCGTATGTGGCGGCCATCGCGGCCCTCGCCCTCACGCGGGGGGTCGCGACCTCGACCCTCGTCACCGCCGGAATCGATCTGGTGCTCGGCATCCTGTTCATGATCGCCTGGCGCCGCACCCCGGCCCGTGCCGCCTAGCGGACCGGCCTCGCGGACGCCCTCCACCCGGGAGCGACTCATGCCCGTCATCCTGCTGTCCATCATCGCGGGCCTGGTCGCGGGCTCGGCCATCGGTGTCCAGAACCCGCTGGCGAGCATCATGGGCCAGCGCGTCGGGCTGCTGCAGAGCGCGTTCATCATCCATGTGGGCGGCGCGGTCATCGCCGGGCTGCTCCTGCTGGTGGTGCCCGGCGGGCACCTCGGCGCCTGGCGCACGGTGCCGTGGTACGCACTCGCCGCCGGCGCCCTCGGCGTCATCCTCATCACGTCGGTGAGCTTCACGATCCCACGGATCGGCATCGCCGCGACAGTCGGGCTCCTGGTGGCAGCCCAGCTGAGCGTCGGCGCCTGGCTCGACCACCACGGTTACCTCGAGGTAGCCGTGCGGACGTTCGACCCCTGGCGCGCGCTCGGCATCGCCTTCCTCCTTGGCGGCACCTGGCTGGTGATGCGGTGAAGCAGTGAGCGGGGCCGGACGGGGTGGTTCCGGGGGGCAGCCGAGCCGGATCGTGGTCGTCGGCGCCGGGGCCGCCGGGCTCATGGCCGCGATTGCCGCTGCCGCGGCGGGGGGCGACGTTCTCCTGCTCGAGCGTACCCGGGATGGCGGCCGCAAGATCCTGATCAGCGGCGGTGGCCGCTGCAACATCCTCCCCGCCCGGCTCGATGAACGGCGCTTCGTCACCGACTCGAGCCCGAATACCCTCCGGAAGATCCTGCGAAGCTGGCCCCTGCGTGAACAGGTGGCCTTTTTCGAGACGGAGCTCGGTCTCATCCTGGAGGAGGAGGTCGAGACCGGGAAGCTGTTCCCCTCCACCCATCGCGCGCGCAACGTCCGGGACGGACTGGTCGAGCTCGCCGTACGCCGGGGGGTCCGGTTCCGCCCGGATACCAGGGTGACTGACCTCCGCCCGATGGGCCACGGCTGGAACGTCATTCCTGAAACTGGAAGGCCGCTCGAGGCAACAGCGGTCATCATCGCCACGGGCGGGCTCTCCGTCCCCACGACGGGAAGCGATGGCGCCGGCCTGTCGATCGTGGAACGGCTCGGCCACACGATGCACCCGACCTACCCCGCCCTGACACCCATCACCGAGACGCCGCCTTCCATGGCCGGCCTGGCCGGGATCTCCCTCACAGTGACGCTCACGGCGCGGAGCGAAACCCGGAGCGCCACCGCGACCGGGGGCTTTCTCTTTACGCACCGGGGATACAGCGGCCCCGCCGTGCTCGACGTTTCCCACGTCCTGGTGCGCGCGCGCCAGGAGGGGCGCCCCGCCCGGCTCTCCGTCCAGTGGACAGCGCACGATCCGGCCGCATGGGAATCCCTGCTCCGGGCGGACGGAGCCCGGTCCGTGGCGGGCCTCCTGCGGCAGGAGTTGCCGGACCGCCTAGTCCCTGTTCTGCTCTCCCGTGCCGGTGTCCCGGCGGACCGGACCCTGGCCCAGCTCCGCCGGGAGGAACGTCACAACCTCGTCCGAACACTCGTTGATGCCGAACTGCCCTGGAATGGCGATGAGGGATACCGCAAGGCGGAAGTGACCGGAGGCGGGATCAGCCTGGCCGAGGTCGATCCGGCAACGCTCGAAAGCCGTCGGCTGCCAGGGCTCTATCTCTGTGGCGAGATCCTGGACGCCTTCGGGCCGATCGGCGGCTACAACTTCTGCTGGGCCTGGGCGACAGGCCGGGCCGCCGGCCGCGCGGCCGCCCTCGCCAGCCGCGATTGACCTGTCCGCGCGGGATGGTTGCGTCCGTCATGGCTTGCGAATAACTCTCCCTTTAACACACATCGCGCCACCCACGCCCGGACGGCTCCATGGACAGCGAACGCCGGCTTCTCGAACACTTCCTTGCCGCCATCGCCTACCGCACACAGAAGGCCGTACGCGGGGCCCCTCCCGAATTCGGTGGCTTCCGTGCCGCGCCCGGGGTGCGAACCCCGCACGAGCTGCTGCGGCACATGAGCGACGTGCTGGGCTACGCGCGCGGACTCTTCTCGGGTGAACAGTGGCGGGCAACCCTCCTCCCGACGTTCGAGGAGGAGGTCGCGCGTTTCCACGAGGTCCTGGAGGGACTGGCAGGCGAGGTCGTCGCCGCGAGCTTCGAGGAAGTGACTCCTGCCCGCCTGCTGCAGGGGCCGCTCGCCGATGCCATGACACATGCCGGGCAGCTCGCCATGCTGCGACGGCTCGCCGGATCGCCCATCCCGCCGGAGAACTTCATCGAGGCGGAGATTGACCCTGCCAACCTCGGCCCCGCCCAGCCGCCACCAGCCCAGCCTGACGAAGACTGGTACGAAGCCGAAGACGAACCGTGGAGATAGGACAGGCGGACAGGCGGACAGGCGGACAGGCGGACAGCGAGGCAAAGACTGCGGCGAACCACTGACGATTAATCGCTACCAACCAGGAACCCATGAAATTTCCCCTTCTCCTGCTCGCCACTCTCACCCTGCCGGCGGCCATCGCCGCCCAGCAGGCGCACGTCCCCGTCGACTCCATCCCGGCCGACCCTGCGGACGTCACAACCCTCGCTGCGGTCATGCGCGCGTTCTACGCCTCGATCTCGGGCCCCGCCGGACAGCCGAGGCAGTGGGCCCGGGATCGCTCCCTGTATACGCCGGACATGCGCTTTACGGCACTCAGCATGCGGAACGGCCGGCCGGTCCATCGGACCATGACCCATCAGGAGTTCGTCGACCGGACCGACGCGGGGCTGGTCGAGCACGGTTTCTTCGAGGAGGAAGTGCACCGGGAGGTGGACCGGTTCGGGAACATGGCAAGCGTGTGGAGCACGTAC
>CAWGSK010000012.1:0-382500 GCA_963825055.1 uncultured Gemmatimonadales bacterium
AAGCCCGCATCATATCGCAGCTGTTCCTGCCGGCGCCCGAGAGGGGGCCTTTCATGCAGCCGCCGACCGTGGACTCCCCGGGGGATAGCCCCGGGGCAATATGTTGCCCCGACGGGAGCCGCCTTCCGCCCCGGGCCGCCGCTTGACGACACCCCGCTCAACTACCGATCCCCGACAGGCCGCCTCGCACGGCCCCCAGCGCGAAGCGGCGCTGCTGCGGCTTTCCACCGGGATCGCGGCGGGCGAGAGCGAGAAGGACATCTGCCGTGCGGTAGTGGACGGCCTCCAGGACGCAGCGCTCGGCTTTGATTTCGTGGCGGTCCTGCTGGTCGACGAGGCCACGGGGGACCGGGTGGTCATCGCCAGCCGTGGATGGGCCGGCGCCCCGCCGGGCCTGCGGGTCGCCCCCGGGCAGGGCCTCAGCGAACTGCCACTGCTGGACGGCCGTCTCCACTACACGCCCCAGGTTACCCAGGACACCCGCTATCTCCCCACCCGGAACGAGGGTTCGGAAGTAGACGTCCCCGTTCTTGTCAACCGGGAGCTCGTGGGGGTGCTGGTGGTCGAGAGCAACCGCCATCATGCCTTCGGGACTGATGACTTCGAGGTGCTCCGGGCAGCGGCCAACCAGGCCGGCATCGCCATCGGGCGCGCCCGCCTGCTGGCGGCGGAGCGCCGGCGGGCCGACGAGCAGGAAGCCCTGCGGGCCACCATGGCCGACCTCTCCGCACGGCTGGAGCTCTCCGACCTCCTGCAGGCGGTTCTGGAACGCGCCATCCAGCTCCTGGGTGTCAGCCATGGCGAACTCGCCATCTATGACCGCGAGCAGGAAGAACTCGAGATTGTCGCGAGCTACAACCTCGGCCGGAAGGACACGACCGGAACCCGGATGCGTGTGGGCGAGGGGGCGATGGGCCACGTCGCCCTGACGCGCGAACCCTATATCATCCCCGACTACAACGCGTGGGCAGCGCGCTCCGAACAGTATGCCCAGGCGGCCTTCCATGCCGTCATGGTGGCCCCGCTCCTCATGGGGCGGCAGCTCGTCGGCGCCATTGCGTTCATGGACCAGGAGCCGGCCCGCCAGTTCGGGCACGAGGATCTCCGGCTGCTGGACCTCTTCGCGCCCCAGGCCGCGGTCGCGATCGAGAATGCCCGGCTCTTCACGGTGGAGCGTCGGCGCGCGGAGGAGCAACAGGCACTCCTCGATACCATGAAGGACCTGGCGGGAGAACTCGAGCTGTCGAAGGTCCTGCAGCGGGTGCTGGAGCGGGCAGTGGGGCTCCTGCACGTCACCGGGGGCGAACTGGCGACGTACGACCCTGCCGCCGGCGACCTGGTCATCGTGGCAAGCCATGACATGGGCACCGACGCGGTCGGGAGCCGCATCGCCCTCGGGGACGGAGCCATGGGCCGAGTCGCCGAGACCAGGGAGTCGCTGATCATCCCCCGCTACCAGGAGTGGGAAGGCCGGTCTGCGAAGTACACCCAGAGCACCGTGCAGTCCGTAATGGCCGCCCCACTGATGATCGGTTCGCGCCTCGTCGGCACGATTGCGAGCGTCCATTCGGATCCGGACCGGAAGCTTGGCCCCGGGGATCTTCGGCTGCTCGAGTTGTTTGCGCCTGAGGCCGCCATCGCCATCGAGAACGCCCGCCTCTTCACGCAGGCTCAGCATCAGCAGCAATACTTTGGCGAGCTCGTCGCGAACAGCCCGGTGGCAATCGTGACCCTGGACCAGTCCCACAACGTCGTGTCCTGCAATCCCGCGTTCCTGGCTCTCTTCGGCTACGAGGAGGCGGAGGTCGTGGGCCACCAGCTCGACGACCTCATTACCACGGAGGAGGCGCGGGCGCAGGCGGTGCAGTACACCGTCCAGGCGCTTGACCGGCAGGCGGTACAGGCCATTGCGCAGCGGCGCCGGAAGGACGGGACCATGGTGGACGTCGAGGTGCTGGGCGTCCCCGTGGTGGTGGACGGTGTCCTGGTCGGAATGATGGGGCTCTACCACGATATCACCGAGTTGCTGAAGGCCCGCCGGGCGGCGGAGTCGGCCAGCAGCGCCAAGAGCCAGTTCCTGGCCAGCATGAGCCACGAGCTTCGGACGCCGCTCAACGCCATCATCGGCTACAGCGAAATGCTGGAAGAGGAAGCCGGCGAACGCGGCGACCCGGAGTCGGCGGCGGACCTGCAGAAGATCCGCGCGGCCGGCCGCCACCTCCTGGCGCTCATCAATGACGTGCTCGATCTCTCGAAGATCGAGGCGGGCAAGATGGACCTGTACTATGAGACCTTCGAACTCCGCCCGGCGATGGAGGCCGTGGCGTCGACCATCGCCCCGCTGGTCGAGAAGAACGGCAACGCCCTGGTGCTCGAGATGCCTGATGACCTTGGAGCAATCCGGGCGGATGCCACCCGGGTCCGGCAGGTGCTGTTCAACCTGCTCTCCAATGCCATCAAGTTCACGGAGCGGGGAACCGTCACCCTGGCGGCGCGCCGGGACCCGTCGCCGGAGGGGGACACGATCTGGTTCACAGTCCGGGATACCGGGATCGGAATGACCCCTGAACAACTGGGACGGCTCTTCCAGTCCTTCGCCCAGGCCGAAGCGTCCACGGCAAGCAAGTACGGGGGCACCGGGCTCGGCCTGGCCATCAGCAGGCGATTCTGCGAGATGATGGGAGGGAAGATCACGGTGGAGAGCACGCCGGGTGAAGGCACCACCTTCACCGTCCAGCTGCCGGCTGACGGGAGCGGGGAGGGCGACCACGCCAGGGAATCCCGTCCATCCGCAGAGACGGGCGAGGAGGGCACGGTGCTGGTCATCGACGACGACAGCTCCACCCGTGACTTGCTCGGCCGCATGCTCGGGCGCGAGGGCTATCGCGTGTTGCAGGCGGGCAGCGGCGCGGAAGGGCTGCGGCTGGCGCGGGCAGAGCACCCGGATGTCATCACGCTCGATGTCCTCATGCCCGGCCAGGACGGCTGGGAGGTCCTCGCGGCCCTGAAGAATGATCCTGAGATGGCCGGCATTCCGGTCGTCATGCTGAGTATCACGGATGACCGGAACCTCGGTTATGCCCTGGGGGCGTCGGAGTACCTGACCAAGCCCATCGAACGGGCCCGGCTGGCGGCGGTGCTGGCCCGGTACCGCCGGCCTCCCGGCGGCTCCGTCCTGGTGGTGGAGGATGATCCCGATACCCGGGCGATGCTGCGGCGGTCCCTTGAGCGGGCGGGGTGGCAGGTCGGGGAGGCGGAGAACGGGCGGATCGGGCTCGAGCGGGTGGCGGCGGACCGGCCCTCGCTCGTGCTCCTCGATCTCATGATGCCGGAGATGGACGGATTCGAGTTCCTCGACGCGCTTCGGGGACGGATGGGGGCCCTGAGTCCTGACGTCGTGGTCATCACGGCCAAGGAGCTGACCGCGGACGAACGGCGTCGCCTGAACGGCGGGGTCGAGCGTGTCATCCAGAAGCATGCCTTTGATGCTGACGCCTTCCTGGCCGAGGTGCGCTCCCGGGTCGCGGCGGTGGAAGGAAGAGAGCCGGCATGACGCGGCCTGACGCACTGGCGAACCAGCAACCGGGCGCGATGCGATCCGCGCTCCTCCGCCTCAGCACACGGATCGCGGAATCCCAGGACGAAGCGCAGATCTGCCAGGGAGTGGTCGAAGGCCTGATGCACCCCGTCTTCGGGTTCAACGGCGCCGGCATGTTCCTGGCCGGGACCGACGCATTCGAGCCCACGCTCAAGGCCAGCGCCGGGCAATACGGGGAGGATCGCGCAGGACTCTCGGAGCTGCGCCTGCCGCTCCGGGTAGACCAGAGTGCCATCGGTGAGCTCGTGGTGCAGCGCGCGGGCAGCGGCGCGTTCAACCAGGGAGACCTGGAAATCCTTACCGCCGCCACGACACAGGCCAGCATTGCCATCGGGCGGGTCCGGCTGCTCGCCGCGGAGCGCAGGCGGACCTCGGAGCAGCGTGCGCTGCTCGACACCCTCGCTGACCTCTCCGGCGAGCTGGAGCTCGATGCGCTCCTCCAGGCTGTCCTGAACCGGGCGGTCGCGCTGCTGGGAGTCACGGGGGGCGAGCTGGCCGTGTATGACGAGGAGCGCGATGAGCTGGTGATCGTCGCGGCACAGGGCATTGGCAAGGCATCCGTGGGAACCCGGATGCGTCGGGGTGATGGCGGCATGGGTCACGTGGCCAGCACGCATGAGCCGCTGATCATCCCCAACTACCAGCAGTGGGAGGGACGCTCGGGGCAGTACACCCAGAGTACGGTGCAGGCGGTCGCCGTCGTCCCCCTGCTGGTGGGCCCCCGGCTGGTGGGCGCCATCGCCGCCGTCCACTCCGATCCCACCCGCAAGCTCGGCGAGGCGGATCTGAGGCTGCTGAACCTGTTTGCGGCCCAGGCGGCGATCGCCATCGAGAATGCCAGGCTCTACGCCGCCGAGCGTGACAGAGCGACCGAGCAGGAGGCCCTGCTCGATACGCTGGCCGACCTGTCGGGACAGCTCGAGCTGTCGCGCCTGCTGACGGCCGTGCTGGAGCGGGCCACGGCACTGCTGGACGTGACCGGCGGTGAACTCGCCATTTACGAGGAATCCACGCGCGAGCTGGTCATCCTGGCGAGCAACCTGCCCGTCAGCGCCGTGGGGACCAGGATGCGCATTGGCGAGGGGGCGATGGGCCGGGTGGCCGAGACTCATGAACCACTGATCATCCCCCTGTACCAGGAATGGGAGGGCCGCTCCGACCGGTACACGGAGAGCACCATCCAGTCGGTGATGGCGGCTCCGCTGCTGATCGGTACGCGGCTCGTCGGGGCGATTGCCAGCGTGCATGACGATCCCAGCCGCCACTTCGGGGAGCGGGAACTGCGCCGCCTAACGATGTTCGCCCCGCAGGCCGCCATCGCCATTGAGAACGCCCGGCTGTTCACGGCGGAGCACCGGCGGGCGGAGGAGCAGGAGGCGCTCCTGGACACCCTGACCGACCTGGCGGGTGAGCTGGAGCTTTCGAAGGCCCTCGAGCGCGTCCTGGCACGGGCGGTGTCGCTGCTGCACGTGACGGGGGGTGAGCTGGCGACCTGGGATGAAGCACGTCGGGAACTGGTGGTGGTGGCCAGCCACAACATGGGCACCAACGCTGTGGGGGCCCGCATGCGACTCGGCGAGGGTGCCATGGGGCATGTGGCCCGGTCGCACGAGCCCCTGATCATTCCCCGGTACCAGGAGTGGAACGGCCGGTCGGAGCAGTACACGCAGAGTACCGTCCAGTCCGTCATGGCGGCCCCGCTGATGATCGGCACGCGACTCGTCGGGGCCATTGCCAGCGTGCACTCCGACCCTGAGCGGATCTTCGGTGCGCAGGACCTGCGGCTGCTCCAGCTCTTCGCGCCGCAGGCCGCGATCGCAATCGAGAACGCCCGCCTGTTCGACTCATCGCAGCGCTTCTATGAGGCGCTGATGCTCAACAACCCTGTCGCCATCGTGAATGTCGATCTGGAAGACAACATCACGTCCTGCAATCCCGCATTCGAGCAGCTATTCGGTTACGCGGAGCAGGAGGTGGTCGGGCGCAACCTCGACGAACTGCTGACGAGCGAGGAAACCCGTGAAGAGGCGCGGGAGTACACGCGCCAGACTGTTACCGGGGGCCGGGCGACGGGGATTGCGCGGCGACGCCACAAGAATGGCCGGATCGTCGAGGTGGAGCTGGTCTCGATCCCGGTGGTCGTGGGCGGGGAGCGGGTCGGGTTGATGGCGCTCTACCACGACATTACGGAACTGATGAAGGCGCGGCAGGAGGCCGAGGCGGCCAACTCCGCCAAGAGCCAGTTCCTGGCCAGCATGAGCCATGAACTCCGCACGCCGCTCAACGCCATCATCGGGTACAGCGAGATGCTGGAGGAGGATGCGGTCGAGCGGGGCCAGTCGGAAACGCAGGAGGACCTGCAGAAAATCTGCGCCGCGGGGCGCCATCTGCTGGCGCTGATCAACGACGTGCTGGACCTGTCCAAGATCGAGGCGGGGAAGTTCGAACTGTACCTCGAGGCGGTGGACGTGCCCACGGTCGTCCGCGATGTTGCGACCACGGTCGAACCCCTGATTGCGCGCAACGGCAACCACCTCGTCGTGGAATGCGCGTCCGGCCTTGGGAGCATCCATTCGGACCTGACCCGGATCCGGCAGATCCTGCTGAACCTCCTCTCCAATGCGTCCAAGTTCACCGAAGGCGGGGAGATCGTCCTCCGGGTGTTCCGGGAGGCCGGCTGGGTGACACTGCAGGTGAGCGACGCTG
Organism: uncultured Gemmatimonadales bacterium; assembly: GCA_963825055.1. Classification (GTDB taxonomy): domain Bacteria; phylum Gemmatimonadota; class Gemmatimonadetes; order Gemmatimonadales; family GWC2-71-9; genus CAWGSK01. The sequence continues at coordinate 6,305 of CAWGSK010000012.1, forward strand.
GCATCGGGATGACGGCGGAGCAGATCGACCGCCTGTTCGTTCCCTTCTCACAGGCGGAAAGCTCCACCGCGCGGAAATACGGCGGCACCGGCCTCGGGCTGGCCATCACCAGGCGGTTCTGTGAGTTGATGGGCGGGGAGATCACGGTCGCCAGCGAGCCGGGGAAGGGCTCCACGTTCACCGTCCGGCTGCCGGAGGACTCGGCGCCGGAAGCCGCCAGCCCTGACCCGGCGTTCGACGCGTCAGGGAGCGCTGGAACCGTCCTGGTGATCGATGACGACCCGTCCGCCCGGACCATCACGGGTCGGGTGCTGGGACGCGAGGGCTACCGGATCATCGAAGCGGCCGGTGGTGAAGCAGGCCTGCAACTCGCGCGGGAATTCCATCCCGACCTGATCACGCTTGACATCCTCATGCCTGGCATGGATGGCTGGACGGTCCTGAGCGAGCTAAAGGCGGATCCCGCGCTCGCCGGCATCCCCGTCATCCTCCAGACCATCACCGAGGACCGGAACATGGGGTTTGCCCTCGGGGCCTCCGAGTACCTCACCAAGCCAATCGAGCGCGACCGTCTCGCCGCGGTGGTCAAGCGGTACGTGCCCGTCCCGGGAGCGGGAACGGTACTCGTAGTGGAGGACGAGCCCGCGACGCGCGCCCTGCTGGTCAAGTCGCTGCGCAAGGCCGGCTGGGGCGTGGTCGAGGCCGCCAATGGCCGTGAGGCGCTCGATGTCGTCGCGGCGGGTCATCCGGCCCTCGTGCTGCTCGATCTCATGATGCCCGAGATGGACGGGTTCGAGTTTCTCGACTTTCTCGGGCGTGATCCGCATGGACCGGAGATCCCGGTCGTGGTGATTACCGCCAAGACCCTCACGGACGAGGAGCGTCGCCGCCTCAACGGGTCCGTGGAACGGGTCGTCCAGAAGCACGCCCACGAGACCGGTGCCCTGCTCGACGAGGTGCGGGCCGTGATGGGGGCGCGATGACGCCCGACGTGGCGGGACAGGCCGCCCATCGCCAGGCCGCGCTGCTCCGGCTGAGTGCCGAGATCGCGGGGGCACCGACCGAGGAGGCCGTCTGCCGGGCCGTGGTCGAGGGCCTCCGTGACCCGTCTCTGAGTTACGATTTCCTCGGCGTGTTCCTGCTGGACCCGGACACCGGCGACCGGGTGCTGCGCGCGAGCGTGGGCTGGCCCGATGTCCCGAACGACTGGCGGGTTCCCGCCGGGCAGGGCCTGAGCGCCAGGGCCATGCAGGACGGCCAGCTGCACTACACGGCCGACGTCACCCGCGAGGCCGGATACCTCCCCAGCCTGAACAGCGGGTCTGAGGTGGACGTGCCGCTCCGCAGCGGTGCGGAAGTGCTGGGCGTGCTTGTGGTGGAAAGCACCGAACCCGATGCCTTCGACGACCACGATTTCGAAATCCTCACTGCGGCGGCCACGCTGGGAGGCATCGCCCTGGCGCGGGTGCGGCTGTTGACCGGCGAGCGCCGCCGCGCCAATGAGCAGCAGGCGGTACTCGATACCCTGGCGGACCTGTCGGGAGAGCTCGAACTCGCCAAGCTGCTGCAGGCCATGCTCCGCCGCGCCACCGCCCTCCTCGGCGTGAGCGGTGGTGAGCTGGCGATCTTCGATGAGGAAAGTCAGCAGCTGGTGGTCGCCGCAAGCCTGAACATCGGCGTGGACTCCACCGGGACCCGGCTGGCCCTGGGGGAGGGGGCCATGGGGCACGTCGCGGAGACGCGTGAGCCCATCCTGATCCCCGAGTACGTGGAGTGGCTGGGGCGATCGGAGAAATACGACGGCGTCGAGGTTCACGCCGTGATGGCCGCCCCCCTCCTGATCGGCCAGCGGCTGGTGGGCGCCTTCGCCTGCGTGCACGACGACCCGGCCCGCCGGTTCGGCCCGGACGACCTGCGGCTGATGAACCTCTTCTCCCCCCAGGCCGCCGTCGCCATCGAGAATGCCCGGCTCTACACCACGGCAACGCGGCAGCGGCAGTACTTCGAGGCCCTGGTCCTCAACAGCCCGGTGGCGATCGTCACTTTGGATACCAGGCACCGCGTGGTAGCCGGGAACCCCTCCTTCGAGGCGCTGTTCGGCTATTCCAGGGAGGAATACCTCGGCCGGAACCTGGATGAACTGATCGCGACGGATACGAGCCTGTCCGATGCCGTGGCCATTACGCAGCACGTGCTCGACCAGGGAGCTGTCCGGACGGTTGGACGGCGGCGGTGCCGGGACGGCACCCAGGTGGAGGTGGAGATCCTTGGCGTACCGGTCCAGGTGGATGGGGAACTCGTCGGGCTCATGGGCATCTATCATGACATCACGGAATTGAGCCGTGCGCGCCGGACCGCGGAGGAGGCCAGCAGCGCCAAGAGCCAGTTCCTGGCCAACATGAGTCATGAACTCCGGACCCCGTTGAATGCGATCATCGGATACAGCGAGATGCTGGAGGAGGAAGTCGCAGAGATTGACCACGCGGAACTCGCGCCCGACCTCCAGAAGATTCGCTCGGCCGGCCGGCATCTCCTGGCCCTGATCAACGACATTCTCGACCTCTCGAAGATCGAGGCCGGCAAGTCCGAGCTCTACCTGGAGGAATTCGATGTCGCTGGCATGGTCCAGGACGTCGCCATGACGATCCGGCCGCTGGTGGAAAAGAACGGGAACGTCCTCCGGATCGAACATGGCTCGGTGGGTCGCATGCGCGCGGACCTCACCAAGGTGCGCCAGATGCTGCTGAACCTCCTTTCCAATGCATGCAAGTTCACCGAGCATGGCACGGTTACCCTGGCAGTGACCCGGGTGGGGTCGGGCTCCGGGGAGGAGATCATGTTCGCGGTCCGGGACTCGGGCATCGGCATGACCCCCGCGCAGCTCGACCGCTTGTTCGAGGCCTTCTCCCAGGCAGAGGCCTCCACCAGCAAGAAGTACGGAGGCACCGGGCTGGGCCTCGCCATTACCCGGCGCTTTGCCCAGCTGATGGGGGGGGATGTCACGGTGGCGAGCGAGACCGGACGTGGCTCGACCTTTACGATTCGTCTGCCGCTGGCCCCGGCGCCATCCGACGCGGCCACCCTGCCGGGCGACATGGACGGGTCCGGTGGCGCCGGCACCATCCTGGTCATCGACGACAATGACGAAGCCCGTGAGATCGTGCGCCGGCTCCTGCTCACGGAGGGCTACCGCGTGATCGAGGCCACGGGTGGCGAAGCGGGGCTCGCGCTGGCCCGCCAGGAGAGTCCGGATGCCATCACCCTGGACGTGCTGATGCCGGGCATGGATGGCTGGGCGGTGCTCGCCGCCCTGAAGGCTGATCCCAGCCTCGCAGGCATTCCGGTCATCATGCTGACCATGCTCGAGGATCAGCACCTCGGCGTGGCCCTGGGCGCCTCCGAATACGTGACCAAACCGATCGACCGTGACCATCTGCGGGCCCTGCTGGCCAGGTACCGGCGCGAGGATCGCCGCGAGGTGCTGGTGGTCGAGGACGACGCCCCGACGCGGGAATTGCTCCGCCGGCTCCTGGAGAGTGACGGGTGGGCTGTGACCGAGGCCCCCAACGGGCAGGCGGGCCTGGAGCAACTGGAGGTCATCACTCCCGCCCTGATCCTGCTGGACCTGATGATGCCGGTGATGGATGGCTGGGAGTTTGCCCGGGCACTCCAGGCGCGTGAGGCCTGGCGGAGCCTTCCCGTTGTCGTCCTCACGGCCAGGGACCTGACGCCCGAGGACCGTCGCGCGCTGAGCGGCGACGTCCAGAGCGTGCTCCAGAAAGGGGCCTTCGAGCCTCAAGAACTGCGGGAGGAAATCCACCGCCTGCTGGCCGTTGCATCGCGCCGCTCTGACATTACGAGGTAGGGCATGCCGAGGATTTTGCTGATTGAGGACAATGAGATGAACCGCGACATGCTCTCCCGCCGGCTGCGGCGGAAGGGCTACGAGGTGGAGATGGCGGTCGACGGGAGTGCGGGCGTCACGGCTGCCCTCGAAGGGCAGTTCGACGTCGTGCTCATGGATATGAGCCTTCCGGAGATCGACGGCTGGGAGGCCACCCGCCGTATCCGCGAGGCGGAAGCCGGGCGGCGGGTCCCCATCATTGCCCTGACGGCGCATGCCATGTCCGGTGACCGGGAGAAGGCGCTTGCGGCGGGGTGTGACGACTATGACACCAAGCCCGTAGAGCTCGACCGGCTGCTCGCGAAGATCGAAGCCCTGCTGCAGGCGGGTGAATGACCGACCTCACGACACCGGAGGCCGTGGCCGAACTGCGACACGAGCTCCGCACTCCCCTGAACCTGATCATTGGCTACGCCGAGATGCTGCTCGAGGACGCCGATGACCCTGACCAGCGCGGCCAGCTCCAGGCTGTGCTGGCAGGCGGTCGCGACGTGCTCCGGCGCATCAACGTCAGCCTCGCCTCATCCCGCGAGTCCGTGACGGCTGCCGAGCTGGATGCCATCGTGGACGATCTGCGGGAGCCGCAGGGCAGGATCGTGGAAGCGACCACGGCTCTCATGGCCATGGCACCGGACCCGCAACTCGAGCGCGACCTGCGGCGGATCAGGAGTGCCTCGGAGCGCCTGCTGAGCTTCGAACTGCCGGACATGCTGGGAGGAACGGCCGAGATCGTCGCCCACGACACGACGATGACGCGAAGCGTGCCCGTAGCGGAGTACCCGGCGCGCATCCTCGTCGTGGATGACCAGGAGGACAACCGGGCCGTGCTGGAGCGGCGCCTCCGGCGTCAGGGGCACACCGTCCAGTCGGCGACGGGCGGGATCGCCGCGCTGGCCATGCTGGAGCGGGAGCAGTTCGACCTGGTCCTGCTGGACGTGCTGATGCCGGACCTGGACGGGTACGCGGTGCTCGAGCGGATGAAGGGCCACTCCGCGACCCGGGACATCCCGGTCATCATGATTTCGGCGCTCGACGACATTCGCAGCGTCGTGCGCTGCATCGAGTACGGCGCGGAGGACCACCTGTCGAAGCCGTTTGACCCGATCCTGCTGCGCGCCCGGATCAGTGCCTGCCTCGAGAAGAAACGGCTGCGGGACAGCGAACTCGAGTATCTGCGGCAGGTGGATCATGTCATCGCGGCCGCCACCGCGGTGGAGTCCGGGACCTATGACCCGGAACGCCTCGCCCCGGTGGCGCGCCGCGCCGACGCCCTCGGCCGGCTCGCGCGTGTCTTCAACACGATGGCGGACCAGGTGCGGGCCCGGGAGGAGCGCCTCAGGGGGCAGGTGGAGGCGCTGCGTGAGGAGATCTCCCACGCCCGTGCCGGGTCGGCGGACGATCCGGCCCGGACGCCGGGACTCCCCACCGGACACGTCATCGCCGGCCGGTATGAGATCCTGGCGGAGGTGGGGCGGGGAGGCATGGGGCTGGTTTACCGCGCGCTGGACCGCGAACTGGGCGAGCAGGTCGCCATCAAGACCCTGCGGACCGACCTCGTGCGTGACGAGTCCATGGTGGAACGATTCAAGTCCGAGATCCGGCTGGCGCGGCACATCTCGGACAAGCATGTGGTCCGGACCCACGACATCGGGGAATGGGAAGGCCTGTACTACCTGACAATGGAATATGTCCAGGGCATTACGGTCCGCGAGCTGATCGACACGCGCGAGCGCCTCGGCGCCGAGGCGACCCTGGCCATTGCGGGACAGCTGGCGCAGTCGCTGGCCGCCGCGCACGAGCAGGGGATCATTCACCGGGACATCAAGCCCCAGAACCTCCTGTTGGACCGGGCCGGGATGCTCAAGGTGATGGATTTCGGGGTGGCCCGCCTGGCCGAGCGCCCCAGCGGCATTACCGAGACCGGCATGGTCGTGGGCACCCCGAGCTACATGGCGCCGGAGCAGATGCTGGGCGAGGAGATGGACTCGCGCAGCGACCTGTACGCCGTCGGCGTCGTGATGTACGAGTGCCTGACCGGACGGCTGCCGCATGAGGCGCCGTCAATGGTCGCGCTCATCGGCAAGGTGCTTCGTGAGGATCCCGTCCCGCCCGCGAACCTGGTCATCGACATTCCCCCGGCGCTGAGTGCGCTGGTACTTCGGCTTCTGGCCAAGGAAGTCGCCAATCGCCCTGCGAGCGCGGAGGAACTGCTCACCTTGCTGGGGGCGCTGGCGTGAGGGCAGCGGAAGGACGGTAATGGAGGCGCATCCGGATCCCGCCCTGGTCGCCGCGCTGGCGGACCGCTACCGGATCGAGCGACAGCTCGGGCAGGGCGGCATGGCGACCGTCTACCTCGCCGAAGACCTGAAGCATCACCGGCGGGTGGCCATCAAGGTCCTGCGGCCCGAGCTGGCGGTGATCATCGGCGCCCAGCGGTTCCTGCGCGAGATCACGACCGTGGCGGCGCTCCAGCACCCTCACATTCTGGGGCTCATCGACAGCGGCGAGGTGAGCGGGACGGCGTGGTACGTCATGCCGTACGTGGACGGGGAATCGCTGCGAACCCGGCTCCAGCGGGAGAAGCAGCTCCCGATCCCGGATGCCCTCCGGATTGCCGCCGAGGTGTCCGGGGCCCTCGACTACGCCCATCGGCAGGGCATCATTCACCGCGACATCAAGCCCGAGAACATCATGCTCCTCGAGGAGTCGGCTTTGATCGTCGACTTCGGGATCGCGCTGGCGATGAGCGCGGCAGGCGGGACGCGGATGACGGAAACGGGCATGAGCCTGGGGACGCCGCACTACATGAGTCCCGAGCAGGCCATGGGCCAGCGCGAGATCACGGCGCGCAGCGACGTCTATGCCCTGGGCGCGACGGTCTACGAAATGCTCGTGGGCGACCCCCCGTTCACCGGGAGTACGCCCCAGGCCATCGTGGCCAAGGTCCTGACGGAGCAACCCGTGCCGCCCGCCTCCCTGCGCCACACGGTGCCCGACCACGTGGAAGATGCCGTCCTCACCGCCCTGCAGAAACTCCCGGCGGACCGCTTCCCCAGCGCGGCCGCATTCGCCAGCGCGCTGGCGGGGACCACTCCCACCCTCAGTGGCGGCCACTCGACCCGGGTCCGCTCCCGCCAGCCCCCGCTCCGGCGGGCGCGGCTGGCCTGGGCCGTCCCGGCCCTGCTGGCGGTGGGGGCGGCGTTCTGGCTGGGCCATGTGACGACGCGCCATTCCGCGGCCCCGGTCTTCGGACGGGGGATGCGGCTCTCCTGGCAGGCGGGGCTGGAGATCCAGCCCGCGGTTTCGCCTGACGGCCGGTTCATGGCCTATGCCGGCGGCACCGCCACCGCGACGCGAATCTTCGTCCGGCAGGTCGCCGGGGGACGGGCTGTCCCGCTGACGGAGGATTCGACGGTGGTTCAGTCCGCCCCGACCTGGTCGCCGGACGGAACCCGCGTCCTGTACCTGGCGGACAGCACCGTGTTCAGTGCCCCCGCATCGGGTGGGCCGGCGAGGCAGGAAGTGCGCGCACGGCCCGGCGCGCCGATCCGGTCTGCCGAATGGGACCGGAGCGCCGGAACCATCGCCTTCGCGGCCGGCGACTCCCTGTTTCTGCAGGCCGCCGGCGATACGGCGCGGTTTCTGGCCCCGGTTCGCAACGCCAACGACTGCCGCTGGTCGCCGGACTCGCGAGCCATTGCCTGCGCCTCGGGGAACGCCTCCTTCGCGTCGATTGGCCCACTGTTCGGCAATCTTGCGCCAAGCGCCATCGTTGTGGTGTCCGTCCCGGATGGCCGTCGAAGGTATCTGACCGACAGCGCGGCGGTGAACCAGGTGCCGGCCTGGTCGCCGGACGGACGATGGGTCTACTTCGTCTCGAACCGGGACGGACCGCTCGACATCTATCGCGTGTCGGCGGACGGTGGCCAGCCGACGCGGTTGACCACCGGCCTGAGCGTGTACGCGATTTCACTTTCCGCGGACGGGTCCGCGCTCACTTACCAGCTCCTGCAGGATGTCGGCAACATCTGGTCGCTGAGGCTGGGGGCGGGCCCTCTCTCGCAGTCCCAGGCGGAACCGGTGACCCGGGGTACACTCCCGGTGGACGCGTTTTCCGTCTCGCATGACGGGAAGTGGGTGCTCTTCTCGGCCGACCTGGCGGGCAACGGTGACCTCTACCGGATGCCGGCTACCGGTGGCGAGACGGAGCGACTGACGGTGGATCCGGCGGGGGACTTCGCCCCGGATCTCTCACCCGGCCCGCGTCCCGAAGTGGTCTTCCATTCCTGGCGGAGTGGCACGCGGGACATCTATGTGCTTCCCCTGGACGGCGGCCGCCTGCAGACGGTGGCCGCCTCACCCCGGGAGGAGGTCATGCCCCGCTGGTCACCGGATGGATCGGCGGTGGTGGCGAGCTACTTCGACGACGTCGGCGGCATTGCCATTACGCGCCGGAGTGCGGACGGGAACTGGGAGCCGCCCGTGGATCGAACCGGCACAGGTGAGTATCCATCGTGGTCGCCAGACGGTCGCTTCCTGGTGTACACGACCTTCCGCGATGGCGGCTCGCTCATGGTCATCCCGGTCGACTCCGGCCCGCCGCGCGTGGTGCTTGACGCGTCGCGCGAGGATACCCTCCGGGCCGGCATGCCCTTCTTCAGCGCAGACGGCCGGGAGATCCTCTTCATGAGCCGGGACGCCTCAGGTGTCGCGTCGATCTGGCGCATAGCGGCGGGTGGAGGTGTTCCGCGACGGGTGGTCGCGTTCGATGATCCCACCCACCCGGTCTACCATCCGTTCTGGGCCCTGACGGATACGAGGATCTTCTTCACTGCGCAGGAGCAGCGGAGCGAGATCTGGGTCGTGCGGCTGACACCGTAGCATCCTCGTCCGGAATCAAGGAGAAGCCCATGCTGAAACCAGCGCTCCAACTTACGGTCGGCGGGATCGTGACGGTCCTGCTCTGGAAACTCGCCGTCGCCCTGCTGCTGCCGATCATCGGCGTGGCCGCCGGATTGCTGCTCCTGGCCATGAAGATCCTCTTCTTCGCGGTCATCGTGCTGCTGGTGTGGCTGGTGTACCGGTACCTGAACGGTCGAGCCGAGTCCGCCGCGTGAGCCTGTCCGGACCGGTCGTCCCGTGAAGCGTCGCACGTTTCTTCAGGGCCTCGGTGCGGGTGGGCTGGCGCTCGGCGGACTGCCGGCGCTGGTCATGCCGCGCCAGGCCCGGGGGACGACCGGCCACTGGGTGTGGGCCCATGGCGGGGGCGATGAAGGGACGTCCCTGTGGCGCCGCCGGTTCGACCGGCTTCGGGCCGCCGGCTTCGCGGGTGTTCATGCCGGCGGCCACGATCCCGCCACGGCCGACGCCGCGCATGAGGCGGGACTCACCTTCTCGCGCTGGACCTGGACCCTGAACCGGAGCGGCGACCCCTGGGTGAAGGAGCATCATCCCGAGTGGTTTACGGTCAGCCGGGCAGGAACATCGAGCCTGACGGACCCGCCCTACGTAGGATACTACCAGTGGCTCTGCCCGACCCGGGCGGGAGTGCGGACTTACCTCCGTGACCAGGTGGCGGCGATTGCGGCGGACCCGCGGGTGGACATGGTGCACCTGGACTATGTCCGGCATTGCGATGTGATCCTGCCCCGCGGCCTCTGGGCGAAGTACGGGCTGGTGCAGGATCACGAAATGCCACGCTTCGATTTCTGCTACTGCGAGGTGTGCCGGTCTGCCTTCATGGCGGAAGGGGAAGGCGATCCGCTGCGCCTGCCCGATCCCGCCGCCAACGCTGCCTGGCGCCGGTTCCGCTGGGACAGCGTGACCACGCTGGTCCGGGAACTGGCCGCCACCGTCCATGCGGCCGGGAAGCGGATCAGTGCCGCGGTCTTTCCGACGCCGGCCCTGGCGCGAACACTCGTACGACAGGCCTGGGACGAGTGGCCGCTCGATGCCGTGTTCCCGATGCTGTACCACGGGTTCTACAAGGAAGACATCGCCTGGATCGGCGCCTGTGCAGCCGAGGGACGCCGCGCGCTTCCGGCGTCGACGCCGCTCTTCGCGGGAGTGTACCTGCCCGACCTGACCCCTGCCGAACTCGCTCGGGCCCGTCGGGTCGCGACGGAGGCCGGCGCGGCGGGCGTGAGTGTGTTCGAGCTTCAGGGCCTGACCGACGCCCACCTCGCCGCGCTGGCGGGCTGACTTTCACGAAAGACACACATGTTTTGGCACACCGCACGATTCGCCGTGCTCCTGCCCCTGCTCTGGTTCAGCGGTACGACCAGGGCGCCGGTTACCGACCTTCCGGCGGTGGCTGCAAACGACAACACCCTGCCCGCGGGCAGGGTGGAGGCAGGAGCGGTGCGTCTGCATCTCACCGCCCGCTATGCGGCCTGGTATCCCGAGGATCCTGCCGGCGGTCATGTCACGGTGGCGGCGTTCAGCGAAGGTGACGGACCACCCATGATCCCCGCCCCGCTCATCCGGGTGGCGGAGGGAACCCTCCTGGAGGTGACGGTTACCAATGCGCTGCCGGACAGCACGATCACGGTGATGGGCCTGCAGGAGCATCCCGCCGGCACCCTGGATTCTGTCGACCTGGCCCCGGGCGAAAGCCGTCTCTTCCGTTTTGCCGCCGGCAGGCCCGGGACCTACTACTATCGCGCTTCGCCGGGGGTCGTTCCGGATGACCGCGAGTCGGCGGAACGCGAGCAGCTCGGCGGCGCGCTGGTGGTCGATCCCGCCGGGGCCGTGGCCAGCGACCGGATCTTCGTCATGAACATCTGGACCAATCCGCCGGATTCAGCGGCGGGTCGCCCGGACTGGACCGAGGTGCTGGCGATCAACGGCCGGTCGTGGCCCTGGACGGAACGGATCTCCGGGGCCGTCGGGGACACGATGGCGTGGCGCTGGGTCAACCTGAGCCGCCGGAACCACCCGATGCACCTCCACGGCGCGTTCTTCCGCGTGGACGCCCGCGGCACCGGCCTCGAGGACACGCTGTACGACCGGGTGGCGCAGCGCGAAGCGGTGACCGAGGAGATGATGCCCTGGTCCACGATGCTCGTTCGATGGGCCCCCGTATTTGCGGGAAACTGGCTGTTCCACTGTCACATCGTCTTCCACGTGGCGCCGGAGTTGCACCTGCCGTCCCCCGGCGGCGGTCAGGCGCATGGGGGAATGAACCATATGGCGGGGCTCACGCTGGGGGTCCAGGCGCACGACCGGCCAGGAGCACAGCCCGCTCCGCGCCCGGATCCCGAGCGGATACGGCTCGTGGCCCTGGAAGCGACGGGGCACGGCCGTGCGCCGAGAGCCATGACCTACCTCCGCGACCCGTCCCCCGGTGATGCCGCCGGGCCCCTGACAGTTCCCGCCCCGCCGCTCATTCTCGAACGCGGGCGGCCGACGGACGTCACGGTAGTCAACCAGCTCTCCGAGCCGACCGGTGTGCACTGGCACGGGCTGGAGCTGGAAAGCAGGTCCGATGGCGTGGTGGGCTGGAGCGGAAGCGACCTGGGTGTCATGCGCGCCGTGGGGGCCGGCGATTCCTTCGTGGCCCACCTGACCCTGCGGCGAGCGGGCACGTTCATCTATCACACCCACCTGAACGACCTCGAGCAGCTGACCTCAGGCCTCTACGGCGCCATCATCGTGCTCGAGCCCGGCCAGGCATGGGATCCGTCCACCGATCACGTCTACGTCGCCGGTTGGGACGGTTCGGATGATGCCTCCATTCCGCAGATCGTGATCAATGGCGATTCGCTGCCCGGACCGGATACGCTGGCGGCCGGGGTGCCCCACCGCTTCCGGTTCGTCAACATTGCGCCGGCCGGTCGGGTCGCGTGGGTGCTCCGCCGGGATGGCGTCCCCGTATCGTGGCGGGTCGTTGCCAAGGACGGAATGACGCTACCGGGACGGCGGGCTGTCATTGGGTCGGCCCGCACGGTCCTCGATGTGGGAGAAACCATGGATTTCGAGATTGTCCCCGAGCCGGGGGTCTACACGCTCGACGCCGGGCTCCTGGTGAAGCAGGGTGCGGTGGTCCAGACGATCGTGGTGCGCTGACTCGCGCACGGCAAGGTTCCCACATTATGATGGATCACGACTCGTTGCGGAGGCTCTGCTCCCACGGAAGATCCCCTGTGCACCAGTGGACCACGCATGCCGACGTACGCACTGACCGCTGACCGGCAGGAGCACCACCGGTGAGCGACACCCTCGAGAACCTGCGGACGGCCCTCGCCGGCCGCTACCAGATCGAGCGCCAGCTCGGTTCCGGCGGCATGGCGACCGTGTACCTGGCCCGTGACCTCAAGCATGGCCGGCAGGTTGCCATCAAGGTCCTGCGCCCCGAGCTGGCCGCGGTCATCGGGGCCCGGCGCTTCCTGCATGAGATCGCCACCGTCGCCGTCCTGCAGCACCCCCGTATCCTCGGACTGATCGACAGCGGGGAGGCGAACGGGACTGCCTGGTATGTCATGCCCTACGTGGACGGTGAGTCCCTTCGTGACCGTCTCGAGCGCGAAAAGCAGCTGTCGGTGCCTGAGGCCGTGCGCATCACCACGGAAGTGGGGAGCGCCCTGGATTACGCCCACCGTCAGGGCATCGTCCACCGGGACATCAAGCCGGAGAACATCCTGCTGCAGGATGGCCAGGCCCTGGTCGCCGATTTCGGTATCGCGCTCGCCCTGGGGTCGGTAGGGGGGGACCGCATCACGGAAACCGGACTGTCGCTCGGCACGCCCCATTACATGAGTCCGGAGCAGGCCACGGGCGAACGCGACATCACCGCGCGGTCCGACATCTTCTCCCTCGGCGTGGTCACCTACGAGATGCTGGCGGGCGACCCGCCGTTTACCGGCAGCACCGCGCAGGCCGTGATCGGCAAGCTCCTGGCCGACGACCCGGTCCCCCTGCGGCGCCATCGGCGATCCGTCCCCGAGCACGTCGACGAGGCGGTCGGTCTCGCGCTCGAGAAGCTGCCGGCGGATCGGTTTGCTACGGCGACGGCCTTCACCGAACGGCTGGCCGCGCCCACGGGCCGGGCCGTGGTGGTGCGCGCGGGCAACCGGGCGGGCTGGGTGGCCGGCGTGGCGTTGCTGGCGGGTGCGCTGGGAGTGCTGGCAGGGCTGCGACTTGCGGGAAGCGCCGGGGCAGGCGGGGCGTACTTCGGCCGGGGGACCCGGCTGTCCTGGCAGCCGGGCCTCGAGATCCAGCCGGCGATCTCCCCCGATGGGCGGTTTGTGGCCTATGCCGGTGGCGCGGCAACGTCGACCCGGATCTTTGTCCGGCAGATCTCCGGTGGCCGGGTCATTGCGCTGAGCGACGATTCGACCGAGGTCCAGTCGTCTCCCACCTGGTCTCCCGACGGCACCCGGATTCTCTATCTCTCCGATGGGGCCGTGTTCAGCGCGCCGGCATCCGGGGGACCGGCGCGGCAGGAGGTGCGTGCGCGCGCCGGGAATCGTGTCCTTTCCGCGGAATGGAGTTGGGACGGCAGGGTCATCGCCTTCGCGGCCGGGGATTCGCTCTTCCTGCAGGCGGCCGGGGATACGGCCCGGTTCGTGACCACCGTCCGAAGCCCGAACAACTGCCGCTGGTCACCGGATTCACGGATGATCGCCTGTGCCTCGGGCAACGCGCAGTTTGCGTCCATCGGTTCCCTCTTCGGGAACCTTGCGGCGAGCGCGATCGTCACAGTGTCCGTGCCGAGCGGAAACCGGACCTACCTCACCGACAGTACGGGGGTCAACCAGACGCCGATCTGGTCGCCGGACGGCCGGGAGGTCTACTTCATTTCCAACCGGCACGGCCCCCTCGATATCTATCGCGTTCCCGCCAGCGGCGGAGAGCCGTCGCGGCTGACGACCGGACTGGGTGTCTATGGCATTTCGCTTTCTGCGGACGGGGCGGAACTGGCCTACTCCGTTTTGCGGGACGTCGGCAACGTCTGGTCGTTGCCCGCCGGGCCCGAACCTGTCCACTTCCGCGACGCGGTTCCCGTCACCACCGGAACGCTTCCGGTGGATGCCTTCTCCGTGTCACGGGACGGAGTGTGGCTCCTGTACTCGGCCGACCTTTCAGGAAACGGTGACCTCTACCGGATGCCCGCGGCCGGCGGGGCGGTCGAGCGTCTGACCACGAACCCGGGAGGCGATTTTGCCCCCGACCTGTCCCCGGGTTCCCGGCCCGAACTCGCGTTTCACTCCTGGCGGGGCGGCACCCGTGACATCTATGTCATGCCACTGGATGGCGGCCCATTGCAGACCGTCGCCGCATCAGCGAGAGAGGAGGTCATGGCGCGATGGTCCCCGGACGCGTCGGCCATCGTGTTCGCCTATTTCGACCAGGTGGGGGGACTCGGCCTCGTGCGCCGGCGGCCGGACGGCACGTGGAGTCCGCCGGTCCTCCGGCTGGCGAACGGAGGCTATCCGTCTTGGTCCCCGGACGGGCGGCTGCTGACGTATACCACCGACCGCGATGGGGGATCTCTCATGGTCATTCCGGTCGATTCGGGGCCGCCGCGGGCCGTGATTGACGCCTCACGCCCCGGGATGCCGACGGCGGGGATGGCATTCTTCAGCCCTGACGGAAGTGACATCTTCTTCATGAGTCCGGGTAATGGTGGGGTCTCCGGGATCTGGCGTGTTCCCCTGAATGGCGGGGTCCCCCGCAGGGTGGTGGCGTTCGATGATCCCGTCCGACCCGTCTACCACCCCTTCTGGGCCCTGCGCAACAACCGGCTTTTCTTTACCGTGCAGGAGCAACATACCGAAACGTGGGTAATGGACCTGCGTCAGCCCTGACGATGTGCTTCCAGACGTCGACCGGGCGTTGATGGTAGCCAGCCTCGCACGCTTCCTGCCCCGGTCAGCATCGTTATCCAGCCGCGTCGTCCGCAAGTCATTGTCCGGAGCCTCCATGCGCGTCCTCCATTGCCGGCCGCTGCCGATTCATGCATTGTGTGTTGCGGTTCTCCTTGCATGCTCCCCGGCGGCCGGGCCGGGCAGTGACATCCCGGACGATCCGGGGGCCCCCGGCCTGCCGGGCCTTGGCATCGGAGCCAGCCTCAACGGTACCCGCCCGTTCCCGCCGGACAACGCCTGGAATACCCGCGTCGACGATGCGCCGGTGGACCCGGCCTCCGATGCCCTGATCGCCTCCATCGGCCTGGGCAGCCACCTCCATCCTGATTTTGGCGCGGACTGGAACGGCGGTCCGTTCGGGATACCGTACGTCGTGGTCGGGGCGACCACCCCGGGGGTCAACGTCACGTTCGATTATGCGGATGAGAGCGATCCGGGGCCGTACCCCGTTCCGGACGGCGCCCCCATCGAGGGCGGCGCCGGCAGCGGTGGGGACCGTCACATTATCATTCTCGACCGGGACAGCTGGACGCTCTATGAGCTGTTTGCGGCGTATCCCCAGCCCGACGGAACGTGGCAGGCGGGATCCGGAGCGACCTTCGATCTCTCCTCCAATGCGCTCCGCCCCGCCGGCTGGACCTCCGCGGACGCCGCGGGCCTTCCCATTTTTCCCGGGCTCGTACGATACGACGAAGTCGAAGGCCAGGGAGAGATTCGTCATGCCCTCCGCTTCACGGTGAGCCGGACCCGCCGGGCCTATGTTAACCCGGCACGACACTGGGCCAGCGCCGATCCCGATCCAGCACTCCCGCCCATGGGCATGCGCGTGCGGCTCAAGGCGAGCTATGACATCTCCGGCTTCCCTCCACAGGCGCAGGTGATTCTAGAGGCGCTGAAGACCTACGGGATGCTCGTGGCGGACAACGGCAGCAACTGGTACATCTCCGGCGCACCCGATCCCCGCTGGGAGGACACCCAGCTGAACACGCTGAAGAGCGTGCCCGGCAGTGCCTTCGAGGTGGTGAAGATGGAAAACATTCAGGTGGGTCCGTAACGACCGTCCAACCGGGTGCCGACTGCCGACTCCCTATTCCCTGTTTCCTGTCGTCTGCTCCCCCTTATTCCCCCCGCGGTATCGCCTGCCCATGGCATGCGGTGCACATCTCCGGATTCTTGCGCAGGAGCCGCTCGGGGTCGAAGCCCGGGCCATGCGGGTTGAACCGACGTCCGCCCTGCGCCGAATGGCAGGTCAGGCAGTCGCGCTCGGCGTGGCAGGAGGCGCATGTCTCGAGGCTCTGGCGCGCCGCCTGGCCATGTCCGACCAGGAAGGCCCGCTGGCCGTCATGGAAGCCCGGCCGGAGCGGCCCGCTGGCGACCAGGCCCGCCTGGGCGTGGCACGAGGCGCAGAAGGCGCTCGGGTTGTGGCAGGTGGAGCAGTCGGATTCGCGCGCCCAGGCCGCGGCGGGGTGGCGGGAGAGGAACGCGGGCGGGTGATACCCCTGCGATGCGGCGGCCTCCGGCTTGTGGCAGTCGAGGCATTCCGCGCGCGCATGACACGTGGCGCACGTGTTCGGGGACGCGGTGGCGACCGGTGCGTGGGTTTGGGTGAAGTCGGCGCCATGGGACGGAGGACGCCGGCGCGTGATCTGCGCCCCGATCGCCCGGCCCGGTCCCGCCGGGTGCATCGCCAGGACGGGCTCCGGCCTCCCCGCATGACAGGCAAGGCAGCTCTCGCGGGTGTGGCAGGTGGCGCAGGTCTCCGGGGTGGTACGGGCGGTGCGGCCATGTGTCGTGAGGAACCCGGGAGCCTGGTGAGAGGCCGGTGACTTGAGCTCTGCCTTGATAGCGAGGCTCCTCGGGTCGGCGGCCAGCGCCTGGATCACCGGAACCTCCGGCGCATCCACGTGACAGCTCAGGCAGAAGTCACGGGCGTGGCATGTCGCGCATGACGGGGCCACCTCGAAAGTCCTCCGTCCCTTCACGACGGGCTGCGCCAGTCGGCCGTGCCCTTCCATCGCGAAGCCGGGCCGGTCGTGTGACGGCGGTGCCTCGATCAAGGTGACCGTCTCGCGCGTCAGTGTCGAACGGGCCAGGGACACGTGGCATGTGGCGCAGGCGGTGTCCGGTGCGGCCTGATGGGCGCTCTCCACGCCGTGACAGTCAAGACACTGGCCGGTCACCGACCGCCGCACGTTCATCCACCCTGCACCCGTGGCAATGTGGCAGGCGGTGCAGTCGAGGGTGGAATCCGCGTGCTCCTGGCCGAACTTTCGGGCGTGCTCGGGATGTGTGAAGCGCAGGTTGGTCGGATGCGGCGTGGAAGGCGGCGTCCAGTCCACCCGGTCCTCAGTGGTTCCGTCGTGGCAGTCCGCGCAGGTGGTGACGGCAGGCCAGATCGGTCCCCCTTCCTCCACGGCCCCGACGTGGCACGTCTGGCAGAGTGGAAAGACCTCGGCGTGTTTCCGGTGATCGAACGTGTCTTCCCGCGACCGGACCGCGAGCCCCGCAATGCCCGCCAGGACCAGGGCTGCCGCCATCAGGGACCCGGCGCGCGGCGTCACGATCCCGCCCTGGGCCGGCGAACGGCCGGCGGCAGCCGGAAGCGGTCGGCTCCCGAGTCCAGGTACAGCGTCACCCGCGCGTTCAGCCGCCACTGATTCCAGTCCAGCGATCCCGCATCGGCGCGGTTGCGGTCCTCCTCGGCCCGCGCGACCCCGGCCGAGAGCCGGAGTCGCTCCAGCGGGCTGTAGGAAGCGTCCAGGCCGTAGTAGCGGACCTCGGCATCGCTGAATCGGAACTCCAGGGGCCGGTTCAGAGTGCTGCCGAATGCCGTCACCGAGATCCGCCGCTCGGGCGTGAAGGTCACCGAGCCGTCGTATCCGCGCGAGGAGGCCCCCGGTCCGAACTCGGCATGGTAGCCGGCGTCCACGCTCCATTGTGGCGACACGGTCCACGTCCCGCCGAACGAGACCCGCCAGCCGCGGTCCTCCGCGCTCACCAGCGGCGTGGACGTCTCGGTGTTCTGGAACCAGTAGCGCTCGCCACGGACCCGGACCTGCACCTGCGGCACCGGGCGGACCCAGGCGGCCCCCTCCATCGCATTGTAGGGGACCGGGCTGAACGCGCCCCAGATGGTCCACAGGTCGAAATGCGGCCGGTACCGGCGGTATCCGCCCAGCACGGTCACGAGTTGCGAGGTGTAACGCAGGCTTGCGTCCGCGCTCCCCCACCAGCCTTGCGCCATGTCATACTCCGCGCCACCCACCAGCGACCAGCGCGGGATCGGGTGGACATCGGCATTGAACGCTGCCCGCTCCGAGACGAAATAGTCGGACCGGGGGTCCACCTCACGCTCGTAATCGACACGGGTGTCGAACCAGGGCGTGGTCCAGCCGACGTGGCCCCCGGCCGTCACTTGGCGCCGATCGGGACGGTAGTCGTCCAGCGGATTGAGCGCGGGGCTGGTGATCGGCAGGACCGAGGCCTGGCCAAGTCCCCAGCCGGCATACGCACCGGCCTCGAGTCCCCAGGCTGGTCGTCGCACGATGGCCGCGCCTCCGTCGAACACCGTCACGCCGAGTCTGCTGGCGGCGACCTGGCGTCCGGCGCGGACCGTAAAGCGCTCCGCGGCATACTCGGCGTAGGCCTCCACCAGTTGCACGGCGGGGTCGGTCCCCGGCCAGACGTCTGAATCACCAAGGTCCACGCCCAGGCGGGTGTTGAGACGGAAGCTGAGTCCCGTGACGCCGAATCCCCACATGGTCAGGTCGGCGGAGGTGACGAGCGGCCCGCCACGACGTTCCGGGCCGGGCCGGAAGAAGTGGCAGTACGTTGAGCCCGTGAGGCAGTCCACCGCGTAGCCATCGGGAGTGACAAGCCCGCCGCCGACGCCCGGCGTAGTGGAGGACGTGAGCACGCTGTCCGCGGTGACCCCGCGGTACGACACCGCCTGGGCCCGTGCGTCGAGCCGAAGCCGGTATCCCTGGGCGACGGCCGGGAGGGCCCACAGGGCCAGCCCGGCCACCATGGCCAGTGCGGTTCCGGCCCGTCTCATGGTGCCCGCTCCGTTTGCGTCTGCGCGAGCCTCGGCTTCCACTCAGCCGGTGTCGCCTGGAGATGGCAGACCGTGCACTGCTTCGGCGCGTAGTGGTCCTGGTCCGCGTGGCATGTCAGGCAGAACGGCCGATCGGGCACCAGCGTCGCCACCGCGCTCGGGGTATGACAGCGGGCGCAGGCCACGTGCGCCTGTACCGGGCGCTCATGGGCGCTGACCAGGGTGTTGCCGATGGCGTGGCAGGTGGAGCAGGTGCGATCGGCCTGATGGTGGTCGGCGTGACAGTTCTCGCAGGTCAGGACGCCGGCTGCCGGCTTCAGGCTGACGGCGGTGGTATGGCAGTCCACGCAGGCCACGTCGGCGTGAGCCTCATGCTGGAAAGCAACCTCCCGGGGGCGTGCCTCGTGCTCGGGCACGTTCACGGATACCGTGACGGCGTGGGCCGGGGTCAGGTTGTCCGAGGTATGGCAGCGGGAGCAGTCGTTACGGGCGGGCGCCTGGTGGTGGCAGATCTGGCAGCCCCGTGGGGGCTCAAACGTCAGGCGGCCATGTCCCGCGCGGGTGACATGGCAGGTGAGGCAATCGAGGCTTTTGTGTCGCTGGTGGGAGAAGGTGTCGGCGGGGAAGGCGTCTCGGGGAACCGGCGCCGGCGCCCCGGGCGGCCCATCCTCCAGCAGGACATCTCCCTTGCCTCGCTCCCGGGGCAACAGCCCCACATGCGTGCCGGCGGGCGATGGCGCCGCTGACTCCTGCAGGGCCTTGGTGGTGTCGAACGGCATCGGCGGCACCTTGCGGACGCCCTTCTTGTTGCGGACCCGCTCATGGCACGTGGCGCAATCGCTGGGATCCACGCGGGCGGCGTGAGGCTGGTGGCACAGGATGCAGTTCTGGGCCACGTCCCGGTGCCTGACACCCAGGTGGAACGGTTCCTTGCGCCAGTCATCGTGGCAGCCCGCCGTGGTGCAGGTCTTCGCCGCCTCGCTGGGTGCCGACTGCGTGTGGGGGTTGTGGCACATGCCACAGGTCCCGTTGTGCGGGTCCAGCACCGGGTCGAACTCGGCGAGCACCTTCTGCATCTCGTGGCAGCCGAGGCATTGCTCGTTCGTCGGCACGAGGGTGCCGGCGGCCGAGTCCCGGGTGGCGAGCGCCGGGACTTCGGCGGTGAACTGGTGGCAGGTCGAGCAATGGAGGTCAGTCTGTTCGGACATCTTGCCGAGTTTGATCTCGGTGCTGACGTGGCAGCCCGACTGGCCGCAGGTGCTGTCCACCGGGACGAACCTGTGGACTTCCAGGCCGTGGCACGTCACGCATTCCACGTCCTTCAGTGCGCTCGAGTCCGACTCCAGGTGGACCCGGTGTCCTGCGGTGGACGCGATACGCTGCCAGGTCTCCTCCTGGCCCGTAACGTGACACCCCTTGCAGACACTGCTCGGAACCTTTGCATGTGCCGGGATGTCCGACGGGCGCTCGGCGACCCAGAGGTACAACTGGCGCGCGCTGGCGAAGATCGATTGCTGGTGGCAGTTGTGGCACTGGAGCGTATCGTGGGCACCCGCGCCGGCGACGAACCGGTCAAAGGGGTGTTCCATGATGTGGCAGCCGCTGCAGAAACTGTTGTCGTGCTGCATGAAGCCCCAGCTCACGGCGCCGAAACCGGCCGCCGCGAGAAGGACGATGGCGAGCCCCGCGAGCATCGCGTACTGGACTCCCCGTTGCCGGGTGACGATCCAGTTCCCGATTGGCGCCCGCTTCCGCCAGATAAGGATGAGCAGCGCGATGGCCACCAGGACGCCGACGATGGCGCCCCCGGCCTGGAACCAGGCGGGGAGGTTGAAGAGAAAACGGACGACGGTCGCGGGGCCCCCCGGAAGGGGGGACTCCACGACCGTCGAATCCGTTGCGGCGTGCGCCGCCTGCGCTACGACCAGTAAGGCGGTCACGCTTGACGGGCCGTCAGCGGAGGCTTGTCCTGAGCGGCGTCGCCGTTCGGCCGGGCTTCACCGCCGGCGGGTTGGCCGGCAGTCCTCCGACCGGGTTGTCGATAATGGCCTGCACCGCGGGGGCCGGGGGCGCCAGGAAGGGGTAGGTCACCTGGAGCTCCTGGATGTTGGCCCGCAGCAGTGCTTCGGCCAGGAACGGGTTGTGGACGCCGAAGGACTTGTCGCCATTGGCGTAGCGGCCTTCACCCACCATCCGGACGTTGAACTCCGCCCCCTCCGCCGCCGTGATGATGCTGTCCACCGCGAATTCGGCC
This sequence comes from uncultured Gemmatimonadales bacterium, assembly GCA_963825055.1. Taxonomy (GTDB): domain Bacteria; phylum Gemmatimonadota; class Gemmatimonadetes; order Gemmatimonadales; family GWC2-71-9; genus CAWGSK01. Next base: position 27,385 of record CAWGSK010000012.1, read on the forward strand.
GGTGCGGTCGCCATGATGCTGGCGAGGAAGCCTGTGTCTGTCGGGAAGGCGTCGATCTTCTCGTCGGCGTTCAGGTCAGCCCAGACCTGGTCGGCGAGCAGGCGCAGCCGGTCCCGCTCATTGATGAAGGCTGAGTTGGCGACGGCCTGGGATGCGTGGCAGCCGGAAGCAGCGCAGGCCTGCCAGGTGCGCGCTGCGGTGGTGTAGGCGCAGCTGTTGTCTCCGGTGGGTACGCCCTGTGAATCGAGGCAGGGAATGGGCCGGAACAGGTGGCCGGTCGCCTGGAAGACAAACGCGCCCGTCGCGGAATCCGTTACCGTGAAGCCCTGGACGTGGCAGCCGGCGCAGAGCTCGGGATTGGCGAGCGATGCGTGCGAGGTGAAGATGCGCGACGTGTCGTAGGCGAAACCGGCGGGGCGGTATCCGGCCGTCCCGAGCAGCACGGCACCCTGCGGTGCGTGGGGGCGGGCGCCATAGGCGCTGCCACCTGCGGGCTCGGTGCGACGGATGTGGCACTTCATGCAGAGATTCTGCTCCGGATCCGGGCTGTCGATCGGGAAGCGGAGTTGCGCCGTGTTCGGCGAGCCGTGCGGATCGTGACAGACCGCGCAGGTGGTCGCGATCGGTGTCGTGGAGCCTTTCTCCACGAAATTGGCCCGCACGCCCCAGGCGTCCAGCACGCCGAGGCCGTTGTGGCAGCTCTGGCATGACGGATTGCTGGCCGCGCTGGTGACGATCTGTGCGTGGCCCGACTGGCTCCACTCTTCGACAAAGGGGTGGTGCGTGCCGGTGTGGCAGGCTGCGCAGCTCGACGTGCTGTCGTCCAGGGCCACGCGGGCGAGCGGCACGTTGCCGGGGAGATCCGGTTCCTGCACGTGGTCCAGGCCGGGACCGTGGCAGCTCTCGCACTGCACGTCGTGGTAGGCCTCGTCCGCGACGGCCGCGTACCCGACATCGCCCGTGGTGATATTGCCGTTCTCGCTGATGGTATGGCAGTTCTCGCACGAGGCGTTGCGCGTGGCCGGAAGCCTGCAGGGTGGCCCAGGCATCGGCGTGGGCCGAGGTCTTCCAGTCGCGCTGGTGGCCGACGTGGCAGTTACCGCAGGTGGTCTGCTTGGTCGCGGCGTCGAAATAGCCAAGGAAACCGCTGGCGGCGTCGGGCGGCGGATTGAAGGGATCACGATCCCGGAAAACGATCTTTTCGGTGGTACAGCCGGCGAGCGTTACGATAACGGTAGCCAACAGGAGCGGCAGGATTCGAACGGAAGTCCGAGACATACGCTTCACCCCAGGAAGTCTGAAAGCAGAGACGAGCGTGCGAATGTATACTGGCACCGGTGCGTAGAACTTCGCAATGTCAGTCCGGGAGATTACGGAGTTCTGTTACAATCTTGCGGGATTCTTCACAAACTTCTTAGGGTTTTCTCAGTCGGTCTTCATAAACCTGCCGCGACGCCCGTGCTTCATCCGGGCTTCAGCCAATCTTCACGACGTGATTCTCATATATGAGCGTTGGGGGAATCCCGGCGCCCCGCCGGCACGCCCCAACCCCGACGGCGGGATCCCCGTCGCCGGTCCAGTCCACCAGGACCGGAGGAACCCATCGATGTACTTCCCCACTGCAGAGCCATGGGCCCCTGACGAGACCCTTGGTGCCCATCTCGAGCGCCGCGGCGTGTCCCGCCGCGATTTCCTCGCCTGGTGCGGCCAGATCGCCGCGATCCTTGGCCTGGGCACGGCCGCCGGCCCCCGGGTCGCGCAGGCACTTCAGGCGGTCCGGAGGCCCAGTGTGGTCTGGCTCTCCCTCCAGGAGTGCACCGGGTGCACCGAGTCGGTCCTCCGCTCGGCCGAGCCGACGATCGGCGACCTCGTCCTGGACCTGATCTCGCTGGATTTCCAGGAAAACCTGATGGCGGCGGCCGGTCACGCGGCGGAGGAAGCGCTGCACACCGCCATGCGCGAGAATGACGGGAAGTATCTCCTCGTGGTCACGGGTTCGGTGCCGCTGAACGAGGGCGGGATCTACACGATGATCGGGGGCCGGACGGCCAAGGAGGTACTGGAGGAAGGAGCGCGCGGGGCGGCGGCGATCGTCGCCGTTGGCGCCTGTGCCCACTGGGGAAACATCCAGGCGGCCCGTCCCAACCCCACCGGCGCCGTGGGCGTGAGCGGCGTCATCCGGGACAAGCCCGTCGTGAACATCGCCGGCTGCCCGCCCATCGCGGACACGGTGACGGCCACCATCGTCCATTATCTCACATTCGGCCGCATGCCGGCCCTGGATGGCGAGGGCCGCCCGCTGTTTGCCTACGGCGCCAGGATTCACGACCAGTGCCCCCGCCGGGCCAACTACGACGCCGGTCAGTTCGTCGAGGAGTTTGACGACGAGGCCGCCCGGCGCGGCTGGTGCCTCTACAAGGTCGGGTGCAAGGGGCCCGCCACCTTCTCGCCGTGCCCGATCTTCCAGTGGAACACCCGGACCAGCTGGCCGATCGGGGCCGGTCACCCGTGCATTGGGTGCACCGAAGTGGGATTCTGGGACACCATGACCCCCTTCTACGGCCGGCTGCCTGACGTCGGCGGCTTCGGGGTCGAGAGCAAGGTGGACCTGCTGGGGGCGGCACTGGCGCTCGGCGCGGCGGGTGGTGTGGCAGGCCACGCCATCGCCACGGGAATCTACCGCGCCCGCCACCGGCGGGACCTGCCGGTCGTAGAGGGGCCCCCGCCGCCACCGGCGGGTGGCGTTGACACCGAGAAGGGGGCCTGACCATGGCGACCACACGTATCGTCGTTGACCCGATCACCCGGATCGAGGGCCACCTGCGCATCGAGGCCCAGGCGGACAACGGGAAGATCAGCAGTGCCTGGGCTTCCGCCACTCAGTTCCGGGGTCTCGAACTGGTCATGCAGAACCGCGATCCCCGGGACGCGTGGGCGTTCGCCCAGCGGATCTGCGGGGTCTGCACCGTCGTTCATGCGGTGGCGTCCTGCCGCGCGGTCGAGGACGCGCTCGACATCCGGATCCCGGCCAACGCGAACATCATCCGGAACCTGATCCACGGCATGCAGTTCATCCAGGACCACGTCATCCACTTCTACCACCTGCACGCCCTGGACTGGGTGGACGTGGTGAGCGCCCTCAAGGCCGACCCGGCCGCGACATCCCGCCTCGCGCGGACGGTGTCGCCCTGGCCGAACAACTCGGAAACCTGGTACCGTGACCTTCAGGCCCGGCTGACCAAGTTCATCTCCGCCGGCCAGCTGGGCATCTTCGCCAACGGATACTGGGGCCACCCGGCCTACAAGCTGCCCCCCGAGGCGAACCTGATGGCCGTCGGCCATTACCTCGAGGCACTCGACTGGCAGCGGGACGTGATCCGCCTGCACACCGTGTTCGGCGGCAAGAACCCGCACCCGAACTTTCTCGTCGGCGGCATGGCCTCCGCCATCAACCTCGACGATACCGCAACCATCAACGCCGAACGCCTGACCGATATCCGGGACATGATCACCCGGGCCCGGACGTTCGTGGAGCAGGTCTACTGGCCTGACCTCATGGCGATTGCCGGCTTCTACAAGGAGTGGGGCGCGATTGGCGGCGGGGTCCCGAACTACATGGCGGTGGGCGAGTTCCCCGACAACGATGTCCGGGACATCGACAGTCTCTACTTCCCCCGCGGCATCATCCTCGGCAACGACCTGACCCGCGTCTATCCCTACGACCAGCAGCAGGTCCGCGAGTTCATCCACAGCTCATGGTACGAATACTCGGGGGGCAGGACCGGACTACACCCGTGGGAAGGCGAGACGAAGCCGGACTACACCGGGCCGCCGCCACCCTGGAAGTATCTCCAGGATGAACAGAAGTACACCTGGATGAAGGCGCCGAGGTACGAAGGTCGCCCCATGCAGGTCGGGCCGCTGGCGCGGATGCTCGTGGCCTACGGGTCGGGCCACAAGGATGTCCAGGCCATGGTCAAGGAAGTGCTCGACCGGCTGAAGGTCGGCCCGGCCGCGCTCTTCTCCACGCTTGGGCGCACCGCCGCCAGGGGCATCGAGACGGTGCTCCTCGCCCGACGCATGGAGTACTGGTACGGCCAGCTGGTCGACCGGATCCGGAGTGGCGACACGCAGACCTTCACACGCGACCACTGGGACCCATCCTCCTGGCCGAAGAAGGCGCAGGGTTACGGATACCTCGATGCGCCGCGGGGGGCGCTGGGCCACTGGGTGCAGATCGAGGACGGCAAGATCAGCCGGTACCAGGCGGTCGTGCCCAGCACCTGGAACGCCTCGCCCCGGGACGCGGAAGGCCAGCCCGGGCCCTACGAAGCTTCGCTGATGGACAATCACCCGCTGGCCATCCCTGACCAGCCGCTCGAGATCCTGCGGACCATTCACTCGTTCGACCCCTGCATCGCCTGCGGGGTGCATGTCATCGACGCGGCCGGCAACCGCCTCCCGGAGGTCCGTATCCAATGACCACCGGAACCGAATCGCAGCCGCGGCCGCCGACGGCCTCGTTCCACCACGCGGACCCGAAACGGGAAGGGCGGTTCGAGTGGGTGTACCTGTGGAGCTGGCCGGTCCGGGCCATGCACTGGATCGCGGCGGGCAGCATTGTTGTCCTGACCGTGACCGGGCTGTATATCGGGAAACCGTATTTCATCACCAGCGGTGATACGGCCAATCACTATCTCATGGGCTGGATGCGGTTCCTGCACTTCGCCGCCGCGGCAGCGCTGGTGGCCACGGCCATCGTCCGGGCCTACTGGCTCTTCGCCGGCAACCGCTTCGAGCGGATCGGCGCGCTCTTCCCGGTGCGCCCCAGGGACTGGGGCAACATGTTCAGGCAGGTAAAGTTCTACCTGATGATCCGGCCGGACGAGGCGCCGAGCTATCTCGGCCACAATCCGCTGCAGCAGTTGAGCTATACCCTGGTGTATGTGGCAGCCGCGGTCATGGTGGTCACGGGATTTGCCCTGTACGGGCAGTCCAATCCTGACGGGATCTTCTTCACCCTGTTCGCCTGGGTACCGGCCCTGTTCGGCGGACTGCAGGTGACGCGGTTCGTGCACCACGTCCTGTCATGGGCGTTCCTGATCTTCATCCCGATCCACGTCTATCTCTCCATCCGCAGCGACGTCTATGAGCACACGGGGCTCATCTCCACGATCATCAGCGGTGGCCGCTGGGTACCCGCAGACCGGAAGTACGTCGATGAGTGAGCGCCCGGTACTGGTCATCGGCCTCGGCAACCCGATCATGGCCGACGACGGGCTGGGGCTGGCCGCGCTGGCACGTCTCCGGGACGACTGGTCCTGGCCGGCCGGGGTCGAACTGGTCGACGGGGGAACCTGGGGAATGAACCTGCTTCCCCTGGTCGAGACGGCCGACCGGATCCTCTTCCTGGATGCGGTGGACACCGATGCCGCGCCGGGAACGCCGGTGCGTTTCGAGCGCGACGACCTGCCCCGCTACATCGAACTGCACCTCTCGCCACACCAGGTTGACCTGCGCGAGGTGCTGGCGCTGGCCGAATTTCGCGGAGCGCTCCCGCAGGAGATCGTCATTCTCGGGGCCCAGCCCGAGGTCGTGGAGATGCGGGCGGCGTTGAGCGCCACGCTGGGTGCCTGCGTCCAGGGACTGGTGGAACGGGCGCTCGCCCAGCTGGAGCGATGGGACATCCGGCCCGTCGCGAGCGGGGATGCCGCGGTTGCATGAGATGAGCGTGAGCCTCGAGATCTGCCGGATGGTCGAGGAACGGATCCCGGCCGGGGCCGCCGGCCGGGTGACCCGAGTGGGGCTGGTGGTGGGGGATGATGCCGGACTCGAGCCCGGCAGCCTGCAGTTCTGTCTCGAGACCCTGCTCGGCCAGCCACCGTTCGGCGAGGCCGTGCCCGAGATCCGCCGGCAGCCGGGCGATGCGCTCAGACTCGAATTCATTGACGTGGAGGAGGCGCCGCCGGCTGGCGCGGCCGCCGCGGCGGGAGGTGGTCATGCCAGTGCGCACGATTGAGGTCCGGGAGCGGGTCATGGCCCGCAATGACGAGCTGGCCGGGGAGGTACGCGGACGCCTCCGCGATGCCGGCGTCGTCGCGGTCAATCTCGTCTCCTCGCCAGGGAGTGGAAAGACCACCCTGCTGGAGCGGACGCTGGATGACCTTGCCGGCCGCGTCCGGATGGCCGTCGTCACGGGCGACGTGCAGACCCAGAACGACGCCGACCGGCTGGCCCGGCACACCACGGACCTGGTCCAGGCGGTCGTCACCCACGGCGCCTGTCACATGGACGCCCGCCAGGTGGCCTCGGCACTGGACGCGATCGACCTCGCGACCATCGACCTCCTTTTTATCGAGAATGTCGGCAACCTGGTCTGCCCGGCGAGCTGGGACCTGGGCGAGAACGAGAAGATCGTGCTCTTCTCCGTGACGGAGGGCGAGGACAAGCCCCTCAAGTATCCGGCCATGTTCCAGCGCTCCTCCTGCGCCATCCTTACCAAGATGGACCTCCTCCCCCACGTGCCATTCGACGTGGAACGGGCCACGGGATTCGCGCGCCAGGTGAATCCCGACCTGGACATCCTCACCGCCTCCGCGCTCAGCGGGGAAGGGCTCGACGCGTGGTACGGATATCTCATCCGACTGCTGCCGGCGACGACCCCGGCGTAGGCGGCGACGCCTCCCTCGCGCTCTGCCTGCACGTGGAGGGCGTGGTGCAGGGCGTGGGGTTCCGGCCCTTCGTCCACCGGATTGCCATGGCCCATCACCTCGGGGGCTGGGTCCGCAACGCGTCCGGTGACGTGGTAATCGAGGTCGAGGGCGCACGGGTGGAGATCGAGGCGTTCGTCCAGGACCTGCGGGGGCTCGCGCCGCCGCTGGCCCGCATCGAGCGCGTCTGGTCCGAACCGGCCCGCCGCCACGGTCGGGTCCACTTCGAAATCCTGGATTCCCTGCATCAGCCCGGGCGGCGCCAGCCCGTTTCGCCCGACGTCGCCCTCTGCGCCACCTGTGAGGCGGAGCTGTTCGACACCGCCAACCGCCGGTTCCGGTATCCGTTCATCACGTGCACGGACTGCGGTCCGCGGTTCACCGTGATCGATGCGATGCCGTACGACCGTGAGCGCACCAGCATGCGCGCCTTCCGGATGTGCCCCGCATGCGCGGGGGAGTATGGCTCACCGGGAGACCGGCGGCACCACTCCGAAACGAACAGCTGCCCCGACTGCGGCCCGACCGTCCGCCTCTGGTCCCGGACAGGGAAGGGTCCCGCCGGGGAGGACGCCATCGTCGACGCCGCCGCCATGCTGGTGACGGGAGGCATTGTCGCGGTCCGGGGACTCGGGGGATTTCACCTGGCGGTCGATGCCACGAGCGAGCCGGCGGTCACCCGTCTCCGTCAGCGGAAGCGCCGCCCTGCCAAGCCCCTTGCCATCATGGTCCGTTCCCTGGCCGACGCGGCCGCCCTTGCGGCGATCGGCCCGGAGGAAGAGCGGCTGCTCACGTCGCCGGCCCGTCCGATCGTCCTCGTACCGGTGCACGCCGATGCGCCCCTCGCGTCCTCCGTGGCCCCGGGGATGGCGCAGGTGGGGATCATGCTCGCCTACACCCCGCTGCACCACCTGCTGCTGGATTTGGCCGGCGTGCCCCTCGTCATGACCAGCGGCAACGCAAGCGAGGAACCGATCGCCACCGCGAATGAGGAAGCCCTCCGGCGGCTGGCCGGTATCGCCGACGCCTTCCTGCTGCACGACCGGGAGATCGTGGCGCGCTATGACGACTCGGTCGTCCGGGTGACTGACTCCCGGCCGGTCATGCTCCGCCGGGCTCGCGGCTTTGCGCCGCTGCCGCTGCGGCTGCCGGTGCCGACCCCCGTGCCGCTGGTGGCGGTCGGCCCTCAGCTCAAGAACACCTTCTGCCTGGCGGACGGCTCCGGCGCCTGGGTGAGCCAGCATATCGGCGATCTCGAAAACTACGAGACGCTCCAGAGTTTCCAGCAGTGCCTCAGCCGCATGAGCGATCTCTTCCAGGTCACCCCGGGCGCCGTAGTGCACGACCAGCATCCCGGATACCTCTCGACCAGGATCGCGGGAGAACTCGGGATCGAGCCGATCCTGGCGGTCCAGCACCACCATGCGCACATCGCTGCGGTCATGGCCGAGCACGGGGTGACAGGGCCGGTCCTTGGTGTGGCGTATGACGGGACCGGGTACGGTATCGACGGCACCACGTGGGGCGCCGAGTTCCTCGTCGCGGATCTCGAGGGCTTCGAGCGCGTTGGTCACCTGCGGCCCGCCCCGCTGCCGGGCGGGGATCTCGCGGCCAGGCAACCCTGGCGTGCCGCCCTCGGTTACCTGTCACTCGTTCCCGAGCGCCAGGCTGAGTTCGGGCTTGCTTTCCGCGGCGTGATTTCGCAGGAACGTGCGATGGCGGAACGCCAGGTGACGCAGGGCATCAACGCGCCGCTGGCGTCGTCCATGGGACGCCTGTTCGATGCAGCGGCCGCCGTGATCGGCCTGTGCCGGGAAAACACGTACGAAGGGCAGGCGGCCATGGAGCTGGAGGCTGCCGCAGGCCGGCGGATCGCGACGGAGTTGCCCTTCCCGATCGTCGAGCAGCCGGACGGACGCCTGGTGCTCGATCCGCTGCCACTGCTCATCCGCCTCGGGGTCCGGGCACAGCGTGGAGCCGACCTGCGGGACCTGGCGGCTGACTTCCACGCCACGGTCGCGTGGGGAACCGAGCGCATGATCGCCCGCCTGGCGGAGCGCTCGGGCCTCCGCACCATCGCCCTCGGTGGGGGCGTGTTCCAGAATGCCAGGCTGGCGGCATCGATGGCCGCCCGTCTGCGGTCACTGGGGTTCACCGTCCTGCTGCCAGTGGAACTGCCCCCCGGCGACGGGGCTATCAGCTATGGCCAGGCCGCGGTCGCGGCGGCCATCCTTGCCCGCGCGTCGGGCACTACCGCGGGAGGTCACTGATGTGCCTCGGCATTCCCGGCCGGATCCTCTCCCGGCGTGAAGATGCAGGCCTTTCCATGGGGATGGTGGATTTCGGCGGTGTCCGTCGCGAGGTCTGCCTTGCCTACGTCCAGGATGAGGTCGATGTCGGCGACTACGTGCTGGTGCATGTCGGATTCGCCCTGTCTCGCCTCGACGAGTCCGAGGCGCGCACGACGTTCGAGATCCTGCGCGAAATGAGCCAGCTCGACGAACTCGACTGGATCCGTGAGGTGGCGGATCGCGGCCTGGCACCGATGGAGGGCTCACCATGAAGTATCTCGACGAATACCGCGACCCGGCCCTCGCGCGCACCCTGGTCGACCGTATCCGGCAGACGGCGACGCGGCGCTGGACCCTGATGGAGGTCTGCGGTGGGCAGACCCACACCCTGGTCCGGCAGGGCATCGACGAGATTCTCTCGGAGGCGATCGAGATGATCCACGGCCCGGGCTGCCCTGTCTGCGTGACACCGCTCGAGCAGATCGACAAGGCGCTCCAGCTGGCGGCACGGCCCGACGTGATCTTCACCAGCTTCGGCGACATGCTGCGCGTCCCCGGCTCCGATGGCGACCTCCAGGTGGCCCGCTCCCGGGGCGCCGATGTCCAGGTGGTCTACTCTCCGCTCGACGCGCTGGTCCTCGCGCGGCGCCACCCCGATCGCGAAGTGGTTTTCTTCGCGGTCGGGTTCGAGACCACCGCTCCCGCCAATGCCATGGCCGTCTGGCGGGCGCGGCAGCTCGGCATCAGGAATTTCAGCATGCTGGTGTCCCACGTGACCGTGCCCCCCGCAATGCTGGCCATCCTCGATTCGCCCGATAACCGGGTGCAGGGCTTCCTCGCCGCGGGTCACGTCTGCACGGTGATGGGCTGGAAGGAGTACGAACCGATTGCGGCGCGGTACAAGGTGCCGATCGTGGTGACGGGCTTCGAGCCGGTGGACCTGTTGCAGGGCATACATATGTGCGTCCGGCAGCTGGAGGAGGGCCGGAGCGAGGTGGAGAACAGTTACGCCCGGGTGGTCCGGCGCGATGGGTCGGTCCGCGCACAGGACCTGGTGAGCGAGGTGTTCGAACTCGTTGACCGTCCCTGGCGAGGGATCGGGACCATCCCCCGGAGCGGCCTGGGCCTGCGGCCCGACTACGCCGACTTCGACGCCGAGGTTCGGTTCGGCCTTCAGGGCATGACGGTGGAGGAACCGGCGGAATGCCGGGCCGGCGACGTACTGCGCGGCCGCCTCAAGCCCGTCTCCTGTCCCGCCTTCGGCACCCGTTGCACACCCGAGCATCCCCTGGGCGCCCCGATGGTGAGCAGCGAGGGAGCCTGCGCGGCCTACTACCATGCCGGCCGGCACTCCCTGGTCGAAGGAGGAACCTCATGAGCATCCCCCGGACCATCACGCTCTCCTGTCCCGTGCCCGCCGATACCGGCGACCGGGTCCAGCTCGGGCACGGTTCGGGCGGGAAGCTGAGCGGTCGGCTTCTCAGGGATCACTTCCTTCCGCACCTCACCAACGATGCCCTTGCACAGCTGGGCGATGCGGCCGTCCTGTCCCTGGACGGCCGGGCGGTGGCATTCAGTACCGACACCTTCGTGGTCCGGCCCCTCGAGTTTCCCGGGGGTGACATCGGCGCGCTGGCCGTGCACGGGACCCTGAACGACCTGGCGATGATGGGGGCAGAACCCCATAGCCTGTCCGCGGGGTTCATCCTGGAGGAAGGCCTCCCGCTGGACGTGCTCGATCGCGTGGTCGCCACCATGGCCAGGTCCGCCGAAGCCGCGGGAGTGTGCGTGGTCACGGGGGACACCAAGGTCGTGGAGCGCGGCAAGGCCGACGGCATGTTCATCAACACCGCCGGGGTTGGCCTGCTCCGCCCGGACTTCCGCCCGTCGCCCGGGCGGGGCAGGGCGGGGGATGCCATCATCGTGAGCGGGCCGATCGGCTCCCACGGGATGGCCATCATGTCCGCGCGCGAGGGCTTGGGTTTCGAGTCGCCGATCGAGAGCGACACCGCCTACCTGGGGCCCCTGGTGCAACTCCTGCGTTACGCGGCGGGAGACGAGGTTCATGTCCTGCGCGACCCCACGCGGGGCGGAGTGGCCAGCGTCCTGAACGAAATCGCCGTTGCCTCTCACGTGGGCATGGAACTGCACGACCAGAGCATTCCGGTGCCGGAAACGGTCCGGGCCGCCTGCGATCTCCTTGGCCTGGACCCGCTATACGTCGCGAATGAGGGTGTGCTGGTCGCCTTCGTCGCGGGCGTGGCGGCCGCCGACGCACTGTCGGCCCTCCGCTCGCACCCGCTCGGCCGGGGGGCGTCCGTCATCGGGCAGGTTACCGCCGAGCATCCCGGGCTCGTCGTGCTCGAGACCGGTATCGGGGGCCGCCGGGTGGTGGACCTCCTCCCCGGCGACCAGCTCCCGAGGATATGTTAGGGGCATGACTGAACAACCACCCGCCATCGCCTGCCCGGGCTGTGGGGCCCGGGCCTCCGGACGTTTCTGTAACCAGTGCGGCACGCCACTTGGCCAGACGGCCTGCCCGGCCTGCGGGGCTGCGGTCCGCGCGGGCGCGCGGTTCTGCGCCGCCTGTGGTGCCGCCATCGCCGGCACCCCGGTTCCGGGACCCGGCGCGCGCAACGACCGGCTTCCCTGGTACGTAGCCGGTGTCGCAGTTGTGGCGCTCCTGGTGGTCCTCGTGGTCATGCTCAACCGTGGCGCTGCCCCGGCTGCCGCGGTGGGGGCCAACACGGCCGCACCCTTCGCGGGCGCCGGCGGAGGCGGCACGCCGCCGGACCTCAGCACCATGACGCCCCGGGAGCGGTTCGACCGCCTCTACAACCGGATCATGACCGCGGCCGAAACCGGCGACGAGTCCACCGTCACGACGTTCACACCCATGGCACTCGCGGCCTACCAGCAGCTCGACCAGGTGGACGCCGACGCCCGCTACCACCTCGCCCTGCTTCAGGTCCACACCGGGGACGTTGCCGGGCCGGCAGCACTGGCGGACACCATCCTGGCTAACAACCCGGGCCACCTGTTCGGCTACATGATCAGGGGCTCCATTGCGCGGTGGCAGAACGACACCGCGGCCCTGACCAGGGTGTACCGGGAGTTCGAGTCCCATTACCAGGCGGAGATGGCGGCCGCGCGCCCCGAGTACGGAGAGCACACCCGGGCCGTGGAGGAATTCCACAGGTCGGCCATGGCGGCGGGATCCTGACCCCGCTGCCGGTGGTCAGGGAAATCGATTAGGTTCGTTCAGGCTCCATCCGGAGAACTTCCATGAAGGCAGGCACCAAATTCCTCCTCGGCGCGGCCCTGATAGTGGTTGCGGTCGGCTACCTGATGGTCGAGGGTGTCCGGCAGACCGGGACATACTTCCTCACCCCGACCGAACTGGCCACCAGGGTCAGTGAGGACCCGGGCTTCAGAAACGTCGGCATCAAGATGGGCGCGAAAGTGGTGCGGGGGTCGATCCACCGCAATCCCGACGCGCGCCAGATCGACTTCCAGGTGACGGACGGTACCCAGACCTACCCGGTGACCTATCGCGGCCTGGCTCCCGACACCTTCAACGACGAGCAGGAAATCGAGGTCGTCGTGGAGGGACGGCTGGACGGGGAGAATGTCTTCCACGCCACCACGCTCCTGGCCAAGTGCGGTTCCCGCTACGAGGCCACCTACGACGAAGACCCCAAGGCCTGACCAGGCGGCTTTCCAATGACACTGCTGGGACAATTCGCGCTGTGGTCCGCATTCCTCCTCGGGCTGTGGACTTCGGTGCTTGCCTTTTCCGGGCGCTGGGAAACCCGGCCGGATCTCCGCCTCGCGGTCACCCGCGCGGTTTACGCGATGCTGTTGCTTCTCGCGGTGGCCTCGTTCGCGCTGTGGCGCGGCCTGCTGGGCCATGACTTCAACATCGAGTACGTGGCCGGCTACACCTCCCGGAACCTGCCGACGTACTACGTGGTGGCGGCGTTCTGGGCCGGGCAGAAGGGCTCGCTGCTCTTCTGGGCGGTGGTGCTCTCGATCTTCGCGGCCCTGGCCCAGTGGCTGACCCCGAAGCGCTACGCGCACCTGCTGCCGTACGTGGCCGGAGTCACCACCGCCGTCACCGTGTTCTTCATCTCCACGATGCTTTTCGGCGGGGAGAACCCGTTCGAGCGCCTCGCCTTCACGCCGCCGGACGGCCGCGGCCTGAATCCGCAGCTGCAGAACGTGGCGATGACGATCCACCCGCCGATGCTCTACCTCGGCTACATCAGCATCACCATTCCGTTTGCCTTCGCGATCGCGGCGCTCCTGTCGCGCCGGCTGGACACGGGCTGGATCCAGGCCATCCGGAAGTGGACCATCGTCTCGTGGCTCTTCCTCTCCGTCGGGATCACCCTGGGCATGTGGTGGGCCTACGTCGAGCTGGGCTGGGGCGGGTACTGGGCATGGGATCCGGTGGAGAACGCCAGCCTGTTGCCGTGGCTCACCATGACGGCCTTCCTGCACTCAGTGATGATCCAGGAAAAACGGGGGATGCTGAAGCGCTGGAACATGGGGCTGGTGATCGGGAGTTTCCTGCTCAGCATCTTCGGTACCTTCATCACGCGCTCCGGCGTGATCGCGAGCGTGCACAGCTTCGCCCAGGGTGACGTCGGGTACTTCTTTCTGGCCTTCCTGCTCGTCTCGGCGATCCTTTCCTTCACGCTGCTGTACACACGCTGGCCGGCGCTGGAACCGGACGCGAAGCTGGAGGCGGTGGTGAGCCGCGAAGGGGCATTCCTCTTCAATAACCTGATGCTGCTCGGCATCGCGTTCTCGGTGCTCTGGGGCACGCTCTTTCCCATCCTGAGCGAATGGGTGCGGGGGACGAAGGTGACGGTCGGGCCGCCCTTCTTCAACCGGGTCAATGTGCCGCTCGGACTCCTGTTGCTCGCCCTCACCGGGATCGGCCCGCTCATTGCCTGGCGGAAGGCGACTCCCAGCAACCTGAAACGCCAGTTCCGCGCCCCGGTGATTACCGGGTTCGCCGTCGTGGCCCTGCTGCTTGCGCTCGGGCTCCGGGATGCGTACGTGCTCGTGGCGCTTGGCATCGGCGGCTTCGTCCTCGGGACCCTCACCCAGGAGTTCTATCGCGGCACCCGTGCCCGGCACCGGATGTACAGCGAGATGTGGCCCCTGGCCTTCGTCCGCCTCATCGGCCGGAACCGGCGCCGCTACGGCGGGTACATCGTCCACCTCGCCATTCTGATCTACTTCGTCGCCTTTGCCGGCGGGGCGTTCAAGATCGACCGGGAGGAAACCCTCCGTCCCGGCGAGTCGATCCAGATCCGGAGCCCGTACGGCCACACCTACACGATCACGCACATGGGCATCTCGCAGTACGATGCCCTGAACCGGGTGGTCACGGCGGCGAGCTTCCAGGTGGACAGGGACGGGAAGTCCCTGGGCATCATGAAGTCGGAGAAGCGGCAGCACGTCGACAGCTTCGGCCGGCCGACGTTCCAGCCCTCGACCGAAGTGGCGATCCGGAGCGACATCCAGGAGGACCTCTACGCCGTCTTCGCCGGGGCGGTGGACGGGACGGAAGAAGCGGTCTACCGCTTCAGCATCATTCCGCTGGTGTGGTGGATCTGGTACGGCGGCGGGCTGCTCGCCCTGGGCGGGCTCATCACGATGTGGCCCGGCGCTTCCACGCCCGGCGACAGGCGGCAGCAGGCGGGATACGGCGCGTCCATGGCCGACCGCGAACTGGCGGGAACAGGATCAGGAGCATGAGCGTGACACGTATGACGCGGCGCGGATTCCTCGGCGCCGGTGCGATCGGACTTGTTGCCACCGGCCGCCTGGCCGGGCAGGCGGTGCAGGATTCGCTGGCCGGGCGGGGCGAACGGGGCACGCTCTTCAATCCGGGCGCGGCGGGCCGCCCGCGCGACCCCTCCACGGCGGACGACAACAACCTCGCCATCCAGGCGATCGAGCGCCGGATCAAGTGCCAGTGCGGCTGCGGGCTGGATGTCTTCACCTGCCGCACGACCGACTTCACCTGCCAGACCTCGCCCGAGATGCACCGGCGCGTGGCGGCGTCCCACAATGACGGACTTACGGCCGACCAGATCGTGCAGCAGTTCGTGGATCAGTACGGCGAACAGGCCCTGATGGCCCCACCGGCGGAGGGGTTCAACCTGGCGGGATACCTTGTCCCCGGGGCCATCATCCTGCTGGCCGGGGTGCTCCTGGTCCTCATGTTCCTGCGCCGCCGCCGGCTGGCGGTGGCCACGCCGACCGGACCGGTACTCCATGCCGGGACACCGCCCGGCGGGGCGGCCGGGTCCCCCGAGGAACTCGCGCGTCTCGAGCGGGCACTCGCGGAGATGGAGGATTGAACCCGGTCACCATTGAGATTCTCGCCGCCGGTGTGCTGGGCCTTACCGTGCTCTGGCTCGTGCTCAGCCCGTTCCTCGCCGGATCGAAGCCTGCCCGGATCATCCTCGAACCGCCGCTTCCGGAGGAGACCGCCCGGGGCCAGGCCCTCATCGCGCTCAAGGAGATCGAGTTCGACCGCGAAACGGGCAAGCTCTCGGACGAAGACTACGAGATGCTGAAGGCCCGGTACACCGCCCGGGCCCTCCAGGCGATCCGGGAGGAGCCCGGAGCCGCCGGACCGGCAGCCGCTCCCGCGCCCTCCGGAGCTACTGCCGGGGCCGAGGTGGCGGCGGTCTGCCCGAATTGCGGCCCGCGACCCGAAGAGGACGCCGCCTTCTGCTCTTCGTGCGGCACCCGTCTTTCCACCGGTCGCGATTGCCGCGGCTGCGGAGCCGCCGTGTCGCCCGACGCCAGCTTCTGCGAGGCCTGCGGGCAACCTGTGGCGGCCTGAGCCGGCGCTTCAGGCAGGGGAACGGCAGGTGTCAGGGGCCGGGGAGCAATCCCCGGCCCTGCGTGCGTCAGTGCATCGTGAGCGTGAGCCACCCGTTCGTCACGCTGTCCTGCCCCTTCACGATCCAGTTGGCGCCGGCATGGTACTCGCCCGCGACGACGTCCTCGATGGCATTGCCGATCAGGTCATCATCACTGTGCAGGAATGAGGCGAGTGCCCGGATCAGCCGGAGTATGGCCGGTGCCGCCTTCCAGACCCGCTTGAGCCCCTGTTCGGACGAGGAGCCGCCCGAGAGGTCGCGGAGGAGCCCCGGGAGGGAGCCGACGAGCTCGGTGAACTCGTCCGGTTCCACCTTGATCTCGCACGGTGTGTCATCGTCTTCCACGGCGAAGACCCGCAGGCTCTTGCCGGGGTGCTCGATCTGGTACGTGTCGATCTGCCCCTGGGTGAAAAGGAGCACGTTGCCGGTCCAGTCCAGACTGTTCTGGTCATACGTGTACGGACCGCTCGCCTTTTCGCCCGCGCACTGCCAGGTGCGGAGCGAGTCGGTGTCGCCTGACTGGCCGAGGATGTGGATCTCGAACTCGGGATTGCCGCGAAGCCACCCCTCGAACGTCTGCACGAAATGCGCGCTCGTCATGTACAGTCCCGGCGTCGGGCTCGTTACCGGCGGCTTGACGCCGCCGCCTCCCCCACCGCTGCCGCCGCCGGATCCGTCCCCGTCGCAGGTATCAAGGGTACAGGTGGCCCGGGCAGGCCCGGCATCGAAATCCGTCTCCACCGGAACGAGGGCGATCACGGGTGTATCGGGCGGCCGGAGCGGGTCGAGCAGCATGCGGGTGCCGCGGGTGTCAAACGCAACCGGCACGTCCCCGTCTCGCAGGGCCGTCGCGACGAGCACGTCCGGACCTCCGTCCCATCGGGCACGGTGGGCGGGGACGGGGAGATAGAGTTCCAGCGGTGTGGTGGCGCGCGCGAGCGCCTGGACACTCAACTCGGGAGCACCGCTCGCCCGGGCGATGCTGCGTGTCGCGCCGGTGGCCGGGGAGGCCAGGTAGCGCTGGAAGTGGAGCTTGTGCTCGCGGATGGGCGAGGCGTCCAGACTCCGCCTGAGGGACGAGCGGAACTCCGGCTGGCCCAGGGCGATGGCGGTCTGCCGTGCGAGGGCCTCCATGTTGGCGGCCTGGGCCCGTGCCGCGGGGGATGGGGCTGGGCGCGCCGCGCGGGACGGGCCGGTGAGGGAACTTGGCGCCTGGGGCAGTTCGCGGTCCGTGCAGGCGAGTGCGGCCACCCCGAACAGCAGGACCAGGAACTTGGAGGAACAGGACATGACGCCTCCTTGGCGTTGGTGTGGGCGCCAAGGTAGGACGCGAAGGGGCGCGTGCCGTGACCGGGGAAGCGCGGGCGGGGGGCGAAAAAGCAGTGACTGGTGATTGGTGACTAGTGATTGGTGCTTGGGCGGTGAGTATCTTCGCGACTGCCGACTGCCGACTGCCGACTGCCGACTGCCGACTGCCGACTGCCGACTGCCGACTGCGACTGCCGACTGCCGACTGCCGACTGCCGACTGCCGACTGCCGACACCCGACTCTCGACACCCGACTCCCGACGCCCTGTTCACTATCTTCCATCATGATTTCTCTCCCCGAACTCGAATCCTCTGCCGCCTTCATTCACGAAATCATCGGCTCCACGCCGCAGTACGACTGGCCGCTCCTGGCGGAACGGTGTGGGTGCGAGGTGTGGGTGAAGCACGAGAACTACACTCCCATCGGGGCGTTCAAGGTCCGGGGAGGCCTGGTCTACCTCGACGCCCTCATGCGACAGGGCGGGGCCGCGGGCGTTATCACCGCGACCAGGGGGAACCACGGGCAGAGTATCGGGTATGCCGCCCGCCGCCTCGGCCTCCGCGTGGTGATGGTGGTGCCGCACGGCAACAGTATGGAGAAGAACGCCGCCATGCGGGCGCTCGGGGTCGAGCTGGTGGAGGAGGGGCACGATTTCCAGGCGGCCGCGGAGCACGCGCGCGAGCAGGCCCGCGAGGAGGGGTTGCACCTTATCCCGTCGTTCCATCCGTTGCTGGTGCGCGGCGTGGCGAGCTATGCGCTGGAGTTCTTTCGCGGGGCTCCGGAACTCGACACGGTGTACGTGCCGGTCGGTATGGGGTCGGGGATCTGCGGGGTGATCGCCGCCCGCAACGCCCTGGGCCTGGAAACGCGGATCGTCGGGGTGGTGGCGGCCCAGGCTCCCGCCTACGCCATCAGCTTCCGGAACCGCGAGCTCTTCTCCACGACCACGGCCGACACCATGGCGGATGGCCTCGCCTGCCGCGTGCCCGACCCGGAGGCGTTCGCGGTGATCCTGCACGGGGTGGAGCGGATGGTGACCGTGTCGGACGACGACATCATGCGTGCCATGCGGATTTACCTCACGGACACGCACAACGTGGCGGAGGGGGCCGGAGCAGCACCGCTGGCCGCACTGCTCGGCGAGCGAACCCGCATGCGGGGCCGGCGCGTGGGCGTGGTGCTCTCCGGGGGGAACGTGGACCGCTCGGTCTATGCCGACATCCTCGCGCCCGCCGGGAGTTGATCAGGGCCGGATGATGAGGGCCGTCCGCCCGATGCCGAAGTTGGCCCGCGCCGGGTCGGCCGCCGTGACCTCGAGCAGCCAGGACCCGGCCTGTGGAACGCGCAGCTCACCCGCGTACAGGCTTCCGCCGCCCGTGTAGGCGAGCGGGACGGCGTCAGTGACGCGGTCCCCCTGGCGGAACCGGGCCAGGACGGTCCCCGCCCGCCAGAGCTCTCCCTCGCCCGTGGGACAACTGCAGAGCATCCTGACCCGGGCCTGGACCGTGATCCGCTGCCCCGCCTTTGCTGTCCTGGGGCTTGCCTGGCTCGCCGGGCTCGTGATCTCGACGATGTAGCCGTGCAGGTCCATGACAATCCCGTCGCCGGCAACGTCCTGTCCCGGGAAGAGCAGCACGGTCGTGACCGCGGTGGCGGCTGCCTCCGGATAGGCGAGGGGCCCGTGAGCCCGTACTTCCACGAGCGTGGGCTGGGAGAGCGGAATCGTCGCCCGGAACGCGGCAGCGCCATCGGTCGTGAACACGAGCGAGTCACGTATCCGTGGCTCGACCATGATCCGGCGCGTGTCGCCGGTGCCACCGGAATGCAGGCCCTGGGCCAGAACCTCACCAGTCTCGGCGTTCGTGATGGTGACATGTGCCCCGCCCACGGCCGAGCCGATCAGCTTCGCATCATGCGCGACGACGTGGACGACGACGGTGGTCGGGGTGGCCTGGGACGCGAGGGTGGTGGGGAGTGCAGCCGTCACGAGCGCGAGAGTGACCAGGGAAGTTCTTCCGGCGGGCATGGACTACTCCATCGACGGGACCTCAGAAACCTAACTGGCGGCCCTTGGGTAGCGTGGTGGGGGTAGGGGGGAGGGGTTGAGAGGATGAGTAGCGGACAGTGGCGCTGGGGGATATCGCGTGAGCGAGATCATCGGAGGCGTGGAGTATGACAACAGATCGAACTGGTGCGTCCGAAGAATGGCGGAGTGGACATGGCGCGAAGGCAGCCAAGCATGTTGGCGGCGGCGACCTGCCCCTGTCGCTGGGCACGGCCCAGTGTTCGACGCAACGGATCCCAGTCAACGGATCAGGGTATCTGGCCGAGTCCCTGCGCCAGATCTCCGGCACCTGGTCGCCAGGAACCGTCCCACAATGCCTTGTCCACGGCCAGGCCCGCGCTCGGCGAGGCGCAGCTCCGGCCGGACACCAACCGCGACTAGCACCAGGTCTGCCGGTAATTCGGTCTCGTCTCTAACTGGACGGAGGACGGTGTGATCTCTTGACAGTGCGTTGTAGATGGAAGGACACTACGTGACTGCGGTGCTGGGCTAGGAGAGAAACGCTGAGTTCAGGGCACAGCAAGCGCGCGAAGGGGATGGCGTCACGGCCGATGACGCTGACCGCGAGGCACGGCTCGCAGGGCTGCGGCGGCCTCGAGGCCGATGAATCCGGTACCGATGATGACCACCCGTGGCTTGGATTCGGCCCGCGCCACGATCGAGCGGCAGTCGCTGAGCGAACGCAGGACATGTACATGAGGTAAGCCGACCCCGGGCAGGGCGGGCCGCACCGGGGTAGCGCCGGTTGCCAGCAACAGGGCTCCCAGGACAGTGAACGCCCGTCTCGAGTTGTACCGAACGTTCCATTGGCTGGATGGCTTCGACGCGCGCCTCCAGTCGATCCACGCCGAGATCGGAATAAAGGTGCGCGTCGAAAGCGGGAGCTATTCCGCCGGCGCTGAACCTGCCAGGAAGTCCTTCGAGAGGTTGGGACGGTCGTACGGCGCCTCTGGATCCGGATCGACCAGGGCAAGGGGCCCCGGTACCCTCCGGACCGGAGGGCCTCCACCGCGGCGCTGCCTGCCGCACCCGCGCCCACGACGACGATCGAGGCAGGGGATGCCGTCGGCGGGTCGGCGACCGGGGGCGGAACCACCCGCTCGGCCAGATAGACGCGGCCATACGGATGGTGGTCTTCCAGGCCGGAACGTCGCGCAGGGCAGGGGCGCGCAGGGTCCGCCCGCTCCGGAGCGAGAAGCACGCGTGATGCCAGGGGCAGCGACGGTGTCCCCCACGAGAAGTCCTTCGGCCAGGGGGCCGCCGTAGTGGCTGCATGTCGCACCAATGGCAAAGATCTCGGCGCCACGGCGTACCAGCATGACCGGGGCTTCACCGAAGCGGCGAGGAACGGCTGCCCGTCCTCGAGTGCCGCGAGGGGGATTCCCCCGGCGAGGTCGGGTCCCTGCGGCGGCGATGCATCTCCGGACATGGCCAGCTCCTGCGTGAGCAGAGGTGAGCACTACCTGACCCGCAATGTACCGCGCATTACCGGATGGAACCGGCAGAAGTACAGTTCGGCTCCCGAGCTGGGGACGACATACGACCAGGCCAGGCCGCCTGCGATGGCCCCTGAGTCCCACGTGCTGTCGGTGGCTGTGGCCGTATGCGGGACCGCGTCCCGATTGATGAACCACACGGTGTCCCCTGGTTCTGCTTCGATTGCTTCGGGATGGAATCGGAAGTTCTCGATCATGACCATGCGGGCTTCCGGGGGCCGGCTCCGGCGGGGCCCGCCCGTGGCGAGCCCACTGTGCGGGCCCGGGGGATTCAAGCCAATGGGAGACGTATGCGCCCGTCATTTGGCGGCGCCGAGGGCGGTCGCGAGGCGGCGCGCATGTTCCAGATGCGCGGCGATCGCCGGTCGGACGCTGGTCAGCAGATCACGAAGTTCGCTGTTGGATGCTTCCGGGATCAGGAGCCCGTCGAGCGCGTCGAGTACGGCTTGATGGTACGCGACTTCCCGGGTGATGTAGGCGCGGTCGAACGCCGGCCCCTTCAATGCGGCGAGCTGTATCCGGACGCTGTTGGCAGAGGCCTGCAGGGAGGCGCTGACCGGATTGGACTGCGGCGTCACACCCAGCCGGCCGGCAAGGAGGGCGGCCTGCTTGTTCACGGCGGTGTGGTCGGTGATCATCGTCCTGGCGAAGTTCCCGACGTCGGCGCTGGCGGCCCGCGTCGCGGCAAGTCCCGCCATGTCCACGTCAATGGCGTTGGCGGTGACCGCGACATGCGCGATCTCCGCGTCGTTGAGCTTGGGAGTCTGGCCCGCCAGGGCTGCGGGAGCGAGCGTCAGCAGCAGGATGCTCAGGGGGATGCGTGGGAATGCCATGGGACGACCTCTGGAGACAGGGTAAATCCGGCCTTGGGGTGTGCCGGTGTGACCAGTCTAGTCGATGAATCATACTTTGTCAATAAATTACTTGAAATACTAGACAAAGCCTTCAGCGGACAGTAAATTGTGACCCGGGAGGTATTCATGAACTGGTTTGAGGAGTTTCTCGGCGAGACCCGGGCTCGCATCGTGACCATGCTCCGACGGTCGTCGGCGAGCATCGCCGAGCTGGCGTCCCGGCTGCACATCACGGGAAACGCCGTCCGCGGCCATGTGGCCTCCCTGCAGGCCGGGGGACTGGTTCGCGTGGCGGGCACGGCGCCGTCAGGCGGCGGGAAGCCTGCGCACCTTTACGACATTACCCTGCGGGCGGAAGAGCTCTTTCCCAAGGCCTATGTCCTGATGCTGGGCGAGATGGTCCGGTCGCTCAAGGCGAGAGACGGGCAGGAGCGCACCCGGGAACTCCTCCGGCAGGTGGGCGCGGCGGCCGTGCCCGAAGGGGCCACCGGGGGTCGTGCCCTTGAAGCGAGAGTGCAGGCTGCCGCCCGGGTGCTCCAGTCCATCGGGGGCGATGTCGAGGTGAACCGGCTGCCGGACGGTTGGGAGATCCGGGGCCATGGTTGCCCGCTCTCCGCCGTTGTGCTGGTCGAGCCCGACGCCTGCGCGGTGGCGCAGGGTCTGGTCGGCGAGGTGACGGGGACGCCGGTGGTCGAGCGCTGCGATCGCAGTGACCGTGCGCGCTGCGTGTTTTTCGTTGCTGCTACGCCGGAGCCGACAGTCGCTCCGGACGGCGGCGACGGCCAGGTCGATGCCTTCCTGGTCCACGTCCAGGTGGGTGACGGCCCGGACCAGGCCGTCACCCACCACGGACACACGCACGCCGTACTCCTCCAGAAGCTGCCGGACGAAGCCTCCGGCATCGCCCGCCAGCCCGAACACGACGATGTTCGTCTGGACATGCTCCGGGTCGAGGCTGACGCCTGGCAGGTCCGCGATGCCTTCCGCGAACCGGCGCGCGTTCGCGTGATCCTCGGCGAGGCGCTCCACGTTGTGATCGAGAGCATAGCAGGCCCGCCGCAGCGAGAATACCGGTCTGGCGCATGGCGCCGCCCAGCCGCTGCTTCCAGGTCCAGGCAGCCGTAATGAACTCGCGGCTCCCTGCCAGTACCGCGCCCACCGGCGCGCCGAGTCCCTTGCTCAGGTCGATCCAGACGGAATCGAATCCGGCCGCGAAATCGGCGGCCGGCGTTCCCGTCGCCACCACCGCGTTGAGCAGGCGTGCCCCGTCCATGTGGGTGGCCAGCCCGACCTCCCGTGCCACCGACACGACATCATCGACCTGGGCCTTCGACCAGCAGGCGCCACCCCCGATGTTGGTCGTCTGCTCCACGCTCACCGCACGGCTGACAGGATACTGGCGATGGACCCTCCGGAGCCCGGCGCGGAGCTGCTCGCCCGTGAAAATCCCCCGCGTGCCCTCGAGCGGACGGATCATCACGCCGAAGAGCGCCGGACCCCCCGCTTCGTAGTTGAGCGGGTGGGCCATCCGGTCCATCAGGATCTCGTCCCCTGCCCGGCAGTGTACCGCGAAGGAGACCTGGTTGCACATGGCGCCGGAGGGGAGGAAGACCGCCGCCTCCTTGCCGAGGAGCTCCGCCACGCGTTCCTGCAGCCGGTTGGTGGTCGGGTCCTCGCCGCGCTGCTCGTCCCCCACCTCCGCGCGCGCCATCGCCTGGCGCATGGCTTCGGTAGGGCGGGTCATGGTGTCGGAGAAGAGGTCGATCATGGGAAGAACGGGGAAGAGGGGACAGGGAACAGCGAACAGTGAATGGCCAGTGGCAAGTGGTAAGCGGCAAATCGTCGGGGATGACACGAGACTCCCACTCGCCACTCACCGCCCTCAGAACTCCATCTTCTTCATCCGGCTCAGGGCAATCCGGAGCGGTACCAGCGTGGCCGCGGTGCAGAGCATGGCCACTGCCCCCAGGGAGCCGACCAGGGCGCCATCGAGCGGCAGCTCCCGGTGGTACTCCCGGGCCCGCAGGTACAGCATCACCGGCCGCGCCTCCATGCTGATCACCACCGCGAGCAGCCCGACCGCGCTCATCATGAGCAGCAGTCCACCGAAACTCGTGGGGATCTGTGCCGCGTTCTCCGATTCGAACTGCGGAAACAGCACCCCGAACATGAGAGCCAGGGCGCAGAGGGCAAACGTCAGGAACACCGTCGTTCCCAGGCTCACGGCCATCATGAACGGGGAGACCCGGAGCAGGGTATTGGTGAGAATCGTGATGATGACGGCCAGCAGGAGCAGGGGAATCGTCCCGATCCAGTACTTGCTCCAGAGCAGCGCCCGCAGGTCAAGCGGCGTGGAGCGAAGGAGCCACATCTGTTTTCCCTCGAGGGAGAACGACGGAAAGATGAACCGTGCGGCGATGGCAGCGAGCACGAAGCCCGCGAGCCCCATGTTCAGGAACGCCACTATGGTCACCAGGAAGAACGGGACGCGCTCGCCGCTGAAGAGCGGGAGTGCCCTGATGTTGAACAGGTAGACGATCACCAGCACGCCAAGGAGGATGAGCTGGCTCCATTGGGTGGAGTCGCGGAAGAAGAGCCGGACGTCCTTGACCAGGAGCTCGCGCCGCAACGCGCCGAGGGGGCGCAGCAGCGCGTTCAGCCGCCGCCAGGTCGGCGTCCGGCGACGCTGGTTGGCTCCTTCCTGCGCCCGGGTGTAGCCGGCCGTGTACCACCGGTAGTGGAAGGCCGCGCCGAAGACCACGAATGCGCCGGCGGTAGTCCAGAGCAGCGCGATGGGGAGCGGATCGGACACCCGGAGCAGCCAGTTCATCACCATCTGTGATGCCCACTCGCTCGGCAGGAACGGGTTGGTGGGCGCCTGCAGCACGGCGATGAAGTCCATCAGGTTCTGGAAGCCTTCGGGGCGCACCAGCTGCTCCGGCCGGATGATACGGAGCAGCAGCACGAGGCCGCCGACCACGCCGATGGCCACCAGCCCGAGCAGGTCACGGGTCCGGCGGGCGGGGAAGACGTTCACCAGCAGCAGTGTGAGCGCGCTCCCGACCACGGCCGGCATCAGGAGCAGGGGGACCAGCGCCCCCGTCACCACGAAGGGGAAGAGCATGCCGCCGTCGTAGACGAGTCCGTAGGCGGTGAAGATCGGGACGGCGAGCAGCACCACCATCCAGGAGGAGTGCACGGCGGTCTCGAACAGCTTGGCGAGGTAGACCCGGAGCCAGTCCACTGGCGCGGAGACCAGGAGGTCGAGATCGCGTGCCAGGAAGAAGGTGCTGAGGGAACTGATCAGGTTGGAGAGAAGGAGAATCGTCAGGAAGGCCAGCAGCACGAGGCCGAGGACCTTCCCCGCCAGGAGCGTCCCGATATCCCGGGTACCCTGCAGGCTCCGCAGGACCCGCCATGCGATCCCGAACACGGTGAGCCAGAAGATCCCGCCGATGATCGTGAAGAGGATCACCTTGCCCGCGGCATCGCGGCTCCCCTGCCGGCTCCGCGCCAGGAGGCTCCGCCACTTGGGCGTGAGGATGGTCCAGAGGCCGGGCTGGGTCCGGACCAGGCCCTCAGCCATCGAGCACCGCGTCCAGCGCCTGCGCGGGAGCCCCGCCGGTCACCTTCAGGAAGATGCCCTCGAGACTCATCCCGGCGGACCCGGTCTGGGCCTGGAGGTCCGCAAGGGTTCCGGCTCCCACGATCTGTCCGCCCTGGATGATGGCGATCCGGTCGCACACGCTCTCCGCGACCTCGAGCGTGTGGGTACTCATCAGCACGGTGCCGCCCCGGTCCACGAAACCGCGGAACAGGTCCTTCAGCAGTCGCGCGCTCTTGGGGTCGAGTCCGACCATCGGCTCGTCCACCACGATCACCTCGGGACGATGCACCAGGGCGCTCGCGATGATCACCTTCTGGCGCATGCCGTGGCTGTACGACTCGATGAGCTCATCCTTCCACCGGTCCAGTTCGAAGAGCCCGAGCAGCTCCACCGCCCGCCGTTCCACCGTCGGCCCCTCCTGCCCGAAGAGCGCGGCGACGAACCGGAGGAATTCGAGGCCGGTGAGCTTTTCGTAGACGTACGGCCGGTCCGGGATGAAGCCGAGCCGGGCCTTCGCCGCCATCGGCTGGCGCTGGATGTCGTCACCCCCGATCGTCACGGTGCCGCTCGTGGGTCTCAGGATGCCGGCAATCATGCGCAGCGTCGAGGTCTTGCCGGCGCCATTCGGGCCCAGGAAGCCGAAGAGCTGCCCTGCCGGGATGTCCAGCGAGATCCCGTCGACGGCGGTGAACTGGCCGTAGCGCTTGGTGAGTTCGATCAGGCGGATCATGGCGTGCCGGAAGCAGGGGTGGTCCAGAGCCGGAGTCCCCCGATCAGGGGAAGCAGGACGTCGAGCCGGGCCCGTCCGTCCGTGGCGAGGCGGATATGGCGCGCGTCAACCGGGAACTGTCCCAGCAGCGGGTCCACCTCCACCCACCCGTCCAGGTAGAGCTCCGTCCAGCTGTGAAGGTAGAACCGTCCGCCCACCTGCAGGAGGCCCGACACGGGACGCGCCGGGATTCCCGCGGCGCGTGCCATCGCCGTGAGGACCAGCGCGTGCCCGTCCGCATCCCCCCGGCCGGCGTCGAGCACCGTCCGGGCGCTCGCCGGGCCCGCCGGCGCATCCCGCAGGCGGCGGTCCACCCAGGCCGTGAGCCGTCGCGCAACGGTGACCGGGTCCGCAGCGCGACCGGCGGCCCGGAGGCTCAGGGCGATCACGGTTGAGTCCGTCGATTCGACCCACGGGTCCGGGGCCAGCCACCGCGCCAGCGAGTCGCGGGTCGCGCTGTCGGGCGGAGCGGCAGTTCCCGGTGCCTCGCCGGCAACGACGGTGAGCTGGTCGCCGGTCCAGTGATTGCGCGCGCTGTGCAGGGCATCGAATCCCATCGTGTCGAGGGTGCGTTCCGGGGTGCCAATGTGGACGGTCAGCTGGTTCCGTCGCGTGCGATCCGGCGGGTGGCCCGCCTCGAGGGCGGTGGCGAACTCCGGCAGCCGGTCGGAGGCTGAGGTGGCCCGCCGGCGCCGACGGAGCCGGTAGTTCGTGTTCACCATCTCGAACGCCGACCGGGTCAGGACGAGCCCCGGCATCCCGAACCCCAGGGTGGTCCGGCCGTAACGGTCCAGGGCCCGGGTTCCGGGGAGGTCACTGCGATGCACGTCCCACACCAGCACGGAATCGATGGTGGCGGCGTCCCAGATGCCGGTTGCCTCGTTGAACTCCGCGCTGTCCACCACCGCAACCCGGTGCGACGGCCCTACGGTGAACCTGACGGTGTCCACGGTAAGCCTGATCGGATCAAACACGGGAACCTCGGTCACGAGGCCGGGCTGCAGCCGGCCACGCGCCGCGAGCCACCAGGCAGCGGCGACCAGGGGAACCGGCCTGGTGCCGAGGGCGAGCTCCCATTCCCGGGCGTGGTCGCCCTCGCCGGCCCTGACCCGGAGGAGGGTGTCGCCCTCCGCGACCCCGGCAATCGGAAAATTGCCTCCAGTCGTGGGCAGGGTCAGGCGCCAGCTCAGCAGCCGCAGGTCCGGCGAGAGTTCGTAGTCGGCCAGGATCGTGGCTCTCGTGGCCGCGCCGGTGCGCGGCAGGTCCACGCCGGTGCGCTCGGTGACGCGAAACCCGCTGGCGGTGGTGTCCACGGTCAGCGAGGCAACGCCGATCTGGCTCCCTGCCGCGCGCACGCCGTAGAAAATGGTTTCCGGAGGCAGGAGTGTCCCGCCGTCACGGTCGAACGGGTCCAGCGCGCTTTCCCGCTCGCGGAAGGTCAGCCAGCCGAGGCTGCCGAACCAGGACGTTAGAATGAGCCACGCGAGGACCCGACGGTTCAACGCGGGATGCTCCCGGTCACGGCCTCGACAGCGGACCGGTCGCCGTCACGCTCCAGGACGACCACCAGCTCGGCGGGGAATTCGGTGGTACCGCGTGCCCGGAACGTGTCGCGGAGAAGGCTGGCGGCATCCTCGACGCCCAGCGCCGGGCCGGTGCCGACGAGCGGCGCGGCGAGCTTGACGAGGCGCCAGTCGGCGGCCCGTTGCCATGCGGAAACCAGCGCGCGCCGCACCGTCTCCGGACCCGGCGGCGTGGTGTCGCTCTGGATCACGAGGTGGATGACCAGATTGGCTTCGAGGTCGCCGCCCCCGGTGATGACGGCGGCGCCCACGTCGAGGGGGGACTGGAGCCGGCGCTGGGCGGCGAAGGCGTCGCCGCCCTGCCGGTCGAGCCGGAGGATGGCGGGGCTGGTCGCCTCCAGCCGGTCGTTGCACGGCCGGAGCACGGCATCCGCCGCCATGAACGCGAGGTCGTCCACGGCGACGTGGATCACGTCGTCTCGAGCTCCCGTGCCTGGCGGTACATCTCCAGGGCCTCGGTCGGCCGGTTCATGCGGTCGAACACCCGGCCGAGCATGTAAAAGGTGCGGCCGTTCGGTTCCAGGTGGGCGGAACGCTCCAGCGCGAACTGCGCGCCTGCATGATCGCCGGTGTGGTTCAGCGCCTCGCCGAGGTAGTACCACGCCGCCGCGTTGGATTCGTCGTGGTCCAGCGCGCGGCGG
The DNA here is from genome assembly GCA_963825055.1 of uncultured Gemmatimonadales bacterium. Classification (GTDB taxonomy): domain Bacteria; phylum Gemmatimonadota; class Gemmatimonadetes; order Gemmatimonadales; family GWC2-71-9; genus CAWGSK01. The sequence goes on from CAWGSK010000012.1 coordinate 55,621, forward strand.
AACGCATCGGCGGCAGGCTCCGGCAGCCCGCGGCGCCAGTAGACCATTCCGAGGTTGAAATGCGCATCGGCGCTGGACGGCGCCAGCCGGATGGCGCGCCTGAGGTCGGCCTCGGCGTCGTCGTACTGCTTCATGCCCGCGCGGATGGCCGCGCGGTTCACCAGCAGCTCCACCTGGTCGGGATGGTACCGCAGCGCGGCGCTGAGCTCGTCCAGCGCCATGGCCGGTTCGCCCGCGCGTTCCAGGAGCAGGGCAAGGTTGTTGTGGGCCCCGGCGTGGCCCGGTTCGAGCACGAGCATTTCCCGATAGAGCTGAATGGCCTCCGTCCACCGTCCGCGCCGGGCCGCCTCGCCCGCACGCTGGTAGAAGCGTTCCGCCTCGGTGCCGTCGGCCGGGCCGGGCTCGGCGGAACCGTTGCCCGAGGGCTCTGACGCAAAAGGACGCATTGAGAAGTGGAGATCCACGTTCCGGCTTACGGGGTCTGCCTCCAGCCCCCCGGTGCCAAAAAGCTCAAGGTGGGCCTGCTCGCGCCCGCTGGTCCGGCTGTGACGGGCTCGACGCATGCACGCACTCCCGATGATTAAAGGGAAAGGCCGGCGGATGGAGGACAGGCGCCCGCCGGCAGGTGACGCTTCGGAAGTCTAGAAAGTTAGCAGGGAAACGGGAAGGCATGACCGCGCTGTCCGTCAGGTCCGTCCGGTCCGCCCGGTCCGGCCTGTCCGCCCTGTCCGTCCTGGTCCGTCCTGTCCGCCCTGTTGTATATCGACCTCGCCACCCATACGTTTCATGGCTATGCCGGAAGAGTCGCTGGTCGTCCGAGGGGCGCGGGAACACAATCTGCAGAACGTGACGGTCCGGATTCCCCGGAATGAGCTCACGGTCATTACCGGCCTCTCCGGGTCGGGCAAGTCCTCCCTGGCGTTCGATACGATTTATGCCGAAGGCCAGCGGCGGTACGTCGAGTCGCTGTCCGCCTATGCCCGCCAGTTCCTCGGGCTCATGGAGAAGCCCGACGTCGATGCGATCGAGGGCCTCTCCCCGGCCATTTCCATCGAGCAGAAGAGCGCCGGCCAGAATCCGCGCTCGACCGTCGGCACCGTCACCGAGGTCTATGACTACCTGCGCCTGCTCTGGGCCCGGGTGGGCGTACCCCACTGTCCGAACGACGGATCCCCGGTTGAGCGGCAGAGCGCCACCCAGATCACCGACACCATCCTCCAGTGGCCCGAAGGCACCCGGCTCGAGATACTTGCGCCGCTGGTGCAGGGGAGGAAGGGTGAGTTCCGCGAGCTCTTCGAGGAGGCCCGGAAGAAGGGGTTCGTGCGGGTCCGGGTGGACGGCGAGACGTACGACCTGTCCGACGTACCCGCCCTGAACCGGCGGCGCAACCATGATATCGCACTGGTGGTGGACCGCCTCGCGGTGAAGCCCGAGGATCGCTCGCGCCTGGCCGACTCGGTTGAGACGGCCCTCCGTGCAGCCGAGGGCGTGGTGGAGGCATGGCGCTACCCGGAAGGCGGAGAGCCGGAGCGCGTGATGTTCTCGGAGCGCTTCGCCTGTCCGGTCTGCGGCCTGAGCCTGCCGGAGCTCGAGCCCCGCCAGTTCAGCTTCAACTCCCCGTTCGGGATCTGCCCCGACTGTCACGGCCTCGGGACCCGGCGCGAGGTGAATGTCGACCTGGTCCTGGGCGATCCGAGTATCTCGATCCTTGAGGGCGTCATCCTCCCGTGGGGCGAGCCCAGCGGGTACCTGCGCAAGGTGGTGCTGCCGACCCTGGCCGAGGCGCTGCGGTTCGACCTGGCCGCGCCATGGGGGGAAATCCCGGAGGGAGTGCGCCACCAGATCCTCTACGGACTCCCCGGGCGGACTCTCAAGTTTGCGACGTCGGGGTCACGCTCGGGCCGGGAGTACGAGAGCGAATGGGAAGGCGTGCTGGCCAACGTCCAGCGGCGCTACCGGGAGAGCAGCAGCGATTCCGCCCGGACCTCCCTCGAGGAGTACATGGTTGAACAGCCGTGTCCCGCGTGCGGGGGGAAGCGGCTCAAGCCCGAGAGCCTCGCGGTGCTGGTCCACGGGCGGAGTATCGGGGATATCGTCGAGCTGCCGGTCAGCCGCGCGCTGGCGTTCTTCGAGAGCATTCCGCTCCGGAGCGGCCGCCGCCCCGGCGTGGACCCGGATATCGCCGGGCCCATCCTGAAGGAGGTCCGTGACCGCCTGCGCTTCCTCCGCGACGTGGGCCTCGACTACCTCACCCTTGGCCGTGGCGCCGCCTCGCTCTCGGGTGGCGAAGCGCAGCGGATCCGGCTCGCCACCCAGATCGGCTCCCGGCTGGTCGGGGTGCTCTACATCCTGGACGAGCCCAGCATCGGGCTGCACCAGCGGGACAACGCGCGCCTGCTCGAGACCCTGCGGGATCTGCGCGACCTCGGCAACACGGTGATCGTGGTCGAGCACGACGAGGACACCATCCGCGCGGCGGACCACGTGATTGACCTTGGCCCGGGCGCGGGCCGCTTCGGCGGCCGGGTGGTGGCGGAGGGCAGCGTCGCCGACCTGCTCCAGGCCCCCGACTCGCTCACTGCCCGCTACCTGCGCGGAGACCTGCGCATCCCCATACCCGCCAGGCGGAGGCCGGTGACCGGGCGAGTCCTCAGGATCGTGGACGCGGCGGAGAACAACCTGCAGGACCTGACCGTGGAAGTCCCCCTCGGCGTCTTCGTCTCGGTCACCGGAGTTTCCGGGTCCGGGAAGTCGAGCCTGGTGACGGACATTCTCTACCGCGCGCTCGCCCGGCACTTCTACCGCGCACGCACCGTTCCCGGCCGGCACGCGCGGATCGAGGGCCTCGACGAGATCGACAAGGTGATCGAGATCGACCAGAGCCCCATCGGGCGGACGCCGCGCTCGAATCCCGCGACCTACACGGGGCTGTTCACGCCGATCCGGGAGCTGTTCGCCCAGCTGCCGGAGTCGAAGCTCCGGGGCTACGGTCCGGGACGGTTCTCGTTCAACGTGAAGGGCGGCCGCTGCGAGGCGTGCCAGGGCGACGGCCTGGTCAAGATCGAAATGCATTTCCTGCCGGACGTCTATGTGCCCTGCGAGGTCTGCAAGGGACGGCGCTACAACCGGGAGACGCTCGAGGTGCGCTACCGCGGGAAGAGCATTGCCGACGTGCTCGACCTGACGGTGGAGGACGCGCTCGAGTTCTTCACCAGCCAGCGTCGCATTGCCGATCGTCTCGAACTCCTGAATGACGTCGGGCTGGGCTACATCCACCTGGGCCAGTCCGCCACGACCCTCTCCGGCGGCGAGGCGCAGCGGGTCAAGCTGGCCACCGAGCTGGCCAAGCGGGACACGGGCCGGACGCTGTATATCCTGGACGAGCCTACCACCGGCCTCCACTTCGAGGATGTGCGTCTCCTGCTCAAGGTGCTGCACCGCCTGGTGGACAAGGGCAATACCGTCATCGTGATCGAGCACAACCTGGACGTCATCAAGACGTCCGACTGGATCATCGACCTTGGCCCCGAAGGCGGGGACGCCGGCGGACGGATCGTGGCGGCCGGTACCCCGGAAGACGTGGCCGGGGTGGACGAGAGCCATACGGGGCAGTTCCTCGCGCCCCTCCTTGGCAGCGGGGCAGGAGTCGGCGCCTGAGCCCTCCAGGGGGTGAACCCGCGCGCCCCGCGCTCTCCGGCCCTCACCGGCTGTCTCCCACCGTCCGCCGGCTCGGCTGGGCCAGTTTCTTCAACGATGTCGCCAGCGAGATGAGCTACGCCCTGCTGCCCGGCTTCCTGCTCGGGTTGCCCGGGGGAAGCACCGTGGTGCTGGGCGCGATCGAGGGCGCGGCCGATACCGTCTCCGGTTTGATACGGATCTGGTCGGGCGTCTGGTCGGATCGCCTCAGTCGGCGGAAACAGCTGGTGCTCTGGGGCTACGCGGCGGCGGTGGTGGCGCGCCCACTGACCGGACTGGCGACCGCGGCGTGGCACCTCGTGCCGATCCGCATTGTGGATCGCACCGGGAAGGGTTTCCGGTCCGCGCCCCGGGACGCGATGATCGTCGACGCCACACCGGCCGGCGCCCGCGGCGCCGCGTTCGGGTTCCAGCGGGCGATGGACCATCTGGGAGCGGCCGTGGGCCCGCTCCTGGCGGTGGGATTCCTGCTTCTCTGGCCGGGGCAGGTCCGGACGCTGTTCGTCGCGACGATCGTGCCCGGTGCCGTGGTGCTCGTCCTCCTGGCCACGTTGCGCGAGCCCTCGCGCGCGACGGTCGCCCAACCCGGGCCGCGGATCCCCGCGCCCCCGATCGGCCGTCCCCTCCGGCGGTATCTGGTAGCACTCCTCGTGTTCACGTTCGGGAATGCCAGCGATGCCTTTCTCCTCGTGCGCGCGCGTGAACTTGGTATTGCCACCGCCGCTCTTCCGTTGCTCTGGTCCATGTTTCATGTCGTGAAGAGTGCCGGCAGCGGGTACGCCGGACGGCTGGCCGACCGGATCGACCCCCGCCACCTGATCCATGCCGGCTGGGCACTGTATGCGGCGGTGTATGCGGGGTTTGCCCTCAGCGCCGCCGCCTGGCACATCTGGGGTCTGTTCGCCCTGTACGGCGTGTTCCACGCCCTCACCGAGCCGGCCGAGCGTGCCATGGTGGCGCGTCTCGCTGATCTCCGGGGGATCGGACGCGCCTACGGATGGTACAACGGCGCCCTGGTGGCCGGGGCGCTGCCGGCCAGCCTGCTCTTCGGATGGCTGTACGGGCACTTCGGAGCCCCGGCTGCGTTCGGCGCCGCCGCGGCCTTCGCCATCGCAGGCACCGTCCTGCTCGGGTTGCTGCGGCCGACTCCTCCCTCCGGTATGGGGGCCGGCGTCGGTGCCTGACCGGGCGTCCCTCCCGCTCTTCCTCCACCTGCCTATCTTTGGGACAGGCGATCCTTCTGGTGTGACCTCCCGCAGGGGTGTGGCATGAACGGCGCCGAGGTTCTGGTCCCCATCACGTTGTTTGTGTCGATCGCGGCAATCTTCATCCTCCGCGGCCCGCTCGGGCGGGCGATGGCCGACCGCCTCGCCGGCCGGCACCAGCCCGGCCCCGAGCTTGAGGACATGCGCGAGGAACTGCTCGAACTTCGCGATCGCCTGGCCGAAGCGGAGGAACGCCTCGACTTCAACGAACGGCTGCTCTCGCGCGGTGCGCCCGACAACCCTCCGCGGACCTGATGGCCCGCCCTCTCCTTCCCTCACCTCCCAGGCCCATGACCAGACTCCGCCCGTGGTTCGCCGCCATCCTGCTCCTCGTCGTTGCCACTCCCGTCCTGGCCGCACAGGAGGCCGACTCCTCGCTCCTCACCGTACACCGGGTCTGGGGCTCCGCGGACTTCCGCGGCGAATCGTTCGGGCCCGCTCGCTGGCTGAAGGACGGCGCCGCCTATACAACGCTGGAGAAGTCGAAGGACGGATCGGGACGGGACATCGTCCGCTACGACACGAAGTCGGGTGATCGCACGGTGCTGGTGACCGCGGCGAATCTCACGCCGAAGGGTGACACGACGGCGTTGTCCATCGAGGGGTACAGCTGGTCGGACGACATGCGCCGGCTCCTGGTCTACACCAACTCCGCGCGCGTGTGGCGCCAGAACACGCGCGGCGACTACTGGGTCCTGGACCGGGAGACCGGTGCGCTCCGGCAGCTCGGCGGCCCCGGTGCCGAGCCGTCCACGCTCATGTTCGCGAAGTTCTCCCCCGACGGGGGCCGCGTTGGCTACGTCCGGAAGAATGATCTGTATGTCGAGGATCTGGCGACCGGCACCATTACCCGCCTGACGCGCGACGGTTCCCGTACAGTCATCAACGGCACATTCGACTGGGTCTATGAGGAAGAGCTGGGCCTGCGGGACGGGTGGCGCTGGAGTCCCGACGGCAGTCGCGTCGCCTACTGGCAGCTCAACGCCGACAGCGTGCGGGACTTCGCACTGGTCAACACGACCGACTCCCTCTATGCCCAGGTGGAGGAGATCCAGTACCCGAAGGCAGGCGAAAGCAACTCCGCCGCCCGCGTCGGCGTGGTGCCCTCGACGGGCGGTGCCACCACGTGGATCGACCTCGCGGGAGACCCGCGCAACCACTATCCCGCGCGGGTCGGCTGGGCCTCGAATAGCACTGAGTTGTACATCGAGCGGCTCAACCGCCTGCAGAACACCAGCCACCTGCTCCTCGCCGACGCCCGGACCGGGGCGGCGCGGACGATCCTCACCGAGCAGGACAGCGCGTGGGTGGAGGTGGTGGATGACATCACCTGGGTCAACGAGGGGAAGAATTTTCTCTGGCTGAGCGAGCGTGACGGCTGGAACCACGCGTACCTGGTGAGCCGGGACGGCCGGTCCGTCCGCCTGCTGACCCCCGGCGACTACGACATCGCGGGCATCGAGGGCGTGGACGCGAAGGGTGGCTGGCTCTACTATCGCGCGTCGCCCGGCAATCCGACCCAGCGATACCTCTACCGCGCCAGGCTGGACGGGAAGGGCAGGCCCGAGCGGCTGACACCGGAGCGATTCAGCGGTACCAACAGCTATGATATCGCGCCCGGCTACGGCTACGCCTTCCACACGCACTCCTCCTTCGGCGACCCGCCGGTCATGAGCCTCATCACCCTGCCGAAGCACGAGATCGTGCGCACGCTGGTTGAAAACCGGAAGCTCCACGACGCCGTGGCGGCGCTCCGTCGCGGCCCGCAGGAGTTCGTGAAGGTCAAGGCCGACAGCCAGACGTTCAACGCCTGGGTCATGAAGCCGGTCGGGTTCGATGCCTCGCAGAAGTACCCGATCCTGTTCTATGTCTACGGCGGCCCCGGCTCCCAGACCGTGCTCGACAGCTGGGGCGCGGCAAACTACCTCTGGTATGTCATGCTCACCCAGCGGGGCTACGCCGTGGCCAGCGTGGACAACCGCGGCACGGGCATGCGCGGTCGCGACTGGCGCAAGATCATTTACGGCCGCCTGGGCGTGGTCGAGACGAAGGACCAGGCCGCGGCCGCGCGGGCGATTGGCCAGTGGCCCTGGGTGGACCAGAACCGGATGGGCATCTGGGGCTGGAGTTATGGCGGGTTCATGACCCTGAACGCCATGTTCCGCGCACCGGACGTCTATCGTGCCGGCGTGGCCGTGGCGCCGGTCACCCACTGGAAGTATTACGACAACATCTACACCGAGCGCTACAACGGGCTGCCCCAGACCAATGCCGCCGGCTACGACGCAGGCAGCCCGCTCTCCCGGGCGGACAGCCTCCGGGGCGACCTGCTCGTCGTGCATGGGTCGGGCGATGACAATGTCCATTTCCAGAACACCGAGGCACTGCTCAACGCACTGGTGAAGGCGAACAAGCAGTTCCAGTTCATGGAGTATCCGAACCGCACGCACTCGATCGCGGGAGGCAATACCCGCGAGCACCTGTTCACGCTGATCACGCGATACCTGGATGAGCACCTGCGCAACCCGCGCTCCATGGCGCTGACGCCGTGACGGAATGCACCACGGAGGTCCCCATGAGCTTCGATGAGATCGTCTCGGTCCTGGGATTCGCCTGTGACAATGAACGGGCGGTCCGGATCACGACGACTGACCGCACGGAGGTGATGGGAATTCCCACCACCCTGGACGCCAGCGAGGAAGGGAGCGAGGTGTTCCTGAAGCTCGCCGGCGACGACGAAACCGAGATCGCTCTGTCGCTGTCCGGGATCGCGCGCGTCGAGCTGATGGGCTGAGCGTGGTCTCGTTGCTGGACATCATCGGCCCGGTCATGGTCGGGCCGTCTTCCTCGCATACGGCAGGCGCCTGCCGGCTGGGGCTGTTCGCCCGTGGACTGGTGGGGGGCCAGCCAGAACAGGCGAAAGTGGAGCTCCACGGCAGCTTCGCCCGGACCGGCCAGGGCCACGGCACCGACCGGGCCATCGCGGGCGGGCTCCTCGGCTTCCTGCCGGACGACGAGCGGCTGCGCGAGAGCCTGGCCCTGGCCGGCGCCGCCGGGCTCGAGGTCACGTTCGGCAACGTGAAGCTCCGCGGCGAGCCGCACCCGAATACGGCCCGCCTCACGGTGACCCGGGACAACCAGACCGCGGTCATGGTCGGTTCCAGCATCGGGGCGGGACGCATCGTCATCACGTCCATCGACGGCTTCCCGGTCGAGATCACCGGCGCCTATCCCACCATTGTCTTCGTGGCGGCCGATACGCCGGGGACCGTGGCAGCGGTGAGCGCGGTCCTGGCGGGTCACGGCGGGAACATCGCCACCATGCGGGTGTCGCGCCGGGCACGCGGGGGGGACGCCATCCACATCTATGAACTCGACAGCACACCCGGCGAGGCGGCCCTGCAGGCGATCGGCACGCTGCCCGCCGTGAAGCTGATTCGTGGCATCGAGAGGGTTTCCTGATGTTCGACGCGCTGGAGGACGCGGTCACCGAGGCAGCAGGCCGCGGGGTCTCGCTGGGCGAGGTAGCGCTGGATGCGGAAACGCGCGACGGCCTCCGCACCCGGGCGCAGGTGGAAGAGTCCCTCGGGCGCGCCCTCGGCGTGATGCGCCACGCGGTGGAGCGCGGGCTTGCCGGTGACCTCAGGAGCGTGAGCGAGCTCGTCGGTGGCGATGCCGCCCTCCTGGCCAGCCCGAAGGGGCCGCTGGGCGGGACACTGTTTACCGATGCGCTTGCCTCGGCTCTCGCGGTGCAGGAGGTGAACGCCGCCATGGGCGTGATCGTCGCCGCGCCGACCGCGGGCGGGGCCGGTGTGCTGCCGGGGGTCCTGCTGGCGATCGGACGACGGGAACACCTGGATGATCCGACCCTTGTCCGCGGCCTCGCGGCGGCGGGGCTGGTGGGGGCCGTCGTGGCGGTGCGAGCCTCACTGTCCGGCGCGGAGGGTGGCTGTCAGGCCGAGACCGGCGCCGCGGCGGCCATGGCGGCGGCGGCGGGGATCGAGGTCCTGGGTGGAACGGCGGAGCAGGCCGCCCATGCCGTCGCCCTTACCATGCAGGGCACCCTGGGCCTCGTCTGTGATCCCCTGGGCGGGCTGGTAGAGATTCCATGCGTGTACCGGAACGCCACCGGCGCCGCCATCGCCCTGGCCGGGATCGAGATGGCCCTGGCCGGGATCACGTTCCCCATCCCCGTGGATGAAGTGATCGATACCATGGGGGAGATAGGCCGGAACATGGACATCCGGTACCGGGAGACCGCCGGCGGGGGCCTGGCCGCCACCCCGACAGGGCGACGCCTGGCCCGCGAACGACTGGTCCAGCTGAAAGGGCCGCGGCCCTAGCGTTCCGAGGTGAAACAAAGGCCGGTTTGTCGTCGTACGGCGTCCTGAGGCCGCAAATCGGTATCCCGACCAGGAGGGGGGCTTGGACGTGGAAGGTATTCTCGCTATTACGCTCATCTTCGGGGGTGGGACCCTGTTCCTGTTGTCCGTGAGCCCGGTCGGCAAGGCGTTCGCCGAGCGGATACGGTCCCACGGCGCCGTGCCGATGCAGGATCCGGCGGTGCTCGAGGAACTCGACGAACTGCGCCAGGACGTCGTCGAACTCCAGGAACGGCTCGACTTCGCCGAGCGAATGCTCGCGCAGCGTGACGCGCCCCAGATCGGTCCGGGGGCCGGAGGCAGCGGGACATGAGCCGTCGCGACGGATCCGGCGTGCTGGTCGCCTTCACCCTGCTCGGCCTGGGCGCCATCGCGGCGTTCATCGTCGGGGCGGCGACCATCGGCGAGGACTTTGCCATCCCGGCCATGATCGCGGGCGCGGTCGTCAGCGCGATCGCCCTGCGGAGTTCGGTCGGCCGGGCGCTTGCCGAGCGGATCCGGGGGAACGAACTGGTGGATGGTGGCGCCGCTGAGGAGGAGATGCACTTCCTGCGGACGCAGATGGAGCGCATGGAAGACCGCGTACTGGAACTCGAGGAGCGGCACGATTTCACCGAGCGCCTGCTGGCCCGGCGAAGCCTCGAAGAACAAGACCTCGGGAAGGAACAGGGCTGATGCGGCCTGAAGAGATGGTCTTCGTGGTAGTGATGACGGCCCTGGTCGGAGGGCTCCTGATGCTGGCGCTCCGGAGTCCGCTCGCGAAGGCCCTGGCGCGCCGGATTTCCGGTGAGCCGCAGGACAGCGAGGTCCTGACCGAGGAGATCATGGCCCGGCTGGACCAGGTCCCGGTCATGGAAGAACGCCTGCTGGAGCTGGAGGAGCGGGTCGAGTTTGCCGAGCGTCTGCTGGCGGGCGATCGTCCACAGCAGGGCCTCACGTCTGGAGGCCGCTGATGCCGCCGGGATTCCTGCCGCCGGATTTCTATGACACCGTGGCGGCGGTGCTCGTCATGGTGACCGTGGTGATCGGCGTGACCGTGATCCTGCGGGGCCCGATCGGTGCCGCGCTCGCGCGTCGGCTGGGTGGTCACGCCCGCGAACTTCCGGCTGAGGTGACGGAGCGGCTCGAGCGCATCGGCGAGCTCGAGGACCGCGTGATGGAGCTGGAGGAGCGGCTGGATTTCAGTGAACGGCTGCTGGCCCGGCACCAGGAGCCCCAACGGCAAGTCCGGGCACCGACCGATGGGTGACTTCTTCGAGTTTGCCCTGGTTGTGGTCACGTTCGTGGCGGTGGGGATCGCCGGGTACGGCGGGATTCTGCTGCTGCAGGCCTGGAGCCGGCGGTTGCAGAGCGGAGGCACCCTCGGAGCGCTCGAGGACCTGCGGGAGCGGGTTGCGGCGCTGGAGGACCGCAGCCCGCATACGGGCGAGAATGACCTCGTGGCCGAACGGCTGCTGGAACTGGAGGAGCGGGTCGAGTTCACCGAACGCCTGCTGGCGCGGCCCGCGGATCGCCAGGCCGGGGGCTGATCCCCGGCCGGGCCGGCACCTTAGATTTCCGGGACACGGTGTCCCGTTGGCGCAGTTCCCCCTGGGAGGAGTCACGACGATGATCACCCGCGAGGATATCGAGTCATTCATCACTCGCCTGGACAGTGGCAGTCCGCAGACGGAGGAGATCGAGCCGAATCTGTGGGTGGTCCGCACCGAGGACGACGCCGAGATGGTCGTGCACTACGCCCCCCCGGTGGTGATCCTCCGCTTGCGGGTCATGGAAGTGCCGGGGGACGCCGCCCGCCGGTCGGAATTATTCCGGCAGCTGCTGGAACTGAACACGCGCGACCTCGTGCACGGGTCGTACGGCCTCGAGGGCGACCACGTCGTCCTGACGGACACCCTGGACCTCGAGAACCTGGATTTCACCGAATTCGAGGCCAGCTTCGACAGCATGACCCTGGCCCTGGCCTCACACCTTGGCGCGCTGGCGCCCTACCGGGAGTCGTAAGCTCATGGGGATCTTTGACCGTCTGTCGACCATGCTCCGGTCGAACATCAACGACCTGATTTCCAAGGCCGAGAACCCGGAGAAGATGCTGAACCAGCTGATCCTGGACATGAAGGGACAGCTGGCCAAGGCCAAGCAGCAGGTCGCGTTCGCGATCGCGGACGAGAAGAAACTCCGGGCCGACGCCGATGCCATGAAGAAGCAGGCGGAGGACTGGGAGCGCCGGGCAATGCTGGCGGTCCAGGAGGACCGGGACGACCTGGCCAAGCAGGCGCTGATGCGCTACAACGAGGCGCTGCAGGGCGCCCAGCAGCTTCACGAGACCTGGCTCAAGAGCAAGGCCGAGACGGAGTCGCTCAAGGGCTCGCTCCGCCAGCTCAACGACAAGATCGAGGAAGCGAAGCGTAAGAAGAACATCCTTGTCGCGCGGGCGCGCCGTGCGGAGGCCCAGCAGCGCATCCAGGAAACCATGTCCGGCCTGTCCGACAAGAGCGCCTTCGAATCGTTCGAACGGATGACGGAGAAGATCGAGGCGAACGAGCGCAAGGCCATCGCCGCCGCGGAGCTGCAGGAGGAATTCTCCGGCGATTCCCTGCAGCGGCAGTTCGAGGCGCTGGAGTATCATGGCAGCGCGGACCAGCAGCTCCTCGAGCTCAAGGCCAAGATGGGCCTGATCGGGTCCGGCGGCGCCGAGGAATCCCGCCAGCTCGGCAAGGGCACCGGACAGGACGAGGACGTACAGGATGCGGAGGTGGAAGAGGAGCAGTGAACAGTGAACAGTGAATGGTGAACGGTGGACGGTGGGCGGGAGAATGACCCGGTTTACCGTTCACCGTTTACCGTTTACGCTTCTTCCATACCCGATACCCGATACCCCATACCCGGCCTTCGCCCTTGTCCTCTCCCCGCTTCATCATTCTGGCCGACGGCGATTTCGGCCCGCTGCATTCCAAGACCGCCAACTCCCTGATCCGTTACCGCCCGGAGCGCGTGCTCGCGGTGGTGGACCATGTCCATGCGGGGAGGACCTGCGATGACGTGCTCGGCTTCGGCGGGGATACCCCCGTGGTGGCATCGATGGGCGAGGCGCTGGCGTTCGACCCCGACGCGGTGCTGGTGGGAATCGCGCCAGTGGGCGGCCGCCTGCCGGTGGCCTGGCGCGACTGGCTGGCCGCGGCCGTTGCGGCCGGCTGCGATATCTGGAGCGGTCTCCATACGTTCCTGGGCGATGATCCGGTACTCGCCAGGGCGGCAGAAAAGGCGGGCCGTCGCATTTTCGACCTGCGCCGTCCGCCACCCGATCTCCCCGTCGCCAGCGGAAAGGCCAAGTCCACCGCCGCCTACCGGGTGCTCACGGTCGGGACCGACTGCAACGTCGGCAAGATGACCGCGCAGCTCCAGCTGACCCGCCAGCTGAACGACCGCGGGGCGCGCACACGTTTCGTGGCCACCGGCCAGACCGGGATCCTGATCGAGGGCTGGGGGATCGCGGTGGATGCGGTGGTGGCCGACTTCATCGCCGGCGCGGCCGAGCGGATCGTCCTCCAGGGCAGCGAGGACGCCGATATTGTCATGGTGGAGGGGCAGGGCAGCATCAACCACCCGGGATACTCGGGCGTGACTCTTGGGCTGCTGCACGGGTCCTGCCCCGACGGCCTCATCCTCTGCCACCAGGCCAGCCGGAAGTTCATCGGCGACTATCGCGAGGCCGCGTGGCTCCGGATCCCGCCCCTGCAGGACTACGTGCAGTGGTATGAGAATCTCGGCAACGCGGTCCATCCCACGCGCGTCCTGGGTGTCTGCCTCAACACCTACGATCTGGACGACGCCGCGGCGCGCGCGGCCTGCGAGGCCGCCACCGCCGCCACGGGACTCCCGGCCACCGACCCGGTACGATACGATCCCGCCCCCCTGGTCGAGGCGATACTCGCGGCCCGGGCCGCCGCCCGTCCCATACCCGAAGGAGCAACCTCATGAACTGGCCGCACATTCACCTGATGGTGAACCACATTCCCATCATCGGAGCGGGCATAGCGCTTGTCGCGGTGTTGTGGGGATGGGTGGCGAAGTCGCGCGCGGTGCTGCTCTTCGCCTTCACCCTGACGGCGGCCATCGGCCTCGCCACCTATCCGGTCATGCTGACCGGGCACGAGGCCGAAGAAGCCGTGGAAGACCTCCCCTGGGCCCAGCGCCGGGTCATCCACGAGCACGAGGAGATGGGCGAGAAGGCCAACATCGCGATGGTCGCGACCGGCGTGCTGGCACTGCTGGCGCTGTGGTTCGGCCGTGGCGGCCGCGAGTTCCGCACCGGGATGACCGGGGTCGTCGTCCTCGCGCTGGTGGTTGGGCTGGTGCTGGTGGCGCTGACCGCGCTCGATGGAGGAGAGATCCGCCATGACGAAATCCGGGATGGACCGGTGGTCGAGACCGGTTCCTGAAGCCGTCGGCTCCGCGCCCGCTATCGCGGGCGCAGGGCCGGCGGGGCTCGCCGCGGCCCTGACCCTGGGCCGGGCGGGATGCCCGCCGGTGGTCTACGAGAAGCGGGCCCAGGTTGCCGGCCGGTTTCACGGCGATTTCCAGGGCATCGAGAACTACTCCACCCGGGACGACGCCCTCGAGGAGCTGGCACGGGCCGGCGTCGAACCCACCTTCGAAGTCACCCCCTTCCGGGAAGCCACGCTGTTCGGCCCGGATGGCCGTGAATGGCGATACCGCGCCTCCGCTCCCCTGTATTACATGATCCGGCGCGGCGCCGAGTCCGGTCGTCTCGACGCAGCGCTCCTCTCCCAGGCCCTGGATCTGGGAGTGCGGGTGCGCTTTGGCTGTTCCTTCCCGGAAACGGAGCCGCGGGGGATCCTCGCGACCGGCCCGCGGGGGAGCTACGCCATCGTGGTCGGGTACATCGGCCCGACCACACTGCCCGACATGGTGCTTGCCACTCTCAACGATCGCCTCGCACCAGGCGGCTACGCCTACCTGGTTACTCACGACGGAACGGCCACGGTGGCCGCATGCCTTTTCGCCGACCTGCGCCATCACCGGGAATACCTCGAACGGACCGTAGCGTTCTTCCGTGATCGCACCGGCCTGTCGCTGGAGGGCGCCGTCCGCTTCGGCGGGACCGGGACGGTGCATCGGCCGCGCTCGGCCGTGCGCGGCGGGTATCTCCTGGCCGGCGAAGCGGCGGGATTCCAGGACGCGCTCTGGGGGTTCGGTCTCCGTTCCGCCATGCTGAGCGGCCACCTGGCCGCCCGCGCGTTCCTTGAGGGACGGCCCGACCGGTATGACGCGCTCTGGCAGGGGCGACTCGGCGGTCTCCTCGAGACATCCATTGTGAACCGTGTTGTCTTCGGCCGGCTGGGCAACCGCGGCTACGGCGTGTTCCTCTCCCGGATGGGCCGGGCCCCCGACCCGCGTGAGTTTCTCCGCCGCCACTATGCCCCCTCGGCCTGGAAGGGGCTCTGGTTCCGGATCCTTCAGCTGGCCGGGAAGGCGGCCTGATCCGGGAGATCGAACCGGCGAATTCCGGCTTCACCGGCAGGACTGCTTCCGGGGGACGGCGAGGTCACGGCAGGCGCGCATGATGGGACGTCTTCCGACCGGAGGTGTCCCTTGTCCGCCATCCTTGTCACTGCTCTCATCCTCCTCGCTTCCGTGACCGCCGTCCCCGCATGGGCCCAGCGTCGCGGGGCGTGGCCGGAGCCCTGGAGCCCCGCGCCACAGGCCACTTTCCCGTTCCCGCCCGACACCGGGCATGAACCCGCCCATGGCTCTGGACTCGTCCTCGGCGGCGTCGCAGGGTTCTTCGCGACCGCGGCGCTCTCCCGGGCGGCCTATGAGGTGGCCGGCGGCCGCCGCATCTGCGGCGATGACTCCTGCGGGCTGGCGGCCGGGCTCAGCACCTTCTTTGTGGCCGAACCTTTCCTCATTCCTGCCGGCGTGCACCTGGCCAACCAGCGGAAAGGGAGCTACACCACGGCGGCGGGTATGTCCGCGGTAATCTGGTTCGGGGGCCTGATGCTCGGCTCGAAGGCCGATGTGCCGGGGGAGTACATCCTGGCACTGCCCGTGGCGCAGATCGCCGCGAGCGTAATCATCATCGACCGCACGGCCCGGGGCGCGCATGAACCCCGTTGACCCCGTCCGGCGGCCCGCCGTACTTTCCCGCGCTGGCATTCCCCGGAGAAACGAGGTTGGCCGTGGTGCTGTCGTTGCGGGAGTTCGTCGACCAGGTCGCACGGTTCTTCCATCTCGAGTCCGCCGTGCTCCTCAAGGGTGCCATCCAGATCGTCCTGATCTGGCTGGGCGCCTGGCTGTTCATCCTGTTTGTCCGCTTCCTTGCGCGGCGGATACTGAATGCGGTGGACGACGGCGACGACTCCACCCTGACCGCGCGGGAGAAGCGCGGCCAGACCGTCGCCCAGCTCCTGCGGAGCGTGGGGCGGGTGGTCGCGGTGCTCACCGCGGTGATCTTCACGCTCGACGTCTTCATCGACGTCACGCCCATCCTGGCCGGTGCCGGCATCATCGGCCTGGCGATCTCCTTCGGTGCCCAGAGCCTGGTCAAGGACATCCTCTCCGGTTTCTTCATCCTCCTCGAGGGGCAATTCGCGGTCGGTGACATCATCGAGGTCGCCGGAAGGTCTGGTGTGGTTGAGCGCATGACCATGCGCGTGGTTCAGATCCGCGACCTCGAGGGTGTCCTCCATACCGTCCCGAACGGCGAGATCACCACCGTCAGCAACAAGACCCGCGGCTGGTCGCGGGCGCTGCTCGAGATCGGCGTGGCCTACGGCGAGAAGGTGGACGACGTGCTGACAGTCTTCGCCGACGAGGCGAAGCGGATGGCGGCGGATGCCCACTGGGCCCTGCGTCTCGATGGCGCCCCGGAGGTGGCCGGCGTCACGGACCTGGCCGACAGTTCGGTGGTGGTGCGGACGCTGTTCCGTACGGTGCCGGGCGCGCAGTGGGAAGTGGGCCGGGAGTTCCGCCGCCGGATCAAGAACCGCCTCGACGCCGAGGGAATGGAGATCCCCTTCCCGCAGCGCACGCTGCACCTCCGGGTGGATGACCAGCGGATCGCCGAGGCGCTGCCGCGGCGGGCGGGGGAGAGCTGATGGCGCTCCGCCTCCACAACACGATGGCGCGCGCGGTCGAGCCGTTCACGCCGCTCGACCCGCCTCGCGTGTCCATGTACACCTGCGGGCCGACGGTGTGGAACTACGCCCACATCGGGAATTTTCGCACCTTCTTCTTCGAGGATCTCCTCCGCCGGTGGCTGGAGGCGAGTGGGTATGAGGTCTTTCACGTCATGAACCTGACCGACGTGGACGACCGCACTATCGTGACTGCCGCCGAGCGCGGGGTGAGCCTGGCGGAGCACGTCCAGCCGTACACCGACGCGTTCTTCGCCGACCGGGACTACCTCCGCATCCGGCCGGCACACGAGTACCCCCGCGCTACGGAGTACATCCCGCAAATGGTGGACCTGGTGCAGGGGTTGCTGGACAGGGGGGTCGCGTACCGCGGCGAGGACGGGTCGGTCTACTTCTCCATCGCGCGCTTCCCATCCTATGGTCGCCTGAGCCGGCTTGACCCGGCCAGCCTGCAGTCGGGCGCGAGCGGCCGGGTGAGCAGCGACGAGTACGCCAAGGAGGACGCGCGCGACTTCGTCCTCTGGAAGGCGGCGGCCCCGCGCGACGAGCAGGTGGGCGCGGCCTGGGCCGCCCCGTTCGGCCGGGGCCGCCCGGGCTGGCACCTCGAGTGCTCGGCGATGGCGCTCGACCTGCTCCGGCAGCGGTGGGGGGTGGACGTCCTCGACATTCATGCGGGCGGAGTGGACCTGATCTTTCCCCATCATGAGGACGAGATCGCGCAGAGCTGCGCCTTCACCGGGCGCGAGGCCTTCGCGCGGTACTGGCTCCACGGCGAGTTCCTGAACGTGAGCGGCACCAAGATGAGCAAGCGGTTCGGGAACATCACGACCGCGCGTGACCTCAGGGATGACGGGGTGGATGCCGGCACCGTGCGGCTCCTCATGTGCCAGACCCACTACCGCCAGAAGCTCGACCTGAATGACCAGGCGCTCGAGGCCGCACGGGAGGGCTCCCGGCGGCTGGGCGAGTTCGACCGGCGGCTGCGCGAGGTGGTGGAGGCAGGCACGACGGACAGGATGGACGAGGCGTTCCGGAAGGTGGTGGAAGACACCGAAGGGACCTTCTCGGCGGCGATGGACGACGACCTCAATGCCCCGCGGGCCCTGGCCGCCCTGTTCGACTTCGTGCGGGAGGGGAACCGGCTGCTGGACGCCCGGAAGGTGCCGGGCGCCGCCACGCTGGAGGCCTGGACCCGATGGGCGACCGGTGTCCTGGACGTACTTCCCGGCGAGGGACCGGCCGACCCCGAGCTGGCGGCATGGGTCGAGGGCCGGCTCGACGCCCGCCGGGAGGCCCGCCTGCGGCGGGACTTCGCCGCTGCCGACGCGATCCGTGATGAGCTTGCGGGCCGGGGGGTGGTCGTGGAGGACACGCCCGGCGGACCCAAGTGGAAAGTGCGCTGAACCAGGCCCGGCCGGGCCCGTAGACGCCCCGAAAGGCCGCCACGCTGGCAGTTCGCCCGACCCTCCCGTTGACTCCCGTTAAGTCGCTGTCTATTATATGGGTCTGCCATTTTTGGGGCCCCGGCTGCTGGCGTAGCTCAACTGGCAGAGCAGCTGATTTGTAATCAGCAGGTTGAGGGTTCGAGTCCCTCCGCCAGCTCTGTGAGAGTGCGGAGCGCCGTCCCGGGGGCAGGTCGCGGTGGGGTGACCGAGTGGCTAATGGTAGCAGACTGTAAATCTGCCGGGCTATGCCCTACGTAGGTTCGAATCCTACCCCCACCATTGCGGGCGGACAGTTCGAGCAGGCAGACATGGCGGACGGCACGCGGGTGTAGCTCAGTTGGTAGAGCATCAGCCTTCCAAGCTGAGGGTCGCGGGTTCGAGTCCCGTCGCCCGCTTGATGTGAGGTCGAGGGGTCAAGGAGTCGAGAGGTCGAGAACGGCGTCAGCTGGTGGCTGACTCGACGTCTCGACTTCTGGACCTCTCGACCGGCGGGGCCGGGTGAAAGGGGACAGCGGATCCGCTCGCGTAGCTCAGTCGGTAGAGCGCATCCTTGGTAAGGATGAGGTCACCGGTTCAATCCCGGTCGCGAGCTCTGACAACACGCGAACCAGCGTACAGCTTTCTTCACGGAGTATGCCAGGATGGCCAAGGCCAAATTTGAGCGGACGAAGCCGCATGTGAACGTGGGGACGATCGGGCACGTGGACCACGGGAAGACGACGCTGACGGCGGCGATCACGTTGGTGCAGGCGAACCAGGGCCTGGCGGAGAAGGTGGCGTTCGACCAGATCGACAAGGCGCCGGAGGAGCGGGAGCGGGGCATCACGATCGCGACGGCGCACGTGGAGTATGAGAGCAAGGCGCGGCACTACGCGCACGTGGACTGCCCGGGGCACGCGGACTATGTGAAGAACATGATCACGGGAGCGGCGCAGATGGACGGCGCCATCCTGGTGGTGAGTGCCGCGGACGGCCCGATGCCGCAGACGCGGGAGCACATCCTGCTGGCGAAGCAGGTGAACGTGCCGTACATCGTGGTGTTCATGAACAAGTGCGACATGGTGGATGACCCGGAGCTGCTGGACCTGGTGGAGCTGGAAGTGCGCGAGCTGCTGAGCTCGTACGACTTCCCGGGGGACGATACGCCGATCATCCGGGGCTCGGCGCTGAAGGCGCTGGAGAGCGGGGATGCGACGAGCGAGTGGGGGAGCAAGGTGCAGGAGCTGCTGGACGCGCTGGACACGTACATCCCGGAGCCGAAGCGGGAGATCGACAAGCCGTTCCTGATGCCGGTGGAGGACGTGTTCTCGATCACGGGCCGGGGGACGGTGGCGACGGGGCGGATCGAGCGGGGGATCGTGAAGGTGGGGGACGAGGTGCAGCTGGTGGGGTTCGGGGCGGAGAAGAAGACGGTGGTGACGGGGGTGGAGATGTTCCGCAAGCTGCTGGACGAGGGGCGGGCGGGAGACAACGTGGGGCTGTTGCTGCGGGGCGTGGAGAAGGAGGGGATCGAGCGGGGGATGGTGCTGGCGAAGCCGGGGAGCATCACGCCGCACACGCAGTTCCAGGCCGAGGTGTACGTGCTGACGAAGGAAGAGGGCGGGCGGCACACGCCGTTTTTCAAGGGGTACCGGCCGCAGTTCTACTTCCGGACGACGGACGTGACGGGGAACGTGGAGCTCCCGGAGGGGGTGGAGATGGTGATGCCGGGGGACAACGTGCAGATGACGATCGAGCTGATGACGCCGATCGCGATGGACGAGGGGCTGCGGTTCGCCATCCGCGAGGGCGGGCGGACGGTGGGCGCCGGCGTCGTGGCGAAGATCCTGAAGTAGGCCTGAACGCGCCGGAGCCGGCGCGCCTGACGATAGAGGCGGGGTATGCCGAGAGAGAAGATCATCCTGGAGTGCACCGAGTGCAAGGAACGGAACTACTTCCAGGACAAGAACCGGCGGAAGCATCCGGAGCGCGTGGAGTGGAAGAAGTACTGCCCGCGCTGCAACCGGCACCTGCTGCATAAAGAGTCGAAGTAACCGATGGCCGTAACGCAACGGTCGGAGGCCCGTCCCGAGCGCGGCGGCCTCGGGGGCTGGCTCGCCAGCTCCCGGGACTTCCTCGTGGCGGTCCGGGCCGAGATGGCCAAGGTGACGTGGCCCTCGCGGGACGAGTTGGTCAAGGCGACGCGGATGATCATCATCCTGTCGATCGCGCTGGGGCTGGTGATCGGGTTCATGGACAAGGTGCTGCAGCTGATCCTGGTGGACGGCGTCGCGCTGCTGGCGCGGTAACCATGGACTATCACTGGTACGCCATCCAGACCACGGCGGGGCACGAGAACAAGGTGCGCAACCTCATCGCGCAGCGGATCGGTGACGACCCGCGTGCCGAGGGGGAGAAGCTGATCGGCCAGGCGCTGGTCCCGACCCAGGAAGTGGTCGAGATCAAGAATGGCAAGAAGGTCACGGTTGAGCGGAAGCTCTATCCCGGCTACGTCCTGGTCGAGATGGGCATGGGGCAGGAAGCGCTCCACGTGATCAACAGCATTCAGGGCGTGATCAAGTTCGTCGGCACGGGCCGCTATCCGCAGCCCCTCCGGCAGGACGAGGTCAACCGCCTCCTCGGCGTGGCCGAGGAGGAGGTGGAGTCGGAGCCGAAGGAGGAGATCCCCTTCCTGGTAGGCCAGGTGGTGGAGATCACCGAGGGGCCCTTCTCCGACTTCAGCGGCACGGTCGAGGAAGTGCTGGCCGACAAAGGCAAGGTGCGTGTGTCGGTGAGCCTCTTCGGGCGGCCCACGACCGTGGAGCTGGATTACCTCCAGCTGCGGGGGCACTGACCTGCAGTGACTAGTGACTAGTGACTAGTGAGTAGTGAGTAGTGAGTAGTGAGTCGCCCGCGCATCTCGTGGGCTCCCGCGACCGCGCGGGTGATCGCGGCAGCTGGCGGCTTCGGGCCGCAGCGCAACGAGGAGTGGTATGGCAAAGAAAGTGGCGGCGCAGGTGAAGCTCCAGTGCCCCGCCGGTGCAGCGAATCCCGCCCCCCCCGTGGGGACGGCGCTGGGGCCGCACGGGGTCAACATCATGGAGTTCTGCAAGCAGTTCAACGCGCGGACGCAGTCGCAGGCGGGGATGGTGATCCCCGTCGTCGTGACGATTTACGCGGACCGGACTTTCACGTTCATCACCAAGACCCCCCCGGCGCCGAACCTCCTGCTCAAGGAGGCGGGTATCGCCAAGGGGAGCGGCCAGCCCAACCGGACCAAGGTGGGCACCGTGACGCGGGCCCAGCTCCAGAAGATCGCCGAGATCAAGATGGAGGACCTGAACGCGTCCGACATGGACAGCGCCATCCGGATGATCGCCGGGACCGCGCGGTCGATGGGGCTGGAGGTGAGCGACTGATGCCGCGTCATGGAAAGCGGTTCCGTGCCGCGCTCGAGCGCATCGACCGGGAGCAGCTGCATGAGGTCCCGGCGGCGATCGCGCGGTTGAAGGACCTGGCCTTCGCGAAGTTCAACGAGTCGGTGGACGTGGCCGTCCGCCTCGGCGTCGATCCGCGGCATGCGGACCAGGTTGTCCGCGGCACCGTGGTGCTCCCGCACGGTACCGGCAAGCCGGTGCGGGTGCTGGTCCTCGCCCAGGGCGAGAAGGCCAAGGAGGCCGAGCAGGCCGGGGCCGACTTCGTGGGTGTCGAGTACATCCCGAAGCTCAAGGAGGGGTGGCTCGACTGTGACGTGATCGTCGCGACGCCCGATGTCATGGGCCAGCTGGGCGCCCTGGGCCGGATCCTCGGTCCGCGGGGCCTGATGCCGAACCCGAAGGCCGGGACGGTCACGATGGACGTCGCCAGGGCGGTGCGCGAGATCAAGGCCGGCAAGATCGAGTTCCGGGTTGACAAGACCGGGAACGTGCACGCCCCGATCGGCAAGGTCTCGTTCAGTGCGGACCAGCTGGCCGAGAACCTCCATGCGTTCATGGAGACGATCGTCCGGGCGCGGCCCGCGGCGGCGAAGGGGACCTATATCCGGTCCGCCACGGTGTCCAGCACGATGGGCCCCGGGCTCCGGCTCGATACGGCGGTGTACCGATGAACAAGACTGAACGCCAGACGATGGTCGAGACCCTGACCGAGGAGTTCGCGCGGTCGACCAACCTCTATGTCACCGACTTCACCGGGCTGGACGTGGGGAAGATGACGGAGTTGCGTCGCCGGTTGCGGACCGCGGGGGTCCGGTACGTCGTCGTGAAGAATACGCTCGCCCAGCGCGCCCTGGCGGCGCAGGACATCAGCGCGCTGGACGAGCATCTGACGGGCCCCACCGGGCTGGTCCTGGCTGGTGAGGATCCGGTAACCGCGGCGAAGGTGCTCACCGATTTCGCCAGGGAACACGAAAAGCCTGCCATCCGGATCGGACTGGTGGACGGGCTTCCGGTGACACCGGAGCAGGTCAGGCGGCTGGCGTCACTGCCGCCGAAGGATGTGCTGCTCTCGCAGCTGGCCGGCACCCTCCAGGCGCCGATGGCGCAACTGGCGGGGGTCATGAACGGATTCCTCACGCAGATGATTGGCGCTCTTGAGGCTCTCAAGGCGCAGCGTGGCGCTGGTTCTTAACACGTACGGAGAGACAAACACGATGCCCACTACGCTCAGCAACGACGAGATCCTCGACGCAATCGGCCACAAGACCGTGATCGAACTGGCCGACCTCATCGAGGCGTTCAAGGACAAGTTCAACGTCACCATCGCCGCCCCGATGGCGGCGGCGCCGGCCGCGGGTGGTGCGGCGGCTGGTGGCGGCGCCGCGGCGGTCGAGGAGCAGACCGAGTTCACGGTCATCCTCAAGGAGGTCGGGGCCAAGAAGATCCAGGTGATCAAGGTGGTCCGCGAGGTCACCAGCCTGGGCCTGAAGGAAGCCAAGGACCTGGTCGACAGCCCGCCCAGCAACGTGAAGGAAGGGATCGCCAAGGCCGAGGCCGAGGAGATCAAGAAGAAGCTCGAGGAGCAGGGAGCGGTCGTCGAACTGAAGTAGTCGCCGTGTCCCGCCGGCCAACCGGGCCGGCGGGTTCTCCCGGTGTGACTTCAGTTGGGACGACATGACACGACGACGCGACCGTTAACCTCCTGTACCGTCGAGCCCCGCGACGCCCCCCCGCATTGGGTGGGGGGGACCGCGACGGGGCCATTTGTGTTGTGCGAGAGTGTGCGATGGAGCAGACGCGACCGGTAATCCGGTTTTCCAAGCATGAGGGGGCGATGGCCATGCCTCACCTCCTCGATATTCAGACCCAGGCGTTCCGGACGCTGCTCGCCCCCGACGATGTCGGTGGCGACCGTCAGGACGTTTCGCTCGAGCGGGTCTTCCGGGACCTGTTCCCGATTTCGGACGTCAACGGCAAGTACAGCCTTGATTTCGTCCGCTATGCGATCGGGGACCCGAAGTATTCCGTGGAAGAGTGCATCGAGCGGGACATGACCTACGCCGCCCCCCTCAAGGCCACGCTGCAGCTGGCGGTCTTCGAGGAGGTCGACGGGGTGAAGCGCCCCAAGAACATCATCGAGAAGGAAGTCTACCTCGGCGAGCTGCCGATCATGACGCCGCTCGGGACGTTCGTCATCAACGGCGCCGAGCGGGTCGTGGTGAGCCAGCTGCACCGGTCGCCGGGCGTGGTGTTCGAGGAGAACATCCACCCGAACGGCCAGCGCCTGTTCTCCGCGCGGATCATCCCGTTCCGGGGCTCGTGGGTCGAGTTCACAATCGACATCCATGACGTGATCTACGTCCACATCGACAAGAAAAAGAAGTTCCCGGCGACGGCGCTGCTCCGGGCCTTCGGGTACGGCGAGAACGCCGACATCCTGCAGCTGTTCTTCTCCACCAAGGAGCTGGACATCAGCGGGAAGCTGGAGGGCCGCCAGGAGCGCCGCGAGGTGCTCGGGGCCATCCTGGCCGATCCGGTCGCCAATACCGAGGACGCCGCCGGCGAGCCGCTGGGGGCCGTGGGCGACGAGCTCACCGAGGACCGCCTGGGCGCGCTCCGCGAGGCGGGTGTGCGAACGGTCCGGGTCTTCGCCGGCTATACCACGCTGGACCTGCGGGACGAGGAACAGCCGACCAGCACCCGCGACCGCCAGGTCCCGGTGCTGGCCCACGACGTGGCCGACCGCGAAACCGGAGAGGTGCTGGCTCCGGCCGGGAAGGACCTGACCGACGCGCTCCGGGAGAAGCTCCGCAAGCAGGGCGTCCATCGGGTCGAGGTGCTCCTGCCCCCGGGCCGGAGCGAGACGCCGCTGATCAAGAACACCCTGGCGAAGGACCCGACCGGCAGCGAGGCCGAGGCCCTGGAGCAGATCTACGCCCTGCTGCGTCCGGGCGAGGCTCCCAACCTGGAGACGGCGCGTCAGCAGCTCCAGAAGCTGTTCTTCAACCCCAAGCGGTACGACCTGGGCCGCGTGGGCCGCTACAAGATCAACCAGCGGCTCAAGCTGAACATCGACCCGAACGAGACGGTCCTCACCGAGGAGGACTTCATCGCCATCATCCGGTACCTGATCGAGCTGAACGACGGCCGCGGGTATACGGACGACATCGACCACCTGGGCAACCGGCGCATCCGGTCGGTGGGCGAGCTCATCGCGAACCAGTTCTCCGTCGGCCTCTCGCGCATGGCGCGGCTGGTCAAGGAGCGGATGAGCATCAACAGCGATCCCGAGAAGATCTCGCTGGACGACCTGGTCAACGCCCGGACGGTGTCCGCGGTGATCCAGGCCTTCTTCGGCTCGTCGCAGCTCTCGCAGTTCATGGACCAGACGAACCCCCTGGCCGAACTGACCAACAAGCGCCGGCTCTCGGCACTGGGCCCCGGCGGCCTGACGCGGGAACGCGCGGGCTTCGAGGTCCGTGACGTGCACTACTCCCAGTACGGGCGGATGTGCCCGATCGAGACCCCGGAAGGCCCGAACATCGGCCTGATCACCAGTCTCTCGACCTACGCCCGGATCAACGAGCTGGGCTTCATCGAGACGCCGTACCGCGTCGTGCGGGACGGGAAGGTGACCAACGAGTTCCGGTGGCTCTCCGCCAGCGAGGAGGAGGACTATCCCGTGGCGCAGGCCAACGCGGCGCTGGACGAGGAGGGCCGGTTCACCGAGTCGGTGGTGCTCTGCCGGCGCGGGGATGACTACCCGCTGCTGGCTCCGGACCGGATCGAGCTGATGGACGTGGCGCCGGAGCAGCTGGTGTCCATCGCCGCGGCACTCATCCCGTTCCTCGAGCATGACGACGCCAACCGCGCGCTGATGGGATCGAACATGCAGCGCCAGAGCGTCCCGCTCCTCTTCCCCCGCGCGCCGCTGGTCGGCACCGGGCTGGAGGACAAGGTCGCCATGGACAGCGGCGCCGTGATCGTCGCCCGGCGCGACGGCGTGGTCACCCACGTCACCGCCGACGAGATCGTGGTGGACGCCGGCCAGGCCGAGGTCCAGCTGGGCGATGCGCCCCTGGCCCGGCTCACCCAGCACGACCGGTACCGGGTGAAGAAGTTCTGGCGCACCAACCAGGACACCGCCATCAACCAGCGGCCCCTGGTGCGCAAGGGCGACAAGATCAGCGCGGGGCAGGTGATCGCCGACGGCGCGGCCACCGAGGACGGCGAACTTGCCCTCGGCAGCAATGTGCTGGTGGCGTTCATGCCCTGGTACGGGCACAACTTCGAGGACGCCATCGTCCTCTCCGAGCGCCTGGTGAAGGACGACGTGTACTCGTCCATCCACATCCAGGAAATGGAGCTCCACGTCCGCGACACCAAGCGCGGGCAGGAGGAGATCACCCGCGAGATTCCCAACGTCTCCGACGAGTCGGTGGTGGACCTCGACGAGCGGGGCATCGTGCGGATCGGCGCCCACGTGAAGCCGGGCGACATCCTGGTCGGCAAGATCACGCCGAAGGGCGAGACCGAGCTCTCCCCCGAGGAGAAGCTGCTCACGGCCATCTTCGGCGAGAAGGCCAAGGACGTGAAGGACTCGTCGCTCAAGGTCCCGCCGGGCATGCGCGGGGTCGTGATCGACGTGAAGATCTTCAGCCGGGTCGAGGATGCGGTCGTCGAGAAGGACCGCGGCGAGCGGATCGGCGAGGTGCGGCGGATCGAGAACGAGGAGAAGTCGCGCATTACCACGGCCATGATGGAGGAGCTCCGGCACCTCCTGCAGGGCCAGGAAGCGGCGCTGATGCTCAAGAACGGCACGGTGGAGGAGTACCTGCCGGCGGGGACCAGGTTCACCGCGGCCGCCCTGAATGACGTGGACCTGGCCGACGTGGACCTGAAGACCCTCCGCGTGGCGAACAAGGCCGCCAACGAGCGGATCCGCGCCACCATCGAGATGGCGTACCGCGAGCGGGCCCGGGTCGAGGAGAAGGCCGAGGACCAGATCGACAAGATCCTCCAGCCGGACGAGCTGCCCCCGGGCGTCATCCAGCTGGTGAAGGTGTACATCGCCGAGAAGCGGAAAGTCTCCGTCGGCGACAAGATGGCCGGCCGCCACGGCAACAAGGGCATCGTTGCCCGGATCGTGCCGGAGGAGGACATGCCGTTCCTGCCGGACGGCACCCCGGTGGACATCGTACTCAACCCGCTCGGCGTGCCGAGCCGGATGAACGTGGGCCAGATCCTCGAGACCCACCTCGGCTGGTGCGCGCGGCTGCTCGGCTTCAAGGCCAAGACGCCGGTGTTCCGCGGGGCGGACGAGGAAGAGATCGGCGTCATGCTCCGCATCGCGGGGCTGCGCTGGGCCGGGGAGGCCCTGCGCCTGAAGACCCAGGCGCCGTCGCCGGATGCGGAGACCCTGGTCCAGCTCGTCGCCGACCTGCGGCCGGCAGCTGCTGACGGACACCGGACGCTGATGGAGGCGGGTCTCGCCGACCTGACCATCCGGGGCACCTCGGCATCCACGAAGCAGGTCTACCAGGACGTGCGATCGTTCCTGGGCGATGCCGGCCGGGAGCTGGCGGCGCGCGAAGTGGAGCGGCGGGCCAACGAGGCCGCCTTCCACCGCGACCAGGCGAAGGACGGCGAGGTCGTGGAGTCGAAGCTCGCGGGCAAGGTGGCCCGGGAACTGGAGAAGCTGGCCGACCAGGAGCCGGGCGCAACGCTCGAGGCCCTGGGCCTGCCGGCCCTCGCCCGCCTGCTGGCAGGCGGGCGCACCGACCCGGCCGATGTCGAGGCCGCGGCGGTCGAGGTGCTGCTCACCGCCGGGCTCACGCCCGCCGGCAAGGCCATCCTGCGGGACGGCCGGACCGGGCAGCGGTTCGAGAGCGAGGTCACGGTGGGCTCGATCTACATGCTCAAGCTCAGCCACCTCGTGGATGACAAGATTCACGCGCGGTCCATCGGCCCGTACTCCCTGGTCACCCAGCAGCCGCTGGCGGGCAAGGCGCAGTTCGGTGGACAGCGGTTCGGTGAGATGGAAGTCTGGGCGCTCGAGGCCTACGGGGCCGCGCACGTCCTCCAGGAGATGCTCACGGTGAAGTCGGACGACGTGAACGGCCGGAGCAAGGTGTACGAGGCCATCGTCAAGGGCCAGAACCTGCCGGATCCCGGCATTCCGGAGTCGTTCAACGTGCTGGTCAAGGAGCTCCAGGCACTCGGCCTGAAGGTCACGCTCGGCACCACCGCAGAAGCCGAAGAGTAAGAGGGAGCCATGATCGATTTTCGGAATGGGCGCGAGCCGCGCAGCTCGAGCTTCGACTATATCAGCATCCGCATCGCGGCCCCGGAGGAAATCCGGGGGCCGCGCGACACCAAGGAACGCGAGCGCCTGGAACTTCAGGGGCAGCGGAGCTGGTGGTCCTGGGGCGAGGTGACCAAGCCCGAGACCATCAACTACCGGTCGTTCAAGCCGGAGAAGGACGGCCTCTTCTGCGAGCGCATCTTCGGTCCGGTGAAGGACTGGGAGTGCCACTGCGGGAAGTACAAGCGCATCCGGTACCGGGGCGTCATCTGCGACCGCTGCGGGGTCGAGGTCACGCTGTCGAAGGTCCGGCGCGAGCGCATGGGCCACATCGAGCTCAGCGTGCCGGTGGCGCACATCTGGTTCTTCAAGACGCTGCCGTCGCCGATGGGCAACCTGCTCAACATCACGCTGCGTGATCTCGAGCGGGTGATCTACTACTCGTCCTACATCGTCATCGAACCGGGCAAGCAGGAAGTGGAGCCCAACCAGCTCCTCGACGAGGACGAATACCTCGACCTGCGCCAGAAGGCGAAGGACGAGGGGGACGACAAGTTCCGCGCCGACATCGGCGCGCCGGCGGTGCGCGAGCTCCTGGGCCGGCTCGACATCCGGGGCCTGGCGGAGTCGCTCCGCGCTGGCGTGGCCACGGAGACGAGCCAGCACCGCAAGAAGCAGATGCTGAAGCGGCTCAAGATCGTCGACGCGTTCCTCAACTCGGACCAGTCGGGCGACCTGCCGAACAACCCGGCCTGGATGATCCTGGACGTCGTGCCGGTCATCCCGCCCGACCTGCGGCCGCTGGTGCCGCTCGACGGCGGGCGGTTCGCCACGAGCGACCTGAACGACCTGTACCGCCGCGTGATCAACCGGAACAACCGGCTGCAGAAGCTGATCCAGCACAAGGCGCCGGAGGTCATCCTCCGGAACGAGAAGCGGATGCTGCAGGAGGCGGTGGACGCGCTGTTCGACAACGGTCGCCGCTCGAAGGCAATCCGCGGCCGGGGCAAGCGGCCGCTCAAGTCGCTCTCCGACATGCTGAAGGGCAAGCAGGGGCGCTTCCGGCAGAACCTGCTCGGCAAGCGGGTGGACTACTCCGGCCGGTCGGTCATCGTGGTGGGCCCGGAGCTCCGGCTCCACCAGTGCGGCCTGCCGAAGGCGATGGCGGTGGAGCTGTTCAAGCCGTTCATCATCCACCAGCTGGTGCAGAAGGGCATTGCGGAAACGGTCAAGCGGGCCAAGAAGATCGTCGAGAAGGAGTCACCGGAGGTGTACGAGATCCTGGAGGAGATCATCCAGGACCATCCGGTGCTGCTCAACCGCGCCCCGACGCTCCATCGCCTGGGCATCCAGGCGTTCGAGCCGGTGCTGGTCGAGGGCAAGGCCATCCGGATCCACCCGCTCGTCTGCGCGGCGTTCAACGCCGACTTCGACGGCGACCAGATGGCGGTCCACGTCCCGCTTTCGCTGGAAGCGCAGCTCGAGGCCCGGCTCCTCATGATCAGCTCCAACAACGTGCTGAAGCCGTCCGACGGCCGGCCGGTGGCGGAGCCGTCGCAGGACATGGTGCTGGGCAGCTACTTCCTGACCAAGCTCCCCCGCGAGTTCGAGGAAGGCCTCGCGCTGGCGAAGGACGCGACGAAGTTCCGCGAGGAGTACTGGGCGGGTTCCCGGTATTTCGGCACGCTGGCCGAACTGGAGATGGCGCTGCTCACGCGGGGCATCGGCCACCACTCGGCCGTCAACTTCTGGTTCACGCCGCCGCCGGAGGCAGAGGACAGCACGCCCCGCTGGATCCGGACCACGGCGGGCCGGGTGCTGTTCAACAGCATCCTGCCGCGCAAGCTCGTGGCCGAGCTCGGGTTCCGCGATGAACTGATGAAGAAGCGGGCTCTCTCCGAACTCGTCCTGGAGGCCTACCGGCGCGCCGGCCTGGCCGAGACGGTCGCCTTCCTGGACCGCCTGAAGGAGTTCGGCTTCGGGTTTGCGACGTTCGGCGGCATCTCGATCGGCATCGAGGATCTCGAGATCCCGACCGAGAAGGCCACGCTGATCGACGAGGCCGAGAAGCGGGTGGCCCGGTTCCAGAAGGCCTACAATACCGGCCAGATCACGTTCGGCGAGCGGTACAACAAGGTGATTGACGCCTGGACCCACGCCAACAACGACGTGGCCGAGGCGATGGTCAGCTCGATGCGCACGTCGCGCGGCGGGTTCAACCCCGT
The DNA here is from genome assembly GCA_963825055.1 of uncultured Gemmatimonadales bacterium. GTDB lineage: Bacteria > Gemmatimonadota > Gemmatimonadetes > Gemmatimonadales > GWC2-71-9 > CAWGSK01. The sequence goes on from CAWGSK010000012.1 coordinate 85,514, forward strand.
GTTCATGATGTTCGACTCCGGTTCCCGGGGCAGCCGCGACCAGATCCGGCAGCTGGCAGGCATGCGCGGCCTGATGGCCAAGCCGCAGAAGAAGCTCACCGGCGGCATCGGCGAGATCATCGAGAGCCCGATCAAGTCGAACTTCCGCGAGGGGCTCACGGTGCTGGAGTACTTCATCTCCACGCACGGCGCCCGGAAGGGCCTGGCCGACACCGCCCTCAAGACGGCGGACGCCGGCTACCTCACGCGACGCCTGGTGGACGTGGCGCAGGATGTCACGATCACCGAGGAGGATTGCGGCACCATCATGGGGCTCGAGATCTCCTCGCTGAAGGAGGGCGAGGACGTGATCGAGCCGCTGAAGGAGCGGATCCTCGGCGTCGTGGCGGCGGAGGATGTCTTTGATCCGCACGAACTCGACGAAGACGGTGACCCGAAGCTGCTGGTCGCGGTTGGCGAGCTGATCGACGAGGTGGCCGCCGAGAAGATCGACGACGCCGGCATCGAGAAGGTCAAGATCCGCTCGGTCCTCACCTGTGAGGCCCGTCGCGGTGTCTGCCGGATGTGTTACGGCCGGAACCTGGCCACCATGGCGATGGTGGACATGGGCGAGGCGGTCGGCATCCTGGCGGCCCAGTCCATCGGCGAGCCGGGCACGCAGCTGACGCTGCGGACCTTCCACATTGGTGGTACGGCCGCCCGCATCGCCGAGGAGGCGGAGCGCCGCGCCCGGACGGGCGGGGTGGTGCAGTACACCGACGGCCTCGAGTACGCCGACGTGGACGTGGAATACGAGGACGGCACCAGCGGCAAGATGCGCATCGTGCTGACCCGCGAGGACGAGTCCGCCCTGGATGAGCAGAAGGAAGGCATCCTGGTGGTGGACCCGAAGGACAAGAAGCGGGTGCTGAACCGCTACCCGGTGCCCGAGGGCGCGCTGCTCATGGTGCGCGAGGGTGACACGGTCGAGGGGACCCGGCAGGAACGCCGTGGGACCATCCTCTACACATGGGACCCGTACAACGACCCGAGCATCGTCAAGATCGACGGCGAGCTCCGGTGGAAGGACCTGGTCCCGGGCGAGACGCTCCGCGAGGAGCTGGACGAAAGCACCGGCCTGCGGTCGCTGGTGGTCATGGCCGACCCGGACCGGGAACTCCATCCCTCGGTGCTGGTCTACAGCAAGAACCGCAAGGACCCGCAGGAGTACACCCTGGCCGAGGGGAGCCGCATCATCCTGGGCTCGCCGACCGACCAGGTGAGCCGGGCCATGCACGTGCCGGACAAGGCCAACCCGTGGTCCGGCAAGTTCGACGTCAAGGAGGTCGCGGTCAGCGAGGCGTGGCCCGGCAAGAGCAAGAAGGAGGCGAAGGGCAAGTCGGTCTTCCTCTCCGCGCCGGTGTCGGTGACCAAGGGTGTGACGGTCACCAAGATCCCGCGGCAGGCCTACAAGACCCGCGATATCACGGGCGGCCTCCCCCGGGTGGCGGAACTGTTCGAGGCCCGGCGGCCGAAGGACCCGGCCACGATCTCCGAGATCGATGGCTCGGTGCGCTTCGGCGAGATCAAGCGCGGCAAGCGCGAGATCTTCGTCCGGGGCGAGGAGGGCGAGGAGCGGCTGTACGAGGTTCCGGCGGGCAAGCACCTCCGGGTGCACGAGGGCGACCGCGTCCGCGCGGGCGACCGGCTCACCGAGGGCCCGGTGAACCCGCACGACATCCTGCTGATCAAGGGGCCGCGCGCGGTGCAGGAATACCTGCTGAACGAGGTCCAGGAGGTCTATCGCCTCCAGGGCGTGCGGATCAGCGACAAGCACATCGGCGTCATCGTGCGCCAGATGCTGCAGAAGGTGCGCGTCACGGAGCCGGGCGATACCGACTTCCTCGAGGGGGAGACGGTGGACCGGCAGACCTTCCGCGACAGGACGGAGCGGGTGGTGAAGAAGAAGGGCGAGGCGGCACAGGCGGAGCCGGTGCTGCTCGGCATCACCAAGGCCAGCCTGACCACCCAGTCGTTCATCTCGGCGGCCTCCTTCCAGGAGACCACCCGGGTGCTGACCGACGCCGCCATCCGCGGGGCCAAGGACGACCTCCTGGGCCTCAAGGAGAACATCATCATCGGCCACCTGATCCCGGCCGGTACCGGGATCTACCGGTACACCGAGATCGACATCGTGCCGCCTGAAGGGTATGAGCCGCCGCCGCCGCCCACCGAGGGCGAGGCGGAAGGGGCGCAGGCCCTGGCCACGGCGGCGGCGATCCGGCGACTGAGGCGATGGCAGGGGAGGAAGCAAAGGGCGGCTCCATAGGAAGCCGCCCTTTGCTTCAGGCGTTGATCAGGATGCCGGAAGAGGCTTCATGGCAACGAGTTCCGGGTAGGGGTCAGTAAACAGGACGTAGAAAATCCCCTTGAACACGCGGAGCCGGTAGGCTGGCGCCGGGAGTTGGACCGTTCCCAGGTACGTTCCGGTATTCCATTCGTAGCGGTCCACCAGGGCATTTGCCTGATTAGTGAGGCCTGAATAGAGCACATACACCACGGAAGAATCCACATCGACGTCGCGCGCGGCGAACTGCGTTCCTACCAACCTCAAGCTTGTGCCGACGCCTCCGTCACCTGTCCGAGCGAGAGTGGGAAAGGGCATCGGTTCGACGAACCGGCCGGTATATCGCTGACGCTCGTGGCTCCGAAATCCGTACCACCCGGGTCCGAAGGAGAAAGCATAGGCCCAGCGACCGTCGGTGCTGCTGCTCACGCGGCCCTGAGTTACCATCGGGTCCAGATCCAAGCCCTGTTGCCAAGGCATGGATTCCCGGCGGATGAACTCTCCGAGAGAATCCAGCGTCACCAGCGGCTCCGTTGGGTCACGAGTCAGGAGAAGCACCCTTCCATCGGGTAACGGGACGAGGCTCGCGGTGCGGCCCTGCGAGGAGATATTCAACTCCCGTACGGGGGTTCCCGTTGGGTCGAGAACGCTTATTCGAGCTGTGCCGGCATCAAGGAGATATGTCCGCCCCCCTGAGTCGAGGGCCAGGTCTCGAACGTTCCGGTACTCTCCCGGCCCGCTCCCTTCCTGACCACTGGACCAGAGTCGCCTCCCTCCCAGGTCGAAGGCGAGTACCTGGTGCCTTGCGCCGTCGAACAGGGAGATGATTCCTGGTCCCACATCCAGGCGGACGGGATCCAAAAGCGTCGTATCTCCCTTTCCGCCGATAGTAAATACTGTGTCCCACAGCACACCTATGCTGCGACGGTCTTCAGTAGCCTCTGGTTGGTTCTCGACCCAGTCATGAGGCACCTTGTCGGATAACCCTGCATGCCCGGCCCCCGTGCAAGCGAGAATTCCCAGCAGGGCCACTGAGCAGGTGAGAACGGATCGCTGACGCTGCCTCATTGCGGTGCGGCGGCAACGTGAGAAGCTGCCGATGGCGCCTGGGCCACGAGGCGGTCCAGCGTCGGGAAAGCTCGGGAATCCAGTACGGATCTTACTTCGCCGGCGGCTCCCATCAGAATGATGAGCGGGGTTTGAGTATAGCCAAATCGAGAGAGCACGATGCGCGCCTGGGTGGAACGATTTCCGGAAACCGGGAAATCAATCGAATGGGCAGCCTGGAGTTCCGACACCTCGCCAGAATCGAGAGCGGTCACAGTAAACCCTCTCACGTCCTCCCCTGCACGCCAGAGGCCATCCAGTTCCCCGATCACTTGGAGGGCGCCAGGACAATCCTCTGGTTGGAAAATCAGGGCGATGCTTCTGACGCTGTCCATTGGGCTGGATCCATCGAGATAGCCCAACTGTGAGGAAACGGGCTCAGAGGCACGAGTTGTCGCCTGATAGACCACTGGCAGGCGAACGACTAGGAAGAGCGCTATTCCAACGACGATTGCCTGGACTCGGCGATACCACTGCTGACGGACCGATGGACCTGTCATGAGGAATCCCCCAACTCCAGAAAAGCGGTCGATGTCTAAGTCGAATGAAATGAAGAACTACCGGGAGACAGGGACGGGGGCGGTAGATATCTCCAGCCTATGGGTAGTTCAGGTACGACCAGGCGCAGCAGCTGCCATCGGTGCACTCCTTTGTGCAAGTAGCGGAGCAATCATCGCCGGCACGCTGATAGCATTGGATCGGGACCTGCTGTTGTGCGAACGCCGATGATTCGGTACCAGAAATCGGCATGAGGGCTGCTGAGACGATGACGCCGGCGGCGAGGAGCAGTATTCTCAGGGGGTTTTCCAGATAGGGCATGCGTGCCTCCTTGAAGATCTGAATGAGGTCCCTGTCCTCCGCGGTTTCCTGGGAGCTTGCCGTCATCCCGTTGCAGGACAATTCTCGAAGGGCTCCTTTGACCACCGTACGTATTCGCCCCCCCCCCTCGTCAAGCTATCAAGCATGACAGGTGGCGTGGTTCAGAGCTACGTAGGAAGGCCAATCCCCTCGATTGTTACGCAGGGCCGTTCGGGCACAGTCCGTCACGGCCCACGTGGTAAAATGCGGATTTCGGTATAGTGGACGGCTCACCACTGGTAGTGGGTGACCCATTACCCCCCGTGTCGGCACTGGTACTGTACGAGTGCCCCCCAGTGTCACTCCACTTGACCCCTCCCGCTGTCCTGATTAAAGTCTGTGTCATTTTTGCGATTCGTGAAAGCTGTAGAGGGTATGCCGACCATTAATCAGTTGATCCGGCACGGCCGGAAGTCGATCCCGGCCAAGGACAAGGCGCCGGCGCTCAAGAGCAACCCCCAGAAGCGGGGGGTCTGCACGCGCGTGTACACCACCACGCCGAAGAAGCCGAACTCGGCGCTTCGGAAGGTGGCGCGTGTCCGCCTGACCAACGGGTTCGAGGTCACGGCCTACATCCCGGGCGAGGGCCACAACCTGCAGGAGCACTCGATCGTCCTGATCCGGGGCGGCCGGGTGAAGGATCTGCCGGGCGTGCGTTATCACATCGTCCGCGGGACGCTGGACGCGGCCGGGGTGAATGACCGCCGCCAGAGCAGGTCCAAGTACGGGGCCAAGAAGCCGAAGGGCGGAAGCAAGTGAGCCGCCGCAACCGTGCCGTCAAGCGGCCTGTGCCGCCCGATCCGCGCTTCGACAGCCAGACGGTTTCGAAGTTCGTGAACAACCTGATGCACGACGGCAAGAAGAGCACCGCCGAGAGCATCTTCTATGGTGCCATGGACATGATCGAGCAGCGCACCGGGCAGCCGGGCGTGGCCGTGTTCAAGCAGGCGGTGAACAACGCCAAGCCCATGGTCGAGGTGAAGAGCCGCCGGGTCGGTGGCGCCTCCCTCCAGGTGCCGGTCGAGGTCCGTCCGGAGCGGCGCACGGCCTTGGCCATGCGCTGGCTGCTGGATTTTGCCCGGAACCGGTCCGAGAAGAGCATGGCGGAGCGGCTGGCGGCCGAGCTGATCCAGGCCTCCAAGGGCGAGGGCAACACCATCAAGAAGAAGGACGACACCCACCGCATGGCCGAGGCCAACCGGGCCTTCGCGCACTATCGCTGGTAGGGGAGTCCGCAGGAACGCAGGCGGGGGCGTCCGGAGACGGGCGCCCTTTTGATTTCTCGGCTGTCGGCATTCGGCAGTCGGCGATTCCTCGACCCCTCGACCCCTCGACCCCTCGACCCTCGACCCCTCGACCTCTCGACCTCTCGACCTCTCGACCTCTCGACCTCTCGACCTCTCGACTTGTATTCCCCTCGTCTCCCGTTAAATTTTCAAGGCTTTGGCATTTCGCAGCCCGGCATCCACTTACGGGGCCGGGGGGCGGAGGGGACGGCACCGCCGCCCGCCGCTTTTTCATATCATGGGCAGACACGGTTTCGGCAATGGCACGGGAAACTCCACTCCAGCACTACCGCAATATCGGCATCATGGCGCACATCGATGCCGGGAAGACCACCACCACGGAGCGCATCCTCTTCTACACCGGCAAGAACTACAAAATCGGTGAGGTGCACGAGGGCGCGGCGACGATGGACTGGATGGAGCAGGAGCAGGAGCGGGGGATCACCATCACGTCCGCCGCCACCACCTGTTTCTGGAAGCGGAACGACACCCTGATCCGGATCAACCTGATCGACACCCCGGGCCACGTGGACTTCACGGCCGAGGTGGAGCGGTCGCTCCGGGTGCTGGACGGGGCGGTGGCCGTGCTGGACGCGGTGAGCGGCGTCGAGCCCCAGACCGAGACGGTCTGGCGCCAGGCGGACCGCTACGGCGTGCCGCGGATCATCTTCGTCAACAAGATGGACCGGGTCGGCGCCGATTTCGACCGCTGCCTGACCATGATCAGGGACCGTCTGGGCTGCCGTGCCATCCCGATCCAGATTCCCCTGGGCTCCGCCGAGCTGTTCACCGGCCACATCGACATCATCCGCCGGATGGAGCGGGTCTTCGACGACGAGTCACTCGGCGCCAAGTGGTACGACGGCCCGGTGCCCGACGCCTTCACCGAGCGGGTGTCGACACTCCGGCACGAGCTCATCGAGGCCGTGGCCGAGACGGACGACGCCCTGCTCGAGAAGTACCTCGGTGGAGAGGAACTCACCGAGGACGAGATCCGCGCGGGGCTCCGCAAGGCGACCATCGCGGGGCAGGTGGTGCCGGTGCTCTGCGGCAGTGCCTTCAAGAACAAGGGTGTCCAGTCGCTGCTCGATGCGGTGGTGGACTACCTGCCCAGCCCGATGGAAGTGCCGGCCATCACCGGGCACGAGCCCCTGCATGACGACACCCATATCCAGCGCCGGACGGCGGACAACGAGCCGCTGGCGGCGCTGGTATTCAAGATCATGACCGACCCGTACGTGGGCCGGCTGTCATATTTCCGGGTCTACTCCGGCACCCTCAAGGCAGGGAGCCACGTCTACAACAGCAGCAAGGACACCCGGGAACGGGTCGGCCGCCTCCTGCAGATGCACGCGAACAAGCGAGAGGAGATCGAGGAGGTCCGCGCCGGTGACATCGCCGCCGGGATCGGCCTCAAGGCAGCGCGGACCGGCGATACCCTCTGTGACGAGGACAAGCCGATCATCCTGGAGGCGATGAAGTTCCCGAACCCGGTGATCGACGTTGCCATCGAGCCCAAGACCAAGGCCGACCAGGACAAGCTGGCCATGGCGATGCAGAAGCTGGCCGAGGAAGATCCGACCTTCCAGGTCCGGACCGACCAGGAGACCGGCCAGACCATCATCGCCGGCATGGGTGAGCTCCACCTGGAGATCCTGGTGGACCGGATGAAGCGGGAGTTCAAGGTGGAGGCCAATGTCGGCCGCCCGCGGGTGGCCTACCGCGAGACCATCACGAAGAAGGTGGAAAAGGTCGAGGGCAAGTTCGTCCGGCAATCGGGCGGCAAGGGCCAGTACGGCCACGTGGTGATCAACCTCGAGCCGGCCGAGGCGGGCGCGGGGTTCGTTTTCGAGGACAAGATCGTGGGTGGCGTCATTCCCCGGGAATTCATCAAGCCGGTGGAGGCGGGCATCAGGGAGGCCCTGGAGAACGGGATCCTGGCCGGCTACCCCATGGTGGACGTCAAGGCCAGCCTGGTCTACGGCAGCTACCACGATGTGGACAGCTCGGAAATGGCGTTCAAGATCGCCGGCTCCATGGCGGTCAAGGAGGCGGCCCGGATGGCGCGTCCGGTGATCCTGGAGCCGGTCATGGAGGTCGAGGTCGTGGCCCCGGGCGAGTATCTGGGTGACGTCATCGGCGATCTCTCCAGCCGGAGGGGCAAGATCGGCGGCATGACCCAGCGGGGCGAGGCCCAGGTGGTGGCGGCCACGGTGCCGCTGGGCGAGATGTTCGGCTATTCCACGACGCTCCGGTCGATGAGCCAGGGGCGCGCGGTCTACTCGATGGAGTTCGACCACTACGAAGAGGTCCCCAAGGCGATTGCCGAGGAGATTATCGCCAAGAAATAGTGAATAGTGATTAGTGCCTGGAGGGCAGGCTCCACGCGGGTCACCCCAGCCCTGATTCACTAATCACTATTCACGACTCACTTGGAGGTCGCGGGAGGCAGGTGAGGGTCTCCTCCCTCCCCATTGACTTACCCCGGACAGGGATTAATTTTTCGGGGCTCCGGGAGAACGGCGTTTTCCCGGGAAGACAACGGGTTACGTGACGCGGAATTCGGCGCCACCTCTGTCCCTCCAGCACAACGCGTCGGTCCTGTGGTTCGGGACCTCATCCAGGGCGGTAGTGCCCGGATGCGCGCGGAGCGATACCACCGGGTTACGGCCCGGGCTCGGTCGCCCCGCTTTTTCGTTGGGGGTCGGGGCGGGCTGCCGGTTGGCGATCACAAGGTCGAGTACAGCTTTCTTCACGGAGTATGCCAGGATGGCCAAGGCCAAATTTGAGCGGACGAAGCCGCATGTGAACGTGGGGACGATCGGGCACGTGGACCACGGGAAGACGACGCTGACGGCGGCGATCACGTTGGTGCAGGCGAACCAGGGCCTGGCGGAGAAGGTGGCGTTCGACCAGATCGACAAGGCGCCGGAGGAGCGGGAGCGGGGCATCACGATCGCGACGGCGCACGTGGAGTATGAGAGCAAGGCGCGGCACTACGCGCACGTGGACTGCCCGGGGCACGCGGACTATGTGAAGAACATGATCACGGGAGCGGCGCAGATGGACGGCGCCATCCTGGTGGTGAGTGCCGCGGACGGCCCGATGCCGCAGACGCGGGAGCACATCCTGCTGGCGAAGCAGGTGAACGTGCCGTACATCGTGGTGTTCATGAACAAGTGCGACATGGTGGATGACCCGGAGCTGCTGGACCTGGTGGAGCTGGAAGTGCGCGAGCTGCTGAGCTCGTACGACTTCCCGGGGGACGATACGCCGATCATCCGGGGCTCGGCGCTGAAGGCGCTGGAAAGCGGGGATGCGACGAGCGAGTGGGGGAGCAAGGTGCAGGAGCTGCTGGACGCGCTGGACACGTACATCCCGGAGCCGAAGCGGGAGATCGACAAGCCGTTCCTGATGCCGGTGGAGGACGTGTTCTCGATCACGGGCCGGGGGACGGTGGCGACGGGGCGGATCGAGCGGGGGATCGTGAAGGTGGGGGACGAGGTGCAGCTGGTGGGGTTCGGGGCGGAGAAGAAGACGGTGGTGACGGGGGTGGAGATGTTCCGCAAGCTGCTGGACGAGGGGCGGGCGGGAGACAACGTGGGGCTGTTGCTGCGGGGCGTGGAGAAGGAGGGGATCGAGCGGGGGATGGTGCTGGCGAAGCCGGGGAGCATCACGCCGCACACGCAGTTCCAGGCCGAGGTGTACGTGCTGACGAAGGAAGAGGGCGGGCGGCACACGCCGTTTTTCAAGGGGTACCGGCCGCAGTTCTACTTCCGGACGACGGACGTGACGGGGAACGTGGAGCTCCCGGAGGGGGTGGAGATGGTGATGCCGGGGGACAACGTGCAGATGACGATCGAGCTGATGACGCCGATCGCGATGGACGAGGGGCTGCGGTTCGCCATCCGCGAGGGCGGGCGGACGGTGGGCGCCGGCGTCGTGGCGAAGATCCTGAAGTAAGACTCGCGGGAGCACTGAGGACTACCTATGGCAGGCAAGATCCGCATCCGGCTCAAGGCGTTTGACCACGTCGTGCTGGACCAGGCCGCGGCCGACATCGTGCGCACGGCCGAGAAGACCGGCGCCCAGATTTCCGGCCCCATCCCGCTTCCGGTGAAGATCGAGCGGTGGACGGTGCTGCGCAGCCCGCACGTGGACAAGAAGAGCCGTGAGCAGTTCGAGCTCCGGACGCACAAGCGGCTGCTGGATATCAACGACTCCCGGTCCCAGACGGTGGACGCGCTGACGAAGCTGGATCTGCCGGCCGGGGTCGACGTCGAGATCAAGGTCGAATAGCCATGGCACTCGGACTGATCGGTCGGAAGCTCGGGATGACCCGGGTGTTCACGGAGGACGGCAACTCGATCCCGGTGACGGTGATCGAGGCCGGGCCCTGCCGGGTGACGCGCGTGAGCGAGGGCATCGTGCAGCTCGGCTTCGGCAGCAAGCGCGCCGTGCGCACCACGAAGGCGGAGCTCGGCCACGTGAAGGCGGCCGGCCTCGAGGCGGCGCCGCGGATCCTGCGTGCCTTCCCCCGTGACGCGGACGCGCCGGAACTCGGCAGCGAGGTCACGGTGGGCATGTTTGCTCCCGGCGACGTGGTCAAGGTGAGCGGCCGGAGCAAGGGCCGCGGTTTCCAGGGTGTGGTGCACCGTTACGGCTTCGGCGGCGGCCCCGCCTCCCACGGCAACACGCGGCACCGCAAGCCGGGCTCCATCGGGCCGGGCACCAACCCCTCGCGGGTCATCAAGGGGAAGCGGATGCCCGGGCACATGGGCGACCATCGCCATACCGAACTGGGGCTCTCGGTCGTGAAGATCGATCCCGAGCGCAACCTGCTGTTCGTCCGGGGCGCTGTCCCGGGTTCGAAGAACGGCATCGTGGTCGTGCGCAAGCAGGAGAGGAAGAACCGGTATGCTTGAGGCTCCGCACTTTTCGCCGGCCGGCGCGCGCCGCGACGGGGCTTTTGCCCTGCCGGAGGAGTACTTCGACGGGACCGTCCACCGGCCGGTGCTGCACCAGGCCGTGCGGGCGTACCTGAACAACCAGCGCCAGGGAACCGCCGCCACGAAGACCCGTTCCGAGGTCTCGGGCGGCAACCAGAAGCCGTGGAAGCAGAAGGGCACCGGCCGCGCGCGGCAGGGCTCGATCCGCGCCCCCCACTGGCGGGGCGGCGGGACCGTGTTCGGGCCGCAGCCGCGGAGCTACCGGACCGACCTGCCGAAGAAGGTGCGCCAGCTCGCCCGCCGGAGTGCGCTGAACGCGCGCGCGAGCGAGGGGGGCCTCTTCGTGGTGGAGCGCCTCCGCTTCGACGCGCCGCGCACCGCGCTCCTGCTCGAGCTGCTGCGCCGGCTGGAGATCGCGGACCGGAAGGTCCTGGTCCTCACGCGCGGCACCAGCGAGGCCGTCTACCTGAGCGGGCGGAACCTGTCCCGCGTGAAGGTGATGGACTACCAGGAGGCCTCGGCCTATGACGTCCTCTGGTCGGAGGTCGTCGTGGTGGAGGAGTCCGCGCTGACGGGCGAGGAGCCGGCGGCGGGCGACGAGGCCGCGCTCGAGGTTACGAAGGCGGCGCCCCGGGCCAAGGCGGCCCCGAAGGCCCCTGCGGCGAAGACGGCCGCGAAGAAGCCGGCGGCGAAGAAGGCCGTGAAGAAGAAGGCCACGAAGAAGGCCGCGAAGAAGGCCGTGAAGAAGAAGGCCTCGCCGCGGAAGGCCACGGCGACGGCCGCGAAGAAGAAGAAGTCCACCACCGCGAAGAAGTCCACGCGGAAGAAGGGGAGCAAGTAGATGCCCGCCCTGCACGAGATCATCGTCCGCCCGGTCATGACGGAGAAGAGCTCCGCCGCGTTCCAGGCCCGTGGCGAATACACGTTCATGGTCCACCCGCAGGCGACCAAGCACCAGATCCGGGACGCGCTGGCCCGGCTCTTCGAGGTCACCGTCACGGACGTGCGCACCATGCAGGTCCGGCGGGAGACCGTCTACCGGGGTCGCACGCGGGGCCAGACGTCCCGGTGGAAGAAGGCGATCGTCACCCTGAAGGAAGGGGATACCCTCCCCGTATTCGAGGGCTGAGATGAGCACGAGACAGTTCAGACCGATCACGCCGGGCACGCGCTTCCGGATGGTCTCCGGATTTGACGAGATCACCCGGGACACGCCGGAGAAGTCGCTGCTCGAGCCGATCCGCGCCAAAGGTGGCCGGAACAACCATGGCCACATCACGGTGCGGCACCGGGGGGGCGGGCACAAGCGCCAGTACCGGAAGATCGACTTCCGGCGGGACAAGTTCGGCGTCCCGGGCCGCGTGGCCGAGATCGAGTACGATCCGAACCGGAGCGCGCGGATCGCCCTGATCGTCTATGCGGACGGCGAGAAGCGCTACATCCTGCACCCCAAGGGCCTGGCGCAGGGGGACACGGTGGTCTCGGGTCCTGGCTCGGACGCGCGGACGGGCAATGCTCTGCCGCTCTCGGAGATCCCGCTCGGCACCACGGTGCACAACATCGAGCTCAAGGTCGGCAAGGGCGGGCAGATGGCCCGCGGCGCCGGCACCAGCGCGCAGGTGATGGCGAAGGAGGGCAAGTACGTCACCCTCCGGCTCAAGAGCACCGAGATGCGGATGGTGCTGGGCCAGTGCCTGGCGACCATCGGCGAAGTGGGCAACGGCGAGCACGAGCTGCTGTCGGTCGGCAAGGCCGGCAAGAAGCGGTGGCTCGGCCGGCGTCCGAAGGTCCGTGGCGTCGCCATGAACCCGGTGGACCACCCGCTGGGTGGTGGCGAGGGCAAGAGCTCCGGCGGCCGGCCGCCGACCTCGCCCTGGGGCAAGCGGGAGGGCATCAAGACCCGGGCCCCCAAGAAGAAGTCGAACCGGCTCATTGTCCGCGGGCGCAAGCGCGGCAAGGCGACCAAGTAAGCCAGCTCTGACCGAGACGGGACTATGTCGAGAAGTGTCAAGAAGGGACCGTTCGTGCAGGAGGCGCTGCTCCTCAAGGTGCAGAAGCTGAACAGCCTGAACGACAAAAAAGTGGTGAAGACCTGGAGCCGTGCGAGCACTATCCTGCCCGAGTTCGTGGGGCACACGTTCGCGGTGCACAACGGCAACAAGTTCATCCCCGTCTACGTGACGGAAAACATGGTGGGTCACAAGCTCGGCGAGTTCGCCCCGACCCGGCTGTTCCGGGGGCACAGCGGCAGGCTCGTCGCCGACAAGAAGGCGAAGCCATCGTGAGCACCGAAGCCAGAGCGATCCAGCGGCTGGTCCGCCAGTCGCCGCGGAAGATGCGCCTCGTGATCGACCAGATCAGGGGCAAGAACGTGAACGAGGCGTACGCCATCCTCCAGTTCAGCAAGAAGCTGGCGGCGAAGCAGATCGCGAAGACGCTCCGCTCCGCCGTGGCCAATGCCGAGCAGAAGGCGATGCAGAGCGGCGAGGCGTTTGACGTCGACGAGCTGGTGGTGACGCGGGCGGTGGTGGACATGGGTCAGCCGCTGAAGCGCTACACGATGGCCGCCCAGGGTCGGGCGACCCCGATCCGCAAGCGGACCAGTCACGTGGAGATCCACGTGGCGGCGAGGGAGAGCGAGTAAATGGGCCAGAAAACGCATCCGGTCGGGCTCCGGCTCGGCATCGTCAAGCCGTGGAAGTCGCGCTGGTTTGCGACCAAGGAGATGCCGGCGCTGCTCAAGGAAGACGAGCTGATCCGGAAGTACCTGAAGGCGCGGCTCGGCCACGCGGCCATCGCCGAGGTGCAGATCGACCGGCGGCCGGGCAAGGCCACGGTCACCATCCATACCGGGCGGCCCGGCGTGGTGATCGGCAAGCGGGGCGCGGAGGTGGACAAGCTGCGCGACGAGCTGGCCCAGCTCACCGGCAAGGAGACGGCGGTGAACGTCGAGGAGATCAAGCGGCCGGAGCTCTCGGCCCAGCTGGTCGCCGACAACATCGCCCACCAGATCCGGCAGCGGATCAGCTTCCGGCGCGCCATGAAGCGCGCACTCCAGAGCGCGATGCGGATGGGCGCCCAGGGCATCAAGGTCCGGGCGTCGGGCCGGCTCGGCGGCGCGGAAATCGCCCGGACCGAGGGGTACCACGAGGGCCGGGTGCCGCTGCACACGCTGCGGGCAGACATCGACTACGCTACGAGCACGGCCAAGACCACGTACGGCACGGTCGGCATCAAGGTGTGGATCTTCAAGGGTGAGATCGTTGAGGACCTCAGCGGCCGCACTTACAGCACGGGAGCCTGAGGCATGCTGGCACCAAAGCGCGTCAAGTTCCGCAAGACCTTCAAGGGCCGGACGAAGGGCAAGGCCATCCGTGGCAGCTCGGTGTCGTTCGGCGAGTACGGGCTCATGACGCTCGATCCGGGCTGGATCACCAACCGGCAGATCGAGGCGGCCCGTGTCGCAATGACCCGCGAGATGAAGCGCGGCGGCAAGGTCTGGATCCGGATTTTCCCGGACAAGCCGATCACCAAGAAGCCCGCCGAGACCCGCATGGGGAAGGGCAAGGGCAACCCGGAGGGCTGGGTGGCCGTGGTGAAGCCGGGGCGGGTGATGTTCGAGGTCGAGGGTGTGGCCGTGGAACTCGCGCGGCGGGCCCTGGACCTGGCGGCGGCGAAGCTGCCGGTGCGCACGAAGATTATCCAGCGGACGGAGGTCTGAGCCGATGACGACCACACAGGAACTCCGCGAGCAGTCGGACGAGGATCTGGAGCAGAAGCTCGCCGAGCTGCAGGAAGAGCGGTTCCGCCTGCGGTTCCGCTCCGCGACTGAGGCGATCGAGAACCCCGTCCGCTTCCGGACGCTGCGGCGGGAGATCGCCCGGGTGAAGACGCTGCTGCACGAACGCGCCGGCGAGGCGGAAGGGACGGAAGGATGAGCGAGGAGCAGACGGTCGAGACGCGGGCCCGCCGGAAGGTCAGGACCGGGGTCGTGACGAGCGACAAGATGCAGAAGACCGTGACCGTGGCCCTGACCCGGCGGCTGGCGCACCCGGTCTACGGCAAGCGCGTGACCCGCACCAACACAGTCAAGGCCCGCAATGAGATGGATGCGAAGGCCGGCGACACCGTGCGCGTCATGGAAACCCGGCCCCTGGCGAAGACGGTGCGCTGGCGGGTGGTGGACATCGTCGAGCGCGCGCGCTAAGCGCGGCAGAGGCAGCCATGATTCAACAGGAAACGGTGGTCAAGATCGCGGATAATTCCGGCGCCCGGAAGGCGCTGATCATCCGCGTGCTCGGGGGCAGCAAGCGCCGCTACGCCGGCGTGGGCGACCGGGTCGTCGTGGCCATCAAGGACGCGATTCCCACGGGCCAGGTCAAGAAGGGGGACGTGGCCAAGGCGGTGATCGTCCGGACCGCGAAGGAGACCCGCCGCAAGGACGGGACCTACATCCGGTTTGACGAGAACGCTGCCGTGCTGATCACTGACGCGGGCGAGCCGCGCGCGACGCGCATCTTCGGGCCGGTGGCCCGGGAGCTGCGCGAGAAGCGCTACATGAAGATCGTCTCGCTGGCGCCGGAGGTGCTGTAACATGAAGCCGCTGGTGTACAAGAAGTCGCGCAAGAAGGCCCCGAAGCGGGCGCCGCGCATCCGGCTCCGGATCACCAAGGGTGACACGGTCCAGATCATCGCGGGCAACGACAAGGGCAAGCAGGGCACCGTCCTGCGCGCCGACCCGAAGACGGGCCGGATCACGGTGGAAGGCGTGAACCTGGTGAAGCGGCACCGCCGCGCCACGCAGAACAGCGAGGGCGGCATCATCGAGTTCGCGGCGCCGATCCACCACTCGAACGCAATGCTCATTGACCCGAAGTCGGGCGAACCCACGCGGGTGCGCCGGCGGAAGGACGACGACGGCACGGTCGAGCGGATCGCCGTCAGGTCGGGTGAACCGATTCCGAGGACGCGGTAGGCATGGCCAAGGTCAAGGAACAGCAGGCGGGCGGCGGCAAGGGCAAGGGTGCCGGCGCCTACGCCGCAGACGAGGCGCCACAGGCGCGCGCGGGCGTGCCCCGCCTCCAGCAGCACTACGAGCAGACGGTCCGGCCGGCCCTCGCGAGCCAGTTCGGCCTCGCCAACCCGCATGAAGTGCCGCGGCTGGTGAAAGTCACGCTCAACGTCGGGCTCGGCGAGGCCGCCAAGAACCCGAAGCTCCTGGACGTGGTCCAGGAGGAAATGTCGGTGATCGCCGGCCAGCGCGCCGTGGTCACCAAGGCCAAGAAGGCGATCTCGAACTTCAGCCTCCGTGCCGGCATGCCGGTCGGCGTCACCGTGACGCTCCGCGGCCCGCGGATGTACGAGTTCCTGGACCGGTTCATCAACGTGGTGATCCCCCGGATGCGGGATTTCCGCGGGCTGCCGAACCGGAGCTTCGACGGGCGGGGCAACTACTCCTTCGGCGTGAAGGAGCAGATGATCTTCCCGGAGATCGATTACGACAAGGTGGACAAGATCCACGGTATGGATATCACGATCGTGACGAGTGCGGGGCGGGATGACCTGGCCCTGGCGCTCCTGCGGGAATTCGGGTGGCCTTTCCGGGGTGAAACGCCGCGCGCGGTGGCGTAACCGGGTCTCTAGAGGAGTTCTGATGGCGAAGACGTGTTGGATCGAGCGGGCGAAGCGGCCCCCGAAGTTCAAGTCGCGGGTGGTGCGGCGCTGCCAGCGGTGCGGGCGGTCCCGCGCCTTCATCCGGAAGTTCGGCCTGTGTCGCATCTGCTTTCGTGAGCTCGCGCTGAAGGGCGAGATCCCGGGCGTGCGCAAGGCAAGCTGGTAAGGGGACACGCGACTATGAGCATGACTGACCCGATTGCGGAAATGCTGACCCGGATCCGGAACGCCTGTGCGGCCGGACACCGGCGGGTGGACATCCCGGTCTCGCGGTTGAAGACCGAGCTGGCCCGCCTGCTGCGGGACAATCACTACATCGTCGACTACAAGGTGCTCGACGATGGGGCGCATGGCGTCCTCCGCGTGTACCTGAAGTACCACAACGAGACCCCGGTCATCCGCGAACTGAAGCGGGTGTCCACCCCGGGCCTGCGGCGCTACGTCAAGAGCCGCGAGCTGCCCCGGGTCAAGAACGGCCTCGGGATGGCGATCGTCTCGACCCCGCGCGGGCTCATGACCGATCGCGACGCCCGCTCGGCCAACCTCGGCGGCGAACTGCTCGCCACGGTCTGGTAGGAGTCGACATGTCGCGTATCGGAAAGAAGCCGGTTCCAGTGCCCAAGGGCGTGAGCACGACGCTCGATGGCCGGATCCTCACGGTGAAGGGCCCGAAGGGCGAGCTCAGGCGGACCCTGCACCCGGAGATGGTCCTCGCGGTCGAGGACGGGACCATCACGGTGACCCGCCCGTCGGACGAGAAGCGCCACAAGGCGCTCCACGGCCTGACCCGGAGCCTGGTCAACAACATGGTCGAGGGCGTCACGCGGGGCTTTTCCCGCACGCTCGAGATTCAGGGCGTCGGCTACAAGGCCGAGGCCAAACCCTACGGCGTAAACCTGCTGGTCGGGTATTCCCACCCGGTGCAGTACAAGGCGCCGGAGGGGGTCAAGATCTCGGTCGAGAACAACACGGTCGTCAGGATCGAGGGCGCCGACAAGGAAGCCGTCGGCCAGGTGGCCGCAGAGCTGCGCGGGTTCCGGCCCCCCGAGCCCTACAAGGGCAAGGGCATCCGGTACCAGGGCGAGCAGGTGCGCCGCAAGGCCGGCAAGACAGGAGCCAAGTAATGCGTTCGATCCATGCCCCGAAGACCCGTCGCGACCTCCGGCGCCGCCGGCAGCTCCGCGTGCGCAAGAAGGTCGCCGGTACGCCCGAGCGGCCGCGCCTGACCGTGTTCCGCTCGCTGAGGCACATCTATGCCCAGCTGGTCGACGACCAGGCCGGGGTGGTGATGCTCGGCGTGGGGGACTCCAGCGAGGGGGTCACTGCGGACGGCGCCGGGAAGGTCGGCCGCGGCAAGGCCGTGGGCAAGCTGCTGGCAGAGAAGGCGAAGGCCGCCGGGATCAGCAAGGTGGTCTTCGACCGCGCCGGCTACCGATATCATGGACGCGTCAAGGCCGTGGCCGAAGGCGCCCGCGAAGGCGGATTGGAGTTCTAGGATGGCGAACGAACAGGATACACCGGCCGCCGAGGCCGCACAGCAGCCTCCCCAGCAGGCCGAGGGCACGGCAACCGCCGGACCGGGCGGCGGCCAGGGCGGACCAGGCGGTCGGGAGCGTGGTGGCCGGGGTCGCGGGCCTCGCCAGGGTGGCGGCGGTGGCCGGGGCGGACGCCGGGGCGACCGGGACCGCGATCACGCCAGTGACCTGGTGGAGAACGTGGTCGCCATCAACCGCGTCGCCAAGGTGGTCAAGGGCGGGCGCCGGTTCAGCTTCAACGCGCTCGTGGCGGTTGGCGACGGCAAGGGCAAGGTCGGCATCGCGACCGGCAAGGCGAATGAAGTCTCGGAAGCCGTCCGCAAGGCGGTCGAAGCCGCCAAGCGGGCCATGGTCGAGATGCCGCGGGTGGGCGCCACCATTCCCCACGAGATCGTCGGGGAACACGGTGCGGGGCGGGTGCTGCTGAAGCCCGCCGCCAGCGGTACCGGCGTCATCGCGGGCGGGCCCGTCCGCGCGGTGCTGGAGTGCGCGGGGATCACCGACATCCTGACGAAGAGCCTGGGCTCGAACAACCCGCACAACATGGTGCGGGCGACGTTCGACGGCCTGTCCCGGCTGGTGACGGCCCGGCAGGTGGCCCGGGAGCGCGGAGTGGACGTGGACCAGATCCCCTTCAAGGGCCGACAGGAGACGGTGAATGCCTAAGAAGACGACTGCCGCGCGGCTGCGGGTGACGCAGCGGCGCTCGGGCATCGGCCACGCGCAGACCTTCCGCCGCACGCTGGAAGCGCTTGGGCTGAGGCACCACCAGGCGACGGTCGAACTGCCCGACAACCCGTCGGTGCGTGGCATGCTGTACAAGGTGCGTCACCTCGTCGAGGTGACGCCGGTTGAGGAGGCGTGATGGCCGACGAGAAGCAGACTCCCAGTGTGACCCTGTCGAACCTGCGACCCGCCAAGGGTGCGACCCAGGTGCGCAAGCGCGTCGGCCGCGGGCCCGGCTCCGGCCTCGGCAAGACGTCAGGGCGGGGGCACAAGGGACACAAGGCACGCACCGGCGGGTCCACCAACCCGGGCTTCGAGGGCGGCCAGATGCCGATGTACCGGCGGCTGCCCAAGCGCGGCTTCACCAACCCGTTCAAGGTGCGGGCCCAGCCCGTCAACCTGGCGGACCTGGAGCGCGTACAGGGCACCGAGGTGACGCCCGAGACCCTCACGGCGGCCGGCCTGCTGAACAAGCCGTCTGACGCCGTGAAGCTCCTCGGCACCGGCGAGGTGTCGAAGGCCTACGCGGTCCGCGGCGTCCCCGCCTCCGCCAGCGCGAAGGCGAAGATTGAGGCGGCTGGCGGCACGGTCGAGGCGTAAGTGACCTCTCCCCGTGTTCCGGCGCTTTCCATAGATCCGGAGCTGAAGCGCAAGATCTGGTTTACCCTGCTTGCGCTGGTGATCTACCGGGTCGGCGCCCACATCGCCGCGCCGGGCGTCAACGTCACGGCGCTGTCGGACTACATCGCAAACTCCGCCGCCGGTGGCTTTTTCCAGCTGTATGATACGCTGGGCGGCGGCCTCTCCCGGGCCACCGTCTTCGCCCTCGGCATCATGCCGTACATCTCGGCCAGCATTCTGTTCCAGCTGGCCGGCGGCGTGATGCCGTCCATCGGCAAGCTGCAGCGGGACGAAGAGGGCAAGAAGAAGCTCACCCAGTGGACCCGGTACACCACCGTGGTCATCTCGGCGGGGCAGGCCTGGACCTTTGCTCTCTTCACCGAGTCCATTCCCGGCGCCATTGCCTCTCCCGGGCTGTTCAGCCGGCTCATGATGGTCGTGACGCTCACCACGGGTGCCGTCTTCGTCATGTGGCTGGGCGAGCAGATCACCGAGCGCGGCATCGGCAACGGCATGAGCCTGCTCATTACGTTCTCGATCCTCGAGCGGCTCTGGCCGGGCACGCTGAACTTCCTGCAGTTCCTGAAGGCCCAGGTCATCAGCCCGCTGGGCGCGGTGGCCTTTATCCTGGTCCTGGTCGCGGTGGTGGCCGCCACCACCGCCATGACGATCGCCGCGCGCCGGATCCCGATCCAGATCCCGCGGAAGGTGATGGGGCGGGGACGGGTGCGGGAATCGCAGAAGACCTTCATCCCGATCCGGCTGCTCACCGCGAGCGTGATGCCGATCATCTTCGCCCAGACGATCATCATCGTCCCGGGCACGGTGGCCAGCTTCGCCCGGAGCGAGACCCTGCAGAGCCTGGCCGACTTCTTCACGCCCGGCGACCTGCCGTACATCATCGCCTTCACGGTGATGATCCTGCTCTTCACGTATTTCTACACGTCCATCATCTTCAACTCAGTGGACCTGGCGGAGAACCTGAAGAAGCAGGGCGGGTTCATCCCCGGCGTGAAGCCGGGCGCGAGCACCGCCGACTACATCGACGCGGTCCTCGGCCGGGTCACCCTGCCGGGCGCCATCTTCCTGGCCGTGGTCGCCCTGGTGCCGATCCTCATCACCCAGCAGATCGGGTTCCAGGCGGCGTTCGGCGGCACGTCGGTGCTGATCGTGGTCGGTACGCTACTGGATACCATCGCCCAGGTCGAACAGCACCGCACGCTCCGCAAGTACGACAGCCTGATGAAGACAGGCCGGGTCAAGTTCCGGGGCCGCCAGCGGTTCATGTAGCCGGCGAGGGAAGAGGGAAGAGGCACGAGGGACCAGGAACGGTGGACGGGAGGCAACACCCGTTCACCGTTTACCGTTTACCGTTCACGCTGCTGGAGTGTTTCGTGGATATTCTGCTGTTGGGCCCGCCGGGGGCGGGGAAAGGCACCCAGGGCGCCATCCTGGGCGAACGGCTCGGCCTCCCCAGGTTCGCCACCGGAGACCTGCTGCGTGACGCGGTCCGCCGCGGCACCCCGGTGGGCCTCAAGGCGAAGGCCATCATGGAAGCCGGCCACCTGGTGAGTGACGACGTCATCATGGGCGTGGTCCGGGACGAACTGGCGAAGCCCGGCGCGCGGGATGGCGTCATTTTCGACGGTGTCGTCCGGACCATCCCGCAGGCGGAAGGCGTGGCGGCGCTGCTGGCCGAGCGGGGACGGACGATGGACCACGTGCTGTTCTTCGACGTGGCGGACGAGGAGATCCTGGGCCGGATCGCGAAACGGCGGGGCGTGGAGCAGCGGGCCGATGACGATCCCGACGCCGTCGCCGTCCGGCTCCGGGCCTACCGCGAGCAGACGGCGCCGGTGCTCGCCTGGTACCGGGAGCGCGGCGGGGTGGACGTGGTCGACGCGCTCGGTACGGTGGACGAAGTGGCGGAACGGGTCCGCCGGGTGATGGAGCCCGCGTGATCACGATCAAGTCCGCGCGCGAGCTTGAGGCGATGGCCCGGGCCGGGCAGATCGTGGGCGATACGCTCGCACTGATGCACCGGTCGGTCGAGCCCGGCATGTCCACCGAAGACCTGGATAACATCGCCGAGGCCTTCATCCGGAGCCATGACGGCGCGCGCCCCTCCTTCAAGGGGCTCTACGGCTTTCCCAAAACCCTCTGCACCTCGATCAACGAGGAGATCGTCCATGGGATCCCGAGCCCGAAGCGCGTGCTCCGGGAAGGGAGCACGGTAAGCGTGGACGTGGGTGTCTGCATCGACGGCCTCCACGCTGATTCCGCCACGACCATTCCCGTGGGCGAAATCGCGCCAGAGCACGAGCGCCTGCTCCGGGTGACCCGCGCGTCGCTCGAGGCGGGCATTGCCCAGGCGAAGGTGGGGAACCACGTCGGCGACATCGGCCATGCGGTCCAGCAGGTGGCCGAAGCGGCCGGCTTCGGCGTCGTCCGGGAACTGGTGGGCCACGGGATCGGGACCGCGTTTCACGAGGAGCCCCAGGTCCCCAACTTCGGAAGCCCGCGCCGGGGCCCGCGCCTGCTGGAAGGGATGACCCTCGCCATCGAGCCGATGATCACCCTGGGCAGCCCGGCTACCCGCACCCTGTCCGACAAGTGGACCGTGGTGACGGCGGACGGCTCGCTTTCAGCCCATTTTGAGCACACCGTGGCCATCCTGGCGGATGGGCCCCGTATCCTGACCCTGCCCGGCGGAAACTGACGCGCTCCTCGCCCCTCCGGACGGGCCAGGGGCACCGCAGACCGTGGCGCTGGCCGGCCTTATCTCTCTGACAGCACGCCCAGCAACCATTCATGGATGGCGGGATTGCCCGCCACCACCGGGCCATGCTCCACGCCCAGGTCCCGGCCCTTCCAGTCCGTCACCCGTCCCCCCGCCTCGCTCACCAGCACGATACCTGCCGCGATATCCCATGCGGACAGCCGCTGTTCCCAGAACCCCTCGAACGCTCCCGAGGCGACCGACGCGAGATCCAGCGCGGCGGCGCCCGCGCGACGGACCCCGGTCGTTCCCCTGATGACCCGCCCGAGCTGGTCCAGATACGCGTCGAGGCTGTCAAGATTGGTGAAAGGAAAGCCGGTGCCGACGAGGGCGTCCGCGGGCGACCGGATGGCCGAGACGTGGATGCGCTGGTCGTCGGCCCAGGCCCCGCCGCCCCGGCTGGCCCGGTAGAGCGTCCCCGCCTCCACATCCACGATGACCCCTGCCTCGAGCCGGCCGTCCAGTGCCGCCGCGATGGAAACAGCGTACGCCGGAAATCCGTGGAGGTAGTTGGTGGTGCCGTCCAGCGGATCCACCACCCACACCAGGCCCCTGGCGTCGATATCACTGGACAGTTCCTCCCCGATGACTCGGGAGCGGGGAACCTCCAGGAGGAGGCGCTCGGTGATGAGCTCCTCGCACTCCCGGTCCACCCGGGTCACGAAATCGTTCGGACCCTTACGGTCCCACTGGCCCGGATCCGGCCGCGTAACCTGCCGGAGCCAGGCGGCCGCCTCGGTAGCCGCGACCGTGGCGACGCGCAGTAAGTCTAAGCTGGACGCCATCTTGCGGCTCCCTTCCGGGGTGGGTAGCTTGGGCGCATGTCACGTGTCTTTTCAGGAATTCAGCCGTCAGGCGAACTCCACATCGGCAACTGGCTCGGGGCCGTCCAGAACTGGGTCCAGCTCCAGCACACGCACGACTGCCTCGTGTGCATTGTGGACCTGCACGCCGTCACGCAGGAGTACGACCACGCGACGCTCGCCGGGCGCACCCGCGACATGGCGATCGGCCTGCTCGCCTGCGGGCTCGATCCCGAGCTCCTGACGCTCTTTGTTCAGTCACACGTCCCCGAGCACTCGGAGCTCCAGTGGCTCCTCAACGCCGTGACGCCGCTGGGCGAGCTGGAACGGATGACGCAGTTCAAAGATAAGTCACAGCGCTACGAGAGCATTCCGGCGGGGCTGCTCAATTACCCGGTCCTGATGGCCGCGGACATCCTGCTCTACCGGGCCGATCGCGTGCCGGTGGGCGAGGACCAGATTCAGCACCTCGAGCTCGCCCGCGAGGTAGCCCGGAAGTGGAACCAGGAGTTTGCCGGGGGCGAGCCGTTCTTCCCCGAGCCGCAGCCGCTGCTCACGACGGCCCGCCGCATCATGGGGCTGGACGGCCAGGCGAAGATGTCGAAGAGCCTGGGCAATACGATCGGCCTGCTGGACACCCCTGAGGAGATCTGGGCAAAGCTGCGGCCCGCCAGGACGGATCCGAAGCGGGTGAGGCGCACCGACCCCGGGACTCCCGAAGACTGTAACATCTACGCACTGCACCGGTACTTCTCTCCGCCGCAGACCGTGGAACATGTCGCGACGCAGTGCCGCACGGCCGGCTGGGGATGCCTCGACTGCAAGCGCGTGCTGGCGGACAACATGATTGCGGCACTGGCGCCGATCCGTGAGCGGGCCCTGGAGCTGCAGGCCCACCCCGGGCGCGTTCGGGATATCCTGGCCGCCGGCGCGGAACGCGCCCGCCACGTGGCCGGCGAAACGATGCGCGCGGTCCGAGAGCGCATGGGATTCCTTGCCCAGACGGTGCGGGCCGGCTCCTGATCCGTATCGCCTGCTTCCCCTGACCGGAACAACCGAATGGCAACAGCGACGGTGGAACGGATTATCAAGGCTGCGGTGGCGCGCGGCGCCTCCGACCTGCTCATCAAGGCAGGGGATGTGTTCCGGGCCCGCATCAACGGCGTCCTCGAGCCCCTCACGAAGCAGCGGCTGACTCCCGACCAGACCCGGGCTATTGCCATGAAACTGGTCGGCTCCGATACCGACCGCGCCCGCCTGGACCGCACCCAGGATTTCGACTGCAGCTGGGGGCTGCCGGGAGTGGGCCGGTTCCGGGTGAACGTGAGCCGGCAGCGTTCCAGTTTCATGATCGTCATGCGGGTGATCCCGTTCGACGTGCCCACGCTCGAAGGGTTGCACCTTCCCGCGGCCCTCGCGTCCATCGCGGAGGCGGAACGGGGGCTCGTCATCGTGAGTGGCGCCTCGGGTGGCGGCAAGACCTCGACCGTGGCCGCGATGCTGAACCATGTGAATCGCAATTTCCAGCGCCACATCGTCACGATCGAGGATCCCATCGAGTTCCTGCATCGTGATGTGAAGTCATCGGTGACCCAGCGCGAGGTGGGCGTGGATACCGCGTCCTACCTGGTCGGTCTCGGGGCGGCGCTTCGCCAGGACCCCGACGTGATCGTCCTGGGCGAGCTGGTCGACAGCGAGACAATGGACCGGGCGATAAAGGCGGCGGAGATGGGCCACCTGGTCCTGGCGGCGATGACCACATACGACGTGACGCAGACCGTCGCACGGCTCCTGGCACTCTACCGTCGCGATGAGCGCCACGTCGGACGTCTCCGCCTCGCGAGTGTGCTTCGCGCGGTCATCAGCCAGCGCCTGGTACCGCGGGGTGACGACGGGGGCCGCGTGCCTGCGGTCGAGATTCTCATGTCGAGCCCGGAAATCCGGGCGCGGATCGAGGAGCCGAACCGGCTGGGCGAGCTGCGCGAGGTGATGGAATCCGGGGGCGAAGCCGGGATGCAGACGCTGGAGCAGCACCTCTCCGCGCTCACGGCAGAGGGCACGATCTCCGCTGAGACGGCCCGGGCGGTGGCGGCCGATCCCGAAGCCCTCGACCTCCCCCGGGCAAAGGGTCGAAGGGCGAAGTCATGAAGGCCGCCCGCCCGCCGGAAGCCCGCGGGCTGGTGGAGAGTCTCCTGCGGTCCCCCAGGGAGGCCGGAACCGAGGGCGCAGACGCCGCCCGGGAGCGGGTGGCCGCCTTTCTCCGCGCCCATGGCTGGCAGGTGGAGGAACAGCGCTTCAGCTTTTCCGGGGGCGCACTGCTTGCCTTTCCGCTCTTCGGTGCGGGACTCGGCTGGCTCACCCTGATCGCGATCCCGCTCCTGCTCCTGCCCGCCGTGCCCCGCTGGGCTGCCCTGGTGGCCTGGCTCATCGGGCTGGCCGCGCTCGCCGTCCTCACGGCGGGACTGGGACTGGGCTGGTCGCGGTGGGGGGACGACCGCGAGGACGCCAACCTGGTGGCGACCCGTCCCGGCGGTATGGTGCGGGGCTGGTTCGTGGCCCACCTGGACACCAAGGCCCAGGGCCACTCGATGGCCGGACGGCTGGTGGCGGTCTGGGCCTGCGTCGCCGTGGTGCCCCTGTTCCTGGCCCTCTGCCTCTGGCGCCTGGTGGGGCCGCTCTCCCCAATGGTCGTGGCTGCCGGGGCCGGGGCAGCGCTGGCGGCCGGTGTCCTGGCCGGCCGGGGCCGCCTTCGCGGGGAGTCCCCGGGGGCACGGGACAACGGAACGGGCCTCTGCGCGCTTCTGGAGCTGGCGACCACTCTCCGGGACCCGGGAGCGGGCCTCCTGGTGACGGGTGCCGAGGAATTCGGGCTGGTCGGCGCCCGGATCATGGGCCGGGTGTCCCCCGAACGGGTACGCGGCACGACGGTGATCAACTTCGACACGATCGACGAGACCGGACCGCTCCGGATCGTGGCGCACGACGGGCCGGGCCGCGCCCTGGCGGAGCGCCTCCGCCCGGTCCTGGGGAACGCGCGGACGCCGGTCCGCCTGCATCGCCTGCCCGCCGGCATCTTCGTCGACAGCCTCCCCATGGCCCGGACCGGCGCACGGGCGGTCACCATCGCCCGGCTCGACTGGTCCACGCTCCGGAAAATCCACACCCCCCGGGATACGCTCGATGCCCTCTCACTGGAGACACCGAGGCGTCTCGCAGGGGTGCTGGCAGGGTTTGACCTTTCCGGGGCCGACGGCTAGGATTGCTGGAGGATTCAGGAGCCCCGCCACGGGGCTTTTTCGTTGCCGGTACCCCGCGGTACCACACCGACGTTCCGTCCGGAGCCTGCTGATGTTCGATCCAAAGACCTACTGTGTCGTCGTGGTGGGCGCGCAGTGGGGGGATGAGGGGAAGGGAAAGCTGGTCGACGTCCTGGCCGAACGGGCCGACCTCGTGGTGCGCTACCAGGGCGGGGCGAACGCGGGGCACACGGTCGTCACGGGCGACAGCCAGTTTGTCCTGCACCAGATCCCCTCGGGGATCCTGCACCAGGGGGCTACCTGCGTGGTCGGGAACGGTGTCGTGCTCGACCCGGATACCTTCTTCACGGAACTGGACGAGCTGACCGCGCGCGGGATCGACACGGCCGGGCGGCTCTTCGTGAGCGACCGGGCGCACCTGGTCCTGCCGCTCCACAAGCTGCTCGACAGCGCCAGCGAGAAGAGCCAGAAGATCGGGACGACGGGACGCGGTATCGGGCCGACCTATGAGGACAAGTATGGTCGGCGCGGCATCCGCGTGGCGGATCTCCGGAACCTCCCCGCCGCACTGGAACTGGTGCGCGAGCGGGTCGAGCGGGCGAACCTGCTGCTGGAGTTGATGGGCTCCGCCGGGCGGGCCGACATGGCGGCGCACGAGGCGCTGCTCACGCGGCTGGCGCCGCGCATCCTCCCGCTTGCCGCGGACAGCGGCCACCTGGTGGACCTCGCGCTGCGGCAGGGCCGGCGCGTGCTGCTGGAGGGTGCGCAGGGCGCCCTCCTCGATGTGGACCACGGCACCTACCCCTTCGTCACCTCCTCCAACACGACCGCCGGCGGTGCGGCCACCGGCGCCGGCATCGGGCCGACCGCGATCGACGGCGTGCTCGGCGTGGTCAAGGCCTATACCACGCGAGTGGGCAACGGTCCCCTTCCGACCGAAGTTGAAGGGGGAACTGGGTGACAGGCTCCGTGAGGCGGGGGCCGAGTTCGGGGCGACCACCGGCCGCCCGCGGCGGTGCGGCTGGTTCGATGCCAACGTGGTGCGCTACGCGGTCCGAGTGAACGGCCTGACCGGGCTGGCGGTTACGAAACTCGATGTCCTGGACGGGATGGAGGAGCTCCCGGTCGGGACCGGCTATCGCCTGGACGGCGAGGTCTGCGAGGAGATTCCGGCGGACGTGGAGCGGCTGTCCCGCGTGGAACCGGTGTATGAGGTGCTGCCTGGCTGGAACCGCCCCACCGGGGCGGCGCGGCGACTGGCCGACCTTCCGCCTGCGGCGCGTGCCTACCTGGACCGGCTGGAGGATCTGGCCGGGGCGCCCATCCGCTACGTCAGTGTCGGGACCCGCCGGGACCAGATCATCGAGGTGTAGGCATGGCCGACCCGACTGAACCCGTCATGCGTGAGGAGTTCCGCTCCGAGATCACGAGCCTGCTCGTGGTCGGCGCGGGGCCGGCGGGGCTGGCGGTGGGCATCGAGGCCGAGCGCCATGCGGTGCCCTGCATCCTGGTGGACCGCGGGACTGTCGTCAGCACCATCGAGCGGTATCCCCTCGGCATGACCTTCTTTTCCACCCCGGAGCGGCTCGAGATCGGCGACGTGCCCTTCATCGCGAGCCACGAGAAACCGACGCGCCGCGACGGCCTGCTGTATTACCGGCGGGTGGCGGAGCATTTCGAGCTGGATGTGCGCCCAGGGGAGAACGTCGTGGCCGTCGCGCGCGATTCCCATTCCCACTACCGGGTCACGGTGGAGCGGCGGGACGGCCGGCAGGTGTACCTGGCCGAGGCCGTGGTCTTCGCGACGGGGTACTACGACTGGCCCAACCTCCTTGGGGTGCCCGGCGAGGACCTTCCGCACGTCCACCACTACTTCCGGGAGGGGCATGCGTACTGGAAGCAGAACGTGGTCGTGGTCGGGGCGGGGAACAGCAGCGTGGATGCGGCGCTCGAGTGCTACCGGGCCGGCGCGCAGGTGACCATCGTGCATTTCGGGCACGAGTTTGACCGGACCGTGAAGGCCTGGGTCATGCCCGACATCACCAACCGGGTGAGGGAGGAGAGCATCGCCGTCCGCTGGGGCGCCCGGCTCTCCGTCATCATGCCCACCGAAGTGGAGATCGTCCTGGCGGATGGTGGGACCGAACGGTTCCCCTGTGATGCCGTCCTCGCCATGACGGGCTATCACGCCGACACCACCCTGCTTCGTGAGCTGGGTGTCCCGGTGGAGCCGGACACCGGCGTTCCGGCGCACGACCCCGGGACCATGGCCACGCCGGTCCGCGGCATCTACGTCGCGGGCGTCCTGGCGGCGGGGAATGACGCCAACCGGCTGTTTATCGAGAACACGCGGCATCACGGGGAGGCGATTGTGGGAGATTTTCTCGGTCGCTGACGGTGAATGGTGAAGAGTGAAAGGAAAAGAGAAGGGTCGCGGGGATGACTTCCCTGACCTCTCTTGTTTACCCTTCTTTTTACCTCTCACCTTTCACCGCTGGTTCTGCTGGAACCAGGTTGCCACGTCGAACCCGACCGGGTCGATCTCGTAATACCGGTTCTTGGTGAACCGTCCAGTCGTCGGATAGTACGGCGGCGGCTGGTCCACGCCGCAGTGGTCGTAGGTGTCCTGTTCGGCCGGTGGAGACCAGCGTGGCCCGGCCGCGGATGGTACCGCTGACGCAGACGGAGCGGTCACGTAGATGTCGCCCTTGAAGTCCGGGTTCATCGCGCGGCTCAGCGGGATCATGGTGAGGGCCACGGCGCCGGCATTGGTGGCGTCGGTGAAACCCTGCGTGACCAGCGGCAGAGATCGTCGCGTTGGGCGTGCCGCCCCATCCGGCCCAGGCCTGCCAGGAGCCGTACGGCGGGCTCACCCGCGCGATCGAGCCCGGCTCCAGGAACCGGTCACCCCCCAGGTAGCAGCGGCGCCCACCAGGAGCGCGACCAGCGTGAAGGCTGCTATGGCGCGGGTGCGGGAAGTCGGCGTCATGGGGCCGCCACCACGATGGTGATGTTGACAGGGACCCCCATGGTGGGCTCCGAGACCGTCACGGTGATGGTCGTGTAGTCCCGCCGCGGGTTGTTGCCGGTGGTGCGGACTACGCGGGTCGTACGGGTCATGGCCGGGTAGCCCGGAAAGCCGGTGACGGTGTTGTTGTTGTAGGTCGCCACGAGCGTCGGGTAACCCGTGTCAGCCCGGATGAGTTCCGCCTGTTCCTGCGCCACGGCCGTGGCAACGGTCTTGGTGTTCGACGTCCCGACCGTGTGGAGGAATGAGCCCACAAACCGGCCAAGGCCCAGCGCCACCACGGACAGGATGACGAGGGCGACCAGGACTTCGACCAGGGTGAATCCGCGGCGCTTCGTGCCCATCAGTTGTCTCGCTTCCAGGTGCTCGACGCGTACGTGTACCACACGACCCGCCCGCTGGACCGGATGATCTCGCCGGCGCGGACACCGTTCGTGGAGCCGCTCGCGAGCCCCTTGACCGTATTCAGGTAGAAGCCACCCGCCTCGCTGGCCGTGCCGTCGCGACGGAAGACGACCACGGGGAGCCCGGCCTGCGTCTGGGTGAAGTTGACCGTGGCCAGCCCCTGGGTGCCGTTGGTGTAGGTGACCGGGGGGGCGGCGCCGATGCCGAACGTCACGCCCTCTTCCAGGTTCGTGTAGGTAACGCGCTCGCCGGCGTCGATCACGCCGTTGTTGTTCCGGTCCTCGTGTACCCGGAGCCGGCGGTTGGGCTGGTCGATCGCCACCCGGACGTCATGCTGGAGGGTGACGGCGAGTCGCTGGGAATAGCTCAGGGTCGCGGTGATCCCCCGGACGGCGGAGTTCACGCGATACCCTTCCAGGTTGAGGCGGGGAATGGCGATCGCGCTGACCAGGCCGATGACGGCCACGACGGTCATGAGTTCGATGACCGTGAACCCCGCGCGGCGCGCGGCGCGGCTGGTGCGCCGGATTGCGTATGAGGTCTGCATCATGTCTGCTCCCAGGCAGCCGGGCAATCTCGGGGAGACCCCTGGCTTTGCGCCCCGCCGTCGCCGGGACGCCCGGTCCGTCCCGAGGGTGAACGACCGGGCAAGCGCCACCCCTGGCCGGGGCCGGGTGACGCTGCGATCAACCTCTCGAAGCGGCAAGTTCCAAGCCCGACCTTGGACACCGGGACAAACCACAGAAAGTCAATGAGTTGGCGGCGCCCCGGGACGGGCCCGGGCGCCCGATGCCATCGCAGCCCGCCGGGGAGGCGGCGGCCCGCTATGCCGTTCCTTGCAGTGGTATTGACCCCCCTCTATGTTCCGCCCCGAGCCACTTCCGACCCTTACTCCGGGACACCGGCACGGCATGACCGATACCAAGCGCATGGAGAAGCTCGTGTCGCTCGCCAAGCGACGCGGATTCGTCTTCCAGTCCTCCGAGATCTACGGCGGGCTCGGTTCGGTCTGGGACTACGGCCCTCTCGGCGTCGAACTCAAGCGGAACGTGAAAGAGCGCTGGTGGCAGGCGATGGTCCATGCCCGTGATGACATCGAAGGCCTCGATGCCGCCATCCTGATGCACCCGAAGGTCTGGGAGGCCTCCGGGCACGTCTCCGGCTTCACCGACCCTCTGGTGGACTGCCGCCAGTGCAAGAACCGTTTCCGTGCGGACAACCCCCGGATCAAGGGCACCCCGGGCGAGCCCGATGCGCAATGCCCCGTCTGCGGCAGCCGGGGCACGCTGACCGCGCCCCGGCTCTTCAACCTGATGTTCAAGACCTTCATGGGGCCGGTGGAGGAGGACGCCGCGGTGGTGTACCTGCGGCCGGAGACGGCGCAGGGCATCTACGTGAATTACCTGAACGTGCTGCAGGCCAGCCGCCAGCGCGTGCCGTTCGGGATCGCGCAGATCGGGAAGGCGTTCCGCAACGAGATCACGCCCGGGAACTTCATCTTCCGCACCCGCGAATTCGAGCAGATGGAGATGCAGTTCTTCGTCAAGCCCGGCGAAGACATGGCGTGGTTCGAGCGCTGGCGGGAATGGCGCATGGCGTGGCACCACGGCCTCGGCCTGTCGCCCGAACGCCTCCGCTGGCACGAGCACGGCCCCGACGAACTCGCCCACTACGCCCGCGCGGCCTACGATATCGAATATGAGTTTCCCTTCGGCTGGAACGAGATCGAAGGCATTCACAACCGGGGGGACTTCGACCTCTCCCGCCACCAGGAGCACTCCGGGAAGAAGCTGGAGTACTTCGACCAGGCGGCCAACGAGCGGTATCTCCCGTTCGTCGTGGAGACCTCGGCGGGTGCGGATCGCGTCACCCTCACCGTGCTGGTGGATGCGTATCGCGAGGAGGAAGTGGCGGGCGAGACCCGCGTGGTCATGGGCTTCCATCCCGTCCTGGCCCCCATCAAGGCCGGCGTCTTCCCCCTGGT
The DNA here is from genome assembly GCA_963825055.1 of uncultured Gemmatimonadales bacterium. Lineage (GTDB taxonomy): Bacteria > Gemmatimonadota > Gemmatimonadetes > Gemmatimonadales > GWC2-71-9 > CAWGSK01. The sequence goes on from CAWGSK010000012.1 coordinate 116,851, forward strand.
AAAGAAAGACGGCATGCCCGAGCGGGCCGACCGGGTCTACCAGGCCCTCCGCCGCCGGATGCCCGTGTTCTACGACGACAGCGGCGCCATCGGCCGCCGATACCGGCGGATGGACGAGGCCGGCACCCCGTTTTGCATCACTATCGACGGTGACACCCTCGCCGGCGGCGAGGTCACCGTGCGCGAGCGCGACTCGATGGCCCAGGTCCGGGTCAGCGAGGACGCGCTGGCGGCCTACCTGCAGGAGCGGCTCGCCGACTGACACCGCCGGCGGGCGCCCTGCATCCGGGACACCACATGTCACGCCAGAAACCCAAGAGTACGCGCATCGGCCGACGGGAACTCCACCCGGAAAGCCTGATGATGAGCTACGGCTTCGATCCGCGGCTTTCCGAAGGCGCCCTCAAGTGCCCCATCTTCCAGACCTCCACGTTCGTCTTCGAGTCGGCTGAAGCCGGGAAGGCATTCTTCGAGGTCGCCTATGGCCTGCGCGACGCCGCCCCCGACGAGCAGCCGGGCCTCATCTACAGCCGCCTCAACAACCCGGACCTGGAGGTGCTGGAGGACCGGCTCTCCCTCTGGGACCGCGCGGAGGGGTGCGCGGTGTTCGAGAGCGGGATGGCGGCCATCACCACCAGCCTCCTCTCCTTCATCCGGCCCGGCGATGTGGTGCTTCACAGCGAGCCGGTATACGGCGGAAGCGACCACTTCATCAATCATGTCCTGCCGCGCTTCGGGGTGACACCCGTGGGCTTCCAGGCAGGCCAGCCCCTCGCGGCCCTGGAGCCGGGCCTGCTCTCCGCGATTGACCGGCGCCCGGTCGCTGCCATCCTGGTGGAGACACCGGCCAACCCGACCAACGACCTGGTCGACATCGCCGGCGTGGCGGCGTTCCGGGACCGGCTCGCTGTCGGCGACCGTGTCCCGGTCCTGATGGTGGACAACACGTTTCTCGGCCCGCTCTGGCAAAGCCCGCTGGCCCACGGCGCCGACCTGGTGATCTACTCCGCCACCAAGTTCATCGGGGGCCACAGCGACGTGATCGCCGGCGCCGTCCTCGGCCGGCACGAAGTGCTCCAGCCGGTGCGGGTGATGCGCACCTTCATGGGCACCATGGCCGGGCCCTGGACCGGCTGGCTTCTGCTCCGGAGCCTCGAGACGCTGAAGATGCGGATGACCGCGGCCATGAAGAACGCGCGCTACGTCGCCGACTTCCTGGGCGACCATCCGCTGGTCGAGCGCGTGCACTACCTGGGCAACCTCACGGAGGAGCATCCGATGTACGAGGTCTACCGCCGCCAGTGCCGGGCACCCGGGTCATTGATCTCGTTCGAGGTTCGGGGCGGCCAGCCCGCCGCCTTCCGGCTGCTGAACGCCCTCCAGATGGTGAAGCTGGCCGTGAGCCTGGGGGGGACCGAGTCCCTCGCGGAACACCCGGCCTCGATGACCCACGCGGACGTTCCCCCGGAGGACCAGGCGCGGATGGGGATTTCCGCCGGCATGGTGCGCCTCTCGGTGGGCGTCGAGCATTTCGATGACATCATCCTCGACCTGGCCCAGGCCCTCGATGCGGCCGGGGGCACGGGCACCGGCTGAGCCGCCCCATGCGCCTCCGCGACTTCGACCGGATGGTCCAGACGATGGTCCGGGAGATTCCCGGCGAGTTCCTGAGGGACGTCAGCGAGGTCACGGTCTCGCCTGCATCCCGGCCGCATCCATCCCGGGAAGGCGTCTACACGCTGGGAGAATGCGAGACCATCGCGGTGGGCAATGTCGCCGTGGAGGGTGCGGGCGGGGAGATGCCCGCCCGCATCATTCTTTACCACGGCAGCTTCGAGGCGCTGGCGCGCGGCCGTGGCCACTTCGACTGGGAAGCGGAAGCGTGGGAAACACTGACCCACGAGATCCGGCACCACCTCGAATGGAATGCGGGTGAGGCCGGGCTCGAGGAATTCGACATGGCCGCGGAGGAGAACTTTGCGCGCCATGACGGCGAGGGAAGGGACCCCGCCTTCTTCCTGGGTGGCGAGCCGGTCGGGGAGGGCGCATGGCGCATCGACGACGACGTCTTCCTCGACCACGTGGTGCGCCGGGTTCCCCGGTCGGCCAGGTTCCACTGGGCTGGCGCCACGTGGACGATGCCCCTTCCGGAGGGGACGAGGCTGCCCGCCTGGGTATCGGTCCAGGGTATGGATGATCCCCCGCCGGGCGAGCTGGTGCTGGTCTTCCGGCGGCGTCCCGGGTGGCGCGATCTGCTTTTTCCCCCCTCGATCACGCGGCTGACAGGCAAGGCCCGCCGGGTTGAAGGTCCGTAAGAGACTGGGGCTGGCAGTCGCGGTATATTTCGTCGCAACCCCGGCCCTGTATGACCGGGTTCCCGTTGAGGAGAGAGTTCATGAAGGTCCAGGAATGCCGCACCACCATGTCCGGGGATGAGGTCCTGTCCCGCGTCAAGTCCTTCTTCGCCGAACGGGTCCCGCATATGGCGGCCTTCCCCGAGCGCGAGGGGCCGACGTGGCTCACCCTCCGCGGACAGGGAGGGGAAGAGGTCGCCCTGTCGGTCCATCCGGGGGAGGGCGAGACGGTAGTCCGCGCCAGTTCGCTGCTCTTCGGCCAGCAGATCTCGCGGTTCTTTTCTACCCTGCCGTCGCCTGCGGGGGTCGCATGAGCGGCACGCTTCCCCTTCGCGTCATGGTGCAGGATGCCTGGGAAGAGGTCGACCTCGAGGTGCCGGATACCACCACGGTGCAGGACTTGAAGCGGCAGGCCCTCGCCGGAGTCCGGATCCTGCGCGACCCCTCGCAGTACGTGGTCAAGTACCGCGGGGCCCAGCTGATCGAGGAGGATCGCACTCTTGCCCAGCACCAGCTGGTGCCGAACGCGAATCTCATCGTGCTGGGGCGCTGGCGCCGTCCCGTTCGCTAGAACCTGTGGCCGCGCCCTCCACCTTCAGCCGGGCGTTTACCGCCGTAGCTGCCGCCTTCCTCGCGCTCGATGGCCTGCTGCTGCTCGCCGCCGGTATCTGGACCGGGCGGCCGTGGCTCCTGGTCTGGGGCAGCCTCTGCCTGCTGGCCGTCGGAGGGGTGGCCCTGGGCTGGCGCCGCTACCGGCGCATGCTCGATGAACTCGACGCCCACCGTGCCGCCCTGCGCCGGGACATCAAGGATCTCCGCAATTCCCTCCGGCAGTGACCGCCGTCTATACTCACCCCGCCTGTCTCCGGCACGACCCCGGCCCCTTTGAAGTTCCCGAGCGTCTCGCAGTGCTCCTGTCCGGGCTCCGCGACCATCCCCGACACACGGTAAGCCACGCCGCCCCCGCGCCGCTGGCGATGCTGGCCGAGGTGCACACCGCCGGGCATCTCGATCTGCTGCGGGACACCGCGACCGCCGGTGGTGGCGCGGTTGGTCCGGAGGCGGTGCTTTCCCCGGAGAGCTGGGAGGCCGTGCTCGGCGCCGCGGGTTCCATGGCCTCGGCCATCGACCACGCCCTCGCGGGGCGTGGGCATGCCTTCGCCGCCGTTCGCCCCCCGGGGCATCACGCCCTCCGCGATCGTGCGATGGGGTTCTGCCTCGTCAACAACGCGGTAGCCGGCGCCCTGCACGCCCGTCGGCGCGGGGCGGCACGGACGCTCATTGTCGACTGGGATGTGCACCATGGAAACGGCACCCAGGCCCTGGTGGAGCGGGACCCCTCCGTCCGGTTTGTTTCCATGCACCAGTATCCGTGGTATCCGGGAACGGGTGCGGCGGGAGAGCACGGGGTGGGTAACGTTTTCAACGTCCCGGCGCCCCCGTCGCTTCCTCCTGAACGCTACGTGGCCATGCTCGAGGCGGCATTCAGGCGCGCGGTGGATGGCTGGCGGCCCGATCTCATACTCGTCTCCGCCGGTTACGACTGCCTCCTCGGCGATCCGCTGGGCGGTTTCACGCTCGAGCCGGTGCACCTGGGGGGCTGGATCACCTTCTTCAGGGAGCAATTGCCCGACGTCCCCATCGCGGGTGTCCTGGAGGGGGGATACATCCCGTCCCGGCTCGCCGATGGCGTGCTGGCGACGCTCGATGCACTGGACTGACGCCTCCTGCCCGTTCCGCTAGATTTCCCCTTCACCATCCCCGAGGAGACCGTCCGTGGCCGCACCCCTGCACCTCTCCGCCGAGGTCCTGTCCCTTACCACGCGCCATCCGTTCATCATTGCGCGCGGGGGGCGCAGCGAGTTTCAGACCGTTCGCGTCACACTGACCGACGCCGACGGCATGGAGGGGTGGGGGGAGGCCGCGCCACAGAAATACTATGGCGAGACGGTGGAAACCGTGCTGGCGTCCCTGGACGTCTACGCCACCGTCATGCCGGAGGAGCCCTTCGCCATCGAAGCAGCCGAGCGCCGATGGGATCTCGCCCTGCGCGGCAACGCCTCGGCGCGGGTCGCGCTGTCCGCCGCTCTCCATGACCTCTGCGGAAAGAAGCTCGGTGTCCCGGTTTACCGGCTGTGGGGACTGGACCCGGCGGATGCGCCGCTCTCGACGTTCACCATCGGGATCGACACGGCGGAGCGGATCCGGGCCAAGGTCGCGGAAGCCTCCGAGTATCCGGTCCTCAAGATCAAGCTCGGGACCGACCGAGATATCGAGATCCTGGAAACCATACGTGACGCAACCAGCCAGGAGCTCCGGGTGGACGCCAACGCCGGCTGGACCGTGCGGCAGGCGATCCGGATGCTTCCCGTCCTTGAGGAGTACGGCGTCACCGTGCTGGAGCAGCCTCTTCCCGCCAGCGATATCGGCGGGCTCGCCGAGATCCGGCGTCATGCGCGCATTCCGCTCATCGCGGACGAGAGCTGCCGCACGCTCGCGGACATCCCGCCGCTGGTGGGCGCCGTGGACGGGATCAACATCAAGCTGGCCAAGTGCGGCAGCCTCCGCGAGGCGCTGCGGATGATCGCGACCGCGCGCGCCCATCACATGACGGTGATGGTCGGCTGCATGATCGAGAGTTCCATCGGCATCACTGCTGCCGCCCACCTGACCCCCCTGGTCGATATCGTGGACCTCGACGGCGCGGCACTGCTCGCGAAGGACCCGTACGCAGGCGCCACCATCGCGGGCGGGCAGGTCCGGCTCCCGGACGGTCCGGGCCTGGGCGTTACGGCGCGATGAGCGCCGGTTTCGGCCGGGTGGCACTGCCGCTGCCCCTGGCCGAGCCCTATACCTACCGGGTCCCGCCCGGGCTCGCCGATCGCATTGTCCCTGGTGCGCGCGTGATTGTCCCGGTCCGCCGCCAGGAGATGGTCGGCATCGTGGTCGGCCTCGATCCCGGGGCCCCCGACCGCGAAGTCCGCGACATTCTCGCTGCCCCCGACCCCGAGCCCGCGCTTCCCCCTGCGCTCCTGGAGACTGCCGAATGGATGGCGGGCTACTACGGGGCTCCGCTCGGCCTGGCACTCCGCGCCATGCTCCCCGCCGCCCTCTGGGGGCGGTCCCACGTGCGGGTGTACCTGGAACGCCCGGGCGCGGCGCCCGGCGGATTCTCGGCCGAGATTGTCCGGTGGCTTGAGCGGAAGGGCGGGGAGGCCACCTCGACTGCCATCGCGCGGGCGCTCCGGAAACCGGTCTGGGACGCCCTGGCGCGACTCGACCGCGTGGGGGCGGTCCGTCTCGAGGTCACGGGGGTGGACGCCGGGGCGCCCGGCGTGACCGAGCGCGTGCTGGCGCTGGTCGAACCGCGACCGTCCCTGGCCGAGCGGGAAGAACTGTTCCGGCGCACGCGATCGCAGCGGCGCCTGTTCGAGACCCTGGAGGATCTCGGGGGCGGTGCACCCGTTCGCCACCTCCGTGACCAGCTCGGCTTTTCTGACCATCCTGTCCGGGCGCTCGTCGGCCGGGGGCTGGCTCGTCTCGAGGATGTCGAGCGCATTCGCGATCCTTTTGCGGACCTGCCCGGCAGCCCTCCCCCCGGCGCTCCCTCGCCCGCGCAACAGGAGGCGCTCACTTCGCTCGCGGCGGTGCCGCCGGGCGAGGCTGCGCTCCTGTTCGGCGTGACGGGGAGCGGCAAGACGTTTGTCTATCTGGAGGCGATCCGGGCCGCGCTGGCCCGGGGTCGTGGCGCCATCCTGCTGGTGCCGGAGATCAGCCTCACGCCACAGATCGTCGCCCGGGTTCGCGGCGCCTTCGGGGACGAGGTGGCGGTACTGCACAGCGGCCTGTCGGATGGCGAGCGCGCCGATGCGTGGCGCGTGCTGCGGCGGGGCGAGCGACGGGTCGCGGTTGGAGCGCGTTCCGCGATCTTCGCCCCCGTCCAGGACCTCGGCGTCATCGTGATCGACGAGGAGCACGAGGCCGGATACAAGAACGGGGAGACGCCGCGCTATCATGCGCGGGAGGTGGCCGGTGTGCGCGCCAGCCTGGAACACGCTTCCCTGATCCTGGGGAGCGCCACCCCATCGGCGGAAACGATGGCGCGAGTGGATACCGGGGTGCCGGCCATTCGCCTCCCCGACCGGATCGGCGCCCGCCCGATGCCGGAAGTGGAGCTGGTGGACCTCCGTCACGCCGAACGGGTGGAGGGGACCCGCGCCGTGCCCTGGACTCGATCCCTGGACGAGGCCGTGACCACAACGCTCGCGCGCGGGGAGCAGGCACTCCTCCTGCTCAACCGGCGCGGCTTCGCGACCTACCTCCAGTGCGAGGCTTGTGGTGAGGTCCGGGAATGTCCGCACTGCAGTATCTCGCTCACGGTGCATGACAGCCCTGCACTCCTGCGTTGCCACTACTGCGGGTACACCGAGCGGATCCCGGATGCCTGCCTGGCGTGCGGCCATGCCGTGCAGCGGCACCGTGGCGTAGGCACACAGCAACTCGAGCGGGTGCTTGCCGAGCGATTCCCGTCGGCCCGACTCGCGCGGATGGACCTGGACACGACCAGCACGCGATGGTCGCACCACCGGATCCTGTCAGCGGTGGAACGGGGTGAGGTCGACCTGCTGCTCGGAACGCAGATGATTGCCAAGGGGCTCGATTTTCCGAACGTGACACTCGTGGGGGTCGTGGACGCCGATACGGGGCTTCACCTGCCCGATTTCCGGAGCGCGGAGCGTACCTTCCAGCTGCTGGCGCAGGTTGCCGGGCGCACCGGGCGCGGACCGAAGGGCGGACGGGTGCTGATCCAGACCCGTACGCCGGGGCACCATGCCCTCCGCTGGGCGGCGCAGCATGATGTCGAGCGGTTCCTCGAGGACGAACTGGCCAGCCGGCGGGAGCCGCCATATCCGCCGTATCTCTCGCTCGTCAACGTCCTTGTGTCGGGCGTGGATGAGGGCGATGTCGGACGGGAGGCCGCGGAGGTCGCCGACTGGTTCCACGCGCTGGTGGCGGCGCGGGAACTGCCGGTGCAGGTTCTCGGTCCGGCCCCGTGCCCGATTGCCCGGATCAAGACCCGCTGGCGCTGGCACGTCCTGCTCAAGGGACCCTCCGAGGAGCTGGGCCGCGTCGTGCGGTACGCGGCATCACGAATCACGAAAGCGGGCCGGGACGTGCGGGTCGTTCTCGACCGCGACCCGGTCTCGCTTCTCTAGCGGAAGGCGTCATGGCGACTGGCAGGGACGAGCTCCTGGAGCAGGCGCGCGCGGCGCGGCAGCGCACCTCGGACCGCCTGCGGCATACCCCGCTCGAAGCGAGCCCGGGGCTCAGCGAACACTGCGGCGTCCCGGTCTATCTCAAGCTGGAGAACCTGCAGGTGACCGGGGCGTTCAAGGCCAGGGGCCCACTCAACCTCCTGCTGCGCCTGCCGCCGGGCGAGCGCGGGCGCGGGAGTCGTAGCGCCGACCGCAGGAAACCATGGACTCGGCCTGGCGTGGGCCGCCGCTCAGGTGGGAACGACGGCGCACATCTTCCTGCCGCGGAGCGCGGATCCCGACAAGGTACGCCGCCTGCGCGAGCTCGGGGCACGGCTCACGTTCTGCGACGACTACGAAGCCGCGCACCATGCCGCCGTCGCGGCGGCTGCTTCCACGGGCGCCCGGTACGTATCCCCCTACAACGATCCCGACGTGATCGCCGCGGACGGCGTGGTCGGGCTCGAGATCCATGACGACCTGCCGGAGGTCCGCTGCGTCATTTCCTGCCTGGGCGGTGGCGGTCTTGTCGTCGGGCATCGCCGCCGTCCTCAAGGCGCTGGATCCAGCCATCGTGGTGAAGGCGGTAGAAGCGTCGGCGAGCCCGACGTTCTCGACCTGGCGCCGGGAGGGTGCGCCGTGCCACGTGGAACTCGGTCCGACCATCGCGGAAGGGCTTGGGGGGTACGTGGAGCCGGACAGCGCTGACATGGCCCCTCATCGCGCGGGATGTGGATGAGGTCCTGGCCGTTTCCGACGGGGAACTGGTCTCCGCCATGCGCTGGCTCGCGGAGCGGCACCGGCTGATTGTCGAGCCCTCCGGCGCGGCCGCGGTGGCGGCCCTCCTCCGGGCCCCCTCGCCGGCGGCCGGCCCCACCGTCGCGACGGTCACCGGTGGCAATGTCGGCTGGCCCCGTTTCCTGGGCCTGGTTGCCTCTGACGCAGTATCGTAGATCGCTATCGGGACCCGCAAACCGCCATTCATAAAGCCTTTACGTGTCGGCCCTCATGATCGGCAATGCCACCCCGGTAGCAACGGTTCGATCCAGCCTGTAACACCACGATACAGCGTTTGCCGGGGTAACCGGCCGTTCTCCATAGGGGAGAGGCGGGAGGCGTCATCTGGCCTCTGGCTTGCACGTTTCGGGGCCGGATATCCGCTCCTCAACTGTGAATCTCCCCTGGAGCCTCCATGGCCTCAACCGTCTCCGGCGCTGCGGAGTCACGGGCATTTGTCCTTCAGAGCCCCTCTCAGGCCCGCATTGCCTTCGAGGCGCCGGCTGGCTGGGGCGAACGGCTCTTCCGGGCCCTTCTGCTGCTCGCCTGGATCGGCATCGCGTCCACCTGCCTGCTCTACGGTCTCGATTACTACCGCCTGCCCCTCGCGGCGCGGGCGGCGGCTCCGCTGCACGACCTGCTCAAGCCCTCGGGCCTGATCGGGCAGGGGTACGGTATCGTCGGCACCCTGTTCATCATCGCCGGCGTCGGCAGCTACTCGATTCGCAAGCGCATCCCCTGGCTCCGCAATCTGGGGACGCTGCACCACTGGCTCCAGGTGCACGTGTTCCTGTGCACCATCGGTCCGTTCCTGGTCCTGCTGCACACGACCTTCCGTTTCGGCGGCATCGTGTCCATCGCGTTCTGGAGCATGACGGCGGTCGCCATCAGCGGTCTGTTCGGCCGCTTCGTGTACGCGCACATCCCCCGCACGATCCATGGCCAGTCCGTTACGCTGGACGCGGTCCGGGCGGCGCAGGAGGACCTTCAGCGCCGTATACGCGAGGCCTGGTCTGGCGAGGCCGATGTGCTCGCACTGCTCAAGCGCCCTCGCCGGGCGCCGCCGCGGAGCGTGCTCGTGGCCCTGGTGCTGGCCATGCGCTATGATCTGTCCCGCCGCTTCACGTTACGGCGGTTGCGGCACCGGCTCGACCGGAGCCGCCTGCCGGCCAATATGCAGAGCGAACTCCTGACGGCCGTGCGGGCGGAACTCGCGGTTGAGCAACAGATGCTGCTCCTGCAGCCGTTCCAGCGCCTGTTCCACTGGTGGCACGTGTTCCACCTCCCGCTGACCGGGGTGATGTTCGTCGTCCTCACGGTGCATGTCGCGGTGGCGATCATGTTCGGGTACACCTGGATCTTCTAGGTGAACTCTCCGCTGCGCGGCCCCGGTGTCGTCCGGCTCCTGGTCGTCCTCCTCTGCTTTGTGGCGCTCCTGCCGCGGGGCGCGACGGCACAGATCATCTCGCCCGGCAAGCTTGCGCAGGACCATGCGGCGCTGGAGGGGATCCGGAACTGCACGCAGTGTCACCAGCTCCGGCAGCGGGGGATCGACAATGCGAAGTGCCTCGAGTGCCACGCTCCGCTGAAGCGACGGATCGCCGAGCGGAAGGGGCTGCACGCCAGGTCGAGCGAGCGGAACTGTGCCGACTGCCACCGCGACCACTTCGGGCAGGAGTTCGCCCTGGTCACCTTCGACACGGCCAAGTTCGACCACACCGATGCCGGATTCGAACTGGAAGGAGCGCACCATGATCTCGGCTGCCGGGACTGCCACGAACCGGGCCTGGTGCATGCGCCTGACGTCCGGGCATTTGCCTCTCGCCACGGCGGGCTCGACCGCACCTTCCTCGGCCTCGGGACGACCTGCCGGACCTGCCACGAGTCGGATGACCCGCACGACGACCAGTTCGGCGACCGTGCCTGCACCGCCTGCCACACCCAGCAGGACTGGACTCCCGCATCAGGCTTCGACCACGACCGCGCGAAGTACCGCCTCACCGGCGCTCACCGGAAGGTGGATTGCGCCGGCTGCCACCGCGACCAGGGCCGTGATCCCAGGCATCCACGCGTGCGCTACACCGGCCTGGCCTCTGGTGCCTGCAGCGACTGCCACACCGACCCGCATGGCGGAGCGATGAGGGGCGCGTGCGCCACCTGTCACGCCACCACCGGCTGGCGGCAGCTCGATCGCTCGGGGTTCGAGGGCCGGTTTGACCACAGCAGGACGGGCTTCATCCTGCGGGGCGCGCATGCGGGAGCCGACTGCCGGGCGTGTCACACTCCCGCACGGGCGCCCCGGCCGGGCGTGCGGATCCGCTTCGTGGCCGGGGGTCGCTCGTCAACGTACCCGAAGCCTGTGGCGCGGGACTGCCTGAGCTGCCACGTGGACCGTCACCAGGGTGCCTTCAAGGATGTGGAGGGCGGGGCGGTGTGCACCAACTGCCATGGCGAGCGGAGCTGGCTGCCGTCGTCCTTCGATCTCGAGCGCCACAACCGGCCCGGTGGCTACGCCCTCACGGGCGCGCATCGCGCGGTCGCCTGCCAGGATTGCCACGTCCGGTCCGCGGACTCCACGGCGTGGACATGGCACATCACGGGGCAGGCGTGCGAGGACTGTCACGGCGCCCGTGAGCCGCATGCCGGCCAGTTTGCCGGACAGGCGTGCGCCGACTGCCACACGACAGCCACGTTCGCCATCGCCGGCTTCGACCACTCGAAGACGCGATATCCGCTCGACGGCGCGCACGTGAAGCTGCCCTGCGCCGACTGCCACCGGCAGGAGACGACGGCGGATGGGAAGACGTTCCGCCGCTACACGCCCCTCGGCACGGCCTGCCGGGACTGTCATGGAGGGACCTGAGATGCGTCGAGCCCTGCTGTCGGTCCTTCTCGCGCTGCCGCTCGCGGCCGGCGCCCTCATGGCCCAGGCCGGTACGCCGAGCCCGCACGGCGACATGCGCGCGAACATCGACTGCAGTGCCTGTCACACACCACTGGTGTGGAAGCCGGTCAAGGCGGCCATGGAGTTCGACCATGCGCGTCAGGCTCAGTTCCCATTGACCGGCCGGCATGCGGCGGTTCCCTGTGCCCGATGCCACCTGGACGCGCGTTTCGACGAGCCGAAGATCGCGCCGGACCAGTGTCGGGACTGCCACCTGGACGTGCATCGCGGCCGCCTGCCCGACTGCGCCTCCTGCCACACCACGACGACCTTCCAGAGCGTGCCTGCCATCCAGGTGCACGCCCGCACGAGTTTCCCCCTCACCGGTGCACATCTCCAGGTGCCCTGCGAAAGTTGCCACACGGATGAGCGGCACGGGGCATACGCCCCGGTGGACGGGGATTGCGTCAGCTGCCACCTGCCCGATTACCAGGGGGCGCAGACGGTCGACCACGTCGCCGCCGGCTTCCCGACCACCTGCCGCCAGTGCCACTCGACGGTGGCCTGGACCGGCGGGGTGCCGTTTGACCACGTGTCGGTCTCGGGCGGATTCGTCCTGGCGGGCGCCCACGGCCAGCTCCGCTGCGCAAGCTGCCACGTCCCGCCGTCAGGCATGCTCAAGTTCGTGCCCCCGCCATCCAGTGCGAATGACTGCGTCGCCTGTCACCAGCAGGACTACAACCGACAGCACGCCGGCAGCGGGTTCCCCACGACCTGCGCCGACTGCCACAACGTGAATGCTTGGGACGATGCCCACTTCGACCACACGGCGGTCAGCGGCGGCTTTGCGCTGCTTGGTGCCCACCAGCGCACCAGCTGCGATGGCTGTCACATCCCGCCGTCGAATCAGCTCCGGTTCACGCCCTCGGGGCCGAATGACTGTATCGCCTGCCACCAGCAGGACTTCACCAATCAGCACGGCACGAGCGGCATTCCAACCACGTGCCTTGATTGTCATACCGTGGATACCTGGTCGGGCGCCACGTTCGATCACGCAGCCGTCGCGAACGGCTATGCCCTGGTCGGGGCCCACCAGCAGACCCCGTGCTCGGGTTGCCACATTCCCCCCGACAACCAGCTGCGGTTCACGCCGAGCAGCCAGAATGACTGCGCCGCGTGCCACCAGTCCGACTACGATGCCCAGCACGCCGGCAGCGGTTTCCCGCTGACCTGCCTCACCTGTCACACGGTGGACAGCTGGACCGGCGGGACGTTCACGAATCATGACGCCCAGTTCTTCCCGATCTACTCCGGGAAACACAACGGGCAATGGGGCAACGACTGCTCGACCTGCCACAACGTCGCGGGCAACTACACCGCATTTACGTGTCTCCAGTGCCACACGCACAACCAGACCGAGACGGATGGTCATCACAGCGGAATCTCGGGGTATGCCTATACCAGCACGGCCTGCTACTCGTGCCATGCGAACGGGAGGGTCAATTGAGGCGACCCCTCATTCCGGCGCTGCTGCTCGCCCTGCTGCCCGCGTCGCTCGGGGCCCAGGACAGTACCGTGACGGCGACCGTCACGCAGATTGCCGGACAGGACGTCTACATCAACGCGGGAAGTGATGCCGGCCTTCACGTGAGTGACACCGTGACCGTGCGACGCGCGGCCGCCGGTCCTGTCCTGGGGCGGATGACGGTCTCCGCCGCAACCGGCAGCAGGGCGCTGCTCGGCTTTCTCGACGCACCGTTCCCGCTCACCCGTGGCGATGGGCTGTTCCTCGGGATTCACGGCGGGGTGGCCCCGGCGACCACGCCGGCCCCGGCACCTCCGCGAGTCGCGGCCACGTCTCGGCCCCGGACGGTGGCTCCGGGCGGGACCGTGGTTCACGGCCGTCTGCTGCTGGACGTCGATGGGAACCGCTCGACCACGCGCGGGTTCGGGTCGGACCCCGAGACCACGAGTCGGGACTATGCGACCCCCTCGGCCGGGCTCCGGCTCCAGGTCACCCGGCTGCCGGGTAACATGGAGTTCAGCACGGACGTCCGTGCCCGCTACCGCTACACCAGCAACGACATCATCACACCCGCCACCGCCGTCCGGGTGTACGAGGCCAGCCTGACCCGGCGGCTCCCCGGGTCGGGATTCCTCGTGCGTGCCGGCCGGTTCTATGACCCGTACGAGTATTTCAGCGGCTACTGGGACGGCCTGATGGTGCACGCCGGCGATGAGGGCTTCGGCGTCGCCGCGCTGGCGGGCTTCGAGCCCGACCGCGGCAACGAGGGGTTCAGCACCGACTACCCGAAGGCCAGCCTGGTGGCCCATGCGAGCCGGATCCGCGGGCGCTCCGGGATCCGGACCGATGTGTCGGTGCACCGCGTCATGCCGCGGGATTCCTCTCCCGACCATACATTCGCCGGCTGGTCGCAGGTCGCATGGACCGGCCGGCTTTCCTTCAGCCACAACCTGCAGGTGGACCGGAACCCGGCGAGCGGGAAATGGAACGTCACCCGCCTGCTGACCCGCCTGACCCTCCCGGTGGGCTCCTCGCTCACGCTGCGCGGCGGCTATTCCATCCAGCAGCCCTACCGGCTGGGCACGACGTTCGGCGCCATCCCCTTCCGTCGGGATCGCGCCACGGCCGGGTTCGACGTCCGCCTGCCGGGAGCGAGCATCGGGGCAGACGTGAGCAAGGGCCACCAGGAGGGACTGGACGATACCTGGAGCTACTCTGGATCGGTGTACCGGTCACCGCGGGGCCAGCACGGCGTCGGGATCGGACTCACCGGTACCCGCTGGACGGAGACGGGGAGCAACGGCGTGCTGCTCGCACCGTCCTTGGACCGGCAGTTTGGACACTTCACGGTCCGGGGAGGGTACCAGTATTCCCGCACCGAGTTCGGCTCCCTCGTCCTCACTACCCATGCCGCCGACCTGGGCGGCACCGTTCCCCTGGGTGGGCGAACCGGGCTGACCCTCCGGGCCCGGTGGCAGAGCGGACAGCTCTCGAGCACCGGAGTGTACGCCGGCTTCTGGTACGGGTTCTGATGGACCAGGATACCCTGATTATCGGCGGTACGGCTGCGGGCCTCGTGCTCGTGGCCATCGCGCCGTTCTACCTCCGTACCCGGCGGCTCGAGCGTCGGGCGACACGCGCGGCCGTGGAGGCCGAACGCTACGGCCTGCACGAACCGGTGAGCCTGCATCCCGTGGTGCATGCCGGCGCGTGTATCGGTACCGGCGCCTGCATCGATGTCTGCCCGGAAGGGGATGTCCTTGGACTGGTGCATGGGCAGGCGCGCCCCATTGCGCCGGCACGCTGCGTGGGACACGGTCTCTGCGAACGGGCCTGTCCCGTCGAGGCAATCCAGCTCGTGTTCGGGACCGCCACGCGCGGCGTCGAACTGCCACGGGTGCGGGCCGATTTCCAGACCAACGTGCCGGGTCTCTATGTGATCGGTGAGCTGGGGGGCATGGGCCTCATCCGCAATGCCTTCGAACAGGGGCGGCAGTGCGTCGACGGCATCGCGCGCGCGCCAAGGCCCGGCGGGGAGGACCTTGAAGTCCTGATCGTGGGAGCGGGTCCCGCCGGACTCTCCGCCTCCCTCGCGTGCCGGGAACGGGGGCTGCGCTTTGCCACCATCGAGCGGGAGGATATCGGCGGGACCGTGCGCTCCTATCCCCGAAAGAAGGTCGTCATGACCCGGCCCTTCGACATCCCGGGCTGGGGGAAGATCCCCGCCTCCGAGGTGCCCAAGGAGCGCCTGATGGAGATCTGGAGCGAGGTGGTGGAGCGCACGGGCCTCAGCGTTACGACAGGGACGACCGTTCAGTCAGTGACCCGCCAGGATGACGGGCGGTTCACGGTGGAGACCTCGGGCGGCACCTGGCGGGCGCACCGGGTGGTGCTGGCGATCGGCCGGCGCGGCATTCCGCGCAAGCTCGGCGTACCCGGCGAGGAGCTGCCGAAGGTTTCCTACTCCCTCCTGGAGCCCGAAGCGTGGCAGGGCGACCGCATTGTCGTGGTCGGGGGCGGTGATTCCGCGGTGGAGGCGGCCCTGGCCCTGGCGGACCAGCCGGGGAACCAGGTGACGGTCTCCTACCGGCGCGACCGCTTCAACCGGCTCAAGCCGGGCAACCTCGACCGCGTGGAGCACGCCATCAGCGATGGCACGGTCACGGTGCTCTGGGAAAGCCGGCTCGAGGCCATCGCCGCGGACCGGGTGACGTGGCAGGACAAGGCCGGTGCCCGGCACGAACTCCCGAACGACCGCGTGTTCATATTTGCCGGCGGCGAACTCCCCAGCGGGTTCCTGAAGGACTGCGGAATCATCGTGGATACGAAGTTCGGGGAGGCGTGAAGGCAGTCACTAGCCACCAGCCACTAGTCACTAGTCACTAATCACTAGTCACTAATCCCGTACCCCACCTCCACCCCCACCCACACCGTCCGCCCCGGCCCGGGCTCGAACACCCGGCCGCCAAAACCGTTTGGCGCGATCGAGGCGACGTAGTCCCGGTCAAAGAGGTTGTGCACTCCGGCAAAGGGCATCACCCGGGCTCCGCGCGAGTCGAGGCGCCAGGACATGCGGACGCCCGTGATGCCGGCGCCCCACCCATCGGAGGCAAGTGTGTTGTCGTCGTCGGCCGCCAGGCCGGACTGCATGGCGTGCGTGACGCCCAGCTCGAGGCGCTTCGAGCGGCCGCACGGTGAGGTCGAGCGTCAGGGCGTGCGTCGGCACACCCGGCAGGGTATTCCCGTCCAGCGTGTCGACCACACCGCCGATGTCCAGGCGATAGCGGGCGAACCGCGCCCGGTTCCAGCTGTAGGAGGCCCGCGCCTCCCAGCGCGGCCGCGCCGCGACCATCCCCAGTTCCACTCCGTCGGCATGCAGCGATCCGGCGTTGGTGAAGTACGCCCGTCCACCGGATTCCTCGAACGGCACCAGCGCGTCCCTGGTCCGGCCGAGGTAGCCGGTCGCCTCGTAGCTGAGCCAGCGCAGGGGGCGCCCCCGGACGCCGGCCTCCCACGTGACCGAGCGCTCGGGGCCCAGCTCCCCATTGAATCCGCCCGCGCCGCCCGGCTGGTTGGCAAGTTCCGTGGTGGTGGGCGTCTCGAAGGCGGTACCTGCCCGGACCCACGGCACCAGGGCGCGCGCGAGGTCCAGGCTCGCCCCGAGGCTCGCGCTCAGCGCGCCAAGGGTTCGGTGACCGCCGTCGTCGCCGTCGTCCAGGAAATGGTCCGTCACGCCGAAGGCGGTGCGGTCGTATCGGAGCACGGCGTCCACCCTCCAGCCCGTCCACGGGTGAAGGTCCAGGGTGGTGAAGATGCCGAGGGCGGAGGTGGTCTCCCGCTGGTCGACCAGGAGACTGTCGGTGGGAACGCCGCCGGTGCTCGCGTGATTGGTACGGTCGTCCCGCTGTCGCTGCCAGTCCACGCCGCCACCGAGGACGGTTCCCGCGCCGAGGACGCGGTGGCCGGCCACCCGCACGCCGCCCACGAGTCGCGAAATCCCGACCAGCACATTGATGGGCAGCGGGTTGGCGAGGTCGCGGTGGAGGCCGAACACGGTGACGTCCGCCACGGCCTGATGCCGGTCGTTCCAGGACAGGGTGAATGCCGCCTGCTGCTGCGTCACGTCCTTGCCGGCATTGGTCGCGATGTTGCGCGCGGCCGCGGAATCACGGTTGAGGGCGAGTTCCCCGGTGGTGAGCGCCCCCGGGTTGTCGCCGCGCGGAGCGTCCACTACCGCCACCAGCGCGCGCAGACTTACCCGCGGCGACGCCTGCCACGCCGCGGAGGCCTGGAGCCTGGTCGCCTCCGACCTGCTGTGCTGCCGGAAGCCCCGGCTCGTAGCGCGTGATACGCCCAGTGCCACCTCCCCCTGCGCTCCCCTCGCGCCGACGAACAGTTGTGATCGCCAGAGGTCACCCGACCCGTACTGGCTGCGGAGCGAGGCCTCGTCGGGCGCCGCCGGCCTCCTGGTGGAGAGATTGATCACGCCGCCCGCCGCGTTGCCATAGAGGCCGCCGGTCCCGCCGCGGAGTACCTCGACGTTGCCGAGGAGGCCCCAGTCGATGTTGTTGAGCTGGCTCTGGCCATCGGGAAGGGTCTGGGGGACGCCGTCGAGCAGGATGGTCACGCCGCGAACGCCGAAGGTGGCCCGGGCACCCGCGCCGCGAATCACTATGCGCTGGTCCAGGGAGGGGTTGAAGCGGTTGGAGACGATGATGCCGGGCAGCAGGGGCAGGACTTCGTCCGGACCCAGGCCGGGCCGGGACCGCATCGCCGCGGCGGCATCGAGCGTGGAGGCGGCCTGTGGGACGCGAAGCAGCGGGGCGGGCGTTCGGGTGATGGCGATGGAGTCCAGCATGATCGCCATGCTGTCACCCGGGACCTGGGCGACGGTCGCCGGGGGCCGGCCCGCGATGAGTGCCACCAGGAGGCAGGCAGGTCGCCAGGAGCGCAATGCCCGTATGGGATTCATGGTGCCGTAAGGTAGTATGACGCTGCCCGGTTCCAGCTTGAACCACCTCTGGCACCCGGGTACCTTTCGCCCCGCCATGACCCCTGCTTCACGCTACGCCGCTCCCGACTTCACCGCGCCGCCGTTCGGCGGCGCGCCCGAGGCCCGGTTCGAGCCCGCCCCCGCCGACGGGGTGATGCCCGAGGGCTTCTTCTCCACCTCCAATCTTCCGACCTACGCGCAGGTGGACGGGGCGTGGGTCATGCCGGGTCGGCCCCGGATGGACTGCGTGCTGGTGCGGCGTCCCGCCGGTCTGGAGACGGTCGAACCGCGCCGGGTGCGAGCCGGCGAGCCGGTCGCCATGGGACTCGCCGAGGATGGCTCGGAGGGGATCTTCGTCCATGCGGCGGCGTTCCTGGCCGGCGCGAAGGGCCATGCAGAGTTCCAGTTCATGTCCACGGAGGTGAGCCGCGAGCGGCCCGTGAACTACGAGGAACTCGCCCGGCGCCTCGTGGAGGAGCGCGATGCCGGCGGCAATCTCGTGTGGGTCATCGGGCCGGCCCTGGTGCACAGCCGGGCCCGGCGGGACATGGAGTGGTTCATCGCCAATGGCTTCGTGCAGGCCGTGCTCGCGGGCAATGCCGTCGCCGTGCACGACATCGAAGCGGCCATCTTCGGCACGACCCTGGGCATGAGCAATACCGGACAGCCCACTTCGGGCGGCCACGGGCTCCACATGCGCGCGATCAACCAGGTGCGGGCTGCCGGTTCCATCGAGGCCGCCGTCGCGTCCGGGCTGGTCTCGAGCGGGATCATGCATGCGCTCGTGACGCACGAGGTGCCCTTCGTGCTCGCCGGATCGATCCGGGACGATGGTCCGCTGCCTGGTGTCATCCGGGACGTGCTCGAGGCACAGGACGCCATGCGGGAGTATACCGTGCAGGCCACGGGCGCCGTGCTCGTGGCCAGCGCGCTCCACGCGATCGCGGTGGGCAACATGCTGCCCGCGTTTCACACGCGGCGGGGGACGCCGGAGCCGCTGATGACCATCTGCGTCGACCAGACCGAGTTCGTGGTGAACAAGCTCAAGGACCGGGGCACCCACCAGGCCTATGGGGTTGTCACCAACGCGCAGGACTTCATGCACGTGCTCCGCTCCTACGTGTCGCAGTGTTCCGGCGCGACGCGGTGAAGGTCCTTCCGGGCGAGGGCTGGCGGGAGCTGGCCGTCACGGTCCGCGAGGCGCTGCCGGTGGATGAGCTCGACGGGATCTGGACGTTCCAGGCGGTCCGGCAGGACCTCAAGGAGTGGGGGACAGCGATCCTGAGCCGGGTGGACGGCGCCCGCCGGCGGATCTACACCGCGCGCTACGTGCATACCATCAAGGGTCGCGAGCGCGGCGCGTTCGCCGCGACCGTGGAGGAAGTGGGGAGCGGTCCGGTGGAGACGCTGGACGAACTCATCCGCGGCGTCGAGCGCCGCGCCGACGAGGAGCCACCCGTGCCGGTGCCGGTGGCTGACTGGTTCCCCCCGGAAGAGGACAATGGCGCGCCTGACACCGGATGAGCGGGCGGCACTGCTCGAGCGGTTCCGCCGCCACCTGCGCGACCACCGGCAGCCGGTCACGCGACAGCGGGACATCATCGCCGATATCGTGGTGACGTCCGAGGAGCACCTCTCCGTCGATGCCATCGAGCGCAAGCTCAAGGAGCGCCGTGAGCGGGTCGGAACCGCGACCGTCTACCGTACACTCGACCTGCTCCGGCAGGCGGGCCTCATCAAGGCACACGATTTCGGCGAGGGGTTCCGGCGGTTCGAGCCCGTGGGCGGCCCGGTTCACCACGAGCACCTCATCTGCGAGCGCTGCGGGTCGGTGACCGAATTCGCCAACGAACAACTCGAGCGGCTGCTCCCCATCATCGCCGACGAGCACGACTTTGAGCACCGGCACCACCGCGTCGAGATTTACGGGATCTGCCGTGCCTGCCAGGGCAGGGCACTGGGGACACTCCAGGCGGAGCACCGCTGATGGATGACGCCACCGGCCTCGGCTTTGCCGTAGCCTTCGCCAGCGGACTGCTGAGCTTCCTGTCGCCCTGCGTCCTGCCCCTGGTACCGTCCTACATCGGCTTTCTCACGGGCATGAGCGCCGGCGAGGTCACACGGAGGCGGCGCCTGGCGGTCCTCCACGCGCTGGCGTTCGTGGTGGGCTTCTCGCTCGTCTTCGTCCTGGCCGGGGCGACCGCCACCGCTCTGGGCCGGGCCATCCGGTACAACGATGTCTGGATCCAGCGGATCGGCGGCGGGCTGCTGATCCTCTTCGGGATCCTGATGCTCAACATTATCCCGCTGCCGTTCCTGAACCGGGAAGCGCGCTGGCACCTGCAGGACAAACCCGTGGGGTTCTTCGGGTCCCTGGTGGTCGGAATCACCTTCGGGGCTGGATGGACGCCCTGTATCGGTCCGATCCTCGGCGGCATCCTGAGCCTGGCCGCGACCGAAACCAGCGTGGGCCGGGGGATGCTGCTCCTGACGGTCTACTCCGCCGGGCTCGCCGTGCCGTTCCTGCTCGCGGCGCTGGCGCTCGACCGGTTCCTGCAATGGTTTCAGCGCTTCAGGCGCTACATGCCGTGGGTGCAGCGGATCGGGGGAATCCTGCTGATTCTGGTGGGTCTGCTGCTGCTGACGGGGGCATTCACCCGGCTCGCCGGCTGGCTCCAGGGGCTCACACCGGGATTCCTGCAGGAGCAGTTGTAGCAGGCGGGCAGGGCGGTCTCACGACTCAACGACTCAACGACCAACGACCCCCGACCTCAATCACTCCCCTCTTCACCACCCCCGCCCAGCTCCTCCTCCAGCGCCTGACGCCGCAGCAACTGCCAGTACCGGCCCTCCCGCGCCAGCAGCCCGGCGTGCGTTCCTCTCTCCACCACGCGGCCGCCATCCAGCACCAGGATCTCGTTCGCGAGCCGCACCGCCGCCATGCGATGGCTCACGATCAGGCTGGTGCGCCGGGCAAGGGCGTCCCGCAGCCCGCGCAGAATCCGCGTCTCGGTATTGGCGTCCACGGCGCTCAGAGCGTCGTCCAGGATGAATACCGGCGGATCCTTCGCGAGCGCGCGGGCGATGCTCGCGCGCTGTTTCTGGCCCCCGGAGAGGTTGATGCCGCGCTCACCCAGCATCGTGTCTACGCCGTGCGGCAGGGACGGGATCGCCTCCGCCAGTTGCGCGGTTTCGAGCGCGGCCTCCAGGCGCCCGTCGTCCGGATTCCCGAAGAGGATGTTCCCGCGGAGCGTGTCACTGAACAGGAACGTCTCCTGCGGGACGAAGCCCACTTCCTCTCGCAACTCGGCCAGGGACAGGTCCCGGATATCCACACCGTCGAGCAGGATCCGGCCGCGATCGGGATCGTAGGTGCGCACCAGGAGGTCCGCGAGGGTCGACTTACCCGATCCGGTCGGCCCGACCACCGCCAGCGAGGCGCCGGCCGGGAGGTCGAAGCTCACGTCCTGCAGGACCCAGCCCCGGTCCCGGGCGTTGGGATACTGGAACCAGACCCCCTCGCAGGTGAGCCGCCGGCCGCCCGGGGCGGACGGCAGCCGTGCGGGCTGCGCCGGGCTCACGATGGCGGGCACCTCCTCCAGCAGGGCGTTGACGCGCCCCATGCTGGCCGCCCCGCGCTGCACCAGGTTCACCACCCAGCCCAGCGCGATCATGGGCCAGACCAGCGTCATGAGGTACACCCCGAACGCCACGAACTGGCCCGGCGTGACCGTGCCGGCGATCACCAGCCTGCCGCCCACGTACAGCACGGTGACGGCGCCCAGGCCGCCAAGGAACGCCATGATCGGATGGAAAGAGCCGGCGACCCGCGCCAGTGCCATGTTGCGAGTGGCATACCCTTCGTTCAGGCGGCTAAATTCTTCGAGTTCGGCCCGTTCCTGCCGGTAGGCGCGGACTACGCGCACCCCGGACAGGTTTTCGTGGACAAAGTCGCTGAGGGTGCTGAACTGGTTCTGGATGTCCAGCGTCCGGTGGTGGATGGCACTGCCGAACCACGTCATCGCCACGGGGAGGCCGATGAGCGGCAGGAGGCTCAGGCCGGTCAGGCGCGGACTGATGCCGAGCATGTACGGCAGGACGAGCATGGTCCGGGTGATCGTATCCACGAGGTACATGACCGCGGGCCCGACCACCATCCGCACCGCGAGCAGGTCGTTGGTGCTGCGGGCCATGAGGTCGCCGGTCGTGGACCGGTCGTAGAATGAGGCCGAGAGGCCCTGCAGGTGGCGGTACAGCGTATTGCGAAGGTCGAACTCGATCCGGCGGCTGCCGCCGTTCAGGAGCTCGCGCATGCCGAACCGGGCGAATCCGCCCAGGAGGGCTACGCCGAGCAGCAGGCCGATGGCTCGCAGGACCACGGCAAAGGGCTCGTGGCGGTCCAGGGCGTCAATGCCCTGCTGGATGAACCGCGGGCCGAGTGTCAGGAAGGTGTTGGAGACCACGATCAGCGCAATGCCGGCGGCATAGATGCCGCGGTAGGCGCGAAGGCAGGGCAGCAGAGTACGCAGGGATCGCATGGCCGACACAATGTCATCGCGTCGGCGCGGTCCGGCAAGTTCACTTCATGGGAGGACTCGATGTCCAGAACGATTCTGATGACCGTGGCCCTCGTGGCCGCCCTGGGCTGTGGAGGGGGTGACCGCACGGACACCGCCGTGGCGGACAGCCTCAATCGCGACCTGCAGCTGGCCCCGGTCGACACAACGGCCGTCATGAATGACCAGCCGTCGACCGAGCCGGCGCCGGCGGAGACGCCGGTGGCGCAGAAGCCGGCCCCGCGCCAGGTAACCCCGACGCAGCAACCGCCTGCGGCAAAGCCGGCGCCGGCGAAGCAGACTCCTGCGCCCGTCCCGACCCCGGCCGTAGCGCCGGCACCGCTGACACTCCCGTCAGGTACGGTGATCCGGGCAAGCGTGGACGACAGCCTCAACTCACGGACCGACCAGCCGGGCCAGACGCTGACCGCCACGATCGGCGCCGACGTGAAGGACGGCAACGGCCGCACCATCATCCCGGCCGGAAGC
Organism: uncultured Gemmatimonadales bacterium; assembly: GCA_963825055.1. GTDB lineage: Bacteria > Gemmatimonadota > Gemmatimonadetes > Gemmatimonadales > GWC2-71-9 > CAWGSK01. Next base: position 139,684 of record CAWGSK010000012.1, read on the forward strand.
ACCATCAACCTCGCCGTCAGCGAACTCAAGGCGGCGCCGAACAAGAGTTCCGAAGGCACGCTCGTCCTGACGGTGTCCAGCATTACCGCCAACGGACAGACCTACCCGGTGAGCGCGTCCATCGACTCGGTGGAGCATTACCTGAAAGGCCGTGGAGTCGGGACGAGCGAGGCGGCCAAGGTGGGGGCCGGGGCCGTGGCCGGCGCGATCGCCGGGCGGATCATCGGCGGGAAGAAGGGAACCGTCATCGGCGGCGTCGTCGGTGCCGCCGCGGGGACCGGCGTCGCTGTCGAGACGGCAGACCGGGACGTGGTCGTCCCTGCTGGAGCCAGGCTGGTAATCCGGCTCGACCGGGAGATGAGCGTCAGTGACAGTTGAACCAGGGCTGGTGCGCGTTGCAAGTCGGAACGCCACTGTGCGCGGGATCACATGCTGGGAGGCGTCCCGCGGGCCATATTGAGAGTGACTTGATTTCCCCGGCCGGTGAGCGGCGGACGTGATGGCGGACCATGCTGTACCAGCCGTCACGATGTCGCGCGCCGGGCGGGGCTCGTTCACCTACAGGAGGCAACTGGATGTCCAGAACACTGATGGTACTACTCGCCGGAGTCCTGGCGGTAGGATGTGGAAAAGGGGATGCCGCCGATCAGGCCGCGGCGGACAGCCTTGATCGTGACCTGCAGATGGCCCCGGTTGACACGAGCGCAACCCTGAGCGACCAGGCGACGGCACAGACGCCGGCGCAGAGCAGTCCGCGCGCCGCCACCAGCACGCCGCGTGCGAGTGGCGCGACCCTCTCGGCCGGAACCGCGTTCGCCGTGACGGCGGCCGAGGAGATTTCCTCCGGGCAGAACAAGGCGGGCGAGACCTTCACCACCACGGTCACCTCCGATGTGAAAAACAGCAAGGGCGTGGTGGTGATTCCGGCGGGCTCCACGGTCAACCTCACCATCTCGCAGATCGAGGGCGCAAGCAACAAGAGCTCCGTCGGCAAGATCGTGCTGATCCCTTCGACCGTGATGGTCGGCGGCAAGAGCTACACGCTCGGCGCGTCCATCGACTCGGTGGACCACCAGCTCAAGAGCGGTGGCGTGAGCGCGGGTGATGCCGCCAAGGTCGGCGCCGGCGCGGCCGCCGGCGCGATCGCCGGCCGCGTGATCAGCGGCAACAGCAAGGGCGCCATCATCGGTGGCGTCGTAGGCGCCGCGGTCGGTACGGGCGTGGCCATCGAGACGAAGAACCGCGAAGTCGTGGTTCCCGTCGGCTCCCGCATCGTCCTCACGCTGACCCAGGACCTGACGGTCACCTGACCGATCCCTGGTTCCGGCAGAAAACGGCGGGGAGACCATCGGTCTCCCCGCCGTTTTCTCATGGCCGCGAACGCCCTCAGTACCCCGCGCCGCCCCCGCCGTAGCGCGGGTCCGTCACGCCCTCCCAGCCGGATGGGGTACGGATGATCGCTTCCACATCGCCCCACCCGGAGCGGAATGTCAATTCGTGCCCCATCGTCCGGAGTGCCGCCAGCACACCAGGCTTGAATCCGCTGCGTTCCAGCCGGTACTCGTCCGGCAGCCCCTGATGATGTGTGCGGGGGGCCGCGACCGCGTCAGGCAGGGACATCCCGTGGTCGATCACATTGGAGATCACATGATAGACCTGGGTGATGATAGTCGGGCCGCCGGGTGTGCCCAGGACGAGAAACAGCTGGTGCTGCGGGTCCATCACGATGCTGGGGGTCATCGCGGAGAGCATCCGCTTACCCGGGGCGATCGCATTGGCCTCGCCCTGGACCAGTCCGTAGATATTGGGCTTGCCCGGCGCCGAGGCGAAGTCGTCCATTTCATCGTTCAACAGAAAGCCCGCCCCGGACACGGTCACCGCGCTGCCGTAGCTGTTGTTCAGCGTCGTCGTGCAGCTCACGGCGTTGCCCTCGGCGTCCACCACCGAGTAGTGCGTGGTCGAGTTGCCGTCCCGCAGCGAGGGATCGAACACCGGCGTGCGGGTGGCATGATTGGGGTCGATGGTCGTGCGCAGGGAGTCGGCGTGCGCCTTCGACAGCAGCCACTCGATCGGCATGTCGACGAAGTCCGGGTCGCCAAGGTACACGTTGCGGTCGGTGAAGGCCCGGCGCATCGCTTCCGCTTCGCGGTGCAGCAGCGCGGCCGAACCGAACGGGGGCAGGGGATCGTAGCCTTGCATGATGTTCAGGATTTCGCCGAGCGTCACGCCGCCGCTCGACGCCGGCGGCATGCTGTAGACCGTGTAGCCCCGGTAGTCGATCCGGACAGGCGTGCGCCACAGGGCCTGGTAGGCCTCGAGGTCCGCGTGCGAAATCAGCCCCCCCGAGCGTTCCATCTCCGCGACGATCAGGTCGGCCACCCGGCCCCGGTAGAACCCGTCCCGGCCGTGGTCACGGATGTCCTCCAGGGTGTGTCCCAGGTCCCGCTGCACGAACCGGCTGCCGACCTCCGGCGGCCGGCCGTTCGGGAGGAACGCCTCCCGGCTGCCCTGGAACAGGTAGAGCCTGTCCCAGTGGTTGCCGATCGAGCGGCTCCGGTGGCGGTCCACGATGAACCCCTCGTTCGCGAGCCGGATGGCGGGGGCCATGACGTCGGTGAGCGGAAGCCGCCCGAACCGGCGGTGGGCCTCGAGCATCCCGGCCACCGAGCCCGGCACGCCGGCCGCCAGCGCGCCGGTCTGGCTCAGTTCGCTTGGATCGCCGTCCTGGTCGAGGTACATGTCACGCGTCGCCCGGCCGGCTGCCTTCTCCCGGTAGTCGAGGGCATGGACGGAATCATCGCCCATCCGGATGATCATGAATCCGCCGCCCCCGATGTTGCCGGCTTCGGGATGGACCACCGCGAGCGCCATCCCGACCGCCACGGCCGCGTCCACCGCATTCCCGCCCTGCTGGAGGATGTCGCGTCCGACCGCGCTGGCGATCGGGCTGCCCGAGACCACCATGGCCCGGCGGCCCTCGGCGACCCTGGCCTTGCCGAGCATGGGCCATTCGGAATTGACGCCGGCAGGTGTAGCCGGGGCCGGAGACCCGGCCGGGGCGCCGCATGCCGCGAGGATGGCGGCCAGCAGCAGTGGAAGGGCGGGACGATGCATCAGCACCTCGCAGGCTGGGAACGAAGGGATCCGCGGCGGTTGCCCCCCGCGCGCGACCGGCCCTAATTTAGCCCGGTCACGCGGGGGACGCAGTCTGGTTCCCCGCCGTCTCGCCGCATCTCGATTCCCGGACAGCATGAACGACTTCCACGATGCCCGCCTGACGGAACAGCGTAATCCCCGTACGCGCGACATCGACCGCGCGGAGGCCCTGGAGATCGTGGACCTCCTGAACGCCGAGGATGCCACCGTCCCGGCCGCCGTGGCCGGGGCCAGGGAGGCACTTGCCCGCGCGATCACGCTCATCGAGCAGGCGCTCAGCTCCGGCGGCCGGCTGCTCTATGTCGGTGCCGGCACGAGCGGCCGGCTGGGCGTACTGGACGCGTCGGAGTGCCCCCCGACCTTCCGCACCGATCCTTCCCAGGTGGTGGGCATCATCGCCGGGGGGTATCCCGCGCTGGTGAGGCCTGCTGAGGGCGCGGAGGATGACCTGAACGCAGGCATTGCGGCCATGGACGGCCATCACGTTGCCGGGACGGACGTCGTGGTCGGGATCGCCGCGAGCGGCACCACGCCGTACGTCCGCGCGGCACTGGGCCGGGCGCAGGCGCTCGGCGCCCGCACGGTCATCGTGTCATGCAGTCCACCGCCGGCCACGCTGCTGGAGACGTGCGACGTTGCCATCACGGTGCCGGTTGGTCCCGAGGCGGTCACGGGGTCCACGCGAATGAAGGCGGGCACGGCCACCAAGCTGGTCCTGAACACGCTGACCACCGGCGCCATGATCCGCCTGGGCAAGGTGTATGGCAACCTGATGGTGGACCTGCAGGCCTGGAGCGAGAAACTGGTGGACCGCGGCGAGCGCATCGTGATGGAGACCGCCGGTGTCTCCCGCGAGAGGGCTCGGGCGGTAATCGGGGAGGCAGGCGGGGCGGTGAAGGTCGCCATCGTCATGGCGCGGCTGGACGTGAGCCGGGCCGAGGCGGAAGGCCGGCTGTCGGCGTACGGGGGCCGCCTGCGTCCCGTGATCGGTGACCCGCCGCCGGTGCGTGAATGACTCCGCAGCCCACGCTCGGCATCGGCCTCATGTCCGGCACTTCGCTCGACGGGGTGGACGCGGCGCTGGTGCGGATCACGGGAACCGCCGGGGTGGAACTTGCCCGGTTCGCGTTCCGCCCCTACGCCCATACGGAGCGGGACGAGATCCTGCGCGCGATCGCCGGTGGGCCTGCGCCTGAGCTGGCCCGGCTGCACGTGCACCTCGCCGAGTGGGCGGCGCAGGCGGTGGACATCGTCCTCGCCGAGGCGAAGGTGCGGCCCACCCAGCTCGGGTTCATCGCCTTCCCCGGGCAGACGGTCTGGCACGAGCCGCCGCGGGTGACGTGGCAGCTGGGGGAGCCGGCAGTGCTCGCCGAACGGTTTGGGGTGCGGATCGTGAGCGGCTTCCGCGCGCGGGACGTGGCGGCGGGGGGGCAGGGTGCTCCACTCGTCCCGATGGCGGACGTGCTGCTGTTCGGCGCGGAGGACCATCCACGGGTCCTCCTCAACCTCGGCGGGATGAGCAACCTCACCTACGTCGAGCGGCGAGGCCGGCTCGAGCACGCGCTTGCATTCGACGCGGGGCCCGGGGTGGCGGTCATCGACGAGGTCGCCCGCCTGGTCGATCCTGAGCTTCCCTATGACCGGGATGGCCGGCTCGCCCGCCAGGGGAGCGTGGCGGAGGATGTCCTCGAACAGCTCCTGGCCGATCCGTTCTTCCGCGCTCCGCCTCCCAAGAGCACCGGTCGGGAACGCTTCGGGCACTACTATGCCCGCCAGCTGCATGAGCGGGTGCCCGGGCCCGACGGGGTCGCCACTGCGGTCGAGCTGACCGCACGAAGCGTGACCGCCGCCGCGCAGCAGTGGCTTCCCGAGGCCCCCGAGCTTGTCGTCAGCGGCGGGGGCCGGCACCATCCCGTCCTGATGGAAGCCATCGCCGCCGGGCTGGGAGCGGGAATGCGCCTCCGCCGGTTCGACGACCTCTTTTTCGACGGGGACGCGAAGGAAGCGGTGGCCTTCGCCTTCCTCGCGCACCTCATGCTGACCGGCCAGCCCGGCAACCTGCCGGCGGCCACTGGCGCGCGCGGCTTCCGCATCCTGGGCTCGGTGACGCCGCCGTGAATCCCGCCAGGCTGGTTCTCCCGCCGCTCCGCTGGCGCGCCGAGGGCGGCTTCACGCACGAGACCGGCACGATCAGCACCGGCCTCCGGCTCGGGGTCGGCGGTTTCATCATCTTCGGCGGGACCGTCGAAGAGGTTTCGGCGCTCACCGCAGACCTCCGCGAGCGGGCCGGTCGCGGACTGCTGATCGCCGCCGACCTGGAACGTGGCGCAGGCCAGCAGGTGCGTGGCCTGACCGAGATCCCGCCACCTGGCGCGCTTGCCACGCTCGACGACGCCGAGACGGTCTCGACTGCGGCCGGAGCCCTCACCGCGGCGGAGGCGCGGAAAGTCGGGATCAACTGGGTGCTGGCCCCCGTAGCCGACCTGGACATCGAGCCCGCCAACCCCATCGTGCAGTCGCGTTCGTTCGGCGGGGACCCTGCGCCCGTTGCCGGCCTGGTGGCCGCATGGGTGCGGGGGTGCCAGGGGAACGGCGCCCTCGCCTGCGTGAAACATTATCCGGGTCACGGCCGCACCCGGACCGATTCCCATGCGGGACTTCCCGTGGTTGACGCACCGGCAGCGGCACTGCACCAGGCCGACCTCACCCCCTTCACCGCGGCATTGCGGGCCCAGGTGGGCGCCGTCATGAGCGCGCACGTCGCATACCCCGCGCTGGACCCGTCCGGCCTCCCGGCCACGATGTCCCCGGCCATCCTCGGCGAGCTGCGCCACGCGCACGGTTTCGACGGCCTCATCGTCACCGACGCGATGAACATGGCGGGCGCCACGCGCGAGGGCGGTCCGGGGGCGGCCGCGGTGGCCGCCATCCGCGCCGGATGCGACATCCTGCTCTATCCGGGCGACCAGGAGGAGACGGTGGACGCCCTCAACCGCGCGCTCGCCTCGGGCGATCTGGATGAGCGACTGGTCTGGAGTGCCGTGCAGCGCGTCGAACGGACGGTGGCCCGGATTGCGCGAATGGCGCCTCCCCTCCCCGGCAACGCGGACCTTCCTCGCACGTGGGCTGACCAGCTGGTGGATAGCGGCGTCGTCCGGGGGCCGCTTCCGTCGCTCCGTGGCGATCGGCCACTCGGCCTCGACATCGTGGATGACGACATCGGCGGGCCGTTCCCTCCCGGTCCGTCGGACTGGGTGAGCCGGACCCTGGCGGGGCGGGGCGCCAGCCTCGGGGAGGGTGGTGATCGCGTTCTCCTTGCCTTCGCCGAGCCCCGCGGGTGGAAGGGGCGTCCGGGCTTCTCTTCCGCCAGCCGCGCCCGGCTGGCAACGCTCGCGCCCGAGAGTCGGTTGATCGTCCTGTTCGGCCATCCGCGGCTGGTGGATGAACTGCCAGGGGACGTGCCGGTCCTGGTGGCGTGGCACCGGCAGCGGCTCATGCAGGAAGCCGTCGCCCGGCGCCTGGAGCAGCTGGGCGCGTGACGGCGCTCGACTGGGGCATCGTCGCCCTCTACCTGGCGGGGACGCTCGTGCTCGGGCTGGTGGTGGCGCGCCGGGGGGCGGGCAGCCTGGTCGAGTTCTTCGTGGGTGGCCGCGCCATCCCGTGGTGGCTCGCCGCCACCTCGATGGCCGCCACGACCTTCAACGTCGACACGCCGCTGTACGTGGCGGGCCGCGTTGCGCGGGCGGGAGTTGCGGGCAACTGGGAGTGGTGGTGTTTCGCGTTCGCGCATGTCCTGCTTGCCGTACTGCTGGCCAAGCTCTGGCGGCGCGCAGAAGTCGTGACGGACATGGAACTCACGGAGCTGCGCTACGCCGGACGCCCCGCTGCGGCGCTCCGGGCGACCCGCGCATTCCTGTTCGCGGTCCCCATCAACTGCATCAGCATCGGGTACGGCATGCTCGCGATGCGCAAGGTCATCGTTGCGCTGGGCCTGCTGGATGGCCTGCCGGCGCTGCCGGGCGACGCGAGGCTCTGGGCCCTGATGCCGATCGTGCTCGTGGTCCTCCTCTACACCGCGCTCTCCGGCCTGTGGGGCGTGGTCGCGACCGACTTCATCCAGTACTTTCTCGCCCTCACCGGCGCCGTGGTGGTCATGGGGTACGCGTTGCACGAAGTGGGAGGGCTCGGCGGCCTGACCGACGCCATCCGGGCCTCGGGACAGGGCGACAAGCTGCGCCTGCTCCCGTCAGGGGATGACGCCCTGATGCCGCTGTCCACATTCTTCGGATACCTGCTGGTCCAGTGGTGGGCCTTCCGGAACAGCGACGGCGGAGGGATGTTCGTCCAGCGCCTGAGTTCCACCGCGAACGAGCGCGAAGCGCGCAAGGCGGCCCATGCGTTCAACATCCTGAATTACGTGGTCCGGACCTGGCCCTGGGTGCTGGTGGGGCTGGCGGCGCTCGTGATCTTTCCCGGGCTCGACGATCCCGAACTCGCCTATCCCATGATGATGGCGCGGTACCTGCCGGCGGGTCTGCTTGGCCTGGTGCTCGCGAGCCTGGTCGCCGCGTTCATGTCCACGGTCTCGACCCAGGTGAACTGGGGCGCGAGCTACCTCGTCAACGACCTCTACGCCCGGTTCGCCCCCCCGCAGGACGATGCGACCCTGCTCCGTGCGGCGCGCTGGGCTACCGTGGGGCTGACGCTCCTCGCCGCCACGGTCTCCTTCTTCATGGACGACGTGGGCACGGTCTTCCGCCTGCTGATCCTCATCGGGACCGGCCCGGGACTGGTGCTCCTGCTGCGCTGGTTCTGGTGGCGGATCAATGCCTGGGCTGAGATCGCGGCGATGGTCGCAGGGCTGGTGGTGGCCCTGGTGACCCTGCGCTACGAGCTCACCTTCGGCTGGCGGATCATCCTCACGGCATTCGGGTCGATGGCGGTATGGGTGCCGGTCATGTTCGCAACCGCGCCGGAGCCCGACGCCAGGCTGGATGAGTTCTACCGGCGGGTCCGGCCCGCGGGATTCTGGGGTCCGGTGCGCCGGCGGACGGGGCTCACTCCGCTTGACGACCTGCGGCAGGACGCGGGCCGGTGGCTGTTGTGGGTCGTGGCGATTCTGGGAAGCGTACTCGGGATCGGCTGGCTGCTGCTGGCGGTCTGAGCGTCCGTCAGGGCTCACGTCCGGCCTGGGCGAGCAGCTCCAGGCCGTACCGGATCGGGACGGCGTAGACCACCCGCCCCCGGCTTTCCTTCTCCCCTCCAAATACGACACCGGCCACCGCGCCGTCCGCATCGAAGACCGGGCTGCCGCTCGAGCCCTGTGCGCCGTAGCCGTCCAGCTGGATGAGGCGTGGTACCGCCTTGCTGACGGTGCCGGCGATCAGCGTGGTCGCGACGCCCACCGCACGCCACCGTCCGCCCATGTCGATGTCGAGCCCGAGGGGAAATCCGATCACGACCACCGGGTCGCCGGCGGCGACCGTAGTGCCGGAGGCGGGAAGGCGGACCGTGGGCACGCCCCCGGCCACGTCAACCCGGAGCAGGGCGATGTCCACGTCCGGATGGAGGGCCACCACCCGGGCGCGAAAATTCTGTCGCGAGCCGTTGAAGATGGCGCCGAGTCGCGCGGGGACCGATCCGGTCCCTTCCTGTACGACATGCCGGTTGGTGATGAGGTATCCCCCGCCGCCGTCGCTGGCGATCGCGAAACCGGTCCCGGTCCAGGACTGCCCGTCGGGGAACTGCACGGCGATCACCGCAACCCCGTCCGCATTGTCCCGTCCGATCGCGGCGGCGTCGAGCGACGCGGCGGAGACGAGCCGTTCGCGGAGGGCCAGCGCGGTGTCGAGGACCCGGCGCAACTCGGTGATCTCCGTGCCGTCGCCACCATCAGCGATACGTGTCCGCAGCGCGATGGCATCGCGCCGGGCCGCATCCAGCGAACCCTGGAGGGACGCAATGTCGGCCTGCACGCCACCAAGGGCCGTGGTGAGGCTGTCGACCCGGTCCAGCAGGTGGGCCCGCTCCGCCTCGACCCGGTCCGCGGCGCGCTTGCTCTGCCACACGAAGGCGGCCCCGAGCAGGGCGAGGAGCGCGAGAAGGCCCCAGACGGTCCGGTGGCCGGGCGACGCGGCGGGTGGCGGATCGTCATCCATCCGCATGCCGATGCCGTCCGGCGGAGTCCGTCTGGGTGGCCGCGGTGTTCCTGCCGGAGGGATCGGCATCGGCTCGGGCAGGCCGGGCGGCTCCGGGCCGCCGCTGAACCCTCCCGGGCCGCGCGGGTCCGGGATGACCTCGAACTCGACCTGCGGGCCGGTGGGGCCGAAGCGCACGAGGTCGCGATGGGCGACGACGTGCTCACCCCTGAGCGGCCGGCCGTTGACCAGCGTGCCGTTGGTGCTCCCCAGATCACGGAGGATGTAGACGCCGCCCTGCAGAGTGACCGAGGCGTGGCGGCTCGAGACCTCGAGGTCCCGGTCGGGGTCGAACCGGAGGTCGCATTCCGGGTGCCGTCCCGCCAGCACGAACGGCTGCTCGAATACCGTCACCTGGTTGCGGCGGGCGCCGGAGCGGAAGGTGCACTGCAGCTGCATGGCGACCTAGAGCGACAGGAGGAGGAATCCCAGCGCGACGAGGATCAGCCCGATCAGGCCGATCGCCATCATCCGGCTGGAACTGCCCGGGCTCCTGACCGCCTGGACGACGGGGACCTCTTCCGTCGCCAGGCCCGGCGGCTCCCGGTCGTTCTCGCCCTCCAGCGGGTGATAGCCTGCCTCGTGGCTGGCGTCCGGGTGGGAGAGGCCCTCCCCTTCGAAGCGCGCGATGACGGCGGTGATGTTATCCGGGCCGCCGCGGGTGTTGGCGAGCTCGATGAGGCGCGCGGCCAGCTCCACCAGGTCCGGGTGCCGGACGACGAGCGGCCCCAGTTCATCCCGGCGCAACTGCCCGGAAAGGCCATCGGAGCAGAGGATGATCGTGTCCCCGGGGCTGAGCCGCTGGAAGGTCAGGTCCACCTTCACTTCGGATTCGGGCCCGAGCGCCTGCAGGATAATATTCCTCCGCTCGCTCTGCTCCGCTTCTTCTTCGGTGATTTCCCCCGCATCCACCAGGCGCTGCATCAGCGACTGGTCACGGGTGAGCTGGGTCGCGACACCGTCCCGCACAAGGTACCCGCGCGAGTCGCCGATCTGGGCGAGGTAGAGCACGTCCCCGATGACGCCGGCCACGGTCGCCGTGGTTCCCATCCCCCGGACCTCGGGGTGCTCAAGGGCATACGTATGGATGCGATGGTTTGCTTCCTCCACCGCCTCGCGGAGACGGGCGGCGAAGCGCTGGGGCGTGAGCTCCGTGTCGGTGCCCCAGGTGCTGGAGAGGTGTGAGTAGATAACGTCGGTGGCCATCGCGCTGGCGATCTCGCCGGCGGCGGCGCCGCCCATGCCGTCCGCGACCATGAGCAGGGACCCGCGCGGCCCGAGGACGTGCTCCTTCACCTCGGGATGCAGCGTGGCCCGGCCCGCCGTCAGGTCAGCGACCAGAAAGGTGTCCTCATTGTGGTCGCGGGTGCGGCCGAGGTCCGTCTTCCCGAAGACCGTGACATGAACGGTTCCCGTAGCCACGACGCTAGTTCGCTGCCTGCCGCATGGTGCTGTCGATCATCGCGCGAATCTCCCGGTACGTCTCGCGGGGATAGAGCCGATACGCAGTGTCGGCCCAGGCCCGGGCCCGGGCCCATTCCTTGTCCTCGATCCAGGCCTGGCTCACCAGGCGCGCCGCCTCGGCGCGCACGCTGTCGCTGACGTCGCTCCGGCGGTAGATGACCTCGGCGCGCCGGCGGGCCCGGCTTCGGCTCGCCGGACTGAAGATACTGTCTGGATCGGGCAGAGTCACAGGGACGGCCGAAGTTGCCCCGGAACGGGGCCGGCCCACGGACTGGTCCGCCGGCTCCGTGATCGGGGGAGTGCTGTTCCCGGCATCCGGCCCCGGCGTGGTATCCGGGGTCGCCGTATCAGGGGCCCCGGTCGCGCCCGAGAGGGCAGGCACTGAGATCCCCGTGGTGTCTGCCACCGGGTCCGCCGGGGAGGGCGCCAGCAGGGCGCGCCCGGCAAGGAGCGCGACGATCACGATCGCCGCGCCGAGGACCAGGGGCGCGACACCGCGTGCGCGGCGCGGGGGCCGTGACACCCGGGTAGGCGGCGGGCTCCCGACGGTTTCCAGCGGCATCGTCGGCGCCTCGCGCGCGGCGGACCCGGGAGCGGCCAGGGCGGCGACGAAGGCCTGGACGGTGGGGAACCGATCCTCCGGGCGGCGGGCCAGCGCCCGGCCAATGGCGTCCTGCACCTGCGGAGGGAAGTTCATCCCGGGCCGGGCCTCGTCCAGGCGGAGCGGTGCCTCCGTCAGCCGCTTCACCATCACCTCCTGTGGTGATTCCGCACGGAAGGGCAGGGTGCCGGTCAGCATGCGAAAGGCGATCAGCCCGAGGGCGTACTGGTCGGAACGCGCATCGACCACCGCGCCCGCGAGCTGCTCGGGACTCATGTACTCCGGAGTGCCCACCACGAGGCCGGTTCGCGTGACCTGCTGCGCGGCCTCGGCGCCAGCCTTCGCGATGCCGAAGTCCACCACCTTCACGACCGGCCGGTCTCCCGGACCGACCAGCATGATATTGTCCGGCTTCAGGTCACGATGCACGATGCCGAGGTCATGGGCCGCCGCGAGCCCGGCAGCGCACTGCTCCAGGACGGGCAGTGCCTGCTCCATGGACATCGGGCCACCCGCGAGCGCCTCGGTCAGGGTGCCGCCATCGAGGTACTCCATCGCGAGGTAGATCAGGCCGTCGCCGGTTTCGCCGAAATCGTACACCAGGCAGACGTTGGGGTGGCTGATGCGGCTGGCGTTGGCGGCCTCACGGTTAAACCGCGCGATCGCGTCAGCATCCCGTGTGAGGGACCGGCTCAGCACCTTGATGGCACAGGTACGTCCCATCCGCAGGTGTTCGGCTTCGTATACCACTCCCATCCCGCCTTCCCCGAGCCTCCGGCTGACGTGATAGCGGTCGGCGATGACCGCATCGACCAGGTCGCCCTGCGGATCGTCCGCGCGGAGCGCGCTCCCGTCTGCCGGGCAGAATTTCTGGGCGGCACCGTACCGCGCGCCGCAGGATGGGCACGTCTTCATGCGGGGCTCGGACACTGCATGGTGTCGGGGCAGGGGGGCGTGGGTGCCTCCGGGGGAACGGAAGGTCCAGCGGCGGGCCGTCCGGGGGACCGGGGAGCGTCCCCGGGACGTGGGCGCAATCTACCGGCCGGAAAAATAGGCGTCAACGCGGGCGTGCGAGTGCTACGGGCAGGTGGGTGGCTGCCCTGCCGCGGTTCGTGCGGCGCTCGGGTATGGGATGATGTGTTCCCATTCCGATGCGTCGGAGCGCGCCACGACTGCGACGACGGGCTCCGCATCGCTCAGGTTGCGCACCTCGTGGGGGATGCCGGGCTCGATGAAAATGAAGTCTCCTGCCGCGTTCTCGACATGCTCCACCAGTCCTTCCCCGTAATCGTGGCGCACGCGGCCCTCGAGGATGTACAGCATGACCTCGAAATCGACATGGATGTGGGCGAAGGCCACCGCGCCCGGCGGGATGGTTGCCACGTTCATGGAGAGCTGCCCGGCCCCGACGTTCCGACCGGACATGCCGGCCTTGTACCGGATGCCGTTCCAGTCCCGGCACAGGCCGGAGCCGCGGATCACGCTGATGCCGGCCTTGCCCTCCACGACGGGGGGCTGTGGGTCCTCGGACATGGATGGCTCCTCCCGTCAGGGGTCGACCGGTGCCAGGGCAGGTGTTCCTGTTGATGGAAGCGGATAAGGCTGCTCAATGGTACGTAGAGGAAGGTGAACACCGCCTGTGTGCCGGCTCCCTGGTAACGTATCACGGAGGTGGCCGTCTCGGCGACCGTCCCCTCCTCGACTGCCAGCGCCGTGTGCTGTTCCGGGCCCGGGGGCTTTTCCCGCATGGACCGGCCGAAACGCCGCGCTTACCTTGCACCAATGACACGATCCGCCGTCCCCCTCCTGCTGTTCGCCGCGGCGTGCGGCACTCCGTCCCTCCCGGCCCCGACCCCGGTTCCCGTCCCCGACACCGAATCCGGTGGCGCATCGGGTACCCGGCTGCCCCCGGTCACGCCCCGATCGGGCCCGCCCGCCATCCGCGTGGTGTATCCCCCTGAGGGGTCGGTCGTGGCGGTTGATTCCAGCTTCATTTTCGGCTCCGTCGGCACGGGTGACGCGACGCTGGCCATCAACGGGCGCCCGGTGCACGTCTGGCCGAACGGCGCATGGCTGGCATGGGTGGCGTTCCCCGCCGAAAGTCTCATGCGGCTCCAGCTCGTCGCCAGGACAGCCACCGAGACCGTCATAGATACGCTGGAACTCCGCCGGCCGGTCACGTCGCGCGCCCGTGACGCGTTGTGGATCGACGCGGCGTCCGCGACACCGTCCGGACGCGTGTGGTGGCCGGCGGGGGAGTATCTCCCGCTCGCGGTTAGAGCCACCGCCGGGGCGGAGGTGCGGCTGGTGCTGCCCGACTCCACCGTCATCCCCCTGGTCGCGCGGCCGACCCTCTCCGACGTCTCGTGGGGAACCCGCGCGTTTGATCGCGATACGGGCAACCTTGCGCGCAGTGTCACGAGTGACCGATACGTGGGTGTGCTCCGCGGGCGCGCCCTGGGTCCGTCTCCCGGCCCGTTCCTGGGCGACACCGCACGGTCTGCTCCCATCCCCGCCGCGGGATGCGCGGTCACGGACTCTCTGGCGGAACCTCCCGCCGGGTGCGCCGGGGCCGCGCCCGCGCTGCCGGTGATCGAGGCGATACTCGGCGCCGACACGGTGCGCGCGGAATGGCCGCTGCGACTGGCGCTGCTCGACTCGCTCCCCTACGTGGTGGAGCTGGATGACGATCCGGAAGGCACGGGTACGACCGACGGCATCACCGTCGGGCGTGCCCGTCCGGGCGCGACCTACAACTGGTTCTTCCCCCGCGGGACACGGACCGAGGCGACGGGACAGGTGAACGGCAATGTCCGGCTGCGGCTCTCCACCGGGGCGGAGGCCTGGGTCGCGGCGGGAGACGTGAGACCGCTGCCCGCCCGGGTTCCGCTCGATCGTGCGACGGTCGGGTCGGTTGCCCTCACTGCTGCCGCCGACCGGTTCATCCTGCGTATCCCGGTCAGCCGCCGGGTGCCGTTCGCGGTGAACGAAGAGGCTGCGTCAATAACCCTCCGTCTCTACCACGCGGCGGGGGACGTGAACTGGATCCGGTACGGCGGGACAGTGCCGGGCATCCGCGCAATCACCTGGTCGCAGGAAGGACGCGACGAGGTCACCCTCACGGTCTCGCTGGACGAGCGTACCTGGGGCTATCGCACGCGATGGGCGCAGGACGACCTCATGCTCGAGGTCCGCCGTCCGCCGGCACTGGACGCGGGACATCCGCTCCGGGGCGTGCTGGTGGTGGTTGATCCTGGCCATCCGCCCGCGGGCGCGACGGGGCCGACGGGCCTGCGCGAGGCCGAGGCCAACCTGGCCGTGGGCCTGCGTCTGCGCGATTTGCTCGCCGCCGAGGGCGCCCGGGTCATCATGACCCGGACCACCGACCGGGACGTGGGGCTGACCGAGCGCACGCAGCTGGCTGACAGCGTGGGCGCCGATCTGCTCGTCAGCATCCACAACAACGCCCTGCCGGACGGCGTGAACCCGTTCACCAACAACGGGGCGAGCGTCTACTACAACCACGTCCACAGCATCCCGCTCGCCCGCGCCGTCCAGGGTGAGCTGGTCCGGGCGTTCGGGACGCGCGACCTCGGCTTCGGCCGGGGAGACCTGGCCCTGGTGCGCCCCACCTGGATGCCGGCGATTCTCACCGAAGGCCTTTTCATGATGCTTCCCGACCAGGAGGCGGCGCTGCGGAGCGTGGCGGGGCAGGAAGCATATGCCCGGGCCGTGCGGAACGGGATCGTCTCCTTCCTGCGCTGGCGGGCCGGGGGGGGCACGTCGAGTCCTGCCTCCGGGGACCTCGATTAGGTTATGAATGTGGGGCCGGCGCGTGAAACCTTTCGGGGCTCGTTCGTCATAGTGTAGAGGCCCCCTTTGGCCACCCCCTGTTGCCCACGGGGCGTTGCCCGGTTCACCGAGGTTCCGATGGTCCAGAGCAGACTGCTTTCCCGCTCCATTCTCCTGTGCATGACCGCCCTGGCGCTCCTCGTGCCGCGGTCGGGGCACGCCCAGGCGCCCGCCGGGCGGGCGTCACTCGAGTCGTTCCGCGATTCCATCGGCACGGTGCGCGACACGACGGCGCTGCTCGAACTGGAGAAGCGCCTCATCAACGTGGCCCGGGTGGACCGGGACAGCGTCATGCTGCACCTGAAGCTCGGGTTCCTGGCGCTTCGGGTGGGTGACCTCGGCGGGCAGTCGCACTACGAAGACGCGGCCAGCGAATTCACGTGGGCCACCGACCTCCAGCCCGACTGGCCCTACGGCTGGTACGGGCTGGGCCTTGCCGAGACCGGCGTCGGCGCGCCCCAGATCTCGTTCATCGCCGGACTACAGCAGATGTTCGGCAAGGATCACCTGACCCGCGCTGCCATGGCCTTTGCCCGCGCGGCCACCGTCGACCCGTCGTTCGTCAAGGGACTTGTGGAGCTGTCGAACACGGCGCTGCGCCAGCGGGTCAACATCAAGCTTGAGCTGGCGCTGGGCGCGCTCAGGCTCGCCGCGGGAACGAAGGCGGCCGACGATCCTTCCTTCCAGCTTGTGCGCGGCCAGGTCGAGCGCGAGATCGGCAACCCGGACAGCGCGATCGTCGCCTTCCGCCGCTATCTCGAGGTCGGAGGGACACGTTCCCTTGGCCTGCTGGAACTGGCCCGCTCGGAGTTCGTGAAGGGGGACCTGGCCGGCGTGAAGCCTTACTACGAGGGCGCCGCCATCGATGACACGGCCACCGTCGCGGAGTATCGCCACGACCTCTCGCTCATCGCGGCTGACAGCATGCTCCGGCGCTTCGACGCGACGGCAGGGGAGGGACGCGCGGCCTTCCTGCGCTCGTTCTGGTCGGACCGGGCGTGGCGACAGCTCCGCACGCCCGACGAGCGACTCCGTGAGCACTACCGCCGGATCCATTATGCCAAGCGGAACTTCGCGCTGGTCAGCCCGAACCGGCACTACGACATCATCGAGCGCTATCGTTCCGGCAGTACCGATTTTGACGATCGCGGGATCATCTACATCCGGCACGGTGAGCCCGATGCCCGCGCGACGCTGACCGGCCATGACCTCGAAGCGAACGAGACCTGGCGGTTCGACCGGGCAGACGGGAACCTCGTGTTCCACTTTGTCGCGCGCGAGGATGTGCAGGACTACAAGCTGGTGGAGAGTGTCCAGGATCTCCTGGGGTTTGCGGAATCCGTCCGCCTTCGCAGCGACCAGGAGGGCGTGACCCGGCGCGGCGTCTATGACGACCTGCTGCAGAGCCGGGAGCAGATCGCGCCGATCTACGGCCGGCTCCAGGCGGCGGGCCTGACCTCCGTCAACCTGCAGGGCGAGGAACGGCGGCTCGGCCAGCGCAGCATCGAGATCGGCACCACGACGGACAGTTACGAACTGGACTACGATGTCGCGCTGCCCCTGCGCAGCAACGTCATTGCACTCGGTGGCGGGGAAGAGGCGAACCGGGTCTTCGTCACCTATGCCATTCCCGGCTCCGAACTGGTGCCGGTCCGGACGGCGCAGGGCAATGTGTATCCCATCCGGGTGCGAGTGGCCTTCCAGGATCGCTCGGGACACACCGTGTCCACCCTGGACACCACCTCGTACTTCCTGAACCAGGGCACCATTCCGCCGGGCGAGCATCTCGTCGGCAAGGTCGTGCTCCCCGTGCCCCCCGGACACCTCACGTACCGCCTTGCGCTGCAGGAAGGCGATAGCCGGGGCATGGTCTTCGCGACCGATTCCCTCACGGTCGCCCCGCTCAACGGGACCACCTTTGCCGTGAGTGACCTGGTGCTCGGCTGGCGAAGTGCCAACCTCCGCTGGGTCTCCAGCCGGGGCGATACGGTCTTCTTCAACCCGACCAACGCCTACCGGCCCGGGACCGACATGGAGGTATACTATGAGGTGTACGGCCTCCCGTCCGGCACGGAGTACCGCACGCAGCTGGTGGTGGAGAAGCAGGGCAGTGGAGGTCTCTTCGGACTCTTCGGCAAGTCAAAGCCGATCAGCCTGAGTTTCACCGATCGCGCCGACGGCGCCGCCACGGAGGTGCGCCGGAGCATTGCCCTGGACAAGCTCAAACCCGGACGCTACGAACTCCAGCTCATCATTACCTCACCCGGGGGCCAGAAGGAAACGCGCAAGCGTCCCTTCACCGTGGCGCCCGACGGGAGCACCGCCTCACGATGACCTTCCGGCTGGAGCAGGGCCCGGGGCGGGTCTTCGTTGTTCTCTCGCCGGGGCTGACTGGTTCTTGACGCCGGCCTCCGCGGCGGCGTAGCTTCGGCCGATGTTCTGCTCCCGCTGCGGCTCGGAAGTCCCCTCCGACGCCAGGCACTGCACTGCCTGCGGCCACAGCCTGCGTACCACCGCTCCCGCTGACGTTCCACCCTCTGATCTCGAGCAGGTTCGCGCCGCGCTGGCCGCGGAGTACGACGTGCGCGTCGAACTGGGCCGCGGCGGCATGGCCATCGTCTACCGCGCGCGGGAGGTCGCCCTCGAGCGGGACGTGGCCATCAAGGTGCTGCCGACGGTGCTCGCGTTCGATGCCGAGTTCATCGAGCGGTTCCAGCGCGAGGCCAGGACGGCGGCTGGCCTCGAGCATCCCCACATCATTCCGGTGTACCGGGTGGGTCGCGCGGGTGCCGTGACCTACTTCGTGATGAAGTATCTGCGGGGCGGGTCCCTCAGCGACCTGCTTGGCCGGCGCGGCCGCCTGTCGCCGCCCGAGGTGCGCCGGCTGCTGATCGATACCGCCTCCGCTCTCGGGCACGCGGCGCGGCGCGGCGTGGTGCACCGGGACATCAAGCCGGATAACATCCTCTTCGACGAAAACGGTTCACCGACCGTCACCGACTTCGGCATCGCCAAGGCGGCCCGGGGCCGGCGATTGACCAGCACCGGCATGTCCATCGGGACGCCGCACTACATGAGCCCCGAACAGGCCCGTGCCCAGGAAACCGATGGTCGGAGTGATCTCTACAGCCTTGGCGTCGTCGCCTATCAGTGCCTGACGGGACGGGTGCCGTTCGACGGGGCCGATGCGTACGCCATCGGCCTGCAGCACATTACCGACCCACTGCCCGAGCCCCTGCTCGGAGACCCGGATGAGCGCCGCCTCTTCGCCACCATCCGCCGCCTGCTGGCCAAGCAGCCGGAGGATCGCTTTCCCCATGCGGATGCGCTGGTCGAGGCGCTCTCCGGGGGCGAGCTCGCGCCGGCCCGGCTCGAGGGGGAGCGGCGCGAGCCGCTCCACCTCCCGCGCGACGCGACGATGCCGGTCAATCCGGCCGCGCCAACGACGCCAGCCCCCGCCGTCGCACTCGGAGTGGGCACCCCACGTCCCGCCTTGACGCCGCGGAGCGGAAGGCGCCCGGTGGCGCGCCGTCCCCGTCCGCCGCGCCGCTCCCGCACGCCCTGGTTGCTGATCACGGTGCTGTTGCTGGCCGCGGCCGGTGGCTGGTACTACGCCAGGTACCGGACCCTGGATCCAGGGGCCTTCACGCGGGCAGGCACGGCGCCGGCGCCGGTGGATTCACTCGCGGCCGTGGATTCCCCCGCCCCGGACACGATGCCCTCGGCGCCGCCCGTCGTGGATATTCCAGCGGCGACACAGGGTCGTCAGGGCCCGCCCCCCGCGGCGGTCATTGCCCCCGCAGCACCGCCTTCCAGCCCCACGACCGATGCCGCCCCGCCCGACTCCGGAGCCCTCCGCGTGGTCGGTGTGCCACGGGGAACGACGGTCCTGCTCGACGGCCGTCCCGTGCTGACCGCCGTGACCCGCGTACGCACCGGCCGGCACGTGCTCGCGATCTCGGCGCCACGCCATGAATTCTGGACCGACACCGTTACCATTGTGGTGGGCGAGGTGAGCGAGGTCCGGCCGCAGCTGGTCCCGTTCGGGACGCCGCGACCGTCGAGTCGCCGCGCCGTCCCCTGACGACCGTTTCCTCCAGACTGGAATCCGCATGCCGACGATCCACGCCACCGCCTTCGTTGCGCCCACCGCCGCTGTCATGGGGGATGTGACGCTGGGCGAGGAATCGAGCGTATGGTACCAGGCGGTCCTGCGGGGGGACATGGCGCCGATCCGGATCGGGGCGCAGACCAACCTCCAGGACGGTACCATCGTTCATGTGGACGAGGATGTGCCCTGCACGATCGGCCAGCGGGTCGGGGTGGGGCACCGGGCGATCCTCCACGGGTGCACGGTGGAGGACGACTGCCTGATCGGGATGGGCAGCATACTCCTCAATAACGTGCATGTAGGGACGGGGAGCGTGGTGGCGGCCGGGGCGGTCCTGCCGGAAGGCATGCGTGTGCCCCCCGGTTCGCTCGTCATCGGCGTTCCCGGCCGGATTGTCCGCCAGGTGGACGAGACCCTGACCGCGCGAATCCGCGGGACCTGGGAGCATTACGTGGCCCAGGCGCGCGCGCACCGGGAAGGCCGGTATCCGCTGGCCGGGGGGTGAGGAAAGCTGCACCCCCCGTTAGATTTCCACTCACATAACTTTGTGATGTGAAGAGTAAAAACCGGCGTCGTCCCGGGACTTCTGGCCGTATTGTGCCGGCCTGACTTCTGACCTAGCTTACCCCTCCGCCTGTTGACCTGGCCGCGTTGTCGAACAGGATGACAGTTGGAAGGAGACGGCTTGATCAGCCCCGACCAGGCCGGCAGTGTGACCCCACGGAACACTTCAGACAAAGCGAGTATGCCATGACCCAGTCGTCCACGCCGCGGGACGGAGTTCGGCTTTCGGCCAACGCGATCACGGTGCTGCAGAAGCGATACCTGATCAAGGATGAAAGCGGCGAGCCCGTGGAGCAGCCGGAAGACCTGTTCTGGCGCGTGGCGAGGACGATTGCGCAGGCCGACCAGAAGTACGGCGCCTCCGAGGGAGCCGTCGAAGCCCTGGCCGAGGCCTTCTATGGCCTGATGGCAAACCGGTACTTCATGCCCAACTCACCCACCCTGATGAACGCCGGCCGGCCGCTGGGCCAGCTCTCGGCGTGTTTTGTGCTGCCGGTTGAGGATGCGCTCTCCAACGGGCACAGCGGCATCTATGACACGCTCCGCTCCATGGCGCTCGTGCACCAGTCCGGCGGCGGTACCGGCTTCGGGTTCTCGCGCCTGCGGCCCAAGAACGACATCGTCCGGTCCACCATGGGCGTGGCCAGCGGTCCGGTGTCCTTCATGTCGCTGTATGACGCGTCGACGGACGTGGTCAAGCAGGGCGGGACGCGCCGGGGCGCCAACATGGGCATTCTGCGGGTGGACCACCCGGACATCATGGAGTTCATCACCTGCAAGGATGACATCACCAAGGTGACGAACTTCAACATCTCGGTGGCGGTGACCGATGCCTTCATGGCGGCGGCCGAGGCGGACAGCGACTATGACCTGATCCACCCGAAGACGGGCGAGGTCACCGGGCAGCTCCGCGCGCGTGACGTGTGGGAGCGGATCATCCACGGCGCCTGGAAGACCGGCGAGCCCGGCGTGTTCTTCATCGATCGCGCCAACGAGTTCAACCCGGTGCCGCAGCTCGGTGCCTACGAGGCCACGAATCCGTGCGGCGAGCAGCCGCTGCTCCCCTACGACGTCTGCAACCTGGGCTCGATCAACCTCGGCATCTTCGTCAAGGATGGGCAGATCGACTGGGATCATCTCCGGCGGGTGGTGCACCTCTCGACCCACTTCCTCGAGAACGTGATCGACGCCAACAACTATCCACTGCCCGAGATCACCAGTCTTGCCCAGCGCATCCGGCGGATCGGGCTCGGCGTGATGGGCTATGCCGACGTGCTCATCAAGCTCGGCATTCCGTACGACTCGGAGGAGGGCGTGGACCTGGGCCGGAAGCTCCAGGCCTTCGTGGACGAGGAAGGGAAGGTCGAGTCCGAGCGACTCGCGCTGCAGCGCGGCGTGTTCCCGGAGTGGGAGCGCAGCATCTGGGGGCCGGACGAGACCTGCGCCCGGACCGCCTCCGGCGAGCGGGTGCGTCCGATGCGCCGGCTCCGGAACTGCAATGTCACCACCGTCGCGCCCACCGGCACCATCTCGATCATCGCCGGCTGCAGCTCGGGCATCGAGCCGCTGTTTGCCGTGGCGTTCATGCGGAACCAGGCCGGCGTGCTCATGCCCGACGTGAATGAAGACTTCGTGGCCATCGCGAAGGAGGAGGGCTGGCACTCCGAGCAGCTGATGCAGCGCATCGCCGAGGCGGGCCACATCAACTTCGAGGAAGTGCCGGAGAAGTGGCAGCGCGTCTTCGTCACGGCCAACCACATCAGGCCGGAATGGCACATCCGGACCCAGGCGGCGTTCCAGGAGAACAACGACAGCGCCATCAGCAAGACCTGCAACTTCGCCAACGACGCCACCGAAGAGTACGTCGAGGAGATCTACCGCCTCGCCTACCACCTCGGCTGCAAGGGCGTAACGGTGTATCGGGACGGCAGTCGCGACATGCAGGTATTGTCCACCGGCTCCACCGCCAGGAAGGTGCAGGACCAGGCCACAGCGAGCGGCAAGTCGGTGGCCCGGGAGGACCTGGTGGCGGTGGTGGCCAAGGGCGGGGAAGAGGCCAAGGAAGCCGTGGCCGACCTGCGTGGCGAACTCGCCGAGGTCGAGACCGAGAACGAGCGCCTGCGCCGGATGGTGCACGAGCTGGAGGCCGAGAACCTCCAGCGGCGGCAGAAGCGTTCGCGGCCGGAACTGTTGCGTGGCACCACCCGGCGGGTGGAAACGCCGCTCGGCACGCTGTACGTGACCATCACTGAAGACGAGAAGAGCCAGCCGTTCGAGGTGTTCATGAGCCTCGGCAAGGCGGGCGGCGCCCTCATGGCTGACGTCGAAGCCCTGGGCCGCCTCATCAGCCTGAGCCTCCGCAGCGGCATCCCCATGAAGGAGATCCACCGCCAGCTCCGCGGCATCAGTTCCGACCGCGTGATCGGCCTCGGTCTCAACAAGGTGCTCTCCGTGCCGGACGCCGTCGGCATCGCCATCGAGAAGTGGATGATGGAGAAGCAGGGCGTGCAGCAGGAGCTGCTCCCCCCGGAGCAGGGCGCCGATGTCCCGATGGTCGAGCGAATCACTGCGGGCGACCAGCAGATGGAACTCTCGCGCGTGAAGCCGGTTCTCGCCGGCGCCTGTCCCGACTGTGGCTCGCAGCTGGAGTTTGCCGAAGGCTGCGTGAAGTGCCACGTGTGCGGATTCAGTGAGTGCGGGTGAGGAACGGCGAGTAGTAAGAGGTAAGAAGGGAGAAGGGCCCTCGGAGACGCGGGCCCTTTTTTCGTCGCCTTCCATTACTGGCGCCCGCTCCGGACCATCGAGTTTCGGCGACCCGGCACCTGACACCCGACTCCCGACCGCCTGTCCACCCTGTCCGCCACTTCCGGCCGGGGCTAAACTCCATGCAACTCCGGAGGCCCCACGTGATCCTGAAGCGGCTCTACGACGACGGCCTGGCCCAGGCCAGCTACCTGATCGGTTGCGCGGCGACCGGCGAGGCCATCGTGATCGACCCCAATCGCGATATCGGCCAGTACCTCGATGCCGCCAGGTCCGAGGGCGTTTCCGTCACGCACGTCACCGAGACCCACATCCACGCCGACTTCCTCTCGGGCAGCCGGGAACTCGCCCAGGTCGCCGGGGCACAGCTCTTCCTCTCCGCCCATAGGCGGGACGGACTGGCAGTACGGCTTCGCGGAGGCGGCGGGAGCGACCCTGCTGCGCGACGGCGATGTCGTCACGGTGGGTAACATCCGGATTCAGGCCATACACACGCCCGGGCACACCCCGGAACACCTCACCTTCCTCGTGACCGACACGGCCGCGGCCACCGAGCCCATCGGGGCGGTGACGGGGGATTTCATCTTCGTGGGAGACGTCGGCCGCCCGGATCTCCTGGAGAAAGCCGCGAAGGTGCAGGGGACGATGGAGGATGCCGCCCGTACGCTGTTTCGGAGCCTCCAAGGCTTTCGTGCCCACCCGGACTTTCTCCAGATCTGGCCCGGCCACGGCGCCGGCAGCGCCTGCGGCAAGGGGATGAGCTCGGTCCCGCATTCCACCATGGGCTACGAGCGGCGTTTCAACTGGGCCTTCGGCGTGGAGGACGAGGACGCCTTCGTCGAGCAGGTCCTGGCGGGACAGCCGGAGCCCCCGGCGTACTTCGCCGAGATGAAGTTCCGGAACCGGGCCGGCCCGGCGATCCTCGGCGGGTTCCGCCGGCCGGTGCTGGAGTCGCCCGAACGGCTCACCGAGGTACTCGAGGGAGGCGGGGTGGTGGTGGACGCCCGGCCGGCTGGGGACTTCGGGCGCGGGCACGTGCCCGGCACGCTGAACATCCCCCTCAACCGCTCGTTTGCGACCTGGGCCGGATGGCTCCTGCCGTACGACACGGATCTCTACCTGCTCGGCGACGGCACCGCGACCGCCTGGATCGACACCGCCGTGCGGGACCTGGCCCTGATCGGACTGGACCAGGTCGCCGGCCGGTTCGATCTTCACGCGCTTGAGCAGTGGGCAGTCTCGCGCCCGCTCCAGAGGGTGCGCCGCATGTCGGTGGCGGAACTCGAGCCGCTGTGGCGCGAAGGCGGGGTCACGGTCATCGACGTGCGGGGGCGCTCGGAGTGGGAGGCCGGGCATCTGCCCGGTGTGGCCAACATCCCCCTCGGGTACCTGCCGGACCACCTGAACGAGATTCCTCGCGATCGCCCGGTGGTGCTGCAGTGCCAGAGCGGGAGCCGGAGCGCGATTGGCGCCGGGGTGCTCCAGGCGCGGGGCATCGAGGATGTCTCGAACCTGGCTGGTGGCTTCGTGGAATGGGCCCGCCAGGGGCTTCCGGTCTCGCGTGAGGCGGATGAGGCGGCGGGGAGTCTGCGTGGGTGACGCGCCACCCCTGCCACGTGGCCGCCGACTGACCTACTCGGCCGATCCCGACATCCGGACGGGCGTCGTGTGGCTGGCCCGGATCGGGCTCACGGCCAAAGGACTGGTCTACATCCTGATCGGCCTGCTGGCCATCCAGATTCCGCTCGGGATGGGCGGCGCCACCGAAGGCCCCACGGACATCTTCCGGCGCATCGCCAGGCAGCCCTTCGGGACTGCGCTGCTGACGGCGCTCGGTGCCGGCATGCTCTGCTACGCCCTCTGGCGCCTGGCCCAGGCGTTTCTCGACACGGAGCACGTCGAGCGGCATGGCCAGACGAAGTGGGCCCGGGTCGGGTTTGCCGTGTCCGGCCTGATCTACGGCGGGTTGGCGCTTGGCGCATTCCGGATCGTCTTTTCGGATGACAGCTCCCGGGGGGCGGCCCGGGCCTGGACCGCCCGGGCGCTGGACCTGCCCGGCGGGCGCCTCCTGGTGGCGCTCGCCGGCCTCATCACGGTGGGGGCGGGACTCTACTTCTGGTGGCGCATGCGCGCGTCCCGTCTCGCCGAGGACCTGGACGGATGTGCGTTGACGGAAGGGGGCCGCCGCGGCGCCATGTGGCTGGGGCGGTTCGGATACGCGGCGTTCGGGACCGGCATTGGCCTGATTGGCGTGTTCCTGCTGCACGCCGCGCTGAGCCGGGATCCGGGGGAGGTGGGTGGGATGCGCGAGGCGCTGCAGTCGCTCGCGGCCGCGCCGATGGGCCCGTGGGTGCTGGGCGCGATGGCGGCGGGACTGGCCGCTTTCGGCGCCTACATGCTGGTCGAGGCGAGTTGCCGCGTCTGATTCAGGGGGAGAGTTCGCGAAGCAGGGCCATCATGCGCAGGTCGTTGGGGTCGGGGGTCAGGTCGTCATCCCCCAGGTCCTCCCCGGATTGAGGGGTCTCGAGGATCAGCGGGATCCCTTCCGAGCGCGGGTCGGCCAGGAGCCACCGGAACGGCTCCAGCCCGATTTCTCCCTCGCCCAGCAGCATGTGCCGGTCACGGTTGGAACCGAGCGCGCCCTGGCTGTCATTGAGATGAAAGAACGACGGTGGCTCGCCGGCGGCCTGCTCGAAGGCGTCCAGGACAGCGGACTGCGCCTCGGGAGAGGCGGTGATGTCGTGCCCGGCCGCAAAGAGGTGGCAGGTGTCGAGGCCGTAACCCGCGCGGGAACGGAGGTCGGCGGGAATGCAGCCGAGGATCGCTCCCACCTCGTCCGGAGTGCGGCCGATCGTGAGGCCCGCCCCCGCGGTATTTTCGACCAGCAGCCGGGTATCCGACGGGACGGCACGAAGGGCACCGATCATCGCGGTCGCGACCCGTGCGATCGCCCCCTCACGATCCCCGTCGGTGGCCGCACCGGGGTGAAAGCACACCGCGCCCGCGCCGATGGCGGTTGACCGCTCGAGCTCCTTCGTGAGGCCCGCGGCGGCCCGGTTCCACTTGGTGTCGTCCGCGCTGGCGGTGTTCAGGACGTACGCCGCGTGGACCAGGACGCGTTCCGGGGCAATGCCGGTGTTCGCGAGGGCGTCACGGAACCGCGCGGCCCGCTCCGGACGAATGCCGGAGCGGTCGCCGTAGTACTTCGGGATGGCGGTGAAAAGCTGCATGGCCGTCATGCCCGCGTTGTGGGCGCGGAGCACGGCCTGCTGGATGCCGCCGGTGTCGCGCGTGTGCCCGCCGAAGAAGCGTGTCATGGCTGTCCGTTGCTGTGGAATCGTCGCCGGGAAAGGTAGTCGGTCGCACTCCACGGAACACCGGAACAGGGGGATGACGATGGACGAACAGCAGGTTCCGCTGACTCCCGAGCCCAGCGACCTCGGCTTCGGCGCCGTCGTGGGCGCGGAGAGCCGCCATCGACTGCTCAACCGCGATGGTTCCTTCAACGTCGGGCGGAAGGGCCTGCACCTGTGGGCCCGGCACAACCCCTACCACTGGCTCCTCACCACGACGTGGCCCCGCTTCCTGCTCCTGCTCGTCGGATCGACCGTCCTGATGAACATGCTGTTCGCCTTCCTGTACCTTCTCGCGGGGCCGAACGCGATCGACTCGGATGGTGTTGACCAGATTTTTTCCCCGTTCTGGCGGGCCTTTTTCTTCAGCGTCCAGACACTGAGCACCATCGGGTATGGCCACCTGACCCCGGTCGGCCCGGCCGCGAACGCTGTCGTGGTTGCCGAGACCATCCTCGGTTTCGTCGCCATCGCGCTGTCCGCCGGTCTGCTCTTCGCCCGTTTCTCCCGGCCCGTGGCCCGGATCGTGTTCAGCCGGAATGCGCTCATTGCGCCGTACCGCGCGGGGCAGGCACTGGAGTTCCGCATCGTGAACGAGCGGAGCACCCAGATCCTCGAGCTGGAGGCAAAAGTGGTGTACAGCTGGCGGCACGAGCGCGACGGCCGGCCCATCCGCGAATTCGTCGAGTTACCGCTCGAGCGGCGCAAGGTGGCCTTCTTCCCGCTCTCCTGGACAGTGGTGCACCCGATCACCGAGTCGAGTCCCCTCCGCCATGCCACGGCGGCCTCGGTCTCGGCGAGCGATGCCGAGATCCTGGTGCTGCTTACGGGGGTGGACGAGACGTTCTCGCAGATCGTCCATGCGCGCAGTTCCTACAAGCCGGACGATATCGTGTGGAACGCGCGGTTCGAGGACATGTTCAGCCGGGATGACGACGGCCTCATGGTGGATATCGGCCGGCTTGACGGCTTTCGCCTCGAGGGGACCCCGGCGTCATGAGCTGGCTGCGCGCCGGGGTGATCGCTGGCTTCGCCGCTGACGGTGTGCTCGGGGCCGTGGTGCTGGTCGCCGGCCTGCTGGGACACGGACCCTCGATTCCCGATGTACTCCTCCTGACCGCCCTCTGGCTCGTCTACCTCCTGCCATTCGGCATCCTGGTCAGCCTGGTGCTGACCCGGCTGCGGTTGCCGGCGCGCCCCCGCGCCTGGCTCCTGGCAGGCGCATCGACAGGCGGCGTGGCTGCCCTGGCCGGTTTTGTGGCCCAGGTGCGCTCTGCCTCCGCCCTCCTGCTTCCGGTCGCGGCGGGCGCCGGCCTCGGTGCGGTTGCGGGGGCGGTGGTCCGGGCGCTCGTGCCGGGTCGGACCCGGCGCATGTGACGCCGGTTACGACGCGCTCCCGCCGGGGCCCGTACATTGGGCGGGTCCGGGCCCGCTGGGGCCTCCCGGGCTTCCCGAACTGGAGCGACGATGCCCTTCGACCAGTACCACGAACCACCCGCCGAACTGCCGCAGAAGACACGCACCTTCGCCCGCATGGTGGCGTCGCTGATCGAGGAGGCCGAGGCCATCGGCTGGTACGAACAGCGCATGGCCGTTGAGAAGGATGCCTCCGCGAAGGCCATCATGCGCAACGCCCAGCAGGAAGAGTTCAAGCACTTCGGCATGGATCTCGAGTACCTGCTTCGGAAGAAATCCGAGTGGCGTACCATTCTCCAGGACATTCTCTTCACCGATGGCGACATCGTCGACCTCGGCGAGGAGGCGGAGGAAGCCGTCGAATGACGGCACCGCCACCAGCCACGCCAGACGGGAGTGCACATGTCATTCGCGATCTATCTCATCGGATTCCTCATCCTGATCGGCGGGCTCGCCTGGGGGGCCTTCACACTCGGCATCGCGCCCGTCTTCATCGGGATCGGCGTCGTGATCCTGATTGGGCTGGGACTCATCTCCGGCGTGACCCACACCCGGCGCCGCGATCCCCCTGACGCCTGACGCCCCCCGCCCGTCAGGGGCCGGTGACGCGCGCGTGCGCGCGCGCATGAAACGCCATGCCGCGCGGGCCGCACTCGAGCTCGTGAGTCCCGGCGCGCGTGTGGGGCTCGGCAGCGGCAGCACGGCAGAGGCTTTCGTCACCGCGCTGGCCCAGGGCTGCCGGGGCGGGGTGTTGGCCGGGCTCCAGTGCGTCCCGTCGTCCACCAGGACGGCGCGGCTCGCTGTACGGCTGGGGCTTCCCGTCGTGACGTTTGCGGAGGTGGATGCGCTGGACCTCACCGTGGACGGGGCGGACGAGGTGGATCGGGAGGGCCGCCTGCTGAAAGGGCAGGGCGGGGCGTTCCTCCGGGAAAAGATCCTGGCGCAGGCGTCGGAGCGCTATGTGATCGTGGTCGACCGCACGAAGCTGGTTGACCGGCTCGGCTCCAGGCACCCGGTCCCGGTGGAGGTGCTGCCGTTCGCGGCAGTCCCTGTGGCCGGACGGATCCGCGAACTCGGCGCGGCGGTCACCATGCGGGAGCGGGGCGGCCGTCCCTGGATGACCGACCAGAAGAATCTCGTTCTCGACTGCGACTTCGGCCCGCTCGATGACCCGGGAGGGGTCGGGGCCGCGCTGTCCGGCATCGCCGGAGTGCTCGGCCACGGATTGTTTCTCGGGTTCCGGCCCCGGCTGCTGGTCGGTACCCCGGACGGGGTGGAGGAGGAGGGGCGTCATGGGTAACGGCAAGGGAAACCCCTCCGGCCTGAAGCGTGGTGAGACCCAGGAGGTGCGCAAGCGGACCGCCCCACGGGCGGTCGTCGTCTATGAGGCCATCCTGCGGGAGGGGAAAGACGAGCTCACCCGGCCCTGGTCCGCCCTTGCGTTCAGCGGCCTCGCCGCCGGCCTCTCGATGGGCTTTTCCATGGTGGCAGAAGGGCTGCTGACGGCCGCGCTCCCCGACACGCCCTGGCGGCCGCTGATCTCGAAGTTCGGATACAGCGTCGGTTTCCTCATCGTGGTGCTCGGGCGTCAGCAGCTGTTCACCGAGAACACCCTGACCCCGATCCTCCCGTTCCTGCAGGACCGCAAGCTCAAGACGCTGTTCGAGGTCTCGCGGCTGTGGGGTGTGGTCCTGCTGGCGAACCTCGTCGGCGCCTTTCTCTTCGCGCTCATCGCCACCGTGACCCACATCTTCCCGCCCGGCACGCACGCCGCATTCAGGGAAATCAGCGCCGGACTCCATCAGGCGGGATTCGGCACCACGTTCACGCGCGCCGTGTTTGCCGGCTGGCTCATCGCGCTCATGGTGTGGCTCCTGCCCTTCGCCGAGACAGCGCGGGTGACCGTTATCATCATTATCACCTACCTGATCGGACTCGGCGGATTCAACCACATCATCGCCGGGTCGGTGGAGGCCATGTACCAGCTCCTGCAGCGAGAGCTGGGCCTCCTGCCCTTCCTCTGGGGCTTCTTCCTCCCGACGCTCCTCGGCAATATCGTGGGCGGCCTGGCCCTCGTGACGGCCGTCAACCATGCCCAGGTCGTCTCCGGTTCCGGGATCGACGCCTGACTTTCCCGGCGGGTGAGGGCGGTCACAGCCGCCCCACCCCGCACCCTCCATGTTCCATCTGCCGGCGCGTGCCGGATCCTGTTCGATCATGACGATGCCCCCGTACGGCGATCACGCGCCCGCGGTGCCGGCATCCGTAAGCATATGGAGTATCCATGTCCAGGCAGGTAACAGCGATTTTCCGTGAGCGGGCTTCCGCGGCGGCAGCAGTGGACCGGATGGTGGCCGCCGGGTTCGCGCGCGAGGACATCAGTGCCCTGATGTCCGACGCCACCCGCGGCAGGCACTTCGATATGGAATCCGCATCAAAGGCGCCCGAGGGAGTGGCAGTTGGGGTGAGTGTGGGTGGTGTCCTCGGCGCCATTGCGGCGGGCCTCGTGGCCGTTGGTACAGTGGCGGTCCCGGGCCTCGGCCTCCTCGCGGCCGGACCCATCGTCGCGGCGCTTGCGGGCGCCGGAGCCGGTGGGGCAGCGGGAGGCGTGGTGGGCGGGTTCGTGGGGATGGGTATCCCGGAACACGAGGCCCGCATGCACCTGAACGAAGTCAAGGAAGGCAGCATCCTCCTGGGTGTGCATGCACACGACGACCGCGTTGCGGCGGCCCGGGACCTCATGAAAGCCGCCGGGGGACGTCACATCCACGGCTGAGACCACTGGCAGCGCGGCGTGGTGGGGCGACCGCCCCCCCTTCTTGCGGTCCGGCCCGCACCCGCGGACCAAAAACCACCGCGTCGCGTTCGCCACCTCCCCTTCCTGCTGCCGTGCACAGTCCCGGCCCGGCGTTTGGCGTGTGGGAGGCACCGCTGTAGCTTTCCCGGATGCCCAGTGATCCGCACGACCACGGCCCGGCGCGGGCAGGAGCAGCCGAAACCCCGCGGATGGCGCCATGAGCCTCTCCGTCTGGTGGATCCTCGCAATCGTGCTCGGCGTGCCGCTGGTCGGGGTCCTGCTGCTGGTGTCCGGACTGCGCCGCCGACAGGCCCCAAGGCTCCGCAGGATTCGGCAGGACGAAGTCGGGGCCTATCTCGACCTGCTGCTGCGCCGCGGCTATGACGCAGGGGTCGTGGCGCTGACCCTCCCGGATGACGAGCGGTTCGTGTCGGTCACCAAGTACTACCGCAGCACGGAGGATACCGGGCTCGAGCTCGATTTTCCCCGCGCGGCGTGGTCGGAACAGTATTACCCCGAGGTGCGCGCCCTGCTCGATCGTGACCGGCATCCCGGGGAGGTGGTGAAGACCCCCGATGGTCCGGTGGAGGAATACCTCCGGGTCGATTGCGGCCGCGACGTCGCCCTGGCGACCAGGCTGGTCCAGGCGATCCTGCGCGAGGTGTTCAGGATTCCGGCGGGGCAGGCCCTCGTGGCCGAACTGCAGCAGGTCGCGATCAGCGACGACATGGTCTCCGCCGGCTAGGGCCGGCGTCCCGATCCCTCTGACGGAGAGCCACCGCATGAGCCAGGACGACTCCAACTCCACGATGAAGCCCATCACCCCCGAGCGGGTCGCGCAGGAACTGACCAAGCTTCACGAGCTGCGCGAGAAGGGCGAACTCAATCCAGGCAACTACGACCAGCGCTTTGCCCGTATGGTCGGTGAACTGCGCGAGCGGCGGATCAGCGGCAACCGCCAGGAAATTCTCGCCGCGCTCCAGCCGTTGCGCGCCAGGGGTGTCGTATCCGAAACCGAGTGGATGCGGCTCACCAAGCAGCTCGGCCTGGCCTGAGCGGAAGCGATGTCCGATCACGCACTGCCCGGCCTCTCGCCACTGGAGATGACCGTGAAGGCGGGGGACGGCCTCATTCTCAAGGGGCTGCTCGAGTATCCCGATCGGCGCCCACGGGGCAGCGGGTACCCGCTGGCCGTCCTCGCCCACCAGTACCCATCCACCAGTGACAGCTACGCGCCGCTGGTCGAGGACCTGCTTGATGTCGGCTTCGCGGTCCTCGCGTTCGACGAGCGCGGACACGGCTCCAGCATCGAGACCCCGAAGGGCCCCCTGGTCATCGACACGCCGCACGGGTTCGGGCTGGAGGCGTTCGGGAAGGCCTTCGGCAGCAGTATCGCGTCGGTGGAATTCCACCGGATCGCGGACGACGTCGTACGGGTGGCCTCCTGGGGCGTGAGTCAGAACTTCATCGATCCCGACCGGGTCCTGCTGGTCGGCGCGAGCGTTGGCGGCAGCGGTGTGCTGGTGGCGGTGCCCGACATTCCGGGGCTCGTGGGGGTGCTGACCTTCGGCGCAGCCGGCGCGCCGGCATTCGGCGAAGACGCCTCCGATCGGATCCGCCGCATCGTCGAGGGGCTGGACGTGCCCGTGCTGATGGTGTCGTCCGCCGACGATCCCTTCGACGGCGCGACCAACGCGAACACGTGGTGCGATGGTCTGGACCACGCCTCCGCCCGGCTGGTGCCGGGCTCCGCCCACGCGATGGCCATCTATTACGACGTCCGCGACGACGTCCTGCGCTTCCTCCGTCCGCTGGGCGGCTGATGGAACGCCGCTCCCTTGGACCCGGCGGACCGGACGTTCCCCCCGTCGGCTTCGGGGGCATGCCTCTCTCGATCAGCGGACGGCCGGACGAAGCGGACGCCATGCGTGTCGTCCACGCGTCACTCGACGCCGGCATCCGCCTGCTGGATACGGCCGATGTCTACTGCCTCTCCGATCACGACGTCGGGCATAACGAGCGCCTGATCGCCAGGTCCGTCGCCCTGTGGAGCGGGCCGTCGGACGAAGCCCTGGTCGCCACCAAGGGCGGCATGGTGCGTCCCGATGGGCGCTGGGAACGAAACGGCCGGCCCGAGCACCTCCGCCGCGCGTGCGACCGGTCACTCAAGGCCCTGGGGGTGGAGCGCATCGCCCTGTACCAGTTCCACGCGCCGGACCCGGAGGTGCCCTTCCGGGAGAGTATCGAGGCCCTCGCCGAGCTGGCCCGGGAGGGGAAGATCCGGTGGATCGGACTGTCCAACGTGTCCGTGGAGCAGATTACGCTCGCCCGCCGCATCACCCCCATCCTGACCGTCCAGAACCGGCTCAATCCCTTCTTCCGCGAGGCGAAGGACGAGGGTGTTCTCGAGTACTGCACCCGGGAGGGCCTCGGGTTCCTTGCCTACAGCCCGCTGGGCGGCGGCCGGCTCAACCGGAAGCTGGCCGGCCATCCGGTCCTCTCCCCGATCGCCCGCCGCCATGGCGTTTCCGAGCATGCGGTCGTCCTGGCCTGGCTGCTGGCGCTCTCACCTGCTGTTATCCCCATTCCGGGCGCCCGGACCGTCGAGCATGCGACGGACAGCGCCGGCGCGGCACGCCTCACCCTCGATCCGGACGAGGTCGCGCAGGTGAGCGCCGGCGCCTTCTCGCGAGCCTGACCCCCGCGACGCTCCTCGCCCGGCCGTCCTTCCAGTATCTTTCCGCCATGATCGAACGCCGCCAGACTACAACCGTCCGAGTGGGAGACGTGCCCGTCGGCTCGGGCCATCCCATTGTCGTGCAGTCCATGACCAATACCGACACCGCGGACGTGGATGCCACGGTGGCGCAGGTGGAGGCGCTGGCCCGGGCCGGCAGCGAGCTGGTGCGCGTGACCGTGAACAACGAGTCGGCGGCGGCAGCCGTACCCGCCATCGCGCGGGAGCTCGAACGGCGCGGGGCCGGGGTTCCCCTGATCGGGGACTTCCACTACAACGGGCACCTGCTGCTGACCCGCTTTCCCGATTGCGCCGAGGCGCTGGCGAAGTACCGTATCAATCCGGGCAACGTCGGGGCGAAGCGGCACGACGAGAATTTCCGCGCAATCGTGGACGTGGCTCTCCGGAACGGGAAGCCGGTCCGCATCGGGGTCAACTGGGGCTCGCTCGACCAGCAGCTCCTGACGGAACTGATGGACGCGAATGCCGGCCTGGACGAACCCCGGGACGCGCGCGACGTGATGATGGACGCGATGGTGGAGAGCGCGCTTCGTTCCGCCGCGATGGCGGAGGACGCGGGCCTGCCGCATGACCGGATCATCCTGAGTGGCAAGGTCTCGGGAGTGCAGGACCTCGTGGACGTGTACCGCATGCTGGCCGCGCGGTGCGACTATCCGCTGCACCTGGGCCTGACCGAGGCCGGGCTCGGCACCAAGGGTGTCGTGGCGAGCACGGCCGGCCTCGCCATCCTGCTGCAGGAAGGCATCGGGGACACCATTCGGATCTCGCTGACTCCCGCGCCCGGTGGCGACCGGACCGAGGAGGTCCGGGTGGGGCAGCAGATTCTCCAGTCCCTGGGCCTCAGGAGCTTCACGCCGCAGGTGACGAGCTGCCCCGGGTGCGGGCGCACGACCAGCACGTTCTTCCAGAAGATGGCCCAGGATATCGAGCGCCACCTGCGGGAGCAGATCCCGGTGTGGCGTACTGCCTACCCCGGGGTGGAGGAACTCAAGGTGGCGGTGATGGGATGCATCGTGAATGGACCGGGCGAGTCCAAGCACGCGAACATCGGTATCTCCCTCCCGGGCACGTCCGAGGAGCCCAGGGCCCCCGTCTATGTGGACGGCCGGCTCATGGTCACGCTGAAGGGCGACGGCATCGTCCCCGAGTTCCTGAGGATTCTCGACGAATACGTCGCCAGCCGGTATGCCTCCGGCAACTCAGTCGCGACCTCATGACCGAATGGCGGCTGGCGCGGCGGGTCAACTCCGGGTGAGGAACTCCAGTTCGTCCGGCTTCGTTACCCGGTAGCGCCCGCGGCCGGTCCGCTCGATGATGCCGGTCGTGCGAAGGTCGCGCAGGCTCCGCACCAGGACTTCTCGCACCGTTCCCAACTCCTCCGCGACCTGCGACTGGCTCCGTCCCAGGTCGAAGTCGCCCCC
Source organism: uncultured Gemmatimonadales bacterium (assembly GCA_963825055.1). Lineage (GTDB taxonomy): Bacteria > Gemmatimonadota > Gemmatimonadetes > Gemmatimonadales > GWC2-71-9 > CAWGSK01. The sequence goes on from CAWGSK010000012.1 coordinate 174,137, forward strand.
GTCGGCCGTCCGGTGCCGCGTGAGCAGCAGCCCGGCCAGCCTGCTCGTGACGTTTCGGGCGGCCAGGCGGTCGAGCCGGTCCACCAGGTGACGGACGCGACCGGCCAGGCGCCGGAGGAAGAGCCACGGCAGGGCCGGATCGCGCTGCATGGCGCCGGCCACGGCCTCACGGGTGAAGAGCAGGCAGCTGGTGGGGCGGCTCGCGATGGCGGTCGCGGGATACCCGTCGCCATCGAACAACGCCACCTCGCCCAGCGTCCCATCGGGACCCTCGACATGCACGACGTGCTGGCGTCCCCCCGTCCCGCGCAGCACGCGCACCTCTCCCTCGAGCACGATGTAGAAACCCCGCGGCGATGAGCCTGCGGAGAAGAGGACCTCGTCCGCTGCGTAGTGCCTGATGATCGCCCGCGCCGCCAGCTCACGGCGGGCGGCGGGGCTCACGTCCCGGAAATGGGGCAGGCGGGAGAGCGTTTCCTCTGGAATCACCGCGCACCTCGGGGAAGGGTACGGTCGAAGCGAGCCACCTGGCCCGGCCCTGCTGGAGTATACAATCACGCCTCATGACTCACGACGGACGGTAAACGGTTCCCCGACCCCCGTTATACTTTCTCCTCATGCTTCGACTACTCGCAGTCCTGTGTCTCGCGGCGCTTCCCGCCGCGGCCCAGCAGGCGCCCGCCGACCTCGTCGTCACGGGTGCACGGATCTACACGGCCGATGCGGCGCAGCCCCGCGCCACCGCCCTGGCGGTACGCGATGGCAGGATAGCGTTCGTCGGGAGCGACCGCGGGGCACTCACGCTCGTGGGGCCCCGCACCACCCGCCTCGACCTTACCGGCCGCACGGTCATTCCCGGCATGATTGACGCACACGGCCACCTGATGAACCTCGGCAAGGCGCTCAGCACCGTGGACCTCACCGGCACCCGGTCGTACCAGGAAGTGATTGACCGGGTCGTGGCCCGCGCGCGCACAATGCCCGCCGGCGCATGGATTGTGGGGCGGGGATGGGACCAGAACGACTGGTCCAGCACCTCGTTCCCCACGCACGATGCCCTGAGCCGGGCCGTCCCCGGTCACCCGGTCCTGCTCGAGCGTGTGGATGGCCACGCGATGCTGGCCAACGCTGCCGCCATGAAGCTGGCGAACCTGACCTCGGCGACGCCTGATCCTCCGGGGGGCCGGGTGCTTCGCGACGCCGGCGGAAACCCCACCGGTGTTCTGGTCGATGATGCCATGCAACTGGTGGAGGGTGTCATTCCGCAGGCATCCTCCGGGGAGCGCCGGGCGCGCGCGCTCGCTGCCGTGGCGGAACTCAACCGATGGGGGCTTACCGGCGTCCACGACGCCGGCGTGAGCCCCGCCGAGATCGCGACGTACCGCGAACTCGCCGGGGAGGGGAAGTTCTCCATCCGTGACTACGTCATGGTGGACGATACCACGGCCGCCGAGTGGTTTCGCCGCGGCCCCCAGCTCGGCCTGGACGACGGGCACATCTGGATCCGGGCCGTGAAAGCCTACGCCGACGGCGCCCTCGGGAGCCGCGGGGCCGCATTGCTCGAGCCGTACAGTGACGACCCCGGGAACACCGGGCTGGTCCTGACGGATGCCGATTCCCTTCGCCGCCTCGCCGTGGGTGCGCTGCGGGCGGGGTTCCAGCTCAACGTGCACGCGATCGGCGACCGGGCCAACCGGACGGTGCTCGATGCCTTCGAGGCGGCCATGCAGGAGGTGCCAAGGGCCGACCCCCGGTTCCGGATCGAGCACGCGCAGGTCCTGAACGCCGCGGACATCCCGCGGTTCGCGGCCCTCGGGGTGATCCCGTCCATGCAGGGAAGCCACCAGACCAGTGACATGTACTGGGCCGTTGAGCGGCTCGGGGCCGGACGTATTCTCGGCGCCTACGCCTGGCACTCGCTGCTCAAGACGGGCGTCATCGTCCCGAACGGGTCCGACTTCCCGGTCGAGTCTCCCAATCCGCTGCTGTCGTTCCGCGCGTTCTTCACCAGGCAGGATCCGTCGGGGTGGCCGCCGGGTGGCTGGTATCCGGCCGAACGGACCACACGGGAGGAGGCCCTGCTCTCGATGACGCTCTGGCCGGCTCGCGCATCCTTCATGGAGGCGGAGGTGGGCTCCCTGGCCGCGGGCAAGTACGCCGACTTCGTCGTGCTGGACCGCGATATCATGACGGCCGCTCCACCCGATGTTCTCGGTGCGCGGGTGCTTCGCACCGTGGTTGGTGGGAAGACCGTGTACGAGGCCGCGGATGCGCCGGGTGCCAGCAGTGGCCGCTGACTCGTCCCCGCGGTGATTACCTCAGTTCCGGAGTTCGCATGAGACGAGCCCTGTCCGTTCTCCTCCCCTGGCTGATGGTTGCGGCAGCCGCGCACGCGCAGGACACCGCGCGGCCGGCCGCCAGCGTCATCTCCGGCCCGCGGCCCGGTGCCCGCGCCCCCGACTTTGCGCTTCCGTGGGCCGGAGCGGACTCCGTTGCGTCCGAGGCAGCGTTCCGGCTGAGCGACCAGCGGGGCAGGGTCGTCATCCTCGCCTTCGTTCCCAGGGCGTGGACGGCCACGACGACCCGCGAGCTTCGCCAGTTCGCCGAACGTCAGGATTCCCTGCTGGGGGACCAGGCCATGATGGTCGCGGTGACGCCCGATCCGGCGCAGACAAACTTCGAGTACGCGCGCAGCATCGGGACCCCGTTCCGGGTGCTCAGTGACACCGACCAGGAGGTGTCGCGCCAATACGGGAGCAAGGCTGACGGTGGATACAATCGCCGGACGATCTACGTCATCGGGTACACCGGAGACGTCGTCTGGCGTGAACTGCGGTTCGACCCGGACGCCGCCTCGGCCTGGCACGCGCTGGAACGCGCCGTGCACGCGGCACGCGCCGGACAATGACCGGACAGGGAGGAAGCGCATGACCCGGACCTCCGCGCTGCAGGCTGCCGCCGCGCTGCTCCTGCTGCTGGGCGCCGGCAGGGTGAACCTCTCCGCGCAGGGCAGGACGGATACGCTGCAACAGTGGGAACTGACCCACCTGCGCGGGGGATGGTGCACGGCGTTCCTGATGGCCCCGGAGCAGGCGCGGCGCCAGCTCCCTCGAAGCTTCGCGCCGGTGGCCGCGGCCGACCTGCCGGGCGTGCACCCGGCCCTGCTCCGCACCGTCCAGGACGAGCCACAGTACAGCGGATGGATTCCCGCCCGCGTGTGCTTCTTCCACTTCGACACCGTGCGCGTCGATGGTCGCGACAGGTTCGAGGACGGCCGCCTCCCTGACCTGAACCGGACACAGGTGCTGGGTATCTGGGGCGTCGCGGCTCGGGACACGGAGCACCCGGAACAGGGCACGGCGTTCTTCGTACGGGAGTTCCGGACGCGGGATGGGGGGCTCCAGGCCGTGGCACGCCGCGCCTCCATCCGGGTGGAGAACATGAAAGTCCAGATGGGGCAGATGCCGGACACCGAGGAGAACCGCTGGCGCTACGAGTTCGGCAAGACCACCCTCACCTGGGACGGGCATCCTTCGCCTGACTCCACCGCATCCACCGGGCCTGACTCCACGGAGTGGGTGGTCCGCTCCCTCCACGGTTCCGAACTCCGGGCGATGTTCACCTGGGATCCCGGTACCGTGCACTACATGGTTGGAGCCATGAGTATCCAGGGCAAGGATGACCTGGCGAAGGCGCTTGGCGCCTCCCCGATCCGGATGATTGGTCCGCTTTACCTTGAAGGGAGCGGACAACTGATCTTCTACCGCTGAACGGTGGCTTACCCGCGCCTCGTCCGCTGGCATGGTTCTTCCCACGATGAGATGTGGACCCCAAGATCGATTTCCCTGACCAGAAGCCCCGAAAATGGCCAGTATTGGGCATCTCGCCGCCGGTGCAGCCGTCGGCGCCCTCCAGTCCCGGATCACCCGAGTTCGCCCGTCCTGGGCGATCCTCGGCGCCTGCGCCCTCGCGGTGGCCCCTGACCTCGACCTGATCTCCTACCACCTGTGGGCCCCGGACGGCGATCCGCTGGCTCACCGCGGGATGACCCACAGCCTGATATTTGCCGTGGCGCTGGCCATCATTCTGGGGGTGGCCCTCCGCCGCCGTTATCCAGATGCCAGAGTGGGGCTGTTCGCCTTCCTTGCCCTGGCCAGTCACGGGCTGATGGACACTCTGAGCCACGTCGGCGACGGACCCAAACTGCTCTGGCCCTTCCTGAACCGGGGCATCCATTCCCCGTGGCAGCCCGTTCCGGGGGTGCCCACCGCATCGGACTACTTTTCCATCCATGCCATTCCGACATTTCTCGTCGAAGCGGTGATATTCAGCCCGCTGGTGGTGGTCGCCGTGCTGCTGGTGATGAGCAGGGAAGGGCAGGAGAGCTCCCCGGCCCGTCCGGAACGGGTCGAGCGCCAGGCTGGTAGGGCGAAGCGCCGGGAAGCCAGGAGGCGGCGCTCCAGGAAAGGCCAGAAACGCGAAAAAGAGCCGATATTCACTGTCGGTGCATAAAATACCCGCCAGAGACGCCACTGTCATAATGCTCTTTTCCACATTCAATGTCGTATTTTAAGTGTTGTTAATAAACATTTTATAAAAGCGACTTAAAGTGGAAAATCAGGTGCTGCCCGAGAATGTTGTCGGATATGGCCTTGGGAGCCCGATTCCACGCAATCCAGAAATTCACATGTTGAAAAGCAGGGTTTCCCACATACCACTTCGCCGGCCATCGCACGCCCCGATTCACTGGCAACCCCCCGTCGACTGCGCGTGGAAAACCCGGCTGACCATCCACAGAGTGCGAACAACCTCCACAGGCCACGCCTCCCCGTGACGCGCGGGGCTCCCCACGGGTCGGGCCGGCCCGACCCCGCGCGCTGTCGAAATGGCTGGCTGGTTGCGGGCCGGATCGAGACCATGTCGGAGGGCCCTGCGGCCGACTCGATCTGGTGGCAGGACGGCCAAGTCCGGGCGGTGGGCCCGGCATCGGAGGTATCCGGCCTGGTTCCGCCTGGCACACCATCCTGGGAGTTCCCGAACGGGCTCGTGACTCCCGGATTCGTCGATGGCCACACGCATTTCGCCATGTGGGCGTTGAACCGGTCGAGAGTCCAGCTTGCCGGCGCGGAGACCCGGGACGAGGCGCTCAGCCGGATTGCCGTGGCGCGTCCCGAGGACGGCTGGATCCTGGGGCAGGGATGGGATGCCAACGGCTGGCGGTTGCGCCCCGAGCGCTCCGTGCTCGACCGCCTGCATGCTATCCCGGTCTGCCTCGACTCCCTCGATGTCCACGCGGTCTGGGTGAACACCCCGGCCCTGGAACTGGCCGGGATCTCGCGGGAGACCCCCGATCCGCCCGGTGGGCGCATCGTTCGTGACGCGGGCGGGGAGCCCACGGGCATCCTGCTGGAGCGGGCCGTGGACCTGATGCGCCGCGTCCTGCCCCAGCCGGACCCCGGCCGGGTCGAGCGGGCCCTCGTGGAGGGGCAGCGGGAGGCGCACCGGCTTGGGCTCACCGGGATTCACGATGTCGAGGACGAGGGAGTTTTCTCGGCGTTCCGTGCACTGGAGAGGGACGGGGGACTCCGTCTCAGGGTCCTGTTCCATCATCCCGTGGCTGCGCTGCCGCGCCTGCTCCGTGCGGGCACCAGGAGTGGAAAAGGAAGCCGATGGCTCGTTCACGGTGGGATCAAGCTCTTTCTGGACGGCAGCCTGGGCAGCCGGACCGCGTGGATGCTTGAGCCATATGAGGGGACGCGTGACCGGGGCATGCCGGTGACGGCGCTCGAGGAGGCCGGGGCTGCCGTACGGCTGGCGGCGGGAGCAGGCATCGCCAGCGCCGTGCATGCCATCGGTGATGCCGCGGTGCGCCGCGCCCTGGACCTGCTGGATACGCTGCCCACCGTCGGCATCCCGCACCGCATCGAGCACCTGCAGTGCGTGGACCTGGCCGACCTGGCGCGCGCGGCCGGCCGCGGCATTGTGGCCAGCATGCAACCAGCGCATCTCCCGACCGACATCCCCACAGCGGAGCGCCACTGGGGCGCGCGTTCACGGGGGGCCTACGCGTTCGGCAGCCTGGCCCGGGCGGGAACCACGCTGGTCTTCGGCAGCGACATTCCCGTGGCCCTGCCCGATCCGCGACTTGGTGTTCTCGCCGCCGTGGAGCGGGAGTCCGACCCGGGCGCCGGCCCATGGTATCCGGGTGAGCAGGTGGACTTCCGCACCGCCCTGGCCGCGTACACGCTCGGCCCGGCCCGTGCGGCCGGCCTGTCCGCCCGACGCGGCAGGCTCCTGCCCGGCCAGGATGCGGATCTGGTTGTGTGGGAGACGCACGGCGACGGCGGAGCACGCGCCTTCGGTGACGCCGGCGTTCGGCTGACCGTCGTGGATGGCGAGCCGGTGTACCTGGCCTGACGGGCAGGTTGCACCGGCATCCCTCCCCGTTAGACTTCGCCCGTGACTCATCCCGCGCAGCGCCGCACCAAGATCGTCGCGACCCTTGGGCCCTCATGGGCCACTCCTGACCGGATGGCCGAGCTGCTCGATGCCGGCGTCGACCTGGTCCGGGTCAATTCCTCCCACGCCACGCCTGAGACCCGCTATGGCTGGATCGAGGACCTGAAGGGCATCCAGGCCGGGCGGGCTTCGCCGGCGGGCATCCTGGTGGACCTCCAGGGCCCGCGGATCCGCGTGGGCACGCTCCCGGAGCCGCGGCACCTCGCTCCCGACGAGACGGTGGTCTTCGCGCCCGAAGGCGAGGCCGCTCCAGACGAGATCCCCCATACCTACCGGCAACTCTCCCGTGACGTCGGACCGGGCTCGCGGATTCTTCTCGACGACGGACTGCTCGAGGTCGAGGTGACATCCGTTGAAGGCACGCGGGTCACTGGCCGTGTGCGCTACGGCGGGGAACTGAAGTCCAACAAGGGAATGAACCTGCCTGACGTGGACGTCAGCGCCCCTGCCCTTACCTCGCGCGATCGCGAGGAGGTGAAGCGCGCCGTGGCGGCGGGGGTGGACTACATCGCGCTGTCGTTCGTGCGGCGGCCCGACGATGTCGAGCAGTTGCGCGCCCTCGTGCCCGAGGGCATCAAGCTGATCGCGAAAATCGAGAAGGACACGGCCCTGAAGCACCTGCCGGAGATCATCGCCGTATCCGACGCGATCATGGTCGCGCGCGGCGACCTCGGCGTGGAACTGCCGTTCGAGGAAGTCCCGCTCATGCAGAAGCGGCTCATCCGCGAGGCGAACCTCCAGGGCAAGGTCGTGATCACGGCGACCCAGATGCTGGAGTCGATGGTGCATGCGCCGCGTCCCACGCGCGCCGAGGCCAGTGACGTGGCCAACGCCATCCTCGACGGCACTGATGCCGTCATGCTCTCGGCGGAAACCGCCGTGGGCCTCTACCCGCTGGAGGCCGTGCGCGCGATGGACCGGATCGCCCGTGAGGTGGAGGAGAACGTGCCGGGACGGAGCCCCGCGTACGAGGCGGCCGTGGGGCACTCACGCCGCCGTGGCGAGGTGGCCCCCACACCCTCTCCCAGGCACCAGGCGGCCCGTACCGAGGATGCCATCGGGCTGGCCGTGAACGTGGCCGCCGAACTGCTCTCCGCGCCCATCATCCTCTGTTTCACCAGCAGCGGGTTCACCGCCCGCAAGGTGTCGGCGTACCGCCCGGACGTGCCCATTGTCGCGGTGACCCACGATCCGCGAACCGCGCGGCAGCTGCGCCTCGTCTGGGGCGTCCTGCCCGTCCTCGTCGCCCGGCTGCCCGACTACGATTCGATGCTGGACGCCGCCCGGGCGGAGCTTGCCCGGCTGGACCTGGTGGATCCTGGAGAGCCCGTCATCGTCACGGCGGGTGTCCCGTTCGACGTACCGGGCACCACGAACGTGCTGAAGGTTGAGATCTTCTGACCTCATGCATCTCCATTTTCTCGGGACCGGCACATCCTTCGGCATACCCCAGATCGGCTGTGACTGTGACGTGTGCACCTCAGCGGACCCCCGCGACCGGCGGACCCGGTCCGGCGCGCTGGTCCTCGGCGACTCCGGTACCGTCCTGATCGACACGCCCCCCGAGCTCCGGTTGCAGCTCGTGCGCGCCGGGGTGGGGGAGGTGGACGCGGTGCTCTACACGCACGAGCATGCCGACCACACCAACGGAATCGACGACCTGCGCATGTTTTCCCAGCGACGGCGGGAGGCACTGCCGGTCTACGGGCCCGCCGAGACGATGGCGCGGCTGCACGCGGGGTTCGCCTATATCTTCGACGACGGCACCCAGGCGTTCGAGGGCACCAGCAAGCCCCGGCTGGAAACGCACGCGCTCGAGCCCGGGGAGACGGCCGAGATCGCCGGCCTTCCGGTCCTGCCCATCGCGTTTCCGCACGGACATATCCGGGTGTTCGGCTACCGGATCGGCAATCTGGCGTACATTACCGATGTGAAGGCCGTGGGTGAGCGGGAGCGGTCGATGCTGGAGGATCTGGACGTGCTGGTCCTGAACGCGCTGTGGTGGCGGAGTCACCCGACCCACCTGAGCATCGGGGAGGCGGTGGCCACTGCGGAAGCCCTGGGGGCGCGGCGCACGTTCCTGACGCACCTGACCCATGAAACCGGGCACGCCGAACTCGCGGCGCGCCTCCCGGCCGGCATCGAGCCGGCGTATGACGGGCTGATGGTGGAGGTAGGCTGAATGCGGCTGGCATACGGACGGATGTTCCAGGACCGGCTGGACGGCGAGCACGGGCTCGACCGCGCACGCCTGGAGGACCTGCAACGGCGCTTCGGCGAGGTGCAGGCCGAGGTGCTCCGCCGCCGCGGGGCGGGGGAGTACGGGTTCTACGACCTGGCCGACCAGGACGAGGCGGTGCGCAACATCAGCACGTTCGCCGAGGGGCTGGGGCAGGCCCACGACCACGTGCTCGTGCTTGGCATCGGCGGCTCGGCCCTCGGTACCCGCGCGCTGCTGAGCGCGCTGCGTCCGCCGGCATGGAACGAGCTGGATGACGAGAACCGTGATTTCTTCCCGCGCCTTACCGTGCTGGATAATGTGGATCCGGTCTCGGTGAAGGCCGCCCTGGAGCGGATCGATCCGCGGCGCGTGCTGGTGAACGTCGTGAGCAAGTCCGGCGGCACCGCCGAGACCATGGCGCAGTACCTCGTGGTGCGCCACTGGCTGGACGAAGCGCTGGGCGGCGCCGCCTACCGGCACCTCGTCTTTACCACCGATCCCGAGCGCGGGGCCCTGCGGACCATGGCGGAGGCCGAGGGGATTGCGACCCTGGAGGTGCCACCGGCCGTGGGAGGGCGCTTCAGCGTGCTTTCGCCGGTGGGACTCCTGCCCGCCGCGCTCGTGGGGATCGACATCGCGGCGCTCCTCCGTGGTGCGAAGCGCGCCCTCGCCAGCGCGGGAGAGAAGTCACTGGCGCGGAACCGCGCGGCGCTTCACGCGGGACTGCTCTGGAGCGCCGACGCAACCCTGGGCGCGAGGATCCACGTCGTGATGCCATACGTGGATCGCCTCCGGGAATTCGCCGAGTGGTATCGACAGCTCTGGGCGGAGAGTCTCGGTAAGCGGGTGAACCGCGAGGGTGCGGACGTCTTCGCGGGGCCGACGCCCGTGGCCGCGGTGGGAGCAACCGACCAGCACAGCCAGGTCCAGCTCTTCATGGAGGGGCCGTTCGACAAGGTCATCACCTTCATTACGGTGGAGGAGCGGGCCGATGACGTGGCGATTCCCGCCCGCGACGGCGTACCGGAGGAACTGGGTTACCTGGCCGGCCACACCCTGGGAGAACTGCTCGACGCCGAACAGCGGGCCACCGCCGCGGCGCTGGCCCGCCAGGGCCGGATGAGCATGCACCTCCGCCTGCCGCGGCTGGACGCCGAGGGACTGGGCGAGCTCGTCATGTTCTACCAGGTCGCCACGGGCTATGCCGGGGTGTGGTACAATGTGGACCCGTTCGACCAGCCAGGGGTCGAGCTGGGCAAGCGGCTTACCTTCGGGGCCATGGGCCGTCCCGGCTTCACCGCAGATGACGTGGACGCGCCGCCGGGCGACGAGGCGTGATGCCCCGTTTGACGCCCCTCCGGACGGCACCTAGGTTTCGGGTCCTGCTGGCGACTGACACGGTCAATGGAGCGATACATGGGTGACGTGACGCAGCAACTGCTCGACCTCTTCGGCGGCGAGGTGCGCGCCAACGCCGGCGGGTTCCACGTGGACGATCCCGGCCGGTTGCAGGGCCCGGGAATGGACCGTCTCGTGCGCATCGCGGTGTTCGGGGCCCCGGAGGAGCGCGACGCCGCACGCCGCGTCATCTGGGATCTCGGGCAGGCCGTCGGGGTCCGTCCAGCGTCAATTGCCGGGATCTACTTTGCCCGGGCCCGCGGCGAGTGCGGCGGGTTCACCGTGCCCGCCATCAACGTGCGCATGATGTCGTACGACACGGCCCGCGCGGTGTTCCGCGCGGCGCGGGCCCGGAAGGCCGGGGCCATCATTCTCGAGATCGCCCGCTCCGAGATCGCCTACACCGACCAGCGCCCCGCGGAGTATGTCTCCGTCATCCTGGCCGCGGCGATGCGGGAGGGATACCTCCTGCCCGTGTTCATCCAGGGCGACCATTGCCAGGTCAACCAGAAGAAGTTCGCCGCGAACCCGAAGGGGGAGGTGGGCGAGGTCAAGAAGCTGATCGGTGAGGAACTGGCGGCCGGGTTCTACAACATTGACGTCGACACGTCCACGCTGGTCGATCTCTCGCACGACACGCTCGATGCCCAGCAGCGGCTGAACTACGAGCACGCCGCCGGGATCACCGCGTTCATCCGGGAGCACGAACCCGAGGGGATCAGTACCTCGGTGGGCGCCGAGATCGGGGAGGTGGGGCACAAGAACAGCACGGTGGAGGAACTGCATGCGTTCATGCAGGGCTATGCCCGTGCGCTCGCGGCGCGGGGCGAGGGGCTGGAGGGGATCAGCAAGATCTCGGTCCAGACGGGCACGTCGCACGGCGGGGTGGTTCTGCCGGACGGGTCCATCGCGGACGTGAAGCTCGACCTGGACGCGCTCGAGGCCCTCTCCCGCGTCGCGCGGGAGGAATACGGGCTGGCCGGGGCGGTGCAGCACGGGGCGAGCACCCTTCCCTCCGATGCCTTCGGGAACTTTCCGCGGGTGGAGGCGGCCGAAATTCACCTCGCCACCAACTTCCAGAACATCGTTTTCGACCACCCGAAGCTGCCCGCGGACCTCTCGAAGCGCATGATGGCATGGCTGGACGAGAACACGGCGGGAGAGCGAAAGGACGGCGACTCGGACGAGCAGTTCTACTATAAGACCCGGAAGAAGGCGATCGGCCCCTTCAAGGAAGAGGTGTGGTCGCTGCCGGAGGGCGTGCGCGATGCCATCGCGGCCGACCTCGAGCAGACCTTCGGGTTCCTCTTTGAGCAACTCAATGTCGGGGGCACGGCCAGCCTGGTGAACCGGTTCATCCATGCGCCCGTCCAGCCCCATGCGTCCCTCAAGCCGGCCATGGCGATCGCGGCCGACGACGCGGACGCGGGAGAGTAGGCATGACGCACAGGCACCATGATGACGAATCGGTCATCTACGTCGAGCGCGAGAGCGGCTCCATTTTTCCCCTCTTCTTCCTGGGGGCGGTGGTGGGCGCCGGACTGGCGCTCCTGCTCTCGCCCGGTACCGGCGAAGACAATCGCCGCGGCCTGACCCGCCGGATGCGCTCCCTCCGCGCGCTCGCCGAAGAGAAGGTGGACGAGCTGGGCGAGTCGTTCGGGCGCGGGAAGCGGCGGGCAACCTCGAACGGCGGCGAGCCGGACCTCGACGATGACGAGGAACTTGCCGCGCCCCACAGCCTGTCCGCGCGCGAGGAACTGGAACGCCGGCTCGAGGAGGCGCGCGCGCGTCGCCGCGATGCCCGGCATGCCGGCACCGACGAGGAGGACGAGGATGAGGAACCCCTGGCCTGAGTGAACACCGGCGAGGTGGCTGGCACGATTCGCTCGGCGGGTTCGTCCGACGCACACTGGAGGCGGCGGACGAGAACAACGTGCCGTTCCTCGCGAGCGCCATCACCTTCGATGCGACGCTCGCCGCCGTGCCGTTCCTCCTCCTCCTGGTCATTGCCCTGACCCACCTGCTTCCGATCGATCCCCGCTCGGAAGTCGACATCCACCAGCTGTTCCAGGGGTTCCTCCCGCCGCACGTCATGGTGGGGGGCCGGGACCCCTTCGCCGTGGTAGAGCGCATGCTGGCGGGCATCGCCCGCAACCGCGGACAGCTCTCCGTATACGCCATTCCTACCTTCGTGTGGTTCAGCACCCGGCTCTTCGCCGGTATCCGGACGTCGCTCAATCACCTGTACGACGTTTCCGCGCGGCCCCAGCGGCGCCACTTCGTGCTCGCCTATCTCCTGGCCAAGGTGCGCGACGTCGTCATGGTGGCCGGTACGCTGACCCTCTTCCTCCTGAACACGGTCATCTCGACTTCCGTCGGGCTCATCGAGACCCGGGGCGTGGCTGCGGTGCCGCAACTCGCCTTTTTCGTGAGCTCGGTGGGGCAGGTGGTCGGTGAACTGATCGCCTTCGGGTTCGGGGTGAGCCTCTTCTTCGTCGTGTACCGCTACGCGTCAATCCGCCGGATCCCGTGGCGCCCGTCACTCGTCGCCGCCACCTTCTCGGCGTTTGCGTTCGAGGTTGCCAAGCGGCTCTTCGGCCTCTACCTGGGGGAGATCGCGACCTCGCGCCAGTTCTCGCTCGACGCCAACGTCGGCGCAGGGCTCCTGTTCATCCTGTGGATCTGGTACACCGCCATCGTGTTCCTGCTGGGCGGCGTGGTCGCGGAGACCTGGGACATGCGATCACGGAAGCGCACACAGAGGGCGGAGCTGGTCTGATCGCCGGGAATGGGGGATCGGGAATCAGGAAGGATGGTTTATCCTTCGCCTGACCGCCTGACCGCCTGACCGCCTGACCGCCTGACCGCCTGACCGCCCTTGGCCCTGAGTCCGGCCCCATGTACATTTCGCGTGCCCCAGGTCCGAAGGGCGCTGGCGCGCGAACCGCGTCAGGACCTCGCCGGTAGCAGCGCTAAGCGATGTCCGGTGTCGCTTCGGGTTGCCTGGGGCACTTTTCTTTCCTCCAGCAATTCAACGGCTCAACGCCCCTCTCCTCCGCCGTCCACCTGCCTGCCGCCCTGATTACCTTCCCCCCATGACTATCGCGCTCGCCCGGCGGTACCGTCCCCGCCGCTTCGCCGACCTGCTCGTCCAGGAACACGTCGCCGCCGTCCTCCGCGGAGCAGTGGCGCACGGCCGTGCCGCGCACGGCTACCTCCTCACTGGCCCCCGGGGCGTGGGGAAGACCACCGCCGCACGGATCCTTGCCATGGCGCTCAACTGCGAGCGCCGGGAGACCATGGATCCCCCCGGCGAGCCCTGCGGGGAGTGTGCCAGCTGCACCCGGATCTGGAGCGGAGCGGCGAACCTCGATGTCGTGGAGATCGACGCGGCCAGCAACCGCGGCGTGGACGACGCGCGCGAGCTTCGCGAGCGGGCGATGTACGCCGCGAGCCAGGAGGGCCACCACAAGGTCTACATCGTGGACGAGGCCCACATGCTCACCCGGGAGGCGTGGAACGCGCTCCTCAAGATCCTCGAGGAACCGCCCCCGGGCGTCGTGTTTGTCTTCGCCACGACCGAACCGCAGAAGATCGCCCAGGCTGCGGCCCCCGTCATGAGCCGCCTCCAGCGCTTCGACTTCCGTCGCATCGGCCCGGCGCCGATCCGCCAGCGGCTCCGCGAAGTGGTCGAAGCCGAGGGGATCGAGGCGGAGGATGATGCACTGCTCCTCATCGCGCGGCAGGCGGACGGGGGCATGCGGGACGCGCTGTCAATCCTCGACCAGTGCCTCAGCTTCGGCGCTGAGCGCGTGACGGTCGAGGGAGTGCGCCAGGTACTGGGGATCGTGGACGATGAACTCTACGGCGAACTGCTGGGTATCGTAGCCGGCCACCGTGGGGCCGAGGCCTTTGCCCTGGTGGACCGGGTGCTCGACGCCGGCGGCGACCTCGGCGAGTTCATGAACGGGGCGGGGGAAACGCTCCGCGCGCTCCTCATGCTCCAGGTCGGCGCCACGCCCGATAACCTCACCGAGGGACTGCGCCGGGTGCTCGAGGAATTCCAGGACCGGCTCGCTCCCGGCGACGTGCTCCGAATGCTCAAGCTCCTCGCCGACGCGGAGAACGGCGTACGTCGGAGCGCCAATCCCCGCCTCCAGGTCGAGACCCTGCTGCTGCGGTGGACGTTGATGGACCGCACGGTGGACCTCGAGACCGCGCTTCAGGGCCTCCCCGGGGCCGGGATTCCCTCTGGCCCGGCGGCGCGATCCGCCCCGTCCCGCGCCGCGAGGCCGGAGCCGCCCCCGTCGCGTGACGAGGGGCCGGGCACCCCCGCCGTAAGGCCGGAGAACAGCGTCTCGCCGCCGGCCTCCGGCCGCCCTGCCGGCACGACACCACTCACCCGGGAGGGACTGACGGATGCGTGGGCAGACATCGTGGCCGCGGTGAAGGCGGAGAGCCCGTTCCTGGGGGGCGTGGTGGGCGAGTCGGCGCCGGCACGCGTGGAGGGCGCCGAGGTGGCTCTCCTTCCCCCCGCCGGCAACCCGATGGCGGCGGAAACGCTGGAGCGGCAGCATGAGGTGGTCGAGGCTGTCCTGACCCGGGCTGTCGGCCGCCCCGTGACCGTGAAGGTCCTGATCGGAGAGGCCCGGGAGAGCCCGCCGAACCCTGCAAAACGCCTCAGCGACACCGGGGCGAGGGCTGAGCGCCTCAAGGCGGTCAGGACCCGGGATCCGGCCCTCGATGCGGCGGCCGATGCGTTAGATTTAGAGATTGTGGATTGACCGGGGCCTGGGAGACGGCGCTGCGTTGCGGCCTGCCGGGCCACGGCCTACTTTCAACTCAGTAAACGACTTACAGGAACATATGGCGGACCTGAAGCAGATTTTCCAGCTGAGCCAGCAGATGCAGGGGAAGCTGCAGCAGTTGCAGGCGGACCTTGGCAAGCGCACCCTCGAGGCCAGCGCTGGCGGGGGACTGGTACGGGTGACGGCCGATGGCAAGGGTATGGTCAAGCGCGTGGACATCGACCCCGCAGTCTTCGCCGAGCATGATGCGGAGTTCCTTTCCGACCTGGTCCTCGCCGCGGTGGGAGAGGTCCAGCGCAAGGCGGCGGAGCTGCTCCAGGACGAGATGCGCAACGTGCAGCCGCTGCCATTCAATCTCCCGACCTGATCCGTGAGCGCCATCGAGACGCTCGTGACGGAGTTCGCGCGCCTCCCCGGCATCGGCCGGAAGACGGCGCAGCGGCTCACCTATCACTTGCTGCAGCAGCCGCCGGAGCAGGTGGAGCGGCTGGCTCAGGCCCTGGGCGAGGTGGCCCGCAACGTCCGGCCCTGCTCGAGTTGCGGTTCCCCGACCGAAGCGGACCCGTGTGCCTACTGCACCGATCCTCGCCGGGATGACTCGCAGATCTGCGTGGTGGAGGATCCCTCCGCCGTGGGAGCGGTCGAGGCCGCGACGGGCTTCCGTGGCCGGTATCACGTGCTCGGCGGGCGCCTCTCGCCGCTGGATGGCGTTGGCCCCGAGGCGCTGCGGCTGGACCAGCTGGTTGCGCGGGTGCGCGCCGGCGGCATCGAGGAGATCATCCTGGCCACCAACCCGTCCATGGAGGGTGAGGCCACCGCGACCTACATTCAGCAGATGTTGACCGGGACAGGGGCCCGCGTTACGCGGCTTGCCCGGGGCCTGCCGGTGGGTGGCGACCTCGAGTACGTCGACGGCGTGACGCTGGCCCACGCGCTTCTGGCCCGCCAGGAGGTCCGCTGATGGGGCGCCCCCGCGGCCCTGTGGTCGTGCTGGCGGCGGCACTGGGCCTTGCGGCCGGCTGGTTCTGGGGCCAGCGCCACCTTGGGCGCCACCGCAGCGATCTTTTCAGCCCCCGGCCACTTCGGCGCCTCTCGGCGCTCGGGTATCTGGCGGGGCAGGAGGGGATTGAAACGGTCCGGTTGTTGCAGGATTACCTCACCTGGGAACGGCAGCCGCTGCTCCGCCGCCGGGCGGAACGCATCGTCCGGCGTCTCGAGGCAACGCTCAGTTAACCGGGGAGAGTGATGTCGAAATCCTCCAGCTGGTCCATCCGCTCCGAGGATGCGGAACGGATTCAGGGTATCCTGAACGCGTTCCTGCGCGAGAGTAACGCGCGGACGGCGCTCATCGTGGACCGGACCGGCCAGATGATCACCGCAGCAGGTGAGCCGCCTACGTTCGACCCCACGGCGTTCGCCTCGCTGACGGCGGCCGACTTCAGCGCGAATGACCAGCTCGCGCGGATGATCGGCGAGCCGGAGTTCGGCGCGCTGTTCCACCAGGGCGAGCGGGAGTCAATGTACCTGGCGGACATCGCACGACGCGTGATCCTCGTCGTCCTGTTCGACAACCGGGCGACGCTCGGCCTGG
The DNA here is from genome assembly GCA_963825055.1 of uncultured Gemmatimonadales bacterium. Taxonomy (GTDB): domain Bacteria; phylum Gemmatimonadota; class Gemmatimonadetes; order Gemmatimonadales; family GWC2-71-9; genus CAWGSK01. Next base: position 190,674 of record CAWGSK010000012.1, read on the forward strand.
TGAAGCTGCGGGTGAAGTCGGCGGTCCGGGAGCTCAACGCGCTCTTCGACCTGCTGTTCAGCCAGGGCCCGGCGGCCGGACCGGCGATGGAATCCGGATTCCTCGGGGAGGCCGAGGACGAAATCGACAAGCTCTTCGGATGAGGGGACGACACTTCGCATGTCGATGATCAACCATGCCGCCCGCGAGATCAACTGCAAGCTGGTCTACTACGGGCCCGGCCTCGGCGGCAAGACGACCAATCTCGAGCACGTCTACGGAAAGGTCGCGCCGACCTCCCGCGGCAAGATGATTTCGCTCGCCACCGAAACGGAACGCACGCTCTTCTTCGATTTCCTCCCGGTTGACCTCGGCACCATCCGCGGGTTCAAGACCCGGTTCCACCTCTACACCGTTCCCGGCCAGGTGTACTACAACGCCTCACGGAAGCTGATCCTGAAGGGCGTGGACGGCGTGGTGTTCGTGGCCGACAGCCAGATCGAGCGGATGGAGGCGAACATCGAGTCGATGCAGAACCTCTACGACAACATGGCCGAGCACGGGTATGACCTGCCGACCATGCCGTTCGTCGTCCAGTACAACAAGCGGGACCTGCCGAACGCCGCCCCGATCGCCGACCTCCAGGCGGCGCTCAACCCCGGGTGGCCGGTCACCGATCCAGTCCGCCAGCGATACAAGCCTGACCCGAATCGCGAGGGCGAGGCCCTCATCGAGCAGGATGGCGGGGACTGGATCGAGCGCGCGCCGTACTTTGAGGCCGTCGCCCTCAGCGGGGATGGCGTGTTCGACACCCTCAAGGCGATCAGTAAGCTGGTACTGAAGAGCCTCGGCTAGCCCCATGCGCACCTGGACCCTGCCGAACGTCATTACGGTGGTCCGGATTGCGCTGACGCCGGTCATCGCGCTGCTGCCGTTCATTGAGGGCTACTGGCCGAAACTCATCGCGTTCGGCGTCTTCCTCATCGCCGCCTTCTCGGATGTTTACGACGGACACCTCGCCCGGAGCCGTGGCGAGGTGACCGACCTCGGCAAGATCCTGGACCCGCTCGCCGACAAGCTGCTGCTGCTGAGCACCCTGGTGCCCATCTACTGGATCAGCCGGACCCGCCACGACCTCTACAACATCCCGATCTGGGGCAGCATTCCGCTCTGGGTGTGCCTCCTCCTTCTCGGCCGCGAGCTGGCGATGACGATTTTCCGCTGGTGGGCCCGCCGCCGGGGTGTGATCATCGCGGCCGGCAATGCCGGGAAGCTCAAGACCGTCATCCAGAACATTTTCATCGGCGCCACCATGGTGTGGTTCGCCTTCCGGGACGCGCGCCGGCCCCTCGGGTGGGAACACAGTCGGCTGGCCGACTACTGGAACGAGTTCCATGGGGGCTTCGTGGCCGTCACCCTTGCCATCGCCGCGGTCCTCACGGTCTACAGCTTCGTGCTCTACATCTACCGCTACCGTGCCCTCCTGACATCCCGGGAGCCCTGAGCGACGTGCAGCTCGAACTCATCACCATCGGTACGGAACTTCTCCTCGGCTTTACCGTCGACACCAACAGCGCAGAAATCGCCCAGGCCCTCACGGCGTCCGGCATACGCGTCGTGCGGCGTACCACCGTCTCCGACGACCCGGCCGCGATCGAGGAAGTCGTGCGCGCCGCGCTCGACCGCACCGGCACGGTGCTCACGACCGGTGGACTCGGTCCCACCCGGGACGACATCACGAAGAAAGTCATCGCGGGAATCTTCGACGCGCCGCTCGAGTTCCAGGAGCCGCTCTGGGAGGCGCTGCTGGACCGATACCGCCGCCTCCAGCGCACGCCCGCCGAAAGCAACCGCACCCAGGCCGAGGTGCCTCGCGGCGCGACGGTGTTGACCAATCGCTGGGGCTCGGCCCCCGGACTCTGGCTCGAGGGCCCGCCGGGCCTGGTGATCCTGCTGCCGGGCGTGCCGATGGAAATGCGCAAGCTCCTCCAGCATGAGGTGCTGCCACGGCTGTCAGAGCGCGCCGGCGGGCAGGTCATCCGCTCGCGCACGGTGCGCACGGTGGGTATCCCGGAGTCCACCCTGGCCGAGCGACTCGGTGACATCGAGGACGTGGTGTTTCCCCTGACGGTGGCCTACCTGCCCGGCCTGTCCGGCGTGGACGTGCGGATTACGGCCTGGAACCTGGAACCGGGGGAGGCGGACCGCCGCCTCGTCGAGGCCGTGGCCGCCGTGCGCTCACGCGCCGGGCGTGGGGTCTATGGCGAGGACGGTGATGACCTGGCGTCGCTGGTAATCGAGTCCGCCCGTGCCCGGGGCCGCACGCTGGCCGTCGCCGAATCGTGCACCGGCGGGATGCTGGGCGGAGCCCTGACGCGCGTACCCGGTGCGTCTGCGGCATTCCTGGGCGGCGTGATCGCGTACGGCAATGCAGTGAAGGAGATACAACTCGGGGTTCCCCGGGCTGTCCTGGAGGAGCAGGGGGCGGTCAGTGCGGAGTCGGCGGCGGCGATGGCCGAGGGGGTGCGCGAACGACTCGGCGCAGACCTGGCAATTGCCATCACCGGGGTGGCGGGGCCGGACGGCGGAACGGACGAGAAACCGGTGGGACTGGTCTGGTTCGGCCTTGCCGACTCCACCGGCACCCGGACGGAGCGTCGGCTGCTCTTCGGCGGCCGCGAGGCCATTCGAGCCCGGGCCCGGGACACGGCGCTCGAGCTCCTCCGCACCACCCTGGCCGGCGAGGCCTGACCCGGGCGGCTCCAGGCAGGGTCTCCTGTCGTTTTGGCTTTTCCTGACGGCACCTCCCTTGCTATTATCCAGCGGGACATGGTCACTGGACGAGGAGCAGAAGTGTCTGATAAGCATGGATTTACTGCCGATGACGAACGCCCCGCCGAAGTGCACGAGAAGGACGCACCGGTGAGGGCCGCCGATCCGGCAGGTCCGGAAGGGTCGGGTATCTCGGGGGTTCCCCTGGAGCCCACCGACAGCGCCCTCCACCGGCTGCAGGAGCAACTCGACGAATCCCGCGACCGGCATCTGCGCCTGGCCGCGGAATTTGACAACTTCCGCAAACGGGTCGCCCGTGAGCGGATAGAGCTGACCGACCGCGCACAGGCCGCCTTCGTGATGAAGATGCTGGAGGTGCTCGACGACCTCGACCGCCTGGTGGCCCAGGAGTCGAGTGCCATCTCTGCGGACGCGCTGCACGACGCGCTGGTCATGATCGACCGCAAGCTCCGCAAGGAACTTGAGGCCGCCGGTCTCGAGCCGATCGATCCCGCGGGAGAGCCATTCGATCCCGGCCAGCATGAGGCGGTCGCGGTGACGCCTACCAGCGAGGCCGGCCAGGACAACCTGGTGAGCGCGACGTTCCAGACCGGCTATCGCTTCAAGGGCTCGCTGATCCGGCCGGCACGGGTGCAGGTCTACTCCAGCGACCAGGGCGCCTAGCCCGTGGCCTCACAGGATTTCTACCAGGTCCTGGGCATTCCGGATTCCGCCAGCGCCGCGGACATCAAGAAGGCGTACCGCAAGCTGGCCAAGCAGTACCACCCCGATGCCAACCCGGACAATCCGAAGGCCGCCGAGCGCTTCAAGACGATCTCCGAGGCGCATGCCGTCCTCTCGAACGCGGAGAAGCGCGCCAAGTATGACCGGATGCGCAAGCTCGGGGCGTTTGAGGGATTCGCGCGTGGCGGGGAGTCACGCGGCAACGCACGCGCGGAGCCCGAGGAGACGTTCGACTTCGGCGATCTCGGCAACTTCGGGCTCGGGGACATATTCTCCAGCATTTTCGGGCGGGGACGGGGAGGCGGTCGCGAAGCGCCATCGAGGGGTGAGTCGCTCGAGGCCGTGGTGGAGGTTCCGTTCCGCATCGCGGCGCTCGGTGGCAAGGTGCCGGTGACGCTGCCGATCACCGAACACTGCCCCACCTGTCACGGCAGCGGGGCCGCGCCCGGTGCCACGCTGGCCACCTGCCCGGAGTGTCACGGAAGGGGCATCGTCTCCTTCGGCCAGGGCGGCTTTGCGGTCACCCGTCCCTGCCCGCAGTGCCGGGGGAAGGGTAAGATCCCGTCAGAGCCCTGTCCCACGTGTCACGGCGCCGGGGAGATCCGCACGGAGCGGCGGGTGATGATCACGGTACCGCCAGCGACGGAGTCCGGCCAGAAGGTCCGCCTCAAAGGGCAGGGCGAGCCTGCCGGAGGCCCCGGCGGACAGCCGGGCGACCTGCTCGTGACGTTCCAGGTCGAGCCCGACCGGTTTTTCCGGCGCGACGGCCTCAACCTCGTCTGCGAAGTTCCGATCAATATGGTGCAGGCAGCGCTTGGCACGCGCATCCGGGTGCGCACGCTGACGGGCAGGAAGGTGGTGCTCCGCATCCCGCACGGCACGCAGTCCGGGCGGAAGTTCCGGATCAAGGGGTTCGGGCTGGAGAAGAACGGGCGGAAGGGCGATCAGCTGGTGCAGGTCAACGTGACGGTGCCGGAAGAGCTCGGGGTGGAACAGGAGACCCTGCTCAAGCAGTTCGCGGAGGCAGCAGAGATACCTTACTGAGGCTGGTCGGGCGCCTGCGGCGCGCAGGCACCTGAGGGTGATGCGGGCAGCTGGCGGTAGTACTCCATCAACATCTCATGGGTCGCACGTTCCGACTGCCGGTCTGGAGGCTGGCGCTGCGCGTACTGCCCGTCGGCCTTGAGGTCCCACGCCTGACGGTTGTCCTCCCACATCACTTCCATGAGGTCCCGGATGAGCCGGCGGTGTTTCGCTTCCATGACCGGGGTGATCGCCTCGATGCGGCGGTCCAGGTTACGCGGCATCCAGTCCGCTGAGCCGAGGTAGACCTCTTCATCCCCGCCGTTGTGAAAATAGAAGGCCCGCGAGTGCTCCAGGAAACGTCCGACGATGCTGATGACCCGGATGTGGTCGCTGATCCCGGGCAGCCCTGGCCGGAGGCAGCAGATTCCGCGCACGATGAGGTCCACCGTGACGCCGGCCCGTGAGGCCTCGTACAATGCCGCGATGATCGCCGGGTCCACCAGCGAGTTCATCTTGGCGAAGATCCGCGCGGGGCGGCCGGCGACCGCGTGCTCCGCTTCGCGGCGGATCATCCCGAGGAACCGATCCCGCATGCCGTGCGGGGCGACGATGAGCTTCCGGTACTCCCGCGGCGCGCCGAACCCGGTCAATACGTTGAAGAGGTCGGTGAGGTCGGCCCCCAGGTCCGGGTCGGCGCTGAAGAGGCCCAGGTCGGTATAGAGCCTGGCGGTCCGGGCGTTGTAGTTGCCGGTACCGATGTGGACGTAGCGCCGGATGGCGCCGTCTTCGCGCCGGACCACCAGCAGGGTCTTGGCGTGTGTCTTGAGGCCGGTGACGCCGTAGCTCACGTGGACGCCCAGGTCTTCGAGCCGCTGCGCCCAGACGATGTTGTTCTCCTCGTCGAAGCGGGCCTGGAGCTCGATCAGCACCGCCACCTGCTTCCCGCGCTCGGCGGCCTGCTCCATGAGGCGGGCCACCGCCGAATCACCGCCGGTCCGGTACAGCGTGAGCTTGATGGCCAGCACGTCCGGGTCCTCGACCGCTGCCTGGAGGAACCGCTCCACCGAGGTGGTGAAGCTCTCGTAGGGGTGATGAACCAGGACATCGCCTTCCCGGATCACCTCGAAGACGTTGCGTCCGCTGCAGAGCGACGGCTGATTCACCGGCAGAATGGGCGGGTCGCGCAGCTCCGGGACGTCGAGGGCGGCGATCTTCATCAATTCGGCCGTGTGCATCACGCCGTGGACCTCGTAGATGTCCTCCTCGGTCAGCCACGGCACCAGCGACTCGCTCTCCTCGGCAAACTCCGAGAGCAGGATTTCCCGCAGCCAGCCCGGCATCGACGGATGCACCTCCAGGCGGGTGACCTCGCCGAACCGTCGGTTGCGGACCTCCTCCTGGATCGTGTCCAGCAGGTCTTCCGCCTCGTCGTGGTCGATCTGGTACTCCGTGTTCCGCGTGATCCGGAACGTGTGCCACCCCAGGATCTCGACACCGGGGAACAGGGCCTCGAGGTTGCTCCCGATGACCTGCTCCAGGGGGACGAACTGGTATCCCTCCGGGAGTCGCACCCAGCGGTCCAGGATCTGGGGCACCTTGACCCGGGCGAACCGCTCCTCGCCGTCGTCACCGCGCAGGATGACGGCGATGGACACGGAGAGGTTCGAGATGTAGGGAAATGGATGCGCCGGGTCCACGGCGAGCGGGGTGAGCACCGGGAAGATGCGTTCGCGGAAGTAGCGGTCGAGCCAGGCGCGGTCCTCCAGCGTCACGTCATCCATGTTCATGAGGATGACGCCACTGCGGCGCAGGGCAGGGAGGACGTCGCCCGTCAGGCACTGGCCATGCTGCGCCTGGAGGTCCCGGACCTTGAGCGTGATGGCGCGCAACTGGCTCTCCGGCGTCATGCCGTCGGCCGTGCGCTCCGCGTAGCCGACCGCCAGCTGCTGCTTGAGGCCCGCGACACGGACCTGGAAGAACTCGTCGAGGTTGGAGGAAAAGATGGCCAGGAACTTGAGGCGCTCGAGAAGCGGGGTCCGGGGGTCACGCGCCTCGTGCAGCACGCGCCCGTTGAACTCCAGCCACGACAGCTCGCGATTGATGTAGAGCGAGGGGTGGTGAAGGTCCGGGGCCCTGGGCGCGTCCGTCGGGGCCTGAAGGGGCTGCACGTCGGTCATGCAGGCAACCTAATCCCTCCCGGGAGGGAGGGAAAACGGCCCTGGTCATGTTGCCGGGAAAGCTTCGGTGCCGCTACTGCAGCCAGGTATCCAGCCAGTCCAGCACGCTGTTCCACCAGAGGCGACGGTCCCGGGGGGCGGTCACGAAGTGGCCGGCGTCAGGAAAGTACAGGAAGCGCCCGGGCAGGCCCCGCTGCTTCAGGGCGGTGTACGCCTGGAGGCTCTCGGAAAGGTCCACGCGGTAGTCGCGCTGTCCGTGGACGATCAGCATGGGCGTGGTCCAGCGGCCGGCAAAATTGGCCGGCGAGAACTTCTCCATGTTCGCCTGGGCAGCCCGGGAGAGCAGGGTGCCTCCGAACTCCCACGTTGGAAACCACAGCTCTTCGGTGGTGCCGGCAAAGCTCCGCAGGTTGAAGATGCCGTCGTGGGCGACCATCGCCTTGAATCGCGTGGTCTGTCCCGCCATCCAGTAGACCATGTACCCACCGTACGAGGCGCCGGCGGCCGCCATGCGGGTCGAGTCGATCCAGGGGAGCCGCGACAGCGAGTCCAGCCCCAGCATGAGGTCCTCGAACGGGTAGTCGCCCCAGTGCCGCGAGACCGTGTTGGTGAAGGTCTGGCCGTATCCCGTGGACCCGTGGAAGTTGACCGCCGCCACGACCCAGCCCCGCGACGCGAACAGCTGGTAGTTCCATCGCGCGTGCCACTGGTCCAGCCACGCACCCTGGGGCCCGCCATGGATCAGGTACACGAGGGGGTATCTGCGGTCGGGCCGAAAGCCGGGAGGCTTGAGGATCCAGCCGTGCACGGCATCGCCCAGCGCCCCCTTGAAGGAGAAGGGCTCGAGCGCGGGGAGGGTATAGGGCTCGGTCGCCTTGACCGAGACGTTTGACAGGGCCCGCAGGTTCCCGCCGTTGATGTCCGAGGCCCAGACCTCGGCCGGGCGGTTCGCCGACTGGCGCAGGAAGACGATCAGGTCCCCCCGCTCCGCCACCTGAACGGCCGAGTTCGTCCCGCCGCTCACGATCCGCTCCCGGGCACCATCGGGCAGCGCAATGCGGTACAGCGAGATGCCGCCTCTCTCCTCCACTTCCGCAATAAGCGCCCGCGAGTCCGGCTGCCAGGCGATCGCCGAGGGCGAGAGCGGCCAGTCCGCGGTCAGCGAGAGCCGCCGGCCGGTGGCGCGCTCGTACAGCATCACCTGGCGCCGGTCCGACTCGAACCCCGGGACCGCCGTGGCGAGATACGCGATCCAGCGGCTGTCCGGTGAATAGGTGGGGTTGTTGTCGTTGGCGGCACTGGTCGTGATCGCCTGCCGGCCGTTGCCCTCCGGGCCCATGACGAAGATGTCGTTGTTCGTGCCCAGCGCCGGCTGGCGGTCGGAGTTGATGGTCACGGCGATTTCGGTGCCAGGCCGGCTGACGGCAACGTCCCGCCCGCCGAGGGCGAGGGTCGGGACGTCGAGGTCCATCGGTGCCAGGTCGCGGACGATCCCGGAGTCGAGCGTGACCCGGAACAGGTGCTGGCGGGTGCCGACCCGCCACGTGTTCCAGTGCCGGTAGAACAGGTCATCCCAGGTGCGCGCCCCGGTGGGGTAGGGATCCTCCGTCTCGCGGGGAGGCCAGGGGACATCGGCGCTGAAGAAGAGCGCTTTTCCCGTCGGTGACCAGAGCAGCTCGTCGATTCCCGTGGTGACATCGGTGATGCGCCGGACCGTGCCGCTGTCCACCCGGAGGACCCACGCCTGGGTGGAACCGCCGCGATCCGAGAGGAATGCGAGTGCGCGTCCGTCGGCCGACCACCGCGGTGCCCACTCATTGCCGCCACCCGGAGTGGCGGCGCGGGTGTTCTCCCCCGTGGGTTCGACGAGGTAGATCCGGCGGCTGGTGGTGTTGCCGACGAGGGCGGGCCGCGAAACCACGTAGGCGACCAGGTTGCCGCTGGGCGCGGGCTGGGGATCGCTCACGACCGGCAGCTCGACGAATCGATCCACCGTGAGCGGACGGGCCTGTGCCGCAAGCACGGCAGGGCACAGGAGGAGTGCCAGGCCGGCCGCGGTGGCCGCGGTCCGGAGGTGACGCGTCATGTCAGGCGCTGGAGGCGAGTACGGGGAGGCTGTCCATGCGCCGGCCGGCGTGTTCCCGCTGGATGATCCCGCCTCCCAGCACCTGCTCACCACGATAGAGCACGCCGGACTGGCCGGGAGTTACTGCGCGGGCCGGTTCTGCAAGGGCCAGGTCCAGGCGTCCCCGGTCCGCAGCCAGGACCGTGGCGGGCACGGGACGAGAGCGGTACCGGATCTGCACCAGGCAGCGGTCGCCCTCCTCGAGCGGACCGGCCAGCCAGTTCACCTCGTCCAGCAGCACGCGATGACCCGCAAGGTCCTCCTCGTGGCCCACGACCACCTCGCGCGTCCCGGGCCGGATGGCGACGACGTAGCGTGCCCGGTCCGCGCCTCCCGGGAGTCCACGGCGCTGCCCGATGGTATACCGGGCGTAGCCCGCGTGCTCACCGATGACCTGGCCGGCCGTGTCCACGAACGGGCCGGCGGAGAGTGCCGGTGCGCCGGCCGGGAGGTGCTGCTCCAGGACGCCCACGTAGTTGCCATCGGGGACGAAACAGATCTCCACCGACTCCGGCTTGTCGGCCGTCGCGAGGCCCATCGCGCGCGCGCGATGTCGCGTCTCCGCCTTGGTCAGGTGCCCGACCGGCGTGAGCATTCGCGCGACCACGGCCTGGTCGATGCCCCAGAGGAAATAGCTCTGGTCCTTGTTGCGGTCACGCCCGCGGTGGAGCGCACCGGCTTCCGCGACGGCGTAGTGCCCGGTGGCAATCCAGCGGCAGTCGAGTGCGTCCGCGTGGGCCAGGAGGTCGCGGAACTTGGTGAAGGAGTTGCAGCGGACGCACGGGATCGGGGTCCGTCCCGCGCTGTACTCGCGGACGAAGTCACCGATGACATCGGCGCCGAAGCGGTCCTCGAGGTTCAGGACGTAGTGGGGGATGCCCAGGCGATGCGCGACGGCGCGCGCGTCATTGATCGAATCGAGCGAGCAGCACGGGCGGTCGGGCACGTCCTCGCCATAGCAGAACAGCTTCATGGTGGCGCCGATGACCTCATAGCCCTGCTCAACGAGCAGGGCCGCGGCCACGCTGCTGTCCACGCCCCCCGACATGGCGACCAGCACCCGCTCACGCACGGCCGAGCACTCCCGCGAGCTTACGGACCTTCTCGACGACGCCGGGCAGGACCGCGAGGGTCGTGTCGATGTCGGCGTCCCGCGTTGCGTGGCCCAGGCTGAACCGGATCGTACCGAGGGCCAGGTCGCGCCGCAGGCCCATCGCCGTGAGGACATGGGACGGCTCGACCGCCCCCGTGCTGCACGCCGAGCCGCCGGAAACCGCGACACCCGCGAGGTCGAAGTGCATGAGCAGCGCTTCGCTGTCGGTGCCGGGGAAGCTGACGCTCAGGATATGCGGTGCCCGGGCGACCGCCGGCCCGTTGATCCCGATGTCCGGGACGGCCGCCGCGATCCCCTCTGCCAGGCGGGTCCGCAGCGCGTCCAGCCGGCGGGCCTCCGCTTCCTGTTCCGCCACCGCCAGCGATGCCGCGCGACCGAGCGCCACCGCGCCAGCCACGTTCTCCGTGCCCGGTCGGACGCCGAACTGCTGCCCGCCGCCGTGGATGATCGCCTCCACCGCCTTGCGGTCGCGCACGACGAGGGCGCCGACACCCTTGGGGGCCCCGATCTTGTGCCCGGACATGGTAAGCAGGGTGCAGGGGAGGTCCGTCAGCGAGACCGGGATCTTCCCGAAGGCCTGGACGGCGTCAGTGTGAAAGAAGACGCCGGCGTCGCTGCAGCGCCGCGCGATCTCCTCCACGGGCTGTATCGCACCGACCTCGTTGTTCACCCACATGACAGAGACCACGCTCGGCCGGACCTCGAGCGCGCGTTCGAGCGCGGCAAGATCCAGCAGGCCTTCGCCGCTTACCGGCAGGATCGTTTCCTCGCCGCCCAGGTGGCAGACGGCGTGGGCCGCGGCGAGGGCGGCCTTGTGCTCGATCGCGGAGACCGCGACGTGCATGGGGGCACCGCGGTCCCGGGCCGCGAGCGCCCCGCCGATGATGGCCAGGTTGTCGGCCTCGGTTCCCCCGGAGGTGAAGATGACCTGGTTCGGCTCCACGCCGAGCGACTCCGCCACCTCGCGTTTGGCACCCTCGAGCCCCGCCCGGGCGGTCCGCCCGAACTTGTGGGCACTCGAAGGGTTCCCGAAGGCTGCCGTCCCGAGGAAGGGAAGCATCGCCTCCAGCACCTCCGGCCTGACCGGCGTGGTGGCGGCGTGGTCGAGATAGATGGATGGCTTGGTCATGAAGGAAAGATAAGGCGGAGAGGGGGGATCGGGTATCGCGTGTCGGGTATGGGGAGTCGGAAGTGGACTGAGGAGTTGCGATTCCCGATTCACCCGATGCCCGGCTCGCGGTTGTCACATGCTCTCCACCTCCAGCCCCACCACGTCCTCCACCAGCATTGTCTCATGGGTGAAGTACGGCTCGCCGTATCGGCGCCGGATGAGGGAGCCGTAGTGCGCGCTCTGGGTCGTCACCAGGCTGTACAGGTCCTGACCGGTCGGGAAAATCTCTCCCGCTGCCATGGCGCCCTCGAACTGGCTTCGGTAGCAGCGGATTGCTTCCATCTTGCGGTCGAACTGGTCGGTGATGTCGACCACGAACGAAGGCTTCACCGGATCCTCCCGGTAGGCCAGCGCGTAGAGGACCTTGTGGGGGCGGTGGCGCTCGCCGCCCGCATCGTAACGGGCGAGTCCAGCGAGGAAGCAGGCATCCCGCCCGAGCTCGCTGGCCACGCGATGATCCGGGTGGCGCCCGACGGGAAAGGGCAGGATGACGACGCGCGGGGCAAAGTGGCGGATCTGCTCCACGACGATGCGGCGCATCGCATCGGTGTTCGCGAGGTGCGCGTCGGGCAGGCCGGCGTTCCGGCGCTCGACCACCCCCAGCACCTCGGCGGCGGCCGCAGCTTCCTCCGCCCGGAGTTCCGCGCTGCCGCGGGTGCCGGTCTCACCGGCGGTGAGGTCCAATATCCCCGTACGATGGCCCTGGTCCTTCGCCCGGAGCAGCGTTCCTCCGCAGGTCAGCTCAACGTCGTCCCGATGGGCGGCGATGGCGAGGATATCGACTGGCATGGGCATGAACGGTAAAGGGTGAGAGGGGAAAGGTGAAGCGCGGAGTACGGCAAGCGGCAAGTGGCGAGTGGCAAGTGGCAAGTGGCAAGTGGATCTCTCCGCCATCCTCCACTTGCCACTTGCCACTTGCCACGTTCGGTCTACTCGTGCCTCAACGCCTCCACCGGGTCCATCCGGGCGGCGCGGTTGGCGGGGTAGAGGCCGAAGACCAGGCCGATCGCAACGCTGACGGCGGCGGCCAGGCCGGCGCTCCAGAGCGGGACCGGGGCGGTGAAGCCGAGCAGGCCCTTGAGGGCAGCGCCGACCCCGAGCCCCACGCCGATCCCGATCAGGCCGCCGAGCAGCGTCAGGGTGGCCGACTCCACGAGAAACTGCCAGAGAATTTCGCGTCGCCGGGCCCCGAGGGCCTTCCGGAGGCCGATTTCCCGTGTGCGGTTGGTGACCGAGACCATCATGATGGCCATCACCCCGATCCCGCCCACCAGCAGGGCCACGCTCGAGAGGGCGACCATCACCGCGAAGAACGCGGTGGTCAGGTTATTGATGGTATCCAGGATCTGGTCCTGGGTCAGCAGGTCGAAATTGTCGGGCATCCCGGGTCGCAGCTTCCTCGCCCGGCGGAGGGCGACGGTGACCCGGTCCTGCGCCTCGCTGACCGGCAAGTCCGGGTCGCCCTTCACGGAGATGAAGAGACTGTTGGTCTCATCGTACCGGAAGTTGTACCTGGCTGTTCGGAACGGGACGATGCCGCCGGTCTGCTGGCCCGGGGGCTCGAAGATATTGTCGGGACGCTGGTAGATCCCGATCACGCGGAGCGCCGTGCCGCCGACCCGCACGACTTTCCCGAGCGGGTCGATGCGGCCGAAGATGTGGTCGGCGGTTTCATCGGTCAGCACGACGACGGGCTCGCCCGACAACTCGCTCCGCGTGAAGAACCGGCCCCGGAGGAGGGTTCCTCCCTGGATGTCCATATAGCCGTCATCGGCCCCCCAGATGATGATCTGCTGGGTCCGCGCGCCGCGGTACTCCACCCGCTGAAACACCTGCACCCAGAGTGACGCGTAGCGGATACCGTCCACGTCGTTGATGGCCGCCACGTCGGCCTCATCCACCACCGGGCGAATCCGGACCTCGTAGGGCAGGTTGTTGGGGTCGAGCGGGGTCTGGCTGAAGTAGCGCAGTACATAGAACGCGGTGGGGCCGGCCGTCTCGAGCGTATTGAAGATCTGGGTGCGGATGCCCTGGACGATCGAGGCCATCGCCATGACCGTCGCCACGCCGATTACCACGCCGAGGATGGTGAGCGCGGAACGCAGCTTGTTCGCGCCCATCGCCTCCAGGGCGAGGATGATGCCTTCTCCCACCTGTCCGGCACGCATGCTACTCCATCCGGAGGGCCGTGATCGGGTCGAGCCGCGCGGCCCGGGACGCGGGATACACGCCGAAGATCACCCCGGTACCGGCCCCGAGTCCCAGCGCGAGCAGCACCGACCACGCGGTCACCCGCGCGGGGAGGGGCGTGAAATTGCTGACGAGGAGGGCGAGCGACCAGCCGCCGGCGACGCCGAGGGCGCCGCCCAGGAAGGACAGCAGGACCGCCTCGACCAGGAACTGACGGCGGATGTCCCGGTGGGTGGCGCCGAGCGACTTCCGGACCCCGATCTCCCGGGTCCGCTCGTTCACCGTCATCAGCATGATGTTCATGATGACGATGCCGCCGACCACGATGCCGATGCAGACCACGGCGGGAATCACGGTGAACAGGGTTCGGGTGAGGGTCTGCCAGAACGCGACGAGCGCGTCGGCCTTGTCAATGGTGAAGTCGTTCTCGTCCCTCGGGCGGAGCCGGTGCGTGAGCCGCATGGCCTCCTCCGCGCGCGCCATCGCCCCCGGCAGCTCCTCCGCGGACCTCATCTTGACCGACACGACCGTGGTTTTCCGGCGGCCGTACATGGCCTCGAAGGTGCTGTAGGGGAGCAGCACGAACCCGTCGAACGACTGTCCGAGCACCTTCCCTTTCTTGGCCACCACGCCCTTCACTGTCACCTCGCGGCCGCCCACACGGATCCGCTGCCCGATCGCGCGGGCGGGGTCACCGAAGAGCGTATCGGCGATGCCGAAGCCCAGCACCGCCACATTCCGGCGACCGGCGATGTCGGGCTCCGCGATGGGCTCGCCGGCCGCGAACCGGTAGTCCCGCACCACCTGGTACGGAGGCGTGATTCCGAAGACGAGCACGTCATTCAGGCTGCGGTTCCGGTGGACCACGGTGGACCGCGGGGTTGGCCATCCGGACTGGAAGGCCACGGCCCGGGCGTCGGGGAGGGCGCGGCGCACGACTTCGGCGTCGTCCAGGGAAATGAGCGGGCGGCGGTTGATCCGGAGCAGTTCCTCGTCGTCGATCAGCCCCACGGCGATCGGTTCCCGCCTGATCTGGAAGCTGTTCGTCCCGATCACCGCATCCGTGATGTTTTCGCGGACATAGGCGTTCATGCCCTGGATGATGGCTACCACCGCCACCAGGAAACCGACGGACACGATGATCCCGAGCAGCGTGAAGAAGCTGCGCAACTTGCTGCCGAGAATGGTCTGGATGGCGAGGCGGAGCGCTTCCGTGAGCGACATGACAACAAGATATGCGGGGCGCGGCGACTGGGGAGGCTGCAGGCGGGGCGTTGAGCGACGGCATGGGGCGGGCTGGGAGCGGTCCCAGGCGTTTCCCCGGGATATAGCTATTCGCCCTTCACCATTCGCGACTCGCTGCCCCTACTCGTATCGCAGTGCCTCCACCGGATCCAGCCGCGACGCGCGACTGGCCGGGTACATGCCGAACAGCACGCCGGTGCAGATCGATGCGAGGACCGCCGCGACGACCGAGCCCAGGGGAATGGTGGCGGGGATCGGCGTGAGGGCGCGGGCCAGCCATGCCACGAGCGCGCCCAGCCCCATGCCGACCATGCAGCCCACCAGCGTGAGCGTGGCGGCCTCCACGAGGAACTGGAACATGATTTCGCGCCGGGTGGCGCCCAGGGCCTTGCGGACGCCGATCTCCCGCGTCCGCTCCGTGACCGAGATCATCATGATGGCCACCACGCCCACGCCGCCCACCATGAGGCCGACGCTGGAGAGCGCGATCATGACGAGGAAAAAGCCCTTGGTGACGTTATTGAAGCTCTCCAGGAACTTGTCCTGGGTCACGATGGCAAAGTTGTTCTCCTGGCTCGGCTTCAGGCCGCGACTGCCACGGAGCGACGCCGTGACGGCGTCCTGCGCCTCGGCCACGGTCACGTTCTCCGACGGCATCACGGAGATCGACATCCAGCCCTTCCAGTAGTCCGCCACCTTGGTGAATGTCGTGTGCGGAATGGCCAGGCGGGGCTGGCCCCCGCCCCCGAAGAGCGAGGCGGCCTCGACGTGCAGGCCGATGACCTCGAAGGGCTCGCCGAAGACCTTGATCCGCTTGCCGATCGGATCGAGGCCGGGGAAGAGGTTCTCCGCGAGCTTGTCGTTGATGACGGCCACCCGGGCGCTCGAGGCATATTCGACCGGCGTGAAGCTCCGCCCCGCCTTGATCTCCCCGCCCGTGACCAGGACCCAGCTCACCCCGAAGCCGCCGACGCTGACACTGCTGAGCGAGGTACCATCGTAGCTGACAGGGCCGCTCGTGCCCTCGTCCACCGATACGTCGGTGATCTCGGGCAGCCGGCGGATCTGCTCGGCTTCATCGACCGTAATCCAGGGATTCTTCCGCCACGGCGACAGTTCGTCGCTGCCGTCCGAAAGGTTGATGCCCCCGGAGAAATACCGGAACACGAAAAAGGTCCGCGGGCCTGCGGTCTCCAACATGGCGGTCACGCTGTTGTTGATGCCGGTGATCATCGACCCGATGGCAATCACCACCATCACGCCGATCGCCACCCCGAGGATGGTGAGGGCGGCCCGGACCTTGTTGGAGCGGATGCTGTCGATCGCGATGCCTACGCCCTCGAGCAGCCGGGCGGGGGAGAGCAGGGTGATTCGGCTCATTCGGACCTCAGGGCGACGATGGGGTCGAGCCTGGCGGCGCGCCACGCGGGATAGACGCCGGCGAGGATGCCGACGGACATCCCCAGGGCCACGCCCACGACAACGGACCAGGGGGCAACGGCGGCGGGGAGCGGCGTGGCCGCCTTCACCAGGAACGCCAGCCCGATGCCGAGCATGACGCCCATGGCCGCGCCCGCGGTGGAAAGCGTGGTCGACTCGGCAATGAACTGCGCGACGATGTCCCGTCGCTTGGCACCGAGTGCCTTGCGGATGCCGATCTCACGGGTCCGCTCGGCCACCGCCATGAGCATGATGTTCATGATAACGATCCCCCCCACCACCAGGGAAATCGACACGAGCGCCGGGCCCAGCATGAACAGGATCTTGGAGATGTTGTCCCAGAACCCCAGGGCCTCCGCCGCTGTCTGCACGGTGAAGTTGTTTTCCTGCTGGGGCTTCAGCCCGCGACGCGTCCGCATCAGGGCCTCGACCTCGGCCGTGGCTGCCGGCAGGTTCTCGGCGGATGTATTGATGATGAGCTCGTCAAGGATGTTGATCGGGCAGATCAGGCGCCGGCCCGGCGCGCTGAACGGCATGATCGCGAACTTGTCCTGCGAAAGGCCGAAGAGCGTGCCCTGCTTCTCGACGACCCCGATCACGCGGTAAGGGATCCCGCCGATCCATACACGCTGCCGCAGCGGGTCGAGCCCGGGGAAGAGACGCTCGGCCACGAGGTCGCCGATGACGACCACGGGCATGCCCGCCTTCACTTCCTGCGGGCTGAATGGCCGGCCCTGCGCCAGCCGGTAGTCCTTGAGCTCGAAATACGTCGGCTCGGTCCCGCGCAGCTCGATGTCCTTCGCGGCCTTCCCGCCGGCCATGAGGTCCACCCGGTCCGCACAGTAACGCGCGAAGGTGGCCGGGACGGTCATCCGTTCCTCGACGTAGTCCGCGTCGCCGACGCTGATCCGGGGCCGCCGGAACCATTCGCGCCAGGTCTCGTCACTCACATTGCCGCTGACGAAGTCGGGGCGCTGGCGCAGCTGGAAACTGTTGAGCCCGCCGAGCGCATCCGTGACGCTGCTCTCGACGTACACGTTCATGCCCTGCACGATCGACACGACCGCGATCAGGAACGTGACGCCGATCAGCACGCCGATCAGCGAGAAGAAGCTCTTCAGTTTCTGGCTGCGGATGGCCGTGAGGGCCATGCGGATCGCCTCGAGAATCGGCATCTCAGGCCGCGACCACGGAGGCGTTCGGGGTGTCCTCGGCGATGGCCCCGTCCCGGATCACCACCAGCCGGTGCGCGTAGGCCGCCACCGAGGGCTCGTGGGTGACCAGTACGACGGTCTGGCCCTGGGCCTGAAGCTGGCCGAACACCCGCAGGATTTCCTCGCTGGTGGTGCTGTCGAGGTTGCCCGTCGGCTCGTCAGCCAGCAGGATGCTCGGCTCGTTGACGAGGGCCCGCGCAATGGCAACCCGCTGGCGCTGGCCGCCGGAGAGCTCGTTGGGCCGGTGGTGCATCCGGCTGCCGAGGCCCACCCGCTCCAGAGCGTGCTGGGCCTTCCGGCGCCGCTCGGCCGAGCTGGCGCCCGCGTACACCAGCGGCAGCTCCACGTTGTGCAGGGCGGTGGCGCGGGGCAGGAGATTGAAGGTCTGGAATACGAAGCCGATCTCGCGGTTCCGCACGCGGGCCAGCGCATCGTCCGGCAGCCGGCTCACCTCCTGCCCGTTGAGCCAGTACTCCCCGCCCGAAGGCGTATCGAGGCATCCCAGCAGATTCATGAAGGTGGACTTGCCGGAGCCCGACGGCCCCATGATCGCCACGTACTCGTTGCGCCGGATGTCGAGCGTCACCCCGCGGAGCGCATGGACGGTCTCGCCGCCCATGCGGTACTCACGGCGGAGGTCCTCCACCCGGATGATCAGGTCGCTCATTCCGGGCCCCCCTGCGCGCTGACGGTCATCGCGCGCACGCGGGCGCTGTCCTTCAGGTCGCGAATCGCCTGGTAGGTCCCGGCCACAATACTGTCGCCCTCCTGGACGCCGCTCAGCACCTCGAAAGCGTTCTCACCCGCGATACCGATCTTGACCGGCGTGAAGGTCGCCACACCACCCTTGACCGCGAACACGCCCTCGGTCTCCTTCGTTTTCCCGGCCTTCGCCGTGTCCCGCTTCACCGACTCGTTCGGGACCGCCTCGTGCTGTCGCACGGTCAGGGCGATGATCGGGATGCTCAGCGCGTCGTTCCGGGTATCGGTGATGATCTTGGCAGTGCAGCTCAGGTCCGGCCGGATCTGCTCCGGGGCGTTCTCGACCGTGACTTCCACGTCGAAATCCACCGCGCGGTCCTGGCTGCCGCTCGAGGTCTGGGTGGCCGTGAGCTGCGCGCTGTTGCTGATGTCGGTGACCCGGCCGATGAAGGTCGTATCCGGGAAGGCATCGATCGTTACCGCCACCGAGTCTCCCAACGCGAGCCGGATCACGTCGGTTTCATCCACCTGCACCTTGGCCAGAATCACCGACAGGTCCGCCACGGTCATCAGGAGGCCGGTCTCCCGCGAGAACGTCCCAGGCACCGCGACCTCACCCTCCTCCACCGCGAGCCGCACGACGCGCCCGTCGATCGGGGAGACCAGACGGGTCTTGGACAGGTTGTCCCGGGCCTCGGCCACACCCGCCCGCGCCTGCTCCACCTGCGCCTGGGAGGCATTGACGTTGGCCTCGGCCACCTGCTTCGACGTCTCGGCCTGCTCGACGGCCTCGTCCGAGATCAGCGAGGTGCCGGAGAGCTTGAGGTCACGGGCCCGACGGAGCGCCCGGTCCGAGGCATCCAGATTGGCCCGGGCCTGCACCAGGGAGGCCTGGCTCGAGGCCAGCAGCGCTGCCGCCCGCGACACGGCGGCCTCGTACTGCGACGGGTCGATCTGGATGAGGAACTGGCCCTTGCGGACCACGTCTCCCTCCTTGACCGCGATCCGCGTGATGCGGCCGGTGATGTCGGCGCTGATATCCACCGAGGTCTTGGCTTCGATCCGGCCGCTCGCCGTGACCGATGCGACGAGATCCTGGCGCTTCACGGTGTCCATCCGGACGTCCACCGCGCCCTTGTTCCCCCGGGCGGCGCCCAGGATCAGGGGCACGCCGATGGCGGCGATGATCAGGATCGAGAAGAGGCCGAGCTTCATGCGACGCGACATGGGCGCTGTCCTTGTGGGTTTCAGCGAAGGGGGCGGCCGACCGCGGCTTCCAGCGCCGCGATGGCCCGATGATAGTCGTACACTGCGTTGATGTAGTCCGCTTCCGCCTGGGCAACCGCCTGCTGGGCATCGGAGAGCTCAAGCGAGTTTCCGCTCCCCAGCCGGTAGCGATCCTGCGCCAGCCGGAGCTGGTCCCGCGCCGAGGCCTGGCTGGCCTCCTGCACCGCGATGGACCGGTAGGACGTCTCGATCGCGAGATAGCGCGACTCGACCTCCGCGCGTACCTGGAGGGCCTGGGCCCGCACCTGCTCCTCGGCGTCGTCCCGTGCCGCATTCGCCTGCGAGACCCGCAGCTGTCGGCTGAAGCCGGTGAAGATCGGGAGTGAGACGGTCAGGTTCACGCTGAACGGCTGGCTCTGGTAACTGAACGGGAACACGTTGTTGCTCGTCTGGATCGCGTTCACGATGCTGGGGTCCAGCTGGTTCCGGGATGCGTCCGCAAAAGCGGCATTGCAGTTCAGCGGGGGCAGGGGATTGGAGATACCCGACCGGATCTGGTTCTGCACGTCGCAGTCGGCCGCCGCGGCCTGGGCCCCGGCGAGCTGCTGGTTGAGCAGCAACTGCTCGTTCGTGAACTCCTGGGTGAACCCGCTCCAGCCGGCCGAGGCGGAGATGCTGGGGAAATACTCCGACTTGGCCGCGGTGACCCCGTGCCGTGCCGCGGATTCCCGCGCGCGCAGGGCGCGCAGGGACGGGTTCTCCTGCTCCGCGAGCGACAGGATGGCGTCAAGCTGGTAGTCCGGCGCCACTACCGGGAACGTGTCCGACAGGGCCACCAGGTTCACTGACATCGGCGGAACTACGCCCATCCGGCGGAACAGCTCAAGCTTGCTGTCGCTCTCGCCCTGCAGGGCCCGGAGCAGGGCGACCTCGGAACGGCGCTGCTGGACCTCAGCCTGCCGCACGTCGATCAGCGTCGACTGGCCAACCTGATACTTTGCCTGCGCCAGCTTGAGGAAGTCCGTGTTCCGCACGACCTGCTGGCGGGCCGCCTCCACCTGGGCCGTCGCCTGCAGCGAAGCCAGGTACTGGTCCGTGACCTGGAAGTTGAGCTGGCTTTCCGCACTGCCGATCTCGGCCTCGGTGGCCCGGCGGTTCGCCTTGGCCTGGCCCGGCGCCGTGAGCGTGCTTCCACTGAGCCGCCAGCTGAGCCCGACGCGGTAGCTGGAATTGAGCGACGGCGAGGTCTGATTGAAGGTGGTGCCGCCGAAGTTGGAGCTGCCTGAGCCCGTGTAGCCGAAGCTCGTCGAGGCGTCCGCCGAAGGCAGGAAAGCCCCGTAGGCGCTCCGCACCGCCCAGTCCGCCGGTGCGGCATCGTTGAGCGTCTGCTGGTAGCTCGGGTTGTGCTGCCGCGCCTGCTGCAGTGCCTCGTCGAGCGAGACCGTGACCGCCGGGACCGGCCGGGGAGCGACCATCGTCGTGTCCTGCGCGGCCGCTTGGGACGCGGTCAGGCAGAGGGCGGAGAGTGCGATCCAGCGAACCATGGCGATGCGTCCTTTGGAATAGAGGGAGCCGACGCCTCTTACGGGAGCAGGGTATTCCAGGTTTCAGCCTGAGACGATGATCGTCCAAGACATTGTCATTTCGTAAGTTGAAAGGGGCGGGTAGTAGCTACGGTCGGAGGCGGACTACCTCGGTGTTCCGCTCGGGGAACTCCATCCGGACTACCCGGCCCCTCGCATCGAGTCGGAGGGTTCCGTTGACATCGCCAGTCATCTCCACGGCGGCGGCACCGTCTCCTCTGGTCTGCCGGAGGGTAACCGTCGCGCGCCGTCCCGTTCGTGGGAAGATGATGCGCACCCGCGTGCCCTCGTCGCTGGCCCGGGCAGCCAGGGCGAGATAGAACGCGTACAGGCCATCGTCCAGCGCCAGGATATCGGGATTGCCGGGCATTTCCCGTGCGCTCTCGCTCCCCTCGCTGACCTGGTGGATGACCAGGATCTCGTGTCCCATCTCGACCCGGAACCGGCTCGGGCCCCGGCCGCTGTCGTGATCCACCCGAAAGCTCGTGAGCCGGCCTTGCGCGTTCCGCTCGAGCACCCCAGTGAGCCGCAGCGGCGCCGCCGCGCCGCCGTACTGGGCGGTACTCATGATCGTGACTGCGTCCGGCCGGGGCTGGCCGGCGCGGACCGTGAACTCCTCCCGGGCGGCTTCCTGGCCGCCGCGACGGATTACGAACGTCCCCTCGTCGGTCTCCTG
Source organism: uncultured Gemmatimonadales bacterium (assembly GCA_963825055.1). Taxonomy (GTDB): domain Bacteria; phylum Gemmatimonadota; class Gemmatimonadetes; order Gemmatimonadales; family GWC2-71-9; genus CAWGSK01. The sequence continues at coordinate 212,059 of CAWGSK010000012.1, forward strand.
GGCGGAAGCCGCGAGCGGGACAAGCAGGAGGAGGGTGGCGGGCAGCAGTCTCATGACTCCCCATCGGGTTCACAGAGGCCGAGGTCGAAGCACCGGTCGGCGATCCGGTCCAGAATGAATCTATACAGGATTTCCCCCTTCTCCGCAGACGCGGTGGTGGGGAAGCCCAGGGAGCCCTCTGAGCCCGCCGGGAGGCGTGCGCGCTTCATGAACTTCGCTGCGGCGCGCTCGCTGGGCTCGAAGTCGAGGGCCAGGTCCATGCGGACGAGGTCGGGCGCGATGTATAATAAGAGCGAAGTGTCGAGTTCCCCGCCGTGGATCGGGCCGACAGGCCGCTCGAGGAGGCTGGTGAAGTCCACGGCAAAGATGTCCACGAAATGGATGTTGGCCTCTTCCACCCGGATGGTGCTGAGTGCCTCCTGATGGGCGTCACCGCCTTGCGCGGTCAGGATGACGAACTCCCGGACGCCCGCGCCCGTTTCCCATGAGTCGATCAGTTCATTCATGACCCCGTGCAGGGTCTTTCGCCGCAGCGTTGCCGCCCCGGTCGTCGAAAGCTCGTCAGCCGTATTCACCCCGTACTCCACCGCCGGAGCCCGGATGACGCCGAACCGGGCCGAGAGGTCGTCGGCCAGCCGTTCCACGATGATCGTGTCCACGCCAAGGGGGAGGTGGGACCCGTGCTGCTCGGTGGTGCCCACCGGCACGATGAGCCAGGGCTTCTCGTTGAGGCGCTCCCGGACGTCCACGGGGGTCATGAACTTCAGTCGCCAGGGCTGTCGGTGATTCATAGGTCACGGTGGTGGCTGGTGGTGATGCTGCTCGCCGCGGTGGCGGTGGTGGAGTGGCTGCACGAGCCGTCGTGGATCTGGGTTTCCGCCTCGGGACTGCTCCTTGGCGCCGGGGCCCTGCTGGCCACCCGCCCGTGGCGTCGCGCCGACACCGCCGCCCTCGTCGTGCTCACGGTCCTCACGGTCTTCCTGCTCTGGGCCCAGCGCGGACTGACGACGATCGGCCACGACTGGCCCAGGGAGCGCGAACGCCGTGTCACCGCGGCGTCCAGACGCCTCTCAGGCGAATTGGCCGAGGCACTGCGCCAGGCGGAGCGGGCTGTCGAGCGGGCCCGTACCGCCGCGAACTACAACCCGCGGGCGGCGTTCGACCAGCTCGAACGGTCCCTGCCGCCCGGCGGCCCCGAGACCGGGCTCGCGCTCTTCGAGGCGACCGGGACCCCGCGGGCCTGGGCCGGACGGCACCGGATCCTGCCCCGGGCGGCGGGCGACTCGATCGGTGTCGTCGCTGACGGATCATACATCATCCTGGAAACCCGGCGCCATGTCGAGACCGGGCGGATCCTGGTCGCCAGCGTACTCGTCTGGGCCGATCCCGCCATTCCCGGCGATCCCGAGAGCGTGGCCCGGCGCTTCGCCAGGCGGCGGGGCGTGGGGCTCGCGGTCTATCCCGCCGGCCTCGCGCCAGCCGGGCCGGACATCTTCGACTACGAACAGCCGACGACCACCGGGAGCCGCGTCCTGTTCAGCGTGCAGCCGCTCCCGCCGGAACAGGGCCCTGCGCGCGAGAGGCTCCAGCGCCTGGCCAGCGGGGTGACTGTGTGGCTGCTGCTCGCCTTCGTGGCCGCCCTGGTCCTGGCCGCGCGATCGACCCCGGGCCGCTTCCTGGCGCTTCTCCTGCTGCCGTGGCTGGCCCTCCGCTCACCCCCCGGCCGGGCAGTCGGCATGGCCGACCTGTTCTCGCCCGGGGTCTTCTTCCGCCCACTGCTCGGGCCCATCTCCGGCTCGGCCGGCCTGCTCGGGCTGACCGGCGCCCTCGTGATCCTCGGGGCCGTCTGGTTCTGGCGGCGGGGATATGCCCGCCGATGGACCGGGGTCGGCTTCGGTATCCTCCTGCTGCTCGCGGCACCATACGTGATCCGCGAACTCGGCCGCGGGATCACTCCCCCGGTCGACGGGGTGCCGGTCGACCTCTGGCTCACCTGGGAAGTAACGCTTCTGCTGGCGACGACTGCGATGATCCTGCCGGTCGCCGCGCTCTTCCGCGGCAGGACGGTCCCCCCGCGCACGCCGTGGACGATCCCGGCCGGCATTGCCGTTGCGATCGTCGCCGCAGTCGCGGGAATCTGGGTCTGGGGCCCGGGCATCGGGTGGCCGCCCTGGTACACCTTCCTGTGGACCCCCGCACTGGTGCTGGTCACGCTTCCCGCGCCGCGCCGCTCCGCCCTGGTCGGCATTGCCATCGTGGCGGGGTCGGCGGCGGCCCTGGTTACGTGGGGCGCTGAGCTCGAGGGACGGATCGATGCCGCGCGACGGGACATCACCAGTCTTGGCGCGGAAGCCGACCCGCTTGCCCTCCCGCCACTGGAGCGGCTGGGGGCCCTCGCCGCGGACGAACCGATCCCGCTGGACGACACCGACCTCTTCCGGCTCTGGAAAGGCTCGACGTTCGCGGGCGGGGAATACCCGTTCCGGCTCGATCTCTGGAACGCCGACGGGCGCCCGGCCGGGCCCTCGCTCGTGCTGGATTCGCTCGATGTCTCCGCCGCGCTGCTCTCGGCGATGGTGCGTTCGCTCGATTCCGGGGAGACCCGGCGCTCGGCCCAGGTGACCCGTGTGCCGGGTGTCCACGCCATCCTGATGCAGCGCCTCGACTCCGGATTCGTGCTGACCGCCACGGTGGGTCCGCGCACCAGGCTCATCCCTCCCACTCAGCTGGGCCGCCTGCTCCGGCGCCCGTCCCGCGGACCACCGCTCTATTCCCTCGCCCTGCTCCCGCCGCAGGATGCCGGCGCCCCCTCCGGCGGGCGCGTGGCCTGGCGGCGGGAGGGGTGGCGCGTGCAGGGCGACCGGGAACTCGGGGTGGGGGAGGGGGTGCGACATGCGCACGCCACGGTGAACCTCCGCGGACCGGTGCCCATCCTCGTGCGCGGGGCCCTGGTCGTCCTGCTGGACATCGCCGTCATCGCGGCACTCTGGTTCCTGGCCTCGCTCTTCGCCGGCGGGGCGCTCCAGGTCCGCGGGTGGAGTCGCGCGATCCGCAGTTACCAGGCGCGGCTGGCCCTGACGCTTTCGCTCTTCTTTCTTGTGCCGGTGGCCGGGTTCGCGGCGTGGAGTTTCGCCCGGCTCGACGATGAGGCCGAACGGGGGCGTGACCTGCTGGTCGCGCAGACCCTGCGTGCGGCGACCCCGCGCGCGGCCGGCCTGCTCCGCCGTCCCGGGGAGGGCGTGTCGGAGGGGCTCGAGGAGGTGAGCCGGGAGAGCGACGCCGAGCTGGCGCTCTACAGCGGCGGGGCCATGGTCGGCAGCAGCTCGAGTGTCCTGGGCGACGTGGGCCTGGTGTCGCCGCTGATGGACCCGGTCGCGTTCCAGGATCTCGCGCTCGAGGACGGCCTCGAGGTGACGCGCCGGAATCCGCTCGTTTCCTCCCTGCTCGTCGGCTACCGGGTGGTCCGGCCGGGGCCTGCCGCGGGGGTGGGGGTGCTGGCCACCCCCCGCCTGGCGGTGGATCCCATGCTTGCCGCCCAGCAGGGAGACCTCGTGCTGGGGCTCCTCCTCGCGACGCTGGTGGGGATTGGCGCGGCGCTCATCGGTGCCCGCCGGGCGGCGCGGTCGCTGGCCCGCCCGGTGGACAACCTCGGGCTGCTGGCTCGCGCACTCGGGCGGGGCGAGCCCGTGCCCGCGCTCGCGGGAGAGCCCCCGATCGAGTTCGAGCCTGTGTTCGCGGCCTTCAGCCGGATGGCGGCCGACATCCGTTCGAGCCAGGCGGCGCTGGAAGCGGCACGGCGCCGGACGGCCACGGTACTGGCCACCGTCGCGACCGGGGTGGTGGCGCTCGACCGTGACGGGCGCATCCTGCTCGCGAACGAGCGCGCGCGCGACTTGCTCGACCTGCCGCTGGCTGACGGAACCGGGCTGCTCCAGGTCCTGCCCCCCGCCTGGCGTGAGCTTGGCGACGCCGTCCGGCCATCCCTCGGGGCGGCGACGGTAGATGAAACCGGGCACGAGTTCGATGTGGAGGGGCGCCGGTACGGACTGCAGCTGGCGCCACTGGGCGGCGAGTTGCGTGGCGTCGTGCTGGCGCTGAGCGACCTCACCGACGTCTCGCGCGCGGAGCGCGTGCTCGCATGGGGGGAGATGGCCCGGCAGGTTGCACACGAGATCAAGAATCCGCTTACGCCGCTTCGACTCGGCGTGCAGCACCTGCGCCGGGTGCAGCAGGACCGTCCCGCTGATCTCAGCCGCGTGGTGGAGGAGACCTCCGGTCGTATCCTGGCGGAGATCGACCGGCTCGATACCATCGCGCGGGCCTTCAGCCGGTTCGGCGCGCCGGAGACTGGCGGCGGGGCCATGGAGCATGTCGACCTCGCGGGTACGGCCCGTGAGGTCGTGGAGCTCTACGGCATATCGGAGGAGGGCGCCAGGGTTACGATGGAGGAGTCGTCCCCGGCCACCGTGGCCGCGCGTCGCGACGAGGTGAAGGAGGTGCTGGTCAACCTGCTGGAGAACGCCCGCAATGCCGGGGCGGCGCAGGTTGAGGTGTCCGTCGCCGGCCGGACGCTGTCGGTGCGCGACGACGGGCACGGGATCCCGGCCGACCAGCTGCCCCAGATATTCGAGCCCCGCTTTTCCACGACGACGAGTGGTTCCGGCCTTGGCCTGGCCATCGTCCGGCGCCTGGTGGAAGGTTGGGGTGCCACGATCGAGGTCCGGAGCAGGGCGGGGGAGGGGACGACGGTGACCCTGCAGTTCACGGAGGCGTAAGTTCGCCATGCCGCTATCTTGCAGTACCCCTTCATACCGACGGTCGCGAGTTCCCATGTCCCGCCTGCTGTCGCTCATGCTGCTGCTTCCGGTTGTCGCCGGTGCCCAGGTTCCGATCACCGGGGGGGTCTCGGTCATGCCGGGGCCTGTTCGCGAAGGGAGCGCCTTTCGGGTCGTGCTGGATTCGGCCTGGTGGGCGGACGCCCCGCTGGACGCGCAGGTGGCGGGCGAGCCGGTCCGGTTCGTCCGGGCGGCTGACGGCACCTGGCGGGGGCTGGCCGCCGCCCCGGTCGGGGTGGACAGTGTCGTCCTGAGCGCGGGAGACCGGCGGGTCGTCATCCCCGTGGTTTCCGGGCACTTCCCATCGGAGCGACTGCAGGTCGCACCCGCCTTCGGGCGCAAACCCGACAGCGCCACCTCGGCGCGTATCGCGTCAGAAGTGGCCCGGGCCCGCGCCGTGTCCCGGGCCGCCCATGACACGCCCCGCCTCTGGTCCGGCCCCTTCCGCCGCCCCCGTGACAGCCGCATCACGAGTCCGTTCGGGCGTTACCGCACGTTCAACGGCGCCGTGGAAAGCCGGCACATGGGCGTGGATTTCGCGGGTGCGACCGGCGAGCCGGTCCTCGCCGCCAACCGGGGAGTGGTGGCGCTGGTCGAAGACTTCTATCTTGCAGGGAAGGCCGTGTATGTCGATCACGGAGATGGTCTCGTGACCGGCTACTTCCACCTGAGCCGCGCCGACGTGACCGCCGGCGACACGGTGGAGGCCGGTCAGCGCCTTGGCGCGGTGGGCCACAGCGGTCGCGTCACGGCCCCGCACCTGCACTGGATCGCCCGTTACGGGGCCATCACGATCAACCCGTTGTCCCTCGTGGCACTCGATTCCCCAACGACCCCCGACCCGGCCACCCCATGACGCACGTCAGCGCCATTTTCTACTACCCGCTCAAATCCGCGCGCGGCATCGCGCTCGATCATGCGCGACTGGACGATCGTGGCATCCGGGGTGACCGACGCTGGATGCTGGTGGATGGCGAGGGACGCTTCGTGAGCCAGCGCGAAGCATCACGGCTCTGTCTCGTACAGCCGGGCTTCACCGCGGAGGGCATGACCCTCGAGGCGCCGGGCATGGACCCGGTCGTCGTGCCGCGCCAGTCGAACGGCGAGGGCAGGCGGGTGGTGCTCTGGGACGACACGTGCGGCGCGTCCGACATGGGCGACGAACCCGCCCGATGGTTCAGCACGTTCCTGGACCTGCCGGTGCGAATGGTGTTCATGCCCGCCGACTCGCGCCGGCGGATTGACCCTGCCTGGGATTCCCGGGGAAGGATCACCAGCTTCACAGACGGGTTTCCGCTGCTCTTCACCAGCCAGTCGTCACTCGACGACCTGAACGGCCGGCTCGAGGAGCGGGTGCCGATGAACCGTTTCCGGCCCAGCGTCGTGATCAGTGGCGCGGAGCCCTGGGCCGAGGACCGGTGGTCGTTGCTTCGTATCAGCGGGGTGGAGTATGACGTGGGGAAGCCGTGCGAGCGATGCGTCATGGCCACGATCAACCAGGACACGGGCGAGGCAGGTCACGAGCCGCTGCGGACCCTCGCCACCTTCCGGCGGGTGAACGGCAAGACCCTCTTCGGGCGCAACGTGATGCATCGCGATGCCGGCGTGCTTCGGGTGGGTGACCGCGTGGATGTCGTCACCTCGGCGGAGACGGCCGGCACTCCCTCCTAGAAACTCACCGCGTAACCCAGGGTCGGCGTTCCGGTCGGGGTCAGCAGGAACCCGGGCGGCTTCAACCCGAAGAACTGCCAGTGGCCGTTGACGAACTTCGCGCTCGCGATGCCGAGGGCGGCACCCAGGGCGGTGTCGCTCAGCCAGTGGCGATTGTCGTTGATTCGCGAATAGGCCGTGCCGAGGGCGAACGTATACAGGGCCACCGTCACCATCGGTTCATGGATGTCGTCACTGAGGGACGTGGCGATGGCAAACGCTGCGGTCGTGTGGCCGGAAGGGAATGAGCTGCGGGTGGTGAACCCCGCCGAGTCCTTGAGCGAGGTGAAGGGATGGAACTCGAACGCCCCCACCTGCTCATTCGGCCGGCTGCGGCCGACGAGTCGCTTGATGGCCTCGGAAGTGAGGCCGGAAAAGAGCACCGCGGCCACCATCCGTCCCCCGGCCCGCTGAATATCCCGGTTCTTCGTCACCACCCCGAGGGCCAGCGTGCCGAGGCTGACCCCTCCGTAGAACACCGGTTCGCCCTCCTTGCGGAAGACGGACGAGATGTCATTGGTCGTCTTCGAGCGATTCCGCTGGGCCCACCGCTGGACCGGCTCGTCCAGGACGGAAAACGCGGCCACCCCTGCGAGGACGGCGCCAGCCTCATACCAGCGCACGACATGGGCCTCGCGGATCACCTCACGCTGAGCCTCCTTCGCCAGCGTGTCGTTGATCGCCTTGATGACGGTGTCCCGCTTCGCCTTCCTGACGGAATCGGGGACTTGCGCCGCGAGTGGCGCCGCAGTGACGGCGAGAGTCGTCGCCGTCAGCAGGGCAAACAGAAACCGGGCGCCTCGTGGCGCCCGGACGTGGGACCGATGCATGCACACTCCCTCGAACGGGTCTTGGCCCAAAAAGGATTATAGCCGAGAGACGCTCGGGGCCGTGAGGGTGGTCACATGCCACTCCGGGGTGGTCCCGGACCATCGTGCGGGAAAAGGATGACGGGAGAACGCCCACACGTCCGCATCGTGTGCGACCCCCATTCCGGGAGTTGCATGCTCGCGCGCATTCGTTCCGCCGCCGTACTCGGCATCGACGCCTATCCGGTCGACGTCGAGGTGGACATTACCAATGGCCTGCCGTCGTTTTCCACGGTTGGCCTGCCGCAGGGGGCCGTGAAGGAGGGGAGGGAGCGGGTCAACGCGGCGGTCGTGAACGCGGGCTTCAGTTTTCCCCTCAAGCGGATCACGGTGAACCTCGCGCCGGCCGACATCCGGAAGGACGGTTCCGCGTTCGACCTGCCGATCGCGGTGGGGATCCTGGTCGCGAGCGGACAGCTGCCCGCGGAGGCGGTGCGGGACCTGTTCATCCTGGGGGAGGTCGGGCTCGAGGGAGACCTCCGCCCCGCCCGCGGCGCGCTTCCAATGGCCCTGGCGGCGCGGGAGGCCGCTGCGCCAGGGATCATCCTCCCCGCGCAGAACATCGCCGAGGCCGCGGTCGTGGAGGGCATCGCGGTCCACGGCGCGCGCACCCTGACCGAAGTTGCCCGCCACCTCATCGGCGAGGCGCCGCTGGCGCCGCACCGGGTGGACGTGGAGGCGTTGATGTCCGAGCGCCGCCAGGATGTCGTCGACTTCGCGGATGTGCGAAGCCAGACGGCGGCGAAACGCGCGCTGGAGGTCGCCGCCGCCGGCTCGCACAACATCCTGCTCATCGGTCCGCCGGGAACCGGCAAGACCATGCTGGCGCGGCGGCTCCCCACCATCCTCCCGACCATGAGCCTGGAGGAGGCGCTCGAAACCACCCGGATCCACAGTGTCGCCGGAACGCTGCCCGCAGGGCAGGCGCTCTGCGTCAGCCGCCCGTTCCGCGCCCCGCATCACACCATCAGCGATGCGGGGCTGATCGGCGGCGGCTCCACGCCCCGACCCGGCGAGGTCTCGCTCGCGCACGGCGGGGTGCTCTTTCTGGACGAGCTGCCCGAGTTCCGGAAGAACGTGCTGGAGGTGATGCGCCAGCCGATGGAGGATGGGGTGGTGACGTTGAGCCGGGCACTGATGAGCCTGACTTATCCGGCCAGGTTCATGCTGGCCGCGGCCATGAACCCATGTCCCTGTGGCTATCACGGTGACCCGACCCATACGTGCCACTGTGGGCCACTGGCCGTGGAACGGTACCTGGGGCGCGTCTCAGGCCCACTCCTCGACCGGATCGATATCCACCTGCCCGTGCCGGCGGTATCATGGCAGGACCTGGCGGGCCGCGAGGGGGGAGAGCCCAGTGCCGATATCAGGGTCCGGGTCGATGCGGCCCGGCGCCGGCAGCGGGAGCGGTTCCGTGGCCGGCCCGGGGTGCACGCGAACGCGCACATGGGGCCGCGCGACCTCCGGCGCCACTGCGCGGTCACGCCCCCGGTAGAACAGATCCTCCGCACTGCCATCACCCGGCTCGGTCTCTCGGCGCGGGCCTACCACCGGGTCCTCAAGATCGCCCGTACGATCGCGGACCTGGCCGCCGCGGACGAGCTGGAGGTTTCCCACGTCGCGGAGGCGATCCAGTACCGCACCCTGGATCGCGCGGGCGCGAGTGCCTTCGCCCCGGGAGGGCCGGGCGGCTTCCGGTCGGGCCTCGCCGGGTAGTACCTTCAGGGCCCTGGCCCTGGAGAGCGCCGCATGGAGAGTGTGAGCCCCGGTCTACCCCCGGAGTCGGCCAGCGTTCGCGGGGACGGGCACGGGCCTGGTCGTGGACGACGAGCCTATTGTGCGCGAGCTCGTAAAGCGTATGCTGGAGGAACGAGGTATTACGGTTCGGGCCGCGAGCGCAGGCCGGGAGGCGGTCGAGATGCTGGAGCAACTTGAGGTCAATGCCCTCATCACCGACCTCACCATGCCCGACATGAGCAGCACCGAGGTCGCACGGATCGCTCTGGGGCCCCACGCTCACCTCCCGGTCCTGTCTATCACCGGCCACCACGGCGGGGACGTCCGATAGGAAGCCGCCGGGCCACAACCGGCGGTGCTGCATAAGCCTTTTGCTCAGAGGGGTTGTTCGACGCCCTGGACCGCGCCTTTTCGCGCAACGGGGTACCGGTCGCCGGACCCGGACGTGGTACATTGCAGGCCTGATCCAATCGTGGGTGGTGTGCGAGGACGTACTCCCGATTCGTCACCGAGGATGTACGGTGGGGAGTGCCCAGCACGGGCGCACCCTCTCCCATCGTCCTCTATTCGTTCGCAGGGCCGAGCGCCCGACTCCAGATCTTGAGAGAAAGGTGAGTTCATGGCTGCTTCCCGCTGGCTGCCTGTGTTGCTGATTGGGATCGTGGGCTGCACCCCGCTCGGGGGGTGGCTCTACGGCGATCCCAGCTTTGCCCTCACGGAGGTGCGGGTGCACGGCGACAACACCGCCACGGGAGATACGGTCGAGTTCCTGGTCATGGGGTGCAACCTGAACGACTTCGACCTGATGGGGACGTCGATGGCGATGTCGCTGAAGGTTGGCGGCCGCACGGTGAGCGAGACCCGGCTGGAGGGATACTACAGTCTCGGCATGCGGGACTCGACCCGGCTGCTGCAGCCCCTGTCCGTGCCGATCTCCGAACTGCGGAAGCAGAAGGGCGGCGGACGCCTCCCCTACGTGCTGGCGGGCGAAACCGTGCTGCAGACCCCGATTGGCGAGCGGACGGTACGGTTCCAGGTCAAGGGCGACGTCTCGGTCTCGGGAGACCCGCCGAAGCTGGTGACGACAGGCAGCCAGATCAGCTGCCACCCGGGGCGTTCCACCCTGCCGCCTGCCTGGCCGACCCCGGAATTCACGGGGCCCCCGATCGACGCTCCTCCACGCCTTCCGCCGGGACAGCGCCCCGGGGACCCGCCGCAGTAGGCTCCCGATCCACCCGGGCGAGGCGCTCCTGCATCTCCTGTGCGAGCCGCTCCCCCTCCCGGTACTGCTTCCGCGCGTTCCCCAGATGGGTGCCGACCTTCTCCCAGGCCTGCAGGAACCGGTCGAAGTCCTGCCGCAGCGCCCCCAGTTCCGCCTGGATCTCTCCCGCGCGTGATTCCAGCTGAAGTCCCCTGAGGCCGTGCAGCACGGCGGCCAGATAGGCGTAGAACGTATGCGGTGACACCGGGACCACGCGGTGGCGCATGGCGTGGCCAAGTGCGCTGTCTTCCCCGGCGGGCGTTTCATCCCGGATGAACGCCTCGTAGTACACTGCCTCCGCCGGTACGTACATGAGCGCGAAATCGTACGTGGCCTCGTCCGGGCGGATGTACTTGTCGGCAATCTCCTCGATCCGTTCACGGATCGCTCGGCGGAAGGCGCGCCGGTGCCGGAGGGCTTCTTCACCATCGGCCTCCAGCATCCGCTGGCAGGATTCGAGCGGGAATTTGGCGTCCACAGGCACGAGGCGCGTGCCCAGCCGGATCACCGCATCCACCCGCTCCCCCGAGGCGAAGGTGTACTGCGTCTCGTACAGTCCCTCGGGGAAAACCTGCCGCAGCATCTCCTCCAGCCACAGCTCCCCGAGGTTGCCGCGCAGCTTCGGCACCTGGAGCAGGTCCCGCACGCCGTTCACCGCCTGGCCCATGTGCTCCAGCCGCCGGGTGATCTCCGTAAGCTGTCCCAGGCGCTCCCGGAGGTCGCGGATGGTCATGCCTGTCTCCTCCAGCCGCCGGCCCACGGCGTGGTGCCCGGCGTCCAGCCTCCCGGTGAGCAGGGCGGAGAGATCCGTCATCTGGCGCACCATCGCCTCCTGCTGCCGCAGCCGTTCCTCGGCCAGGGCCTGGCGCAGGGGGGTGACGCGCGTGCGCTCACGCAGCTGGAGCGCGAGGACAGTGGCGAGCAGGAGGACGATGGCAACGAGAAGGACGGGGATCAGCATGGTTACGGGGCCTGGACTGGTGGGGTGCACCGCTCCAGGGCGCGTTCGAGATAGACCTCGACCAGGTCGAAGTGCGGCGTCCGGCTGCGGTGCATCCAGTGGTCGCGGCAGCCCAGTGAACGGGCCGCATCCAGGAGAGCGGCCTCGTCCCGGGCGAGCAGGTGGCAGGTCCGCCGTCCCCGGCTCAGGAAGATGTTCTCGTGGACGGCGATGCCGCCCTCGGCGGCCCAGCCGCGCGCCTCGCGGACCTCACGGGGGAGGAAGTAGTGCCAGCCCGGTCGTGCCGTATTCGGAGGTTGTGTCATGGCCAAAAGAAAAATGCCCTGCCCGGGAAGGGCAGGGCATTCTCCATGTACCGCGTGGTGCTTACCGGCCGCCGAACTTCACGCCCACGGAGAACGGAATGTAGCCCTTGCTGCCACCAAAGTTGTCAGAGGTGCTCACGTTGAAATACCGGCCCTCGACGAAGATGGTGACCGAGCTCAGCATGAAGTTGATGCCCGCGCCGCCGTTGAAGGCCAGCTTGGTCTCGCTTTCGCTAAAGCCCGCGCCATCGTCGACTTTGACGTTGGCCGCGCCCAGACCCGCGAGGATGTAGGGCTTCACCATGCTGCCGGGAGCGCCGAAGGCGAACACGGCGTCGGCATTACCGCTGAAGATCTTGACCTTGGCGCTGGAACCCGCCTTGTCACTGTTCTGGCTGTACATGCCGTCGACGCGAATCCCGAAGGGCACGCCGGGGAGCATGAAGTTGACGCCACCCACGCCATTCCAGCCGGTCTTGGCCACGTCCTTGAAGTCACCGGTCGGGATGGTTGCACCGCCACCGAGGAAGAAACTCGCCCGGGCGGTCTGAGCCTGGGCAGCCGAGGCCGCGACGAGGGAGACCAGCACCAGTGCCACGGCCGCGTGCAGCATGCGCTTCATAAACTCTCTCCAGAGAAAAGATGGTGGACTCAAGGGGAACGAGCCTCCCACTTCCACCGGTGTGGGATGAGCGGCCCGAAGATAGGGCCCGGGCAACCGAAAGGCAAGCGTGGCAGGGAGATAGAGGCTAGTGAATCCGAGGTACAAGCGTTTCAAGCACCGAGTCACCGACGGTGCCTGAGAGCCGGAAAACGAGACCGTTTCGAAGGAACTTCAAGGAATCCATCGGAGCGGAATAGCCAGGTAAGCTGTTTACAATATTATTGTTACGCGCGTCATATGATGTAGCACCTGAGATATTGGCACGCCGCTGTTCCAGATAGAGGGTGTCGGTCTGAGTGGGAAACGTGTAGCGGATCCGGGCCACGGGAGGCACCTCGGAATTGAGTTCCACGCCATCCGGCGAGAGGCCGTCGATGAGCAGGATTGAGCCACCCAGAACATCGACGGCGTCCTCCAGAGAGGACGACCGGAAGCCGTTCCCGGGGAGCCCCAACCCCTTCGAAGGGACCGCAAGGCGCTGCGCGGCCTCCGGTTTCTGGGCGCTCTCAGCGCTGGCGTCGCGGCGAGCCCGCGCCTCCGACCTGGCCGGAGCGGCCACGAACGCGTCCGCACGTTGCTTCGTGGCAACCTGATCGGCAGGGACCAGGGGTGCTGCCGCCGCTGCCGCCGACCCTGAGTCAAACGGAACCGGGGCACCGGGTCGCTCTTCCGTTGCGGGCACGCCCGTGACTCCGGGGTGCAGTCGGGCCAGATCGTCACGGTGACCCCCGGCATCGTCCTGGTCCTTCACCGCCACCGGTTTTTCGGGCACTGCGGCCTTCCCGGCGGCAGGGGACTCCGGGATCTTCGCTGTGGCATTTCCCTCCGCCGACGGCACCGTTTGCGTCACCGGCCCGGGCGCCATCTGGATGTCCGGAGCGTTTTGTCGGGCCGGGCCGGATGCTTCGGTTGGGGCAGGGGGAAGCGCGCGGTCGGGTCTGCCGCGCCATTCGCCGCTGTAATAGCCGATACCCGCCGCGAGGACGACAGTCGCCGCCCAGGCCAGCGGCCGGTACCGAACCCACCAGGCTCGCGGGACGGGCCGCGCCGACACCTGGCCCAGCGGTGGCGGCACCAGCGACTCCACCATGCCATCCGCCTCGGCCATCATCGCCTGCTCCTCGGCCAGGCGTGCGCGACAGACCTCGCACCCCCGGAGGTGCGCCTCCAGCGTCCGCTGCTCGTCGCCGGTCAGCTCCCCATCCAGCAGGGCGGCCAGCATGCCATCGTCAGGATGCGACATCGCGTTCCTTCTCCATGCTGCGGTACGCTTCCACCAGGCGGCGCCGGGCGCGGGAGAGCGTGGTGCCCACCGCGCCGCGCGCCAGCCCCAGGGTGGCGGCGATTTCCTCGTAATTGAATCCCTCCGCCTTGAGGAGGAGGGCCTCCCGGTCGCGCTCGGTGAGTTGATCGAGCGCCGCCCGGACCCGCGCGACCCGTTCTTCCCGCTCGAGTTCCTGGTCCGCCGGCTCGTGGTGTGGCGGGGTCTCCGCCTTGAGCAGGACCAGACGGCGGGCCTGCCGGCCGGCCTTCCGCGCGTCCTCACGCACCAGGTTCAGTGCCACCGCAAAGAGCCACGGACGCGGGTTCTCCGGCGGGGCTGCGACAGCGCGGGCAAAGACCTCCTGCGCCATGTCCTCCGCGCGATCACGGTCACCCGTCCGGCGCCAGAGCATCCGGACGAGCGACGCGTGATACTCACGGAAGAGATCCCCGACCGGTGTGGTCATTGGCCTCGATACGCCTTGACGAAGGCATCCAGCTTTCCGGGGGCCCAGGTTGTGCGGCCGCCGGCTGCCACCCGGATGCTGGCCCGCTTCCCGGCGATGAGGATGGCCTCGTCGCCGCTCAGGAACGGCCGGACCTCGGGCAGGGCCCGGGCCAGGTCGAACCAGGCAGTGCTGTAAGGTGCGATGCTCACGGTGTTCACCGTATCGCGCTGGCCCGCATCCGTCCAGACCGAGTCGCGGAGCACGAACATCCGCCCGCCGATCCGGCGGACCTGCAGGGCATCGTCGTCCTTCACCCCGGCCTGCATTTCCCGGAGTTGGCGCTCTGCCGCCTGGTCGGTGGCCGCCACGGAACCGGCCGCGCTCATCTCGGCGCTGGCCTTGGCGCTGTTGAAGGCACGCGTTCCCGTCTGGTCGCGCGGTACTGGCGCGGTCACGCCTGACTGTGCTGTCGGGAAGGTATTTCGGCGCTGCAGCGCGAGCGTGCTCCCCGGCTCCTGCACCAGGTACGAGGTGTACTCGGTGAGAATCCCATAGCGCAGCCCGAGCTCGCGCACCTCGGCGATACGCTCGGGTGTGGCGCCCTCGAGCCGGATGGTGCGGGTCAACTCACCGATCCGCCGGGAGGCCCAGAGCTTCGGCAGGAAGTCGTTCTTCTGCTCCCGCCGGGGGAAGGTAGCAGTGGCGGTGAAGCGCTCGCGTCGCCCGGCCCGCTCGCCCTCGATGATCACTTCGCCGTTCCCCGTCCCATGATATCGTCCCAGGATCACCAGTTCTTCTCCATAGAAGAGATCCGGGAGGCTTGCAGGATACGTCAGGTCGAACTGCACCGGCTGGTTCACGATGCGCAGGTTGACCAGCGCGGGATGCTGCAGCTTGCCGAGCAGGTCGCCCATCGCGACCTCCACATCGCCCTCGGGAGGAACATACGCCGCGCTGCCGCGTCCTTCGCGGGCGAGGCGGTCCAGCAGGTAGGTGTTGACGTCGTGCCCCACGCCCACGGTGAAGATGCGCCTGTCGCCGATGCGGGCCGAGACGCCCGAGGCGATCTGTTCGGGTGCCCGCTCGCCCACGGACGGGAGGCCGTCAGTCAGGAAGACCAGGATCGGAAGCCGGCCGTCCCGCGGGTTCGCCTCCAGCGCCAGGTCCAGCGCGCCCGCGATGTTGGTGCCGCCGCCCGCAACCAGTCCATCGACGTACCGCCGGGCTTCGGCGATGATGGCGGGTGTTGCCGCGGACCAGCCATCATGGAACTCGTGAAGGCCGGACGAGAAGGTCACCAGCCGGAACCGGTCGCGGGTGCCCAGCGTACCCAGGGCCTCGCGAAGCGCGGCTTTTGCCTGGGTGAGTTTGGTTCCGGACATGGATCCCGAGACGTCCACGACCAGGGTGAGGTCGCGGGGAATGCTGACGGTTTCACCGCTGGCCGGCGGGGCGACCAGGAGCATGAAGTACCCGTCCTCACCCGGGGGCGCGTGGGTCACGAGGCTGGTGCCGACCAGCCCGCGACGATAGGGCAGAAAGATCTCGACATCACCATTGGCTTCGGGATCGAGCGACACCCGGACCTGGCCGTCATGGCGCTCCGTCGTGAGCGTGTGCGTCGGGGAGTAGGGCGTGCCGAGCCGGCCGCCGTTCTCGACCGCCAGGTCGAACGTGAACGCATCGGCGAATCCCGGCGCGCCGCCGCCGCCCCTGGCTACGCTCTCCACCCGCTCGCGGTTGCCGATGGCGTACCGCATCCGCAGCGCATCGCCCGAGCGCTCGAGCACCTGGGTGTAGCGCAGGACCACCTTGCGGGTCTCGCCCGGTGCTATGGGAAATACCCTGGCACGGATGAGGCCATGGTCCTCCAGCGTCAGCAATGCCGGGTCCTTGAGCTTCCGGACGATCGCCTCGTAGATCCCCCTGGCCTGGTCGGCCGGGAGCATCTCCCCACGGACTTCCTCATTACCCATCCAGAGCGAGAAGTTGTCAAACACCGCCTCGCCCGGCAGGGGATAGAGATAGGTGCCTTCGGCGATGCCGCCGCCGCGGTTCCGGAACTGCTCCTCCACCTCCACCCGGGCCACACGTCCGTCCACGGTCACCTGGACGTGCGAGCTCACCCGGACCACCGGACTGGGCGCCGTGGCCACGCGGCGTTCTACGTCGATCCAGCCCTGGGCCGCCACGGGGGCCGCAGTTACGGCCAGGGCAAGGGCAGCCAGCATGATGCGCGACATGATATCTCCCGGTTCTGGGGTCGGCGGGGAGATGCCGCGGGAAGGGAGACTTACACATCGATGCGGCCGGAGCATGGTTGCGCTGGTCGTTAAGTCGTTGAGTCGCACTGGACAACGTCTCAACGAATCAACCACCCAACCACTCAACTCTTCCCCCGTCACCCGCTACCTTCCGTGCGATGCAAGTCCAGATCTTCGGCGTCAAGAAAAGCCCCGACACACGCAAAGCCCTGCGCTTCTTTGCGGAGCGGCGGGTCAAGACGCATTTTGTCGACCTGAACGAGCGGCCTGCCTCGCCCGGCGAGCTGCGGCGGTTCGTGCAGAGGTTCGGCCTGACGGCGCTGATCGACCGGGACAGCCGACGCTACGCAGAACTGGGCCTGGGCGCCGGGAGGTACAGCGACGACCGCTGGCTGGAAATTCTTGCGACTGAGCCGCTGGTGCTCCGGACGCCGCTGGTGCGCTACGAGCAGAAACTCACCATTGGGGCCGACCTGGACACCTGGCGCACCTGGACGGGCAAATGAGACACGGATCCGCACTGTGGCGCTGATCGAGGTCGGGAGCCTCACCCTCCGGGCCGGGGGCAAGCCGCTGTTGTCCGACCTCTCCTTCAAGGTGGAGCGCGGCGAGCGCTGGGGGATGCTCGGCCGGAATGGCAGCGGCAAGACGACCCTGTTCCGCGCCATCCATGGTGACGTGGACCCTGCGGGAGGGCAGGTGGTCCGCACAGCGGGGCTTCGTCTCGCGTGGCTCGACCAGCATCGCGACTACGGCGACGACGCCACGCTGTGGGACGTGGCTGCCGCTCCCTTCGCACATCTCCAGCGTCTTGAGGAAGCCCTCCACCGGCAGGCCGAGGCGCTGGCGCACGACGCTTCGCCGGCCGCGCTGGACCGCTATGCGAAGGACCAGGACCGATTCGACCGTGAAGGTGGCTACGCATGGCACGCCCGGGTGGATGCCGTGCTCCATGGCCTCGGGTTCGATCCCGATGCAGCGCGTGTGCGCAGGCTCCGCGAACTGAGCGGAGGCGAGCGCGGCCGCCTCGGCCTGGCGCGCCAGCTCGTGCAACCCGCCGACCTGCTCCTGCTCGACGAACCCACCAACCACCTCGATCTCGAGACGACCGACTGGCTGTCCGAGTACCTGGTCCAGACGGATGAAGCGAGCATCGTCATCAGCCACGACCGGGATTTCCTCGATCGGGTCGTCAATCATGTGCTCCATCTCGAGGGGGGGAGCGCGTACGCCTACGACACGGGATACCGCGCCTTCCTTGAGCTCCGCGCCGAGCGCCGGCTCTCCGCGGACCGTGCCAGGCAGAAGCAGGAAAAAGTGATCGCCGCGGAGGAGGACTACATCCGCCGCAACATCGCGGGCGGGAACAGCCGTCAGGCGAAGGGCCGCCGCCGCCGGCTGTCCCGGCTTCCGCGGCTGTCGGCGCCGCCGGGCGAGGCCGACGTCATGTCCCTCCGGCTCCATCCATCCGAGCGAAGCGGCGACCAGGTCATCGTGGCGGAGAACATCACGCTCGCCATCGGCGGTCGGACCCTGCTGCGCGGATTTTCCGCGCGGGTCACGCGGGGAGAACGTATTGGCCTCGTCGGCCCGAACGGGGCGGGGAAGACCACGCTGCTCAGGGCTCTGGCCGGTGAACAGGCGCCCGACGACGGACGGGTGACGCTCGGGGCCGCGGTAACCGCCGCGTGGTATCATCAGGATCTGGGCCAGGTCCCGATGGAGCAGACCCTGTTCGACATCATTCACGACCGCCGACCCCGCTGGAATCGCGGCCAGGTCCAGGGGCACCTCGGCCGCTTCGGGTTCCCCGGCGATGCGGTGCTCCGGAAGCCGGCCAGCCTTTCCGGCGGTGAACGTGCCCGGCTGGCCCTCGCGCTCCTCATGCTGACGGAGGCGAACCTGCTGCTGCTCGACGAGCCGACCAATCATCTCGACGTCGAGTCCATCGAGGTGCTGGAGGATGCCCTCACCGACTATCCGGGCACGGTGCTGCTCGTCAGCCATGACCGGGCGCTGCTTCGATCGGTTACCGACCGGACCTGGGCGTACCGGAAGGACAGGATCGCCGACTACCCCGGCGGGTTCGAGGACTGGGAGATCGCGGAGGAGGAGCGGCGCATGGTGGCATCCGCCGAGGAACAGCGGGTCCAGCAGGAGCGACGCGCGCTGGAGCGGAAGCGCCGTTCGGATCGGTCAACGGCGGAGCGTGGTCCACGAACGGGCCTGCGCGCGGCTCGTCGCGACGCAGAGCGGGCCGAACAGGTGGTGCATGAGCTGGAACGCGAGGTCGAGCAACTCACGGGAGCGCTCGCGGACCCGGCCCTTTATGCGGGAGACGATGGTGCCGTGCGCGCCGCCGAACTGGCGGCGCGGCTGGCGGCGCGGCGTGGCGAGCTCGATGCCGCCATGGAGGTATGGAGCGAGGCGGGGTCGGCACTCGAGGCCATCCAGACGGAAGAACGTTCGTGACGCATCCCGGCCGGCGCCCGGCGGTCACCATGCTCGGCCTGCTCGCCCTGGCCGAGCTGCTGGGGATGGCCCTCTGGTTCGCGGCCAGCGCTGTGGCTCCCGAACTCCGGGCCCGCTGGGGGCTGAGCGCCGAGGCCGCCGCATGGCTCACCGGCGTGGTGCAGCTCGGATTCGTCGCGGGCACCGCACTCGCGGCCGTCCTCAACCTGGCCGACATCATTCCGTCACGAGCGTACTTCGCGCTGGCTGCGGTCCTGGCCGCAGTGGCCAATACCGCCCTGCTCCTGGTCGACTCGTATTCCGCCGCGCTCGTGGCCCGGTTCTTCACGGGCTTCTTCCTGGCCGGGGTATATCCGCCGGCGCTCAAGATGGCGGCGACGTGGTCCTCGAAGGCCCGTGGCCTGGCCGTCGGGACGATCGTGGGCGCGCTCACCGTGGGCAAGGCAACGCCCTACCTCGTCACGGTCCTGTCCAGCCTGGCGCTCCGGCCCGTCGTGCTCGTGACCTCCGGCGGGGCACTGGTTGCCGCGGCTCTGGTCGGGCTCGTATATCGCGACGGCCCGTTCCCGTTCCCGCGTCGCCCGTTCGACTGGTCGCTGGTGGTCACGGTGCTTCGTCACCGCGAGACCCGCCTCGCGACCTTCGGGTATCTGGGGCACATGTGGGAGTTGTATGCGATGTGGACGTGGGTGCCCGCGTTCCTCGTGGCCAGTTTCGCCGCCCATGCCGGGGGGGAGGGGCATCGGGGCGCCTACCTCGCGGCCTGGGGCGCCATCGCGATCGGTGGGGCGGGGGCCGTCTGGGCAGGATGGGTCGCGGCGCGCTGGGGCTATCCCCGGGTCGTGACGGTGTCGATGGCCGTGAGCGGGGCGATCTCCCTCGTCATCGGGCTCCTGTTCGGGATGACGCCATGGATCGTGGTTCCGGTCGTTCTCGTCTGGGGCTTCTTCGTCGTGGCGGACTCGGCCCAGTTCAGCGCGATGGTCACCGAGGTCGCGCCGCCGCATGCCGTGGGGACCGCGCTCACGATCCAGACCTCCATGGGTTTTCTCCTGACCATGGTAACGATTCAACTTGTGCCGGTTCTGGTGGAGAGTTTCGGGTGGCCCTGGGCATTCGTCGTGCTGGCCCCGGGCCCGGCCCTGGGGATTGTCGCCATCGGCCGGCTGCGCCGCCCCGGCTAGAACGATCGTTCTTGCCTCTGGACCACCGGGGGTGAATATTGGCGTCCTGCCGAAGTTGCGGCATGGCCGCACGAAAAAACCTTCCAACCTTGAGTTCCCCACCCGGAAGCCTGACCCCCTCAGGTCGCTGGGGGCTTGCCGTCCTGGAGTCACCTGCCCTCTTCTTCCCAGGAGTACGTCCCATGAGGCATTCCGTACAACGTTTCTCGATGGCGGCCGGTATGGCCGTTCTGGTATCACTGTCCGCCTGCACGGACAGTACCAACCCCCTGCCAACGGCAGCAGGGACTGACGGAGCCGTGGCGACCCCGGCCTTCGCCGCCACGGTGGCGGGGAAGACTTCGTATGTCCTCATTGCGCCGAACACGAGCCTGCCCGCCAATCTGGCTGCCAGCGTCGCGGCGGCCGGCGGAACCCTGACGGTCAGCCAGGATGCCATCGGCGTGGCCATGGCGGAGTCAGACGACCCGTCATTCGCCGCCAAGGCGAAAAAGATCAAGGGCCTGCAGACCGTCGTCGCCGACCAGATCGTCCAGTGGGTGCATGATGACGACCTGGCCGTCGCCGCATTCGACGGCAATGCGCCGCCGGCAACCGGATCCAGCATCGGTGACGATGAGTCGTTCTGGTTCTACCAGTGGGCCCCGCGGTCGGTGCATGCGCCCGAGGCATGGGACCTTGGTGCGCGGGGTACGGGGGTACGCGTGGCGGTCATCGATGGCGGGATCCGCGCGACGCACATTGATCTGGCGCCGGTCATGGACGTGGCCCACTCGACCTCGTTCGTCCCGGGCTTCCCCTTCAATACGGACGTCGGCACCGGCTTCTGGCACGCCATGCATGTGGCCGGGATCGTGGCCGCGGCTGACAACGGCCTCGGAACCATCGGCATTGCGCCCGGCGCCACGATCATCGGCGTCAAGGCGCTCCATGGCGGCAGCGGCAGCTTCGGTGCCGTCATTCAGGCCATCGTGTATGCCGCCACGCCCATTGCCGAGGGCGGTGGTGGGGCCAACATCATCAACATGAGCCTCGGCGCCGTGTTTCCGAAACAGGGCAGTGACGCGGCACACCTGGCGAATGCCATCGGCCGCGCGACCACCTATGCCTACCAGCGCGGCGTGACGGTGATCGCCTCCATGGGCAACGATTACCTTGACCTGGATCATTCGGCGAACCTGATTTCCGTGCCGGCCATGTCGCCGCACGTCATTTCGGTGTCGGCGACCGCCCCCGAGGGTTTCGCCTACGGGGCGACGGACTTCACCCGACCCGCCTCCTACACCAATTTCGGCCAGTCGGCGGTCATTTTCGCCGGCCCCGGCGGCGACTTTGACCTTCCGGATCCGTTGTACGTTTATGACATGGTCCTGAGCCCGGCCAGCGGCGGTGCGGACAACGGCTACTACTTTGCCGCGGGCACCAGCATGTCCTCCCCCGCGGTGGCCGGCGTGGCGGCGCTCATCATCGAGAAGAACGGCGGCTCCATGTCGCCCGCGCAGGTGGAGGCAGCCCTCCGCCAGTCTGCGGATGACCTCGGCAAGCCCGGCAACGATGACTATTACGGGCGCGGGTTCGTGAACGCGCTCCGCGCCGTCCAGTAGCAAGAGGGTTTCCCGCCAGACCCGACCGGGTCCGTCCTTCGGGGCGGGCCCGGTCTTTCTTGCGGCCAGCCTTGGCGCCGGGCGCCATCCCGGGGCTAGATTGCTGGCCTCTCTCCATTCCAGTCCAGCGGACAGCGGATCATCACCACAGGAGCCCCTCCATGCGGTTTTCCGTCCCATCCGGCCTGCGGGCGCTCGTGCCCGCCCTGGCCACCACCGTCCTCGCCATGCCGGCCGCCGCGCAGCAGCCGGCCACGCCGGCTCCCCCGGTACCGCCGGTCGCCCGGGTGGCATTCCAGCAGGACGCCGTCACCATGGAGCTGAATGACACGCTCCTGGTGAAGGCCACGGCCTACGATTCCTCGGGCAACGTCCTGACCGTGCCGGTGCGGGTGTTCTCCACCGCCCGCCGTTCGCTCGGCGCCGATGCGGAGAACCGGCTGATTGCGTACAAGCCGGGCGAGTTCATGGTGCTCGCGATGGTCCCGGCAGTCGGGTTCAACATTCGCGACACGCTGACCGTCACGGTGAAGTGGCCGAAGATCCAGTCGGTCACGCTCGCCAATGCACCCGCCCGGGTGTATGCGGGGACGGTGACCCGCCAGCACGCGAGGGTAGTGGACGTGACCGGCGCGGAGCGTGAAGATGCGGTGACCTGGCGGTCGAGCAACCCGAGCGTCCTGACGGTGGACCAGTACGGATATGTGACGACGCACAAGCCGGGCTCGGCGGTCCTGCATATGGAAGTGGGAGGGATGGAGGGGACCCATCCGGTGAGCGTGGTGGCCAACCCGGTCCGGTCGGTCGCGCTGGAGGCCACCGCGGAAGCCGCGCGGGTGGGTGACGTGGTCCACTTCAGCGCCACCGCGCGGGATGCCTCGGGCCGGGCCGTGGGTGACGCACCGGTAACCTATTCCCTGGTGACAGCGCTCGAGGATACCGTGATCGCGTCCGAGGCGGCCGGGACGATCGACCAGGATGGTTCGTTCGTGGCGCAGCGGGCGGGGGTGTTCACGGTCCTGGCCACGAGCGGTGGCCAGTCGGCCCGGAAGACCCTGACCGTCAATCACCGTCGCAAGGGACTCCGGGTCGCGCAGGCCGACGGCCACGGCTCAGTGAGCAACGCCCACACCTCGGACCTCTGGGTCTGGAGCGGGAAGGACGGGAGGGACTACGCCGTCACTGGCACCTGGGGCGCCAGCGGTGTGGCGTACTTCTGGGATGTGACAGACCCGGCCAGCCCCGTGAAGGTGGACAGCGTACAGGTCGACGCGCGCACCGTCAACGACGTCAAGGTGGACGAGGAGCGCGGGATCTGCGTGATCAGCCGGGAGGGCGCGTCCAACCGCAAGAACGGTTTCGTCGTGCTCGACTGCAGCAATCCGCACGACGTGAAGCAGATCTCCACGTTCGACGACGGGCTCTACGGCGGGGTGCACAATGTGTTCATCTGGAACAAGCACGTCTTCGCCATCAACCAGGGCACGCGGTTCGACATCATTTCCATCGAGGATCCGGCCAACCCGCGCCGGGTCGGCGTGTTCGAGCTGGACACGCCGGGCCATGGTATCCACGACATCTGGGTGGTGGACGGCATCGCCTACACCTCCAACTGGGGCGACGGGGTCTGGCTGATCGACGTGGGCAACGGCATGGCCGGCGGCACGGTGGAGAAGCCGGTGGCGATCGGTTCCTACAAGTATCCCATCGGCGCCACGCACAGTGCCTTCCCCTATCGCAACAAGGAAACGGGGAAGTTCTACGTGTTCGTGGGCGATGAGCAGTTCCCCTACGGCCTTGACGATACGGTGCCCGACGAAGCCGGCGGGTATATCCACATCGTGGACTTCACCGACCTGAAAAAGCCGGTGGAAGTCGCCCGGTACGACGTGCCGGAAGCCGGTCCCCACAACTTCTGGATCCAGAACGACACGCTCTACGTGGCTTACTACAATGCGGGGCTCCGCGTGGTGGACATCGCCGGGGAGCTCAAGGGCAACCTGTACGACCAGGAGCGGGAGATCGCCCGCTTCCAGGCAAACGACGCCAGCGGGTACGTCGCCAACGCGCCGATGGCATGGGGGCCCCAGCCACACAAGGGCTATGTCTTCTTCAGTGACTTCAACTCCGGGCTGTGGAGCGTGAAGCTGCCCGAGCCGAAGAAGGAACTCACGCCATGACGCGGCGTCACGGGCAGGCGGCTCCCGTTCTGGGGGCCGTCCTCGCCCTGGCGCTTGCCGGGTGTGCCGGCGGACCCGCGCCCGCCGGCGTTGCCGTTCCCGCGGCGGCCCCCACCTACCGCTTTCTCGCCGGAGCCGAGTCCGCCGATCAGGTGGCCCTCATGCGCTTCACGCCCTGCCCGGCGCCCGACTGCGGTGCCGGGGTGGAGCGCACCTACGATGTCGGCTTTTTCCCGAGCGACATCGAAGGTCCGCACGGCGTGATCGCGTCCCATGACGGCAAGGCCTTTTACGTCAGCATCGCGCACGGCCGCCCGGCCGGATGGCTCCAGAAGTACGACCTCGAGACCGGACGCCAGCTGGGGCAGGTCGAGCTCGGCATGTTCCCGGCGACCGTGGACATCGCGCCCCACGCGGAGGTCGTTTATGTCATCAACTTCAACTTCGACGACCCCGAGATGCGGCCGTCGAGCCTTTCCGTTGTGGACGGTGAGGACATGGTGGAGCTGGCCCGCGTGTCCACCTGCCGGATGCCGCACGGGTCGCGCGTCAACCCCGCGGGGACCATGCACTACAGCGGCTGCATGATGAACGACCTGCTGGTCGAGGTAGATGCACGGTCGCTCGTCCTGCACCGGCTGTTCAGCCTGGCGCCGGGCCATGAGGGGCCGGTGGCTCCGGCGACGATGGCCGCCGCGGGTGGCATGGCGCACGAGGGCATGGATCACGGTTACGCCAGGTCCAACGTCTGCTCGCCGACCTGGGCGCAGCCCTCGGCTGACGGCACGCGCGTCTACGTGGCCTGCAACAAGTCGAATGAAATCGTGGAAGTGGACGTCACGGACTGGTCGCTGGTCCGCCGCTGGCCCACGCCGAAGGCGCCCTACAACCTGGCGGTAACGCCGGACGGAAAGCTGCTCCTCGCAACCCAGAAGGGTCCGGGGACGGTGAGCGTCTGGAACCTGGCCGACCACACGCTGCTGAAGGACATTCCCGCGAGTGGAAGGGTGGCGAGCGGTATCGCGGTCAGCGCCGACTCGCGCTACGCGTTCGCGACCCTCGAGGGCGTGGGCGGCGAGCCCGGGCTGGTCGACATCCTCGACCTGCGGTCGCTGGAGCGTGTGGCCAGCATCCCGATCGGGAAGCAGGCGGGCGGCATCGCGATGCTTCCCTGACGCTCATCTCCGTCCCTGGGCACGCCGCATGAGGGCCATGACGGCGCGCCTTGGCAGGACCCGCGTGACCTGCACGATCATCTTGTTGGCCAGCCCCGGCACCACCACCGGCTTGTCCCCTGATCATGCCCTCATAGCCCGCACGAGCCACCGCATCTGCCTCCGTCGACAGCAGGTTCCGGAGCCAGGCCCGCCGGGGGTGCGGGCGGACGGGAATCCCGGCGGCTTCCTGGAAGCCCGTCAGCACAGGGCCGGGGCAGAGGGCCGTCACGCTCACGCCGGTGCCCGCGAACTCCGCCGCCAGTGATTCGGACAGGGACAGCACGAAGGCCTTCGTGGCGTAGTAGGTCGCCATGCGCGGCCCGGGCAGGAACGAAGCCACACTCCCCACCTGCAGAATCCGGCCGTCACCCCGCGTGACCATCGCCGGCGCCAGCCGTCGCGTGAGCGCGGTCAGCGCCACGACGTTGAGCCGGATCAACCCCAGGATCCGCTCCGGGTCCGTCTCCAGGAATCCAGCCAGGGTACCGGCACCCGCGTTGTTGACGAGGGTATCCACCTCGAGGCCCTGCCGCTCGAGAGCGGCCGCCAGGGCTGCCGCCGCGCCCGGCTCGGCCAGATCGGCGGGGAGGACGTGGGCCGTGATGCCGTATCGCTGCTCCAGGTCGGTGGCCAGATCACGGAGGCGTTGTTCCCGGCGGGCCGAGAGCACTACATCCGCGCCGCCTTCGGCAATGATACGGGCCAGCTCGAGTCCGATGCCACTGGAGGCGCCGGTGACCAGGGCCAGCCGCGGTTGCCGGGCGCTCATTCCGGGTCCACCGGCCGGCGCCTGGCCTTGGTTTCCGCCCGCTTGCGCTTTGCCGCCAGCCGCCGCTCCTTCGAAGCCCGGGTCGGCCGGGTGGGTTTCCGCTTCTTTCGAGGCGTGAGTCCACGCAGGAGAAGGTCCTGGAACCGCCGGAGCGCTTCATCACGGTTCCGCGCCTGGCTCCGGTGGACGGCGGACACAATCCTGAGGCGTCCCTGGCCGTCGAGCCGATGGCCTATCCGTTCGCGCAGCATGGCGCGCTGCGCCTCATCCAGGCTGGGCGAGTGCTCCAGGTCCCACCACAGCTCCACGCGGGTCGCCGAACGGTTCACGTGCTGGCCCCCGGGTCCGCCGGCGGGGGTGGCCTTGAACTCGAGTTCGCTTTCCGGAATGGTGAGATCCGGGGTGATGGAGAGGCCCATGATGGAAAGTAGCTGGGAGTCGGCAGCTGGCAGCAAGGAACAGGGAACAGGGAGAACACTCGATTCCCGATTCCCGATACCCGACTAACTTTCCCGCATGCCCGGCCTCGAGCTCCTCTCCCGCCACCTCCGCGGCCTCGGTCGCGTACTCCTCGGCTATTCCGGCGGGGTTGATTCCGCCCTGCTGGCGGTGATCTCGACCCGGGCGCTTGCGCCGGGTGACTTTCTTGCCGTGATCGGCCGAAGCCCGTCCTACCCGGAGGTACAATACCGGAGCGCGCTCGAGACGGCCGGGACGTTCGGGGTGCCCCTCAGGGAGGTCGACACCGCGGAGATGGACGATCCGGACTACGTCGCAAACCCGACCAATCGCTGCTACTTCTGCAAGCACGAGTTGTGGGGCAGGCTCCAGCGGATCGCCGCCGCGGAGGGGTATGATGCGATCATCGACGGGACGAACGCGGACGACCTTGGCGAGCACCGCCCGGGACTGCGTGCCGCGAGCGAGTGGTCCGTTACGAGCCCGTTCGCCGTGATGGGATGGACCAAGCAGGACATTCGTGCGGCCGCGCGGGAGCTCGGACTTCCGATCTGGGACGCGCCCGCGGCGCCCTGCCTCTCGAGCCGGATCCGATTCGGGCTGGCAGTGACCCCGGAGCGCCTCCGTCAGGTGGAAACCGGGGAGGCGTGGCTGCGCGGGATCGGCGTCACCGGGGACCTGCGCGTGCGGCACCACGGGGATCGAGTCAGCGTTGAAGTCGCGCCCGAGTGGGTCGGCCCGCTGCAGCACCGCTGGGCCGAAGTCGAGGAGGCCTTCAACGAGCTGGGCCTCGTGGCGGTGGAACTCGACCCGGCGGGCTACCGGCGCGGCAACATGGTCCGGTCGGCGGGGTCGAACGCCCGCTGATGCGACTGTTCGTGGCGATGCCGGTCAATGGCGGGCCCGCCCGGCAGCTGGATACACTCCTCCGTGACCTGACCGGGCGCGCCTGGCCCGTCCGCTGGGCCCGGCCAGGGCAGTGGCACCTGACACTCAAGTTCCTGGGCGAGGTGCCCGAGAGTCACGCCGACGCGGTTGGGGAGGTGGTGGGTGAGGCGGGACAGGGCACCGAACCGCTTCCCGTGTCCCTGGGCGAGGTCGGCGCCTTTCCGTCGCGCCGCCGGCCCCGGGTACTCTGGGTGGGTCTCGAGGCGCCACCCGCGCTGGAACTGCTGCAGGATCGCATCCAGCGCGGCCTGGCCGTCCTCGGATTCATGGTGGACGGGCATCCGTGGCGGCCCCACCTGACGCTGGGGCGCGTACGCCAGGGGGCTTCGCTGCCGCGGGATGCCGTTGCTTCCATCCCCGCACCCGACGGCGCCGCAGGCCTGATGGACCGGATCGTTCTATACGAGAGCCAACTGCTGCCGACGGGAGCCCGTCACGTGCCACGATTCACCCGGCGGTTCGACGCATGATCGGCTGCCTCACCTGGCCGTTCAAGGTCGCCGCGTTCCTCCTTCTGGTGCTCGCCCTTGCGGCGGCGTGGTTCTATCGCGACCGGCTGGGACCGCTGACCGACAAACTCCTGCACCGGACCGCGGCGGCCGAAACGGTGGGCCGGCCGGGGACTGCGGCCCTCCGCCGCGCCCGGGACAAGGTCGACTCTCTGAACGGCTGGCGCGCGGATTCGATCATCCTTACGGCGAGCGAGGCCGCGTCGCTCATCGGGGCGGGACTGGACCCGGCCGTCCGCGGCGAGCTGGATTCCCTGGAGGTGCGGCTTGGCCAGGGCCGGGTCGACCTGTCCGGCGTGCTCAACACCCGGCGCGTGCCCCGGTCACTCCTCGGGCCGTTCTCGGGAGCGATCGGCGACCGGGAGCGCGTGACGGCGGGAGGCGCGCTCATCATGGGGCGCCCCGGCTTGGCGGTCTGGGATATTGACCGCCTCCAGATTGGCAGTTTCCCCTTCCCCAAGGACGTCGTGCCCCGCGTGGTGGAGCAGGCGTTTGGCGGTTCAGCGCGGGGCGGAGTGCCCCTCCATCTGCCCGAGGGGATCGGGGGTCTCAAGGTGCGCCCGGAAGGCGTAACCGTTTATCCTGACAGGACTGGACCATGACCCATCGGATACTCGTGATCGACGACGAACCCGGCATCCGGGAAGCCCTCAAGCAGGTGCTCGAGTACGAAGGCTACGAGGTGCGCGGCGCCGCCTCCGGGACGGACGGCATCTCGGCCTACGCCGAATTCCAGCCGAACGTGGTGTTCCTTGACGTGAAGATGGCCGGCCTGGACGGGCTCGAGACCCTGAAGCGCCTCCGGACCCTCGAGCCCCGGGCCCCGGTGATCATGATCTCGGGCCACGGCACGATCGCCACGGCCGTCGCCGCCACGAGGGAAGGGGCCTTTGACTTTCTCGAGAAGCCCCTCGATACCGACCGAACGCTGCTCACGGTGCGCAACGCGATCCAGCAGGCCACGCTTGCCGGGGAAAACGAGCGACTGCGCGAGGTGGTGGACGAGCGCCACCAGGCCGTCGGCAAAAGTGCGGCCCTCACGCAGGTGCTTGAGGTGGTGGAGAAGGTGGGGCCGACACCGGCCCGTGTGCTCATCACCGGCGAAAACGGCACCGGCAAGGAACTGGTCGCCCGCGCGCTGCACGACCGCTCGCCCCGGGCGAAGCAGCCGTTCGTCGAGGTGAACTGTGCCGCCATTCCCGGCGAGCTCATCGAGAGCGAGCTCTTCGGGCACATGAAGGGCTCCTTCACCGGCGCCTTCGCCGACCGGGCCGGGAAGTTCGAGCAGGCGAACGGCGGGACGCTGTTCCTGGACGAGGTCGGGGACATGTCCCTGTCGGCACAGGCCAAGGTATTGCGCGCCCTTCAGGAAGGCGTGGTGACGCGCATTGGCGGGTCGCGGACGCTCAAGGTGGATGTCCGCGTCATCGCGGCAACCAACAAGGACCTGGCGGAGGAGATTGCCGAGGGCCGGTTCCGGGAAGATCTCTTCTATCGCCTCAACGTCGTGCCGATCCACGTGCCGCCGCTGCGCGAGCGGCGCGACGACATTCCCCTGCTGGTGGCGCACTTCGTCTCGGTCCTCCAGCGCCAGATGGGCATTCCACCCCGGGAGTTCGACGAGGCGGCCATCGAGCGCCTTCGGCATCGCTCCTGGCCGGGCAATGTCCGTGAGCTCCGCAATGCGGTGGAACGCGCACTCATCCTGGCCACAGGCAAGTCGGTCACGACCGCCGATCTCGACCGCCTCTTTGGCGCCGAGGACGCCGCAGACGCGGAGATCCCCGCGGCCCTGATGGACGGTGCAACCTTCGAGACGTTCAAGCACGACGCCGAGCGGAGCTTCCTCGCCGCCAAGCTCCGGGAACACCAGTGGAACGTCTCGGAGACGGCGCGGGCGCTCAAGATGCCGCGATCGAACCTCTACAAGAAGATCGAGCGCTACGGACTGAGCCGGGATAATCCATGAGCGATGCCCCCCGCGACTGGGACAGGGAACTGGCCAAGATCGACCGCCTGATCGAGCAGGGCCAGGGCGCGCCTCCGCCCGCGAAAACGGCAGGCGGCAAGGCGGCTCCCGCTGCAGGGCCTCAATCGGCGCCGGCGCTGCCCGCGGTGCCGCGTGGAAAGAAGGACATTGCCGGCGCCTGGCTGCGCGTGCTGCTGGGCGTGGCGCTCGGTGCCGGCGTGACCCAGTGGCCGTACGACGCCCACTGTGGTACCGGGCTGTTCGTGTACCTCGCCCCGGCCGGGCTCGTCGTGCTCGTCGGCCTGTGGTCGGCGGTCACCGCATGGCGCCGCCGGATCGGGCTCGCGCATGTCATCAGCCTCCTGGTGGTGCTCCTGGGGCTCGTCCTCGTGGCACAGGTCGTCCTGCCCCGAACCGGTTACCTTGGTTCGCATCTTCCGTGGGGCTGCGGATGATCCGCCGCCCCTGATTCATCCCCTGATTCCGGACCCATGGCCAAGACCTACAGGAACTTCATCAACGGTGAATGGGTGGCCGCCCGCTCGGGCGCCACGTTCGAGAACCGCAACCCGGCCGATACGACCGACCTGATCGGCCGTTTTCCCGACAGCGATGCGGCGGATCTCCGCCAGGCCGTGCAGGCCGCGAAGAAGGCGTTCCCGTCCTGGAGCCGTACGCCGGCCCCGCTCCGCGGCGACCTCCTCCGCCGGCTGGGCGACCTGCTCGTCCGGGACAAGGAGAAGCTGGCCGACGCGATGACCCGCGAGATGGGCAAGGTGCTCACCGAGACCCGCGGCGACGTGCAGGAGGGCATTGATACGGCCTATTACGCCGCCACCGAGGGCCGGCGCCTGTTCGGCCACACGGTGCCGTCGGAACTGCGTGACAAGTGGGCCATGAGCTATCGCCGTCCCATCGGCGTGGCCGGGCTGATCACCCCGTTCAACTTCCCGCTCGCCATCCCCACGTGGAAGATGTTCCCCGCGCTGCTCTGCGGGAACGCGGTCATCTTCAAGCCGTCCGAGGACGTACCGCTCACCGGCCACCACCTGGTGGAGCTGGCCCTCGAGGCCGGCTTCCCGCCTGGCGTGATCCAGCTGGTACATGGTCGCGGGGAGACCGTGGGCCGGGCGCTGGTGGAACACCCGGAGGTGCCCCTCATCAGCTTTACCGGCAGCACGCAGACCGGCTCGTTCATCGGCGAGACCTGCGGGCGGATGCACAAGCGGCTCTCGCTTGAGATGGGCGGCAAGAACGCCCAGATCGTGATGGACGATGCCGACCTCGACCTCGCGCTCGAGGGCGTACTGTGGGGGGCCTTCGGGACAACCGGACAGCGCTGCACGGCCACGAGCCGCCTCATCCTGCACCGCAAGATCCACGACCGCTTCCTGCGCCGCCTGGTGGATGCCGCCGAGGCCCTGCGCCTGGGCGACGGCCGGGACGAAAAGACCGACGTCGGCCCGCTCATCCACGGGGAGGCGCGGGAAAAGGTGGAGCGTTATGTGCAGATCGGGCAGGAGGAAGGGGCGGAGCTGGTGACGGGCGGCAGCCGCCCGCGCAGCGCCCGGCTCAAGAACGGCTGGTTCTACCGGCCGACGATCTTCGCCGGAGTCAAGGCGAAGAGCCGGCTCGAGCAAGAGGAGATCTTCGGTCCGGTCCTGAGCGTGATCCAGGTGCGGAGCCTGGACGAGGCGATCCGGGTGAACAACGACGTGAAGTATGGGCTGTCGAGCGCGCTCTACACCCGGGACGTCAATGCGTCGTTCACGGCCATGCAGAGGCTGGACAACGGGATCAGCTATATCAACGCACCGACGATCGGCGCCGAGGCGCACATGCCATTCGGCGGCGTGAAGCAGACCGGAAACGGTCACCGTGAGGGTGGCTGGGAGGTCTACGAGTTCTATTCCGAGACGAAGGTCTGCTATGTGGACTACTCCGGGAGCCTGCAGCGGGCGCAGATCGACACCGAGGAGGTATAGGGCCCCCGTTGCGCCGGGATTGGGGCGTAGGTAAGGTTCGACAGGCGGCCGGTCTCCGTCCGGCCGCCCGCGCATTCATCCGTGTTCCCGTATTCGTCCCTTCGCACCAGCCGTGAGTTCCAGACTGCCCCTTCTGTCCCGCGCTCTGCTGCCCGCGTTCCGCCGTCCGGTTTCCGACCGGACCGTCAGGTGGTGCGCCTGATGCGCCCGATCCAGATCGGTGGCGGCCGCCGCGGGCCCACGAGCGACGAGGGCTCGCTCGACCAGTACCTGCGTGAGATCAGCCGGTATCCGCTGATCAACCAGGATATGGAAGTCGAGCTGGCCCAGCGGATCCGGACGGGAGAAGAAGAGGCACTCGACAAGCTGGTCCGCAGCAACCTCCGCTTCGTGGTCTCGGTCGCCAAGAAGTACCAGAACCAGGGCGTTTCCCTCTCCGACCTGATCAACGAGGGCAACCTTGGCCTGATTCGCGCCGCCCACAAGTTCGACGAGACCAAGGGCATCAAGTTCATCTCCTACGCCGTCTGGTGGATCCGGCAGGCGATCCTCCAGGCCCTGGCCGAGCAGAGCCGCATCGTGCGGGTGCCGCTCAACCGGGCCGGGACGCTGCACCGGATCGGCAAGCGTTCCTCCGCGCTGCTTCAGGAGCTCGGCCGTGAGCCCACCCCCTCCGAGATTGCAGAGGGGATGGACATCTCGATGGAAGAAGTCCGCAAGACGATGTCCATCTCGCAGGGGCACCTCTCGCTGGACGCCCCGCTCACCCCCGGCGAGGACAACAAGCTTCTCGACTATCTCCCGGACGACCAGAACCCCGGGCCCGATTTCGAAACGTTCGAACACGCGCTCAGCGAGTCGATCGAGGAAGTGCTCGGCACCCTCAAGGAGCGTGAGGCCAAGATCCTCCGCCTGTACTTCGGCCTGGACGCGCCCGAGCCGATGACACTCGAGGAGATCGGCGGCATGCTGGGCATTACCCGGGAGCGCGTGCGCCAGATCAAGGAAAAGGCCCTGATGCGACTCCGGCACGTGAGCCGCGCCAAGGCGCTGGAGAGCTTCCTGACCTGAACAGCGGTGAACTGTGAAAAGTGAAGGGTGAGAGGGCGCACCCTTTCCCGACGCCCGGCAGTACCTTCCGCCTGTCCGCCTGTCCGCCTGTCCGCCTGTCCGCCTGTCCGCCTGTCCGCCTGCCCGCCTGCCCGCCTGATTCTCCTTGCCGCCCCTGTCCCGGGCCGTTACTCTCCGGGGTAATACCGCGTGACCCACCCCCGAACCTTCGTGCCCATGGCCAGTAATCCTTCCTTTGACATCTCCACCGGCGCCGACCTCCAGGAAGTGGACAACGCCGTCAACCAGGCGACCAAGGAGATTGCGCAGCGCTACGACTTCAAGGGCACCCACTGCACCATCGAGTTCGATCGCGCGAAGGCCGAGCTGCATCTGGCCGCGGACGACGACTATCGCATGGACGCCCTGATCGATGTCCTGCGCACGAAGCTCATCCGGCGCGGGGTGCCGGTGAAGAACCTGGACATGAAGGAACGCGAACCGGCCACAGGCTCGAGTGTGCGCCAGACCATCGCCCTCACCCAGGGCATTCCGCAGGAGACGGCCAAGAAGATCGTGAAGGCCGTCAAGGATCAGGGGTTCAAGAAAGTCCAGGCCTCGATCCAGGGCGAGGAAGTGCGGGTGACGGCGCCGTCGAGGGATGAACTCCAGGGCGTGATCTCGTTCCTCAAGGGTGAGGACTTCGGACTCGAACTGCAGTTCGGCAACTACCGCGGCTGACCCGGCCACCGTGACCCGGGTGTGGTGGGCCCGTCGCCGGAGGGTCGCCGTGATTGCCGTCCTGCTCACCGCCTGTGGGTCGCCGCCGCCCGTCGAGCCGCCAGTGCCGGCCGATACGGTCAGGACCCCGCCCCCCCAGGCTGAGCGCCCGGCAACACCGGAGGCGGAGCCCGAGGCTGCGCCGGCCCGGCCGGGTGCCGTCGAGCCGACCATCCGCATCGGGCTCCTCGTGGGCGTGGCGGCGGTCCGCATCGCGGGCGGCGGGGACCTGCTGGTCTCAGCGGCGGACGGTGCCAGCCGCACCGTGGCCGCGCTCGACCCGGTCACCCTGCGGGCGGAGGGTGGGGGCGTGACCGGCGGCGGGCTGCCCCGGACCGGCGCCGTGACCGTGACGCCGCTCGCTCCCGATGGACTGGTGTCCGTCGACGGACGGTCCTATCGCGGCAGCGTGCAGGTCAGGCGCAATGGTCCCGGGCTCGTGGTCATCAACGTCCTCGGCCTCGAGAGCTACCTGGCCGGGGTGCTGCCACTTGAACTTGGCCGGCTCGAGGACGGGGATCTCCAGGCGATGAAGGCCCAGGCGATCGTCTCCCGGACGTATGCGCTCAGGAACCTGGGGAAGCGCGAGCGGGACGGGTTCGACCTGCTCGGCACGGTGGCGGACCAGGTCTACGGCGGCGCGTTGGTCGAGACGGACCTCGCCTGGCGGGCCCTCCGGGAAACTGCGGGGCGGATCGTGACCTGGCAGGGTGCCCCCATCGACGCGTTCTTCTTTTCGACCTGCGGTGGACGGACGGCGGAGGGGACAGAGGTCTACGCCGGCGCCGACCGGCCCTATCTCCGGTCGGTTGCGGACGTGGATGCGTCGGGCGAGGCGTGGTGCCGCCTCTCGCCCCGCTTCCACTGGACGGTGCGCTGGACCCGGGCCGAACTCCAGGAGGTGCTCCGCCAGACGGTGCCAGCCGTGACGGGCCGGGCGGTGGCGCCGGAAGACCGGGTCCGGAGTGTCCGGGTCACGTCGCTCACCTCGTCCGGGCGGGTTGCGACCCTGGGGCTGGATCTCGGTGGTCGTACGGTCGCGGTCCGTGGCCCGGCGATCCGCCAGGTGCTCCGGCCTGCGCCAGGGGAGATCCTGCGGAGCGCCGCCTTCGACCTGCACGAGGACCGTCAGGGTGGGTCGCTCCGCACTCTCGAGGCGGATGGGCGTGGGGCGGGACATGGCGTCGGGTTCTGCCAGTGGGGCGCCATCGGGCGTGCCCGTGCCGGATTCCGCTACGACCAGATCCTGGCCGCCTATTATCCGGGAACCGAACTCACACAGGTGTACTGATGCTTCGACGGATACTGCCCCTGCTGTTCCTCGCCAGTACGGCCATCGCCTCGCGCGCCGGCGCGCAGCAGGCGCTCGAACGCTTCAGCTACGATGGTATCCGGTTCACGGGCCTCGAGGCCGAAGTCGGGGTCGTGACCTCGGACCGGCTGAAGGGAGCCGTCTCCTACGGCCTCCGGGTGGACCTGGGCCAGTTTGCCCCCCGCGTCCGGCTCCAGGTGGGAGGTGCCTGGTATCGCAGCGAGTTCCAGACCGAGGAGATTGCCAAGTTTGCGGAAGCTCTCCGGGGGGTGGTGAACGATCCGACCAACGACTTTGACATCAACCTCGGCACGATCCACTGGTCGGACTTCGCGCTCGACGCCGACCTGCAGTACCTGCTCGCGACCGCGGGACGGTGGCGCCCATACGTCGGCATCGGCGCGGGCGTGCACATGCGGAACGGTTCCGGCCGCGCGATTGACGGGACCTTCGTGGAGGATGCCCTGGACGAGGTCGGCGCCGGGCTCAGCGTCACTGGCGGCTTCGACGTGTTCCTGACGCGGGCCATCACGCTCAATATCGGGGGCCGGGCCGTCGTCGCCGGTGACCTGCAGACCCTGGGCCTCATGATCGGCTTCGGCTTCAAGAATCCGGGAGCGAACCCGTGAGCGATCCGATCCGGGTAGGCATCATCGGCGGCGGCGCCATTACCCAGGTCGGGCACCTGCCGGTCCTGAAGAAGCTGAAGGGCGTCACGGTGCACGCGATCTGCGACAGCGACGTGCC
Source organism: uncultured Gemmatimonadales bacterium (assembly GCA_963825055.1). GTDB lineage: Bacteria > Gemmatimonadota > Gemmatimonadetes > Gemmatimonadales > GWC2-71-9 > CAWGSK01. Next base: position 247,565 of record CAWGSK010000012.1, read on the forward strand.
GAAACTCCAGGCGCTCGCCCAGCGGTACCGCATTCCCAACGCGGTGGACGACATTGACGACCTGCTGGGGATCGACGGGCTGGACGCGGTCGTGATCTGCACCCCGAACCACCTGCACGAGTCCCACGTGCAGGCGGCGGTGTCCGCCGGGCTCCACGTCCTGGTGGAGAAGCCGGTCGTGACCGTGACCGGTGACGTGATGCGCGTCAAGCGCGCGGCCGAAAAGCGGAACGTGCATGTCATGGTCGGCATGAGCCACCGCTATCGCACCGATGTCCAGATTGTCCGGAGCTTCGTCCAGAGCGGGGAACTGGGCGCCATCGAGAGCGTTCGCGGGAGCTGGCACGTCTTCCGTCCAAGCCGCAGCATGCTGGGCTGGCGACTCCGGAGGGAGCAGTCGGGCGGTGGGGCGATGCTCGACCTTGGCCTGTCCATCCTCGATCTTGGCCTCTGGCTGACCGGCGTCCCGAAGCCGGTGCGCGTCAGTGCCAATCTCGACCGGCCCCCCGGTGAGAAGGCCGTGGAGCAGTCCGGAAGCGCGTTCGTGGTCTGTGAGAATGGCACCAGCATTTTCCTGGACGTAACCTGGCACCACGTCGGCGCCGGTGAGCGATTCGGCGTCGGGCTGCGGGGGAGCAAGGGCACGGCCGGCATCAACCCGCTGCATGTCTGGAAGGAACTCCACGGCGTGCCCACCGATGTTGCGCCGACCGGGTCGATCGGGCGCGAGAACGCCTTCTTCGCGGCCTTCCGGGCGGAGTGGGCCCACTTCCTCGCCGTCATCAGGGGTGAGGTCAAGGCACCGTCGCTGGACGATCACGTCATCCTGCACAAGGTGATCGATGCGATCTACCAGTCCGCGGCCGAAGGGCGTGACGTGACGCTGTGAGGGCCCGGGCCGCCTGCCTGCTCCTGGCCCAGGGGCTGCTGACCCTCCTCGCCATCCCTCCCATCTCCCTGCCGGGCGCCCCGCTGCTGCTGCTTGTCCCATTCGCGCTCCTGCTCCTCAGTGCCGCCCGCGAGGCCGCGCCCGTGTACCATGCCGCCGTCCTCGGCTTCCTCGCGGGGGTCGTGTCCGCAGCCGTTGAGTACTCCTGGGTGCCCGCCGCGCTGCATCGGTACACGCCACTCTTCATTCCGGGCGCCCTCGCCGTCGTGGTCATCGTGGCGGCGCTCTGGTCCGCGACGGCGGCGCTGGCGGTGGCCTGCTGGACCCGGCTGTCCGCGCCCCGGTGGCTCGTGCTGGCCGCGGCTTTCACGGCCATGGATTGGGGCCGGGCACACCTGCCGGGCCTCGCGTTCCCCTGGCTTGGCCCTGGTGTGGACCTTGCCGGGACGCCCATCCTCATCCAGGCTGCGGATACCGTAGGGGCACGGGGGCTCACGTTCCTGGCCGTGGCGATGAGCACACTCGTGGCGGAGGCGCTGGACGGTGCCCCGCGCCGCTGGGCCCGGCTGGCAGCGTCCGGTGCCCTGGCAGGCGGGCTTGCCGCATACGGCGCGTGGAGGCTCGTCACGCTGCCGGTGGTTCCAGGCGGCACCGCAGGTGTCGTGACTACGGCGGTGCACGCCGGCGGGAGGGCCGACCAGGAGGGCATGCTGCACCTGACGGCGGCGTTGCAGGACTCCAGCGTTGCGCTGGTGGTCTGGCCCGAAGCGGTGGACTCGACGCCGGTGACCCGCGACGGGAGCCTGCCGCGCGCCCTCGCCCTTCTGGCCGGGGCGGGAACTCCCATCATGGCCGGCATGATGATGCGCGACACCGAGACCGGCCTGCTGTCGAATACGGTCTGGTGGTTCGCCGGCCGGGCGGGCGGGGACACGATCTACCGGAAGCGTCGCCTCGTACCGGGGGTGGAAAGCGGGACGACCGCGGCGGGCCGCGAGGCCCCGATCCTTGCCACACCCGCCGGCGCGGCGGGCGTCCTGGTGTGTTTCGAGTCGGGATTCGAGGACCTGGCCCGCGACTACCGGCTGCGCGGGGCCACGCTCCTCATCAACCCGACCAACGACGCCTGGGGTGCGGGCACGATGGGGCCGGCGCAGCACCGCGCGCACCTGGTCCTCCGGGCGGTCGAGACCAGGGTGGGGGCGCTCCGGGTCACCAACCTCGGCGTGAGCGAGACGATCGATCCGCGCGGCCGCGTCACCCGGCTCGAGGGTGCCGTCGCGGGGCTTCCCGGCCACACGTCGACGATCCCCCTCCATGTGCGCCTGGGCGACTGGGTGGGACTCATGAGCGTCGTGTTGTCGGTGGGGATGCTGGTGGTGTGTTACCGGACCGGGGCGTCCCGCACCGCCTCGCGGAACATGGCGAACAGGTCGGCGTCGAGGCGCCCGGAACCTACTTCATCGTCAATGATCTCGAACGCGCGTTCCACCGGCACCGCCGGCTTGTAGGGCCGGTCGCTGGCGGTGAGCGCGTCGAAGATATCTGCGATGGTCATCATGCGCGTCTGCACGGGGATCTCGGGGGCGGCGAGCCCGTGGGGATACCCGCTCCCGTCCAGTTTCTCGTGGTGGCCCAGCGCAATGGCGGGCACGGCCTTGAGGTCACGGGTCCACGGGATACCCTTGAGGAAATTGAAGGTGTGGGTGACGTGCCGCTCGATCTCCCGGCGCTCGCCGGGGTCGAGGGTACCCTGGCCGATCCGCAGGAAGGCCAGCTCTGCCGGATCGAGGCACGGCTGCATGGCTCCCGCAAGGTCTTCGTACGCTTCACCGGCAGCCGCATCCAGCGCGGGCGAGACCTCGCCTATCACGACGCTCGGCAGATTCGCCTCCTCCACCAGCGTCTTCAGCTTCCCGATGCGCTCCACCTCGGCCGCGTACCGCGCCTCGGCCTCCCGCACAAAGGCCTCGTAGCCGCTGCTGCCGTGAGTCTCCAGGTGGGCGGCGCGCTCCATGGCAAGTCGCCACTGCGCGGTGCGGAGCATGAAGGCGCAGCGCTGGCGGAAACCGGCCAGGTCCTGGGGGTAGAGCTTGGTCTCCTTGACCAGAACGTTCTCACGCACGCCGACCTTGCCGAAGTCGTGCAGCAGGCACGCATAGCGGAGTTCCCGGATCTGCTCGCGCGAGAAGCGCAGGTCGCGGTAGGCGCCCTGCCGTACGCGGTCCACCACGTCCGCCAGGGCGATGGTGTGTCGGGCGACGCGTTCCGAATGCCCCGATGTCGCGGGGTCACGCTGTTCAATGGCGGTCACCGCCGCTCGGATAAAACCTTCGAAAAGCCGCTCGATGCTGGCGTAGAGCTGGGAGTTTTCCAGCGCGACCGCCGCCTGCCCGGCCAGTGCCCGGACGAGGCGCACCATGTCCTGGCTGTAGGGCAGCGCCTCCCGCGCCGAGACCTCCGGCGAATCCAGGCGCACATCGGAGTGCCGCTTACGGTTGATGAGCTGCAGGACCCCGATGGTCTCGCCCTGGTGGTTTTCCATCGGCACGACCAGCGCGGAACGGGTGCGGTAGCCGGAGCGATCGTCGAACGACTGGTTGAACCGGTAGGGCAAGTCGGGTGCAAGGCCGTACACGTCCTCCACCACCAGGGGCCGCCGTTCCACCGCAGCGTACCCTGCCAGCGAGGTGCGGTCCATCGGAACGGTGAACTCGAGCAGTGGGAGATCAGGGCGGCTGTCGTTCTGGCTGAGCTTGAAGCGGAGGTGCGGCCCACCGCGCGGCGTGGCCTCGACCAGGTAGAGGCTTCCCGCATCGGACACCGTGATGCGGCGGGCCTGGTAGAGAATCTGTTCCAGGAGCCGGTCCGTGTTCCGTTCGGTTGCCAGGAGGATCCCGATGTCGGTGAGCTCGGAGAGATCCCCCTCCTGCCGGGCGACCTGCGTTTCCAGCGAGCGCAGACGGGCCTCCGCGGCAGAGGCGCGGAAGGCGGACCGTAAGGCCAGCAGCAGCTGGCGCCGGGGCCACGGCCAGGGGATCCAGGCGGCCACGTCCCCGTCGCCCGCAGGTGCATCGGCCTCCCCCTCGGCGCCAAGGAGGATCAAGGCCGCGCCGGCCTGATGCAGGCTGTGGCGCGTGGCGTTGGCGAGCGACTCGCGTGATGCGGGGTCAAGCACCACCGCGAGCGGCTCCCCCAGCCGGGGAAGCGCGTCCGCCTGGAGTGGAACGATCCGGATTCCCTCGGCGGCCAGTGCCTCGGTCAGGTCGCCGGGTGACCAGCCCCTGGCGTGGAGGAGGGTGAGCGGCATTGCCCCGGGATCAACCTCCGGCCTTCTGCAGGCCTTCCCGTGCCTCGGAGTATTCCGGATACACCTCGAGGGCCTTCCGGTAATACTCGACGGCCCGGGCGCTGTCGCCACGATCCTGGTACAGGAGCGCGCGGCTGTAGTACGTCACGGCCTCGGCGGGCACCGCCCGCGCGCGCGCCGCGCTGGCGATGTTCTCGGGCAGGGGAGGGAGCTTGGTATTCGCCATGATCCCTTCCGCCGACTGCTGGATCAGGCTGTACAGTTCGTCACGCGGCTTCGGGCCGACCGAGACCACCTTGAGGATCTCCCCTGTCTCGACATCCACGATACGCGTGTCGATCCGGAACTTGCCGTAGAAGTCGGTGAATACGCCCATGATCATGTAGCGGGCGCCCACCAGCTTCCCGATACGCGCCGCGGTCGTGGCATCGACGCGTCCGGCCTCGGCGAGGTTCTGTTCGTCAAGCATCTGCCGGATACTGGAACGCTCCACCACGCGCGCCGCCGGATTCCGGCTGAGCGCGCTGATGATCATGGCGGGTATGCCCTGGCGCAGGGCCGCGAAGTCTTCCTTGTCGCGCCCATAGGAGCCGCCGTCGTCGTACGGGAGGACCGCGATGCCCGGCCGGCGGTCCTGCGCGGCCGCGGTGCGTACGGCGGGCACCGTGAGCGTCAGCAGCAGCAGCGCCATCACGTATCGTTTCAACATGCCCACTCCTCGCTAGAGACGTATCTGCATGCCCTCGCGGGCCGCATCCACCTGCAGGTCGGGACAGCGGCCCCCGGCCAGGGCCCGTGCACGTGCGAGCAGCCCGTCCAGATCGCTGTCGTCGTGCGTCGGCTCATGATGGAAGAGCACCAGCCGGTTCACTCCGCTCTCGGCGGCGACCTCGACGGCCTCACTGGCCGTGGAATGCCCCCAGCCCGCCCGGTCAGCGCCGAGTTCCTCGGTATACATCGCGTCATGGATCAACGTGTGTACGCCCGAAAGGAACTGCACGAACCGCGCCCGCCAGTCATCCGGTACGTCATACTGGCCGCCCGGACCGAGTTCATTGTCCGTCACGTACGCCAGGGTCTGGCCCCCGGCTCTCGGGGTCAGGCGATAGGCCAGCGTGCACCCGGGATGCCGCAGCCGCATCGTGGCGACGTCATACCCGTCCGTGACGAACGATTCTTCCCCGATCTCCTGCACGCTGAGGTCGGCCGGCAGCGCGGTGAGGGGCACCGGGAAGACCATGGGGTCCATCTGCCGGTCCAGCACCTCGCGGAGCGGCACGTTCATCTGCCTCGCGCCGTGGATGCGGATCCGGTTCCCGCGCACCGCCAGCGGCCCGAAGAACGGGAGGCCCTGGATGTGGTCCCAGTGCGTGTGCGAAATCATCACGTCCGCCCGCAGCGGGCTGCGCCCGGCGCGGCCCAGCGCGAGTCCGAGTTCCCGGATTCCGCTGCCGGCGTCCAGGATCACCAGATGACCCTCTGCGTCTTCGACCGTGGTGCACGGCGTGTTACCGCCGTAGCGCACGGTTCCCGCGCCCGGCGAGGGAATCGAGCCCCGCGTACCCCAGAACGTGATGGTGGTGTCCACGGGGATCAGTGGATTGCGAGAAGTGTGCCGGTGGCGGGAGGCCGGGGCCCCGGTGTGACGGACATCACCCGACTTTCGTGAGGTGGATCACGTCCGCCCCGCGGCGGTTTCCAGCGCCGGACGGTTGCGGATCGTGATGTCCTTCCGGGTAACATCGATGAAACCCGATTCGACGAACTCGCGCATCGTGCGGGAGACCGTCTCCCGGCTGGAGCCGATCATCTGGGCGATGGTGTGGTGGGTCATCTTCCGCCGGATCAGGTCTCCACCTTCCTCGTCGGCGGCCCGGAGCAGCAGGTCGGCGACGCGCCCGTTGACGTCCAGCAGGACGAGGCTGCCGATCTTCTCGTCCGCGCGGCGGAGGCGTCGGGACAGTTCCTTGAGCAGCCCGATGGCTACCTCCGGATTGGCCCGGAGCCGCGCCTGGAAGTCCTCGCGCCGCAGCGTGAGCACCCTGGCATCGTCCATCGAGATGACGTGCGCGGAGCGTGGTGCGTCATCGATCAGCGCCATCTCGCCGAAAAAGCTGCCCTTGCCGAGGATGGACAGGATGACCTCCCGGCCGTCCTCACCGATCAGGACGACCTTGACCTGCCCCTCGGCCACCAGGTACAGGCTGTCGCCCCGGTCATTCTCGAAGAATATGACGCTGCCTTTGGGGTAGGTCCGTTCCCGGGTGAGATCGGCAAACGCCTGCATTTCGGTTTCAGGGAGCCCCTGAAAGAGTGGAACTTTGCGGAGAACGTCAACCGGGGACAGGCTCATGGGCTACCTCGCTCGGAGTCGGAAGTGTCTGTCCAGACTTTACTTGCGTACTGGAACGGTGTCAATCGGCCCCAAGGCGCCGCGGCCCGCGTTCGGCGCGGACCAGAGGAATGTAACCGAGGCTTGCCCCCGGAGGGCTGCCATGGCTAGATTTCCCAGCTTTCCGGGAACGTCAAGTCCAGACCGAGCAATCGGTTAGCGCCAGAAGGAGTGGGACCAGGTGAAGCCGAACATCCATCCGAAGTACATGCCGATCACGGTGCAGTGTGCCTGCGGCAACAGCTTCGAGACGCGCAGCACGAATCCGTCGATCCACGTCGAAGTCTGTGCCAAGTGCCATCCGTACTTTACCGGCAAGCAGCGTCTGGTCGATACGGCCGGTCGCGTTGACCGCTTCCGCCGCAAGTACCAGAAGGCTGCCGACACCGCGCAGGCCTGACGCATGGAACGCCGACTCCGCCAGGCGCGCGCCAGGGCGGAGGAGGTGGGCCGCGCGCTCTCCGACCCCGCCACGGCGCGGGACCCCGCCAAGCTGAAATCGCTGGGGCGCGAGCATGCCAGACTCGCGCCCATTGTCCAGTCCGCCGATCGGGTCGCACGTCTCGAGCGCGAACTGGCCGAGGCGCGTGAGCTGCAGGACGATGACGACACCGAGCTCGCGGAGATGGCGACAGCCGACGCGGAACGCCTCGAGCAGGAACTCGAGGAGGCTCGTGAGGATCTGCACGAGCGCCTGCTCCCGCGCGATCCGCACGACGATCGCGACGCGATCCTCGAGATCCGGGCCGGGACCGGCGGCGACGAGGCATCCCTGTTCGCGGCCGACCTGTTCAACATGTACCGCCGCTACGCGGAGCAGCACGACCTCTCGGTGGAGCCGCTCACGCTCAGCCAGGGAAATGCCGGCGGCTATCGCGAGGTCATCGTCGCGATTCGCGGGCCGGAGGCGTACGGCCTGCTGCGCCGCGAAAGCGGCGTACACCGCGTACAGCGGGTTCCCGAAACCGAGACGCAGGGGCGCATCCACACCTCGGCGGCCACCGTGGCCGTGCTCCCGGAGGCCGAGGAGGTGGACGTACAGATCGAGCCCAACGATCTCAAGATCGACGTGTTCCGCTCGAGTGGTCCGGGGGGCCAGAGCGTGAACACGACGGACAGTGCCGTGCGGATCACGCACCTGCCCACCGGGCTCGTCGTGAGCCAGCAGGACCAGAAGTCACAGTTGCAGAACAAGCTCAAGGCGATGGAAGTGCTGCGCGCCCGGCTGCTGGACCGGATGATCGCCGAGCAGGAGGCGGCGCGCAGCCGTGAGCGCCGGTCCATGGTCGGTACCGGTGACCGCTCGGCCAAGATCCGGACATATAATTTCCCCCAGAGCCGCGTGACGGACCACCGGATCAATCTCTCGGTGCACAACCTGGCGGAGGTGCTGGGGGGTGGCCTTGACGAGCTGGTAGATGCGCTGCGGATGGCCAGTCGCCAGGAAATGCTGGAGGAGGCGGGCACGGATGCCTGAGACCGGTCCGGCGGTCCAGGACCTCCTGCGCGATGCCGCCGGGCGGCTGACCGCGGCCGGCGGCGACGGGATACGCGAGTCACGGTGGCTCTGGGAAGCCGTGTCGCGCTTCGGCCGGGCAGCCTTGTTCCTTTCGCAGGTTCCGGAGGACGCCGAGCTGGAGGCCTTTGCGCGGGCCGTGGAACGGCGGGTACGCGGCGAGCCGCTGGCCCACGTGACGGGCACGATGCAGTTCCGGCACCTGACACTCGCCTCGGACCGCCGGGCGCTGATCCCGCGTCCCGAAACCGAGGGCCTGGTCGAGCTGGCCCTGGCCCGGGTCTCCACCGGGTGCGCGGCGGACATCGGGACGGGCTCGGGCTGCATCGCGCTGGCGCTGGCCGCCGAGGGGTCCTTCGACGCGGTGGTCGGCATTGACACGTCGCCGGGAGCGCTGGCACTCGCCCGCCAGAATCGGGAGTGGACCAGCCTGCCCGTGCGGCTGGTCCAGGCGGACCTCTGCTCACCCCTGGCCTCCCGCGCGTACGACCTGGTCGTGGCCAATCCTCCGTACCTGACGGAGGGGGAATACGCCCGGCTGGATTCATCCGTCCGTGACTGGGAGCCGCGCGAAGCACTGGCCAGCGGTCCGGACGGGCTCGAGACAACCCGCCGCCTGGTGGACGAAGCGCGCCGGCCCCTCCAGGCGGGAGGCTGGCTCGTGCTCGAGCTGGACAGCGCCCGTGCGGAAGCGAGCGCGGCGCTGGCGCGCCGGGCGGGGTGGGAATTCGTGGAAGTGCATGACGATCTCTTTGGCCGTGCGCGGTATCTCACCGCGCGCAGGAGTGAAATAACATGATGTGGGACAAGGCACAGGAACTTGGGCGCCTCATCGGACAGACCCCGGAGTGCAAGGCGCTGCGCCGCGCGGAGGCGAGCCTTCGCGAGGACAAGACGAGCCAGGATCTGCTGGAGACCATCCAGAAGCACGCTCGCACGCTGGAGCAGGCCATGGCGACGGGGCAGGAGCCGGACGAGGCGACGGCCCAGGCCTATGAGAAGGCCGTCCGCGACCTGGAACTGAGTACCACCGGTCAGGCCTACGTGGCCGCGCGCGCCAACTTCGAGAAGATCATGGTGAAGGTGAACCAGCAGATCAGCGAGGGCATCGAGAAGGGTGCCACGAGCAACATCATCACGCTGGGATGAGCGGGACGTTCCTGGTCGTCGAGGGCCCTGACGGGGCGGGCAAGTCCACGCTCGTGTCCGCGCTTGCCGCGCGCCTGCGCGAGGCTGGCATCGAGCCTGTCCTGGTCCGGGAGCCGGGCGGCACCCCGGCGGCCGAGCGCATCCGCGAGGCGATCCTCGAAGCCGGGGGGCAATTCGAGGCCGAGACCGAGCTTCTGTTCATCGCCGCGGCGCGGGCCCATGTGGTGGAGTCCGTCATCCGGCCCGCCCTCGCGCTGGACCGGGTTGTTCTGAGCGACCGCTACGCGCTGTCCACGGACGCCTACCAGGGCGCCGGGCGCGGCATCCCGGCCGACGTGGTTCACACGGTGAACGCCTGCGCGACCCGTGGTCTCCAGCCGGACCTGACTATCATCCTCGATGTCTCGCCCGACGTGGGGAAGGCGCGCCAGCTGGCGGGCGGAAAGTCGCTCGACCGGCTGGACCAGGAGGACCTCTCCTTCCGCCGGCGGGTGGCCGACGCCTATCTGGCGGCACGGGGGGAAGGGGTGCGACATTTGGATGGCACCCTGCCGGTGGATGTGCTCGTAGACCTGGCGTGGGAAGCCATCGTCGGGACGGGCGTCACAACGCCCCGAACGGCTCAGGGTTAAGATTGATCAGGTACGGCGGGAGGGCCGGACGGGGGTCGTCCGGAGCCGCCCGCCTCTGGAGGTGTACATGCGGCAACGGTGGGGAGTGATCGCGGTCGTTGCGGTGCTGGCGTTCCTGAGCGGCGGCTGGCTCATGCAGCGCGGGGCCGCGACCGGCGGCAACGTCTACCAGCAGGCCCGGCTGTTCGACGACGTGCTTGCGCACGTGAACCAGTATTACGTCGACTCCATCGGCGAATCCACGCTCTACCGGAAGGCCACCGACGGCCTCCTGAGCGAACTGCACGATCCCTACTCGGAACTCCTCGTCGATACCACCTACCGCCAGCTGACAGAAACGCTGGGCGGCAACTACGGCGGCCTCGGCATTCAGATTGACGTACGCGACAAGTTCATTACCGTTGTCGCGCCGCTTCCCGATACGCCCGCCGAACGGGCCGGCATCGAGACCGGAGACCGGATCGTCGAGGTGGACGGCAAGTCCACCGAGGGCTGGAGCAGCGACGAGGCCGTGAATGTCCTTCGGGGGCCGCCAGGCTCCACCGTTCGCCTGTCGGTCGAGCGGGCCGGGGTGGCCTCACCCCTCACGTTTACCCTGGAACGGGCCCGGATTCACGTGCGCTCCGTCCCGGCCGGCACCATCTTCCCCGGTGGCATCGGCTACATCTCGCTCAACCCGGTGGCCGAGAGTTCGCCGGACGAGCTGCGGGACGAAGTGGTGGCGATGCAGAAGAAGGGCATGACGTCCATGGTCCTGGACCTCCGGGGCAATCCGGGCGGCCTGCTGGAGCAGGGGGTGGACGTTGCCGACCTCTTCCTTGATCCGAAGCAGGAAATCGTGTCCACCCGCGGCCGTGCGCGTGGATCGACGCGGGAATTCGATGACAGCCGGCCCCAGCAGTGGCCGGACCTCCCCATCGTGGTGCTGGTCAACGAGGGTACGGCCAGCGCGGCGGAGATCATCGCCGGCGCGCTGCAGGATCATGATCGTGCCGTCGTTGTGGGCACGCCGACGTTCGGCAAGGGCCTGGTGCAGACGCTCTTCACGCTGGGCGAGGACGTGGCGCTCAAGCTCACGACCGCCCGCTGGTACACGCCGAGCGGCCGCACCATCCAGCGCCAGGCGGCGGACATCGAAGACCAGCTCGCCCTGGCGGAGAACGAGGCCCAGGGAATCGAGGACACCCTGCATGCCCCCGTCGACACCGCGAAACTGCCGGCCTACCACACCGACGCCGGGCGCGTGGTGCGGGGCGGGGGCGGTATCGTGCCCGACATCATCGTCCGGCGCGACACGCTCACGGCCGACGAGCGCAAGTTCGTCGCGGCGATCGGGCCGAAGATCCCGGAGTACCGGGATGTGCTCACGGCGTTCGCCCTGGACATGAAGCGCCAGGGGCGGGTGACCGCCGAAGACTTCCAGGTGACGCCGGAGATGCTCCAGGACGTCCGTCGCCGGCTCACCGCCCGTGGCGTGAACATCAGCGAGGCCGACTTCCAGGGCGCCAACCGCATCCTGCGGGAGCAGTTGTCCTATGAGGTCGCGCGCTACGTGTTCAGTCGCGAGGCGGAATTCCGCCGTCGCGCGCGCGACGACCAGCAGCTCCAGACCGGGATCGACCTGCTGCGGCGGGCCTCGTCGCCGAAGGACCTGATGCAGCTGTCCATGGCGGAGCGATCCGGGGCGCCGTCCAGCCATTGAGCCACCGCACCGGTGGCTGAGCTGCTCGGGGCCTTCGGCGTCGGGCTGCTCGTCGGCGCGATCTCGGCCCTGACGGGCATCGGAGGCGGGGTCATCATGGTTCCGTTCCTCTACCTGGTCTACAGTGGCTCACCGTATTCCCTCACCGCCCAGACTGTCGTGGCCCACGCCACCAGTCTGGGCGTCGCCAGTGTGACGGCCTCGGTCGGCACGTGGCGTTACCACCGGCGCCAGGCCATCGACTGGGCGGCGGGGCTCACCTACGCGATTCCCGCTGTCGTCACCGCCTTCCTGACCGCACGTGTCCTGTCCACGCTGGACGAGGCGACCTGGGTGCGCGGGGCGTTCGGGGTCATGCTGATCGTCGCCGCGGCCGACATGGCGCGCCGCGCCTGGCGTCACGACCCTGAGCAGCTGGAGATCCCGCGGTCGGGGCGTCCACCCGCCCTGCTGGGCCTGATCGGCGCCATTGGCGGCGTCCTGACCAGCGCGCTGGGGATCGGTGGTGGTCTTCTCGCGCTGCCCTCGCTGCTCTACGTCGGCAGGCTGCCCGTGCGGCAGGTCGCCCCCACCTCGTTGATGACCGTGTTCCTGGCCACCCTGGCTGGTGTTTCGGGCTACGCCCTCTCCTCCGGGGCACCGGCAGTGTCGGGCGCCATGGCCGGCTTTCTCGACCTGCGGCTGGCCCTCCCCCTCGCGCTGGGGGCCGTCTGCACCGTGCCGCTGGGCGTCTGGCTCAACCGGGCGTCCCGGCCGGTCACCCTGTATGTCGTGTTCGCCGTGCTGCTCTCCGTGCTGGGGGCACGCCTCGCCTGGCAGGGGTTCGGGCTGTGAGCGACATGATCGCTATCGTCGGCCCGGGACGCATGGGGCAGGGGCTCGGGCTGGCGCTCGTCGTTTCGGGCGCCGAAGTCCGCATTCTTGGACGCCGGCGGCGGGAGATGGCTGGCGGGCTCCGGCTGGTGACCCGTGACTGGCGCCCGGTTCTGACGGAAACCGATCTGGTGCTCGTGGCGACCCGGGACGACGCGATTGCCAACGCCGCCAAGGACCTGGCCGACCTCGCCGTGCTCGGCGGGCGGCACACGGTCCTGCATCTCTCCGGCAGGCTTGGCCGGAGCGCCCTGGCGCCGCTGGAGCGCACCGGGGCGTCCCTCGGCAGCCTGCATCCCCTCCAGACTATCGCCGATCCGCTCACGGCCCCGGCACGCCTCCGGGGCGTCTTTGCCGCAGTGGAGGGTGACGACCGGGCCCGGGAGGCCGCGACGGCCCTGTGCGGTCGCCTGGGGATGCGTCCGGTGGAGGTGGATGAGGCAGGGAAGCCCGCGTACCACGCCGGCGCGGCCGTGCTGGCCAACTACACGGTCACCCTGGCCGACCTGGCCTCGCGGCTGGCGGAGCAGGCCGGGGTGGCTCCCGAAGTGGCCCACATGATGTACCTGCCGCTGTTGTCGGGAGTGCTGCAGAACCTGGAGTCCATGCCACCGGCCGATGCACTCACCGGACCGATCCGCCGGGGCGACGTTGACACGGTCAAGGCGCACCTCGCCGGTCTGGACGAAGCCGAGCGGGAACTCTACCTGGTGCTGGGGCGTGCCACGCTGAGGCTCGCGGTGCGTGGCGGACTGGATCGGGAGGCGGCGGTGGCGGTGGGGGAGGTGTTGGGGGTGGAGGAGGTCTAGGGGTCGAAAGGTCGAGAGGTCCAGGGTCGAGAGGTCAGGAGAGCCGGAGTACTCGACTCCTCGACTGCTCGACTTCTCGACTTCTTGACCTCTCTACGGCTCTACCACCCTCACACCGCTCGGCACCTTGAATACGAAAGCCGACTTGCTGACCGTCCGGTTCGTCTGCACGCCGGCCAGTGTCACCGTGCGGCTGGCCCGCGCCCCCTCCTCCACTTCCACCCGCCGGGGGAGGTGGTCTCCCCGGTCAATCCAGATGGTGGCGGCCCGGAAGGGCAGCGACGAGTCCTTCGGAACAAGGCGCAATACGTCTGTCTGGCGTCCGCCCACCGGTTCCACGCGCAGCCAGGTCGAGTCATAGCGTTCGTTGGGGCGATCCAGGAACCAGGCAATCACATTGGGGCCGGCGCTCGGGCTTTCGGGGGCGGGGTAGCGGAGCACCTGGCCGGGCGTGGAGCTCGGCGTGTACACCCAGAGGTGCTCTCCGTCCAGCACGATTGCTTCGCCGTCGGGATCGGTGAAGTGCATGGCAAACCGGTTCTCGCCGGTCTGCATGAGCCGGCCCCGGCTCTCCATGGCGCCCGACATGTCCTCGATGCGCTGCGTGAAGTCCGCGCTGAATGAGCTGAGGGCCTTGTATGTACGGGCGGCCTCGGCCAGGATCGCCTGCGGGTCCTGAGCGCGAAGCGGCCCGGCAACCATCGCCAGGCCGGCTGCGGCAAGGATGTATGACCTCATTCGAACTCCGATTCTCCGACTCAACGACTTACGACTCAACGAACGGCTGGCATGGGCGGTGCCACCGCCCCTACGATTGGACTCCCACCGGCTCCGCCACCCGCCGCCCGATCGCCTCGGCGATGACGCGCACCTCGCGCATCATGTGATCGAACTGCGCGGGGTAGAGGCTTTGCGCCCCGTCCGACATCGCGCGATCCGGCGTCGGGTGCACCTCAACCAGGATGCCGTCGGCCCCGGCAGCGACCGCCGCGCGCGCCATCGGGATCACCATGTCACGCTGGCCCGTACCGTGGCTCGGGTCGGCGATGATCGGCAGGTGCGAGAGACCGTGCACCAGCGCGATCGCCGACAGGTCCAGCAGGTTTCGCGTCATCGTGTCGAAGCTGCGGATGCCGCGCTCGCACAGGATGACGTTCGGATTGCCTTCCGCCAGAATGTACTCGGCGGACAGCAGCCACTCCTGGATGGTGGCCGAGAGCCCGCGCTTCAGGAGCACCGGCTTGCCGGAACGGCCCGCCTGCTTGAGCAGGGAGTAGTTCTGCATGTTCCGGGCCCCGATCTGGATGATGTCGGCCCTGGCCGCCACCATGTCCAGCGAGTCTGCGTCGAGTGCCTCCGTGACGATCAGGAGGCCCGTTTCCTCGCGCGCCCGGACGAGGAGATCCAGCCCGGGCATGCCCAGCCCCTGGAACGAGTAGGGCGAGGTCCGCGGCTTGTAGGCCCCGGCCCGGAGCACCGTAGCCCCGGCATCACGCACCTGCCGTGCCGCCGTCAGGATCTGCTCCTCACTCTCCACCGAGCAGGGCCCGGCCATGACCACGATGTCCGTCCCGCCGACGGTCAGGCCGCCGGGCAGGGGGACGATGGTGGACTCCGGCTTCCACTCTCTCGAGACCTGCTTGTACGGCTTGGTGACGTGGATCACCTCCTGCACGCCCGGAAGGGCCGACAGGCGGCTGGAATCCACCCGGCCGTCGTTCCCGACCACGCCCACGCTCGTCCGCTGTTTCCCGGGCATGGGCCGTGCCTGGTAGCCGAGTTCCTGGATGGTCTCGACGACTCGCTGGATGTCTTCCTGGGGCGCATCGCGCCGCATGACTACGAGCAAGGGGTACCCTGTTGGTGACGGGGAAAATCTAATAGAGTCGAGGGGTCCAGAGGTCGAGCAGTCGAGTGGTTTCGGCCTCCAGACCTCTCGACCCCTCGACCTCTCGACCGTTCGACCTCTCGACTTCTCGACTTCTCGGCTTCTCGGCTTCTCGACCTCTCGACCTCTCGACCTCCGACTTAGACGTTCACGTCTTCGTGCTCATGCAACCGCACGCCCACAATGGAGGACACTCCGGGTTCCTGCATGGTGACACCATAGACGGCGTCCGCTGACTGCATGGTCCGGGGGTTGTGCGTGATGACGATGAACTGCGTATCCGCCTTGAACTCCTCCAGCAGCCGGGTAAAGCGCCCGACATTGGAGTCATCCAGCGGCGCGTCCACCTCGTCCATCAGGCAGAAGGGGCTCGGCTTGCTGAGGTAGATGCTGAAGAGCAGCGAGGTCGCCACCAGGGTCCGCTCGCCGGAACTCAAGAGGTGAATCCGCTGCGTCCGCTTGCCCCGGGGGGCGGCATGGATGTCGATCTCGCTCTCGAGCGGGTCATCCGGATTTGCCAGGCGGAGAGCGCATTCGCCGCCGCCAAAGAGGGTCTGGAACACCTCGCTGAAATTGTCCTGAATGGCCTCGAACGTCTCGAGGAACATCGTGCGGGCGGTCCCGTCGATCTCGCGGATGGCCTGCTGAAGTGACTGGCGGCCCGCGACCAGGTCGTCACGTTGCGTGGTGAGGAAATCGAGCCGCTTTACCTCCTCGGCGTGCTCCTCCACCGCCAGCGGATTGACCAGCCCGATCTGCTCGAGCCCCGCGACGATCCGCTCGGATTCGGCCTGGAGGGTCTCCAGGTCAAGGTCCAGCATCGGCGCCTCAGCGAAGAGCGCGTCAATCGGCTTCTTCCATTCTGCCTCCACCCGCTCCACGATGGAGCGCCGGCGGGCATTCGACTCTGCGACCTCCAGCTCGAGGCGGTGGTGTTCCTCGTTCAGCGCTTCGAGGGTGTGGCGAGACGCCGAGAGTTCCGACTCGACCGCCGTCAGCGTGTCGTCGGCCCGAGCCAGCTCCTGCTCGGCGTCGGCACTGGCAGCCTCGAACTCGAGCAGCGCCACCTGGCGTTCCGCCCGCGATTCCTTCCACTGCTGCTGCTGCTCCTCCAGCGCGCCGGCATCGAGCCCGAGGCGATCCAGCTCGGCTGCCAGGGCCTCCGCCTGCCGCAACGCTTCCGCCCCGGTGGTCTCCGCGCGCTCAAGGCGCTCGTCGAGCGCCTGGAGCCGGGCGGCAATCTGTCCGCTCTGCACCTGCCAGTGCACCCGCTCCTCGCGCGCGCTCTCCTGCTCGCGCTCAAGCTCGGACAGCGCCCCCCGTGCCTCGCCCAACTGTTCCTCGAGGCGGGCGCGGGCCAGGGAACCATCGGTGAGGGCTTCGTCGATCTCGGACAGGCGGCGCTCGCTCTTTTCCGCGCGCTCTGTAAGCGTCGCCAGCTGGGCCGTGGCTTCCTGAAGCTCGCGCTCGAGGTTCTGGGCCAGCCGCGCCGCATCCTCCCGAGCCGCCACACCCAGCCGCTCCTCCCCGCGGGCCTCTTCGGCTGCCGCGGCAGTGCGCTCCACGCCGGTTTCGGCGTCAGCGAGCTTCGCCAGGGTCTCCTGCAGCGTGGCCTCCGCCGCGGCGCGGCGCTGGCCGGCCTGCGCGACATCGTCGGTCAGGCTCTGCAGCTCCGCACGACGGCGGAGCGGGCCCGACGGGGCAGGTGCGCCCGCGAGCAGGATGGAACCGTTGGCGCGCCGGAGCGCGTGACCGTCGCCCTCGATGGTCTCTGAGCCGCCCAGGAGAGCCCGGACCCAGTCGACTGCCGGGCCCTCCGCCCGGAGCCGGTCTCCCAGGGGATTCTGGCCCGTTGTTCCAGCCGGTCCGGGATTGACGGGCAGCAGGACGATGGCCCCGGGCTGCGCCTCCGCGTGCCAGCGCCGGATGTCGGCCACCGCGCCGGTATCCCGGACGAGGACGGCGTGCACCCACTCGCCGAGCAGCCGCTCAGCCAGTTCCGCGTCCTGACGGGAGGTATTGAGGTAATCGCTCAGCGGGCCGAGGACAGCGCCGCCGAAGCGGTCCTTCGCGGCAAGGAGGGCCGCGGCACCGGGGGCGAGGCCGACGCGGTCACGCTCCAGTTCCTCCAGCGCGTGCCGGCGCGCGTCGAGCTGGGCCGCCAGTTCCTGTGCTTCGCGCAGCGACCCACGATCGTGCGCTTCCTGCCGGCGGAACTCGCCCAGAAGATGGCGGGCCTGTTCGGCATCGGCGACGGCCCGGCGCGCGGTCGCCGTGAGCCGTTCGGCGGATTCGGCAGCCTCGTTCCGGCGGGCCGTGGCATTCTGGAGATCGGATTCGAGAGTGGACCGTCTCGCCGAGATGTGACCCACCCGCTCCCGCAGGCTGGCAAGGTCGCTTTCGAGCGCCGTGCGCTCGCCTTCGAGCGAGCGGAGGGTCTGGACCTGCCGCTGGAGCTCCTCCTCCATGGACCGGAGCGCGGTGCGCTGTTCGCTGAGCCGGGTTCGTACGCCGTCCTCGGCGGTGCTCCGGGAGGCGAGCTCCCGCTCGATGGTCTCGCGCTCGGCCACCGCGGCCTCACGCTCTTCCCGGGCCCGCTCCTGCTCCCGCGCGGCCTGCTGCTGCCGTTCCTCCATGCCCTGCCGCTCATCCGTCGCCCGCAGCTTCCGTGACGCGGCATGCGAGAGACGCTCGGCCGCGAGGGCCAGGTCGCCGTCCAGCCGGCCGAGTTCCACCCGTGCCTCGGCCAGTCGGCGGCCAAGATCGGTGCGCCGGGACTCCACGCTGCCGCGGGTGCGCGCGGCGTCCTCCCGCCGGTGTTCGAGCCCGGCGAGCTGCTCGCGGGTCTCCGGGAGGATGGCGCCCAGTTCCTCGCGGCGGGCCCTGATGGTGCCGAGCTGTTCCTCGAGGTCGTCGAGCAGGCGGCGCGCGAGCGTCAGCTGCACCGCGAACTTCTCTTCGGTGAGCTTGACGTGTCGCTCCGCCTTCCCCTTCTGCCTGGCCAGGCTCCGGATCTGGCTCTGCACCTCGGCGATGAGGTCCTCCACCCGCTGGAGATCCTGCGCGGTTTCCTCCAGCCGGCGCTCCGTGCTGTGTTTCCGGTCGCGATACAGCCCGATGCCCGCGGCTTCCTCGAACAGGCTGCGGCGCTCTTCGGCCCGGTCGCTCAGGAGCAGGTCAATCATCTTCGCCTCGATGACCACACCCGCGTCACTGCCGAGGCCGGTACCGCGCAGCAGATCCTGGATGTCGCGCAACCGCGCCGCGCTCCGGTTCAGGAGGTAGTCGCTCTGGCCCGAGCGGGAGAGGCGGCGGGTGATGACCACTTCCTGGTAGGGGACCGGGAGCTGGCCGTCGCTGTTGTCGAGAAAGAGGGAGACCTCGGTCACGTTGACCGGGCGGCGCGAGGCAGCGCCCTGGAAGATCACGTCCTCCATCTTGCTGCCGCGCAGCAGGCGGGCTGACTGCTCGCCCAGGACCCAGCGTACGGCGTCCGAGACGTTCGACTTGCCGCAGCCGTTCGGGCCCACGATGGCGGTCACACCGTCGCCGAAATCCAGCGTAACGGTATCGGCGAACGACTTGAAGCCGGAAAGTTCCAGCCGCGAGAGCTTCATGCGTGCTGTCCTGGGGTCGTGCGGCGTTCGGGGTCGGGACGGGAAATACTACTCCCCGTCAGGCTGATAGATGAAGAAGGGCCGGCCCAGCCGGCGCCCGGCCTGTTCGGCCAGGTTGCGCGTGGGGTAGGGACCCAGCACCACGCGGTTGCCATCGTCGACACCGCGCGGCGGCAGCACCTTGGCGGGCAGTCCCGCCTCCCGGAGCTTCCGTGCGAGATCCTCTGCCCAGTCGGGATTGCGCGAGCTGCTGACCTGGAGGTACACCGGTGAGCCCGACTCGGCGGTAGTGTCCGCCACGGCCGTGTCGCCGGTGATGGCGCGAGTCGTGGTGCCGTCATCCGGCTGCCAGGCGAGCGGCACCCAGCGGTCGGACGCTCCACCCTGGACCCGGCCCACCTCCTGCCAGGGTTCCTGGCTCAGGTCATAGCCGACCACATCACCGCCTTCGGCGGTGAGCAGGATCCCGCCGCCCACGACGGCCGGCAGGGTGGGTCCCCATCCCGTGCGGACCGTGCCCGCGACCTTCCCGCCGATGGCGTCCACGATCCAGGCGGTGTCCTTTGCGGTCGAGCGAATCAACAGCCAGTCCCCGTAGGCGTCAGTGCGCAACTCCGCGGGCTCGCCGGGGAGCTTCAGCTCGTCGAGCTCGTCGTCGTTGAACCGGTCGATGATGGCGAGGGGCTTCTCCCGGCGCAGGACGTAGAGCCGGTGGCCGCTCGGCGAGAAGGCAACATCGATGACGTGGCCCGACATCTTCATGCTCCGGACGGGCGGATCCTGAGCCGGATCGTACAACACCACGGCCGTATCGGCGGCCACGGCGACCAGGTCACCCCAGAAGGTGGCGGCTGTGGGGCCGTCCGGGATCGGTTCGGTGTGGATCGGCTGGTCCCCACTCAGCCGGACGATGGCCGGGACGTCGCCCCCGGTCACGACCAGGAGCTCGTTTCCCAGGCCCCCGAAGAGTACCGAAGGCCGGGCGGGGAGGGGGTCAGTGAACCGGCTGGTGGCCCGATGGGCCACTTCCAGCACGCGGTTGCTGTCGCTCACCGCGTAGAGGGTGCCGTCCGGCCCGACCGTCCCGCTCCGGACCTTGGGGAAGAGAGTGCGGACGCTCCGGCTCTCGAGGTCCAGCGCGAGCACCTGGTCCCGGTCGCCCAGCAGGTAGACCAGCCGGTCATCGATGCTCACGCCGAGGACGGAGGCGATATCCGGCAGCTTCTCGCGGAGGGCCCAGTCGTCCTCGGTCAGGTCCGGGATCCGGTACAGGGACGGCTTGCCGCCCCCGGTGGGGACCCGGAGGACGCTCGCGCGCTCGACCGGGCTCTCCTCGCGGATCCGGTCGGAGAGGCCCTTTGGGGTGCGATGACACGCAGAGAGGACGAGCGCCAGAAGCGCGCAGGCGTAGAGGGACCGTGGCACGGGGGGAAAGTAACGGGGGGAGGGCGCCACCCGTAGGGGCGGGTCTGGACAGGCGGACGGGCGGTCAGGCGGACGGTAGGGGCGGGTCTTGACCCGCCCCCGCCCGCGCGGCGAGTCACACCATCCACGGCAGTCATTTGACCATGGTGGGCTATGGCTTAACCGCGAAGGAGGCGAAGAGCGCGAAGCACAGAGTCAGATTGACAGCGACCCGGCTATCGGTACACTGATCTCAATCCTGCACCGGTTGGTCCCCACAAGTTTGTGACTTTGCAGGCGCGTTCACCCGCGCTGCTGAGGTTATGAAGTTGATATACGCCAGGTGGCATACAGAGATCGGGGAGAAGGGTCTCAAGCTCTTCATCGCTCGGGTGTTCTATTGGTTCTCACTGAGTTCAACCGCCGAGAGAGAACTCGACGTGGTCACCCATCTTCTGGAACTCGATGACCATGGAGTCGTGCGGAGAACCGTGGGTCTGGACGCGGCTGGCATTCCAGCCACCGTCGGGGGGGCGGGTGGGCACCGGCAGTCACCCTTTGTTGGCGAGACCTTCCCTGTTGACCCGCAAGAGTTGATCCCACCGGCCAAGTTGATCGGGAGAGAAGAATTCCAAGCTGCATGGAGGGCCGCGATATCAGATCGAACCGGACGAGTTCACCTGGGCGGGTGATTGGTGCTGGGGGTGAGAATGGCCGCTGACAAGTGAGTAGTGCTTCAGGGCGAGCGTCACCCGAGTGGGTTCGGCCCCATCCCTGATTCACTACTCACTACTCACTACTCACTACTCACTGCTTCTCTAGAACGTCGGCCCGAGGCTCAGCGTCCAGAGGCTGTTCACGCCATCGCGGTTGAGCGGGTTCGACCAGTCCAGCCGCAGGATCAGGATGCCCAGCACGTTCATCCGGATCGACGCGCCGATGGTCTGCATCGGGGTGCGGACCGTGACGGGGCTGTCGCCCGGGTCGCGGCTGAACTTGAGCGTGTTGCCACTCCGCCATGCCATGCCCACGTCATAGAACAGGGCGCCTTCGATCGGCGGGAAGCCGATCGGCACGAACCCGAGCGACGCGTTCAGCAGCGGGAACCGGAGCTCGGCGCTGGCCAGTGCGATTTGCGTTCCTACGAGGCGGTCGAGGGCAGCGCAGCCGGTCTGGGTGCCGATGTCGTTGGAGTTCAGGCACTCGTTCCGCCGGTAGGAGCCGGAGGTGTTTCCACGGAGCAGCTCGGTGCTGCCGAGGAAGACCTGGAACTGGTCCGCGTCGCGTCCCAACCGGCCGAAATAGAGCGCGCGGGTGGCGAACGTGAACGGCCCGAAGAGATGGTCGTAACGGCGATAGTCGGCCGTGGCCTGGGTGAAGGTCCAGCCGCCGATCGTCTGGGCCAGCTCGAAGCGGGAGCGCCGTCCGAGCAGGGGTCCGGTGTAGCCAAAGATGGTGTTGTCGTGCACCAGCGCGACCGACGGCTCGGCGTAGGTGACGTTGTTGAGCCCCTGCTCGTCCAGGGTCGCCTGGCGCGTGGCGAAGCCGGTGCCCGGGTCGTACGGCTCGAGGATGCTGAGCCGGGCGTCGTCTACGTTTGCCACCCGGACCCCCGCCTCGATCCGGCGGAAGCGGTTGATGGGATAGTATGCCTGTCCGAACGCCGAGCGGATCACCAGCCGGCGGATGTTGGTGACGAGGGTGTTCTCAGTGGACGTCGGCTCCCCCGGACGAATCTCGCTTGGCTCCAGGAAGAAGTAGGGGTCCTGCGAGACGCCGGTGATCCAGTTGACCCGCTTCTCCTGGTTGAGGTATGCGGCCAGGATCTGCGACTCGGTGAGGCGTCCGTTGACGTAGCCCGAAAAGATGAGCGTGTGGTTGTTGAGGATATCGCTCAGGGCGATGGTCGTGCCACCGAAGAACCCGTTCCCGAACGTGTCACGCGTGTAGCCGATGGACGGTCGCGCGATGTAGTCCGGCGTCAGCTTGACGTTATAGTCCCGGATGGTGAACTCGCTCGTGTCCGGGAGATTGAGCGACGTGCTGTCCAGCAGGGCCTGGATCGAGACCGGGTTCGGGAGCAGGGAATCGATGCCGGTCCGGGTGGAGTCCGACTCGCGGAACCCGCTGGGCGTACGGTAGACCGACCCGCCCTGGCGCACCGCCCCCGACGCCTCCCCGGTGTCCGCCGGCGCAGCGCGGGGGACGTCCGGCGCAACCGCGGCGAGCTGATTGGGCCGCTCCTCCACCGGGCGCGGGGGGTGCGCGTACGACCGCGGGTTGGAAAGGGTGTAGACGTCGTAGTTCGAGTCCTCGTAGTACACGAAGGCCAGACGGTCGACGTCGCGGGCCCAGCTCAGGACCGGGGCGAGCGGGATGATACCCTGGACGCCCGTGTAGAAGTTCGTGATCTGGCTCAGCGACCGGTTGGTGAGGTCGTACATGTAGATGTTGCTGACGCCGTCCCGGTCGGACACGAACGCAATCTGGTTCCCGTCGGGCGACCACTGCGGGCTCGAGTTGCGGCCCTGCATCTGGTCCAGCACCTCGACGTTGCCGCTGTCCAGGTGATAGAGCGCGATCCGGAAGTTGCCGTACTTGAGCTGGTCGAAGTTGGTTTCCGGGCCCCGGTCGGTGCTGAAGGCAATGGTCTTCCCGTCCGGCGACCAGACCGGATGGAAGGCAGCGTACTTGTCGTTGGTGAGGCGCTGGAGGTCGGACCCGTCCTGGTTCACGACGAAAAGGTCCGAGAGCCCGCCGTCATATCCGGTGAAGACGATGCGGGTTCCGTCGGGGCTCCAGCTCGGCGTGGTGACCCCGTCCAGCGGGACCTTGATGCGGCCGATCTCGTCCTTCTTGTCCACGTCGACGATGACGATGTCGTCCCGCGGGCCGCTCTTGGCGGCGAGGACGAGGCGGCGCCCGTCCGGCGCGAAGTCAACGCCGGAGTTGATGAACCGGAAGGTTTCGTAGTTGGCGCTGAAGGAGGACTTGAGCAGCCGACCCTCCACCCGGCCCGTGTTGCCATCCGCCAGGTAGAGGTCGATGAAGTAGGTGTTCTTCTCGCTGAAGTACGCGACCTTCGACCCGTCCGGGGAGAGGGCCGGGGCCAGGTGCACGGTCCCGTCCGAACGCTTCTCGGTCAGCAGCTCGCTGGCCACGGTGCGCGCCTTGACGCGGTCGCCGATCTGGGGCAGGTACTTCTTCTGGACGGCGTCCCGCCACTGGTCGGAAAGCTGATCGAAGTTGAGCCCGATCACCCGCCGGAAGGCACCTTCGAGGCTCCCGCTGACGCTGCTGTTCAGGATGGCGCCGATCGCCTCGTCCCCCCATCGCTCGCCGATATAGGCGAGGATGGCGTGGCCGAAGCGGTACGGGAAAATTCGCGGGTCGTACGTCAGCTGCTCGATGGTGGGGAGGTCGCCCTCGAGGGCGGCGTCCCGGAGCCACATGGCGGTATTCGCATCGATCCGGCCCAGGGAGAGGTACTCCGCCATCCCCTCCACGAACCAGCCCGGCGGCCGGAGCTGGATGATGGTCTGGATGCCGGCCCCGGCCTTGCCACGGCTCCAGATGTCGTACTGAAACTGGTGGACCATCTCGTGCGTGAGCACGTGGTCGAAGTCGGCGTAGGAGCCGGTGAACGGCAGGATGTTCCGCTGCTTGAAGAAGTCGGTCTGCCCGCCCACACCCTCGGGAATGTCACTGATGTTGGTCTGCTGGAATTGCGAGTGTGACGCGTAGACGATGATCGGCTTCCGCTCGGTGAAGCGGTGGTTCAGCACCCGGGTGAGGCGCGCGTACGAGCGCTCGGCCATGCGGGCCGCATCCAGCGCAGCCGCCCGCTCCTCCGGGTAGAAGTAGACGTCGAAGTGCTCGGTCTGGATGATCTTGAAGTCGAAGGACTCGTAATGGACCTTGTTCTGCCCGAAGTACTGCGCGTGCAGCGCCGGCAGCGCCAGCGCGGACAGGATCAGGACCAGACCACCGATGCGTTTCATGACCAACTCCCGCTTACGAACTGGCCAGCAGGGCGGGGGCATCGCCCCACAGTCGCTCAAGCTGGTAAAAGGCCCGGGTTTCCGGATGGAAGAGATGAATGACGAAGTCCACGTAGTCGAGCAGGACCCAGTGCCCGCCGGACAGCCCTTCCACGTGATGGGTCCGGTGCCCGGCTTCACGGAGTGTTTCCATGACCGCCTCGGCGATGCCGCGGACGTGCGCGTCCGAAGTTCCCGAGGCGATGATGAAGTAGTCCGTGGCGTCGCTCACGTGACGCAGGTCCAGCACCCGGAGCTCCCGCGCCTTCCGATCTTCGATGGCCCGGACCGCCGTCGCCACGAGGGCGGGCAGGGCCGGGGTTCCTTTCTGACTACGAGTGCCGCGTGTGATTGGTTGAGCTCCTCTCCCGCTCAGGCCGACTCCGCCGCGCCCGTCGCGGGGGTCTCGTCCTCCACCTGGTAAAATACTCCCCAGGCTCCCTCGCCCACATGGGTCCCGATGACCCCCGTTGCCATGGACGTGAAGCAGTCCTGCGGCCGATAGGCCGCGACCAGGGCGTTGGCGACCCGCTCGGCGGTCTCGGGCGCCTCGGCGTGGACCACCCCGAAGCGTAACCGGCGCGGGCGGGGCGTCAGTTGCCGGTCCAGCAGTGCCAGCACCCTCGGGACCAGCTTGTCCCGCCCACGGACCCGGTCGACCGGCTGGATCGCCCCGTTCTCGTCCAGGGCCAGGATCGGCTTCACGTCCAGCATGCCCGCCAGCCAGGCCTTGCCCCGGGTCACCCGTCCCGAGCGGATGAGGTTGTCGAATCGGTCCACCGTGATCAGGCAGCCGGACTGCGCCCGGACCCGGCGCAGCTCATTGGCGATGTCCGCTGCCTTCCAGCCCTGCTCGGCGAGTTCTGCCCCCCGGAGCGCCAGCAGGCCGAGTCCCAGCGAAGCCGAGGCGCTGTCGACCAGGTGCACGCCGGTGAGGCTCGCCGCCTTCACCGCCGCCTGCGCCGACTGGAAGGTCCCCGAGAGACGGCTCGCGAGCAGCACCGCGACGATTTCCTCCGCTCCGGCCAGCGTGTCCCGGAAGACCCGCACGAACTCCGACGGGGCGGGCTGGCTGGTGGTGGGGAGCTCCTTCGCCAGCCGCATCCGGCGGTAGAAGTCGGCCGGCTTGAGCTCCACCCGGTCCTGAAACGTCTGGTCCCCGAAGACGATCTGGAGCGGCACGATGCTGATGTGATGCCGGTCCAGGGTGGTGTCGGGGAGATCTGCCGAGGAGTCCGCGACGATGCCGACCGCCCGCTTCTCCGGGTGGGTCAACTCCCGGTGCTGCGCCCGCATGTCATCGGCCTTCCGGAGTTCGACCTCGCCCCAGCGGGTCGCATAGGTAAAGACGGCCTCGGGCGTGTCCGTATGCACATGGACCTTGAGCAGGTCTCCCGCCACCACCACCACCAGGGAGCCGCCGAAGACCCGCATCGCCCGGCGAATCTCGTTGGCCGTGGGGAGCTGGTCCCCCCGAACCATGACCTCGGTGCAGAACTGGTAGTCACGTTCCGCATCCACCTCCACCATCGCGGCGGGGGCCAGATCCGCCGCCGAGTAGCTGGTGGGCGCCGGCAGAATGGGGTCTCCGTGGATGAGGCGGACCACGCCTTCGAGCATCCGGACGAACCCCATCCCCCCGGCATCCACGACCCCCGCCTCCTTGAGGACGGCCATCAGCTCGGGGGTGCGGGCCAGCGCCTCGCGGCCCTCGGTCAGGAGCCGCCGCATGAACACCTCGACGTCCCCCGTGTCGGCCGCGATGGCCTCCGCCGCGGCCGCGGCTTCGCGGGCCACCGTGAGGATCGTCCCCTCCTGGGGTTCGTCCAGGGCATCGTAGAGCTTGTCGGCCCCGCGCCGGATGGCCCGGGCGAGGTCTTCCGTGGAGGCCGTGTCCTGGTCCGCGAGCACCTCGGAGAACCCGAGGAGGAAGTGCGCCAGCATCATTCCCGAATTGCCGCGGGCGCCCAGGACGGCGCCGCGGCTCATGGCGGCGACGGTGGCGGAAAGCGGCGCGTCGCCGAGCGCCCGGAGGGCGTCGACGACGGCGCGGAGGGTGAGGCTGAAGTTTGTTCCGGTGTCCCCGTCCGGGACGGGGAACACGTTGATGCGGTTGATTTCCTCGCGGCCGGCGGCCACCCAGTCGGAGGCCGCGAACAGCGAACGGGCCAGCCTCGGCCCGTCGACGTACGCGATGCCCACCGGTGCCGTGGTTATGCGGGCACCACCTTGACCTTCAGGTCCGCCGTGACTTCGGGGTGCAGCCGGATCGGCACCGTGTGCTCGCCCACGGTCTTGATGGGGTGGTCGAGCTCGATCTTGCGGCGATCCACCTCGACGCCCTTTTCCGCCAGCGCCGCGGCCAGGTCCTGGGCGGTGATGGAGCCGAAAAGCCGGTCGCCCTCGCCCGCCTTGCCCTCGATGGTGAGATCGATCGCGTTGATGCCCGCGGCCTGTGCCTCGGCGCCTTCTTTCTCGGCCGACAGCCGGACCGAACGGGCCTTCGTCTCGGCCTCGATCCGCTTCTTGTTTCCCGCGGTGGCCTCATAGGCCAGCCCTTGCGGGAGCAGGTAGTTTCGCGCATACCCCGGCTTCACCCTGACCATCTCGCCGGCCTTGCCGAGGAAGCGGACATCTTCCCGCAGAATCACTTCAGTCATTCATCCTCCGTGTGGCGGGGCCGGGAGGCGCCGCCGGAAATCGATCCACGTGTCAGCCAGGCCGATACCGGCCAGGCCGAGCAGTACGAAAGGTAACAGGAACACGAGCACCGCCCCCAGCAGCACGGTACCGAATCCGGGCCGCAGGATCCGCCCGGTAACCGCCATTCCGCAGGCCGCGTAGAGCCCGCCGACCACGACCAGCAGGTTGAGGCCGAGTGTCCCGAGGGCCGACACGATGATACCGACCAACTCCAGCCCCGCTGGCGTCTCGCGGAGTGAAGCCGAGGCCGGGGCGCTTATCAGCATCATCGCCAGGGCCGCGCTGGTGAGCCAGACGACACCCATTGGCACCCGGAACTCCGTGAACGGGCCCGGCCGCCGCCCGATGGGGTGCACGGCGATCCGGTGATGCCACTCGGCTGCCAGCACCACTCCCAGGAGCCCCGACAGGGCCATCCGCGCGGGGAACAGCCGGGCAACCGGCTCGGCCAGGCTTCCCACATCACGTGAGAGATTGCCGTGCAGCATCTGCCGGGTCATGTCGCTCCACTGCCGGACCAGTGCCTGCTGGATGTCTCCCCAGCCGACCCGGAAAACCACCGCCCAGAACACCACTGCCGCGAGCGCGAGGAGCACCGCCAGGGCCGCGTTCCCAAACGCCGTTCCCCGCCGCGGGGTCACGAGGATCGCGGTGCCCGCCAGCAGCACCGCCGAGGCGCCCGTCACCTCGGCCGCCAGTCCGCCAGGGCTGACCAGGAGCATCGCGGACAGGGCGGCCAGCGTCACCAGCCACGCCCGCTCCCGGCCGGTGTGCGTGCCGCTCACTGCCTGCATCACCACGAGGGGCAGCAGGAGGAGGAGCGGCGTCGGGGCGATCAGGAAAAACCCGATCGTGGCCAGGACGGGGACCAGCGGTCCCGGCCGGGCGCCGGGCGGGCCGTTGCCCGGGTGTGTCAGCCCCCGTGTCCCTTGATGTAGGGCAGCAGGGCCAGTTCGCGCGCCCGCTTGATGGCCGTGCTGAGCTGCCGCTGGTGCCTGGCACAGCAGCCCGAGAGCCGGCGCGGGAGGATCTTGCCGCGTTCGGTCAGGAACCGGGAGAGCGCGCGTTCATCCTTGTAGTCCACGACGCGAACGCCGGACTCGCAGATCGGACAGACTTTCGACATGCGGCGCATCAATCGTCCTCCCCGTCACGGCTGTCGTCGTCTTCACTCGTGCGGGCCGCCACCGGCTGCTCGCCGTCGTTCAGGACCACCAGAAACCGCAGCACACCGTCGTCCAGCTTGGCGGCACGCTCGAACTCCGGGAGGAGATCCGGGGAGGTCTCGAACTTGGCCACGACGTAGTAGCCGGTCTCGTGTTTGTTGATGGGATACGCCAGCGTCCGCTTGCCCCAGTGGTTCAGGTCCGGCTGGGATTCCTCGCCGGGGACCTTGAGCATGCCGCTGAAACGTTCGAGTTTTTCATTGATGGCGGTCTCTTCGAGGGCGGAATCGAAGATATAGACCACCTCGTACTGACGGGTCATGACACCTTCCTTCGGACGTTGAAGCTTGCCCCGGCGCCGGTGTGAGGCCGAGGAGGATTTTGTGAGGGGGGTAAGATAGTGGGGGAGGGGGAGTTGCGGAAGGCGTTGAGTGGTTGAACAGCTGTTTCGTCGGCTTGACACCGTTGCACGTCGCTAACATTCTACAACCTAACGACTTAACGACTTAACGACTTAACGACTCAACGACTCAACGACTTACGATCTAACGACTCAACGACTAACCACCCAACGCCCATGAAATCCCCCACCACCATCCTACCCGCTCCCTCCCCCCACTGGGTCGGTGACGGCTTTCCGGTCCGGACCGTCTTCTCCACCCATGCCCAGGGGGCGGCGATCAGCCCTTTTCTCCTCCTGGATTACGGTGGCCCGGCCCGCTTCGAGGCATCGAATCGTCCGCGCGGAGTAGAGCAGCACCCCCATAAGGGCTTCGAGACAGTGACCATCGTGTTCGAGGGGGAAGTGGACCACCGCGACTCGGCCGGGAACGCGGGCCATATCGGGCCGGGGGACGTGCAGTGGATGACCGCCGGGCGGGGCCTGGTGCATGAAGAGATGCACGGCGAGCGCTACACGCGGGACGGTGGTCCGTTCGAGATGGCCCAGCTCTGGGTCAATCTCCCGGCCCGGGACAAGGGGGCCGAGCCGGGGTACCAGACGCTGACCCGGGCGCAGATCCCCGCGGTGTCGCTCGGCGGGAAGAGCACGGCCCGCGTGATCGCCGGGACGGTGAGGGAGACCACGGGGCCGGCCCGGACCTTCACACCGGTCACACTGCTCGACCTCTCCCTGGCCGGCGGGGAGGAGGTCACGCTCGACATCCCCGACGGCCACACGACCCTGGTCCTGGTGCGTGTGGGGAACCTGGACATGGGCGACGGTCGGTCCGTCGGACCAGCCGATACCGTGATGTTCTCGCGCGAAGGGCAGGGCCTCACCCTCCGCCCGACCATGCCCACCGCCGCGCTGGTCATGGCGGGGGAGCCCATCAATGAACCCGTCGCGGCGTACGGGCCATTCGTGATGAATACGCGGGAGGAGATCAGTGAGGCGGTGGAGCAGTTCAGGAGGGGGGAGATGGGGAGGCTGGGCTAGACGTTGAGTTGTTGAGTGGTTGAGTAGTTGAGTGGTGAGTTTGATTCAGCCGGGATCGCACGACTCAACGATTTACCGCTCGCGCGCCTATCGCACGTTCAATCGCTGCTCCCGCACCAGCTCCTCGCCCGTCTCCGTGTCGGTTACGGTCAGGATCAGCCGGTAGCTGCCGGGCCGTACGCGCGCCAGGCCCATGCTGCGCTTGTACCACGCGCGCGGGCTGGTCGCCGTTTCGGTAAACCGCAGGGAAGCGTCGGGGCGATGGTCGCCCTTCCGGACTTCGATGCGCGTGCGGTATCGCCGTCCGGGCACCTGGCCGTCCACTTGATAATAGAGTTCGGCGCTGGCGCCCTGGCGGTAGGCGTTCGTGGCGTTGATGCCGATGGGTGTGCCGAGGTGGTCCCAGACGAGTGTGCTCTCTTCCTCCCCAAGAATCAGGTCGCTCATGACGCGGCGGCCGGTGCCGAAGGCCGGGACCTGTACGGCCGGCAGCCGGAAGACCGCCCCGCGGCTGTCGGACGTATCGCTGAGGGCAAGGCTGGCCTGGTACTGGCCCGGGGGCGCACGAAGCACGACGAGCCCCTGGAGCCAGGACCCTTCCGGCAGTTCCCTTCCGGCCTCGAGCCGCCCCACGTCATCCACCTGGGCGGCGGTTCCGGAGCCGGGCGCCGCCGACAGGCGGTAGTTGAGCGGTACTGCCCGCCCGGCCGTGTCCACGAGCTGGTGCGAGGGGACGGCAAAGACGCCGAGGAGTCCTCCGGCCACGCCGTAGATCTGGACGATGCCATCCATGGGCGTCGGATAGACAAGCTCGTTGTCATCACTGCGCAGTACGTGCTCGCCCGCCTTCCGCACCTTCTGGGACTTGCGAATGTCTTTCTGGAAGTCCAGGTCGTCCTTCCAGGTCAGCTGGGCGGCGGCCCGCGCGCAATACCAGGCGTCCAGCTGGCAGGCGGCATCACCGGTCGCCGGGGCGGTGACCAGGTAGAGGCGCGGGGGCACGCTGGGCGGCCCGGCGAAATGGAGCACGCGTGGCCCGTCCGTCTCGAGGTACTTCCAGTCCTCGGCGTACCACTGGTTCACGCCGGATCCTGTCACGCGCCGGTCGGGCTCCCCATGACGCATGTACACCAGCCCCCGGTCGTCGAACGGGCCGCGGAAGGTCCGGCTGATGCGATGAATCCGGTTGGTGAGCCGGTCCGGGCCCGCCTGCGGGTCGTTAAGGCCTTCCCGGAGCCCGCCCCCCACCGCGGCGGCGCTCAGGGTCCACTCGAACGGGCGGGAGTATACCTCGGGCGGCAGGCGGTAGTGGGCCAGGGCGTAGACCTCGCGCCGGCGATGCTCGGCGAGCCGGCTTCCCAGGGGCCGGCCGTCCTCCACGTCCCGTTGCTGCCAGAAATGGCGGACCCACGCCGCCCGGTCCTGGATGGTATCGACGTCCCAGGCGGTCAGTTCCGTGGAGTCGGCCGTCAGGGCCAGATCCTCCCGGAGCGCCGCGCGGGACACGGAGTCGTCCGCGACGCGCACCGCATCGTAGTACTCGCGCGTGCCCTCCAGCGCCCGGCCCAGGGCAAAACTGAGGCGGGAGCGCTCGAAGAGCACGATGGCCGAGTCGCCGCCGGCGCAGGCGTATCGCTCCACGGCGGCCAGGGCCGAGTCATACTCGGCGATCTGGAAATACAGCCGGGCCTGAAGACGGAAGATGTCGAGGGTAGGGCGGGGGAGATCATGGCTGATGGCCAGGCGGCTCGAATCGGGCCGATCATCCGGGACAAGGCCACTCAGTGGTTCCCTGCCGCCAGCGGCCGCATACTCGTGCCAGGTCGCGCCGGCGGCGGGATAATCCTCCAGTTCGGCCTCGGTCTCCATGAGCAGCCGGTAGCTGGTGGAATCGCGGCTCCGGGCCGCGGCCAGCTGCAGGATCGGAAGCAGCGTGACCGGGTCGTTCGTGAAGCCCTTCCGACCGACCAGCGAGGCCAGGGCGACGACGGCGTCCTGCCGCGAAGGATCCAGCTCGAGGACGCGAAACCAGGCAGCCGATGCCCCGCCGATGTACCCCGCCCCGTCTCCCATGAGCGGGGCCGCCTTGGCGAACCCGCCCTCACGCGCGAGGCGTTTCCGCACCTCGCCCAGGGCGAACCAGATGTCAGGATTGTCCCAGTCACGCTGGACGGCCCAGTTCAGTTCCTGCTCCGCCTCGTGAAGCTCCCCCCGCCCGAGGAGGACCAGACCCGTTCTGATGGCGCTGGCCGGAGTGTGGTCGACCCCATTCAGGGAATCGGCGAGCCGTGAGAGCAGCGCGTCGTCGGCATGCTGGAGTCGGGCGCGGAACGCGGCGATGTTGTCGGAGGAGTCGACTCGCGCGAGATCATGCTGCGCCGCGACACCGGCCGGAATGACCAGGCCGGCGAGGAGAAGAAGCCCGCGTCGGGGGGACATGGGGGCAGTATGTCGTCCGCGGACGGGGAGGGCAAGGTGAGAAGCCGGGTATCGGGCATCGGGAGGGTCGGTCGGTGAGTCGTTGACACGCTCCCCCGTCGACTGCCAACATCCCCGCAGCTTCGCCGTCAGGGCTTCACCGGGCGCTCGGCGTCCATCGACGACCACCCTGCGGTGACGGAGCAGGGACGCAACGCGCCCTCCGAAGCCGCCGACTGCCGATTGCCGACTGCCGATTGCCGACATCCGACACTCTACTGCCTACTCCCTCCCCCTCACACATTAAACCGGAACAGCATCACATCCCCGTCCTGCACCACGTATTCCTTCCCTTCGGCCCGGGACAGGCCCTGCTCCCGCGCGCCCTTCCAGCCGGCGGCCTTCACGAAGGCCTCATAGGCGACGGTCTCCGCGCGGATGAATCCCTTCTCGAAGTCCGAGTGGATTACCCCGGCGGCGACCGGGGCCTTGTCCCCGCGATGGATGGTCCAGGCCCGGACCTCCTTCTCGCCGGCGGTGAAGTAGCTCTGGAGGCCGAGCAGGTGATAGGCCGCGTGCGCGAGCCGGTCGAGCCCGCTCTCTGTGAGGCCGAGGGATTCGAGAAACTCCGCGCGGTCTTCTGGTGGGAGTTCAGCCAGCTCCGCCTCGACCTTGGCGGAGAAGGTCACAATCTCCGCCGGTTCGCCATCCCGGTTGATAGCCGCCTGCAACCCCTCTGTCAGTGCGTTCCCGTCCAGTTCATCCTCGGCGACGTTGGCGGCATAGAGCACCGGCTTCGCCGTGAGCAGGTTGAACGTCCGGTAGACGGCGGCGTCTTCGTCGGGCGGTACCACACTTCGCGCGGGCTTCCCGGCGGACAGCGCTGCCTGGAGCTGTTCCAGCAGCCGTACCTCGGCCTTCGCCTGCGTGTCGCCCGACTTGGCACCCTTCTGCGCACGGTCCAGCCGCCGTTCCACGGTCGCGAGGTCGGCCAGGCCCAGTTCGAGGTTGATGATCTCGCGGTCGCGCACGGGATCGACATCGCCCATCACGTGCTGGACGTCGTCATCCCGGAAACAGCGGACCACGTGCACCACCGCGTCCACCTCACGGATGTTGGCCAGGAACTTGTTGCCCAGCCCCTCGCCCTCGCTGGCGCCCTTCACCAGCCCGGCGATGTCCAGGAACTCCACGGTGGCCGGGAGGGTGCGCTCCGGACTGACGATGCCGGCAAGCGTCTCGAGCCGGGGATCGGGGACCTGGACTACGCCGACGTTGGGCTCGATGGTCGCGAACGGATAGTTCGCGACCAGCGCCCCGGCCTGGGTCAGGGCGTTGAAGAGCGTGGATTTGCCGACGTTGGGGAGGCCGACGATGCCGAGTCTTAGCAAGGGAGGTCGAGAGGTCCAGGGGTCAAGAGGTCGAGGGACGCAGAACAAGCGACGAATCGTTCCGGGCCGCGTCGCTTCGGTACGGATTGTTTCCCGGTCGAGTGTATCTCAGTACGCACTCTTCCGAGACTGGGGCATGGCCGACTTCAAGCAACTGGCGGTCTGGCAACGCTCACACCAGTTCGCCCTTGAGATATATCGGGTCACGTCGACCTTCCCTGCCGCGCAGCGGTTCACGCTGACCGCTCAACTTCAGCGCGCGGCTGTGTCGGTCTCCTCCAATATCGCTGAGGGATGCGGTCGTTCCGGTGACGCCGAATTCTGTCGCTTCCTTCGTATTGCCCGCGGCTCGGCCAATGAAATCGAGTGTCAGCTTCTACTTGCGCGGGATCTGGGCTTTCTTCCGCGCGACGAGTGGGAGAGGCTGGACTCCGTGTGTCAACTGCTCAGCGCCATGCTCCTGAAACTGGCAAATGCGATTCAGGAGCAACCGTGAGAAGCACCCGCTCCACTCTCGACCTCTCGACCTCTCTTTATCCCGCCATCCTCGCAAACCACGGCGCCAGCACCAGCGACACGACGCTCATCAGCTTGATCAGGATGTTCATGGCCGGACCGCTGGTGTCCTTGAACGGGTCGCCCACGGTATCGCCCACCACCGCCGCCTTGTGCGGGTCGGAGCCCTTGCCGCCGTGAGCGCCGCCCTCGATGTACTTCTTGGCGTTGTCCCAGGCGCCGCCCGCGTTGGCCATGAAGAGCGCCATCATGACGCCGGTGACCGTCGCGCCGGCCAGCAGGCCGCCGAGGGTTTTCACACCGAAGAAGTAGCCGGTGACGACCGGCAGCAGCACGGCCGCCACGCCCGGGATGACCATCTCCCGGAGTGCGGCGCGGGTCGAGATGTCCACGCAGCGGGCGCTGTCGGGCTTCACGCCTTCCTTCCCCTCCAGCAGGCCGGGGATCTCCCGGAACTGGCGGCGGACTTCTTCCACCATGCCCTGGGCGGCGCGGCCCACCGCGGTCATGGTCTGGGCGCCGATGAAGAACGGCATGACACCGCCGATGAACAAGCCGATCACGACCATCGGGTCGATGATGTTGAGGCCCTCGGTGGAGAGGCCGACCGCCGAGGCGTAGGCGCTGAACAGGGCCAGGGCGGTGAGCGCCGCCGAGCCGATCGCGAAGCCCTTGCCGATGGCAGCCGTGGTGTTGCCGAGCGCATCGAGGCCGTCGGTGATGGCGCGGACTTCCTTGCCGAGGTGGCTCATTTCCGCGATGCCGCCGGCATTGTCGGCAATCGGCCCGTAGGCATCGACCGACATCGTGACGCCCACGGTGGCCAGCATGCCCACGGCGGCGATCGCGATACCGTAGAGGCCGGCCACCGTGAAGGAGACCCACGTGGCGGCGCAGATCAGGAGCACGGGCACGATGCAGCTTTCCATGCCGACCGCGAGCCCCGCGATGATGTTGGTGGCAGGGCCGGTTTCGGACGACTGCGCGATCCGCCGCACCGGGCTGCCCGCGGTGTAGTACTCGGTGACCAGGCCGATCGAGATTCCGGACACCGTCCCGGCCAGCACCGCCCAGAAGGGTCCCATGAGCGGCAGCATCGTGCCGTCAGCACGGACCATGTCGAGTGGCATCCAGCCCGTCAGGAGCCAGGCGAACACCAGGAACAGGCCGGCCGCGATGAACGTGACGTAGCGGAGCGCGTTGGCCGGGTTGCCCCGGGCCAGCGCCCGCATCGCCAGCACGCCGATCAGTGAGGCGACGAGGCCCCCGGCGATGTAGCTCAGCGGCAACAGCATGGCCGTGATGCGGTTGCCGTCGGGAATCAGCACGGATGTGGCGGCCAGGGCGACCGTGGCGATGGCCGAACCGACGTACGACTCGAAGATGTCCGCGCCGAGGCCGGCCACGTCGCCCACGTTGTCACCGACGTTGTCGGCGATGGTGGCGGGGTTCCGCGGGTCGTCCTCGGGAATGCCGGCCTCGACCTTGCCGACCAGGTCGGCGCCGACGTCGGCTGCCTTCGTGTAGATCCCGCCGCCCACCCGGGCGAACAGGGCGATCGAGGAGGCGCCCATCGCGAAGCCGGAGATGATCTCGCTGAAGGCCTTTGCGTCAGACGCGAGTTCGCCGTTGCCGAGGAACATGAACACGATGGTGATGCCGGCCAGCCCCAGCGAGGCGACGGCGAGCCCCATCACCGACCCGCCACTGAACGCGATCCGGAGTGCCTGCGCCTGCCCGCTGGAGCGCGCCGCTTCGGCGGTGCGGATGTTGGCGATGGTTGCGCCCTTCATGCCGATCCAGCCGCTCAGGATCGAGGCGAGCCCGCCCAGCACATAGGCGACACCCGTCTTGGGTCCGACCGCCAGGCCGAGCAGTACCGCGACCACCGCCAGGAACGGCAGCAGCACCAGGTACTCGCGGCGCAGGAACGCCATAGCGCCAATCCGGATCTGCTCGGCCAGGCCCTGCATGACGGCACTGCCGACGGCCTGTCGCTTGAGGGCGAAGTAGGTCACCAGGGTCGCCACGAGGCCGGCGAGGCCGATGGCCAGTGCGTAGAGAGTCAGGGAGTCGGTCATGGTCTCAGCGGAGTGAGGGTGAGCGGCATCAGCGATTGAACTGGTTCATGGCGAACTCGATACCGTCGGTCAGCCAGGTCTCCACGGCCAGGGCCATGGGGTCGAGCAACTCCTCCAGCGCGGCGGACTCGTCCGGGGCAAACCCGGCCAGGACGAAATCTGCCAGATCGTCAGCATCCGGGGGCAGGGGACCCACCCCGATCCTGAGCCGGGCATAGTCCTGCCGGCGGAGGGCGCCCTCGATGCTCTTGAGCCCGTTGTGGCCCCCGGCGGAGCCGGCGCCACGGAGGCGGAAGCGCCCCAGCGGGAGGGCCACGTCGTCCACCAGGACCAGCAGGTCCAGCGCGGGGTCGAACCCCGGTATGGCACGGAGCGGAGCCAAAGCGGCCCCGCTCCGGTTCATGTACGTCAGCGGTTTGATGAGGCGAACCTCGTGCCCCTCGCGCCGGCCGGCCGTCACCCGGGCGGCGCCATCGCGGCGGAACGCCGGGAACGCCCACCGCCGGGCCACGAAGTCCGCCAGCCGGTAGCCCGCGTTGTGGCGGGTGGCGGCGTATTCCGGGCCGGGGTTGCCGAGTCCCACGATGGCCCGCAGGACTCAGTCCTCTTCTTCGGTTTCCTCGTCCTCGTCCTTGGCCTTCCGGATGAGTTCGGGCTCCGCCGTGGTCTCTTCCTCGACCTCGACCGGCTCCTCCTCCACCCGCGGGGGCACGACCGTGCAGACCGGAAGGTCGGGATCGTTCAGGATGGTGCCGTTCTCGAGGGGCACGTCGCGCACGAAGATCGAGTGTCCGATGGTGAGTGCGGTGACGTCCACGTCGATGCTCGACGGGATGTCGCCCGGCAGGCACTCGACCTCGAGCTCGCGGAGGGCCTGGTCGAGCACGCCGCCGCCGTTGCGGACGCCGTCGGCAATGCCGACGAGGTGCACGGGCACGTCAACCGTGACCGTTTCATCCGCGCGAACCTCGTAGAGGTCCACGTGCAGGATATCGACCGGCTTGACCGGGTTGCGCTGGACTTCGCGGATCAGCGCCTTGACCGGCTCGCCGCCGTCCACCAGCACGTCGATGACGGTGCTGCCGCCCGCGACGTTCAGGACTTTCTGCAGGCCCGGACTGTCGATCGCCAGGGCGCGCGCCTCGCGCCCGTGCCCGTAGATCACCGCGGGAACCTTGCCTTCGCGCCGCAGCGTCCGCGCTGCGCCCTTGCCCGTATCCCGGCGGCTCTCGACCGCCAGGCTCACCTGGTCTGCCATGGATTTCCGTCCCTCGTCAGTCGAACAGCGAGCTTACCGACTGGTCGCTGTGTGTGTAGCCGATCGCCTTGGCCAGGAGGCCGGCGATCGAGAGAACCTTCAACTGCCTGAACTGCCGCTCCGGCGGGAGCTGGATCGTGTTCGTCACGACCACCTCGGCCACCGGACTGGCCTGCAGCCGCTCCACCGCCGGGCCCGACAACAGGGCATGCGTGGCGCAGCAGTACACGTTGTTGGCCCCCAGGCGCTTCAGCGCGTGGATCGCCTCCGTCATCGTGCCCCCGGTATCGATCATGTCGTCCGGGATGAGGCAGTCACGCCCGTCCACCTGGCCGACCACGTTGGCCACCTCGGCCACGTTGGCGGAGGGGCGCCGCTTGTCGATGATCGCCAACGAGGCGTTGAGCCGCTTGGCGAACCCGCGGGCCATCTTTGCGCTCCCGACATCCGGCGCGACCACCACCGGGTCCTTCAGGCCGAGCTGCCGGAAGTAGTTCGTGAACACCGGCGCGGCGTACAGGTGGTCCACGGGGAGGTCGAAGAACCCCTGCATCTGGTGCTGGTGAAAATCCATCGCCAGCACCCGGTCCGCCCCGGCCACCGAGATCATGTTCGCAATCAGCTTCGCGCTGATTGCCACCCGGGGCTGGTCCTTCCGGTCCTGCCGGGCATACCCGAAGTAGGGCATGACCGGGGTCACCCGGGCCGCGCTTGCCCGCCGGGCGGCGTCCATGAGGAGCAGCAGCTCCATGAGGTTCTCGGCCGGCGGGTTGGTGGGCTGGATAATGTACACATCCCGCCCCCGCACGTTCTCGTCGATCTTCACGAACAGCTCGCCATCGGCGAACCGTCGCGTCGTCACACGACAAAGCGGCTGCCCGAGATGGGACGCCACTTCCTCCGCCAGGGGCCGGTTGGCCGACCCGCTGAGCAGGAGTATCTGGCTGCGCGACATCGCTAGATCGGCCATAATACAGCCTTCCAAAATAACCGGGTCATTCCGGGGGAGTCAATGAAGGGGGATTGGCCCTGGTGGATTCGAACCACCATTCTCAGATCCAAAGTCTGATGTCCTGCCATTGGACGAAGGGCCAGAGCTGCCGGATAACGTAACCCTTTAACAGAAAGGCGTAAACGGTGAACGGTAAACAGTGAACGGGGTGGCTGAGGCGGGGACGCTTCACCGTTGACTGTTCACCGTTCACGCGGTCTGGACCGGGATTGTCCGTCCAAGTTTCGGGCTCAGCATCATCTTCGCGTCGTCACGTTCGCGGGCCGTGCGATACACCGCAAACAGGGTCGAGCCCGAGCCGGTCATCCGGCACAGCACGGGGTGGGTGTTGACCAGCGCCTCGTAGCCCGCCCGGATCGCGGGGTGGTGGCTCCACACCACCGATTCGAACTCGTTTCCCGCCAACCGTCCGATGCTGCCCCAGCTGGACAGGGCCTCGAGGTCCAGCGCCACGGCCCCGCGCGAGGTGCCCGCCGAACGGGCCTGGTCCACCCAGAGATACGCGTCAGGGGTCCCGACGCGAACCGGCGGCACGAGCAGCAGGGCAGGCGCCTTCGGCAGGGGTGGGAGGCGGAACATCCGCTCACCCCGGCCCCAGGACAGCGCCAGAGACCCGCCGCCGACGAAGAACGGCACGTCACTGCCGAGCCGGGCGGCAAACTGGAGCAGCTCATGCTGTGGCACTGCATGGCCGGCGATCTGGTTGACCGCCAGGAGCGCACCGGCGGCGTCCGCCGAGCCCCCGCCGAGGCCGGCCTGGGCGGGGATGCGCTTGGTGAGACGGAGTCGCACACCATGCCGGCGACCGGTGGCGGCCAGGACCATCTCCGCCGCGCGGACGGCGAGGTTCTCCTCCGGGGGGCCCAGGTCGGTCGCGTCGGTGTCCAGCTCGACTCCGGAGTCCAGCCGCTCGGCCTCCAGGGTATCGGCCAGGTCAATCAGGCAGAACAGGGTTTCCAGGCCATGGTATCCGTCTTCTTGCCGGGAGAGCACCCGGAGGAAGAGGTTGAGTTTGGCCCGGCACTCCACCCGCACCGGGTGGCTCACGCGGTGGCTTCCTTCTGGAGCGATCGCAGGCCGAGTCCGGTACGGACCAGGGACCAGGCGCCGAGGAGGGTGATGGGGAGGAAGGTGGTGGCGTGGTAAACGAGCGCGTAGGACACCGCGCGGCCCTCGGTCACGCCGTACAGAACCAGGACGGCGCGGATGGCCAGCTCGAAAGCTCCTACGAAGCCGGGAGCGGTCGGGACGGTGATCGCCAGGGCGAGAATGCCCTGCATGACCAGCGCACCCGCGAAGTCGACGGGAATCTGGAAGGCGCTGAAGGCGACATGGAAGGAAGCGGCGTTCACCAGCCACAGGACGAGTGACCAGGCGATCGCGCCCAGCAGGCGCACCGGGGACTGGAGGGCCGAGAGGCCATGAATGAGACCGTCAATGAGTGCCACGATCCGGCCGGCGATGCGCTCGGATGGGACCAGGCGCTTGACCATCCGCTCGGCGAACGCCGGAAACGCAACGACCAGCCCCGCCACCAGGAGGCAGCCCACGAACACCCCCCCCATGGTGCTGGCGATCCGGGTGAGCCGCACCCCACCGACGGTGGTGCCCGCCGGGAGGTCGGAGAAGAAGAGCCCCACCGCGAGCAGCGAGACGACCGCGACACCGTCGAAGAGCCGCTCTACTGCCACTGACGAGAGCGCGGAGGTCACCCGGGTGCGGGTGAGCCGGGCGGCGGTGATGCTCCGGATCACCTCACCGGCGCGGAACGGCAGCACGTTGTTGGCCATGAAGCCGATGGCCACCGCGTGCCAGAGCGAGCCGGCCGGCAGGCTCTGGCCGTCCTCGCCGTGCAGGAGAATCCGCCAGCGTACGAGCCGGATCCCGAATGTGGACGTTGCGATGACGACTGCGGCGAGAATGGGCAGCAGCCGTGCCTCGCGCAACTCGCGGAGGACCTCGCCCAGGTGGATGTCTCCCAGCGCCAGATAGAGGAAGACCCCCGAGGCCAGTACGGCCAGGACCAGTCGCCAGGCCTGTGCTCTCGGTGCGCCCGGGGGCGTTGGGGTGGGAGTGGCGGTCACACGCCGCCGGAAGACTCGTGCTGGGCCAGCGCCACGAGGTCGTGCAGTTCTGCCACGAGGGGGCGCACCCGCCTGGGATCGTCAGTTTCCCCGAACAGCCGGGCGAGGTCGCGGCTGACTTCGCGAGCCCGTCGAATGGCTCCATCGCCGCTATAGCAGAGGTCGTCGATGTCGATGACCCCCATGGCGTCGGGCGCGGGCCGCGGAACAGGGGGCGCCGTGGCGCCGAGCAGTGCCTCGAGGGAGGCCTCCCCGACGGGGCGCATGCGCCGGAGCCGGTCGCGGGTGAGAAAGCTCCCGGCGATGCCCCCAGCCTCGACCTCCGGTGCCTCGTACTCCAGCGCTTCAATCGGAACGACCTCGCGGTCGTCATCGACCTCCCGACTTCCCAGTTCCTCCGCTCGCAGCTCGATCGCCTCGATCGGCACGATCTCCCGCTCGGCCTGGTCGGGGGGGCCTTGCAGGTCAATGGCACCGATCCGTTCCAGCAGCCGCTCGAAGACCGTCTGGTCCGCCGGCGTACCAGCCAGGGCGCTGTCCCGGAGCGCGGTTCCCGCGTCGCGAAGGACGCCCGCCAGGACCGTGACCTCTTCGCCCGTGGTGGTGGTGATGTGCTCGCGCGTCCGCCCGGCGAAGTCCCGCAGTACCTCCGGTACCAGGGTGCCCGCCGCGTGTGCCAGGGCGCCCAGAGTGGTGACCGTGGTATAGAGCCGGAGCTGGCGCACGGTGCTGGTGGGTGCGTGTTCGAGATCCGCGGCGGCGCGGGTGAGGTGCTCGCCCATGCCGACCAGTTCCACCGTCCCGAGCTGGGCCTGCGGACTCTGCTGGGGCGGCACGCCGGCCTGGACGACCCCTTCATCCCCCGCGGGGAAGAGCGACTCGATGGCCACGACGTCCCGCTCGCCGGCGAAGACCTGCAGCAGGAGTGTCGCAAACCGCTCGGGCTCCTCGGCGTCGGGTGTGGGACGGCCGTAGCGGGCCACATCCTGCGCCCCTCGTGATAGTGCCTGCGCGGCGGCGTCGAACACCTCCGCGCCAGCGGGCGGCGGGGCGTACATGCGGGTCATCTCGCCGACGGCCTGTTCGATGGCCTCGAGCAGCTCGGGGAGGGGGGACAATTCGCTCATCGCCGCGAGGCCGCGCAGCGACTGGAGGCGGCGCAGGACGGCGTAGAGCGGATCGCGCGCCCCCGGCGTTGTGCGGAGTGCCCGGGCGGCGCGGTCCAGGGCGGCGGCAGCCAGGGCACCTTCCCGCGCCACGAAGGCACGCACCCCGGCATCGCTGCTGGAAAGCGTCGCACCGGCGCCACCGGGTGGTGTGGTCCGCGGTCCTGCCGGCGACGGTATGCCGGCTCGCCCCTCCAGTGCCCGCGCCAGGCGGTCGGCCCGGGCGGTCTCCTCGTCGCCCCATGACCCGGCGCGCCGGACCAGCTGCCGGAGCTCGTCCACGGCGTGTTCCAGCGTTCCGCGGAGGTCGTCGTCCCAGTCGCTGCGGCCCTCCCTGTACCCCTTGGCCAGCGCCTCGAGCCCGCTCGCGGCGCGCGCCACATGCGGCTGGTTGGCCATCAGCGCGCTGCCACGCAGCGCGCGGCAGAAGCGGACGAGGTCTTCCGGGGGCGGGGCCTCCTCGGAGGTCACCAGCGCGTGGAGCCGGTCGAGATAGTCGCCGGCCTCCATCGCGAAATATTCTGCCATTCCGATCGGGCTCGTCATGCATGCCTCGGCGGTGCCGGGTCGGCGCTGGTGGGAGAGGGCCGGTGGAAGGTTAACGCCACGGTGCGCACGGGTAAACGGAGGTCAGCGGTTCATCGCCGCGCGGATCGCTCGCACGGCCTGCTCCATGCCGACCATGATCGCGTGGCTCACCACGCTGTGCCCGATGTTGAGTTCCTCGACGCCCGGGATGGCGGCGACGGGTGCGACGTTGGCCCGGGTCAGTCCGTGTCCCGCATGCACGGCAAGGCCGAGTGCGCGCGCCTGGTCGGTGGCGTGGTGGAGCTCGTCCAGCGCGCGGTCGTCCTGGCGCCAGGTGTGGGCATACCGCCCGGTGTGCAACTCGATTGCGGGGACGCCCAGGGCGGCAGCGGCGTCCACCGTGTCGCGGTCGGGGTCGATGAAGAGGCTGACCCGGCAGCCGGCCTCCCCGAGCCGCATGATCGTATCCCGCAGCTGGTAGGCCCCGGTGCGGAGGTTGAGCCCGCCCTCGGTGGTGACCTCCTCGCGTCGTTCCGGGACGATGGTCGCCTGGTAGGGGGCGAGCCGGCACGCGAGGGCGACGATGTCCGGGCTGGTGGCGAGCTCGAGGTTCAGCACGGTGCGCACCGCGGCCGACATCCGCTCGACATCGTGGTCCTGGATGTGACGGCGGTCTTCCCGCAGGTGCACCGTGATGCCGTCCGCGCCGGCGTGTTCCGCAAGCGTGGCGGCGGCAACGGGATCGGGCTCGTCGGCGCGCCGGGCCTGACGGACCGTCGCGACGTGATCGACGTTGATGTAGAGGCGTGGTGGCGTCATTGCTCGCTGTTCCGGGGGCCGTTAAGTTCGAACACCATTTCTTCCGTAAGCGGGGTACCCGATGCGCCGACTGACAAGCTTGTCCCTGATGGCCCTGGCCGTGGCGGCGTGTGGTGGTCGCCAGCCGTCGGGTACCGGTCCCGCGAGCGCGGAATCCGCGTTGCACGGGTTCCTCCAGGCCGCGGCGGACAGCAACGTAACCGGGATGGCGG
Organism: uncultured Gemmatimonadales bacterium; assembly: GCA_963825055.1. GTDB lineage: Bacteria > Gemmatimonadota > Gemmatimonadetes > Gemmatimonadales > GWC2-71-9 > CAWGSK01. Next base: position 290,578 of record CAWGSK010000012.1, read on the forward strand.
ACCTGTGGGGCACCGCACGGGGCTCCGCCGGACAGACCGGCGCACCGGCGGATTACAACCGGCGAATCGCCATCATGCAGGCCTACCTGAAGAACACGCAGCACCAGGTCCTGACGAATGACCCGGTGAGCGGCCACGACAACCAGCGGGTGCTGCAGGTGCGGCTGGAGCGCGCCGGCTGTGCGCGCACGGTGCCGTTCACGATGATCTGGACCGGCAGTGCGTGGCTGGTCTACAGTTTCGACCTGAAGGACATCGGCAACCCCGAGATGCCCTGCGGCTCGTCCTGATCGGGAACCTCACGCGGTCGCCGGCGGTTCCTGGTCCGTGAGTTCGAGCAGGATGCCGGCCGTCGAGCGCGGGTGCAGGAAGGCCACGCGACGGCCACCCGCCCCGGGACGGGGCGCCTGGTCCACAAGCTCATACCCGGCCTCGCGGCATGCCCGCAGGGCGGCATCGAGGTCCGGGACGCGATAACAGATGTGGTGAATGCCCGGGCCGCGCTTCGCGAGGAACTTCGCAATGGGGGTCCCCGGCTCACTCGACGCGAGCAGCTCGACTTCGCTGTCGCCGAACGGGAGGGAAACGATCGTGGCGCCGTCGGCGGTTTCCGGCGGATGGGGCGTCAGCCCGAGCACGTCGCGATAGAAAGCGAGGGCGGCGTCCAGGTCGGACACGGCCACGCCGATGTGGGCGATACGGGGTGTGTCGGCCACGACGATCTCCCTCGAATGGACGGGGCGCCCGAGGGTGGGCGCCACCGGCCGCATGATGACTTGACGCGGGCGCTCCAGGGCCCGCCATACATACGAAAGGGAAGCTAATGGCAACGGCAGATTCCAAGACAATTCAGGCGACCGACCAGTCCTTCGTCTCCGAGGTGGAGAAGGCGGACGGTCTCGTGCTGGTAGACTTCTGGGCCACATGGTGCGGGCCCTGCCAGATCGTGGCCCCCACGCTCGAGCAGTTGAGCCGGGAATACGCGGGCAAGGCCAAGGTGGTGAAGGTAGACGTGGACGCCAACCAGGGGACGGCCATGAAGTACAACATCCGCTCCATCCCGAGCATCCTGTTCTTCAAGGGTGGCAAGGTGGTGGACACCGTCGTCGGCGCCGTTCCGCGGGCGGTGATCGAGGGCAAGATCCAGCAGCACCTCGCCTAGGCACCTCGCCGGGGCCGCCCCCGCGGCGGCCCCGGCAGGGAGCATCCATGCGCGCCAGCAGTGCCCGTCTCCTCCATTCGACCGTCCGCCTGACCGAGCTCGCCTTTCCAGATACGGGCGTCATGGTCTCGCGGACCCGGCTGCCCTTCGTCCATCTCGACAATCTCATTTCGTTCGCCAAGGCCGACCGCGACGGCCGCGTGGACGCATGGTTTGCCGGGTACCTCCCGGATGAGGTCGTCCTGCTCTTCTTCCGGGCGGGTGAACTCGTCAATGCGGGTGCCATCCGTCCGGAAATCCGATGTGTGCTGCCGGTGGATGCCGCACTGGACCGCCTGCGGAGCGAGCCCGAACGCGGCGAAGGGGTGTACGCGCGTGCGCCGGCAAGGCAGCTGGACTGGATGTGGGCCTCCTGTGCCGCGCCTGCGCAGCTCCGGTTCGTGAACGAGCGGGACCCCGAGCGGCTCTTTCCGGTTCTGACCGGCGAGAACTTCAGCGGCGTCGTCGAACTGATCAGCGCTGGCCGGGTGAACTACCTGGAGTTCGTCTCCGGCCGGTATGCCAGCGGGTATTTCAGCGGGCGGGCCGAGGGCCGGCCGGTGGTCGAGCACGTCGAGTCGCTGTTCCGGGTCAGCGAACCGGGCCCGGCTCCCGACATCGCCGCCAGCACGTTCGCCCCCTCCGGACCGATGCCCACCCAGGCGACTGCGGCCCAGCGGCAGGGATATCAGGCACTGTATCGCCGGTTCGCCGACGCGGTGAGGCGGGAATGGCCCGAAGACGGGCCGCGTCACGTGGCCCGGGCCGCCGCGCGGGTGCAGGAGGACTTCCCCGCCTTTGCCACCCTCGCCGGCACCACCGGCGCGCCGGCGGCGACGGTCGATGAACTGAACGAGGGCTTCGCGGTATGGGCCCGGATGGTCCTCGAGGATCTCGAAGTGGTGATGCCCGGCGCGGCCGTGCGGCTGCTCCGGGAGGAGACCCGCGAACAGCGCTACGTGCTTCAGGCGGCCGGTTTCTATGGACGGCTGCCCTGGTCGGTGGAGTGGTAGCGGAACCCGGCACGCTCTACGTGGTGGCGACGCCGCTCGGCAACCTCGGGGACATCACGCTCCGTGCCCGTGACACCCTGCGGACGGTGGAGGTTGTGGCCGCCGAGGACACGCGCCGCACCAGGCAGCTGCTGCACCATCTCGACGCCCACCCCCGCCTCATGAGCCTCCATGCCCATTCGCCCGCCTCCCGGCTCGAGGCGGTCCTCGCGCATCTGCGTGAGGGGCGCAGCGTGGCGCTGGTCTCGGACGCGGGCACGCCGGTGGTGAGCGACCCGGGGGCGCGACTCGTTGCCGAGGCCCGCGCGGCCGCCCTGCCGGTAGTGCCGGTTCCGGGCGTCTCCGCCGTGACGGCCGCGCTCAGCGTGTCAGGAATGGAGGCGGACCGGTACGTCTTTGTCGGCTTCCCCCCCCGCAAGGGAGTCGAGCGCGACGAAACCCTGGCGCGCGCGGCGCGCGAGCCCACCACAGTCGTCTTCTTCGAAGCCGCCAACCGCCTCCTGCGGCTCCTCGCCGATCTCGAGGCCCGCACCGGGCCGGACAGGCGGGTGATGGTCGGCCGGGAACTGACTAAACTCCATGAGGAGCTCCGGGCCGGGCCGATTGCGGAGGTGCGCCTCCACTTCGAGGCGGTGGAACCGCGTGGCGAAATCACCGTCGTGCTGGAGGGCGCGGTCGAGTCGTCCCCTGCGGACGAAGGGCCCGACATCGCCGCGGAGGCGCAGCGGCTCCTCCAGGGCGGCATGCGCCGCTCCGCCGTGGTGCGTGAACTCGTCGCCGCCCACGGCCTTCCGCGGAACGAGGTGTACCGGATCGTGCAGGAACTGCCATGACACGATGTCTGCTGCTCGCGTGCGTTCTCCTCGCGGTGCCGTGCCCGGCGCCTGAGGCGCAGTCCGCTCCCGTCATGACGATCGGCCGCCTGCATTACGAAGGCGGCGGCGACTGGTACGCCAATCCCTCGAGCCTGCCGAACCTGCTCCGGGCGATCCGGGAGCGGACCGACCTCCGGGTCGCGATGACCGAGCGGACGGTGACGCTGTCCAGCGAGGATCTCTGGAGCGTGCCTTACATCTATATGACCGGGCACGGCAACGTCCGCTTCTCCGACCAGGACCTGGCGACGCTGCGACGCTACCTGCGGCAGGGTGGGTTTCTCCACGCCGACGACAACTACGGCATGGACCAGTCCATCCGCCGTGAGCTGGGCCGGCTCTTCCCGGACCATCCACTGGTGGAGGTTCCCCTCGACCATCCGGTCTATCACCTGGTGTACGCGTTCCCCCGCGGCATCCCGAAGATCCACGAGCATGATGGCGACCCTGCGCAGGGCTTCGGAATCTTCCTCGACGGGCGGCTCGTCGTGTACTACTCGTACGAGTCCGACCTGGGCGACGGCTGGGAGGATCCCGATGTGCATCATGACCCCCCGGAGAAGCGCGAGGCCGCGCTTCGCATGGGCGTGAATCTGTTCGCGTACGCCGTGGGGTACGGCGGGTGAGCGGGAGCTCCACCCGCCAGGAGCTCGAGCGGCTCGTCCGGCCTCTGCGCGGCTGGAGTTCGCTCGGCTGGGCCGCGTTCGCCGCCGGGCTCGTGACGTTCATCCTCGGGGCAGCGGCGCTGCTCGCGCGGGTGCCCGGACTGTCAGGTCCGGCCTGGGTTTTCGTCGCCTGGGCGGCGGGGTTAGCCGCCCTCGTTCTCGTCGTGGTCCTGGCGCTCCGCGCCGTGACCTCGCTCGGAGTGGTGTGGGTGGCGCACCGCCTGGAGGAGCACGGCGGATGGCGGGCCGGCGGTCTCCGTGCCTTCCTCGATTCTCCCGCCCCCGGGACCAGCAGCGCGCTCTACACCGTTGCTGACGCGGCCTCAGGAGCGGAGCTGGCTTTGCGCGGTGATGATGCCCTGGCCCCCGAGCGGCGCTCGTTCCGCCAGCGCGCCTGGGGAGGCCTGCTGGTCGGGGCCGTCGGGTTGTCGGTCTTCGCCGCGGCCGGGCCGGTGCACGGCCCGGCGGCGGCCCTCTGGCGGCCCGGCATGGCCTGGGAGGCCATCACCGCTCCCGTCTCGCTTGCCGCGGCCACGGACGTCGTGGCCCGGGAGGACAGCGTCGCGCTGTTCCTCCGCGCCACCGGGCGCCGTGAGGCCGTGCTGTGGGTCCGGGGGCCGGGTGAGCCCTGGCGCGCCCGCACGGTACCGCTCGACTCCACCGGCCGCGCCACCGAGATGGTGGGGCCCCTCCGCACTGACCTTTTCGCCCGCCTGAGCGCGGGGCCGCGCTCCTCGGACACGGTCCATGTCCGGGTCCGGATACCCGCGTTCCTCGGGTCGCTCACTGTCACCGCCCGTTATCCGCGCTATCTGGCCCTGGCCGACGAGCCCATGCCGGTCGATGGTGACACGCTGCTCCTCCCGGCGGGCACGCGACTCGATGTTCGCGGCGAGGCCACCGCGCCGCTCGCTTCCGCCGCGTGGAGCGGGCCGGGACGCGAGGACATGGAAGTGCGGGGCGGCACGTTCAACGGGTCGCTGGCCCCGCGCGTGAGCGGCACGTACGCGCTCGAGCTCACCACGAAGGCCGGAGCTCCCCTCGCCGGCGATCCCGTCCTGCTGCCCGTCCGGCTGATTCCCGATGCCGCGCCACGCGTGGACATCCCCGTTCCCGGCCGCGATACCATCGTACCGCTCAGTCTGCGGATGCCCCTCGTGGTGGAAGCCGAGGACGACTACGGCCTCTCCGCGGTGGTCCTGGAGAGCCGGCGTATCTCGCGTCTCGGACTGGCGGACGACCCGGTACGCCAGCCGGTGCCACTCCCGGGCGGGATCCCGGATCGGGCGCTGCTCACGGTCGAACTGGACCTCAACGGCCGCGGCCTCCTCCCCGGCGATACGGTACGGTATTTCGTGCGAGTGGTGGACAATGCGCCCGCCGGCCAGGCCGGCCGGTCACGGGAATACATCCTGCGGTTGCCGACGCTCTCGGAAGTACGCGCCGCCGCGCGCGAAGCGACGCGGGATGTATCGGCGGGCCTCGATTCCGCATTGGCACGGAGCCGGGAATTGCAGCGCACCACCGAGGACCTGAGCCGGGAGCGGCCCAGGCCCGCGGAAGGCCAGCAGGGGGGACGCGAGGGCGAGCGCGCGATGAGCTACGACCAGGCCCAGCGCGCGGAGGCCGTCGCCCGGGAACAGCAGCAGCTGCAGCAGCAGGCGGAAGACCTCCAGTCCGCACTCGAGGAGCTGCAGAAGAGCGCCCAGGCGGCGGGGCTCAACGACCCCGAGTTCCAGAAGCGGATGGAGGAAATCCGGGAGCAGCTCGACCGGGCCCTGTCACCGGAACTGAAGCAGCGCCTGGCGGACCTGCAGCAGGCCCTCAAGGAGCTTGACCCCGAGCGCGCGCGGGAGGCCCTGCAACAGCTCGCAAAAGCGCAGGAAGAGCTGCGAGACGCCATCGAGCGCAGCCGGGAGCTCTTCCGGCGCGCGGCCGTGGAAGGCGACATGGCCAACCTCACCGCGGAGTCGCGCGAGCTCGCGCGGGAGCAGGAGCAGTGGTCCGACCAGGTCTCGCGGGCCGACAGCGCCCGGGCTGCAGCGGAGGAGCGGGCGCTGGCGGCTCGGGCGGACTCCCTGGCGGCCGCGCTGGACCGTCTTGCCCCGCAGGTGGCATCCGAGGGACGCTCCGAGGAGCTCGAGCAGATGTCCGACCAGGTCGCGCAGGCCTCGCAGCAGATGCAGCAGGCCGCGTCGGAGGCGCAGCGCGGGCAGCGGAACGCCGCGAAGCAGTCCGGTCAGCAGGCGGCGCAGATGCTCCAGCCCCTCGGCGACCAGCTGCAGCAGGCGCGCCAGCAGATGCAGCAGCAGTGGCGCGATGAGGTCACGACGGAGCTCGACCGCGCGCTCTCGGAAACCAGCCGGCTCGCCGAGCGCGAGCTCGACGTGACGGAGTCCTTTCGCAAGGGGGACGTCTCCGGGGACGCACGCGCGGCACAGGGGGCACTGGAGGAGGGCGTGCAGAAGCTGCTCGAACAGGTCCGCGCCGCGAGCGGGAAGAACGCGCTGGTTTCGCCCGGGGTGACGGTCGCGCTGACCATGGCGCAGCAGAAAATGCAGCAGGCGCGCGAAGCCGTTGGAAATGCCACGCCGGACCCGCGTGGCGCGGCCGAGGCGGCGGGGCAGGCGGTGGACGCGCTCAACGCCGCGGCATACCAGCTCGTGCGGGCCAGGGGCGACGTATCCGGGGCCGGAAGCGGGTCGGGCCTCCAGGAGGCCATGGAAAAGATGCAGCAGATGGCGGGGCAGCAGGGTGGCCTCAACCAGCAGGCGTCGGGGCTCTTCCCGATGGCCGGCAACGCAGGCGTCCAGGCGCAGCTCCAGGAACTGGGTCGCCAGCAGCGCCGGCTGGCGGAGCAGCTCGAACGCATGCGGGCCCAGGGCCAGTTGCCCGGCACCGGTGACCTCGCGGACGAGGCGAAGGACCTTGCGCGGCAATTGGAGCAGGGCCGGATCGATCGGGCAATGCTTGAGCGCCAGGAACGCCTCTTCCGGCGCATGCTGGACGCCGGGCGGACGTTGCAGGGCGAGCAGCGCGATGAACAGAAGGAGCGACAGAGCACCACGGGCAAGGACGACAACGTCCGCCTCCCGCCGGCGCTTCGCGCCCTGCTCCAGAATGCCGGCCAGGCCATCCGGGTACCCGACTGGGAAACGATGCAGCGGCTGTCACCGGAGGAGCGGCGGCTGGTAGTCGAGTACTTCCGCCGTCTCTCGGACGGGAACGCGCCATGAGCCGCGTCGTCCGCTCTTTCCTCGTTCTCTGCCTCCTGCTGTCTGCGGGGGCCTCCGTGGCCCGGGCGCAGGACGCGGCGCTGGTTCGCGCCTTCAACCTGGAGCGACGCGGCGACTACGACGCAGCGGGGAAGGCCTATCGTGAGATCCTCTCCAGCACCCCGGACGACGTGGCCGCGCTGCTCGGGCTCGAACGGGTGCTGACCAACCAGAACCGGGTCGCAGAGCTGGTCCCGGCGGTGCAGGCCGCGCTTGCCACCGACCCGCGGGCCAGCGCGATCTACAGCCTCGGCATTCGCGCGTGGAGCGCGGCAGGACAGCCCGACAGCGTGGAGAAGGTGGTGGACCGCTGGGTGGCGATCCAGCCGAACGACGAGTCCCCGTACCGGGAGTGGGCCCTCCAGGCACTGGCCCGCCGCGATCGCCAGGAAGCGCGCCGCATCCTGATGCTGGCCCGGGAAAAACTGCACCGGCCGACGGCACTGGCCGGTGAAATGGCCCAGCTGTCCATGGCGGAACTCGATTATCCGGGCGCCGTGCGCGAGTGGGCCGCCGCAGTGCGCGCGTTCCCGGGCTACCGTGCCGCCGCCATCAACGCGCTCGCGGTGGTGCCCGTCCGGGTCCGCGGGCAGGTGATCGATGAGCTGACCGCGGGCAGCGAACCGGCCGGGCCGCAGATCGCCGCGGTCCTGCAGGCCCGCTGGGGCAGTCCGATGGCCGCGTGGGCCCTGCTCGATGGATCGCTGCCTGCCCGGCCGGAGCAGGCCCTGGATGTCCTGGGGGCGCTCCGGGATGCTGTCAGCGGCCTGGCTGGGAGCGATGCGCGCCGGGCCGAGGGGCACGTCCTGGAAGCCATGGCGGACCGGAGTCCGCCTGGCCGTGCGGCGTCGCTTCGCCTGGAGGCGGCCCGCGCCTACGCGGCGGGGGGCGACAGTGAGTCGGCCCGACGGGAGCTGGGGCAGGCCGGCGCCGCCGTCGCGGATTCGCAGCAGCTTGCGGCGGAGGCCGGGGTCACACTCGTGCGGGTCCTCCTGGACGAGGGCAAGGTCCGGGATGCTGCCCAGGAACTCGCGCGCTACCGCAACGCGCTGCCCGGCGGCATCGTGCAGGAGTTGAGCCGGCAGGTGGCCACGGCCTGGGTGGCGAAGGGCGAACTGGACCGTGCCGACAGCCTCGTCGCGCAGGACAGTACCGTGGAAGGCCTGGCCCTTCGCGGGCGCCTCTTCCTGTACCGGGGCGAGCTGGGTGAGGCCCGGAAAGCCCTCCAGTCCGCCGGGCCATATGCCGGCACGCGTGACGAGGTGACCAGTCGGACGACCATCCTGGCGCTGCTTCAGTCGCTCGAATCCGACCATGATCCCGCGCTTGGCCAGGCCTTCCTTACCCTCGCGCGGGGCGACACGATGTCGGCGGTGAATGCCTTCACCTCCGTGGGCGGACGCCTGCCGGCGGGCAGTGGCGGCGCGGAGGTCACGCTGCTGGCGGGGCGGCTCGCGGCCGCGTCGGGCCATGGAGACAGGGCCGAGCCGCTGCTCCGGCGCGCGGCCGCCGCGGACTCGTCGTCAGCCGCACCGGCAGCCATGTTCGAACTTGCCAGGGTGCTGGTGGGGCTCCAGCGCGCCTCGGAGGCCGTTCCCGTCCTGGAGAGCCTGATCCTGAATCGTCCGGAGAGTGCCGTCGTGCCGCAGGCCAGGCGGCTGCTGGACGAACTTCGCGGGGCGGTGCCGAAAACATGAAACGACGTGATTTCCTCGCGGGCACCGGCATGGTGCTGGGTGCGGTGGGACTCGACTGGCCGCTCGGGAGTCTCTGGCCGCCGGCGCGGCTGGCGGGCGGGCTGCTCGTGCCCATGGACGAGACCCAGTCGGATCACCTGAAGGCGTACGGGCTTGCCTACCGGGTGCTCCAGCGCGGGGCGCGCGCGGAATGGTTCCTGAATTACCGGAGCGGGGCGTTCCTGCTCCCGCAGGACCCGGCAACGACGCGTGACGCGGCCCTGGCCGGGGTGTCTGCGCAGGCGATCGACGCGGGGGCAGCGGACGGAATCCGCGCCGAGATTGCCGGTGGCAACATGGACGCCGTGCCACTGGAGAAGGCGCCGAAGGTGGCCGTGTACGTGACGCCGAATGCCGCGCCCTGGGACGACGCCGTCACCATGGCGCTGCAGTACGCCGGCATTGAATACGACAAGATCTGGGATGAAGACGTCCTGGCGGGCAAGCTCTCGACCTATGACTGGCTGCACCTCCATCACGAGGATTTCACCGGACAGTATTCGAAATTCTACCTCAACTACGCCGGCAGCCCGTGGCTCACCGAGATGGTCTCGCTCAACCAGGGGGTGGCGAGGAAACTCGGCTACCCCAACGTGCCCGCGGAGAAGCGCGCGGTGGCCCAGGCGATCGGGGCCTATGTCGAGCGGGGTGGTTTCCTCTTCGCGATGTGCACCGCCACCGAGACCCTCGATCTCGCCCTCGCGAGCGCGGGAACGGACATCGCTGCCAGCTACGCGGACGGCGACCCGATGGACCCCGATGCGCAACAGCGGATGGACTGGAGCCGGACCCTCGCCTTCCGGGACGCGAGCCTGGTGGCGAGCCCGGCCATTTCCCAGTTCTCCGACATCGACGGCCACCAGGTCAACTCGCTGGACCGCCGCCAGCCGCTGGGGTCATTCTCGCTCTTCGGCTTCAGCGCCAAGATCGATCCCGTCGCCACCATGCTGGTGCAGAACCACCGGCAGGTCATTCCGGACTTCTACGGCCTCACCACGTCCTTTACGCGGCGGACCCTCAAGCCCGCAGTGACCGTCCTGGCCGATGAGCCCGGGGCACCATGGGTCAAGTACATTCACGGCGAGCACGGGCAGGGGACGTGGACCTTCTTCGGCGGCCACGACCCCGAGGACCCCCAGCACCAGATCGGCGACCCTCCGACCGACCTGTCGCTCCATCCCCATTCCCCGGGCTACCGCCTGATTCTCAACAACGTGCTCTTCCCCGCGGCGAAGAAGCGGGAGCTGAAGACGTAGAGACCAGTGAGTAGTGAGTAGTGACTAGTGACTAGTGTAGTTCGTGACTAGTGCTTGAGGGCGGCCGCCCTGTTGGTGAAGGGATTGGGCGAAAATGCCACTGCTGCCCGCCCCCCCGCCCCTGTATCTTTCCTGTACGACTCAACGATTCAACGACTCAACGCCTCCTTCCCGCGCCGCAGGTTTTCCGTGTCCATAGCCCGCATCCCTCCCCACCTGCGCGACCTGATGGCGCGCGAGATTGCCTCGACCGGCGGCCGGGAGGTGTTGTTCGTCGCGCGGGTGGACGGCGAGGGCGTGGTCACGGACATCCGTCCAGTGGCCCGCGGCCGGTCCGACATGGTGCTTGCACTGCCCGGTGTCGCGGAGCAGGGCGACATGGTGCTGCACAACCATCCCGGCGGAAACCTGGAGCCGTCCCTGGCCGATCTGGACGTGGCGGCGCGCCTGCATGACGGCGGGGTGGGTTTCGGCATCGTCAACAACGAGGCGTCGGAACTGTCCATCGTGGTCGAAGTGCCGCGGGCGCGCGCACTCGCGCCGCTGGACACCCTGGACGTCGTCGCCCTGTTGTCGGAGGGCGGCCCGGTCGCGGAGATGATGGGGCAGTACGAGGACCGACCGAGCCAGCGGGACATGACCGCCTACATCACCGATGCCTACAACGATGGCGGGATCGTGCTGCTGGAGGCCGGGACGGGCGTCGGCAAATCCTTCGCGTACCTCGTGCCGGCGCTCGCGTGGGCGAAGCAGAACGCGGAACGCACTGTCGTCAGCACCAACACGATCAACCTGCAGGAGCAGCTCGTCGGCAAGGACCTGCCGTTCCTCCGGCGGGCACTGGGTGACGCGGACCACACCCCGACGTTCGCCCTGCTCAAGGGCTGGCGGAATTATGTCTGCCTCGCGCGGCTCGACCAGGCGCTGGCCTCGCCGCAGTCGCTGCTCGAGCCGGAGAAGCACCACGAGCTGGACGGCCTCGCCGCCTGGGTACAGCACACCGGCGACGGCACGCTCGCGGATTTGCCGGTGCCGCCGAGCCCGGATGTCTGGGACGAGGTGAGTGCGGAGGCCGACCTCTGCACCCGGCTCAAGTGCCCCCGTTTCGACCAGTGTTTCCTGTTCAGCGCCCGGCGACGCGCCGCGGAGGCTGATGTCGTGGTCGTCAACCACCACCTGCTCGCGGCGGACCTCTCGGTCAGGCAGGCCCAGGACAACTGGCTGGAGGCCGCGGTCCTGCCTCCGTACCGCCGGCTGATCCTGGATGAGGCGCACCATCTCGAGGACGTGGCGGCCGGACACCTCGGTGTTCGCGTGACCAGCCGGGGCGTGCAGCGGCTGCTGGGCCGGCTGGAGCGGAACGGGCGGGGGCTGGTGCCGTCGCTCACCGCCGAACTGGCCCGGCGCGACGATCTCCTGAGCCGCGCGAGCCTGGACCTGATCTACCAGCGGCTGCTCCCGACGCTGGCGCGGGCGAAGAGCGCGGCCGATGCCGTCATGGTCCGGCTCGCGTCGTTCCTGGACGGCAGCGGGATGCACGTCGTCCGGCTGACGGAGGACTTCGCCTCGGACGAGGTGTGGGCAAGGGGGCTCGGCACGGAGCTGGACGGGACCCTGGAAGCATTCCGGCAGCTCAGGGAGCACGTCGAGACGATCGCCGACCGCCTCCGGGAGGGGCCGGACAGCGAGCGGCGTGACCAGGTCCTGGGGGAGCTGCGTGGTGTCTTCCGCCGGCTCGAGGCTGCCAGCGACGCGTTCAACCGCACCCTGCGCCCGGCAGGCGGCGGTGCGCCGGCGGTGCGCTGGCTCGAACGCAGCGGACAGCGCGGCGGGCATGTCTCCCTGGCCGCCGTGCCGCTGGACCTGGCGCCCCTCCTCCGCGAGTTGATCTTTGAAAAAGTGGAAACCGTCGTGCTCACGAGCGCGACCCTCGCGGCCGGCGGCGATTTCGAGTTCCTCGAGTCGCGGCTCGGACTGACCGGCGACGGGGTTTCCGCGTCGGTCCGGGAAATCCTGCCTTCGCCGTTCGACTTCGCCTCGCAGTGCCTCTTCGGCATACCCGAGGACCTGCCCGACCCGCGCGAGGACGAGACGGCCCACGCGGTGGCCGTGAGCCAGGTGGTGGCGGACCTCGCCGGCGCGAGCGACGGCGGCATGTTTGTCCTGTTCACCAGCTACGCCGCGCTCCGGCGCGTGGCGGGCGAGCTGCGGGCCGTGATCGGGCATCGCTGGCCGCTCTTCGTGCAGGGCGAGGGCAACCGGGACCAGCTCCTCCGCCGCTTTCGCGAGGCCGGAAACGCGATCCTGCTCGGCACGGATTCGTTCTGGGAGGGCGTGGATGTCCCGGGCCGGGCCCTCCGGGTCCTGGTCCTGACCAAATTACCGTTCAAGGTCCCGAGCGAGCCTCTCACCCAGGCCCGGCTGGAACGTCTGGCGGAGCAGGGCGAGGACGGCTTCATGGGTTACCTGCTCCCGCACGCGGCGCTCAAGCTGAAGCAGGGTTTCGGGCGGCTGATCCGCTCGTCGCGGGACGTCGGCGTGGTCGTCCTGCTGGACCGGCGGGTGATTACCAAGCGGTACGGCCCGCTCATTCTCGGGGGCCTGCCGCAGGCGGAGACCGTGATCGGCACCTGGGCGCAGGTGCGGACCAAGTGCGAGGACTTCTTCGCCCGCCACGGACTGGGGGTGAGCGTATGAACCCGCTGTCACCGTCGAAGATCGTCTGCGTCGGCCGCAACTACCGGGCACACGCCGAGGAGCTTGGCAACGTGTTGCCGGCGGAGCCCCTCCTCTTCCTCAAGCCGCCGAGCGCGCTGATCAATACCGGCATGCCGATCATCCTGCCGGGGTTGAGCGGGCAGGTGGAGCATGAGGCGGAGATCGGCGTGGTGGTGGGCCGCCGGCTCCGACGGGCGAGCGAGGATGAGGCCGCGGCCGCGATCGCCGGGTACATCTGTGTCAATGACCTGACCGCCCGCGATCTCCAGCAGAAGGACGGGCAGTGGACCCGGGCAAAAGGCTTCGACACGTTCTGCCCGGCCGGTCCCGCGGTGGTCGGGGGCCTCGACTGGCGCGACCTCGAGATCATCTGCCGGGTGAACGGGGTCCAGCGCCAGCATGGGGCCGCCCGCGACATGCAGTTCGGGCCGCCCGCCCTGCTGGCGTACATCAGTGGAATCATGACGCTGGAGCCGGGCGACCTGGTGGCGACCGGGACCCCGGCGGGCGTGGGCCCGCTGGTCCCCGGCGACCTGGTCGAGGTGGAGATTCCCGGCGTCGGTATCCTGTCCAACCCCGTGCAGGGAGAGGGAAGCGCATGATCGAGTTCAGCCGGCCGCTCCAGGCCCTCCCGGGCTATCCGTTCGCGCACCTGCCCGCCGTCAAGCGGGCGCTGATCGAGCAGGGGCGGGATATCATCGACCTCGGCGCCGGCGACGCGGACTATCCGCCGCCGGTGGAGGCGGTCCGGGCAATGCAGGAGGCCGTGGCCGACCCCGCGCTCAGCAAGTACGGGTTCCAGCAGGGCCTGCCGGCCTTCCGGAGGGCGGCCGCCGACTGGATGGAGCGGCGGTTCGGGCAGCGTTTCGCCTGGGACACCGAGGTGCTGCCGCTCATCGGCAGCAAGGAAGGCATCGCCCACCTCCCGTTTACGGTCATCAATCCCGGCGACGTCGCCATCGTACCCGAGCCGGGATACCAGGCCTACCTCGGCGGAACGCTCCTGTCGGGCGGCGTGCCTTACGTCTATCCCCTCACGCCGCGCACCGGGTTCCTGCTCGAGATGGACGAGATTCCGGAGGAGACGCTGCAACGCGCCCGGATCGTCTTCCTCAACTATCCGAACAACCCGACCTCCGCGCTGGCCCCGCGGGACTACCTCGAACGCACGGTCGCCACCTGCCGCCGGTACGACATCCTGCTGGCCTACGACAACGCCTACTGCGAACTGGCGTACGACGGCGAGGTGCCGCCCAGCGTATTCGAGATCCCCGGCGCGCGCGACGTTGCCGTGGAGTTCTTCTCCCTCTCCAAGAGCTTCAGCATGACGGGGTGGCGGCTGGGATGGGCGGCCGGCCGTGCCGAGTTGATCGGCGCCCTGAACCGGGTGAAGACATACGTGGACACGGGGCCGTTCCTGGCGGTGCAGGCGGCCGGCGCGGCCGTTCTTGCCCGGGCGGAGAGCCTGGTCACCCCGATCCGGGCGGAACTCCAGCGCCGGCGGGATGCCGGCGTGGCGGCGCTCCGGTCGGCCGGCTTCACCGTGGACGACCCCGGCGGAGCGATGTACTTGTGGGTGCCCCTGCCGGAGGGCATGGCTTCGGCGGACTTCGCGGAACGGGCACTGCAGGCTGAGGGCGTCCTGATCCTGCCCGGGAGCGCGTTCGGCCCGGCGGGAGAGGGCTTCTTCCGCATCGCGCTCACGGTCGGTCCCGAGCGGCTCGAGGAAAGCGTCCGGCGCCTGACCCGGGCCCGGGACGCCCTCCAGGGAAGGCCGGTTGCGGCGTCTCCCTGATCTCGACCTGCGGGGGCGTCGCCGCCTGCCCTGGCCCGCACTGCTGGTCAGCCTTGTGGTGCACGCCATCCTGCTGCTGTCGCTGAAAATCAACGGACACTGGCCGGAGCCGCTTCCGCTGGACCATGTCATCGTCCTCGCTCCGCCCGGGCCTTCAGTGCCTGCCGTCGAGATGCGATACGCGCCCCGTCGCGGCGCTGCGCCGGCGCTGCCGTCCCCACGGCCGGAACGGACGGCCACCGCACCAGTGGAACGACCCGCGGCCCCGCCCGCGGCAGGCCCGGCGGCGGCGATACCGGCTGTTGGTGGCGCGGCGCCGTCTGATACCATCGATCCGGCCAGCCCGGCCTTCGGCCAGGTTGGGCCGGCGTATGCCAGCGGGAACCTGTGGGTGCGCGCGCTGCCGCTGGCCCCGAAGGAACTGGCCAGCCGGCTGGACAAGAGCCACGCCGAGTTGATGGACAGCGCCGTCACGGCCATCGTCCAGGCCTTCCTCGATTCCATCGCGAACAGCCGTGAAGGGCGCGAGGCCCAGCTGCCCAGCTGGACAACGAAGGTTGCGGGAAAGACATTCGGCATCGACAGCCGCTACATTCACATCGCGGGACTGCGCATCCCCGCCGCGGTGCTGGCGTTGCTGCCGCTGCCGGCGGGCGGGAACCAGCAGAACGCACTCCAGCATGGCATGGACCTGCGCCGCGACCTCATGCAGGCCGCCCAGCGGGCGAGCAACACCGCCGAGTTCAAGGAGCAGATCAGGGAAATTCGCGAGCGCCGTGAACGTGAGCGCGAATTCGAGAAGGCGCAACACGAAGCGCCGCCACCGGAGAATCCACCGATACCATGAAACTGGTCGATACCGAAGAAACCATCATCCTCGTCACCGGCAGCGACATTCGCGCCGAGGAGCGCGACCGTCCGCTCGCCTACGGCCTCAAGGCCGAGATTGATCGCCGCGGGGCAGGCCATAGTTTCCGGCGCGCCGTGGTGGTGGGGGATGCATGGTACCTGGACAATCGGCTCTTCCACCTGAACCCCACCGTGGCCATCGGGGGCCCCGGCGTCAACGCCCTCGCGGCCGAGCTGGCCGGGGAACTTCCGACAGTCTGGAGTCAGGAGGAGCGGGTCTTCGTCCAGGCGGACTTCGAAAGCGAGTTGAAGCGGGCCTGCCTGTGGGGCGCGGACCGGCAGGCGACCTCGGACGCAGTGGACGCGTTCGTGCTCCAGGGAGTGCTTGACGAGCTCCTGGAGAAGATCTGGCGGTTTCGCACGGAAGTGTACGTGTAATGGAGATGGAGAAGCGGGAGCAGGGAAGAGAGAACAGGGGCGTGCTCCCGGGCCGGCCGCCTGTCCGCTTTGCCCGGTTCCCGCTTCCCATCCTCCTTCTGACCAGCGCCCTCGCCGGCTGCCGGGCTGATATCGGCCCGGGAACCCCCGGGATGGCTTCACTCGTGGTCACACCGGTCACGCCCGCCGGCGCGCTGGCGCCGACGCTGGTCCTGGAGGGCGTTCGGGTGGTGGTCAGCCATCCCGGCGCTGATACTCTCCGCGACTTCGTGGTGCCGATGGCGGTGGACCAGGATAGTCTCGTGGTCCGGGTCCCGCTGCTCCTGCCGGCCGAGGGCGACTCGCTCGCGGTCGGCCTCACGTACCTGGGTGCCGCGTCGGTCGCGCTCTTCACCGGCCAGCGGAGCGGTTTCTTCCTGCCCGGCGCCGCGACCCCGCTCCAGATCCCGCTCGTGTACGTCGGCCCGGGTGTGGCCACCACCACGCTTCAGCTCCTGCCTTCCGACACCAGCGTCACCGTCGGGAGCATCGTGACCTACACGGTCACGGCTGCCGACGGCCAGGGACTTCCCGTGCCCGACGTCTACGTGACGTGGAGCGTGACCGACCCGTCGGTGGCGATCAGCGCGCTCGGTATTCTCGTGGCGCCCCTCGTCCCGACTCAGCTGCAGGTGACCGCCGTGACGCCGACCGGCGTTCGGGGCACGGCCAACCTGGTGGTGACACCCTAGC
Source organism: uncultured Gemmatimonadales bacterium (assembly GCA_963825055.1). GTDB lineage: Bacteria > Gemmatimonadota > Gemmatimonadetes > Gemmatimonadales > GWC2-71-9 > CAWGSK01. The sequence goes on from CAWGSK010000012.1 coordinate 307,131, forward strand.
GCCGCTCACGGTGTGGCCGGCGGCTGGATCGTCCCGTCGGGCGCGAACCGCGCGGCCGATGGCCCGAAGTCTTCCTCCGACAACAGGCGCATCACCTGGACGGCCCGTCCCGAGGGATCGGGTTGGGGCCCCAGGCGTGGCGGCTGCCGCAGGGGAACGGCGCGGGCGTGGAGAAGGGTTCCGTCTCCCGCAAACTCGAGCTGCAGGATGGTCGTGAGGCCATTGGGACCCTGGAGGTTGAAGCCGCGGTACGTGAGGAAGTTGCCCAGCGAGTAGGCGATGAGCCGCCCGCGGTAGAACTCCATCCCCCGCAGGACATGCGGCCCGTGTCCCACCACGGCGTCGGCCCCGGCATCCACTACGGCGCGCGCCCAGGCTCGCAGGTGGCCGCGCGCCTCCCGCCCCAGGTACTCCATGCTGTCCGGCGTGTGCTGGGCGATGCTGCCCTCGCTGCCGCCGTGGAACGTGACGATGAGGACATCCACATCCCGCCGGACCGAGTCGACGATCCGGGCGCTCTCCTCCGGGTCCAGCAGGTTGGGCGCGCTGGGATAGGTGGCGAACCCGACCACGCCCACCACCGTCAGGCTGTCGCCCCGCTGGACCGTATCCACCACCACACGCCCGCCCGGGCCGTAGGTCCCCATCCCAAGGCGCCGGAACTCCTCCTCCGTGCCCAGCCGTCCCGCCAGGCCGTAGTCGTGCGCGTGGTTGTTCGCGAGATTCAGGTGGGTAAAGCCGGCGTCGGACAGGCGGGCGCCGAGATAGGTCGGGGTGAGGAAGACGTAGCACGTCCGCTGCACGGGAGGCCGGCGTCGCGGCCGGGTCCGGGTGGTGTCGACCTCCGGGCACTTTTCCGTGGTCCCGGTGTCGGCCAGGGTGCCCTCGAAGTTGCCGATGACGAGGTCGCCGGTGAGCATGCTGTCCACCGCCTCGAGCAGCCGGCGGCCGCTGTCCGGCGGCAGGCCGTCCGGCAGGGTGCTGGTGCCGAGGTTGATGTCGCCGGTCATGGCGAGGCGCACGGGGAGCGCGGCCCGCACCGGTCGGGGTGCCGGCACGGGCTGGGTGTCGGCGGCGATGGTGTCGGGTGCCACCGGCGCCAGGGTGTCCGACGCGGCTGCCGGAGGAGGCTCCGGGGTTGGAGCGGGAGCGGGAACGGCGGTCCCGCGGCTGCAGCCCGCCAGCAGCGCCGCCAGCGCCAGCAGTCGTACGGGTGAGCCGCTCATCCTGCGGTGTGTGACCCGGCGGCAATCGTGGCGTCGAGCTTGGCCAGGCTCGCCTCCCGACCCATGACGGCGAGGAGCTCGTTCACCGGCTCGGACACGGTCGATCCCGTCAGCGCGATGCGGACTGGCTGCATAACGTCGCCCAGCTTCAGTCCATCCCGCTCGGCGAGGGCGGTGATGGCGGCGAGCGTCCCGTCAGTGGTCCAGGCCTCCGCGGGCACTTCGTGGAGCGCAGCGGTGACGGCCTCGAGCCGTGCCGGGAAGGCGCCTTCCTGCTTCCGAACGTACTTCCGGGCCTTGTCGTCCAGCGCCTCCGGAGTCCGCCGGAGCCTCACCGCGACCTGCCCGGCAATCTGCGTAATGGTGCGGGACCGTGCCTTCACCGAGTCGACCAACGGGGTGAGGTCACCGCGGGCCTCGACACCCAGTTCCTTGAGCGCCTCCCTGACCGGATCGAGCAGGTCGGCACCGGGAAGGTGCGACAGGTACTGGCCGTTCATCCATTCGAGCTTCGCGACGTCGAACACCGCCGGCTTCTTCTGGATTCCGTCAAGCGAGAACCGCGCGATCATCTCTCCCTCGGGAAGGATCTCGAGGTCTTCCCCCGGTGACCAGCCGAGGAGCGCCAGGAAATTCCGCATGGCGAGGGGCAGGATGCCCTGGCCGCGATAGTCTCCTACTGCCGTCGCGCCGTGGCGCTTGCTCAGTTTCTTGCCGTCGGGTCCCAGAATCATCGGGACGTGCGCGAACACCGGCGGGGTCCGGCCAAGGGCGCGATAGAGGGCCACCTGTTTCGGGGTGTTGGAGATGTGGTCGTCGCCGCGTATCACATGGGTGATTTCCATGGCGATGTCGTCCGAGACGACCGCGAGATTGTAGATGGGCGTCCCGTCGCTCCGGAGGATCACCAGGTCGTCCAGGTCGGTTCCCTGGAAGCTGATCCGGCCGTGGACCGCATCTTCCCACGCGATCTCGCCGTCCGGCATCAGGAACCGGACCACGGCCTGCTCACCCGCGGCCAGCCGACGCTCCACTTCCTCCGCCGGTAACCGGTGGCAACGCCGGTCGTACCGGAACGCGCTGTGCGCCGCCCCGGCTGTCGCCCGCTGGTGGTCCAGCTCCTCACGGGAACAGAAGCAGCGATACGCCTGTCCAGCCGCGAGCAGCCGCTCCGCGTCGGCCCGGTGGCGATCGGTGTACTCCCCCTGGAAGAAGGGGCCCTCGTCGATCGGAATCCCGAGCCAGGCGAGACCCTCGAGAATCACCCGGGTGTGCGCCTCGGTGCTGCGCTCGCGATCGGTGTCCTCGATCCGGAGGATCATCGTGCCGCCGGTGTGGCGCGCGAAAAGCCAGTTGAACAGGGCCGTCCTGGCCCCGCCGACATGGAGGTAGCCGGTGGGGGAGGGAGCAAAGCGGACTCTGGGGTTCGCAGGTGCGGTCATCGGGTCACCGGATGGGTCGTGGATCGGTCCCGCCTGGCGTGCCGGGCGGTTGGGCGGGGAAGGTATCGGAGGTGCAAAGGGGCGCGCAACCGGCCCCACATGGGGTTTGAGCACCTCCGGCACTGTTCCTGCATCGAATCACATCAGCGACGGCCGAATGGCCGAATGCCACATGAGGTTGGAGCGGCCGCCAGCGATTGTTCGCCGCTTAATGCCATGAACAGCGCGATTTCAACTTGCAGGGTGCCGTGTGTCTAATCTCTGTACTATCGAATTTTGGGACACCTCATCGGACGGGTGTTCCCGACCTGTTCTCCGGGAGCGCCGCATGATCGGAGTCCCACGCGATTCTCATCGGGCCGGCTTCAGCCTGATCGAGATGCTGATTGTCATCGTGGTCGTTGGCCTGATCACGCTGAGCGGGTGGCCCAGGCTGCGCGACGCGAAGATCCGCAGCGATGTCAGAAGTGCCCGCGGGCAGGTGATCGGCCTCTATGCCAAGGCCCGGGCCTCGGCGGTGGAAACCGGCCGGCAGACGACCCTCCGGTTTTCCGGCACCAGCGCCTGGATCACGGCGACCCCCCGTCTCACCGCGCTGGCCGGCAGCACCATCGACACGCTGGGCGGGGTCAGCAACCTCTTCACGACCTACGGTGTCGGCGTGGCCGCCGCGCCCTCCACCACGGTGACGGTGGACGCGCGCGGCATCGGCACGTCCGCCACGACCACGATCCGGCTCACTCGGGCCGGGATCACGGATTCGATCCAGATTTCCGCCTATGGCAAGGTGCAGAAATGACCAGGTCTGATGCTGGTTTCACGCTGGTCGAGGTCCTGATTGCCATCATCGTCCTGTCGGTTGGGGCGCTGGCGATGGCCGGGACCAGCGCGGCCGCAATCCGCATGGTAGGCCAGGGCAAGCGCAGTACCCAGGTGGCCCAGCTCGCCGTCTCCCGCCTTGAAACGCTGCGGCGGATCAGCCGGTCGACCTCTCCGGCCTGTAACGCGCTCACCAGCGGCAACGCCAACGCGGCATTCGGCATGACCGAGACGTGGACCGTCTCCGGGGCCGGCACTACGCGCTCGGTCCAGATCCTCGTGCGGCATGCGGAACAGCGTGGCCTCCAGGTGGACACCGTGCAGGCCGTCCTGGGGTGCAAATGAGCGCCGGGCGGAAGGGCTTCACGCTGATCGAGCTGATGGTCGCGCTCGTGATCCTGTCCATCGTGGGCACCGCGGCGTTTCGCACCCTGAGCCAGCAGCGACGGGTCTCCGATGCCCAGACCGAACAGACGTTCCTGCAGTCCGGGCATCCGCCTGGGCAGCCTGATCACCATGAGCGAGATGCAGAACGTCGCGGTGAGCGGCACCGGCGCCTCGGACCTCATCGCCCTGTCCGATACGGCCGTAACCTACCGTGCCATGCGGACGGTGAGTGCAGCCTGTCAGGTAACCAAGAACGAGGTCCGGATCCGCGCCGACCTGGCGTTCGGTCCCCGCGCGATCGTACCCGGCCAGGACAGCATGTTCCTGTTCGTCGAGCGCGATCCCGCTATTGCCAGCGATGACATCTGGATCCCCCTGCGCATCACCGGTGTCACGAACGGAAGCACGTGCGGCGCCCGTCCGGCGATCGCCCTGGCGACAGATATCGACACCACGCTCGCGACGGGGACGCCGCTCAGCCAGATCGTCCTGGATGCGCCGGTCCGCACGTTCGAGGTGATGGAGCTGCTCATGTTCAGCCAGGGGGGCCAGAACTGGCTGGGCCTGCATTCGCTGTCCATCCCCGGCGGACAGGCGCCCCAGGCCGTGGTGGGGCCGCTCGCCCCCGGCGGGCTCACTCTCACGTACCTCACGTCGGCAGGCGCCGTGACGCTGACGCCGTCAGCCGTCCGCAGTATGCGGGTCACCCTCCGGGGGATGAGTGACCGGGCGGTGCACACCGGCAAGACCACCACCCAGGTCGCCGCCCTGCAGGACAGCCTGACGACCGTCGTCCAGCTCCGGAATTCACCATGACCCACCCCGTGCAGGAGATGTTCCATATGGAAGTGCGCAACGAACGCGGCATCGCGCTGCCGATCGTCATCTTCACAATGGTGATCATCGGGGCCATCGTCGCCGGCACCTTCTTCCTGGCGCGCCAGGAAGCCCGGACGGGTGACAACACCATTGCATCCGCGACCGCCTCGGAGGCGGCCGAGGCCGGCATCGCCCAGGTGATCGCCAACTGGTCGCCTTCCGCCTACAACGGGATCGCGGTGGGCGACAGCCTCGTCCTGACGACCACCTCGCTTGGCGGGAACGCGTCATACACGCCGACGCTTTCGCGCCTGAGCCCCCAGATCTTCCTGGTCCGGGCGGTGGGACGTTACCAGGCCAACGGCGTGCCGCCGCGCAGCCAGCGGCAGGTCGGCATGCTGGCCCGCCTGGACATCCCGGCGGTGAACATGACTTCGGCCATCACCGTCCGCACCGGTATTACGATCAGCGGCAGCTCGGAGGTCAGCGGGCGGGACTCGGTGCCGGCCGCCTGGGGAGCCAGCTGCCCGCCGGCCGGCCCGATGATGCCGGGGATTCGGGATTCCAGCGGGAACGTCAACACCTCCGGTGCGTGCAGTGGCGCCTCCTGCATTACCGGCAATCCCCAGATCCTGGTCGATCCCACGATTACGAGCGCCGCCTTCACCCAGTTCGGCAGCGTCACGTTCGCGCAGCTCGCTGCCTCCGCGAACAAGACCGTCAGCGGCACCATGAACAGCATCGCGCCGACGACCACCGGCTACGCCGGCGGCCTGCCAGCGGAGCAATATCATCAACTGGGGTGACCCGCATAGCGCGACGGGTGCCTGCTTCGACTACTTCCCGATCATCTACGCGCCCGGAGACCTGCGACTGACCGGCGGATACGGGCAGGGCATCCTGCTGATCGCCGGGGACCTGGACCTTGCCGGCGGGTTCGAGTTCTACGGCCCGGTGATCGTCCAGGGGACGGTGCGCAGTACCGGTACGGGCGGCCACATCTTCGGGGGCCTGATGGCGGGAGCGGCCAACCTGGGCACGACGCTCATCAGCGGTAACTCGGTGGTGGACTACTCATCCTGCTCCATCAATCGTGCCCTTCAGGGGGCCTCCGCTGGTTACCCCGCTCGGTGAGCGTCGCTGGTCACAGCTGTACTAGGGGAACGCCAATGCAACGAGGGGCCGGGACCGCACGCGCGGTTCCGGCCCCTCGTCATTTCCGGCCACGGAGCGGGAGGGATTCGAACCCTCGATAGGGGTTGACCCCCTATGCCGGTTTAGCAAACCGGTGCCTTCAGCCACTCGGCCACCGCTCCCAGCGGCGCTAACGCTAATCACCGAGGGCACGAGGGGCAATGCCGTTCCCCCCGGAGGGGGTGACCCTTCCGCCCTCCATATGCACCCGGCCATATTGCAGGCGTCCCGCTGCGGTCCCGTGATTGCTCCGGAGGTCCTGTGCCGCGCCCCCTGCTTGTCTGCCTGGCTGCCCTTGCCTGTGCCGGTTCCGAATCATCCGCACCGACGTCGGCCCCGGAAGGGCGGTTCCTGCCGGTGTCCGGTGTTGTCCGTGATTCCATCCTGGGCGAGCCGGTGGCGGGCGTCCGCGTTTATTGCCGGGGACTCCAGTTCTGTCACCGGTGTGGACGGGGCGTTTTCCCTCACGCTGGCGCAGGGCAGGCGGACGATTCAGGCCGCGCCCTTTGCCTTCGAACCCCTGCAATTGCCGATCGACCTCAATACCCCCCGGACCTTCGTCCTGCTGCTCCGGCGTGAAGCGCCAGCCGTCATCGCGTGCGTCGCTACTCCGGCGGGTCTGGCGGCCTGGGTGCTGGACCTGCAGGGCCGGAAGACAGTCGACCGCCGCTTCGCCACGTCGGTGGACATCGAGTCTCCGGGGGGGAACCGTCATCTCCTCGGCCATGAGCTCGGCTGGTACCCACTGTCCGACCTGATGTGGCGGGTGGACCTGCCCGGCACAGGCCTCGACCGGGCCGATGTGATCTGGCATCTGGCAGATGGCGATGGCTTCCGCAGCGCACGCCGGTGCAGCGATGCCCCGGCCCAGGCTCCACCCTCCTTCTGAAAACCCTGCCCGGGGTTGAGGCTTCCGCCCAGGCGCCTGGTGGCCGTTGCGTCATCGTGGGTCTGGGTGCCTCGGCCGGAGGCCTGGAGGCCATCCGCACGCTTCTGGATCACATGCCGTCGACGGAGGACATGGCCTTCGTCTACGTTCCGCACCTGAGCGCCAGTCACCAGAGCCTCCTGCCGGAGCTGCTGGCGCAGCACACGGAGATGGCCGTGGAGCAGATCCGGGACGGCATGCGCGTCGAGCCGAACCACTTCTACGTGATCGCGCCGGGCACGGGCGTCACGGTGCAGGGCGGCACGCTCCGGACAGCCCCTTCGGGAGAACACCGGCCTCCATCCGTCATTGACGAGTTCTTCCGCTCACTGGCGGAGGATCAGGGGCCGCACGCCGTGGGCGTTGTGCTGTCGGGCAGCGGGAGCGACGGCGCACTCGGGGTGCGGGCCATCAAGGAGCACGGCGGCCTGGCGCTCGCCCAGTCACCCTCCACCTCCCGGCATGAGGGGATGCCACTCGCGGCGGCAGCCACCGGCATGGTGGACAAGGTGCTGGACCTGGAAGTCATTCCTGAGGTCCTGTCGGACTACGTCGGCTTCCTGCGTTCCCTGAGCGCGTGTGACGGCCACGAGAAGCTCGAGGGACAGGTGCTGGAACTGCTCCCGCAGATCAGTAGTCTCCTGTACGAGGCGACGGGGCACGACTTCAGCCGGTACAAGGAAAAAACGCTTGTGCGGCGCATCAAGCGCAGGCTTCAGCTGCACCAGCTCGATTCCGCCGAGCTCTACCATAGCCAACTGCGCAGCTCGCCCGAGGAGGTCGAGCGTCTTTTCCGCGACCTCCTGATTGGCGTCACGCACTTCTTCCGGGACGCCGAGGCCTTCGAGGCGCTGGAGCGCCTGGTCCTGGAACCGCTGGTCACGGGTGCCGACCGGTCCGGCGGCCCGGTGCGGATCTGGGTTCCGGCATGTTCCACGGGTGAGGAAGCCTACAGCCTGGCCATGCTCCTGAGCGAGCTCCGGTCGACCCATGGAGCCGACATCGATGTACAGATCTTCGCCACCGACATCGACGACATGGCACTCGAGGTGGCACGCCGGGGACAGTATCCCGCTGCCATCGAGGACCAGCTTTCCTCCGAACGCCTGGAAAAGCATTTCACGACCCACGGTTCCGGATACCGGATCCGGAATGCGATCCGGGAGATGTGTGTCTTCTCGGTACACAGCGTCATCAAGGATCCTCCGTTCTCCCGGCTGGACCTGGTTTCCTGCCGGAACCTGCTCATCTATCTCGCGACGGACCTTCAGCGCCGCGTTCTGCCGCGATTCCACTTTGCCCTGAGACCGGGTGGCTGTCTGTTCCTCGGCCCGGCGGAGAATGCTTCCGGCTTCGACGGACTGTTCACGACAGTGGACGGCCGGCATCGCATTTTCCGCCGGCGGGATACCGTGGCGACGGTGCCGGCGGTGTCGCCATTGACGGCTCTGGACTGGCGGGCGGCAGCGCCAACGAAGGGAGAGCCGCCCGGCACCTCATCCGCGGATCGCGAGGGAATCCGCTCCCTCGAGCGGGTCATCCTGGAACAGTACGGGCCGGTGTGCGTGGTGGTGAACGCGAGGCAGGAGGTGGTGTATTACTCCGGCCGGACCAGCCGATACCTGGAACCGCCGGCCGGGGCGCCAACCGTCAACGTGGTGAACCTCGCCCGGCGGGGGTTGCGGAGCAGGCTCCGGTCCGCCCTCTCGGCGGTAATGCGCACCGGGGTGCCGCTCGTCCAGCCGGCCGTGACCGTCCTGACGGAGGAAGGAAAGGAGACCATCAACCTCGTAGTCCGGCCCATGCCCGAGGCCCGGGAGAACGCCGGGCTCTACGTCATCGTGTTTCAGGAGCTCGCAGGACCGGTCGAAGGCGCCGAGCGGCGACGGACGAAGTCGGATGGTGAGGATCCCGTGGTTCAGGAACTCGAGGCGGAACTGCAGTCAACGCGCGAGAGCCTGGAGGCCACCATCGACCAGCTCGAGTCGTCCAACGAGCAGCTCAAGTCGTCGAACGAGGAGCTCGTCGCGATGAATGAGGAGCTGCAGAGCGCCAACGAGGAGTACGAGACCTCGAAGGAGGAGCTGCAGTCCATCAATGAAGAGATGTCCACCATCAATGCCGAGCTCACCGAGAAAATCGCGCAGCTGGACCGGGCCAACGACGATTTGCGGAACTTGTTCCGCGCCACCGGCGTGGGCGTCATCGTCCTGGATGCGGACCTCCTGCTCCGTCGGTTTACCCCCGAGGCCGCGGGGCTGTTCCGCCTGATCCCGGGTGATATCGGGCGCCCCCTCTCGGACGTGCGATCCAGGGTCGATGACGACGTCGTCGAAGTAGCGCGCGAGGTGCTGGCGACTGGGAGCGAGGTCGAGCAGGAAGTCATGCGCACGGAAGGGAACCGGACCTGGATCATGCGGGTGACGCCGTACCGCTCCGAGGCCGATGCCATTGACGGCGTCGTGTTGAGCTTTGCGGACGTCACGGCCATTCGCCGCATCGAGTCCGAGAAGGAGCGCCTGGCCGAGATTGTCCACTACTCGGAGGATGCCATCATCGGCAAGACGCTCGATGGCGTCGTCTCCGCCTGGAATGCCGGGGCGGAGCGCCTCTTCGGGTACACCCCTGCGGAGGCGGTGGGCCGACCGGTGGCAGAGCTCATCGTGCCGCCCGAAGGCAAGGCGTGGCTCGAGGAAGTCTTCCAGCGGCTCCGGCGGGGCGAGCGGGTCGAGCCCTACGAGGTGGACCGTCAGACGAAAGACGGCCGGCTGGTCCGTGTCCTGACTTCGGTCTCTGTCATCCCCGGGCCGGAAGGGGTTCCGTCGGGGCTGTCGGCAGTCATGCGGGACGTCACCCAGCGGGCCCGTGCTCTTGAGGCGCTCCAGCAGAGCGAACAGCGCCTCCGCCTCGCGCTCGCGGGTGCCCCCGTGTTCATGGCGAATGTGGACCGGGAACTGCGATACACGTGGGTCCAGTCTTCCGCCACGGGCCGGCCCGCCTCCGACATGCTGGGGCGCACGGACGCCGAGGTTCTCGAAAACCCTGAGGATGCCGCGGCGCTGGCCGCCCTCAAGCGTTCCGTCCTCGAGACCGGGCGCGGACGGCGTGAGGAGATCTCGCTCCGGATCGACGGTCTCCTCCGCTGGTTCGACCTGACGCTGGAGCCCCTCACCGAGCGCGGCGACGTCACCGGGGTGACCATCGTTTCCATGGAGATCACGCGGCTCAAGGATACCGAGGCCGAGCTGATCCGCTGGAAACAGTGGGTGGACGCCGCCGTGCGGGCGAGCGGGCTTGCCGTGTACGACTGGAACCACGGGACAGGGCACATCTCATGGGGCGGTGAGACTGGGTCGATCTTCGGCCTTGATCCGGCGGAGGTGGCCCGGAGCGGCAGGGACTGGGCGAGCCTGATCCACCCGGCAGACCGGGACTACTTCGAGGAACAGGTGCGGGCCAGCCTTGCTGGGCGCACCAGTTTGCGGGCGGAGTACCGGGTCCTGCACCATGACGGTCACTACGTCCACGTGGAAAACCGGGGTGACCTGCTTCCGGGGGAGGAAGAAGCTCCCGCCCGGATGGTCGGGTTTCTCACCGATGTGACCGATCGCATCGAGGCGGGGGAGCGCGACCGGCGCCTTGCCGCGATCGTGACCACCTCCGATGATGCCATCCTGAGCGTCGATCCCGAGGGCGTCATCACCAGCTGGAATCCCGCCGCGGAGCGAATCTACGGGTACACCGCCGCGGAGGCCATCGGGCGCCCGCTGGACCTCCTCGTGCCCCACGATGGGGTGGCTGAACGGACCTGGCTCGTCAACGCCATCCATCGCGGTGAGCGGGTTCGCCTGCGGGAATCCGAGCGGCGCCGGAAGGACGGAACCAGCGCCACGGTGCTTCTTACACTTTCTCCCCTGAGGGATGTGGGGGGGCGCCTGCGCGGCCTGGCCCTGGTGGAACGGGACATTACCGACCGCAAGCTGGTGGACGAGGCGCTCCGGACGAGCGAGGCGCGCTTTCGAACGGTCCTCAAGGGCTCCCCGATCTTCGTCTACAGCCAGGACAGCGAGCTGCGGTACACCTGGCTGAGCGACACCGCCGATCATCGGGCCGTCGAGCAGATGCTGGGACGGACCGACGCGGAGCTTCTCGAGCGGTCGGCCGACGTGGAGGTCCTGGTGGCGCTCAAGCGCCGCGTGATGGAATCCGGGCGTGGCCTGCGCCAGGAAGTGGCGGTACGGATCGGCGGTCGTGACCGGGTCTATGACCTCATTATCGAGCCGGACCGGGACGCAACGGGCCAGATCATGGGGGTCATGGGTGCAGGGATTGACATCACCGAGCGGAAACAGATCGAGGAGCAGCTCCGGCGGGCACACAAGCTCCAGGCGGTCGGCAAACTGGCCGGCGGGCTCGCCCACGAGGTCAACAACATGATGCAGGCCGTCATGGGGTTCGGCGGCATCGTGCGGAAGCGCCTGGGCGACGATCATCCCGAACGGCCCGACGTGGACGAGATCCTGAATGCGGCGCGGCGCGCGGCCAGCCTCACCCAGCAGTTGCTCGCCTTCAGCCGCCAGCAGGTGCTCCAGCCCCGACTGGTGGACGTCGGGGCGGTGGTGGAGGAGATGCACCCGACCCTGGGGCGCCTGCTGGGGGCGGACAAAGACCTGGAACTGGACATGGGTCCCCCGGGAGCATGCCGGGTGGACCGGGGGCAGCTCGAGGGGGTCCTGGTCAACCTCGTGCTGAACGCACGCGATGCGACGCCTCCCGGGGGCCAGGTCCGCATCAGCACCCGGCAGAGCACGCTGGATGACAGCTACCTCCGGCAACATCCGGGCGTGGAAATCCGGCCCGGGCCGTATGTTGTCCTTGCCGTGAGCGACACGGGCAGCGGCATGGATGCCGAAACCCGGGCCCGGGTGCTGGAACCGTTTTTTACGACCAAGCCGGTGGGCCAGGGCACCGGTCTCGGGCTGTCCACGGTCTATGGGATCGTCAAGCAGAGCGGGGGATACGTCTGGCTCTACAGCGAGCCGGGCGAGGGGACGGTGGTGAAGGTATACCTGCCGCTGGTGCAGGGCGAGGCGACCCGGGAGCCGGTGCGGGAGGACCGCGGAGTTGACACTCTGGGGGGCACGGAGACGATCCTGGTGATCGAGGACGAGGAGATCGTCCGGCGCATGGTGCGCACCGAACTGGTGGAGCAGGGGTACCGGGTCATCGAGGCGGTCAATGGCGCAGACGGCCTGGACCGGGTCGACGCTGAGCGCGACATCAAGCTGGTGCTCTGCGACGTGGTCATGCCGGTCATGTCGGGCAAGGTGGTGGGGGAGCAGGTGGCCGCTGTCCGGCCGGCGCTTCCGATCCTCTACATGTCAGGCTACACCGGCGAGGACATCGTTCATCGCGGGCTCCTCGACCCGACGGCCGACTTCATCTCCAAGCCGTTCTCCGGCGAGGTGCTGCTGCGCCGGGTGCGGGAGCTGCTTGACCGGGCGGCCGCCCGCTAGCTGCGTCCCTCGGCCGGCCGGTGCCCGCCCAGGCGTTCGAGGCGGAATGCCGGCGCCTCGTACCCCTCCGCACGGTAGTCCTCGGGAATCGCAATGGTGTTCCCGTCCCGCTGCGCCCCATAGTGCGGCGACATGATCTCCACTCCCGCTTCGTTGAACTTGTCCTGGATCTGCTGGTGCAGCTCCGAGTAGATGCCGGCCATGACGCCGGGCGTCTCGGTGTACGCGTTCAACTCGTAGCTCACATAGAAATCGTCCAGGCTGGTCTGGAGGACGAACGGTTTCGGCATGTCCCGGATGCCCTCAGTGGCCCCGGCCGCGGCCAGGAGCAGTTCGTGGACCTGCCGCCAGGGGACATCGTAGCCGATGGTGACGCCGGTGTGGAGAATGAGGCCCCGGTCGCGGGCGGAACTGCTGTAGTTCACGATGTGGCTCGATAGCACCATCGCGTTGGGGACGGTGATGTCCGTGTTCTTGATGGTCCGGATCCGGGTGACGAGCAGGGTCTTCTCGACCACGTCCCCTATGGTGTCCGCGATCTTGACCCGGTCGCCGACCCGGAAGGGCCGCATGTACGTGAGGACCACCCCCGCGACGACGTTCGCGATGGCCGAGGAAGAGCCGAGGGAGAACAGCACACCCACGAACACCGACACTCCCCTGAAGGCATCGCTGCCCGATCCGGGCAGGTAGGGGAAGACGATCACGACCCCGAACATGATGATCAGGAACCGCACGATCTTGTACGTTGGCTCGGCCCAGTCCGGCGGAAAGTTGGGGAGCGCGAGGGTCCCGCCCGCGATGCCCTGGAAGACCAGGTGCACGAACTTGAGCACGTACCGGATGACGAGCACGATCACGGCGATGAAGAACACGTTCGGCAGGTAGCTGAGGAACGAGGTTCCCACCTGCTTCAGCGGGTCGGTGACCCAGCCGAAGATGTTGGACGCCACACCGCGGGTCCAGGGGAAGAAGCTCAGCACCAGCGGGAGGTAGAAGTAGAGCAGGATCACGATGGCCGCGATCCGGAACACGCGGGCGGCACCCTTCAGCAGGTCGGTCATCCGGGTGGCGCTCAAGACCTCGAGTCGCTGCAGGCGGAGCGCCGGAATGCGGGTCGAGCGCCATGACTCGAGCTTGAGCGAGACCAGGCGGTAGGACCGGTTAAGGCCCTTCAGCGCCAGGACCAGCACCGCCGTCGCCAGGAGCGTGAAGAGGGCGCCCAGGAGGATGGCCTTGACGATGGTCCAGAAGCTCCCGCCCGCGAGGGCAGCCGAGATCCGGAGGGCCCGCTCCTGTGCGAGGACTGCGCGCGTCTTGCCCTCTGCGACCGCATCAGCGGCGGTCACCGTCGTGATGATCAGGTCGCCCAGCATGACGTCGGTTGTGCCCTCGCCCTCCAGGACCGTCAGGGAATCCCGGCGAAGCAGCGGTTCGTGCAGGATCTGGTCCAGCCTGGCACGCACGGCCTCGGCGCGCCGCGCTGCCGTGAACGGGCCCAGTCGGGTGCGGATTTCGAAGAGGGTATCACCCCGCAGGACCACTGGCGCGCCAGGGCCCGCCTGGGGGGTCGTGTCGGGTGGGGTGCGGGAGCCGCTGTCCGCCTGCGCGCGGGCACGAGGGGACAGGATCGCCATGGCGAGGAGAACCAGGACGGTCAGGCGCCCGAGGGGAAGCCGGATCATGACACCTTGCCTGTTGGGAGCAGCGCTGGACGGAATCTGACCAAAGAAGGTGTGACGGCCCGGGAGGCACAAGGGGCGGTGAACCCCGACGGCGTGGGTGAGATTCGAACTCACGGAACCCTCGCGGGTTCGGCGGTTTTCAAGACCGCTGCATTAAACCACTCTGCCACCACGCCCGGGGGTCCAACCTAGGGGACTCCGGGGAGGCGGGCAAGCCGGTCCGGCGGGTGCCTTCCCCTGCGGTCGGGATGGGCCTGCTCCACGGCGAAGGACGCGACGAGGCACGCTCTCCGCTGTTATCCGGCAGAGGTTTTCTGGGCGGTCTCAGGCCACTCGACGGCGTGACGGAATTCGAAATGCTCACCCTTGACCGTCAGGGGACCCCGGGCGGTCGTGATGCGCGTGAGCCGGTCCCCCCTGAGGTTCAGCATGCGTTGAGTGACGCCCGGGAAGAGCGGCGCGACGTCATACCATTTGCTGGGGTCGAGCATGGGGTACATTGATGCATCCATAGGCTTGAGCTTGGCCTGCGAACGTCCCATGGGCGGTTCTCCGGTCAGGGCTCGGTATGGCGGGGGAGACTCAATGTAGCAAATACGGGCCTGCAGGCACATGCTCAAAAATCGGAGACTGAATGAATTTGAGACACATTGTGGCCGGGGTGGACCTGAGCCCCGAGGGGACATGGGCCGGGGCCGTAGGCTGGCGACTTGCCGCCAGGGCAGGGATACCGTGCACAATGTTGCACGCTGTGCGGGAGGTCGAGCTCCCAGCCGGGATGGGCCCCGCGGGGGTGGATCTGGACGCTCAGGCGCGCCGGATCTCCCAGCAGATGGCCGTGGCACTCAGGGAGGCCATGGCCGGGAACGCCCCGGCAGAGTCCCGGGAGATGGTGGAGGTCCGGTTCGGGCGTCCGGCCAGGGTCGTGGTCGATGCCGCGCAGAAGCTCGGGGCCGGCCTGATCGTCCTGGGCGGCAAGAAGCACGACCGGGTGGACCGCTGGCTCGCGGGAAGTACCGTGCACGCGGCGATGCGAATCTCTCCTGTTCCGGTCCTGGCGGTGACCGGGTCGATCGCCGAGGTGGGGCGGATTCTGGTTGGCGTGGATCTTTCGGAATCGACTGCCGCGGTGGTGGAGGGGGCGCGGGCCCTGGCGCATCTCCTGAATGCGGACCTGCGGCTGGTTCATGCGATCGATCTTCCCCAGCTCACCAACCTCGAGGTGGAGCTCAACCTGGAGTCGGTGGCGGCCGCCGCCGAAGCCCGCATGGTGGAGGAAGCAGGGGAGGGGGCCGATGGTGTCGTGCGGCGCGGCCGGCCCCTCGACATCATTCGCGAGGAGGTACGCGAGTGGCGGCCGGACATCCTGGTGGTGGGAACCCACGGCCACGGAGCCGTCGACCGCTATTTCCTGGGGAGCGTGGCGGAGCAGCTCCTCCAGGAGCTGCCCGTCTCGCTGCTCGCCGTGCCGGTGGGAGGACCCCCCTAGCGCCGCGACCGGCGGACGTTCTGCATGACCGCGCGGGCGACCGAGTCCGCCCGAATAGCCTGCGTCGTGTCGCCCTGTTCGAGGAGCGTGGAGCCCATCAGGCCGTACACCACCGAGTAGAGGGACAGGATCGGCGAACTTGGCGGGTCATACCACCCCTCCGGGCGATTGGCTGCCGCCGTCTTCCAGTGGTAGGCGTTCCACATCAGTTCCTCGGTCCGCGGCAGGTTGACGTAGCCAAAGCCTGCCGAGAGGACGATCGAGTCGTTCGGCGCCACCGGCGTCGGGTTGAGCCGCCGGACGAGTCCTTCCGTCACGAGGTAGGGCGAGAGCCCGAGAGTCCGGTCGGGATAATCCCCGGCGCTCAGGCTGAAGTAGATCGGGCGCCGGCCGAGGTTCTGCTTGATGAGCAGGGCTACGGCGACGTCCGCTTTTTCGAGCTGCTGGTAGCCGAAGCGGAGCGTCAGGTCCCCGAACCGGATGGTGCCGCCCTGCGGCGTCAGGCTCAGGTCGGGAATGGAGTCGAGTGCCGCCTCGGTCACGTCGAAGACCGGGAAATCGGGCCTCTCTGGCGTGCCCGGAGTGGAGTCGACCGCCGCAGTGTCGGTCAGGACATCGACCGGCTCGGCGGGCGTCGGCTTCCAGAGTTCGATGCTTCGCGACGGGTCGAAGCGCTCCACCTTGCGGCGTCGCAGTTGCCGCAGGTGCCAGTCCGTGTTGGCGAGCGAGAGATTGACAAGGGTCACGTCCCGCCGGACACCCTCGACCTCCTGCGCGTACCACAGGGGGAATGTATCGTTGTCTCCGGCGGTGACGAGGATGCCATACGGCTCCACGGACTGGAGCAGGTCGACCGCCAGGTCGCGCGCCATGTGCTCGCCCGCCCGGCTGGCCGTACTGCGGTTGAACAGCACCGGGATCAGCGCCAGGGCCAGGACGGGTGAGGCCATGAGCCAGCGCTGTCGGGGGTTGCCCCGGTCCCGCAGGAAGGTGACGATCCATCCCATCAGGGACGCAAAGCCCGCCGCCACGAACACGCCCCACATCCCGAACGACACGATGAAGAAATAGTCCCGCTCGCGCACCTCGCGGATGAGGTCGGTCCGTTCCGGGTGGATGGAGTACCCGTACTTGAAGTTCAGGTAGAAGACGAGGGCCACCGTGAACGTGCCGAGGAGCGCAGCGGCGCCCCAGAAGGACTTGCGGTCGGCGGCCCAGAGCCCGAGCAGCCCGCCCACGCCCAGCATCCCGAACAGCACCGCCGCCAGCCGCCCGAACCAGCTGCAGCCGGGCGTGAAGCCACGGGTGCAGTCGCCGGCAAACTGCCAGGAGAAGTACTGGAGGTAGTTCTGGTACTGGGACAGGATGCTGGCCTGCCGGTCGAAGATGGACGGCTTGCCGTACTGCTTGCGGTTGAGCACGTCGCTCAGCGCATGCAGGGACGTGGGCTCGCCCTCGTTGATGCCGGGGAAATGTGGGGCCCGGACCAGCAGGAAGCCGTTCAGGGAGAAGCCGACAATGACCACCGCGACCATCGCCGCCAGCATGCCCGGTCGGAGGAAGACCCGCCAGTCGTTCATCAGGACGTACAGCACCACCATCGGGGCCACGAGGACGCCCATCATGTGGTTGGTGCTGGAGAGGGCCGTGACGTACACGACCAGGATCAGCAGGCGGTCCCGCTTCGGCCCCGGGGCCAGGTCCGCCCAGTGCACGGTGAGCCAGGCCGTGAGCGCGATCGTGAGAAGCGAGACCGTGTAGACCTTCTCGTTCACCGTGGACTGGTTCCAGACGGTCCACGCCGTAGCGCCGACGATGGCCCCCGCCACCGCGGTGGCGATGCGGACGCCCCGGGCCGGCACCATGGCGCGGAGCCACCGCTCCGCCACCAGGAACCAGAACGCGGCGGAGGCGGCGCTGGTGACGGCCGCAAAGAGGTTGATCCGCTCCGCGTATGATGCCGCGAGCGGCAATGCGCCCCAGGTATGGGCCAGGAGGGTAAAGAGCGGATTACCCGGAGGATGCGGAATGCCCAGGGTGTACGCCGCCGCGATGTACTCGGAGGTGTCCCAGAACGCGGTGGTCGGTGCCAGCGTGGCCATGTAGATGGCCAGGACGGCGGCGCCGACCGCCACGGCCCACCAGTAGGGGGGGCGCTGCTGCTCGATGGTCAGGTCCGTCATGATCTCGTCGATGAAATGGTCGTGCCTAGTGCCGGAACTGCCGTTGGCCGGTCAGCACCATGGCCATGCCGTGTCGGTCGGCGGCGGCAATCACCTCGCCGTCGCGCACCGAGCCTCCGGGCTGGATGATGGCGGTGATGCCCGCGGCCGCCGCCTCGTCCACGCCGTCCGCAAAGGGGAAGAACCCGTCGGAGGCGAGGACGCACCCCGCCGGGTCGTGCCCCTGCTGCCGCGCCTTGTGCACCGCGAGGAAGGCGCTGTCCACCCGGCTCATCTGACCAGCGCCGATGCCGATGGTGCGCTCCTCGCGGGACAGGACGATGGCGTTGGACTTGACCCCCGCCACGGCGCGCCACCCGAAGCGGAGGTCCCGCCATTCCGATTCCCCGGGCTGGCGTTGTGTCGCAACGGACCAGCCCTCCTCCGACGGATCGAAGGCGAAGCGGTCCTGCACCAGCAGGCCGCCGCGGACCGACTTCAGGTCGAGCCCGCCGTCCCGGTGCGTCACCGGCAGTTCGACGACCCGCAGGTTCTTCTTGGCCCGGTAGATCTCGAGCGCCTCGTCGTGGAAGGACGGGGCGACCACCACCTCCACGAACAGGTCGCGCATCGCCTCCGCGGTGGCCGCATCCACCACGGTGTTGAAGGCGATCACGCTGCCGAAGCTCGACTGCGGATCGCACGCGAGCGCCCGGACGTAGGCGTCATGCGGCGAGGTGCCCAGGGCGAGGCCGCAGGGGGTCGTGTGCTTGATGATGGCGCAGGCGGGACGGTTCGCGAAGCAGCCGACCGCCAGCATGGCCGCGTCCAGGTCGAGCAGGTTGTTGAAGGAGAGTTCCTTGCCATGGCGCTGGGTCAGGTCGCCGATGCCGCGCGGCTCCTCGGAAACGTACAGCGCCGCCCGCTGCCGCGGGTTTTCGCCGTAGCGCAGGACCTGCATCCGCTTGAGGGAGAGGCCGAGGTGCTCGGGAAAGCCATCCTCGTGCGGCGTCAGGTATCCCGCGATGGCGGCGTCGTAGTCGGCGGTATGCCCGAAGACCTTGGTGGCGAGCTGGCGCCGGAGCGCCGCCGGAACCTCACCCTTGCGCAGGACATCCAGGACGGGTCCGTAGTCGGACGGGTCCACCACCACCACGACCGACTCATGGTTCTTCGCCGCGCTCCGGAGCATGGACGGACCGCCGATGTCGATGTTCTCCACCGCGTCCTCGAAGGTCACCCCCTCGCGGCTGATCGTCGCCTGGAACGGGTAGAGGTTCACGGCCACGAGGTCGATCGGCGTGATCGCGTGTTCCCGCAGCGCTTTCGCATGGCCAGGCATGTCCCGTCGTGCGAGCAGGCCCCCGTGGATGGCGGGGTGGAGGGTCTTGACGCGCCCGTCCAGGATCTCGGGGAACCCGGTGACACGGTCGACGGGGATGACCGGCACGCCGGCCTCGCGGAGCGCTGCCGCCGTCCCGCCGGTCGAGATGATCTCCCAGCCGAGTTCGGCCAGGCCACGGGCAAACGGCACGACGCCGCGTTTGTCGCTGACGGAAATCAGGGCGCGGGGCACGGCTCTCCCTTCATGAACGAGTCTCCTCCGGCGGTAATGGAACGGGCCGCCCCGCGCGGGCGGCGGCCAGTACGACGGCGGGCAGCAGGCGGTGCTCGGCCTCCAGCACGCGGGCGGCAAGGGTGGCGGGTGTGTCCCCGGCCAGGACAGGCACCGTCATGCGGGCCAGTACCGGGCCGCGATCGTACACCTCGTCCACCAGGTGAACGCTCGCGCCGCTCTCGTGCGCGCCGCTCGCGAGCACTGCCTCGTGCACCCGGCGACCGTACATGCCGGGGCCGCCGAAGTCGGGCAGGAGGGACGGGTGGATGTTCAGGATCCGGCCTTCCCGTGCGCGCACGACCTCCGGGGGGACGAGCTTGAGGTAACCCGCCAGCACGAGCAGGTCGACCCGGTGCCGCTCGAGGAGCGCCAGCCACTCACCGGGACTGACGGGGTCGGCGAGGACCACCGCCGGGACCCCTTGCTTTCGCGCCCGCTCCAGGCCGCCCGCTTCCTTCCGGTTGCTGAGGACCAGTACGACGATGGCCGGCGCTCCCGCCCCCAGCGCGTCCAGCAGCGCCTGGAGATTGGAGCCGCCGCCCGACACCGCAACCGCCACCCGCATGGTCATCGCGCGGGGGAAACTATCACCGCGAGGCGGGCCGGGTAAGGTTCACCGGTCATCGAGTCGTCGTGCCGCAAGGATGCGCCGGGCCGCCGTGGCGAGGTCGGGGGCGGTGGCGACCGGATCAAGGGATCCCGGGTGGTCGTCGTCCGCGGGGCTGCCGGGTTGCTGGATCAGGACGCCGCGGCCGCCGAGCGTGCGCGCAGGCAGCACGTCCCGGCGCCGGTCGCCCACCCACCAGCTCCGCGCCAGGTCAAGCCCGAATTGCTCCGCCGCCACGCGAAAGAGCGCAGTCCCGGGCTTGCGGCAGTCGCAGGGGCCGGTCAGCTCGGGATGGTGGGGGCAGTGGTACTGCGCATCGAGGCCCGCGCCCTCCGCGGCGAGCAGGTCCTCCAGCCGCCGGCTGGTGGCCGCGTACTGCTCCTCGGTCAGGAACCCCCGCGCAATGCCGGACTGGTTGGTCACCACGATCACCCGCGCACCCGCCTGTCCAAGCGCGGCCACGGCCTCCGCGGCGCCCGGCAGCAGGCGGACCTGCGCGGGGTCGGAGATGTATCCCGGGTCCTCGATGAGGGTTCCGTCACGGTCAAGGAACACCGCCCACGGCGCGCTCACGCGGGTTCCTCCCGCCACTCCGCATGGACCGCCCGCAGGCGCTCGGCGATGACCGCGGTCCCGTGTTCCGGCAGGGTGCGCGGATCGAGCAGGACCCGGTCGTCCCTGACGCGCGTGACGACCGGGGGCACGCCCATGCGCAAGCGGAGGGCCAGCCCCTGCGCGCCGAGCGGGCCTCCATCCAGGGTGACGAGCGTCGTGGGGAGGGTGGCGCCGGGGAATGCTCCACCACCGGCGGCGGATGAGCCCTCTTCCAGAACAGGGCTCCAGACGGGGTCGATGGCCGCGGCCAGTTCACGGGCCCGCTCCGCGAGGATGTCCGGTGTGACGGTGAGCATCCGGAGCACTGGCACGGCAGCAAGCGCATCCTCAGGGTCCCGGTAGAGCGCGAGCGTGGCCTCGAGCGCGGCCAGCGTGAGCTTGTCCGCACGGAGCGCACGGGCGAGGGGGCTGGTCCTGCAGGCTTTCACCGCGTCGGCCCGACCGACCAGCAGGCCGGCCTGCGGGCCGCCGAGCAGCTTGTCGCCACTGAACACGACGAGATCTGCACCCGCCCCCACGAGGTCTCCCACCCGCGGTTCCCCGGACAGCCCGTAGGCGTCGAGGTTGGCCAGGAGGCCGCTGCCCGCGTCCATGATCCAGGGAATCGTGTGCGCGCGCGCGAGGGCGGCCAGTTCGGCTGCGTCTGGTGTTGTTACGTACCCGCGCTGCTCGAAGTTCGACCGGTGTACCGTGAGGATCGCGGCGATTCCCGCACTGAGCGCGCGGCGATAGTCCTCGAGGTGCGTGCGGTTGGTCGTACCGACCTCGTGGAGCAGGGCGCCGCTGCGCTCCAGCACCTCGGGTATCCGGAACGCGCCGCCGATCTCCAGGAGTTCCCCGCGGGAGATCGCCACGGGTCGTCCCGCGGCATGCGCGTGGAGTGCCAGGAGCAGCGCGCCCGCGGCATTGTTGACCACGAGCGCATCCTCCGCGCCTGTCAGGTCGGCGAGGAGCGCGCGACAGTGGTCACCCCGGCCGCCGCGTGCCCCCGTCGACAGGTCGAACTCAAGCGCACTGTACCCGCCGGCGACCTCGACCATGGCCCGCAGCGCCGGGCCCGCCAGGGGGGCCCGGCCCAGGTTGGTGTGCAGGATGATCCCGGTGGCATTGATCACCGGCGCGAGCGAGGGGGCTTCCCGCTCAGCCAGCCGCTCACGGATCTCCTCCTCCCATTCCTCCGGCACCGCGCCCCGACCCCGTCGGACGGCGTCGAGCGTCTCGCGAATCACGGTGACGACCAGGCTCCGCGGGTGGGCGCGGGAGAGCGCCTCGACTCCGGGCAGCGCAAGCAGGCGGTCGACGGACGGAAGGTCGCGGCGGCGGTCGGGCATCACCGGCGCGGCGCCGAACCCGAATCCGGGGGGGCGGCGGGTGACAGGGAATCGGCCGGGGAGCGGGTCGTGTCGACCGGAGCCCGTTCCGGCACCTGAAGCCCCACGGACGCATCGGGCGCGGCAGCGGCGCCATTCGCGTTCCGGATGCGGGGTAGCTCAATCCGGTAGCTGGATCCGGGAGTCAGCGGCTCGGCGACCTGGACGACCACCTGGTTCGTGAGCGCCGGACGCGAGGCCAGCAACGCCTGCAGCGCGCTGTCAGGCGTGGCCGCGGGACGGGTGTTGGGCGTCGGGCGTGCCGGTGCCCGCGGCGTCGGCGGTTGGCGCGCGTTCCGTGCGGCCCGGACGGAATCCAGGGTCGACCGGACCTGTGCCGGCGCGGGCAGGGAGTCCCGGCCGGCGAGCGAATCCGGCGGCACGAGCCGGGCGGCGGCCCTGATGCTGTCGTACACGCTCTTCAACTGTACCGCCGTCACCTCGATGGCGGTGGAGTCATCCGTCCGCACCACGCGCGCGCCCGCGGGCGTGAGTGCCTGCGCCGGATCGAGCGGCGCCGAGAGCGCGACCACAATGGTGATGCTGTCCTGGAGGGTCGCCTGCGAGAGCCGGGGTCCGATGGTGTCGTGGGGGAATGTCCAGAGTGCGATGGTCCTGGAGGTGTCCACGTCGGTTACGACGGAGTCGAAGGCCTCGCGCCCGTCCTGCCGGCGGTTGTTGTTCTGGTCCAGCAGGCCCCGGACGACATAGCGGCCGGTGGGGATCGGGGCCAGGATGAACCGGCCGCTCGAGTCCGTGAGCGCGAGGTAGGGAAGGCTGTCCGGGAGCAGCATCGCCTCGACCAGCGCCTGCCGCGCGGGGCGGCCTGCGGTCCAGTCGACCACGGTGCCGCGGAGGGCGCCCGAGGGGAGGGGACCGCCCGTGGTAAAAGTCATCACGGTACCGCTGTCGAGCCGGTTGCGCCGGAGGTCCATCACGCCCGGAAGTAGTTCGACCCGGTAGGTTCGGCCCGGTTGCCAGCCCTCCCGCGGCTTCACGGTGATGCGGTCGCGCTTCCACCTGACCTCGGGCACCCGCGTGGTCGGGCTGAGGATGACCAGCCGCTCGAGGTCGCTCGTGCCGAGCCCGAGGCTCGGCGTGCTGCCCTCGCTGATCACCTCGCTGAACCGGAATGCCGCGGCATCGTTGAACCCGGGGTAGGACCCCGCGGAGTCCGGGGTGGTGCCAATGAGGGCGGGTGGGGCGACATCGGGAGGGCCGCCGGGCGGGGGCTCAATGCGGGCGCAGCCGGTCAGGAGGGCGGCCGGCAGCAGGATGCCGGCCAGGCGGCGGCTCACCCGCACCCCAGGTGCTGGAGCTTCTCGGCGAGCGCCTCGTGCTGTCCGCGCCAGTCGAACAGCTTCTGCCGTTCCCGGTCCACGACTGCGGCCGGGGCCCGGCTCGTGAACTGGGCGTTGGCGAGGCGCGCCTCCTGCTGCGCAATCCGCTCGCCGAGGCGGGTACGCTCCGAGCCGAGCCGGCGGCACTCCTGTTCCACGTCGATCGCGCTCCCGAAGGCCACGAAGAGCGTGGTCCCGTCACCCAGCACCGCCCCGGCGCCAATGGTGCCTTCCGGCCCGCCAAAGGTGAACGGGGCCACCTTCGCGAGCCGCTCGACGGTGGTGCGCTCCGCCTCCAGGGCGTGCCTGGCTGCGGGGGTGGCCCGCGTGAGGGCGAGATCCACCGTCTCGCCCGGCGGGATGTTGTACTCCGCGCGGACACTCCGGACGGCGGTGATGCATTCCTGCACGAGGGCGAAGTCGGCCAGGGCGCCGGAATCGGCGGCGCGGTCGTCCGGACCGGGCCAGGGCGCAACCATGATCGAGGCCGACTCCGGCCGACCGGGGAACCGGCGCCAGAGCGCCTCCGTGATGAACGGCATCACCGGATGCAGCAGGCGGAGGGCGACCTCGAACGTGGCAGCCACGACGCCCCGGGCCACGTCGCCGCCGGGCACGTCACCGTAGAGGCGGGGCTTGATCTGCTCGACATACCAGTCGGCGAGGTCGCTCCACAGGAAGTGATAGATCGCGCTGGCCGCCTCGTTGAGGCGGTAGCGCTCATAGGCCTCCGTGGCCGTGCGGACCGCCGCATCGCACCGGGCGATAATCCAGCGGTCGGCGAGCGTAAGCTCGTCCTTCCGGATGACGTTCCGGTGCTGGCCCGCGAGCGGACGGGTGGGGCCGTCCAGGCTGCCGAGCACCAGGCGGCCCAGGTTCCAGAGCTTGTTCGCGAAATTACGCCCGGCCGCGAACGCCGTCTCGAGGTCGCGGTGGTCCAGGATGAGGTCGGTCCCCACGGCCATGCCGGAGACCACGGTATACCGGAGCGCATCGGCCCCGTAGCGCTCCACCACGACCAGCGGGTCGATTCCATTGCCGAGCGACTTGGACATCTTCCGGTGCTGGGCGTCCCGGACCGTGCCGTGGAGGTACACGGTATGGAACGGCAGCTCGCCCTGGAACTCGAGCCCCGCCATCACCATCCGCGCGACCCAGAAGAACAGGATCTCCGGCGCGGTGACCAGGATGTCGCCGGGATAGTACCGCGCGAGGTCCGGCGTCGACTCCGGCCAGCCGAGGCTGCTGAACGGGACGAGCCAGCTGCTGAACCACGTGTCGAGGACATCGCTGTCCTGCCGCACCGGGCCGCCGCACTTTTCGCAGGCGGTCACGTCGCTCCGGCTCACCGACATATGCCCGCAATCGTGGCCGTCGCAATACCACACGGGAATGCGGTGGCCCCACCAGAGCTGGCGCGAGATGCACCAGTCGCGGATGTTGGCCATCCAGTGGGCGTACTCCTCGCCCCGGCGCTCCGGAATGAACCGGAGTTGCCCTGTCTCGTACGCGGCGAGGGCGGGGCGGGCCAGCGGTGCCATGCGGACGAACCACTGGTCCGAGAGCCGGGGCTCCACGATCGTGTCGCAGCGGTAGCAGTGACCCACGGCGTGCCGGTGGTCCTCCACCTTCTCGAGCAGCCCTTCGGCCCTGAAGGCCTCGACCACGCGCTTGCGGGCCTCGAACCGGTCAAGGCCGCGGAACCGTTCCGGCGCGCCGGGGCCCAGTTGCGCCTCGTCAGTCATGAGGTCGATGGACGGCAGCGCGTGGCGCCGGCCGATCTCGAAGTCGGTCGGATCGTGGGCCGGGGTCACCTTGACGGCGCCGGTGCCGAAGTCCGGGTCCACCGCGTCGTCGGCGATGACGGGGATGCGTCGATCGGTGAGGGGAAGCAGCACCTCGCGCCCGACGAGCTCGCGGTAGCGCGGGTCGTCCGGATACACCGCCACCGCGGTGTCGCCCAGCATCGTCTCCGGCCGTGTCGTGGCCACCACGAGGTGGCCGCCGCCATCCAGCGGATAGCGCAGGTACCAGATGTGGCCGTTCACCTCGCGCTTCTCGGCCTCCTCGTTGGAGAGCGCGGTGCGACAGCGCGGGCACCAGTTGATGAGATAGTGTCCGCGGTAGACGAGGCCCTTTTCATACAACTGGACGAACACTTCCCGCACTGCGCGGGAGAGGTCCTCATTGAGAGTGAAGTAGGTGCGGGACCAGTCACAGCTCGCCCCGATCGCCTTGAGCTGCTCGAGGATGGTGGCGCCTGTGGCGCGGACGTAGTCCCACACCCGCTGCTCGAAGGCCTCGCGGCCGAGGTCAAAGCGGGAGCGGTCCTCACGTGCGAGCAGCCGCTCGACCACGTTCTGCGTCGCGATGCCGGCATGGTCGGTGCCGGGCAGCCAGAGCACGTCCCGGCCCCGCATCCGCTCAAAACGGGCCAGCACGTCCTGAATGGTGTTGTTGAGGCCATGGCCCATGTGCAGGCTGGCCGTCACGTTGGGCGGCGGCATCATCACCACCCACGGATCGCCTGGCCGGCCGGCCTGGAAGAAGCCGCGGTCGGACCACCAGGCGTAGAGGTCGCGCTCGATTCCCGAGGGATCGTACTGCGCGGGGAGCGGTTGGGTCATGCGGTCTGGTCGATGGGGTCGTCGGTCGGGTCGGTGGTGGCCGCGTCATCCTCGCCGCGGACGAGGATGCGATTGTGCACGGTTTCGATCTCGGGTACCGCGCGGACCGCGCGGACCGCACGGGCCCGCTCGAGGCGCGTGGCCACCCAGCCGCGCAGCTCGACGACACCGCTGGACACCCCCACGACGGTGAGGGCCAGGCCCTGAAGTTCTGGCGCCTCCTCCAGCGCCTTGCGGACCGCGCGAACGGTCAGGGCCGTGCCCTGGCGGGGCGGGGTGGGCGTGCGCAGTGTGTCCAGTTCGCGCCGCAGACGGCCCCCGGTCACGCTGCCGAGCCAGCCGGAGAGAACCATCCCGGCCAGGGCCCCGAAACCGAATCCTGCGGCCGCGAGGCCGGCGGTAGCGGACCAACTGTGCGAATCTCTGCGGGACACCGGTGCTCCTCTTACGGTTAATCGGCTGGGACCATTAAGTTAACATGCTGACTGACAATTTTCCGGCACACGGATCCCCGACTCATGCACCTTCGCGACGACAACAGCCCCATCGCCTTCCGCGACTACCGGCGCTGGCTGCTTCCCCTGGCCATCGTCCTCCTCGGCGTGGCCCTGTATTTCACGCTGGGTACCCCACAGCGTCCCATGGCCGCCCCGACCGCCGGCCAGGAGGGAGGTCCGTGAACACCGTCCGGCTGACGCTGCCGGACGGCAGCGTGCGCGAGGTGCCCCGGGGGACCACGGGCCGGGAGCTTGCGGAGGGCATCGGGCCCGGGCTTGCACGGGCGGCCCTGGCGGTGAAGGTGGACGGGGATATCCAGGATCTGGGGCGGCCCATCGACGCCGACGCCACGGTGTCCATCCTGACGGAGAAGGATCCCGACGCGCTCCCACTGCTGCGCCATTCCGCGGCTCACGTCCTGGCCACCGCGGTCCGGGAGCTGTTTCCCGAGGCGGGGATCGGCTTCGGCCCGCCGATCGAGGACGGTTTCTACTACGACTTCGAGGTCGATCGGCCATTCACGCCGGAGGACCTGGAACGTCTCGAGGCGAAGATGGCCGAGGTCGCCGGGCGGGACTACCCGTTCGAGCGTGAGGTGGTCCAGCGGGGCGAGGCCAACCGCCGCTTTGCCGACGACCCGCTCAAGCTCGAGCGCATCAGCGAGCTGGGGGACGACGAGGTCATCTCCGTGTACACGGACGGTCCCTTCACGGATCTCTGCCGCGGGCCGCATGTTCCCAGCACGGGGCGATTGAAGCACTTCAAGCTGCTGAGCGCGGCCGGGGCCTACTGGCGCGGTGACGAGAAGCGCCAGATGCTTCAGCGGATCTACGGGACGGCCTGGTTCCGGAAGGAAGACCTCACCGAGTACCTCACCCGGCTGGAGGAAGCGCGCAAGCGCGACCACCGGGTGCTCGGAAAGCAGCTTGGCCTCTTTTCAATAGAAGAGACCGTCGGGCCCGGGCTGGTCTTCTGGCACCCGAAGGGCGCCATCATCAAGTGGCTGCTGTCCCGGGCGGTGGAGGACGACAACGTCCGGTCCGGGTATGACCTGGTCTACACACCCAACATCACGCGGGAGGAGTTGTTCCGTATCTCCGGCCACCTGCCGCTCTACGCCGAGAATCAGTATCCGGCCATGGGGGCGGGGCACGAGGAGTCGGAGGATGTGCACTATCGGGTGAAGCCCATGAACTGCCCGATGCATGCCCTCATCTATCGCGGTGAGCAGCGGAGCTATCGCGACCTGCCGCTGCGGCTCTCGGAAGTGGCGAACGTATACCGCAATGAGCGCTCCGGCGTGCTGCACGGCCTGCTCCGGGTGCGCGGCCTGTGCATGGACGATGCCCACATCTTCTGCACCCTGGAGCAGGCCGAGGACGAAATCTTCCTCTGCCTGGACCAGGTGCAGCGGCTGGTGGGCGAGACCTTCGGCTTTGCGCTGGAGTTCGAGGTCTCCACCCGTCCGGAGGAGAAGCTGGGCGACGATGCCACCTGGGACCAGGCGGAGGAGATCCTGCGTCGCGCGCTCCGGCGCCGCGACATCCCGTTCGACGAAGATGCCGGAGGCGGAGCGTTCTACGGCCCCAAGATCGACATCAAGTTCCGCGATGCGATTGGCCGGGCCTGGCAGGGCCCCACCATCCAGCTCGACTTCCAGCTCCCCGAACGCTTCGAGCTGGAGTACACCGGGCCGGACAACCGGCCGCACCGCCCGGTGATGATCCACCGCGCTATTTACGGCACGCTGGAACGGTTCATCGGGAACCTCATCGAGCACTTCGCCGGGGCGTTCCCGGTCTGGATCGCGCCGGAGCAGGTGCGGATCATTCCCATCAGCGCCGACCAGAACGAGGCCGCGGCCGGGGTGACGGGCCGGCTCCGCGACGCGGGGATCCGGGTGCACCTCGATGACCGGAACGAGACCTTGAACTACCGTATCCGCGAAGGCGAAATGCAGAAAGTCCCGTACATGGCGGTGATCGGCCAGCGGGAAGCAGAAGCGGGTACGGTGGCCGTACGTGTCCGCGGCGCGGGAAAGAAACAGGAGGTGATGCCGCTCGACGCGTTCATCGGGCGGATCATGGAGCAGGTTCGTACCAGGTCGCTCGCCATGTGATGCCCCCCGGGGGCGGCAGGCTCCGTGGTGCCGCCTCGGGGGCAGTGGGATCCGCTGCTAGCGCAGCATGATCCCCACGTTGCACACAGGCGTGGTTGGCGGTCCCGGATTCTGCTTGCGGCCCGGACCGATTGGTGGCCCGGGATTGCTCTCGAGTCCCATGAGCGCCCCCTGGTCCGTGAGGATGGAAGCCTGGATGACCGGTGGGCCCGGGTTCTGCCCGATCCCGGCTTCGCCGCCGCGGATGATATAGGTCGTGCAGGGGCTGGGTGGAAAGACCAGGCTGACGACAACTGGCGCCGTCCGGGGATCAGTGCCGATCGTGATCGTGCCCCCCAGGAGTTGCTCGCCGCCCGGATTGTGCAGGATGCCACACACGGAGAAATCGGCTCCCCGGGCCCTGTCGTTACAGGGACTTGGCGGGACCCGGCCTGTGATGATCCGGAGCCTGCCCCAGACGATGCTTGCGCTCCCCTCAGCCGGCCGAACGAAGAGCGGGCTGATGGTGAAAGGGGGCCCGCCGGCGCGGCCGGCCTGAAGGTCCGCCTCTGGAACGCTGGTGGGTAGGTCCTGGCCGCACGCGGCGATAGCAACCATGGCGGCGGCCAGGAACGGCGTGAAGCGCGGGTGAAGCATGTTCTCCTCCAGGTGCGGGGCAGGGTGGGCTTGTCTATCTTCTCAAACGTCGAACCTCAAGATCGAGTGCCATTGTGAGTGCTGATTCCACAACGCCTGTCATCGTTTCCGCCGTGCGCACCCCCGTGGGACGCTACCTCGGCGGCCTCAGTTCCTTTACGGCGCCCCAGCTCGGTGCCATGGTCATCCGCGAGGCGGTCTCTCGTGCCGGCATCGACGCCGGCACGATCGAGGACGTCATCATGGGCCAGGTGGTGCAGGGTGGCTCGGGACAGG
This sequence comes from uncultured Gemmatimonadales bacterium, assembly GCA_963825055.1. GTDB lineage: Bacteria > Gemmatimonadota > Gemmatimonadetes > Gemmatimonadales > GWC2-71-9 > CAWGSK01. Next base: position 336,504 of record CAWGSK010000012.1, read on the forward strand.
CTCCCGCCCGCCAGGCCATGATCCACGCCGGCATTCCGGGGACGGTCCCGGCCCTCACTATCAACAAGGTCTGCGGCTCCGGCCTCAAGGCCGTGATGCTTGCCGCCCAGGCCATCAAGGCCGGCGACGTGCAGTGCGTCGTGGCCGGCGGACAGGAATCGATGTCCTCCGCCCCGCACTATGTCTACGGCATGCGGAACGGGATCAAGGCCGGCAACACCACCATGGTGGACGGCATGATCCACGACGGGCTGTGGGACTCCTTCGGCGACAACCACATGGGCGAGTACGCCGAGTATACCGCGGAGAAGGCCGGCATCAGCCGGGAGGAGCAGGACGAATTTTCGTATCACAGCCATCGGAAGGCGATTGAGGCCACCGAGGCAGGCCGGTTCCGGGCCGAGATCCTTCCTGTCGAGGTCACCGGAAGAAAGGGGACGACGGTCGTCCCGGATGATGAGCCGCCGCGAAAGGACACCACGCCCGAGACGCTCGCGAAGCTGAAGCCCGCGTTCCGCAAGGGTGGTACCGTCACCGCCGGCAACGCGCCGGGATTGAACGACGGGGCGAGCGCGCTGGTGGTGACGTCGGCCGCGTTCGCGAAGGCGCACGGCCTCAACGTGATGGCGACCATTCGCGGGTACGCCACCGGCGGTGGCGAGCCCCGTGACCTTTTCTTTGCACCTATCCAGGCCGTCCGGAACCTGATGAAGAAGGACGGCACCACCATCGGCGACTACGATCTCATCGAGGCGAATGAGGCGTTCGCGGTGCAGGCGCTGGCCGACGGCCGCGAGCTCGGCTGGGACTGGGACCGGGTGAACGTGAATGGCGGTGCGGTGGCGCTCGGTCATCCGATCGGCGCCAGCGGGGCCCGGGTGCTCACGACCTTGTTATATGCCCTGGATGACCGCGGGGGATCCAGCGGACTGGCGACCCTCTGTCTTGGCGGCGGAAACGCCGTGGCCCTGAGCGTGGAGCGCACATCATGAGTGAATCCAGCGAAGCCCTCGGTACCCTGGCCGCGACTCCCTCCCGGACCGGCCGGCGCGTCGTCGCCGCGCTGGCCGGCGCCGCGCTCGTGGCGGCGGGTGCCCACGTGGCCGTGCCGGTCCCCGGGTCGGCCGTCCCCGCCACGCTCCAGGTGTTTGCGGTGCTGGTGGTCGGGGGGCTCCTGGGCCCGCGCCTCGGCGCCGCTTCCCTCGTGACGTATCTTGTGCTCGGCGTCATGGGGCTCCCCGTGTTCGCCCCGTTCGGGGCGCCCGGCCTGGCCCGGCTGATCGGGCCCACAGGTGGCTACCTGCTGGCCTTCCCGGTCGCCGCGGCTGTGGTGGGACTGCTGGCGCGCGATGCGCGGGGCAGGAGCGGAATGCTCCGGATCGCGGCCGGCTGTCTGCTCGGCCTGGTGACGATTCACGCCGGGGGCGTCGCCCAGTTGAGCATCCTGGCCGGGCCGGCCGTGGCGCTCCAGGCGGGCGTGCTGCCATTCCTCATGCCTGACCTGGTCAAGGCTGCGCTCGCTGCCGTGGCGATCGGCGCACTGCGCCGACCGGTCGGAAGACTGGTGTGACCACCGGGGCCCCGACGTCGGCCGGACGGCGGTGGCCCATCAGCCTGCTGGGCCTTCTGGCCTTCGGCCTCCTCGGGCTCGCGGCGACCCAGCTCTTCGCGGTCGGGCTCTTCAGCGGTGCCCGTGCCATCGGTGGTGGCGTGGGCGCCTGGGCAACCGACCCCGGCGCCGGCGCGATCCTCCTCGGCGGGCTCGCGATGCTGCTGGGATTTCTTCTCCCAACCTTGCTGCTCCGCCGGACCCTGCTTCCGGAAACGCCTGTGTCGCTCCGGTGGACCGGGCACTGGCGCCCCGGCCGTGCCTGGGCCAGCGCGCTGGCGTTCGGGGCCGCGCTGGCCGGCGTGGTGCTGGCCCTCGGGACGCTGGTGGGCGGTGCCGCCTGGACCGCGGACGGCGGCACGGTGGGGGCGTGGGGCGGGCGGGCGCTCGAACTCGCGCTGCTCCTTGCGCCCGCTGCGCTCGCGGAGGAAATCATTTTCAGGGGACTGCCCCTTGTGGTGATCGCCAGGCATACCGGGCGGGTGGTTGCGGCCATCGTCATGGCCGTCCTGTTCGCGCTCGCACACTGGAACAACCCCGGCGCCTCGCCGATCGGCCTGGTGAACATCGGGATTGCCGGGCTCTGGCTCGCCGCCGCGTTCTACGCGCCGGGGGGGCTCTGGACGGCGTTCGGCGCGCATCTTGGCTGGAACTGGTCACTTGCGGTGCTCGATGCCCCGGTGAGCGGGTTCGACCTCAATATTCCGTTGATTGATTACTTTCCCGGCGGGCCGCGGTGGCTCACGGGGGGGTGGTTCGGGCCGGAAGGTGGGCTGACCGGGACCCTCGGTCTCGTGGCTGGTACGGTCCTGCTGGTGTGGTACCTGAGGCAGGTGAAGCCCGCGCCGGACGCGCACTTGTTCAAGCCAGACGGGGATCGCGCATGAACCGCGTGGCGGTGGTGGGGGCGGGGACCATGGGCAACGGGATTGCCCAGGTATTCGCCGGACAGGGCTGGGAGGTGACCCTGATTGACGTCTCCGAGGAGGCGCTCGAACGGGGGATGGCGACGGTGCGTCGCAACCTGGGCCGTATGGCCAGGAAGGGCACGATCGCGGTTGACGAGGCGGAGCGGATCCCCGGGCGGATCCGGACCAGCATACTGCTGGAGGACGCGGCCGGCGCCGAGCTGGTCATCGAGGCCGCCAGCGAGCGGCCCGACCTCAAGTTCGGCATCTTCGCGCAACTCGACGACCGCTGCCCCGTCGGGACCATCCTTGCCACCAACACCAGCTCCATTTCCATCACCGAGATCGCGGCGCACACCCGCCGGCCCGGAAAGGTGGTCGGGATGCACTTCATGAATCCCGTGCCGGTGATGCAGCTGGTCGAGGTGATACGGGGGCAGGCAACGGACGACGCCACGGTGGAGGCGGTCACCGCCACGGCGACAGCCCTGGGCAAGACTCCCGTGCTGGTGAACGACTACCCCGGGTTCGTGTCGAACCGGGTGCTGATGCCGATGATCAACGAGGCGATCTTCTGCGTCATGGAAGGCGTGGCTGAACCCGGGGCGATCGACACCGTGATGAAACTCGGGATGGCCCACCCGATGGGGCCGCTGACGCTGGCGGACCTGATCGGGCTCGACACCTGCCTGGCCATCCTCGAGGTATTGCACGAGGGACTCGGGGACGACAAGTACCGGCCGTGTCCGCTCCTGCGCCGGATGGTGGCGGCCGGGTACCTCGGCCGGAAATCCGGCCGGGGGTTCTACGACTACGAGACATCTCGCTGAGCGACCCTGGGGGCCGGACGGTTCCGTGCCCCGCGACCACTCTTCAGGAGTCAGAGCTTCATGGATGCGTTTGCCGCGCTCAAGGAATACGCGCACGAGCAACTGGTCGTCTGCCAGGAACCCGAGGTGGGTTACACAGGCATCATTGCAGTGCATGACACGACGCTGGGCCCCGCGCTCGGTGGCACCCGGTACTGGAGCTATCGCACGCTGGACGAGGCGATCGTCGACGCGCTGCGCCTGTCGCGGGGGATGACATACAAGGCGGCGGTCGCCGGGCTCAACCTGGGCGGTGGCAAGTCTGTCATCGTGGGCGACAACAAGCGTTCCGATCGCGAGGCGATCTTCCGCGCGCATGGGCGCTTCGTGGAGAGCCTGAACGGGCGCTATATCACGGCCGAGGACGTGGGGACCAGCCCGTCCGACATGGAAATGATCAACCTCGAGACGCGACATGTTGTCGGCCTGCAGTCGCTGTCCGGTGACCCGTCTCCCGTCACCAGCCACGGCGTATACATGGGCATGAAGGCCGCCGCCGCCTGGCGCTGGAGCAGCGATGACCTGTCGGGAAAGACCGTGGCGATCCAGGGCTGCGGGAAGGTCGGCTACTACCTGGCCACCTACCTCCATGCGGAGGGGACGAAACTCATTGTCACCGACATCGACGCCGACAAGGTCAAGATGGTGGTCGAGGCCACCGGCGCGAAAGCGGTCGGGCCGGACGAGATCTATGACCAGAAGGCGGACATCTATGCCCCGTGCGCGCTCGGTGCGACCCTCAACGACGATACGCTGAAGCGCCTGAAGGTGGAGATCATTGCGGGCGGCGCCAACAACCAGCTCGAAGAGGAGCGGCATGGTGACCTGCTCGAGGAGAAGGGCATGGCCTACGCTCCCGACTACGTGATCAATGGCGGCGGCCTGATCAACGTGTATGGCGAGCTCCACGGCTGGGACAAGGAACGCTCGAAGCGGAAGGCCGGGGAGATCTACCAGGCGATCACGAAAGTCTTCCAGATCGCGAAGCGGGACGGCATCCCGACCTACATGGCGGCCGACCGCATGGCGGAGGAACGCATCGCCGAGATGGGCCGCCTCAACCAGATCTGGGTCCGTCCGCGCTGTCCGTGACGGGACAGATCCACCCCGGTACTGTAGATTGGAACCCATGGCAGAGACCATACCGATTGGTGCCGATCACGCCGGCTTCGCATTGAAGGAGCAAATCGTCGCCGAACTGGCCCGCCTGGGCTACACACCGCTTGACCTCGGCCCGTCCGATGAACAGTCGGTGGACTACCCGGACTACGCGCACGCGGTGGCGGAGCGCGTCGAGCGTGGCGAGTCCGGCCGGGGTATCCTCCTGTGCGGAACGGGGCTCGGAATGTCCTACGCCGCAAACCGGCATCACGGCGTCCGCGCCGCCGTGGTCTGGTCGGAGGAAATTGCGCGACTGGCGCGGGAACACAACGACGCGAATGTCCTTGTGCTCCCCGCCCGGTTCCTGCAGGATGAGGATGCCATGCGGATCCTGCATGCCTGGCTCGATACACCCTTTGCCGGCGGCCGCCACGCGCGTCGCGTCGGGAAGATCGAGCCCCCCGCGGAGGCCACGAGTGACTGATACGCACGACACGCCGCTCCGATCCGTCGACCCGGAGATCGCGACCCTCATCGCCCGCGAGGTCCGGCGCCAGCAGCAGGGGCTTGAACTCATTGCGAGCGAGAACTTCGCCAGCCGCGCCGTGCTTGAGGCGGCCGGATCCGCCCTCACCAACAAGTACGCCGAGGGCTACCCGGGGAAGCGATACTACGGGGGATGCGAGGTGGTGGACGAGGTTGAGCGCCTCGCGATCGCTCGTGCGAAGGAGCTCTTCGGCGCCGACCACGCCAACGTCCAGCCGCACAGCGGCGCCCAGGCGAACCTCGCGGCCTTCATGGCCGTCCTGCCACCGGGGGAGCTGCTGATGGGCATGAGCCTCCCGCATGGTGGGCACCTGACCCACGGGGCGAAGGTCAACCACTCGGGCATGATCTGGCGCGCCACGCAGTACGGCGTGGATCCGGCCACGGGCCGTATCGATTACGACCAGGTGCGCGACATCGCCCGGCGGGATCGCCCCGGCCTGCTTATCGCCGGCGGGAGCGCCTACGCCCGGACCATCGACTTCGCCACCTTCCGCGCCATCGCGGACGAAGTGGACGCGACTTTCCTGGTGGACATGGCCCACATCGCGGGGCTCGTGGCCGGGGGCGCGCATCCGTCGCCGGTGCCGCACGCGGACCTCGTCACCAGCACGACGCACAAGACGCTGCGCGGTCCGAGGGCGGGCATGATCCTCTGTCGCGCCGAATTCGGGCGCGCGGTGGACAAGTCGGTCTTTCCGGGTCACCAGGGCGGGCCGCTTGAGCACGTCATCGCCGCGAAGGCGGTGGCCTTCGGCGAAGCGCTGCGACCGTCCTTCCGGGAGTACGCGGCGCAGGTGGTGGCCAACGCGCGCGCGCTGGCCGCCGCGCTCATCGCGCGCGGGTTCGCCATCGTCTCCGGCGGGACCGATACACACCTCATGCTGGTGGACCTCCGCTCACGGAAGCTCACGGGCAAGGTGGCGGAAGCGCTGCTGGGTGACGCCGGGATCACTGTCAACAAGAACACGATTCCGGACGACCCCGAGTCGCCGTTTGTCACCAGCGGCGTCCGCCTGGGCACCCCCGCCCTCACCACCCGGGGCATGGGCACGGCCGAGATGGAGCGGATCGCCGGCTTTATCGACGAGGTACTGTCCCGGCGGGACGACGCCACGATCGCCCGGGTCCGCCGCACGGTGGAGGAAATGGCGGGCGCGTTCCCACTCTACGAATCCGTTCCGGAACCGGTCGGCTCGCGGTGAACGAGCTTCAGTTTGCCGACGGCGTGCTGACCCGGATCCTCGAGCGGGAGCCGCGCTACCACGAGCGGGCGTACCTGTTCGTGCTCGCCGCCATCGAGTACCTCCAGTGCCGGCTGCCCGAACGGCGGCACGTCACCGGGGCCGAGCTCGCCTGGGCCTGCCGCGACCTGGCGCTCGACCAGTTCGGGCTGCTTGCCCGGCCGGTCCTGGAGCACTGGAACATCCGCACGACCGAGGACCTCGGCCGGATCGTCTTCACCATGGTGGAGGTGGACCTGCTCCTCGCCCGGCCGGAAGACTCAGTTCAGGACTTCGCGGACATCTACGGGTTTGAGGACGCCTTTCGCGCCGACCTGGTCTGGGAGCGTGTCGCGAATCAGGCGTGATGCCGTCACGGGGAGGGAACATGGAGAGCAGGGACTGGACGGACTGCCGCAGCTGCGCCAAGGGCGTACTGGTGCCCCTGTCGGACTATGGGCGCGACGGCGCGCCGATCACCTACAAGGCATGGGTCTGCACCAATCCTGAGTGCGGGTTCAACCTGCGGATCGACAACGGCGAAATCTCGATCGGCCGCACCATCACCCGCGGCCAGAAGTAAGCCACGGCCGGAGTCCCGGCCGCCACCCCCGCCATGCCCATCATCCCCGTCCTGACACCAGGTGAATCGGCGGACTGGGATCGCCTCGCCGAGTCGGCGGGGATCGCCCTCGCCACCCTGATGGATGCCGCCGGCCGCGCCGTGGCCGATGTCCTGGCGCGCCGCTATCCCGCGCCGCTCCGCCAGGGAGTCCTCGTGGCGTGCGGCAAGGGCAACAACGGTGGGGACGGCTGGGTGGTGGCGCGTGTCCTGCACCGGCTCGACGTCTCCGTCTGGGTGGCTGCAGTGCCGGGGGACGGGTCGCCCCTGCAGCAGGCCGTGCGCGAGCGCGCCCTCGCTGAGGGTGTGCGAACCGTCTCGGTGGATGGCCCCTGGCCGAACGTGGGTCTCGTGGTGGACGCCATCCTGGGCACGGGCGCCAGCGGCGCGCCCCGTGAGCCCGCCGCAGGCCTGGCCGAACGCCTCGCCGAAGCGCGGGTGCCGCGGGTCGCGGTGGATGGGCCTACCGGGCTCGACCTCGGCACCGGCGTTTCCTGGGGGCATGCCGGCGCCGACCTGACGGTGACCTTCGGCGGGCTCCGCCGGGGCCACCTGCTGGGACGCGAGGATGTCGGCGACGTCGTGGTGGTGGACATCGGCCATCCGCCGCCTGACCCTGCCTGGACCACCTTCGTAACCGACGCGATGGCAGCCGCCTGGCTCCCGGTGCTCCGCGCAGGCGACCACAAGGGCATCCACGGGCGGGTCGCGGTGGTTGGCGGCAGCGGGGGCATGGCCGGTGCCGTCCGGATGAGCGCCCGGTCCGCGTTCGCCGCCGGCGCGGGGCTTGTCCATGCCGTCGCCCCCCTCGCAACCATCGAGGCGATACGCTCGGGCGACCCGGACATCCAGACCCTCGTGCACCCGCTGGAGGGAGAACCGGGCGAGGGAGACCTCCCCCCACTCGAAAATGCCGATGCCGTGGTGATCGGCCCCGGCCTCGGCCGGGAGCCCGGGCGGCGTGAGTTTGCCGCCGCCGTAATGCGACGGGCCCGCCGGCTCGTCGTGGATGCGGACGCGCTCACCATCTTCCAGGACGACCTGGACACACTCGCGTCCCTGGTGCGCGGGCGACCCGCAGTGCTGACCCCTCATCCGGGAGAATTCCGCTCCCTCTTTGGCGACCTCGCCTCCCACCTGGAGAGCGACCCGTGGGACGCCGCCGCTCGCGCTTCCTCCGCGGTGGGCGCCACGGTGCTCCTGAAGGGGGTGCCCACGGTCGTGGCCCGGGGTGGCCGGTGCTCCTTCACAGTCGGAGCGGGCAACCCCGGGCTCGCAACCGGAGGGTCGGGAGACGTGTTGAGCGGCATTATCGGCGCGGCCCTCGCCCGCGGGATGGAGCCTGACCAGGCCGCCGCGCTCGGCGCGCAGGTCCTCGGCCGGGCCGCTGACGCCGCAGCGCGACGCACCACAGCCCGGGCGCTCCGGCCGCTGGACGTGATTGGCGCCTTCCCCGAGCTCTGGCGGACGTGGTCGCTCCCCGCGCCTGCCGCCCGGCCCCCGGTCCTGCTCGACCTTCCCGCTCCCGCCACCGTCTGACCCTCCCCCGGCGCGCTATACTTCCAGCATGGTCCGAACGAGCCTGTTGCTTCTCTCTTGCGCAGCCCTGCATGGCACGCTCGCCGCGCAGTCGGCCCCGAAGTGGTCGCCGCGCGAGCGCATGGTGGTGGGTGACTATTCCCGCATCACGGCGGTGGCCGCCGCACAGGACCGGGTGTACGCCGCCTCACCCGACGGGATCCTCACCTGGAACCCGTACTTCCGGCAGTGGGAAGGAACCGCAACCCCGCCGGACCCGGCCATGCTGGACCGGGTCTTCGCCGCCCTGGTGGATCCGCTCGACAATACCCTCTGGATGGCACGGCTCGATGGCTGGGTACACTACAACCCGTTCATCCAGACGTGGGAAAGGGGCACCGCCGGGGGGGCGGTGCAGGGGATCGCCTTTGACCTGGGCGCCCCGCTCGACGGCCTCTATCTCCGGACGGCTAGCGGCTGGATGATGGTGCCCCGCGGTTCGAGCGCCGCGGTCCCTGCGTCGGCGCCGCGGCGACCGGTCATGCCTGCCACGGTGCGCGAGGCCGTCGAGCAGAACCCGACTCTCCAGGCCAACAGTGCGGCAATCCTCCAGGACAACCGTCTCCGTTCTGCCCGGTTCACTGCCGCGGCGCGCTCGTTCGACGGCCTGGGATGGTACCTGGGGACTTGGGGCGTGGGCTTGCTGTACCTCCCGGACGGGGCCGCCCTGCCGCAGCAGCTCACCTACGGGCTGCCGGGCCGGGCGGTGGACGCGCTCTTCGGCGCGCCCGACGGCGTGTGGGTGTCCACGGCGCGGGCCGCAAGCCAGGATCCGGCGATCGCGTTTGTCTCCTCGGACCTCTCCGACTTCCGCTGGATCCGTGGCCCCACAGGTTTCGGGCTTCCCTTCGACCGTTCCTCGGCCATGGTGGCGCGGGGACGGGAATTGTGGATCGGCACGAACGCCGGCGCCGTCAAGGTGGACATGGAGCGCGGTGGAACCACGGTCTACGATGAAGGCCGTGGCCTGCCGGACAGCAGGGTGCTGTCGCTCGCGACCCGCTATGGGCGGCTGGTGATCGGCACGGAGCGTGGAGTGGTGACCGTGGACAGCGGCGATGTCCAGCGCGTTGCGCCCGGATGGGCCGGGGCCTCCCAGGCCCTGGCCATCACGGGCGACACGATCTGGGTGGGCACGCGAGCCGGCATCCGGGCGATCCTGCCCGGGGCATCGGATGCCCGGGTCCTGCCCCAGCTGGAGAGTGCCGCGAGCCTGCAGCTCAACATCACCGGCTTCGCCTGGCAGGCGGACACTCTCGTCGCCCTGAGTGATGACCGGCTGCTCTGGCGGAAGCCCTCGAGCGGCACCTGGTTCCTCGGTCCGATACTGTCCCCGTTGCTGGGTCGCCTCCGCCTCATCACGGCCGATCGCCAGGGGCTGTGGGTGGCCGGCGACCGCGCCGTGGCCTTCACGACTCCCACCATGGCGCCGACCCGTCCACTCGACATTCCCGATGACACCAATGGCGACGTGATGGCCCTCGCGGCCGACGACGTCTACCTCTGGATCGGCACCGAGCGGGGCCTCACCCGGTTTGCCATGCAGGCCATCCGTCCGTGACGTTGCTCGACCTGGGGCCGGGGGTGGAATTCGATCGGATCCGGAGTATCGCACGCGCCCTGGGCGCCCGCGGCACGGCGCTCGGCGATGACTGCGCGCTCGTACCCATGGGTGACACCTTCCTTGCGCTGAGTTGCGACCTCACCGTGGAGGGAGTTCACTACCGCCGCGAATGGCTCACCCCCGCGGAGGCAGGATGGCGTGCGGCCACCGCAGCGCTCTCCGACCTGGCCGCGGATGGCGCCGAGACCATCGGCGTCCTCGTGGCGCTCGGCATGCCGGCGGAAGCGGATGACGAGTCCGTCGCCTTCATGGAAGGTGTGGGTGACGCAGTTGAGGCCGCCGGCGGAACGGTCCTCGGCGGAGACCTGAGCACCGCGCCGGCCTGGGCCTGCGACGTCACCGCGGTCGGGAGGGCCTCCAACCCCGTTACGCGGGCAGGCGCCAGGAACGGCGACGGGATCTGGGTGACCGGATCGCTGGGCGGCGCGAGGGCGGCCGTGCGGGCGTGGGAGGCTGGTCGCGAGCCGGGGGGAGATGCCAGGCAGCTTTTTGCGAGGCCTGAGGCACGGATCGGCGCCGGCCGGTGGCTCGCGGCGGCGGGGGCGCATGCGATGCTGGACCTGAGTGACGGACTGGCCGGCGATGCGAGGCACCTCGCCGCCGCGAGCCGCGTCGGCATCGACATTGACCTCGGCCTGGTTCCGGTGGCTCCGTGCGCTGCGCGTGAAGCGGTGGTCGCCGGAGAGGCTCCAGCGCACTTCGCGGCCACCGGCGGCGAGGACTACGAACTCCTGGTTGCCATGCCGGAAGGTTTCGGTGCGGAAGGCGCGCGGGACTTTCTCGCGGCGACCGGCGTCCCGCTGGTCAGGGTCGGTCTCGTTGGCGGCGTTCCGGGTGTCCGGTTCCTCGATGAGGGTCGGCCGACGTCCCTCGAGGGATTCGACCACTTCCGATGAAGATGCTGCGCGCATCCTGGTACATCCTGACGGTTCTGGCATTCACCGTGTGGCATGGCGGTGTGGTGCTGGTTGCCGCGCTCGTGCGGGTGCCCCAGAAGCCCGGGGGTATCTATGACCGGATGGCCCGGCAGTGGGGCACCAACCTCCTCGAGGCGCACCGGCTGAAGGTCACCGTGCATGGCCGTGAAGTGCTCGACCCCGGGCAGCCCTATGTCTACGTCAGCAACCATACCTCGTTCGTGGATATCTGGGTGCTGCTCGCGGTATTGCCGGGAACCGTGCGGTTTCTCGCCAAGCGGGAGCTGCTCCGGGTGCCCCTCTTCGGTTGGGCAATGGCGGCGGCGGGGCACATCCCGATCAACCGGCGAAAGCTCCAGAGTGCCTTTGGCTCCTATGAGGCCGCCGCGCGCATGGTTCGCTTCGGGACGAGCGCGATCGTGTTCGGTGAGGGTACCCGGAGCCGGCTTGGCAGGCTGCTGCCCCTGAAGAAGGGGCCGTTCGTGCTGGCGGTCGAGGCGGGCGTGCCGATTGTCCCGGTGTATATCACCGGAACATACGAGGTGCTGCCGAAGGGCGGGGTGGCGCTCCGCCGCCATCCCATCACGGTCTGCATCGCCGAGCCCATCCCGACGGAGGGCTGTTCCTACGACGATCGTGACTCCCTGACCGCGCGGTGCCGTGCGGCGCTTGAGGCGTGCCGGGAGTACGTTGACGGTGTCCCGACGGCGGGCTAGCTTGCCCGCCGACTGCCGCCAACTGCCGCGGCCTGACCATCACTCCAGAGTGGAAACCCATGGGCACCATTATTGAAGTGCACGGGCGGGAGATCATCGACAGTCGCGGCAACCCGACCGTCGAGGCCGAGGTCGTCCTGGCGAGCGGCGTCATGGGGCGGGCGGCCGTCCCCAGTGGCGCGTCCACCGGCGGGCACGAGGCCATCGAGTTGCGCGACGGCGACGCCGACCGCTACATGGGCAAGGGTGTCCTGGACGCGGTGCGGAACGTGAATGAGGTGATCGGACCCCGCCTCGAGGGCATGACCGCGGAGGACCAGATTACCGTCGACGCCGTCATGATGGAGACCGACGGCACCGACAACAAGAGCAACCTGGGCGCCAACGCGATACTGTCCGTGTCGCTTGCCGTGGCCCGGGCCGCCGCGCAGGAGGTCGGCCTGCCGCTCTACCGTTACCTGGGCGGCCCGCTCTCGTACGTCCTGCCCGTGCCCATGATGAACATCCTGAACGGGGGGGCGCACGCCTCCAACAATGTTGATGCCCAGGAGTTCATGATCGTCCCGGTGGGGGCGGAGAGCTTCCCCGAGGGGCTCCGGATGGGCGTGGAGGTCTTCCACGCTCTCAAGAAGGTGCTGCATGGTCAGGGGCTTTCCACCGCCGTGGGCGACGAAGGTGGTTTCGCGCCGATGCTGCCGGGCAACGAGGCGGCCCTCGATGCCGTGATGGAGGCCATCGCCGCCGCCGGGTATACCCCCGGCGAGGACGTGGCTATTGCGGTCGACGTGGCGGCGAGCGAACTGTATCAGGACGGGGAGTACGTCTTCAAGAAGGGCGACGGCAGCCGGCGCTCGGCATCGGACCTGATCGCGCTCTACACCGACTGGGTGAACAACTATCCCATCGTCTCGATTGAGGACGGCCTGGCAGAGGACGACTGGGACGGCTGGGTTGCGCTGACGGAAGCCCTCCAGGAGCGGGTTCAGCTCGTGGGCGACGATATCTTCGTCACCAACGTTGAGCGGCTGGCGCGGGGGATCGAGGCCGGGGTGGGGAACGCGATCCTGATCAAGGTCAACCAGATCGGGACCCTGACCGAGACCCTGCAGTGCATCGAGATGTCGAAGTCGAGTGGATACGGGGTCGTCATCTCGCACCGGTCGGGCGAGACCGAGGACACCTTCATCGCGGACCTGGCGGTCGGGACCGGGGCGGGACAGATCAAGACCGGCAGCGCCAGCCGGACCGATCGCGTCGCCAAGTACAACCAGCTCCTCCGGATCCACGAGGAACTCGGCGACATTGCCCACTACCCGGGCCGGGACCTCTACGGCCTGTGACCCGTACCCGCCTGCTGGTGCTCATCGTGGTCGCGCTGGCCCTGCTGTTCGCGGTGCAGGGTGGGGAATACAGCACCGGCGACTGGCTGACCCTCCGGCGGCAGGTGGCGGAACAGGAAGCCTCGCTCCAGCAGCTCCAGCAGGACATCGACTCGCTCCAGGACCTGGCAAAGCAGGTGGAGACCGATCGGGCGGTCCAGGAGCGGATCGCCCGGGAGGAATTCGGCATGATCCGGCCCGGGGAGATCCAGTACCAGATCCTGACCCCGGATACCACTGACGGCCCTTGACCTTCGCCCTTCGACCTTCGACTTTTGTCCTCGCTTCAGGGCAGGGTAGCTCAGGTGGTTAGAGCACGGCACTCATAATGCCGGGGTCGCGGGTTCGAGTCCCGCCCCTGCTATGCTCTCCTCGTAGAGGAGAGCTTTTTTGTGGCCTCGGCCTTCAGCTCGAGTCCCGCCCCTGCGATGCTCTCCTCGAAGCGGAGGGCTTTTTCTTTACCTGGGTCGAAGGCGAAAGTCGAAGGTCGAAGGTCCGGACGTTGCCCTCACGGCTCGACTCTCCATTCCCTACTCCCTACTCCCTACTCCCTGCTCCCTGCTCCCTGCTCCCTGCTCCCTGCTCCCTCTTGACAGTGGCTTCCCCGCCATCATGCTAGGCATGAGCGGTCCCCCTGTCGCCCGTCTCCAGCCGAGGTCGAACGATGCTCCGGCGATTCTGTCGTCGTGCCGCAGGCCTGTTCCTGGCTGCCATCCCGCTGTTCACCCTGCCGCTCAACGCCCAGTCCGAGGCCAACGTACCCGCCTATGACTCGGTCTATGCGGACCTGGTCGGCCTGACACCACTCAAGCGACAGGTCGCCGAGGTCCGTGACCTCGTCATCCAGCGGGACGTGGGGCGCCTGGAGCTTACGTCGGGTCAGCTGGCCGTCCTCTCCCCGGTGGGAGGCCGCACAGTGGCCGTGGCGTTCCGGGGGCAGGGGGTCTTCCACTTTGCGCCGCCCACGCGGATAGAGCAGGGCCGGCTCAGGGAATTCCGCAAGGTCACCGCGCTCGACGAGCCCTTCACCGACCTGCTGATCGTCTTCTGCGATTCCACGCTCGACGAACTGCGGGCGCGCGTCACGTTCGCTGACGGACCCGTGCCTGACCACGTGGAGCAGCAGGTCCGCCGGATGCTCAGCTACCTCGGTGAGAAGGACGACCGGACGCTGGACCCGGATGTCCTCCGTCCCCTGCTCAACAGGGAAACGAACGCGCTCTTCTATGCCTACATGGCGAAGGGCGGGGACGATCCCTGGATGTTCATGATCAATCCTTACGAGACGGAGTCCGTGCGGCTGCTCGTTCGCGCGCGCCACAGTGGGTTTACCCGGGCGGCCGAGGTGGTGTCACAATTCCCCGCCGGCGGGGACAGCCTGCCGCAGAGCCTCGCGAGCCAGCGGGTCAAGGAGGTGCGGGTGGCCCGGTACGAGATCGAGAGCTGGCTGCCGCAGACCATGACGGGAGACCTGGCCTTCAGCGCGGCCGCCCGGCTCGAGATCACCTCGGACACCGCGGCCGGGCCCTGGGTGGCCTTCGGGCTCATGCCAAAGCTCAAGGTCGATTCGGCGCGGTGGGACGACACCGGCGAGCCCGCCGTACTGTTCAAGGGCAAGGATGACCCCACCCTCTGGATCCACCTCCGGGGCGCACTCGCGCCTGGGGCCGTGGAGCCCCTGCGCCTCTACTATCATGGCGACCTGATCGACCGCTACGGCGACTGGTTCTTCATCAAGTCCAGCGTAGCGTGGTATCCCCAGCAGATGGGATGGCGCAACGTCGCGGACTTCGACCTGACGTTCCATTACCCCGCCTCGATGACCCTGGCTTCGGTTGGCGACCAGACCAGCCTCGGCGGCGACAAGCGGACCGTGACCTCCAAGTGGAAGACACGACGGCCGATCCGGAACGCCTCCTTCAATCTCGGGATCTTCGACACCCACAATGTCGAGAAGGACGGCGCGCCGAAGGTGTCGGTTCTCTGGTCGGAGAAGGGGCACCGCGAACTGAAGCAGGTCGTCGCGCAGGAGCGGAACATGAAGGAGCGGGTGGGACTCGACGTGGCCGCCGCCATGCAGTTCTTCGGCGAGGTCTTCGGCCCGCCCCCCGTGGACCAGTTCTACGCAACGGAAATCCCGTACCTGCACGGCGAGGCCTTTCCGGGACTGATCCATCTCTCGTACGCCACCTTCGTGCTGACCGCGAAGGACGGGCAGGACGAGGTCTTCCGCTCCCACGAAGTGGCGCACCAGTGGTGGGGGATCGGGGTCGACTATGCCTCCTATCATGACCAGTGGCTGAGCGAGGGCATCAGTGATTTCGCGGGGCTGTGGTTCATGCAGACCCGGCGCAAGGACAACGACAAGTACTTCCGGATGCTGGACGACTGGCGAAACGACATTCTCGCGCGCCGGGGGGATTCGCTGCCCATCTGGCTGGGACGGCGGATGGACACGTACGACCCGCGAGACCGGAACTACAACGTCATCGTCTACCAGAAGGGCGCCTGGGTCATGCACATGCTCCGGATGCTCCTGCTGGATCTGCAGACGATGAACGAAGACCGGTTCGGGGCGGTCATGCAGGAGTTCTACCGGACGTACCAGGGTCAGCGCGCCACCACCGCGGACTTCCAGCATGTGCTGGAGCGGCGGCTCGGCCAGCCGATGGACTGGTTCTTTAACGAATGGGTTTATGGACACGAGATCCCGACCTACCGGGTGGCCTGGAAGGGCGAGCCCGATGGGGCCGGGAAATTCCGGTTGCGCCTGCGGGTGAGACAGGAGGGCGTCTCACCGGATTTCCTGAATTATGTGCCGGTGAAGGTCATCATGGAGGACAAGTCGCTCGTGCGCGCCCGGCTGAAGGTGACCGGCGCGGAATCCGAGCTGATCCTGCCCGTCATGCTGCCCTCCAGGCCGAAGACGGTGGAATTCAACGACCTGGATGGGGTCCTGGCGGAGGTCAAGACCGAGGGCTGGTGACGCGAAACCCTCCCGAGGTCGGCACCGGCGAACGGGGAGCGGTGATTGGTGATTAGTGATTAGTGCCTGGGGAGAAAGTATCTTCGCGATCCCCGATCCCCGATCCCCGATCCCCGATCCCCGATCCCCGAACCCGCGGCCCCGGACTCACCTGAGCCCGGGGCCGCGCCCTTCGAACTTCGTCCTTCGTCCTTCGACCCTACAACACCGCAAACACCGGCGGGTCCACCTCGATGTGGTTGACCACGCTGGTGACCCCGGAGGCCGCCCACGCCGCGCTGGCGGCATCGTTCTTCTCGGCCAGAGACGGCACCTTGCCGCGCAGGGTGACGGTATGGCCCTCGATCTCCACGGTGACATGCGAGGCATCGATCTCGGCCTGGCGCTTGAGGGCCGATTCGATATGGCTGCGGACGTCTGTCCGGGTGGGAGCGGGAGCCATGGTGAGCGAGTTCACGATGCCCTTGACCCCGGTCAGGTACCGGACCGCACGCTCAGCGGCGAGCCGCTGGTAGTTCCAGTCCACATCCCCGGTCAGGGTCACCCATCCGTTTGCGACTTTCACTTTGATCCGTGGCTCGGGCACCTCGATGTCCATCTTGAGCGCGTTCAGCGCGGCGTGGGCGATCTCGGAGTCGGAGCGCTCGGTTATCCGGGACAGTTTCACCATGAGTTCGTTGGCGATGGCCCGGACACCCTTGACCCGGGCGACGGCCCGCTCGGCCGCATAGCGCTGGGCGTAGGTGTCCACCGTGCCGGCCAGGGTCACGACCCCGTCCTTCACGACAATGGCGATGTCCTCGTCCCGGATGCTGGGTTCCCAGGTCAGTTCGGAGACCACGTCCTGCTGGAGTGCGGAATCTGCTTTCATCTTTGCCTCCCTGCGTTGCAGCGCGGTCGCCAGGCCGACAGAGAGCCGACACGGAAACCGGCGACAATACAAAATGGCACGGGAGACCTGAATTACCTGTGAACCGGGCGTGAAGGTTTGCCGGGAAAAGGTGGACGGCCCGCGCCAACTGTCGTCGGCGCGGGCCGTCCGTGCACCAGTTACCCGGAGTCGGGTTCTTGCGTTCCCGTTCTTCTTCCCGTGGCGATCGCCGTTCGTCGCGGCGAAGTAAGCCTGGGAGCTCCGGCTTCCATCCGTGTCGGCCGCGATCGCGACCGACGCTTCACCGGTGCTGGCGCTCTGGGTCGGCCGGATCGCGGATCGGCCCCCATACTGCGCGACGGCACGCCATCCCGTCGCGGGACGGGGCACGCGATTGGCCCCGGCCACCCCGGTGTGTGGCCCCGGTTCCGGATCCCTGATCCTTTGCAGGCTGGTCCCGGCCCCGAATCACCAAGGCAGGAACAAGCTAGCATCGCCACCCTGAAGGGAAAGTGAAAATGAGGTGAAACCGGTTGGCCGAGTCGGGTCCTCACCCGGACTTCACCCTCCCTTCACGGGCTGGTACGTAGCGTAGAGGCCCATCCCACTCGGAGGACGGAATGCAGGAAGCCATGCTGCACGCCGCGCAGAAGGACGAACTGGTCCAGGGGCTGGTCGAGCGCCTGGAGAGGACGTTTGCCACCCTGGACCAGGACGAGGCCCTGGCCCGGGTGGCCCGCTACCTGCGCGCGCTGGACGAGCCGACGCTTCGGGTCATGGCGTACCGGGAAGGCCTGTTCGAGCCGGAAACGGAACCGCTCAAGCCGGGCGATCCGGAGTGCTGAACGGGCGGGCCTAGACGCCGAACGGCCATGTCTCGGGCAGGCCGGGCTCGCGGGTTGTAGGTAGCGGTGTCAGCGCGGTTGTCTCGTCGAACCAGATCCAGGCGTCGAACTGCTCGGGCAGGACGGCCGGAAAGTAATGGCTCTGGAGTTCGGTTTCCGGGCGGTAGATCACGCCGATCGCCCGCTCGAGCCGGGGGGTGCGCAGTTCCTCCCGGACGCTGTCCCGCGCCGGTCCTGAGAGGTGGAGCAGGAAGGCCTGATGTCCCGTCTCGTGGCACAGCCCCTCGTAGCTGTCGGGCCGGGCGGGGCGCACCCGTTTGACTTCCATCGGACCATCCCAGTCCGAGGCCGCGGCCACCGTGCCGTGGTCCGTCCCGAAGCCCACGAGCAGGGCCTGGTCGCCGAACGCCCAGCGGCAGAGCGACCCGATGTTGTGTTCCCCGCGCGCGCCCATCGCGGTCGCCTCGGCGTTGCCCACGTGTGAGTTGTGCGCCCAGACGACCGCCCGGCTCTCCGGCCCGTAGTGCTCCAGCAGGGCCTGGAGCGTCTCGAACATGTGACCGTCCCGGAGGTTCCAGGACGCCACCACCCCGTCGTACATGAGCCGGTAGTACTGTTCCGCGCTGGCCACCACCCGGGCGTTCCGCTCCGCGTCGAAGAACCGGTCACCGTCATGCTCCATGAGCGCCAACCGCTCGCGCAGCAGGTCCTGCAGTAACGCCAGGACGGGAGCCTCGCAGGCGGCCAGGCCGCGCCGGGTGGCGGCATGGCCATAGGCCGCCGGGTCATGGGCCCACGGCGTGAGGCAGGCGTAGCGCTCCCGCGCCACGCGAGCCAGCGCGGGGTCGGTGTCGTCCAGGTACCCGAGCACTGCGGCAACCGAGGCGTACATGCTGTAGATGTCGAGTCCGTGGAACCCCGCGCGTGATGATGGAGGGCGATCGGCGTTCCACTCGCGAAGCCAGTCAACGAATGCGGCCACCTCGGTATTCCGCCACATCCAGGTCGGGAAACGGGTGAAGGGGTGCGGAACGTCCGCCTTCGCCGGCGGAGAGTGACGCTCATGGCGGTCGATGGCCGCCGCATCGGGCTACTCGACCTCCGCCCCCCCAAAGGCGAAACCGTGGTGGCGGATCAGCTCGCGCGTGATGACCGCGCGCATCCGGTAGAAGTCGGCGGTGCCGTGGCTCGCTTCACCCAGCAGGACGACCCGCGCGTCGCCGACCCGTTCCAGGAGCGAGCCGATCTGGTCCGCCGCAATATTGTCCAGGGGCAGCGCGGCCTCCCGGATCAGCTGGGGGATACCTGTGGTCATGACTTGAATCGCCCGCCGAGGCTCCGCGTACAACCTTTGACTTTCGACCTTTGACCTTCGACCTTTCCCGACACCCGATCTCCGAGGCCCCGCATGCTCCGTCGTCCGCTCGCCTGTCTCGTCGTCCTCATCCTGGCCGCGTTTTCACTCGCGTCCGCCCAGGACGCGGAGGAGGTCAGGCCATTCCAGCTCCAGGCCGACCTGGGCTTCGTCAACGTGGCAGGCAACACCGAGGTCACGTCGCTGAACGCCGGAGAAAAGGTCATCTACACGACGGCACCAGTCGTGCTGACCCAGACATTCACCGCCATCTACGGGCGGACCGACGGGCAGACCTCGGCCAGTACCTGGAAGGCGAGCGGGAGAATGGACTACGGCCTGACCGAGCACCTCGCTGTGTTCGGCCTGGTGGGTTTCGAGAAGAACCGCTTCGCCGGTATCGACCGCCGCTTCGAGGAAGTGGTCGGGCTTGCCCTGAAGATCCTGACCGGTCCCCGGGACATTCTCGAAACCGAAGCCGGCCTGTCCTTCAACCAGCAGCGGACGACCACGGCTGTCGACGACAATTTCACCGCCGCACGTGCCGCGGCGATGTACAAGCATCTTCTGGGAGAGAAGGCCTTTGTCCAGCAGACGGCCGAGGCGCTGCCGAACCTTGAGGACTCGGAGGACCTTCGTGTGAACACCGAGACCGCGCTCGTGGCACCGCTTTCCTCGAGCATTTCCCTGAAGCTGGCCTACGCGATCCGGTTCGATAACCAGCCCGAGCCAGGGTTCAAGAAGACCGACCGGATGTTCACGTCCGGGGTGCAGGTGGTGTTCTAGTGGCCAGGGAACAGGGAATGGGGATTAGGCAACAGGGCGTTTAGCTTCAGGTAGCCCGATACCCGATACCCGATACCCGATACCCGATCCCCGATCCCCGAGCTTCCCATGTCCATGCCCAGCCTGAACGCCCTGCACGAGAAGCTCCAGCGGCTCGAGGGCCGCTGGGTTGGCAAGGAGCACCTGCACCCTTCGCCCTGGGATGACAAGGGCGGACCGGCGGAAAGCGAGGTGGTGAACCGGGTGGCGCTGGATGGGTTCGCCGTGGTGCAGGATTACGTACAGCGCCGGCACGGCAAGGTGACCTACCGGGGGCACGGGTTGTTTCGCGTGGAACCGGACGGCCACACGATTGCCATGGACTGGTATGACAGCATCGGGTTCCCCCCGGAGACGTTCCACGGCGAATTTGATGGCGAGACGCTGGCGCTGAGCAGCAAGGGCGCCCAGGGCACCATGCGCGCGACCTGGACCTTCCACGACAGGGACCGGTACGACCACTGCATGGAAGTGAGCGGTGACGGCAGCGGCTGGAAGCCGTTCATGGACGGGGAATACCGGCGGGAAGGGAAGGGCGATGGCGAAGGGAAGTAAGGCGGGCGAGGTCGAACGGATCGCGGAGGAACTGCAGGCCGGCTACGACGGCTCTCCCTGGCATGGACCCAGCGTGGCCGCCCTGCTCGAGCCGGTGAACTACGCCGTCGCCGCCGCCCGGCCCGTGGGTCACGCCCACACCATCTGGGAGCTCGTCCTCCACATCACCGCGTGGTCTGCCGAGGTGGCCCGGCGAATCAGCGGGGAGCCGCCGGGACTCCCCCCCGAGGGCGACTGGCCGGTACCCGCGGCCCCGACGCCGGCTGCGTGGAAGCAGACCCTGGAGCGGCTGGAACAGGTCCGTCGGGACCTGGAGTCGGCGGTGCGCGCCATGGCCTCCGCGAGGCTGGACGATGTCCTCGGCCCGGTCGAGGAATCTCAGGAGAGTGCCGGGGTAACCCTCAGGACGATGCTGTACGGCCTCACGCAGCACGATGCCTATCACTCCGGCCAGATCGCGCTGCTGCGCCGCGCGGTGGAGAGCCGGGAGAGTGATTATCCGTAAGAGCCGGCGAGTGGAAGCGAGTGGCGAGTAGCCCCGCATGGCCAACTCCACTTGCCACTTGCCACTTGCCAACTCCCCGACTGCCTGCTGCCTATCCCTATCCCTATTCCCTATCCCTACTCCCTATTCCCCCTTACTCCTTGCCTATATTACAGCCCTGCGCCCGTAGCTCAGGTGGATAGAGCAACGGCCTTCTAAGCCGTGGGTCGGAGGTTCGAGTCCTCCCGGGCGCGCTGGACTTCCCACTGTGCAGCCCCCCCTCCCATCCGACGTCTCCATCGTGAAACGCGCCCCTTGCGCCCCGCATCCTCGCGGGCATACTGACCCCTGTTACCCCTTGGCCGGAGCAGGTGCAGATGCGTGCATATCCCGGGATAATCGCCGTGGCCCTTCTGACTGCCGCGTGCAACGATCCTGTTTCGACTTCCCGGTATGATGGTGCGGTCACCATCACTCCCTCCACCCAGTGGAGCGGGGGAATGGTCATGGTGACCACCGACCAGCTGCTGAACTATTCCACCACGCCCGTCATCACGGCTGGCACCGATACCCTGTCGGTGACGGTGGTGGACGACACCACACTGTCCGTCACGCTGCCGTCCGTCCCGACGGGATCGGTTGACCTCGTCGCTGAAGGCTGGGCCGGGGAACCGATTCTCGGGACCGTCGCTGTCCTCGGCTTCAGGCGCGGCGTGGCCCGACGTTCACCTTGGCTGCAGGCGCTCGTGCCGTGGCCGGTGGATCAACCCACCGGTATCCTCGCCGTGGATGAGATGGGCGAGGTGGTGTTCCTGCACGCCGCAACGGGACACGTCAGTCATACGGGGATCGACCCGGGCTTTACGTACGAAAAGGCGGTGGGGGTGACGTACCAGCCCGGTGTTTTCACCACTCTCGCTGACGATTCCGTCGTCTTCTGGTCCTGGCCATATCCACCCGGTGGAACTCCAGTTAAGACAGGAGTGATGTGGTCGCCCGCGCTCTACTACTTGATCCACGTGCCGGCGCCGTGGACCCTCCTGGCGACCTTCCACGACAGGTCGGTCACCTTCCGATCGAGTGACAGTGGCCAGTCATGGCAGAGTGTCTACAATCCGAATGCCAGTCGCGGCGAGGACTACCCGCGTGCTCCCGTCGTCAATCCGGGCGGTTCGCTGTTTACCATCTGGGCTGACGGAACTACGCCGTACGGCACGCCTGTGTTCGACTTGCCCGAAGGGACCTTGCGATACCGTATCCCGACGTTCTTCATTACCGCCTCCAGACCATTCTTTGGTGATAGCGGAGACCTGTACGTAGGGGGCGACAGTGCGGAGGTCGGAATCGTAGCGCGCTTCGATGCCGAGACCGGGACGGAACTTGATCGCTTCATGCCGCCAACAGGCCATATCTTTGCCATCGTACCGATTCCGGGGGGCGGCGGTGTTTACGCGCTGGTAAAGAACTCCGGCATTGGCTGCGTGGATGCCATCACACCGTACCTGGCGGTGCTCGACCGGAACCTCAATGTTCGGGCTCGCCTTGCCGCACCCGCGGGTCTGCCGGAAGCGACATTCGGATGCGTGAGCACGACCCTGATTGCCGACCCGGCGCGAAGCCAGGTATACGTCCTTCCGCTCGGCTACAATATTCTGGCGTTCGACGTCCTGAGTGAATCGCAGACTCCATGAGGCGCTTGCGAATCGCCCCTTCTCGCAATGCTGATGACAGCGATTGGGTGCCCGGACGCCGCCCATGGGAAGGTGTACGCCTTGAGTTGCCTGGGTAAGGTGGTAACGTTTGACCTCCTGAACTGATCCGCGCGCCGTGGGGGGGAGTGACTCCGGTTGAGGGGTTACGTTGCATACTGAAACTGCGAGAGCGGCGCGCACGTAGGGTCCCTCAGACCAGCACCATTCTCACACGAGCCGGAGGCCGGACCATGCGCCCAGAAGCATCCGACAAGTCCCGTACCGTTGCCCTGATCCTGGCGGCCGTCCTGGGCGTCTTCGGTGTCCACCGCTTCTACGTGGGCAAGGTCGGCACCGGCCTCCTGATGCTGCTCACCATGGGCGGCCTCGGGATCTGGTACCTCTATGACATCATCACGATCGCCGGCGGGTCCTTCCGGGACGTGGATGGCCGCCGGGTGCTCCGCTGGGACCCCGAGGAGCCGTTCTACGACCAGCACCAGCTACCGCCCGAAGTGGCGGACGAGCTGGATATGCTCCGCTCCGAACTGGGAGACCTGCATGAGCGGCTCGACTTCACTGAACGCCTGCTGGCCAACCGGGACCGGGATACGCTGAGCCATTCCGGGGATACGCCGCGATAGCCCCGGGGGGCGGCTTCCATCGCCCCCGGCACCGCATTACCATCCGTTTCTGCCTTTCCATCACATTCCTGGCCCGACGAGGCCGAGCTTCCGCATCTGGAGGACTCATGTCGTTCACCCGTCGTCTGCTTGCGACCGCCCTGGTGCTTGTCGCGGGCGTCGCGCTGCCCGCGGCTGCCCAGTCCAGCACCACCACCATTGACATTCCCTACCAGAAATTCGTCCTCAAGAACGGCCTTACGGTGCTGGTCCACGAGGACCACAAGGCGCCGATCGTGGCGGTCAATATCTGGTACCACGTCGGCTCCAAGAACGAAAAGCCGGGCCGCACCGGCTTCGCGCATCTCTTCGAGCACCTGATGTTCAACGGGTCGGAGAACTACAACCACGATTTCTTCGACCCGTTCGAGAAGGCCGGCGCCACCAACCAGAACGGCACCACCAACGAGGACCGGACCAACTACTTCGAGAACGTCCCGACCCCCGCCGTGGACATGGCCCTCTGGATGGAGTCCGACCGGATGGGCCACCTCGTCGGCGCCATCGACACCGCGAAGCTGAACGAGCAGCGCGGCGTGGTGCAGAACGAGAAACGGCAGGGCGAGAACCAGCCCTACGGCAAGACGGACGAGCTGATCACCGCCGCCACCTGGCCCGCCACTCACCCCTACAGCTGGACCGTGATCGGCTCGATGGAAGACCTGGACGCCGCGAGCCTGGAGGACGTGCGGCAATGGTTCAAGACGTACTACGGGCCCGCGAACGCGGTTCTGGCCATCGCCGGCGACATCGACGCCGCCACCGCCCGGCAGAAGGCCGAGCAATATTTCGGTGATATCCCCTCCGGGCCGCCGATCTCGAAACAGGACGTCTGGATCGCGAAGCGGACGGGGGAGCACCGGCAGGTGATGCAGGACCGGGTGCCCCAGGCCCGCCTCTACAAGGTGTGGAACATCCCGCAGTACGGTGACGCCCAGGCCCGCTACCTGGACCTGGTGAGCGACGTCCTCGGCGCCGGCAAGACGTCCCGCCTCTACAAGCGCCTGGTCTATGACGACCAGATCGCCACCGATGTTGCCGCCTACGTGGACCTCCGCGAGATCGGCGGCCAGTTCTACATCCGGGCCACCGCCCGGCCGGGTCAGGATCTCTCGGCGGTGGAGAAAGCCGTTGACGAGGAACTCGCCCGATTCCTGAAGGAAGGCCCGACGGCGGAGGAGATGTCCCGGATCAAGACGCAGTTCCGGGCGCGGTTCGTCCGGGGCGTGGAGCAGATCGGCGGGTTCGGCGGGAAGTCCGACGTCCTGGCGCAGAATCAGGTCTACATGAACGACCCGTCGTTCTACAAGACCACGCTGGACCGGGTGGCGAACGCGACGGCCGACGACCTGGCGGGGGCGGCCCGCGACTGGCTCTCCGACGGGGTCTACGTGCTCGAGGTGCATCCGTTCCCGAACTACGCCACGACCGCAAGCACGGTCGACCGCTCGAAGCTCCCGGACATCGGGGCCTCGCCGAAGGTGGCCTTCCCGACCCTTGAGCGGGCCACGCTGTCCAACGGGCTCAAGATCGTCTTCGCGAAGCGGGATGCGGTGCCGGTCGTGAACCTGACCCTGCTGGTGGACGCCGGGTACGCCGCGGACCAGTTTGGCAAGCCGGGCACGGCCAGCCTCGCGATGAACATGCTGGATGAGGGCACGAAGTCCCGCAACGCGCTTCAGATCAGCGAGGAACTGGCCCAGCTGGGCGCCAACCTCGGTACGGGGTCCTCGCTGGACATGTCCCAGGTGTCCCTCTCGGCACTCAAGAGCAACCTGGACCAGTCCCTGGCACTCTACGCCGACGTCATCCTGAGCCCCAGCTTCCCGGCCGACGAGTTCGACCGGCTCCAGAAGCAGCAGCTCGCCCGGATCCAGCGGGAGAAGGTGACGCCGCTCCAGATGGCGCTGCGGGTCTTTCCCCGCCTGCTCTACGGGGAAGGGCATGCCTATGGCAACTCCTACACCGGCACCGGGACGGAGGCCAGCGTCAGCAGCATGGCCACGAGCGACCTCCAGAAGTTCCACAACACGTGGTTCAAGCCGAACAATGCCACGCTGGTGGTCGTGGGCAACACGACCATGAACGAGATCCGGCCGAAGCTGGAGAAGCTGTTCAGTGGCTGGAAGCGCGGCGAGGTGCCGAAGAAGAACCTGGCCACCGTGAAGATGCCCGACAAGCCGGTGGTCTACCTGATCGACCGCCCCGGCTCGGACCAGTCGATCATCTTCGCTGGCAACGTCGCACCGCCCAAGGCGAATCCTGACGAGATCGGCATCGACGTCATGAACGACATCCTGGGCGGAAAGTTCGGCTCGCGGGTGAACATGAACCTGCGGGAAGACAAGCACTGGGCCTATGGTGCCTTCACCCTGCTGCTCGACGCGCGCGGACAGCGACCCTTCATCGCATATGCCCCGGTGCAGACGGACAAGACAGCCGAGTCCATGGCGGAGGTCCAGAAGGAACTGGAAGGCATCCTCGGCCAGCGCCCGGTCACGGCGGATGAACTGACCACGGCCAAGGCCAACCTGACCCTGACGCTCCCGGGGCGCTGGGAGACGATGGGCGCCGTGGGGGGCTCGATCAACGAGATCGTGACCTTCGGGCTCGATGACCGCTACTGGGACACCTACGGCGCGAAGGTCGACGCCCTGCGGGCCGCCGACGTGGTGCCGGCCGCGAAGAAGGTCGTTGCCCCCTCACACCTGGTCTGGGTGATCGTGGGAGACCGCGAGAAGATCGAGGACAAGGTCCGCGCCCTGAACCTGGGCGAGGTCCGGTTCCTGGATGCCGACGGGAAGCCGGCAGGGGAGACGGCGGGACGGTAGATGGAGTGACTGGTGACTAGTGACTGGTGACCGGTGTTTCAAGGGGAGATCCGTGCCCAATGGCCAGATCTCCCCTTGAAGCACTACTCACTACTCACTACTCACTAGTCACTAGTCACTAGTCACTACATGTTCCCCGCCATCGCCTCAGCAAACTCGCTGGTCTTGAGCAGCGTGGCGCCGTCCATCAGGCGCTCGAAGTCATAGGTGACCCGCTTCTGGGCGATGGTCTTCTCGAGGCTGCTGATCACGAGGTCGGCAGCCTCGTTCCATCCCAGGTATCGGAACATCATCTCGCCGGAAAGGATCAGGGAACCGGGGTTGACCTTGTCCTGCCCGGCATACTTCGGCGCCGTCCCATGGGTGGCCTCGAAGATGGCATGGCCGGTGAGGTAGTTGATGTTCGCCCCCGGCGCGATGCCGATGCCGCCCACTTGCGCGGCCAGCGCGTCGGAGATGTAGTCGCCGTTCAGGTTCATGGTCGCAATCACGTCGTACTCGGCCGGCCGGGTCAGGATCTGCTGGAGGAACGCGTCGGCGATGACGTCCTTCATCACGATGCCGCCGGGCAGCTTGCACCAGGGCCCGCCGTCGATCGGCTCGGCGTTGTATTCCTGCCGGGCTACCTCGTAGCCCCAGTCCCGGAAGCCGCCCTCGGTGTACTTCATGATGTTGCCCTTGTGCACGAGGGTGACCGATGGCGACCCCTGTGCCAGGGCGTAGTCGAGGGCGGAGCGCACCAGGCGCTTCGTCCCATCCTCGGAAATCGGCTTGATGCCGAAGGAGCTGGTCTCGGGGAACCGGATCGTGGTGGTGCCAAGGTCGTCCTGGAGGAAGCGGAGCAGCCGGCGGGCTTCGTCCGTCCCGGCTTTCCATTCGATCCCGGCGTAGATATCCTCGGTGTTTTCCCGGAAGATCACCATGTCCACCTCCTCCGGATGCTTGACCGGGGATGGCACCCCGGTGAACCAGCGGACCGGGCGGACACAGGCGTAGAGGTCCAGCTTCTGGCGCAGCGCCACGTTGAGCGACCGGAAGCCGCCGCCTACGGGCGTTGTCAGCGGGCCCTTGATGGCCACCAGGAAGTGCTGGATGGCCCGGAGAGTGTCATCGGGGAGCCAGTCGTCCAGCTGGTTCTTGGCCTTCTCTCCGGCATAGACCTCCATCCAGGCGAGGCCGCGCTTCCCGCCGTACGCCTTCTGGACGGCGGCGTCGAAGACCAGCTTCGAGGCCCGCCAGATGTCCGGGCCGGTGCCGTCGCCCTCAATGAAGGGAATGATGGGATGGTCGGGTACCACCAGGTGGCCATCCTCCATGATGATACGCTCACCGGTGGACGGAACGTTGACGTGCTCGAATGAGGGTGCTTCGACGTTTGGCATTGCTCGGCCTTGTGATATGATTGAGGACGGTGCGGTCGCGGTCCCGACCCGGCGACGCCGACCGCACGAAAGATAGGCGTATGGAGGCTCATGGCCACACCTGCGGAAACTGCCCGGCGCGTCCTCCAGTCCCACGCGGCGTATCGCGCGCGCTTCTCGTCCATCACCCATCGAGCTGAAGACCGTTTCCTGTCGCGAGACTGGCAGGCGGGCCAGGCGGATGCCCGCGAGCGCCTCCTCTGCTATGGCGAGGAGGTGGAGCGGGTGGTGGCCGACCTGCGGGAAACCCTCGGTGCCGCGGCGCGGAACGCGTTCTACTGGCGCGGTGTGAAGTCGGAGTACGGGCAATTCGTGGCCGGGCGTGGCGACGAGGAACTGACCCGGACATTCTATAACTCCGTGAGCCGGCGGGTGCTGGGGACCGTAGGGGTGGAGCCGGCGGCGGAATACGTCGGTTCCACCCGGGAGCGCCGCCGGCCCCTGGCCGACGAGCCGGAACTGCACGTGACGCTCCCGGCGGAAGGCAGCCTGGAGGAGGTTGTGACCTCGTTGCTCGGGCGGTTTTCCTTCGCGTCCGGACTGGAGAATCCCGGCCGGGACGCCGTGCTCGTGGCCTCGGCGCTCCGCCGCGAGCTCCGGACGGAGGAGGAGGGCAGGGAACTGCGGGACTTGCAGGTCCTGCCCATGCCGTTCTACCGGAACAAGGGCGCCTACGTGATCGGGCGAGCGCGCACCGGGTCGGGCCTCTGGCCGTTCGTACTGGCGCTGGTGCACCCGCCGGAAGGCGTCCGGGTGGATGCGGCGCTCTTCGCGTCGGACGAGGTCAGCATCGTCTTCAGCTTCACCCGCTCGTACTTCCATGTGGAAGCCGATCGTCCCCGCGCGATCGTGGCCTTTCTCCGGAGCATCATGCCGCAGAAGCCGGTGGATGAGCTCTACACGGCCCTGGGGCATCACAAACACGGCAAGACCCTCCTTTTCCGCAACATCGTCCGGCACCTCGAACAGTCGAATGCCGGTTTCGAGCCGGCCCCGGGGGCCCGGGGGCTGGTGATGGCCGTATTCGCCCTTCCCTCGCTGCACACCGTCTTCAAGGTCATCCGCGACCGGTTCGGGGCGCCCAAGACCGCGAGCCGGGACGAGGTGCGGACCAAGTACGGCCTGGTCTTCACCCATGACCGGGTCGGCCGGCTGGCCGATGCGCACGAGTTTGCCGAACTCGAGTTCGAGCGCGAGCGGTTTGCCCCTGAGGTGCTGGAGGAACTTCTGGAGGAGGCTGCCGAATCGGTCCGGGTGGACGGCGGCCGGATGGTCATCCGTCACCTGTACACCGAGCGGCTGGTGACGCCGCTCAACCTTTACCTGAAGGTTGCCGGCCCTGACCAAGCCCGTGCGGCGATCCTGGACTACGGGCAGGCCATCAAGGACCTCGCCGCCGCGAACATCTTCACCGGGGACATGCTGCTCAAGAACTTCGGCGTCACCCGGCACGGCAGGGTGATCTTCTATGACTACGACGAGCTCTGCTTCATCACTGACTGCAATTTCCGGCGGCTTCCCGAGGCGCGGGATCCGGTGGAGGAAATGGCCGCCGAGCCGTGGTATTCGGTCGGTGAGCACGATGTCTTTCCGGAGGAATTCCGGGCCTACTTCCTGCTGCCGGGGGAACTCGGCGATGTCTTCCAGGAGGCCCACGGCGACCTCATGACCCTCGAGTTCTGGCGACGGATGCAGGACCAGGCCCGCGCGGGGGCGGTGCTGGATGTGTATCCGTACCCTCCCTCCAGGCGGTTCCAGCCTGGCTGAACACCGAGGACGTGGAGCCCCATTCCCCATCGGCCTCCGCCTGTCCGCCTGTCCGCCTGCCCCTTGTGAAAGTCCTGCCGCAATGCGCGTCTCCGGATGAGGCACGCCCCGATCCGGGTTTGGCCGCCCCCTTGGACCCGCGTTGCCCCGACATTCCCACATACCGCTTGCGGGCGGCGGCGTGAACGGCATACTCGACATCAACCTGACTTGAGGATGTTCGATGCGCACGTCGCGTGTCCTGGTCGTCATCATACTCACCCTGGCGGTTTCGGCCCCTCCACTGTTCGCCCAGAAACCGGGGATGCCGTCCCCTGGGTTCGGACTGTTCGCGTCCGCTTACCGCGCATTCGAGGTCAACCGCGTCTCCTGTGGGATCCGCAACACCGGCGCAGTGTGCCAGGACGACAACAGCACCGTGTTCACCGGCGCCCTCTGGCCCGGCAATTCACACCTCAGCTACATGTTCAGTTCTGGTCCAGCCGTAGCCGGTATCGTCGGGGTCAACGGTGCGTCGTGGGCGGGTGATACCGCCGGAGGTTATTTCTACGACCCCCGGGGAACCATGGAACACGGGCTTCCGATTACCGGGATCCTGAGTGCGACTGACCCCGCTGACCGGGCGTCCTGGCCCGATGCCGCTCGCGTTCCCGGGCCACCGAACTACCCGTTCGCTGCGGCGGGTTCCATATCCATCAGTGAGGGCGACGCCTGGTGGCTGACCTGGGAAGGCAATCCAGCGCTCCTGTCGGGCCGGGTCCATCCCCTGGGGATCGTCGCCGAATTTCGCGTCCTGGGCTGGAACTATCCCCTGGGCAACGAAGACGTCATCTACGCCGTTGTCACCTACCATAACATCACATCGCTTGAGGCGGGCGACTATGCGGGCGTCAGGGCCGGGCTTCGTGACACGCTGCTCTCGGCCGCGGCGAGGTTCCATCGGATGAACGACTCCACGTTCGGAATCACTCTCCCTCCCGGCGGCTATTCGATTGAGGAGTTCTACGCAGCGTGGAACGCGGATCCCGATGTAGGGTCAATCGGCTCGAACTACGGCAGTGTCAATGTTCCGCTGGGTCTGGCGTACGCCTGGGAGCCCTCCTTCAGGGTAGTGTCCTATGCCCTGTACGATCCGGCCGTGTTCGGCTCTCCGTTCTTCCCCGGTAGTGGATTGGTCGGAATCGCTCCGCTCGGCCGGCCGCTCGCCGTCTTCACCGGAACTTCAAATGGTGGGGTAGTTGAAGATCCAATGAGCCTCGGAGACTTGTACCGCCGCGCAACGGGTGATTTCGGAGGGGCGGGCAGCTCGTGCACGCTTGATCCGCGGATCGACCATATCTGTTTCATACGCACCGCCGGCCCCTTTGACATTCGATCGTTTCAAGCTGTGGGCCCGATGACCGTCCCGCCGGGACAGTCCGTGACGGTTCCCATGGCCTTCGTGTTTGCGGCTCCCCTTCCCGGCGGTGGGTGCCCAGCGGCAACCTGTGCCGTTGGAGTGGGCAGTCTGTCGGTTGTCGCCGGCATGTCCGATCCTGCGATCGTGGCCGCGGGGGTGAACCCGATCGACACCATCGCGGGTTTCCTCGGGCGCAGGACGCGAGCGGGGACGGGGTGCTCCAGGGAGACGAGTTCATCACCGAGCCGCGTTCGCTGTACTGGAAGGCCCAGGTGGCGCGGGCGCTGTTCGACCACCAGTTCCTGCTGCCCCAGGCCCCGGCGGCGCCGGACTTCTTCCTGATTCCGGAGCGGGATGCCGTCACGGTAGTGTGGCGGCCGAGCATCTCCGAGCAGACCGGAGATCCGTATTACGACCTGGCAAACGGGGCGCGGATCGTGAATGCCCAGGGCGCCTCGGTGGTCAACGTGCTCTACGATCCGAACTACCGGCAGTTCGACGTGGAGGGATACCGGATCTACCGGGGGCGGGTGGACGATCCGGTGGCGCTGGAGCTGGTGGCGCAGTTCGACTACAGCGGCACGACGATGTCCGACTACGGCGGCTACGTCAACGCCGCGCAGTCCTGCGCCCCCGAACTGCAGGTGACGTCCGGGTGTCTCACCACGTACGACCCCCGGGTGCCGGGCGTGGCACAGGCGGCCCACCGGGACGAGCCGATTGTAGGGCCTTTCATCCAGACCCGGCTCGGCGACCGCATCGTCCTGTCCAACAGCCAGGTTGCCGTGCTGCGGGCGGACACCGTCGGTGCCCACCTTGGCTACCTGGCGGACACCGGGGTTCCGTTCAATTGGAGGGATACGACCGTCCGGCAGGGCTTCCGGTACTTCTACACCGTGACGGCTTTTGACGTGAACTCCCTCCATCCCGGCCCGGCCAGCCAGGAGAGCCCGCGGGTGCTGAAGCCCGTACGCCCCGAGAGCCGGGCCACGAACCTGGTGACCGGCGGTGCGATTACCGGTCGGCGGCTGTTGGGGCGGGGCATCGTGCTGGACACGGCGCCGACGACGACGCTCCGACTACCCCGGATCGAGCCCTCGACGGGACGGTTCGCGGGGCCCTTCCGCCCGCGTCCGCATGGGATCTGACTTTTGATGCATTCGTCCCGGCACTGCTCGACTCGGGAAGTGTCCGGGCGACGCTGGACAGCGTCCACCTGGGATCGCCATACGCCAACATCCCGCACGTGTACTGGTGGACGGCGCGGAGCGGCTCGGCCGAGACGACGGTTTCGCTGCCGGTCCTGCACAATCAGGAGATTGGAGTCTCGAGCGGGACGTCGCCCGTGAATGCGGTTCCTGTTGAAGCGGCGCTCGTGGGGCGGTATGGAGGGGCGGCTGGCTATCGGCTGCCGATCCAGATCACGCAGTCCCTGACGGGAGCCGACTACGCCGGCCTCTATGGCCGGGGATGCATCAATGGACGGCCGGGATTCGACCAGTCGTTCAACGGGGAGTGTGCCTATAACGGGTCGCGGTGGTTTGACGGGCCTTCACCGGAGAAGAACGAGACGAAAATCCATCCCAACGCAGGGAACCAGGCGAACAGCACGGGCACCCCGGTGACGAATTACAACAATGCCGGTGAACTGACCGGGGTGGTGACGATCCACAACACCCAGGCCTACCAGTCGGTGGGCGGGGCCGAGTACCGCCCCGTCGAAGGCATCAAGGCCGGGGCGCACCGGGCGGCGGACTTGAACGTGTACTGGGGGAGTGGGGGCCAGGTGGATTCGGTCATCGACATTACGCACAATGTGCCGGTGCCTTTCAGTCCGGATATGGGGCTGACCTGGGGCATCCTCAACAGCCCGGCGGCGTCCGCATCGGGGTCGTACGACCAGCGCCCGGAACTGTGGGCCACGGACATGGGCTGCGTCGAACCGCTCGATCCTACACGACCACCATCTCCTGTGGGACCGCCGGACCGCACTACCAGCTTGCGAACGTAGCGTTACCGGGCCCGATCGTGTTCTTCAGCCCGGATCTCTCCGCCGCGCGCACGGCTCCCGCCGCCGTGAACGCGGGCGTCGTTTTCTACCTTGCCGGCGATTTCTTCACCATGGAGTTGACCGGGGGGCTGGTGCCGGCGAAGGGGACGGTCTGGTCGCTCCGCCAGTATATCGGGGCCATCAGCGGGGGCTCGGGTGATGGCGGGAACTACGGCCCCTACATGTACTCAAATCCCGGCGGATTCTACCCATCGACCGACGCCCTTCTGCCCCTGACCGCCGCCGGGGTGGAAGTCGAACTGACCTGGAGTGGGGTGAATGCGCTCCGGGCGCCGGTCGCCACGGACCTCGCCGCAGTGCATCCGGTACCCGATCCGTATTACCTCGGTAACGCCTGGACCAGCGACCAGGCCCTGCCGGTCATCCGGTTCGTGAACCTGCCCGCCGACGCGATCATCCGGGTCTATACCTCGAGCGGGGTGCTGGTCCGGCTCCTGGAGCACCACAGCGCCAGTTTCGGTGGCTCCGAAGACTGGGACGTCCGAAGCCGCTCCGGTCGGAAGGTGGCGAGCGGGGTGTATTTCTTCCATATCGAATCAGGGAATGCCCGGCGCACCGGGCGGATGACGATTGTCAATCCGGACGGGGGGCGCTGAAATGCCGTCCAGAACGGTGAGCCATCTGCGACCTTGCTCCTGCTCACCTCCTTGCTGGCGCCTGGCGCGGCTGCTCAGACACCGAACGGGCGCGGGTTCAGCCTTTTCGGCGCGGCTGCGAGCACCCTTCAGGTGAACCGGGTTTCGTGTGGGATGAAGAACCTGGGCCAGATCTGCACCTCTCAGAGCAGTGCGCGCGGCGGGGGCTTCTGGCCGGGGGACGCTTCCCCAGGGGGGGCAATACATCTTCGCCTCGGGCCCTTTCATTGCGAGCATCATCGGTCCGGACGGAGGACCGTGGGCGGGCGACACCGCGGGAGGCCGGTTCTTCGATCTAACTGCACGGGTTGACGCGACCGCCTTGACGGGTATCCACGATGCGGCGAACCCGGCGGACGTTGTGTCCTGGCCGGAAGCGGCACGAGTGCCGCCGGGGTATGCTCGCCCCGAGGCTGCAGGCCGCGTTTCCCTGGGTGCAGGCGATCAGTGGTGGCTGTCCTGGGAAGGGGAGCCCACGACGTCGACCTACGTGAATCGGAGGCATCCGCTGGGCATTCTGGCCGAATTCAGGATGGTCGGGTGGCCCTACCCGTTGGGCAATGACGACGTCATCTACGCGATAATGACCTTTTACAACATCACGTCGCTTGATCCCGCTGACTACGCCGGTCCGAGACCGGAAATCCGGGATACCCTGCTCGCCGCGGCGCAGCGGTTCACCAGCTCAATGACGCCGCCTTCGGCATCACCCTGCCGCAGGGCGGCTATTCCATGACCCGGGTCTATTCCGGCTTGTCGGCGGATCCCGATGTGGGGTCGGCGGGCAACAACTTCGTAAGTGTACAGCGTCCGCTCTTTCTCGCATACGCGTGGCAGAACAACTTCTCGCTGCCCCAGTGGACTTACGATCCCGCCGCGTATGGTGCTCCTTTCTTTGCCGCGCCGGGGCTGGCGGGTACTCTTCCGCTCGGCTCTCCGCCGAAGCTCTTTACTGGAACCACAGGTGGCGGTGGTTTTAGTCCTCCTCAGACTATCTCCCAGCTCTGGCGCGTTGTGTCCGTCAACATCAACACGGCACTGGGCGATGACGCCTGCAACTTCGACCCGGTGGCCACGCAGATCTGCTTTATCCGTGGGTCCGGGCCGTTTGACATCCAGTACCTGCAATCGGTTGGCCCCTTCGACCTCGCGCCGGGCGAGAGTGTCACGGTGCCGATGGCCTTCGTCTTCTCGGCACCCCTGGCCCGGGCTGGCTGTCCGGGGGCAAGCTGCAACATCGCTCCCGGGAGCCCCACCATCATTGCCGGCATGTCCAATCCTGCGGTCATGGCCGCAGGGGTGAACCCCATCGACACCATCGCCGGCTTCCTCGGGGCGCAGGATGCGAGTGGGGACGGGGTGCTCCAGGCCGACGAGTTCATACCGAGCCGCGCTCGCTCTACTGGAAGGCCCAGGTGGCGCAGGCCCTCTTCGACCACCAGTTCCTGCTTCCCCAGGCCCCGGCGGCACCGGACTTCTTCTGATTCCGGAGCGGGATGCCGTCACGGTCGTGTGGCGGCCGAGCGTCTCCGAGCAGACAGGCGACCCGTATTACGACCTGGCCAGCACCGCCCGGACGATCAATGCACAGGGTGCCTCAGTGGTCAACGTTCTCTACGATCCCAACTATCGGCAGTTCGACGTGGAGGGGTACCGGGTCTACCGGGGCCGGGTGGACGACCCGGCGGCGCTGGAGCTGGTGGCGCAGTTCGACTACTCGGGCACGACCATGTCCGACTACGGCGGCTACGTGAACCCGAACCAGTTCTGCGCGCCGGAACTTGGCGTGGGTCCGCTGCGCGGCCGCCTTCGACTCCATGGTGCCGGGCATCGCCCGCACGGGCCATGTGGACGTGGACATCGGCTGGCAGTTCGTGCAGACCAGGCTTGGCGACCGGACGACCCTGCCCAACGGCCTGGTGACGGTACTCCATGCCGACACGTGGGTCGGGACGCCGCGGTATCTGCAGGACACCGGAGTGCCGTTTTCCTGGCGCGACACGACGGTCCGGCAGGGCTTCCGGTACTTCTACACCGTGACCGCCTTCGACGTGAACTCGCTTCAGTCCGGGCCGGCCAGCCAGGAGAGCCCGCGCGTGCTCAAGGCCGTCCGGCCGGAAAGCCGGGCAGGCAATCTCGTGGCGGAGGGTCGCCTGACGGCCACCCATCTGATCGGCCGTGGCGTGGTGTTGGATACGGCGACCATCGCCGGTGCCCAGCCGGATACGATCGAGCCGGCCACGGGACGCTTCAAGCACCCCTTCCCACCCGCCTCCAGCTGGGGGCTCTCCTTTTACGCCTATGTACCGGCCCTCCTCGATTCGGGGAGTGTCCGGCTCACCCTGGACAGCGCCACGCTGGGTTCCCCCTATGACGGTATCCCCCATGTCTACTGGTGGACCAGCCGGAGCGGGGGAGCGACGACCCATTTCTCCCTGCCGGTTCTGCAACACCAGGAAACCGGGGTCGTGTACGCCTCCGTGCAGGCCAACGCCGTGCCCGTAGCACCGGCGCTGGCCGGCCAGTACGGCGGGGACGCCGGGTACCGGCTGCCGGTCAACCTGTCCCAGGGTTTACCCGGTGCGGATTATGCCGGACTGTACGGTCGAGGCTGTGTCAACGGACGCCCCGGGTTCCTCAACGGCTACCAGTACGGTGAGTGCGCCTACAACGGGTCCCGCTGGTTTGACGGCCCCTCGCCCGCGAAGAACGAGACGAAGGTGCATCCGATCGAAGGCAACCAGGCCAACTTCACTGGCACGCCCGTCACCAACTACAACAACGCGGGCGAACTGTCCGGCGTGGTCACGATCCATAACACCCAGGCGTATCAATCGGTCGGTGGGGCGGAGTACCGCCCGGTCGAGGGGATCAAGGCGGGCGCCCACCGAGCGGCGGACTTCAATGTCTACTGGGGCAGTGGCGGAAGGGTTGACTCAGTCATCGACATTACGCACAACGTCCCCGTGCCGTTCAGCCCGGACATGGGGTTGAGCTGGGGCATCCTGAACGGACCGGCGGCATCACTGCCCGGGTCGTACGACCAGCGCCTGGACCTGACCGGGACGGACATGGGGTGTGTCGAGCCCCTCCGCTCGTACGGGACGACCATCTCCTGCGGCAGCGGCGGGCCGCGATACCAGCTCGCCAATGTCGCCGTCCCGTCTTCCATCGCCTTCTTCAGCCCGGTCCTGATCGATGCCCGCACGGCCCCAGTGGCGCCGAACGCGGGCATCGTGTTCTACCTCGCGGGCGATTTCTTCACGATGGAACTGGCGGGAGGGCAGGTGCCGGCGAAAGGGACGGTCTGGTCGCTGCGGCAGTATATCGGCGCCATCACGGGTGGCTCGGGCGACGGGGGCAATTACGGGTCGTATGCGTACTCCAACCCCGAAAGCACCCTGCCGCTGACGGCGGCCGGGGTGGAAATCGAACTGACCTGGAGCGGGGTAAACGCCTTGCGCGCCCCGATGAAGTCCGACCTGGCATCGGTCCACCCGGTACCGGACCCCTACATGTTCGGCAACGCCTGGACGAATGACCAGGCGCTTCCGGTCATCCGGTTCGTGAACCTCCCGGCCGATGCCATCATCCGGATCTACACCTCGAGCGGGGTGCTGGTCCGCCTGCTGGAGCACCACAGCACCACCTTTGGTGGCTCGGAGGACTGGGACGTGCGGACCCGCTCGGGCCGCAAGGTGGCCAGCGGGGTGTACTTCTTCCACGTGGAATCCGGCGACGCCCGCCGCACCGGCCGGATGACCATCGTGAACCCGGACGGGGGGCGCTGACGACGCGCCCCCATTCCATTACCTTCCGGGGCACGGCCGACGCCGGATGCACTGTGTCCCCCGTCCCGGAAGCGTGTGCGACCCCACTACTTCGGTACCGTCATCTTTGACTGTGACAGCACCCTCGCCACCCTGGAGGGCGTCGAAGCGCTGGCGGGTGACCATCACCAGGAAATCACCGCCCTCACCGAAGCCGCGATGCGCGGCGCGGTGCCGCTCGAGGAGATCTACGGGCGGCGCATGGGGCTGATCGCCCCCTCGCGCGACCTCATCGACCAGGTGGGTCGCGCGTACGTCGCCTCGCTCGTTCCCGATGCCGACATCGTGGTCGAAACCCTGCGCGGCGCCGGCGTGGACGTCAGGGTGCTCTCCGGCGGCCTCCGACCCGCTGTCCTCGCGGTGGCGCGCCACCTCGGTGTCCCCGATGACCACGTGGCCGCCGTCGACGTCACGTTCGGCGCGTCCGGGGAGTACCGGGGCTTCGACGAGACCTCTCCGCTCGCCCGGGCGGGTGGCAAGGGCGAGGTCATTCGCCGGTGGCGGCCGGAACTCACCCCTCCCGTCATGCTGGTGGGGGACGGGGCCACCGATCTCGAAGCGCGCCCCGACGTCGACTGCTTTCTCGCGTTCATGGGTGTCGCGGATCGCCCCGAAGTCCGCGCCGGCGCCGATGGCGCGATCAACTGCCTCTCGCTCGCCCCCGTCCTCCCCCTCGTACTGCCCGATCCGCCGGCTGACGCCCGCGGTCGCGACGCGTGGGAACGGGGCAGGGAGCTCGCACCCGACATGTTCCCCACTTCCTGACCACGACTGCCATGACCCAGTCTTCCTATACCGGGCGTTTTTTCCTTCCCGGGCCCACCGAGGTTCGCGCCGAGGTGCTCGAGGGCCAGCTCCATCCGATGATCGGCCACCGGGGCAAGGCGATGGAAGAACTCATCGCCCGCCTCCAGCCGATGCTCCAGGACCTTTTCCGTACGGCCCGCCCGGTCTACCTCTCCGGCTCCAGCGCCACGGGATTGATGGAGGCCGCCATCCGGAACGGGGTGGACCGCAGGGTGCTCTGCCTGGTGAACGGCGCGTTCAGCGAGCGGTTCTACAGGATCGCGGAGTCCTGCGGTGTGGAGACGGTCCTGCTCCAGGTCCCATGGGGACAGGGACACACGCCGGACATGCTGGCCGACGCCCTCGCGGCCGATCCGTGCGACGCGGTCACCGTGGTCCATTCGGAGACCTCCACCGGCGCACTCAACCCCATCAAGGACCTCGCGCGGGTGGCGCACGACGCCGGAGCCGTCCTCCTGGTGGACAGCGTGACCGGCGTGGCGGGCGCGCCCGTCCTCACGGACGAGTGGGAACTCGACTTCGTCCTGACCGGATCGCAGAAGGCGCTCGCGCTCCCGCCGGGCCTCGCGCTGGGGGTGGCGCAGGAGGGGATTCTCCGGCGGGCGATGGGGCGACCGGGGCGCGGCACGTATTTCGACCTGCTTGAATTCGAGAAGTACATCCAGAAGAACCAGACGCCGAATACGCCCCCCGTCTCGCTGCTCTACGCGCTGCTCACGCAGCTGGAGCGGATCCGGGCCGAGACCCTCGAGGCGAGGTGGGCCCGTCACGCGGACATGGCCGCCAGGGTTGTCGATCGCGTCGCGGAATGGCGGGGCCGGGGGATCGAGGTGGACATTCTCGCGCCGGAAGGATTCCGTTCGCCCACGGTCACCTGCCTGACGGTGGGAGGAACCCATACCGGATCGGCCGTGAACGCGGCCATGAAGGAGCGCGGTTTCACCATTTCAGCCGGCTACGGGAAGCTCAAGGACGCCACCATCCGGATCGGCCACATGGGTGACCATACCGTGGAAGAACTCGACGACGTACTCGACGCGCTGGAGGAGGTGCTCTCCGCATGAGCCGGTACCGTATTCTCGTTGCTGACAAGATCCGGATGGACGAACTCGAACCGCTCCAGGATCCCGCGCAGTTCGAGCTGGTCGAGGTCAGCGGGCTCAAGGGCGATGCCCTTGCGGACGCGCTGGTGGACGCCGATGCCATCCTCGTGCGGAGCGCCACGAAGATCACCCGCGAATCCCTGGCCCGCACCAGTCGCCTCAAGATCGTCGGCCGGGCCGGTGTCGGGGTGGATACGATCGACGTGGAAGCGGCGACCGAGCGTGGTGTCGCCGTGCTCAACGCGCCGGCCGGGAACACCGTCTCCGCAGCCGAGCTGGCCTTCGCCCTGCTCCTCTCCCTCGTGCGGCGTGTCGCCGCCGCCGACCGGTCCATGCGGAATGGCGGGTGGGAGCGCTCGAAGTTCACCGGCACTGAACTGTACGGCAAGACGCTGGGCCTCGTCGGCGTGGGGCGGGTGGGAGGCGATGTGGCCCGGCGCGCGCGTGCGTTTGGCATGAAGGTGATCGCCTACGATCCCTTCCTGCCGGAGCAGGCCGCCCGCCGCCTCGAGGTGGAGCTGCATGCCCTCGGCGACGTCCTCCGGACGGCGGACGTGCTCTCGCTCCACGTGCCGCTCACCGACAAGACCGCCGGGATGATCGGTGGCGCCCAGCTGGACCTCATGAAACGGGGCGCCGTCCTGGTCAATGCGGCACGGGGCGGGGTGGTGGACGAGGAGGCCCTGATCGAGCGACTGGTGGATGGCCGGATCGGCGGGGCCGCGCTGGATGTGTTCGAACAGGAGCCGCTGCCGGCCGACCACCCGTTCCGTTCCCTCGACCACGTGGTGCTGACCCCCCACCTCGGTGCCTCAACGGAGGAGGCCCAGCGGAACGTGGCGGTCGAAATCGCCACGGCCGTTCGGGGTGCCCTGCTCGACGGGGACCTGAGCCACGCGCTCAACGCGCCCGCGATCGGCGGCGAGAAGATGCGCCGCCTCCGGCCGCTCCTGGTACTCGCCGAGCAACTGGGCAAGGTGGGAGCGGGACTGGTGAACGGCCCGGTCGTGGAGGTGGAGGTGCGGTACGCCGGCGACGTGGACGATGCGCTGCGGCCGCTGGCCGCCGCGGCCCTCTGCGGAGTCCTCGCCGGCGTGGTGGGTCGTCCGGGGGTGAACATGGTCAACGCGCTGCTGCTGGCGCAGCAGCGGGGCATTACCCTGAAACGGGTCCGTCTTGATCCCGTGGGCGATTACGCCCAGTTCGTCGAGCTTCGCGTGGCCTGCCGGCAGCGGAAGTCCCGGGTGGCGGGCGCGCTACTGGCGGCTGCCCATCCACGCATGGTGCGGATCGACGGCTATCATGTCGACATCGTGCCGCGGGGCACCCTGGTCGTGCTGCACAACCGGGACGTTCCCGGTGTGATCGGACGGGTGGGGAGCGTCCTGGGTGGCGCGGGAGTGAACATCGGGGAGTATCACCAGGCCCGCCTGGAAGCGGGCGGCGATGCGCTGGCAACGATCAGTATCGATGGACGGCTGCCGGACGGCGTGGCGGGGCAGCTGCGGGCCCTTCCGGAAGTGACCGATGTCAGGGAGATTGTTCTCGACACCGGTCACTGATCAGAGAGATTCGAGCAGCGTCTCCACCGCCAGGACCTCCTCGAGCAGCGCGCCGCGCTCGAGGTGCGCGTCGAACCGGAGCAGCGCCGCCTCGCTGGAGCGCCGGAGCGCGCTGACCATGTCGGCATCGGCCGCGCGTTCCCGGCCGAAGCGGTGCAGTGCTTCGCGCATGGCCGCCTGTTCCACCAGCATCCGCGCGGCGAGGACGAGATTCTTGTGGCATGCCTCTGCGACGGGGGTAATGTGCTCCTCACCCGGCAGGCCGAGCCGGGGCAGCCGGAGCGCGGCCAGCGCCTCGTCCTGCAGCTCCACGATGGTCGAGAACGGCCGGCCGCGCCGGCGCAGGAACTCGAGCCGCTGGTGTTCCAGCTCGGCCCGGATCGCCGCCAGGGAAGCCTCGGTGTCCTCCGATTCCTCGTGCAGGACGTCCCACAACCCCGGAATCGGCCACTCATGATGCTCCCGGAGCATCTCCTGCACCGCGAAACCGTATTCGCCCGTGCGGCGGGCGAACCGTGCGGCTGCCCGGGCGAGCGAACCGCGGGTACGCCAGAGCTCGCGGAAGGTGTCGTACTGCATCAGGGTATGCGTGATCTCGGGTGTCATGGGGCACTCGCGACTGGGCCGCTGGTGAAGGGGACATCACCATCATCGGCATGACCCGTGCCAGACGGCAGGAAGTTGCACCGACACTTAGACTTTACTTCATATTGTCATCGTAAGCATTTGATATATATATCGTTACGGATTCTGCACACTGTGACTGACTGAGAGCCCCCTCGCGAGTGGGTGGTCCGCCAGGGCCGTCGTGCTGGCGGCGATGCCGGAATTCGCTATTATCACGCCCCCTTCACCTCCCAGGAGCGCCCGCTGGTCCCGACCATCGTTCGTACCCTGCGCGGCTACCGCCGGGAGCAGTTCGCCGCTGACCTGGTCTCCGGGCTCATCGTCGGCATTGTCGCGATTCCTCTCGCCATCGCCTTCGCCATTGCCAGCGGCGTCACGCCCGACCGCGGGCTGGCGACCGCTATCGTCGCGGGATTCCTCATCTCCGCGCTGGGCGGCTCGCGTGTCCTGATTGGCGGACCCACCGGCGCCTTCGTCGTCATCGTCTACGGCATCGTCCAGCAGCACGGTCTCGAGGGGCTGCTTCTCGCCACGATGATGGCCGGACTCCTCCTCGTGATGTTCGGCCTCGCCCGTCTCGGGACTGTCATCAAGTACATCCCGTATCCCGTCACCCTCGGCTTCACCAGCGGCATTGGCCTCGTGATCTTCGCCGGTGAGGTGAAGGATTTCCTCGGGCTCGAGATGGGCAGCCTTCCACCGGGGTTCATCGGGCGCTGGGGGGCATATGCTGCGGCCATCGGGACGGTGAACTGGTGGGCGTTGGGGGTGGGACTGTTCGCGCTGGCCATTCTTGTATGGTGGCCCCGCGTAAGCCGGGGCGTGCCGTCACCCTTCGTTGCCCTGGTGGCAAGCACGCTGGTGGTTTACCTGGCCGGATTGCCGGTGGAGACCATCGGGGACCGGTTCGGCCACCTGGGCGGCGGACTGCCGCTGCCCCGGCTCCCCCATGTGGACCTCGCCCTGGTCCCGGCGCTGATCGGTCCCGCGCTGACGATCGCGGTGCTGGCGGCCGTCGAGTCGCTGCTGGCCGCGGTGGTGGCCGACGGCATGATCGGCGACCGGCACGACTCCAACATGGAATTGATCGGGCAGGGGATCGCCAACCTGGTGACGCCGCTCTTTGGCGGCATCCCGGCCACCGGGGCCATTGCCCGGACCGCGACGAACGTCAGGGCCGGCGGTCGCACCCCGGTGGCCGGGATCGTGCACTCCGTGATGCTTCTCTTCGTCGCGCTCTTCATCGGGGGGCTGGTGGAACGGATCCCACTTGCCACGCTCGCGGCCATCCTGATGGTGGTGGCCTGGCATATGGGGGAGTGGGGTGTCTTTCGCGCCGAGCTCAAGGGACCGGGGAGTGATGTCGCCGTCCTGCTGACGACTTTTGCCCTGACGGTGCTCGTGGATCTGACCGTGGCCATTGAGGTCGGGATGGTGCTGGCCGCGTTCCTCTTCATGCGGCGGATGTCGGAAGTGGCAAGCGTATCACTCGTCTCGACCGACGAAGCCGGGCAGGGGACGATACCTGACCTGCCGAAGGCGGTGGCGGTCTACGAGATCGATGGACCGTTCTTCTTCGGCGCGGCGGAAACATTCCGGGAGACAATGCATGAGCTGGCGGAACGCCCGCGGGTCCTGATCCTCCGCCTCCGCCACGTTCCGGTGATCGACAGCACGGGGCTTCATGCCCTGCACGACCTGGTGCTCCGGTGCCGGGCGGACGGTACGCGTGTCATCCTGAGCGGGCTTACTCCCCGCCTCCGCGGAATCATCGAGCGGTCGGCGCTCGGGACCCAGCTCGAGCCCGCGCAGTTGTTCGGGGATTTTGAGGAGGCGCTGGAGGAGGCGCGGCGCCTGGTCTAGGAACTGGTCGAGTAGGTCAAAGGTCGAAAGTGAAGGGTCGCAGGCCGCCGATTCGCGACCTGCGACCTTTGACCTTTGACCTTCGACTTCAGGGCCCGAAGGCGGCGAACACCGCGTCCATCGCCCCCTCGAAGGGCTGGAGGTGTTCATCCGGGGCCAGTCGGTCGAGTTCGTGTTACCGACCGCGTACAGAACCCCGTGCGGGCCGGCAGCCAGTCCGCGGCCGGCGTCGAGTCCGCTGCCGCCCAGCGTGGCGCTGAACCGCAGTTCCTTGCGGAGGTCCGAAGACAGCAGAACCACGAAAGACCTCCTGCCCGCCGCGGGCAGTCCCGGCCTGGCCGTGTTCGGGAAATTGGCGGAGGTGGTGGACCCCCAACGCTGATCGATCCGTCGGGTCTGATGGCGATCCCCTGGGTCAGTCTCATCGCCACTGCCACCGAGATACGTGCTCGCGCCCAGCGATCCGCCAGGCGTGATCCGCGTGACGAAGCTTTCGCTTCCTCCAGCTCGCGAGGCCTGAAAGGCGCCGGACGTCGTCGGGAAGTCAGATGGAGTTTGTCACGGAACTGACGTATGCGTTCGCCGGCAGCGTTCACGGCAAGTGAGTGTGTCTCGAGGGATTCATTCCCGCTTCCGCCGATGTACGTCCCGTACCGAAGGGACTGTCCCGTCGTGCTGAATCGTGCGAGATACAGATCCTCGGCTCCGCCCAGAGACTTGTCGAACCCGGCGGGCGTGGGCATGTCCGGGCTGTCCGTCGAGGTCAGGTAGTACACATCGCCGACTGGCATCGACGCCAATGGATGGTGTTGCACCCTCGTCGCCTCTGCCCCCGAGATAGGTTGCCCAGAGCACGCGGGAGCCGTCTGGGGAGATCTTGGCCAGGACCCCATCCCGGCCGGCGTGGGGCGTCGCCTGATATGCGCCGACAAACCATGCCGCCGGAAAATTACCCGAGTCGTGAGCGCTGGCGCACATAAATGTTGCCGCCCGGCGTCGACGGCGACGTCGCGAACAATCCACGGATCGCTGGTACCGAAGTAGCTGCAGAAGATGATCGCGGTGCCGTCCGGGCGGATCTTGCAGACGAAGCCGTCCTGGGGTCCGTAGGCGTCGGTCGGCAAGACTCCGCCCTGAAAGGCGGTCTGGAACGCACCGGTGGTGACCGGAAACCCGGCGCCAGCGCGGCCGGCCACGACCACGTTCCCCGAGCCGTCCACCTCGACCGCATAGGCACGCTCGTAGTTCGGACCGCCCAGGAAGGTCGACCAGAGCACTGTCCCTGAGGGGGAGAGCTTGACGATGAAGGCATCGCTCGTGCCCCCAAAGGAGGGGCCGAGCACGCCCGCGGTCGTGGGGAAGTCGGGCGAGTAGGTGCTGCCGAC
This sequence comes from uncultured Gemmatimonadales bacterium, assembly GCA_963825055.1. Classification (GTDB taxonomy): domain Bacteria; phylum Gemmatimonadota; class Gemmatimonadetes; order Gemmatimonadales; family GWC2-71-9; genus CAWGSK01. Next base: position 381,191 of record CAWGSK010000012.1, read on the forward strand.
CACATAGATGTTGCCCTGGGCGTCGACCGCGACGTCCCGCGCCATGTCCTCATCGGATCCGCCCAGGTAGCCGGCAAGCAGCTCGTGCAGGGTCGCCGTGCCGGTCGTCGTGATCGTAACGGTGGCGGTGGCGCTCAGCGCTGCCCTGGCTGGCCGTGATGGTCACGCTTCCCGTCGTCAGGGCGTGGACCACACCCGCCGCGCTCACCGTCGCGCGCTGCGGGTTGGACGACTTCCAGGTGATGGTGCCGGCGCAGCGGCTGTCCGTCCGCGTCCGTGGCGGTGGCCGAAAGTGCGAGGGACTCTGACACGGCCAGGGTGGCCACGGAAGGGCTCACGGTGACAACCGGTTCGCCAGAACCGGGGCCGGTGCCGTCACTGCAGCCCGTCACCGCCAGCATCAACGTCGCGGCGAGGGCGGACAGGGTGTATCGAAGTGGAATGATAGTACGCAAGCGACTGTCTCCTGCTGCAAAGCGGCCGGATTCCGGCGATCTGCCGGGCGGTCTCGCCTGATATACATGTTGAAAAGGCGCCCGCCGCAGCCAATCGCGCGCAGACCCTTCCGATAATAGTGCATAACATATGCCGGCCCGGCGATGCCTGGCGTGACCGAAGTCACATGGCGGGTTGTGGGGTGTCCCGGCGGAGCCGTACCTTGGAGGATGCATACCACCCTCGCCGCGCTGGCCGTCGTCACGGTGGGCTACATCCTCGCCCATTTCGTTTTTGACAAGCTGCGCAGCCGCCTGGGCTATGCCGGGGGGGCGGAGTACCTGTTGCTCGGGTTCCTCCTGGGCCCCAGGGTTTCCGGATTCCTGAGCGAGGACGCCGTCCGCGACCTGACGCCCCTGGTGAGCCTGGCGCTCGGATGGCTCGGCCTGTCGCTGGGGATGTATTTCCGTCTTCCCACGCTGGCGCTGGTGGAGTCCAGCTACCTGGGCATCGCCTTCGCGGAGGCGCTCGGGACCTTCGTCGTGGCGCTCGGGCTGCTCTTCGCGCTCTTCCACTACTTTGCCGGCTTCCCGATCGAGACGACCCTGGTGGCGGCCTCCACCCTGGCGGCCATTGCGACGCTCAGCTCGCCGGCCGCCATCGATGCGTTCTCGGGGCAACCGGAAGCGCGCGGCTCACCCGCTCTTTCCCGTGCTGCAGTTGACGGCCCGGATTGACGGGCTGGTCGGCGTGGTCGCGTTCGGGGTGGCGCTCGCGATCTTCCACCAGGGCGACGTGGCGCCCGGGGTTCGCCCACCGACCGCCACCGAGTGGGCCGTGATCAACATCGCCGTGGGTGTAGCGAGCGGCGTGCT
>CAWGSK010000012.1:387500-687055 GCA_963825055.1 uncultured Gemmatimonadales bacterium
CCAAACTCCGAATGCCTGTTGAATGCTGCCCGGGAGGCAGTCGCGGTGCGCTAATGTACCGTGGCGAGAGGGAAAGAACCCAGAACGTCTGCTAAGGCCCCGGAGTGGCGGCTCAGTGTAGCAAAGGATGTGGGTATGCTGTGACAACTGGGAGGTTGGCTTAGAAGCAGCCATTCCTTTAAAGAGTGCGTAATAGCTCACCAGTCCAGCGTAGCCGCGCCGATAATGGTCGGGACTTCAAGCCGCCCGCCGAAGCAACGTCTTTCAGGCCCTCGGGCCTGGAGGGGTAGGGGAGCGTTCCCATAGCGGTGAAGCCGGGGCGGAAGCCTTCCGGTGGAGCGGTGGGAAGTGAGGATGCCGGATTAAGTACGCGAGAAACAGGGTGAAAACCCCTGTCACCGTAAGCCTAAGGGTTCCTGAGCCATGTCGATCAGCTCAGGGTCAGTCGGTCCCTAAGTCGAGGCCGAGAGGCGTAGACGATGGAAAACGGGTCAACATTCCCGTACCAACTGTAGGCCGTTACGAGTCTGAGGAGGGACGCAGGAGCAGGGTCACTGGCGGGTGGTGGATTTTCCGCTGCAAGGTGGTAGACGTTTCCCCGTAGGCAAATCCGCGGGGATAGTCGAGAACCGATGCCGAAGGGGCCGCATGGCCCCGCAAAGAGTGGCTGACGCATACTGCCGAGAAAAGCTTCGCAGACCAGGACTCCAGTTGACCGTACCGCAATCCGACACAGGTAGGCGAGGCGAGCAGCCTAAGGTGCTCGAGTGATTTACGGAAAAGGAACTCGGCAAAATGACCCCGTAACTTCGGGATAAGGGGTGCCGGCAGTATGTGAACCCGTACAGGGGGAGCAGAGACCGGCCGCAGAGAATCGTCCCAAGCGACTGTTTAGCAAAAACACAGGTGTCTGCCAAGGCGTGAAGCCGACGTATAGACACTGACTCCTGCCCGGTGCCGGAAGGTTAAGGCAAGTGGTCAGCCGCAAGGCGAAGCCATGAACCGAAGCCCCGGTAAACGGCGGCCGTAACTATAACGGTCCTAAGGTAGCGAAATTCCTTGTCGGGTAAGTTCCGACCTGCACGAATGGAGTAACGACTTGGGAGCTGTCTCTTCCGTAAGCTCGGCGAAATAGCAGTATCGGTGAGGATTCCGATTACCCGCGACAGGACAAAAAGACCCCATGCACCTTTACTACAACCTGTCATTGATTGTCGGTTTGACCTGCGTAGCATAGGTGGGAGCCGTTGATCTTCCGGTTTCGGCCGGGAGGGAGGCAACAGTGAAATACCACCCTTGTCTTGCTAACAATCTCACTCAGGCGGTAACCCCGTCGAGGACCGTGACAGGTGGGTAGTTTGACTGGGGCGGTCGCCTCCTAAAGAGTACCGGAGGCGCGCGATGGTGCCCTCAGTGTGGTCGGTAATCACACGTGGAGTGCATAAGCATAAGGGCGCCTGACTGCAAGCGCGACGGCGCGAGCAGGGACGAAAGTCGGCTTAAGTGATCCGGTGGTCCCGTGTGGACGGGCCATCGCTCATCGGATAAAAGGTACGCTGGGGATAACAGGCTTATCGCGCCCGAGAGTTCACATCGACGGCGCGGTTTGGCACCTCGATGTCGGCTTATCACATCCTGGGGCTGGAGAAGGTCCCAAGGGTCCGGCTGTTCGCCGGTTAAAGTGGTACATGAGCTGGGTTCAGAACGTCGTGAGACAGTTCGGTCTGTATCCGTCGTGGGCGTGGGAGTGTTGAGGGGCCTCGTCTCTAGTACGAGAGGACCGAGACGAAGCGACCGCTCGTGTACGGGCTGTCCCGCCAGGGGCATTGCCCGGTAGCGATGTCGCGCGGAGATAACCGCTGAAAGCATCTAAGTGGGAAACTTCCCCCAAGATGAACACTCCTGGAGCTCAAGCTCCCTGAAGGGCCCTGGGAGACTACCAGGTTGATAGGCCGCAGATGCAAGGAGAGCAATCTCTTCAGTCGAGCGGTACTAATTGCCCGTGAAGTTTGATCTCTTCCAATGATTCGTCACACCACACATCCATACGTCGATGTCGAGACGTCGAGGAGTCGAGAAGTCAAGAACCTTGACCTCTCGACCTCTTGACCCTCGACCAGCCTTCGGCTGACGACTAGCGCGCAGGGGCCACACCCGTTCCCATTCCGAACACGGCAGTTAAGCCCTGCAGCGCCGATGGTACTGCCACTGAGAGGTGGTGGGAGAGTAGGCCGTCGCCAGCCACCCCCGAAGCCCGGTGTCCCTTGCGGATACCGGGCTTTGTTTGTTCAGGCGGACAGGCGGACAGATAATATCTTCCGATACCCGATACCCGATACCCGATACCCGATACCCGATACCCGATACCCATTCCCGGCAACCCATGCTCACCCCGCTCGTCCTCGCCCTGCTCCTGGGCCTCAGGCACGCTGCCGACCCCGACCACCTCACCGCCGTGTCGACCCTGGTTCTGACCGAACGCGGGCGCCCCGCCCGTCATGCCGGGGTGCTGGGGCTCGCCTGGGGCGCCGGCCACGCGGTCACGCTGCTCCTGCTCGGCATTCCCGCCATCCTGCTCGGGCGGCTCCTGCCCGACGGGATCCAGCGCCTGGCCGAGGTCGTGGTGGGCCTCATGATCGTCGGGTTGGCCCTCCGGCTGCTGTACCGGTGGCGCCAGGGCTACTTCCATTCGCACCCGCACCGGCACGGCGAGGTCGAGCACGTGCACCCGCATGTCCACGTCGCGGCCGACGCCCATGCACACGCGCCACACGCCCATCCGCACGCTTCGCGTCTCGGGCGCAGTCCGCTCGCGGCGTTCGGGATCGGGCTGGTCCATGGCATCGGAGGGTCGGCGGGGGCGGGCGTCCTGCTGATCGCCACCATCCCGGAACGGCGGCTGGCCGTGCTCGCCCTGGGGATTCTCGCGGGGGCCACGGCGCTCTCCATGGCACTGCTCTCGGTGACGTTCGGCCTCGCCCTCGGACGTCCAGCCGTCCGTCAGGGGCTGCCAGCGGCCATTCCGGTGCTGGGGGTGCTCACCCTGGCGTTCGGGGTCTGGTATGCCCTTGCGGCGACGGGGTTCATCGGGTAGCCGGACCGGGCTCACTGACGAGGGTCAGGGCCAGCGCCAGGAAGTCCCGCTCGCTCACGATGCCAATCAGCCGGTCCCGATGCACCACCGGCAGGCAGGCCACCTGCCTGTCGCGCATGAGCATGATGGCTTCGCGACAGCTCGCCTCCGGCCCGATGGTCACGGGCGCAGTATGCATCAGGTCCCGCACGGGGACACCCTCCGGGCCACGTCCCCGGGCCAGGAGCCGCAGGAGCGCCCGGTAGGACACGAGGCCCACCAGGCGGCCCTGGTCATCCTCCACCGGGATGTGCCGGATGTGCTTCCAGTCCATGAGGCTGGCGGCAATGTCCACCAGGTCATCGGGATGCAGGGTGAACAGGTCGGTCGTCATCACCTGAGCCACGGTGCGGTAATTCTCTTCCGGAGACGGGACTTCCGTCGGATCCGGGAGGGGCCAGCGGTGGACCGGGGTTCCGTTCCACTGGCGCGCGAGGATTGCCCGGGTCACGGCCTGGCTTCGTACGGTGGCGGACCGGATGCCGCGCAGGCGCTCGAAGGCCTGAAGCGTCCAGCAGGCCCCCGTGAGCCCCGTGTCGACCCGCTCCCGGATGATGCCGAGCCGTGACGCGGCCTCGTGTGGGTCGATGCCGATCCGCGCGAGGCCTTCGGCGGCCACGTCCAGCAGCTCCCCCAGGATCAGCTCCCGTGCACCCACCGCGCGTCCGTCCTGCCACCGGAAGGTTGCGTGGAGCCCGTAGCGCGCCGCCGCGAGGAAATTGGCGCGGACGTCGTCGAACGCGAATCGCTCGCGAACATCCGGAATCCGGGCCCCCAGCCCGGCGACCAGGCCGTAGAAGAACGCGGCATTCGCCAGCTCGTCCGTCGGCGTGGGGCCGGCCGGGAGGGGGCGATGCTCGATCCGGAGATGGGCCTTCCCGTCGATGGCACCCACGCAAGGCCGGTTCCAGCGATAGACCGTGCTGTTGTGGAGCGCGAGCGCGCGCAGGTGGGGAAGGTCGCCCCGCGCCAGCATCGCACTCGATGATTCCCCCGGTTCCGCCAGGATGAGGACCCGGTGGCGCGCGATAGCGTCCTCGAAGAGTTCGCGGACGGACTGGTCCACCCAGCGGTTGCCGAAGGAGACCCGGCGCCAGGTCCCGCGCAGGCGGTGGGGGACGGAGCGGATGTCCATCGACTGCTCGAACAGGGCGATGCGTGTCTCGCGCCACAGCCGCCGCTGGAGGAGCAGCGGGGCGTTGACCGCCGCGGCCAGTACCGGCGCAGTGATGGCCTGAACCGTGTTGTAGGTGGCCGCGAAATCACCCGGGGGCACCTGGAGGTGGATCTGGAAGCTCGTGTTGCAGGCTTCGAGCAGGATATTGTCGTGGTCCACGTCGAGGTCGTCATCACCGGCGATGTGCGTCCGGTAGCTTCCCCCGATGGCCTGGCACAGCACACGGTTCAGCTCGTGGTAGCGGGCCTCCGGGGTCAGGGAGGTGAGGTCAAGGTCGGCCAGCTCGATGGAGGGCAGGGTGCCAGCCAGCAGGATGTCGCAGCCCAGGGCCTGCGCGCTCACGCGCGCCCGGGAGAGCAGGGCGGTGAGCTCGTCCTCCATCCGCCCCAGCGCCTCCGTGTTGAGGGGCACCGGCGCGAGGTTGGCCTCGAGGTTGAACTGGGCGATCTCGCTGGTGAAGGGAGGGCCGAGCGTGGCGAGGAGGGGGACGGCGCGGCACGCGGGCCGGCCCGCAGCGTCCACGATGAACATTTCCTGCTCGGCGCCGATCCGCACCGGGGCATCCTCGAAGACGCCGCCGGCAATCATCCGGTCGAGGGCGCGCAGGTCGTCCAGGAGGGCGCGCGTGAACGCCCGCCGCGCCGCCTCGTCTTCACCGGTCCGGACGTCGTGATCCCCCATGACCGTCTCCCGCTCGGGTCCCTGACAAGCTGCGAGCCCGAGCGTGAGGAGTCAGTGAAGGGGCCGTGAAGACGTGGTCATGGACCCCAGTCGGCCGCGAAGTCCTGGGCGGGGTTGTTGGTAAACCGGGCCTGGTTGGTGCCGTCGGCCTGCATGGTGTACAACTCGACGTTCCCGTCCCGGTCGGTGTCGAAGACGATGTAGTCGCCGTTGGGCGAGAACGACGGGACCTGCTCACGGGCCGCGGTGGTGGTCAGGCGCAGGAGCCCCGTGCCGTCCGCGTTCACCCGGTAGACCTCCTCGTTCCCGTCCCGGTTGGTGATGAACACGATCATCGTCCCGTCCGGCGAGTACTCGGCACTGTGGTCGTTACTGGTCGAGGTCGGGAGCAGGGCGGCCTGGCCGCTGCCGTCGGCGTTCATCGTCCAGAGCTTCGACGGCCCGACGGCGCCCCCGCCGGTCGCAGGAGCCCGGCGGCTGAAGAGAATCGTGGTGCCATCGGGAGACCACTGCGGCTCCAGGCTTTCCTGGGTGCCGCTGGTGATGGGGGTCACGCCGGTGCCGTCGGCGTTCATCACGTAGATCTCCAGGTGCCCTCCGGTGCGGGTGCTGGCGAACACGATCTTCGAGCCGTCCGGCGACCAGGCAGGGAACCAGTCGACTGCCGCGTCGTTGGTGAGGTTGACCTGGTTGCTGCCGTCGATGTCCATCCCGTAGATCTCGTACTGGCCGTCACGGTTGCTCTCGAAGATCACCTTCGAACCATCGGGAGAGAGGGCTGGATACCAGTCCACCTGGCTGGCGCTGGTCAGCCGGGTGAGTCCCGTGCCGTCCGGCTTCACCGAATACACCTCCATCTGGCCGTCGCGGTCTGTCGCGAAGACGATCGTCCCCGTGGGGGCGGTGCCGCAGTCCAGCGTGAAGCCGACGGGCGTCGTGGTGGAGGCGGTGACCGGGACCGTCTGCGACAGCGACGCTGCCGACGTGCAGTTGAGCGCCGCGCCGTTCAGGGCGACCGTGTGCGAACCGACGGCAACACTGGAGAACGAGACGGTTGCGTTCACGCCGATTGACTGGGCGGCGCCGCCGTCCACGCTGATGAGGTAGCCGTCGGGATCCGGGTTGGTGCCCGTGGTGGTCGTGGTGACGCTGATCGTCCCCGTGGGCATGCCGGTGGCGGTGCAGGAGATGTCGAATGCGACCGACGTCGTGTCTCCCGCCGTGACCGTGGCCGACTTGCTGGTGCCGCCGCTCACCGTGCAGTTGGCGGAGATCGCCCCGAGTACCGTCGTGTGGGCACCGGCCGACAGCCCCACCACCGTGATGGCGGCGTTGGTCCCGATGGCGCGTGCCGTCCCCCCGTCCACGGTAACTGTGTAGCCATCCGGGTCCTGGTTCATCCCCGACGTCACGGTCGTAACGCGAATCGCGCCCGTCGTGGGCGGAGGATTGGGTGAACTTCCGTCCTTCCCGCACCCCAGTGACAGGGTCAGAAGGCTGAGGGCCAGGGTGGGGTATTGCCGGGGGAATGGCATCAACAGGGGCTCCATGGAGGTCAGGTGCGGAATCGACGGCCCGCCGACGGCCTGCGGCAACGGGGCCGTCCTCTCAATCTGGCTGGCACCCCGTCCGCTGTGCCAGTGGCCATGCAAGGATTGCGCCTTGCCGGCGGGGGCGCCGTGACCCCTCTCACCCCGGGGCTCCGGGCCGGTATCTTTCCGGCATGGACCCTTCGGCACCTCCGCGCTCGGGGCACGTGGCTCTCGCGGGACTCCCCAACGTGGGCAAGAGTTCACTGCTCAATGCCCTGGTCGGGGAGCACCTCGCCATCGTCAGCCCCCGAGCGCAGGCCACCCGCCTTCCGGTCGTGGGGCTTCGCACCGACGGCGACACGCAGTACGTCTTCCACGATCTCCCCGGCCTGCTCGATCCCCGCTACCTGATGCAGACGAGGATGCGTGCGGTGGCCGTGGAGGAGGTCCGCCGCGCCGACGTGATCCTGCACCTCCACCCCGCTGACGAAGCGCCGGCGCCGGACTTCCTCTCCGTGGCCGGGCTGGACCTGCCACCCCGCGGCACCCTGTTGACCGTCTACACCAAGGGAGACCTGGCGGGCGCGCCCGGGCGCGCCGGCCGGGGCGATGCCCTCGTGGTGAGTGCCACCACCGGCGACGGGCTGCCGGAGTTGCTCGAGCGAATACGGATGAACCTCCCCGAACGCCCCTTCGAGTTCAATCCGGACGACCTGGGAACGCAGCCGCTCCGCTTTTTCGTGGTGGAGTACCTGCGCGAAGCGGCGTTCGAACTGCTGGCGGAGGAAGTCCCATACGCCTTCACCGCAGAGGTCGAGGAGTTCCGGGAGCACACCGATCCGGTGTACATTCGGGTCCACCTCTACGTCGAGCGTGAGTCGCAGAAGGCGATCCTGATCGGCAAGGGCGGACGGACCATCCGGGACCTCGGGCGCCTGGCCCGGGCGCGGCTGGAACGGCTGATGGATCGTGCGGTGTACCTCGACTGCTGGGTGAAGGTGCTGCCACGCTGGCGCAAGGACCCCGCGGCACTCCTGCGGTTCGGTTTTCCCACGGAGGACGCCTGATGACCCTGTCGCCCGAACTGCTCGAGATCCTCGTCTGCCCGAAGTGCCGGGGAGATCTCGAGTATCGCCAGGAGCCCGAGGAAGTCCTCGTGTGCCACCAGTGCCGGCTCGTCTACCCGGTGGACGACGGCATACCGGTCATGCTGATCGACGAGGCCAGGCCGCTCTGACCGATTCAGCGGATGGCCTTCTCCGGGGCATCCTCCTCCGGCCGCGCAACCTGCTCCTCCTTGCGGTGCCGGTCAGCTTGGTCCTGCGCCTGATGCAGGCGCCGGATGCGCTCCAGTTCGTGGTGGCCTGCCTCGCCGTCCTGCCGCTCGCCGGCTACATGGGCGAGGCCACCGAACACATCGCCCACCGCACCAATCCCGCCATCGGCGCCCTGCTCAACGCCACCTTCGGCAACGCCGCCGAGCTGATCATCGCCCTCATTGCGTTGAACGCGGGGCTGACGGAACTCGTCAAGGCCTCCATCACCGGCAGCATTCTCGGCAACCTGCTTCTGATCCTCGGCATGTCGCTGATGGCCGGGGGACTCCGCCGGCCGGTCGTCAGGTTCAACCGTACCGCCGCCGGGATGAGCGCCGCGATGATGGCGCTGGCCGTCGTCGCGCTGGTGTTCCCGGCTATCTTCCACCTGCTGCACCCGCAGGCCGTAGCCGAGGAGCTGTACCTGTCGGAGGGCGTGGCGATCATCCTCCTGGTCACCTACGGGTTGTCCCTGCTGTTCACGCTGCGGACCCACACGCACCTGATCGGCGGCGGTGCAACCGCGGTCGAGGATGCACCGTGGCCAAGGGGCCTCGGGATCGGCGTCCTGTTTGGCGCCACCGCGCTGGTGGCCTGGGAGTCCGAACTCCTGGTCCATACCGTGGAGGCGGTGACCGTATCCTGGGGGCTCTCCGAGACGTTCCTGGGCCTGATCGTGATCCCGCTGATCGGCAATGCCGCCGAGCATTTCTCCGCGATCCTGGTCGCCCGGAAGGGCAAACTCGATCTTGCGCTGGGCATCGCCCTCGGCAGCAGCACCCAGGTCGCCCTGCTTGTCGCGCCGCTCCTCGTTTTCGCCGGTCTCGTGCTGGGACGCACCATGAACCTGGTATTCACCGCCTTCGAGGTGGCCGCCCTCGGCATGGCGACGGTCATTATCGCCATCATTACACTGGATGGAGAATCGCACTGGTTTGAGGGCGTGCAGCTCCTGGCCGTCTATGCGATGGTCGGGGTTGCGGGGTTCTTTATTTGACAACTTTATCGAAAGCCCGTAAGTTGCCACCAATTCACTTCTTACGAGGTTAGAGGGTGCGGACTCGCCCGACGATTCTCCATTACTCGCCGGACGCGCGCCCGGTTCCTCCCCTGGTCAGGCACTGGGCGGAGGCGAAGGCGTTCCCCCTCATGGTCCTGGACCGGGCGGAGGAGGTCGAGTCCGTGATCCTCCGCGGCTTCCCCTGCATCCTCTTCGTCGACGCTGAGGGCAGCCATCGCGCCAGGGCCGTGGAGCTGGTGCGGCGGCTCAAGGATGACGCCTTCACCGCGATCGTGCCCGTGGCGGTGCTGGCCACTGATCACGCCACGGACCAGGTGCAGGAGTGGTTCACTGCCGGGACGGACGAGGTGATCACCAGTCTCTTCCCCCCCGCCGAGCAGCGGGCGCGCCTCGAAGCCATGCTGATCCGGACCGAGCGGGACGTGTCGGTCCACCCTTCGACCCGCCTTCCCGGCACGACCGAGATCGAGCGCGAAATCCGACGGCAGCTCGACGGCGGCGGGGAATTCGCGGTCTGCTACGCCGACCTTGACCATTTCAAGGAATTCAACGACCGGTACAGTTACTACGACGGCGACCGGGTGATCTACCTGGTGAGCCGCCTCCTCCACGACGTCGTCAAGGGGCTTTCCGGCCCACGGGGATTCGTGGGACATATCGGCGGCGATGATTTTATCTTCATCATTCCCTGGAAGGACGTCAGCCCGGTCTGCACCGAAGTCCTCTCGGTGTTCGACACCCTGGTCCCGCTCCAGTACAGCGAGCAGGACCGCCGGGCGGGGTACTTCTTCGGGAAGGACCGCCGCGGCCAGCTCCACCGCGTACCGCTGATGACCCTGTCGATCGGCATCGTCACGAACCGGAACCGGCGGTTCGCACACCCGGCTCAGGTCAGCGAGCTGGCCACGGAGATGAAGAGTTACGCCAAGACATTACCGGGCTCGGTGTACGTCGTGGACCGGAGGACCTCGGACGATGCCCAGGTCCACGAAGGTCCCGACGCGCGGACCGAGCGGTGAGGAAGTCATGAACGTCACCTGTCCCAGCTGCGCCACCATCTATCGGGTGGACCCTGACAAGGTTCCCGAGCGCGGCGTGCGCGCCCGCTGCCGGGTCTGCGCGGCCGTCTTCGCCGTGGATCGTTCCGGTCGCGAAGTGCCCGCCGGCGCCCCGGCCGCCGTCGTGGCCGGTTCCGCCCCCACCCAGGTCGCGACGCCGTTCGACTCCTGGCAGGAGCCGGTTGCCACGCATTACGAGCCTGCGGCGCCGGTGCCGTCCTCGCCGGTGCCGTCGGAATTCCCCTCCGCGCCGCCGGCCCCCCCGGTGCGCGAGGAGCCCGCCGCCGCGCCCGCTCCCCCGGAACCGCGTGAGGAATCTCGCCCGGAACCGCCGCGGGCCACCACCAGCGCCGTGCCGCCCGCTGCGCCGTCGTCCCGTCCGGGCGCCCTGATCGGCATGCCCCCGGTCGTACCGCCGGGTGCCGGCCGCGGTGCCAGCACGACCCCGTCTGCGGGGCACTCCAGGCCAGCCGGGCGCAGGGTGAACCCGTTCATGACCCAGGATCCGGACCAGAAGGCCCGGCGCCTGGCACGGGCCCTCATCTCCGACCTGGTCGTGTACTATCCCGAGCGGCGGGAGGAGGGCCTCAGGAACGACAGCCTGAAGTCCCTGTTCGACGAGGAGATCCGCAAGAGCTGGGAGGAATACACCGACCAGGTCGGGGCGGAGATGGCCGAGGGCACGAGCCACTTCACCGACGCCCTGAACGAGATCCTCGCGGGCGGCCGACAGGTGTTCTAGCCGCCCCCGGCAGCGCGGGGGCGGAAGGCCGGCCGGCGCGCTATATTTCCCCCACGCGAGCCGTCCCTCCGCGATCGCGGACGGACGGCTCGCGCGTTCACGCCGGAGCGCCCGCTCCGGCCCGTATGGAATCCGCAGGAGGAAGTGCCGATGTCAGTGCTGACCGAACGACTCGAGGAGCTGCAGGAGCGTGTCACCGGGATGCGGGAGTTTCTTTGACCTCGCCAACCGTACGGCCCGCCTGACCGAGCTCGAGGCCAGCCAGGCCGATCCCGCGTTCTGGAGTGACCAGGAGCGCGCCCGCGAGGTCCTCCGCGAGGTCAAGCAGCACCGGCAGATCCTCGATCCCTACACCGAGCTCGAGAAACGGGCCGGATCGGCGATGGATATCGCCGCGCTGCTGGACGAGGAGCCCGACGAGTCCCTGTCCGCCGAACTGGAGCGGGAAGCGGCGGAACTGGAACGGCTGCTCGCAGACTTCGAGCTCCAGACCATGCTCCAGGGGCCGGATGACCCCAAGGACGCGATCATCACCATCCACCCCGGCGCGGGCGGCACCGAGTCCCAGGACTGGGCCGAGATGCTGATGCGCATGTACGTCCGGTGGGCGGAGCGGCATGGTTTCGAGGTGCGGGTCCTCGATCTCCTCCCCGGAGAGGAGGCCGGCATCAAGTCGGTCACGCTGGAGGTCAAGGGGGAGTACGCCTACGGATTCCTCAGGGCCGAGAAGGGCGTCCACCGGCTGGTCCGCATCTCGCCCTATGATTCGCAGTCGCGGCGCCATACCTCCTTCGCGTCGGTGTTCATCTACCCCGACATCGACGATACGATCGAGATCGACCTGCGCGAGGAGGACATCCGCATGGACGTCTTCCGCGCCTCGGGGGCGGGCGGCCAGCACGTCAACAAGACCTCGTCCGCGGTGCGGCTCACGCACGAGCCCACCGGGCTCGTGGTCTCGTGCCAGCAGGAGCGGAGCCAGACGAAGAACCGGGCCACCGCCATGAAGATGCTGCGCGCCGCGCTGTACCAGCGGAAGCTGGAGGAGCAGGAGGCGGCCCGCGCCGTGGTCGAGGCCACCAAGACCGACAACTCCTGGGGCAACCAGATCCGGAGCTATGTCTTCCAGCCCTATACCATGGTCAATGACCACCGGACCGAGCTGAAGGTCGGCGATGTCCAGCGGGTCATGGATGGAGACCTGGACGAGTTCATCCAGGCCTGGCTCCGGCGTTTCGGGGGAAAGGCCGCGTGAGCGACACCCTCGCCCGTTCCCACGTGGAGGAGGCCCGCCGCGCCAAGCTCGCCGAGCTGGAGACGCTCGGGGTGCGTCCGTTCGCCTACCGCTTCGAGCGCTCGCACACGACCGCGGCCGCCCTCGAGATGTACGACGATGCGATGGGCGAGGACGGCCCCGAGGTCCGGCTGGCCGGGCGCCTGGTCTCGTTCCGCCCCAAGGGCAAGGTGGCGTTCGGCCACCTGCAGGACCACGGGGGGCGCGCCCAGCTCTACCTCCGGGAAGACCTGCTCGGCGAAACCTGGCCTCTGGTCAAACTGCTCGACCTGGGCGACCACATCGGCGTTACCGGGCGGCTGTTCCGGACCCGGGCCGGCGAGGTGACCATTCGCGTCAGCGCGCTCGAGCTGCTGGCGAAATCCCTGCGTCCGCTGCCGCTCGGCAAGTCACGGGTGGGCGAAGAAGGGGTCGAGACCTTCGGCGGGCTGACCGATCCGGAAGTGCGCTACCGCCAGCGCTACGCGGACCTCGCGGTCCATCCGGATATCCGGGCGGTGTTCGAGGTGCGCGCCCGTGCCATCCGTTTCCTCCGACGGTTCCTCGACGAGCGCGGGTTCCTCGAAGTCGAGACCCCGGTGCTCCAGCCGATCTACGGCGGTGCCGCGGCGCGCCCGTTCACCACGCATCACAACGCGCTGGACAGCAGGCTGTATCTCCGGATCGCCGACGAGCTGTACCTGAAGCGACTCATCGTCGGCGGCTTCGACCGCGTCTACGAGATCGGCCACGATTTCCGCAACGAGGGCATGGACCGGACCCACAATCCCGAATTCACCATGCTCGAGTGCTACCAGGCCTACGCGGACTATCGCGACATGATGGAGCTCACCGAGGCCATGGTGGCGGGCGTGGTGCAGGAATGCTGCGGCAGCCTGCAGCTCGCCCGGGCCGGCACCGTGCTGGACTTCACCCCGCCCTGGCCCCGGGTCCCCTTCCTGAGGGGCGTCCAGGATGCGAGCGGGCTGGAGCTGCGGACCGCGACGGAAGATGAGCTTCGCGCATCCCTCAGGCAGCGGGGCGAGCCCGCGGAAGCGGTGGACGCCCTGACCGGCGCGCGCCTCCTCGACGAAGTCTTCAAGGTCTACCTGGAGCCGACGCTCATCCAGCCCTCGTTCGTCATTGACTACCCGAAGCCGCTCTCCCCGCTCGCCAAGGAGCACCGCGACGACCCGTACCTGACGGAGCGCTTCGAGCTCTTCGTGGCGGGCGGGGAACTGGCCAACGCCTTCAGCGAGCTCAACGACCCGGATGACCAGCGCCGCCGGTTCGAGCAGCAGGCGGAACTCCGCGCCGGCGGCGACGAGGAAACCCAGCCATTCGACGCCGACTACATCAGGGCCCTGGAGTACGGCATGCCGCCGACCGGCGGCCTTGGCCTCGGCGTGGACCGGCTGGTCATGCTGCTGACCGATCAGAGCTTCATCCGGGACGTCATCCTGTTCCCGGCCCTCAGGCCGGAGTCGGGGCCCGAAGCGTGACGCGCGAACCCCGCTGGCGACGGTTCCGGCGCGCCGTCCGGGAAGTGCTGACCCCGCCATCCCGCCTCGAACTCCGCATCGCCGGCCGCTACCTCCAGGGGCGCCGGTCCTCCGGCGTGGCGTCGCTCAACACGATGATTTCCATCGGGGGCGTGGCCGTCGGCGTCATGGCGCTGATCGTGGTGCTGGGCGTGATGAACGGCCTGGGCGATGACTTGCGCGACCGGATCCTGGTCGCGAGCCCGCACCTCAGGGTACTGACCTACGGCAACGGGCTCCGGCTCGACGACTGGCGCCGCGTGGCGGACGAGGTCGCGAAGGACCCGGATGTCGTGAGCGTCGCACCGGAGGTCCTGACACAGTCCATCCTCAGCGCGGGCGCGGACTACTACGAAGGCGTCCAGGTGCTGGGCTATGCCCCCGGCATCAACGGGACTCCGGTCACGTCCCTTCCCGGGGCCATGACGAACGGCGACCTGTCCCTCACGACGGACAGGAAGGATGTCGACGGGGCCCTGGTGCTGGGCCGGAGGCTGGCGGAGCGGATCGGGGTGGTACCCGGGGACGAAGTCACCCTGGTCTCGCCGGCCGGCTCGAAGATGAACCGGGCGATCGGCGCGGCGGTCCCGCGCTACTACGTCTTCGAGGTGACCGGTTTGTTCGAGACGGGCATGTTCCTCTACGACGACAAGTTCGTCGTGATGGACATCGATGTGGCCCGGCGCTTTGCCGGACTCGGCACCGCCGTGAGCGGCCTGGCTGTGCGCCTGCGCGATCCGTGGGAGGCCCCGGCGGTCGGCCTCAGGCTCGAGGACGCACTCGGGTATCCCTACCGCTCGCTCGACTGGCAGTCGCAGAACTCCACGCTCTTCGGCGCGCTGAAGCTGGAGAAGCTGGCCATGGGGCTCATCATTTTCGTGATCATGATCGTCGCCGCGTTCAACATCGTCGGCACGCTGACCATGGTGGTGAACGAGAAGACGAGGGAGATCGGGATCCTGGAGGCGATGGGCATGCCGGGGCCTTCCATCGGGAGGATCTTCCTCGCCCAGGGCGCCATCATCGGGGCTGTGGGCGTAAGCATCGGCCTGACCCTCGGTCTCTTCGCCGCCCTCGCGGTGGATCGGTGGCAGTGGATCAAGATCGACCCCGCGGTGTATTTCATCGATCACCTGCCGATTCACGTGGCAGCACTCGACGTGGCGGTCGTCGTGACCGCAAGCCTGCTGCTGGCCATCGCGGCGACCCTCTATCCTTCCCGCTCTGCGGCGGCCCTCGCCCCGGTCGACGCGATCCGGCACGAATGACCCCGATCCTCGAGGCACGCGCATTGCGGAAGGCGTACACCGGGGGAGACGGTGGAAGCCTCGAAGTGCTTGCCGGGCTCGACCTTGGCGTCTCCCGGGGTGAATTCGTGGCCATCATGGGGTCGAGCGGGGCCGGCAAGAGCACGCTGCTGCACCTGCTGGGCGCGCTCGACCGCCCCACGGCGGGCCAGGTCCTGCTCGACGGGATAAGTTACGAGGACCAGACGGCGCCCGCGCTGGCGGAGATCCGCAACCGGAAGCTGGGATTCGTCTTCCAGTTTCACCATCTCCTGCGGGAGTTCGATGCGCGGGAGAACGTGATGATGCCACTGCTGATCTCCGGCGCCTCCGAGAACGAAGCGCGCCGCCGGGCGGAGGCCCTGCTCGATGCCGTGGGCCTGGCGGCGCGGATGACCCATCGCCCCGGGCAGTTGAGCGGCGGCGAGCAGCAGCGGGTGGCCGTTGCACGGGCGCTGGTGACGGATCCGGTCGTGGTGCTGGCGGACGAGCCGTCGGGCAACCTCGACCAGCACAACAGCGAGCGGCTGCACGATCTGTTCACGCGGCTGGCCCGCGAATTCGAGACTGCCCTGGTGGTGGTGACGCACAACGGGGGGCTGGCTGCCCGGGCCGACCGGGTCCTCCGGCTGGACGACGGGCGGCTGGTATCCCCGGGCGTGGAGTCGATGCCGACATGAAGTGCACGCAATGCGACGAACGCGAAGCGGTCATCCACCTGACCCAGGTGTCGGGCGAGGAGACGACCGTGCTGCACCTCTGCGAGAAGTGCGCGGCGGAGAAGGGCATGGAGACTCCGGCCCAGCTCGGCAAGAACCCGCTGGGCACCTTCCTGGCCGCGATGGGGCAGGGCTGGAAGGGGACGCTGCCGTCCGAGCCCGGCCTGGAGGCGGTGCGCTGCCGCGGATGCGGCGCTACGCTGGAAGATTTCCGCGATACCGGGCGGCTCGGGTGCCCGGAGTGCTACCAGACGTTCCAGGGGCCCCTCTCCGACTTGCTCCGGCGCCTGCACGGCGCCACCCGTCACGTGGGCGAGCGCTATCACGCGCCGGGAGCGCCGGATGTAGCCGGTGACGGTGTCGAGCACACACCGGGCCTGGCGCGCGAACTGCGCGAGAGGCTCCGGACGGCCGTCGAGGATGAGAACTTTGAACTGGCCGCGCAACTCCGCGACCAGCTCCGGGCGGTGGAATGATTGACCTGAGCCTGCTGACCGACGGGGGCATGGGCTGGCTCGACGCGAGCGGCCCGGAGAGCCATCTCGTGCTCTCAACCCGGGTCCGGCTGGCGCGGAACCTTGCCGGCCACCCCTTCAGTACCCGGAACACCCCGTCCGACCGCGAGTTGATCCTGGACGAGGTACGGGGCGCGGTGCGGGACACGGCCGGTCTGGGGCAGGCCACGGAATTCCGTCTTGACCGGCTGGAGGCGGTGGAGCGACAGCTCCTGCACGAACGTCACCTCGTCAGCCGGGAGCTCGCCGGGCTCGAGCAGGACGTGCGATCGGGGGCCGGGTTGCTCGTCCAGGACACCGTAGGGGCGATGCTCAACGAGGAGGACCACCTCCGGCTTCAGGGCATGCGATCGGGGTTCGACCTGGCGGCCACCTACGCCGCCGTCGACCGGCTGGACGCCGAACTGGGACAACGACTTGCGTTCGCCTTTCACCCTGAGTTTGGTTATCTTACCTCGTGCCCGACCAACGTTGGCACGGGGCTCCGCGCCTCGGTGCTGATCCACCTTCCGGGCCTGGTCCTCACCAAGGAAATTGCCAAGGTGCTGCAGGGCCTCGGACAGGTCGGCCTGACGTTCCGGGGGCTGTACGGCGAGGGCAGCGAGGTAGTCGGGAACTTTTTCCAGCTGTCGAACCAGACGACGCTGGGCAAGAGCGAGCGGGAACTGCTCGACCACCTCGGGAAGATTGTCCGGCAGGTGGTGGAATATGAGGAGCAGGCGCGCCAGGTGTTGCTGCGCGATGCCCCGACGATCATCGAGGACAAGGTCTGGCGCGCCTATGCGCTGCTGCGCTACGCGCGCACACTGTCCTTCGAGGAAACGATGAACCTGCTGAGCGGCGTCCGGCTCGGCGTGGGCCTGGGCCTCATTGACGAGGTCGGGCTCTACGCGCTGAACAAGCTGCTCATCTTCTGCCAGCCGGCACACCTCGCCTCGGCGGAAGGCCGTTCCGGCACCGATGCCGACCTCGCCGCGCGGCGCGCGGCCTATGTACGCACACTGTTGGAGGAGGAGGCGGGCCGGCGCCGCTAGGCGCCAGCGTCCGCTCCGGAGCAGGGACCCAGATGAACGGATACAACTTCACCGATCGCGTCCGGAAAGTGCTGCAGATGGCCCGCGAAGAGGCGGCCCGCCTGCATCACGAGTACGTGGGCACGGAGCACATTCTCCTCGGCCTCATTCGTGAGGGCGAGGGCGTCGCCGCCGCGGTGCTGACCAACCTGAACGTGGACCTCGAGGAAATCCAGCAGAAGATCGAGGAGACCGTCAAGAAGGGGAAGGCCGGCGCTGCGGTCGGGCCCGATCTCCCGTACACCAGCCGCGCCAAGAAGGTGCTCGAGCTGGCCATGACCGAGGCGCGCGAGCTCAACCACAGCTACGTGGGCACCGAGCACCTGCTGCTGGGCCTGTTGCGGGAGGAGAAGGGCATTGCCGCCCAGGTCCTCACCGATTCCGGCGTGAACCTGGAGCAGTCGCGCGCCGAGACGCTGCGGCTCCTCGGCAGCGACATGCCGCAGGCCCCGAGCGGCGCCCAGCCCGCCTCCGCGACACCCAAGAGCGAGAAGAAATCCAAGACACCCGCGCTTGACCACTTCTGCCGCGACCTGACCCAGCTCGCCGCCGAGGACCAGCTGGACCCGACCATCGGCCGGGCGCAGGAGATCGAACGGGTGATGGAGATTCTCGCCCGGCGGAAGAAAAACAACCCTGTGCTGATCGGGGAGCCGGGCGTCGGGAAGACGGCCATCGTCGAGGGCCTGGCCCTGCTGATCGCGAACGGGCTTTGTCCGGACGTCCTGCGGGACCACCGCGTCCTGAGCCTGGACATGGCGGCCGTCATCGCCGGCACGAAGTACCGGGGCCAGTTCGAGGAACGGCTCAAGGCGGTCATGAACGAGATCGCCCAGAACAAGAACATCGTCCTCTTCATTGACGAGCTGCACACCCTGGTGGGCGCCGGCGCCGCCGAGGGCGCCATCGATGCTTCCAACATGCTGAAGCCCGCGCTCGCGCGGGGTGAGCTGCAGTGCGTCGGCGCGTCCACCCTGAACGAGTACCGCAAGTACATCGAGAAGGACGGCGCGCTCGAGCGGCGGTTCCAGACGGTCATGGTCGAGCCGCCCACCATCGAGGAAACCATCGAGATCCTGAAGGGGCTCCGGAAGAAGTACGAGGAGCACCACCGGGTGACCCTGCCGGACGAGAGTCTGGTCGGCGCGGCGCAGCTGTCGGAGCGTTACATCACTGACCGGTTCCTGCCGGACAAGGCGATCGACGTGATCGACGAGGCTGGCGCGCGCGCGCGCCTGGCCAGCCAGGTGCCGCCGGCCGAAGTGTCGGTGCTCAAGGACGAGCTCGAGCAGGTCAACGTGGACAAGGAGAACGCCGTCCGCGACCAGAACTTCGAGCGCGCGGCCAGCCTGCGCGACCGTGAGCGCGACCTCCAGAACCAGATCCGGCAGAAGCAGGAGGAGTGGGAGCGCGAGCGCCAGCTTCGCCGCCCGGTCATTGACGAGGAAGCCATCGCCTTCGTCGTGTCGCGCTGGACCGGGATCCCGGTGACGCGGCTCCAGGAGGCCGAGGCCTCCCGGCTCCTCCGGATGGAGGACGAGCTCCACGAGTCCGTCGTGGGGCAGGACGAGGCCATCAAGGCGATCAGCCGGGCCATCCGGCGCAGCCGCGCCGGCCTCAAGGACCCGCGCCACCCGATCGGCTCGTTCATCTTCAGCGGCCCCACCGGTGTCGGCAAGACCGAGCTGGCCCGGGCGCTCGCCCGGTTCCTGTTCGCCGATGCGTCAGCCCTCATCAGGGTCGACATGTCGGAGTACATGGAGAAATTCTCGGTGTCACGCCTCATCGGCGCGCCCCCGGGCTACGTCGGCTATGAGGACAGCGGCGCGCTGACCAAGGCCATACGGCGCAAGCCGTACTCGGTCGTCCTGCTTGACGAGATCGAAAAGGCCCATCCCGACGTCTTCAACATCCTGCTCCAGGTGCTGGACGAGGGCCACCTGACCGACAATTACGGCCGGATCATTGACTTCAAGAATACGGTCGTGATCATGACCAGTAACGTGGGCGCCCGCGAGATCATGCAGTCCAAGACACTGGGCTTCCATACCGCTGACGCTCAGGCCTCGTTCGAGAAGATGGAGGCCAAGGTCAAGGACGAGATCCAGAAGGTCTTCAACCCGGAGTTCCTGAACCGGCTGGACGACGTCATCGTATTCCACCCCCTCTCGCGCGACGACATTGCCCGCATCGTGCACATCCTGCTGCGCGAGGTCGAGCGCCGCCTGGGTGACGAGATCCGCCTCACCGACGCGGCCGTCGAGTTCCTGGTGGAGAAGGGCTATGACCAGAGCTACGGCGCCCGTCCGCTGAAGCGCGCCATCCAGAAGTACATCGAGGATCCCCTCAGCGAGAAAATCCTCGTGGGCGACGTCGGCCGCGGCGATGACATCGAGATCGATGTCGACCCCGACGGCGAAAAGCTCTCCTTCCGCGCCCTCACCGGATCCAAGGCCTGACGGAGCGGCGCCGGCCCGGCCGGCGCCATCTCGAGGCGGACACGACCCTCACGTACATGTCCCGACGACTGCACTCCATTCTGGTGACAGCCGCCCTCTTCCTGGGGGCCGGCCACCTGGCCGCCCAGGAGCCCGGCGGCGAGGCCGCCGTGGTGCCTCCCCTCGACAGCATCACCGTCGTGGGGAATCACCGCCTGACCGATGCCCAGATCATCGGCACTTCCGGTTTCGTCGTGCACCAGGTGGTCAACTACCGGGACGTCCAGCGCGCGATCCAGGCGCTGTTCGCCACCGGCCAGTTTGATGACGTGGCCGTCGACCAGGGCAACGTGGACGGCCGCCTCCTGCTGACGATCCGGGTGAAGGAACGGCCGATCCTCCGCCGGTGGGCGGTACGGGGGCCGGAGCAGGTCAGTGAGCGCAAGGTCCGGGACCGGGTAAAGGTGGTCGAGGGCCGGCCGATCGACCGCGCGGCGGTGGCCCAGGCCCGCGCCAGCATCGATTCGCTGTACCAGGAGGAAGGGTATTACCAGGCCACGGTCGAGGCCCGCCAGACCGCCCAGGACAGCAGCGGCGTGGTGATCGTGTTCGATGTCCACGAAGGCGAGCGGGTCGCGATTGCGCAGGTGACGGTGGACGGGAACACCCGCTTCGACGACGGCGCCCTCGTCAAGCACATGAAGAGCCGCCCCGAGGGGTTCTTCTGGTGGCAGAACGGGCGTTTTGACGACCGCGACCTCGAGGATGACCTGCGCGAGCGGCTGCCCCGGTTTTACGCCGACCACGGCTATATCGACTTCCAGGTCCGGGACGACACCCTGGTGGCCGATTCGACCACCGGCAAGGCCACCCTCTCGCTGACGGTGGACGAGGGCGCACGGTACTACGTGGGTCAGTTCGACATCGACGGGAACCGGCGCTTCTCCTCCGAGGAGCTGTCCGTCTTCTACCCGTTCCAGGCCCGGCCCGGCGATTCCACGGCGCAACCGTTCAACCGGACCCAGTGGGAGGCGGCCACCGAGAAGGTCTCGACCCTCTACCACAACAACGGCTACATCTATGCG
Source organism: uncultured Gemmatimonadales bacterium (assembly GCA_963825055.1). Taxonomy (GTDB): domain Bacteria; phylum Gemmatimonadota; class Gemmatimonadetes; order Gemmatimonadales; family GWC2-71-9; genus CAWGSK01. The sequence goes on from CAWGSK010000012.1 coordinate 408,091, forward strand.
CAGGTGAACAGCGAGGAGCGCCGCCGTACCGGTCCGGACGGGCAGTCCTACCTCGACCTCGCCTGGAGCATCCGCGAGGGCTCCCCGGCCACCATCAACAAGATCAATATCGTGGGTAACGACGTCACCCACGAGCGGGTCATCCGCGACGCCATCGTGCTGCTGCCGGGGTCGGTCTTCAACCAGGACCGGCTGCTCCGCAGTTACCAGAACATCTCGAACCTCGGCTTCTTCCAGCAGCCGCTCCCGTTCCCGGACATCGAACAGACCGAGAACGGGATCGACGTGGATATCACCTTCCGCGTGCAGGAGCGCCGGACCGGCAACATCAACTTCGGCGCCAGCCTCGGGCAGGGAACCGGCATCGGTGGCTTCCTCGGCCTGGAGGAGCCCAACCTGTTCGGCCGCGGCAAGCGCGGGCGGCTCCAGTACCAGTTCGGCCGGAACATCAATGACTTTACGCTGAGCTATTCCGACCCGTCCATCCGCGAATCCCGTATCTCCGGTACGCTGACCTTGTTCAACTCCCGGCAGCGCTTCACCATCGGGGACCTCGGCCGACGGGTGCAGACCGGCGGCAGCCTCCAGCTCGGCTTCCCGTTCTTCGGGTCACGATATACCCGGCTCTTTACGTCGTACGGGTTCCAGCGGATCCGCTTCACCGAGGGATCGTCCGACCTGCGGGCGCGCTTCAACTGCAACAACTGCAGCCGCAGCACGCTCGGGATGAGCCTGCTGCGCGATACGCGGATCGACCTGCCGTTCCCGACTGCCGGCGGCATGATCCAGACGAGCGTCGAGACCAACGGCGGCATCCTGGGCGGCACCGGCCGCTACCAGAAGCTCGAGTCCGAGGGGCGCTGGTACGCCCCCCTCGGCAGCATGGGCGGAAACCCCCAGCTCGGGACGGGCGTACGGTTCGTCCTCGGCCTCACCGCCAAGAGCGGTTTCATCTTCGGTGATGCCGGACCGTTCTTCACCGAGCTGTACTCGATGGGCGGTACCCAGTTCGGCGTGCCGCTGCGGGGCTACGACGAATTCTCCATTACGCCGGACGGGTTCGATGCCTTCGCCGCCGGTTCCTCGGCGAGCCCCAATGCGTTCGGGAAGTCCTACGCGGCGTTCACGCTCGAGCTGGGCGCGCGGGTCAGCCAGTCGGTGTACACCAGTGCCTTCCTGGATGCCGGCAACGTGTACCGCAGCGCCCGCCAGTACGACCCGAGCCGGCTCTACAAGGGCGCCGGGTTCGGCGTGGCGCTGGTTACGCCGCTCGGCCCGATCGGGATCGACCTGGGGTACGGTTTCGACAAGCTCGACGTGGACGGCCGTCCGGCGCCCGGATGGAAGCTGCATTTCAAGCTCGGGAATTTCTTCTAGTCTTATCCAACCCTGTTGTGGAGTCATGCATGCGGAATCATCTCGTAAAGCTCACCCTGGCCGTTCTCCTGCTCGCCGGCGCCGCCACTGTTCCGGCGGCCGCGCAGCAGGGGGCTCAGAAGATCGGCTACATCAACATGCAGGCCGTCCTCCGGCAGACCCCGGGATATGCGGCGGCGGAGAGCCTGTATACCCGCGAGGCCGAGGGCTACCGCCAGGAAGTCCAGCGGCTGCAGTCACAGCTCGACTCCTCGGCGAGCAAGTTCGAGCGCGATGCCGTGCTCCTGAGTCCCACCGCCCGCGAGACCCGGCGGAAGGAGCTGCAGGCCCAGCAGGACAGCCTGGAGCAGCGGTTCAACGCCATCCGTGAGCGGGCGGCCGCGCGGGAGCGCGAACTGCTCGACCCGATCCAGCAGCGGGTGAACACCGTGGTTGACGGCATCCGGGCTGAGGGCAACTACTCACTGATCTTTGACGTGTCGTCGGCCTACTCCAGCATCGTCTCCGCGGACCGGGCACTGGACCTGACGCAACGGGTCATTGACCGGCTGAAGTCCGCGGGCCAGTGACTTCGGACGCGGGGCAGGGTCTTACCGCGCAGGCGGTCGCCGACCTCGTCGGCGGCCGCCTGTTTGGCGACGGAGGCGTCGTCCTCCGCCGTGTGGGCGGGCTCGACCGCGCCGACCCGGAGACGCTGGCGTTTCTTGTCTCGCCCCGCTACCGCCCGTATTTTCGGTCCTCGCGTGCCGGGGCCGTCCTCGTGACGGAAACGTTCGCCACGGAGGAAGGCGGGCCGGCCACCCGCATCGTGGTCGAGAACCCGCAACGCGCCATGATCACCGTCCTGCCCCGGCTCTATCCGGACGATGCCCCCGGGACGGGGGTTGACCCGACCGCCCGGTTCGGCCGGGGAGTCCGGCTGGGAGCGGACGTCACGATCGGGCCGTACGTCACCGTGGGTGACGGGGCAGCCATCGGGGATGGTACCACGGTCGAGGCCGGGGCCCACATCGGCCGGGACGTCGTCGTCGGCCGCCGGTGCCGGATCGGGCCCGGCGCGGTTTGCCATCCGGGGACCATCATGGGCGACCGGGTGGAGATCAAGGCGTCCTGCATCCTGGGCGGAACCGGTTTCGGGTACACTCCGGGGCCGGAGGGCCACCAGCGCATCCCGCATGTCGGGCGCTGCATCATCGAGGATGACGTCCACATCGGCAGTCATACCTGCGTCGATCGCGGCAGCCTGGACGACACGGTGGTGGGTTCGGGCACCCGGATCGACAATCTGGTGCATGTCGCCCACAACGTCCGGATCGGCCGGCAGTGCCTGATCATGGCAACCTGCGCGATCGCGGGCAGCGCCCGCATCGGAGACGGTGTCATCCTCGCCGGGGCCGCGGGCGTTCGCGACCACGTGACCGTGGGCGACGGGGCGCGGATCAGCGCCCGCAGCGTCGTGTTCAGCGACGTACCGCCGGGCGAGACCTGGGGCGGCTATCCCGCCCGGGGCCACCGTGACTGGCTCAGGGCCCAGGCGGCCCTGTATCAGCTGCCCGACCTCCTCCGTCCACTGCACTCACTGATCGAGGACTACGCGCGCCGTGCCCAGAACCACGATTGAACGCCCGGTGACCGCGAAGGGCGTCGGGCTGCATACCGGCGCCGACTCGCAGGTCGAATGTCGTCCCGCCGCGTCGGGGCGGGGGATTGTCTTCCGCCGGACCGACCTGGCGGGCGAGCCCGAGATTCCGGCCCGGCTGGACGAAGTGACCGAGGTTGAGCGGCGGACGGTCCTGGGCACCGGCGAGCAGCAGATCAACACGGTCGAGCACCTGCTGGCCGCCGTTGCCGCCCTGGAGATCGACGACCTGGAGATCGGCATCAATGCCCCGGAGCCCCCGATCCTGGATGGTTCCTTCGCCCCGTGGCTGGAACTGCTGGAGGGCGCGGGCCGTCGCGCGCAGGAGGGGGACCCCACCGTGTACCGGGTGACGGCGCCCTTCCAGGTGACCGAAGGGGATGCCACCTACGTCGTGTCCCCGCACGCGGGGCTCCGGCTCACCACGATGGTCGAGTGGAATCACCCGCTGATCGGGCGCCAGTCCGGCGTCTTCGACATCACGCCGGAGGCCTTCGGCCGGGACCTGGCCCGCGCGCGCACGTTCGGGTTCGCCGCCGAGGTGGACTCGCTGCGCGAGCGCGGCCTGATCCGCGGGGCATCAACGGAAAACGCCGTCGTGCTCTCCGAGAGCGGCGTCGTGGATACCGAACTCCGCTGGCCGGACGAGTTCGTCCGGCACAAGGCGGGAGACATTGTCGGTGACCTCTCCCTGGTGGGTGGCCGGATCCAGGCGCACGTGATGGCGTCGCGGCCGTGGCACCAGGGAAACATCGCCGTCGCCCGCGCCATCGCGCGCCACGCCAGCCGGCAGGGGGCCATTGCCATGGACATCGGCCGCATTCTCGAGGTCATCCCGCATCGCTACCCGTTCCTCCTGGTCGATCGGATCATCGAGATCGACGGGACGAAGCGCATCGTCGGGATCAAGAACGTCACGATGAACGAGCCCTTCTTCCAGGGCCATTTCCCGGGACACCCCATCATGCCGGGCGTCCTGATCATCGAGGCGATGGCGCAGGTGGGCGGCATGCTGCTGCTGGGCGCCATGGAGGCGACCGACGACAAGGTCGTCTACTTCATGTCCCTCGATAACGTGAAGTTCCGCCGCCCCGTCGTCCCGGGCGACCAGCTGCGCTGCGAACTGGAGATGGTCCAGTTCCGCGGCCGGACCTGCCGGATGAAGGGCGTGGCCTACGTGGACGGCCTCGTGGTCTGCGAGGCGGAGATGATGGCGCGGGTGGTGGACAAGTGAGCGCTGCGGTCCATCCCACCGCGCTGGTGGATCCCGGGGCGCAGCTCGGCGCCGGCGTGGAGGTCGGACCGTTCTGTATCATCGGCCCCGAGGTGACCGTGGGCGACCGCTGCCGGCTCGGGCCGCACGTAACCCTGGAGCGGAACGTGCGGCTCGCGGAGGACGTCTCACTGGGGCAGGGCACCGTCATCGGGGGGGCGCCGCAGGACCTCAAGTACGAGGGCGAGGAGAGCTGGGTCGAGATCGGGGCGGGGACGAGCATCCGGGAGTACAGCACGGTCAATCGCGGCACCGCCGCCACCGGCAGCACCCGCGTGGGGCGGAATTGTTTCCTCATGACCTACGTGCACGTGGCGCACGACTGCGTCATCGGCGACGGGGTGATCATCGCCAATGGCACGCAGCTCGCGGGGCACGTGACGCTGGATGACCATGCGATCCTGAGCGGCCTCAACGCCGTGCACCAGTTCGTGACGATCGGCTCATATGCCTTCGTGGGCGGCATGACCCGGGTGAATCAGGACATTCCCCCGTACGTCAAAGCGGTCGGGAACCCGATGGAACTGTACGGGCTCAATACCGTAGGCCTCCAGCGCGCTGGATTCCCGCTCGAGACCATCAACGCCCTCAAGCGCGCCTACCGCCTCTTCTTCAATTCCGATTACAACCTCTCGCAGGCCGCGGCCCGCGCCCGCGCCGACCTGCCCTCGCTGCCGGAGGTGGACCGCTTCGTGGCGTTCGTCGAGTCCTCCCAGCGCGGGGTGCCGGCGTGAGTGCACGCCTCCCCGTGGGTGTCGTCGGCGTCGGCGTTTTGGGCAGCCACCACGCCAGGCATTTCGCGGCGCTGGAAGGCGTGGACCTCGTGGGCGTTTGCGATCTGGACCCGGGACGCGCGCAGGCGGTGGCGGAGCAGACCGGAGCCCGGGCCTGCCGGGATCTCGATGACCTGCTCGACCGGGTCGAGGCGATCAGCGTTGCCGTGCCGACACCCGCGCACGCGGAGGTCGGTTGCCGGGCCCTGGAGCGGAACGTGGCGGTCCTCATGGAGAAGCCGCTCGCAGCCACGCTCGAAGAGGCCGACCGGCTGGTGGCGTCGGCGGCGGCCGGGGCGCTGCTGCAGGTCGGCCACATCGAACGGTTCAACCGCGCCGTGCGGGGCGCGATGCCGTTCCTGGACGAACCGAAGTACATGGAGAGCATGCGGCTCGCGCCCTTTCAGCCGAGGGGCACCGATGTGGCGGTCATTCTGGACCTGATGATCCACGACCTCGACCTCATCCTCCACCTGGGCGGCGGGGAGGTCGCGGACGACGTCCGGGCCTCAGGAGTCGCGGTCCTGAGTCCCCATCTCGACATGGCCAACGCGCGGGTCGAGTTCGCCAATGGCATGGTGGCCAACGTGACGGCCTCACGCATCTCCCGCGAACGCATCCGCAAGCTCCGGATCTTCCAGCCCAGCGGCTATCTCTCGCTGGACCTCGCCACGGGCGGTGGCGCCTTCATGCGCCTCCGGCCCGGCTTCGCGCCCGGCGCCGCCGCGCACCTGGAGGAGATCATCGAGCAGGTGCCCCTGGAAGCGCCCGAAGCGGATGCCCTCCGCCTGGAGCTCGAGAGCTTCGTGCGCTCGGTACAGGGTGAGGCGCTCTCCGCGGTGACCGGGGCGGAGGGGCGGGCCGCGCTGGCCCTGGCCCTCCGGGTGGTGGATGCCGTCAACCGCAGTCCCGTCACGATCGGCCCGGCCGCCCAACGCCGATGACCCCTCCGCCGCCCAGGATCTTCGTATCCGCGGGCGAACCCTCCGGTGACCTGCATGCCGCCGCCGTGGTCCGGGCCCTCGCCCGGCGCTGGCCCGATGCCGTCATCGACGGGTTCGGCGGTCCCGCCATGGCCGAGGCCGGCACGCGCCTGGTGGCCTCCATGGACGACTACACCGTCATGGGCTTCGCGGAGGTGGTCACCAAGCTTCCCGCCCACCTGCGGCTGCTCCGTCAGCTCGGCGCCCGCTTCCGCAGCGATCGCTACGACCTCGTGCTCCCGGTCGATTACCCCGGCTTTCATCTCCGGCTCGCGGGGTCCGCCCACGCGGCGGGGAGCCGTGTCCTGTACTACATCCCCCCGCAGCTCTGGGCCTGGCGCCCCGGGCGGGCGCGGAGGTTACGCGCGGTGACCGATCGACTCGCGGCCATCCTTCCCTTCGAGGAGGAGTTCTATGCCTCGCTGGGGCTCGAGGCGCGCTACGTGGGGCACCCGCTGGTCGATGACGTCGAATTGCCCAGCCGGGCGGCAGCCCGGGAGGTACTCGGCGTTACCGGAGAGGCGCGCGTACTCGCTATCTTTCCCGGCAGCCGCCGCCAGGAGCTGCGCTATCACTGGGATGTGCTCCGCGAAGTCGGGAAGCGGCTTCTGGCCGAAGGCCGGTGCGACCGGGCCCTCGTGGCCGGGGTGCCCCATGGAGACTACCCCGATGCCGCACCGCTCGAGATCCACCGGGGCCGCCCGGAAACCGTGCTCGCGGCGGCGGATGCCGCGGTGGTCAAGTCGGGTACCACCACCCTCGAGACCGCGCTGGCCGGCGTGCCGATGGTTGTGGTGTACCGCCTGCACCCCTTCACCCATGCGGTGGGGCGGCGGCTCACCACGCTGGATCGCTACAGCCTGGTGAACCTGGTTGCCGGGGAGGACGTCGTGCCGGAACTGATCCAGCATGACGCGACCGTGGACCGGATCACGGACGCGACCCGGCCGCTGCTGGACAGCAACCACCCGGCCACCCGGGCGCAGCGTTCCGGACTTGCCCGCGTAGTCGAGCGCCTCGGGCCTCCCGGTGCCGCCGGGCGGGTCGCCGACCTGGCGGCCGAGTTGCTCGGCCGGTGAAGATCCGCGTCCCGCCGGCCGTGGCGGCCGCGGTGGGCGCCGGAACAGTCTCGGCGCTGGCCCGTACCTGGCGCTACGACGTACGGGACGAACGGCACTGGCGGGACCTGGCGGGACGGCCGTTCCTGTTCATGTGCTGGCACGAGGCGCTGCTCCCGCTGCTGTGGCGCCATCGCGGCCAGGACATCACGCTGGTGGTGAGCGAGGCGCGGGATGGCCAGTACCTCGCGGACTTCGGGCGCCGGCTGGGATACCGGCTGGTGCGCGGGTCGAGCACGAAGGGATCCGTCCGGGCGCTGATCGGCGCGATCCGTGAGCTGGAGCAGGGGCATGCCGTGGCCATCACGCCGGACGGTCCGCGGGGTCCCCGTCGGGAGCTCAAGCCCGGGATCATTGCCGCCGCCCAGCGCACCGGCGTTGCGATCCTGCCGCTGCACAGCGATGCGGATCGTGCGTGGCGGTTCCGTTCCTGGGACCGCTTCATGCTGCCGAAACCCTTCGCGCGGGTGCGGGTCGCGTATGGCGCGCCGATCCCGGTCGGCCGTGGGTCAGGGGATCAGGAGTCGGGCGTGACAGCGGCGCGGGACTCGCTGGAGCAACTCACGAGGAGCGTGGCATGGCCGGACGCCGGGGAGACACCCATCGCCTAGTGCGCTGGCTCTGGACGAGCCGGCGCCTCGATGCGCGCCTCACCCGGCTCGCCCTGTTGCCGGCGAGCGGGCTGTGGTGGGCGGCCATGGCCGCGCGGAACCGCGCGTACGACCGCGGCTGGATGGCAACGCACGACCTGCCGCTGCCGTCGGTGGCCGTAGGCAACCTCACGGTGGGGGGGTCGGGCAAGACCCCGATTGCCACGTGGATCGCACGGTACTTCGCGGACCAGGGGTTCACGCCCGGCATCCTGCTGCGCGGCTACGGCGGGGGCGACGAGGCACGGGTGCACGAGTACGCGGTGCCCGAAGCCGTGGTGGTGGCCGACCCCGACCGCCCGGCCGGTGCCGAGCGGGCCCTGGCGCGCGGGGCGGAGGTGCTGGTCCTGGATGATGCATTCCAGCGGCGGGATGTCGAGCGCGACTGTAATATCGTGCTGATGAGCGCCGAAACCGGCCGCGCGGTGCCGTGGCCCCTGCCGGCGGGGCCCTGGCGGGAACGCTGGTCGGCCCTGGATCGCGCGGACCTGGTCATCGTGACCCGCAAGCGGGCCACGGCGGAAGCGGCCATTGGCGTTGCCCGCCGGTTGCATGACGTGGTGGACGTGCCGGTGGCGGTAGTGCACCTGTCCCTCGCGCGGCTCGAGGGCCTGACGTCCGGTCGCGCGGTGCCGACCAGTGTCCTGGCCGGCAAGCGGGTGGTCGCGGCCGCGGCCATTGCCGATCCGGGCGCCTTCGTGGCCCAGGTGAAGGGCACGGGGGCCAAGGTGCAGGTCGCCACCTGGCGCGACCATCATGAATTTCGCGACGAGGATGTCGCCTGGCTCGCGCATGCCGCCCGCCGCGCTGACCACGTGGTGATCACCTCGAAGGACGCGGTCAAGCTCCGCGACCGCTGGCCGGCGAACGTGCCGGAGCCGTACGTGGCAGAGCTGGATCTCCTGTGGGAAGAGGGTCTGGAGGACGTGACGGCGGCCCTCGATACCGTGGTGGCCCACTTGCCACCGCACCAACCCTGAAACGCGACGGAGCACGCTCCACGTTATGACTATCGACAAGACGGAATCTGCCAGCCCCCTCATCCGCCCCGACCGGGATCTCCGGTTCCAGAACGAGGACAACCCGTTCGAGGCGATGATGTCGCGGTTCGACCACGCTGCGGAGCTGTTGAGCCTGGACCCGGGCCTCTACAAGGTCCTCCGCAACCCGGAACGGCAGATGATCGTTTCGGTCCCCGTGATGCTCGACAGTGGGGACATCGAGGTCTACAAGGGCTACCGCGTGATCTACAACAGCTCCCGGGGGCCGGCGAAGGGCGGGATCCGCTTCCGCCCTGACGTGACCCTGGACGAGGTGACCGCGCTGGCGGCCTGGATGACGTGGAAGTGCGCCGTCGTGAACCTGCCCTTCGGCGGGGCGAAGGGTGGGGTGATCTGCGACCCGACCACCCTCTCCGTGGGCGAGCTGGAGCGGCTGACCCGCCGCTATACCTCCGGCATCATCGAGATGCTCGGGCCGGATTCCGATGTGCCAGCCCCCGACGTAAACACGAACGAGCGGGTGATGGCGTGGATCATGGACACGTACTCCATGCACAAGCGCCATACGGTCACCGCCGTGGTCACCGGCAAGCCCGTGATCATGGGGGGCTCGCTGGGCCGGCGCGAGGCGACGGGGCGGGGGTGCATGATCGTCACCCGGGAAGCCCTCCGGGCCAGGGGCATTCCCATCGAGGGCGCCGAGGTCGTGGTGCAGGGCTTCGGGAACGTCGGCTCGGTGGCCGCCGACCTGATGCATCGCGAGGGAATGAAAATCATCGCCGTGAGCGACAAGGCCGGCGGCATCATCAACCGGAACGGTATCGATATCCCCAAGACGACGGAGTTCTTCCAGCACAACCGGACCCTGGACAACTTCCCCGATGCCGACCAGATCAGCAATGAGGAACTCCTCGCCCTCGACTGCGACGTGCTGGTCCCGGCTGCCCTGGAAAACGTGATCACCCGTTCCAACGCGCCGAACATCCGTGCCCGCATCATCTGCGAGGGCGCCAACGGCCCGACCACGGCCCACGCGGATGAGATCCTCGACGGCAACGACGTCTTCGTCATCCCCGACATCCTGGCCAATGCCGGCGGGGTGACCGTCAGCTACTTCGAATGGGTGCAGGATCGCGGCGGATATTTCTGGGACGAGCCCACGGTGAACGAGCGGCTGGAGAAGATCATGGTGCAGGCCTTCAACGAGGTCACCGCCATGGCCCAGCGGCACAATGTGAGCCTGCGCGTCGCCTCTTACATGCTTTCCATCGAGCGCGTGGCGGCCGTCCACCGGCTCCGCGGCCTCTACGCCTGAGGGTGGACGTCGCCCTGCTCGCCGTCGGCCGGCTCCGGCCGGCCTGCCGCGAGTTGTGTGACGACTACATCAGGCGGCTTGGGCGCTCGGCGCAGGTGGTCGAGCGCGAGGTGCGCGAGTCCCGCCGGCCCGCCGCCGAGGGACGCCGGGAGGAAGGCCGTCGGCTGCTCGAGCAGGTCCCGGATCGTGCCACCCTGGTGGCGCTGGACGCAGGAGGGAAAAGCTGGAGCAGCGAGGACCTGGCCCGCCAGATCGACCGCTGGCGGCTGGCCGCGCGTCCCGTGGCCTTTGCCATCGGGGGGTCGACGGGGCTCGACCCGGCCGTTCTCGAGCGGGCGGACCGGCGCTGGAGCCTGGGGCCGCTGACCCTCCCGCACGAACTGGCCCGGGTGATCGTCTGCGAACAGCTCTACCGGGGGTTCAGCATCCTGGACGGGAAGCCGTACCATAAGTAGCAGCCAGTAGCAACGAGTGATTCGTGAGTAGGGAGCCGTAGCGTGCACCGGCGACACACGGAGACAGAGAATGGCGACCCGAGGCATGGCCAGGTTCCCGATACCTCCCGACTCCCGACTCCCGACTCCCGATTCCCGGCTGTCATGACCGACTGGTTCGAGGAGTGGTTCGGTGAGGAATACCTCCGTTTGTACCCGCACCGGGACGATGCGGATGCGCAACGAATGGTGGACCTGCTCCTGGCGCAGCTCCCGTGGTCCGGAGGATGGCGGATTCTGGATGTCGGGTGCGGGGCTGGCCGTCACTCCGCCGCGCTGGAGCGGGCCGGTGGGCGGCCGGTCGGGCTGGACCTGAGCGCCCGACTCCTCGCGCGGGCGCGTGAGGTCACCGGCGCGCCGCTCGTCCGGGCGGACATGCGGGCGCTTCCGATCCGGGACGCCAGCATGGACCTGACCGTCAACCTCTTTACGAGCTTCGGCTATTTTCTGGAGGACCCTGTGCACCAGGCCGCGCTCGAGGGCATGGTACGCACCGTTCGCCCGGAAGGCTGGTTTGCCATCGACTTCCTCAATGCCACACACGTACGCCGTCACCTGGTCGCGTCGGACACGCTGCCCCTGGGAGACCAGGTTGCCACCGTGGGCCGCCGCATCAGCGAGGACGACCGGTTCGTGCTGAAGACCATTCGCACGCCTGAGGGCCGGGAGTTCCTCGAACGGGTCCGCCTCTTCACGCCGGGTGAACTCGAGGGCATGGTCGCCCGCGCCGGCGTCCAGGTCCGGCACCGTTTCGGTGACTACGACGGGTCCCCCCTCTCGGACGAGGCACGCCGCACCATCCTCATCGGGCAGCGCGCGTGATCCCGCGAATCGTGCCGACGCCGCTGTCCGGGGGCAGGGAACTTCCCCCCGAACGGTCCGGCGGGGGACTCGATGACGGCGTGCTGGAGGCCATGGTGGTCCCGGGTGGCGCGACGGACCTGCTGGCTCCCCTCCGTGAACCGGATGTGCTCGTCGTGACGACCGGCCAGCAGCCGGGCCTGCTCACCGGGCCGCTCTATACCATCCACAAGGCCCTCTCCGCGGCCGCCCTCGCCTCGCACCTCTCCGCACGATGGGAACGCAGGGTGGTGCCGGTGTTCTGGATCGCGGGGGACGACCATGACTTCGCCGAGGCCAATCACGCGAGCTGGCTCGACCCGGACGGGGTGGTCCGGACGGCCGTGCTGCGTGAGCGGGATTCAGAGGCACCGCTCGTGCCGATGTACCGTGAGCAGCTGGGTGGGGACATCGATCGCGTGCTGGACGAGCTTGCCACCGACCTCCCGCGGTCCGAATTCCGGGATGACGCGCTGGCGTGGCTCCGGCGCCATTACCGGCCTGACGCAACGATGGCAGGGGCCTTCGCTCATGCGCTGGCCGAGCTCCTGGCGCCCTTCGGCATTGTCTGCTTCGACAGCACCCATCCCGCCGCAAAACGGGCGATGGCCCGTCACATCGCGCGCGCCATCGGCCTCTCCCGCGACCTCCAGGCAGACCTCGCGGCCCGCGACCGGGACCTGAAGGCGGTCGGGCACGACGCGGGCGTCGGTGTGAGTGGGGACGCGACGCTGGTCATGCTCGAAGCGGGGCAGGGCCGGGACCGCCTCGTCATGGACGGAACGGAGTTCGTGACGCGGCGGAGCGGCGAACGCTTCGGGCGCGCCGATCTCGAAGCCCTTCTCGCCGAGGCGCCGGAGAGATTCAGTGGGAACGTGCTGCTTCGTCCCGTGCTCGAGAGCGCGATCCTGCCGACGGCGGCCTACGTGGCCGGACCTGGGGAACTGCGCTATCTCGCGTTGACCCCGCCGGTATACGACCGGCTCAGGATTCCCCGCCAGGCCCCGGTGGCCCGGTGGTCGGGGCTGCTCGTCCCGTCCCGGGTGGACCGGGCGCTCGTGAAGTTTGACGCGTCGCTGGATGATCTGCTGGCGGACGACCACGCGCTCGAGGCACAGGATTGCGCGCGCGCATCTTCCCGCCGAAGCGATCGCGGCACTCGAGAAGATCCGGGCCACCCTGCGCGCGGAATACGATCGCCTGGATCAGCTCACCGCCGGAATCGATCCCACCATGCAGGAGCCGGTGCGGAAGGCGCTGCGGCACGGCCTCACCGAGGCCGACCGTCTAGAGGAGCGCCTGGTCCAGCACCAGAAGGTGCGCCACGACATCGAGCTCAGCCAGGTCACCCGGGCCCGGGCCATTGTCCATCCCCTCGGCAAGCCGCAGGAGCGTGTCCTCGGGGTCGCGCCTTTCCTGGCGCGCTACGGTCCCGCGCTGCTCGAGGGGCTCTCCGAAGCCATTCACCAGTGGTACGGTGCCGCCCTTGTTGGCGGCGCGTCCCCGTCCTAGACTCGACATATGTGGATCATCGGCATTCTCATCCTCGTGGCACTCCTGATCCCGTTTGTGAGCATCGTGATCGACTCGCCCATCGGTCGCGCGCTCGCGCGTCGCCTGGAGGGCCCGGAGCCGGCCGACCACGACGTGGTCGAGCTGGGCAAGAAGGTCGAACTGCTGGAGGGTGAGGTGGATGACCTGATGCGGCTGGTCCAGGGGCTGCAGGAGGAGACGGCCTTCCTGCAGCGGCTGATCGAGGACGCCCCGCCGCGCTCCCAGCTACCGCCGCCCGCCCACTGAGTACGTCGAGGCCAGCCCGCCGGCCTGCTGTGATGGTGGCCACGGGCATCCTGCTGAGCCGGATCCTCGGCCTCGTCCGGCAGCGCGTCTTCGGACACTTCCTCGGGACGTCCGACGCGGCCGACGCCTTCACCGCGGCATTCCGGATTCCCAACCTCCTCCAGAACCTGTTCGGCGAGGGCGTGCTGTCCGCGTCCTTCATTCCGGTCTACGCCCGGCTGCTGGGCGAAGAACGACAGGAGGAGGCCGACCAGCTGGCCGGCGCCGTGGTGGCGGTTCTCGCGCTGGTCAGCGCGCTGCTCGTGCTCGTCGGGCTCCTTGCGGCACCCCTGCTGGTGGACGTCATCGCTCCGGGGTTCAGTGGCGACAAGCGCGTCCAGACCATCCTGCTGGTCCGGATCCTGTTCCCGGGCGGTGCCTTCCTCGCGCTCTCCGCGTGGTGCCTGGGCATTCTCAACAGCCATCGCCGTTTCCTGCTCAGCTATGCGGCCCCGGTCGCCTGGAACCTGGCGATCATCGCGGGGCTTCTGCTGTACGGCGGCCGGGTCGGGCCGTACCGCCTTGTGGTCATCACGGCCTGGGCGTCGGTCATCGGGAGCGCGCTGCAGTTTGTTGTGCAGCTCCCCGTGGTGCTCCAGGTCGGTGGACGCATCCGTCTCGCGCTCCGGGGCGCGGGGACCCACCTCAGGACCGTGGTGGTGAACTTCGTACCCGTGTTCATCGGGCGCGGGGTGTTCCAGGTGAGTGCATTCATCGACACGATACTGGCGAGCCTGCTCCCGGGCGGGGCCGTGGCCAGCCTGGCATACGCCCAGACCATCTACATGCTGCCGGTCAGCCTGTTCGGCATGTCGGTGTCGGCCGCCGAGCTTCCGGCCATGTCGCGCGACACCGCAGGCGGTGCGGTGGCCGAAGCGCTTCAGCGGCGGCTCAACAGCGGGCTCCGCAACATCGCGTTCTTCGTCATTCCCTCGGCGGTTGCGTTCGTGGCGCTGGGCGACCAGCTCGCCGGACTCATCTACCAGTCCGGCGCGTTCACCGGGGACGACGCGCGGTATGTCTGGGCGATCCTGGCCGGGGCCGCCGTCGGGCTGCCCGCCGCCACGATGGGGCGGCTGTATTCCTCCGCCTGGTACGCGCTGCAGGATACCCGGACGCCCCTTCGCTATGCGATTGTCCGGGTCGTCCTGACAGTCATTCTCGGCGTGCTCCTGGCATTCCCGGTCCCGGCCCTGCTGGGTCTCGCGCCGCGCTGGGGCGCGGCCGGCCTCACGGCCTCGGCCGGGGTGGCAGCGTGGGTCGAGTTCACGCTGCTGCGGCGGGGGCTCAACCGGCGCGTGGGCCCGACCGGCCTCCCCGTTAGATTCCTCCTCCAGGTGTGGGGCGCGGCGCTGCTGGCCGCGGGTGCAGGGTGGGCGGCCCGATTGTCGGTGGATGCCGGGCATCCCGCCCTCCGCGCCCTCCTCCTGCTCGGCGTCTTCGGGGTGGCCTACCTGGCCCTGGCCTGGATACTGGGCCTTCCGGAAGCGCGGAATATGCGCTCCCGCATTTTCCCGACCGGCGGGAACCGCTGACGGTTGTTCCTACGTGAATGCAGACCGGCCTGACATGACCTCCCCCGTATCCGACGCCCTCCAGCGGAAGCTCGACACCCTGCCCGACGGGCCGGGGGTCTACCTGTGGAAGGATGCCGCGGGCGGGGTGCTCTACGTGGGGAAGGCCAAAAACCTGCGGAGCCGGGCGAGGAACTACTTCGCCACCGATCACTCCGCCAGCCCCAAGAACCAGTACCTCGTCCGGCTGATCCAGGACATCGACACGATCGTGGTACCGAGCGACTCGCAGGCGCTCCTGCTCGAGAACAACCTGATCAAGGAGTACCAGCCGCGCTTCAACGTCCGGCTCAAGGACGACAAGAGCTACCCGTCCATTGCGGTCACCCTGGGGGAGCCGTTCCCGCGGGTGCTGGTGACCCGCCGTCGGAACATCCGCGGCGCCCGCTACTTCGGCCCGTACACCGACGTGGCGGACATGCGGCGGATGCTGGCGCTGGTCCGCCGGATCTTCACCGTGCGCAGCTGCAGCGACGACATTCCCCGGGAACGGCGCGAGCGGCCCTGTCTGGACTATCATATCGGCCGCTGTCTCGCCCCCTGTGTCGGCTGGCAGGAGGAGACCGGTTATCGGGCGATGATCGCCGATGTCCTCCGCGTGCTCGAAGGCCGGACGGGTGACGTGCGCGACCAGGTGCGCGAGATGATGCTCGCGGCCAGCGACCGCCAGGATTTCGAGCGGGCTCGCGAGCTGCGCGACACCCTGCGCTGGCTTGACCAGCTCGAGGCGCCCGGCCCGGTCGAGGCCATCGGGGGTGAGGACGCCGACGTGATCGGCTTCGTCCGGGACGGGGACGACGCGGTCGGCGTCCTCGTGCGCGTGCGGGACGGGAAAATGGTGGCCCGGGAACACCGCTTCCTGGAGAACCTCGGGGAGGAATCCGAGGCCGCGATCCTGAATGCCTTCCTCGTGCGCTATTACGTCCCGGCGGTAGACCGGGCACGGCGGGTCCTGCTGCCGTTCCCCACGGATGAACTCGAGACCCTGCGCGAGCTGCTGCCCGGCACGGAGTGGGTCGTGCCGCAGCGGGGCAAAGGGCATCACCTGGTGGTGCTGGCCGACCAGAACGCCCGGCACCTGATGGAAAGCCTGCGCCTGGAGTCGTTCGAGACGGAGGAGCGCGCGGAAGACCCGGTGTATGCCCTGGGCCGAGACCTCGGGCTGTCGATCGTGCCCCGGAGCCTCATCTGCATCGACATCTCCACCAGTCAGGGGCGCGATACCGTCGGCTCCCTCGTCTGGTTCGAGGCGGGGCGTCCGAAGAAGGCCGAGTACCGGAAGTTCCGTATCAAGGGGCCGGGGCAGCAGGACGACTTCGCCGCCATCTCGGAAGTCGTGACCCGCTATTTCACCCGCCGGCGCGAGGAGGACAAGCCGCTGCCGGACCTGGTCGTGATCGACGGCGGCAAGGGACAGCTCGGGGCGGCGGGACAGGCCCTCGGTACGCTGGGACTCGGCGAACTCCCGCTCATCAGCCTCGCCAAGCGCGAGGAAGAGGTCTTCCTCCCCGGCCGGAGCGAAAGCCTCCGCCTTCCGCGGCGAAGCCCCGGTCTCCGACTGCTGCAGCGCGCGCGGGACGAGGCCCATCGGTTCGGGGTCGCCTACAACCGGAAGCGCCGGACCCAGCGGACCATCACCAGTGAACTCCTCGATATTCCCGGTGTGGGCCCGGAGCGCCGCCGCCGCCTGCTGGAACGTTTCGGCAGCCTGGCCGGTGTGCGCTCCGCGACAGCGCCGGAACTGGCGAGCGTCCCGGGATTCAGCACCGCGCTCGCGGAGCGCATTCTCAATCACCTGCGCGGGACGTGATGCCCTCCGCGCCTTCCGGAAACGCCATGGACTGGATTCTCGAATGCCCGGGCTGCGGCAGCACGCGCGGCCCGGAAGGCATGCCCACCATCTGCGAGTGCGGACAGCCGTGGCTGGTCCGCTACCCCGGACGATCCCATCCCGTGACCGAGCGCGCCGAGGTGCGCCGACGTCACGGCATGTGGCGCTACCGGAGCTTCCTGCCCCTGGCGGAAGGGGAAGAGCCCGTGACCCTCGGGGAAGGGGATACGCCGCTCCTCCCGGTGCCCCGGACAGCCGAGGCCCTGGGACTCGTGGATCTCTGGATAAAGGACGAGGCAGCCAATCCCACGGGCTCGTTCAAGGCCCGGGGACTCTCGGCCGCCATCACGCGGGCCACAGCGGCCGGCTGCCGGTCTTTCGTGATCCCCACCGCCGGGAACGCAGGGGTCGCCGCCTCGGCCTACGCGGCCCGCGCCGGGGTCCGTGTGCGGGTCTTTGCCCCTGAATGGACTCCAGCCACCATCCTGGCCCAGATCAAGACGTTCGGTGGTGAACTTGTCCTGATAAGTGGACATATTGGCGACTGTGGAAAGGCGGCGAGGGACTACGCAGCCGCCGAGGGAGCAATGGACCTCTCGACCCTGAAGGAGCCCTATCGGATAGAAGGAAAGAAGACCCTGGGTCTTGAACTGGCCCTCCAGTACGGCTGGGAACTGCCGGGAGCCATCATTTATCCAACTGGCGGCGGGACGGGCCTGATCGGCATGTGGAAGGCATTTGGTGAGCTGATCGAGGCCGGCTGGGTCGCAGGGGTGCCCCCCCGGATGTTCTCGGTGCAGGCTGAGGGATGTGCGCCGATCGTCCGCGGGTACATGGCGGGTGCAGAGGGGGCGGAGCCCTGGGAGAATCCGGTAACGGCAGCGAGCGGCCTGCGGGTTCCGAAGGCGCTCGGGGACAAGTTGATTCTCGCGGCCATCCGCGAGAGCGGAGGAGGGGCCGTGGCGGTATCGGAAGACGAGCTGGCCCGGTCCGCCCGCGAGACGACGCGGCGCGAGGGCATCGACATGAGCCCGGAAGGCGGAGCCGCGCTCGCGGGAGCCGTAAAACTGGTTGAGCAGGGCATGCTTTCCCCCGAGGAGCGGGTCGTGGTGTTCAATACCGGCGCCGGCTGGCTGTACCGCCAGCCGACCGCCTTGTCGCCCCGTCCGTCCTGACCGCCCGGTTGGTGGTGGGGTGGGGCGGGGCCATATTTCAAGGCTATGATCCCCGACCGTTTTGCCATCCTGGATCCGGCCGCCGGCATCAGCGGCGACATGGTGCTCGGCGCACTGGTCGATGTTGGCCT
Organism: uncultured Gemmatimonadales bacterium; assembly: GCA_963825055.1. Taxonomy (GTDB): domain Bacteria; phylum Gemmatimonadota; class Gemmatimonadetes; order Gemmatimonadales; family GWC2-71-9; genus CAWGSK01. Next base: position 426,104 of record CAWGSK010000012.1, read on the forward strand.
GCCAACAGACTGGCTGGCTGATTTGCCGGCCCGACTCAGCCTGGATGGCGTTTCGATCCGGGTCGAACGGGTTATGCGGTGCCGGGTGGCCTCGACCAAGGTGCACGTGATGCTGCCCGGTGGCGTGGTGGAGCAGCCGGCGGAGGCAGTCCAAGGCGCGCATGGGCACGGCCATCATCACGGGGAGGGTGACGGACCTCACAGACAGGTTGGGGAGCTCATCACCATCATCCGCCGCGCCGCGCTCTCGCCGTGGGTGACGGAACGGGCCGTTCAGGCCTTCCAGTTGCTCGCGGAAGCGGAAGGCCGGGTTCACGGCATGCCACCTGCAGAAGTGACTCTGCATGAGGTCGGCGCGTGGGACGCGCTGGTGGACATCGTTGGTGCTGTGGGAGGATTCGAGGCGCTGGGGCTCCAGCGGATTTACCATAGGCCGGTCGCCATCGGATCAGGATGGATCCGGGCCGCGCACGGGATCCTGCCGGTACCGGCGCCCGCCACGACCCACCTCCTGGAAGGTCTCGAGATCGCGCCTGACGGACCGGTGAGCGGCGAAGCGGCGACACCGACTGGCGTTGCGCTCCTGCGGGTGCTGAGTCAAGGGGAACCCCCGGCACGATGGCGGATCGTGCGAAGCGGGTGGGGAGCTGGCGGGCGGGACCCGCACGAGTATCCCAATGCGTTGCGGCTGATGGTGGCGGAGTCGGTGCGTGAGGCCGCGGAGGTCGTGGTGGTGGCGACGGACATGGACGACCTGGCGCCCGAGTACCTGCCCCCGCTGCGTGACGCCCTTGAGGCAGCCGGCGCGCTGGACGTCCAGACCTGGCCGACGCACGGCAAGAAGGGCCGGACCGGGTTTCGCCTGGAGGTGACGGTCGGCCGTGACGGAGAAGCCGCGGTCACCGAGGCACTCTTCCGCCACAGCACGACGGCGGGCGTGAGGCGCTGGATCGCGGAGCGGGTCACGCTTGCGCGCCGCGAGTTGGAGGTGAAGGCCGAGGACGGCACGATGGTCCGGGTGAAGGTGCTCGACGGTCCGGACGGGCCACGGGTCAAGCCCGAGTATGATGACATTCGCGCTCTGGCGGCCAGACTGGGCCGGCCGGCGCATGAGATAGCGGACGAGATCAAACAGCGGGCCGGCGAGCTGCTCCGGGAGCAGCACGGTCGCGCTTCATTCTGAACAAGGGAGAAGGGATGATCAAGGGACTCTGGGTGGGCCTTGTGGTCGGCATGGTTGCCGCGCCGCTGAACGCCCCCCTGGCGGCGCAGGCGCAGCGGGACAGTGCGACCACGCTGGTGGCGATGGTCCAGCAGGCGCAGCCGCAGCGCTACGAGCCGATCGACTGCCTGGGTGACGGTCACTTCAAGGTGAGCAGTGCCAAGACGACGGTGAAGTCGGCGCTGGAGGCCAGCAACAAGGCTGCGGTGCCCGGGATGCTGGAGCGCGCCCGGCGGGTCGTGACGGAGGCCATCAGCCAGAACGGCCAGGACGTGAATCCGGCCGCGTGGTACTGGCTCGGACGCATCTACCTGTACGAGGGTGACCTCGGCGGTGCGGATTCGGCGCTGAGCAGGGCGGGACAACTGGCCGAGCCGGCTTGCGCGAAAGAGATGAACCTCATCCGCATTACCACCGCGAACGCGCTCCTGCGCCCGGGGCTCGACCTCATGCAGGCGGGCCAGGCCGATTCTGCCACCAGGGTGCTCAAACTCGCGTTGCACTTCTATGGCGACACGCCGTCACCGTATGCATTCAGTACGCTCGGCGGGTACTACTACAACACGAAAAAAATGCTGGACAGCGCGGCCTTCTACTTTGCGAAGGCGGTCGACGCCTCAGGGAAGGACACGCTCTTCCGCGAGGTGCGGGAGAGCTCACAGTTCAACCTCGCCGTGGCGCTCCAGAACAACAACCAGGATGCCGAGGCGGCCGCGGCGTACAACAAGTTCCTGACGATGAAGCCGAACGATCTCGAAGCCATGAAGGGGCTGGCCGCGGCGCTTCGCTCCGCGGGCCAGACCGACAGCGCCCAGGTCATCGAGAAGAAGCTGCTGGACATCCCCGGCGGCGAGCAGGCAGGCGCCAATGCCGAGGCGGTGACCACGGTCGACATTTTCAACCTGGGCGTCAGCGCTTTCCAGGACAGCAACTACGCGGATGCCGTCAAGGCCTTCAAGCAGGTGCTCGAGCGGGAACCGAACAACCTGGATGCCGAGCGGAACCTGGCCTTCTCCTATGTCCAGCTGAAGGACGGCGCGCAGCTGCTGCCGGTCGCCAAGCGGATGTATGAGCGCGAGCCGCTCAACGAGACCACCGTCCGCCTCCTGGCCAATGCGTACGGCATGACGGGGAAGAGCGACCAGCAGGTCTCCCTCGCGGAGAAACTGGTCCAGATGCCCGTGACGATCACGATCCAGACCTTCAAGCCCACGCCCGCGGGGGCCAGCCTCCAGGGTGAGTCCACGGGCCGCGCCGCGACCAACCTGGCCGGGAAAGCCGTCGCGCCGAAGGGGCTGACGCTCTCGTTCGAGTTCCTGAACGACGCGGGTACGGTGGTCACCACGAAGGAAGTCGTCGTGCCCGCGCTCGCGAAGGGAGCGGCGGAGCCGATCGCCATCGAGGTCCAGGGGGAGGGGATCACCGGCTTCCGGTATCACCAGAAGTAGGCCTGTCGGGACGGCGGCGTGCGCCGCCGTCCCGGGTTCAGGCCGCTTGACAATCGCCCGGAGGACCGGGGATATTCCCCGCACTCTGCGGGCGTAATTCAGTGGTAGAATGCCAGCTTCCCAAGCTGGACGTCGCCGGTTCGAGTCCGGTCGCCCGCTCTCGACACACTGACGCCCCCCGCCGCCATGCGCGACGGGGGGCGTCGTGCGTCCGACGGCCTCAGTAGACGACTTCCTCGAGTGGTCTCCGCGGGGTAGCGGGTGCCGCCGTGGCCCGGCCCAGCCGAAGCACGATTTGCGGCCAGCCGTTGGGTGGAACGACTGCCGCGAGCCGCCGCCGCAGTCGGGGTACCTCCACCGCCTGGTTCAGGTATGACGACTGGAGCCCGGCGTCGCAGGCCAGCAGCAGGACGCGTGAGAGGGCCTCACCGGCGGCGAGCCAGTCGAGCGGTGTATCGCCCGGGGTGCTCAGGACAGCCAGCAACGGGGAGTGCGCGGCCAGCTCGCTGCTCTGTGCCGCGCGTCCGCGCCCAACATCGAAGGTGCGGATGACCAGCGGCGCGAGTCGTGCCGCCACCGGACCGAGCGCGAGCGCGCTTCCCGGCATCCCATCGCCTTCGCCGGAGCCATTCGGGCGCATCCAGACGGCAAGCTCCCGGCGGAAGGCGGAATCCGCCAGCTGGATCCGGTCGCCTTCCATGACGAGGTCCGTGAGCTCCGCGCGAACCGCCTCGCGGGCCAGCACGTCGAACCTGGCACCTTCTTTCCGGGCGGCCCGGATCAGGCTCTGCACGACCGCGGCCTCAACTGGCTGGCCGTCGAAAGACCGGCGACAGGTGTGGCGGCGTGGCATCGCGACAAAGAGGGCCTCGTCCGTCGGTGTCCGTGAGTAGGACCCGGTCAGGGAGAGGATGGCGAGGAGCTCGGGGCGAGTGGCGTCGGGCAGGCGCTGGATACGACAGGCCCGTCCGAAGAAATGGGCGGCCGCGCGGAGGTGGAAGAGCGCCGCACCACAGCTGATGATCAACTCCCGCCCGTCGGGGTCCACCACCGGGAGGGCACGGCTCGGGTCGGCCAGCAACTCGACCCTGCCGTCGGCGATGCGGAAGCGCCAGGGCTGGCTGTTGTGGCTCGAGGGGGCGAGCACGGCATACCCCACCAGGGCGCGCAACTGTTCGTCGGCCGACCCGGCCAGGGGGAACGCCTCAAGGGCCTCACTCCACTGCTCCAGCCAGACATCGGGCATTGTTACTCCTCTCGCGGCGGCGGCGGATGGGGAGACCGGGGGTCACCCGGTCTCCCGCAGGCGCTACGAGATCGCGATCCGGTTCTTGAGGACCGGCTCCTTCTTGGGCAGCCGGACGGTGAGGACCCCGTCATGGTAGCGCGCCGAGATCTCCTCCGCGCTGACCGCGGACGGCAGCCGCAGGCTCCGGACGAACCGCCCCATATCGCGTTCCTTCCAGAAGAAGTCCTCGGTCTCTTCTTCCCGGATGTTCTCGCGACGGCCGGACAGGGTCAGCACCTGTCCCTCGAGGTTCACGTCCAGGTCATCCTTGGGGATGCCGGCGGCCTCGATGCGAACGACGAACTCCTTCTCGGTTTCCGAGAAATCCAGCTTCGGCAGCCAGGGGGTTGCCGCCTCGGACCCCGGACGCCCGAATACCGAGCGTGAGAAGACGCGATCGAAGAACCGCTCGACATCGTCCTTCACGATAGCCGGATTCGGGATGGGTTTGGTGAGTTGCACAGGTACCTCCTTGATGAGCGGCCCATGGGGCTCATGAGCCACCATACGCTAACCAGGCGGTGGTGAAAGGATCCTGAAAGAACCGCGAATTTTCCTTTGGGCCCGGATATCCGGCTAGATTCCGCGCCATGTGCGCCGACTCAGGGAACGCCGCCGCCGTCCCCCTTCTCGCCCTCCGCGACCTCACCCTCGCCAGGGACGGGCACCCGGTTCTCGTCCGCATTTCCTTCGACATCGCCCGGGGCGAGGTGGTCGCCCTGACCGGCCCCAGCGGCTCGGGGAAGTCTTCGCTCCTCCGGGTGCTGGTCCGGTTGAGCGAGCCCGACGGTGGCACCGTCCTCCTGGACGGAAACGACTACCGGGAACTCCCTCCGCGCGACTTGCGACGGCGCCTGGGACTGGTCCTGCAGGAAGCCTGGCTCTTTCCGGGTACGGTCGGCGACAACGTGGCCTACGGCCCCCGCCAGCGCGGGGAGGAATGCGACACCGCCACCATTGACGCCCTCCTCGCCAGCGTCGGACTGGAGGGGTATGCCGGCCGCAACGCATCCCGCCTCTCGGGAGGCGAGGCCCAGCGCGTCTCGCTGGCCCGCATCCTGGCGAACCGCCCCGAGATGCTCCTCCTGGATGAACCGACATCCTCGCTGGACGAGGACAGCCGTGCGGAGGTGGAGGACGTGATCAGGGATTTGTTGCATCACCAGCAGGTGACGGCGCTCATCGTGACCCACGATCCCGCGCAGGCGCGCCGGCTTGCCACGCGGCGGCTGGAGTTGCGCGAGGGCCGGATTGTCCATGATGGAGAGGAAGTGGAGGCGGGCCGTGCTTGACCAGTTCTTCCACGCGGGCGTGGCACTCGGGCTCGCCCAGGCAACGGCGGCAGCGCTGGTGGCGCTCTTCACCGTCTGGGTCGCCCGGCGCGGCGGGATTCACGTCGAACGCGACACGACGGTTGCCCTCGTGCGCGGCATCGTCCAGATCGTCGCGGTCGGTTCGGTGCTTACCCTCGTCTTCCAGGGACCGGGCTGGACCAGCGGCCTCGTGCTCGCCGTCATGATGGTTGCCGCCGGCGCCATTGCCGCCCGCCGTATCCGGTCGCTGCCCGGCGCGTTCGCGGTCAGCCTGGCGGGTATTGCGGCCGGAGGCGGCCTGGTGATCGTGGTAATGACGCTGCTGGGCGTGATCGATGACGCCATGACGTCGCTCATCCCTGTCGGCAGCATGCTGATTGCCAACGCGATGAACACCAATGCCCTGGCGCTCGAGCGCTTCCGCTCGGACGTGGAGACCCAGTCCGGCATGGTCGAGGCCCGCCTGACCCTCGGCGCCACGCCACAGGCAGCGGTGCGGCCCCATGTCCAGGCGGCGGTGTCCGCCGCGCTCATCCCGCGGATCGACTCACTCCGGTCGCTCGGCATCGTGTGGATTCCCGGGCTCATGGCCGGGATGATCCTGGCCGGCGCCGATCCGGTGTACGCCGCCATTTATCAGTTCGCCGTGATCGCGATGATCTACGCGAGCTCGGGGCTGACGGCAGTGGTGAGTACGCTGCTCATTCGCGCAAGGGTGTTCGGGCCGGGCGACCGGCTGCTGCTGCCCTCGGCCTGACGGTCCGGGGCGGCTGTCATCTTCCAGTCACGCGGCCATGCTAGGCTGCGAGGCACGTGAATGTGCCACCCACTCTGGAGATTGAGATGAGACGATATCGCACCGGGGCTCTGGCGGCCCTGCTTTCCCTGTCTGTGGCCTTGCCGTCGGGAGCGCAGCAGGCCGCGCCCGCCATGAAGGTGAAGGAGGAACACCCCGGCATGCTCAAGGAGGCGGCCATCACGCCGGAGCAGGCCACGGCGACGGCGCTGGCCCGCGTACCCGGCTCGACCGTGAAGAGTGCCGAGCTCGAGCGGGAGGACGGAACGCTGGTGTATTCGTTCGACCTGGCCGTGGCCGGCAAGGACGGGATCGAGGAGGTCCTGGTCGACGCGGCGACGGGGAAGGTCGTGTCGGTGGAACATGAGGGCCCGGCCGCCGAAGCCGCCGAAGCTGCCAGGGAACATCAGGGGCTCAAGGTGAAGGAGGAACGCGCCGGCATGCTCGCGCAGGCGAAGATCACGCCGGCCCAGGCGCTCCGGGCCGCACGCGCGCGGGTCCCGCACTCGACCGTGAAGAGCGCTGAACTCGAGCGGGAGGACGGCAGGCTGGTGTATTCGTTCGATCTCGTCGTGCCCGGCGGGGAAGGCGTGGAGGAGGTGTGGGTGGACGCTACCACCGGCAAGGTCTTGTCCGTGAAGCACGAGGACGCAACCACCGAGGCGGACGAGGAAGACGAGGACTAGCGGGCATGCGTGTCCTGGTCGTCGAGGACGAGGCCGAGGTCGCCGATCTCGTCGCCCGGGCGCTGCGGGAGGCCGCCTGGGCGGTCGACGTGGCGGGGACGGGCGCCGGGGCGCTGGAGGCCCTGGCCATCAACGAGTATGACCTGGCGGTGCTCGACATCGGGCTCCCCGATCTGAGCGGGCTCGAGGTCTGCCGCCGCTGGCGCGAGCGCGGGGGCCGGACGCCGATCCTCATGTTGACGGCCCGCGCCGGGCTGTCCGACCGGGTCACTGGACTCGATGCCGGGGCCGATGACTACCTGCCGAAGCCGTTCGCACTGACGGAGCTCCTGGCGAGGCTTCGGGCCCTGGCGCGGCGACCTGCACCCACACTGGGCGTGGTTCTCACCTATGCCGACCTCAGGCTCGATACGCGAACCCGTACCGCATGGCGTGCCGACCGGGAGGTCACCCTGACGTCCCGGGAGTATGCGATGCTCGAATACCTCCTCCGCAACCCCGATCAGGTGCTGAGCCGGGGGAGGATAATCGAGCACGTCTGGGATGATAACTTCGACCCGGTTGCGAATGCCGTGGATGTGCTGGTCGGCCGGGTCCGGCGAAAGGTGGACGGAGAGGACGACCCTGCGCTCATCCATACGGTGCGCGGTGCCGGCTACCTCCTTGCTGAACGTGTGCCGGGCGATGCCGCTTAGCCGTCTCCGCCTCCGTCTCACGGGCTGGTTCGGCGGCGCCTTCCTGGTCGGCCTGGCGATCCTGAGCATCGTGCTCTTCGTGTTCCTCCGCCACCGCGAGGACCGGGAACTCACGGCGCGGCTGCACGAGACCCTCGGCGCGGTTGCCGAGGCAATCCGGCGTGAGGACGCGGAGCCCGACACTCCGGACCTTGCCAGTGCGGTGCGCGATGCGCTGCGAGAGTACCCGGCCCGGGACATGGCGCTGGCGGTCTATGGGCCAGACGGGCAGCGTCTCGAGTCGGGCGGCCCGATACGCCTTCTCGCGGGGATGCCGGATTGGGCGACCCTGCCGGCTGCCGGCGCCGAGCGGGACCTGCCGCTGGATGGCGAAGGGCACTTGAGGGTGGCCTCGGGGACGGCTCGTGTCGGCGAGGCCATCCTCACGATCGCGGCGGCGGCGAGCACGGCCCCCCTGCGGGAAGAGGCGGAGACCCTGGCCGCCTGGATGCTGGTGAGCGCGCCCCTCATGCTCCTGCTCGCACTGGCCGGAGGCTATTTCCTCTCCGCGCGTGCGCTGGCACCGATCGCGGACCTGGGCAGGAGGGTGGCGGGTCTCCCCGCCGACGACCTCGAGGCTCGCCTCCCCGTCCTCCTCCCGGCGGATGAGGTGGGACGGCTGGCGGACCAGTTCAACGGGCTGCTGCAGCGTATCGGCGCCCTGCAGGAGCGGAACCGGCGTTTCCTCGCCGAGGCGGCGCACCAGTTGCGCACCCCGCTGACCCTGGTGCTGGGTGAAAGCGAGCTCGCGCTGGAGCGCGAGCGCGCCCCGGCTGAACAGCGCGAGACGTTGCGCCGGATACGGACGGCGGCCCGTCAGATGATGCATCGCGTGAACGAGCTGTTCCTGCTCGCCAGCGCCGAAGCGGGTGAGCGGGTCCCGGCCGCGGAGCGGATCGACCTCGACGGCCTGGTGCTGGATGTGGTGGACCTCTTCCGGGCCCGCGCCCGGCAACTCGACCGGCGGCTGGAACTCGGGACGATGGGTGGAGTGGATGTGATGGGGAGTGGGGAACTGCTCCGGGAAGCCGTCCTCGAACTGCTCGAGAATGCCGGTCGTCATGGCGGTTCCCCGGTCCGGATCTCCGTGCAGCGCCTGGGCGCCGATGCGCGTGTCACGGTCGAGAATCCGGGTCCGCCGCTCGCCGAGGTGCCTGAGGCCGCCCCCGCGGGCAGGAATGGCGGTCTCGGGCTCCCCATCCTTCACGGGATCGCCCGGGTGCATGGTGGAGCCCTGCGCTATGAGCACATGGCCGGTTCCAACCGGTTCACTCTTGAACTTCCCGCTGCCTGAGGAAGGGTCATGATAGCCGTTGCCATCGTGTTGCTGCTTCAGGGCCAACCGGCCGATACCCTGACCCTCGAGGCTGCGCTGGCACGGGCCCACGCGCACCGCGGCCAGGTGGCGGCAGCGATCGCGGGCGTGAACGTCGCGCGGGCGGGGGTGGGCGCCGCGGGACAGATCCCCAATCCCACGGTCAGCTACACGCGCACGCAGGATCTTCCCAGGCAACACCTCGTGGTGGATCAGTCCTTCGAGTGGCTGCTGGTCCGCGGGCCCGAGCGTACGGCTGCCTTCGCGGATCTGGCTGGCGCGCGAGCCGATTCGGCGGCGATCGTCGGCGACCTGGACCAGTCCGTGCGGGTGGCGTTCTTCTCGGCGGTGGCAGCCCGTGAACGGGCTCGCCTTGCAGACGGAGCGATGCTGGCCGCCGACTCCCTCGTATCCATCGCGGAGGCGCGTTTCCAGGCGGGTGACATCTCCCAGTTCGAGCGGGACCAGGTCTCGCTCGACGCGGGCCGCGCACGCCTGGACTGGTCACTGGCGCAGGAAGCCGAGCAGGTGGCCCGCGTCTCGCTCGCCCGGGCGATCGGCTGGCCGGAAGGGCCCTTGCCCGTGCCGGCCGGAGCGCTGGACCTCGGTCTCGACACCACGTCGGCTGCCGCGCCGGTCGTGGAGGACCTGCCGGAGGTGCGCCGTGCGCGGGCGGATTCACTGGCGGCTTCCGCCCGGCTCAGCGCGGCCAGTCGACGAAGCATTCCGCTCCCAACCCTCCAGGCCGGGGCCGACTGGGACGACCCCTCGCAGCCGGGCCGGGCCCTCAGCATAATCGGCATCGCCATCCCGGTGCCGCTCTGGAATCACAACGGCGCCGGCGTGGCGGAGAGCAGGGCCCAGGCCGACCTGGCTGCAGCGCGGGCGACGGAAGCCCGCCTGAGCGCGACGGAGCGCATCCGGTCCGCCCTGATCCGGCTGGAGGAAGCGGCCCGTCGCGCCCGCTTCGCCCGTGACAGCCTCGCGCCGGCCGCCGGCCGGCTCCGCGCCAGGGCGCTGCTGGCCTACCGCGCCGGGGAGACCGGTGTGGTTCCGGTGCTCGACGCCCTGCGGGCGGAGCGGGAGAGTACCGCGCAGATGATCGATGCGCTTGCCGCCTGGCAGGAGGCACGCGCCCAATGGATTCGACTTCGTGGAGACCAGCCATGAGAGCCCGCCCTCCGGTGATGATTCCCCTGTTGCTGCTGGCACTGGCATGCGGTGGGGGCGGGGGTGAGGATGAGGGAGATGGCGGTGCCGCCGCCCCGGAAGTACCCGTGGGAATCGGTTATGTGGTGCGCGATACGATCAGCCAGGTGCTGCGCCTCTCCGGTCGGCTGGCGCCGGTGCCCGGCGGGTCGGCGGCCCTGTCGGCGCCCACGGCGGGCCAGGTTCGCGATGTCCGCGTGCATCTCGGAACGCGGGTGAGGGCGGGGGAGCATCTCCTGACCGTTGACGCGCCCGAAATCGAATCCCGTGCCAGTGAACTGACCGCGGCGGCGGGAGTGGCGCGACGCGAGGCCGGCCGCCAGAGTGACCTGCTGGCCCAGGGCATCGTGTCGCAGAAGGCAGCGGACCAGGCCGAGGCCGCCGCCGTCGCGGCCGAAGCCCAGGCACGGGGCGCCGAAGCGCTGCGCGCGCGCACCAGGATCACGAGTCCGATCACCGGAGCCGTCCAGCGGGTTGCTGTCCAGGAGGGGGAGCATGTCGACGCCGGCGCCATGCTCGTCGAGGTCGTGCGGTCTGATACCCTGAGCCTGGCCCTGACGGTGCCGTCCACGGACCTGCCCGCGCTCCATCGGGGGCAGGTCGCGATGATCCGGGTGGCGGGAGATGCCACCGAGTGGACTGGCGTGGTTCAAGACGTGGCGCCCGCGGTGGATACCCTGACCAACACCGGCCAGGCGCTGGTCCGTGTGCCGAACACGGCGGGCCGGCTGCGGTCAGGAACCGCCGCCGTTGCGCAGATCCGGCTCGGAGTCCGCCCGGACGCGATCGTGGTCCCCGATTCGGCGCTGGTCCTGGTGGGGGACAGCCTGGCGGTGTTCGTCATTGGCCCGGATTCGGTGGCCCACGCCCGATCCGTCACCGTGGGGGTTCGTGACGGTGGCCGGGCAGAGGTCCAGGGTCAGGTGGCCCCGGGCGACCGGGTGGCGACCACCGGCGCCTATGGCCTGCAGGACGGGATGCGGGTGATCCCCCGGGACGGCCCGTGACCCTCTCCGCACTGACCTATCGCCATCGCCGGCTGATTTATCTGCTGGTGGTGGCCGTGACCGGCGCGGGCCTGCTGGCCCTCTTCAGCCTCCCCGCGAGCATCTACCCGGAGGCGAACTTCTCCCGGATCGCAATCATCGCCCAGAGCGCGACTCGCGGCCCCCGCGACATGACCGTGGCGGTCACCCGGCCGATCGAGGAGGCCATGGGTGGTGTCCTGGAGTTACGCCGGATTCGCTCGCGGACCGTGCAGGGGGCCGTGGAGATCAGCCTCGACTTCAGTCCGTCGGCGGACATCCAGGTGGCACTGCAGCAGGTGCAGGGCCGGCTCGCGGCGCTCCGTGCCGATCTTCCGCCCGACGTGTCGCTGTTCGCCGACCGCCTCACCCCGTCCGCGTTCCCCATCATCCAGTACCAGTTGACGGGCGCGTCTCCCATCGTGCTGCGTGACCTGGCCCAGTATCTCATCCGGCCCCGCCTGGCCGGCCTGCCCGACGTCGGCAGCGTGGAGGTGCAGGGCGGGCGTGTCCGGCAGATCACGATCGCGCTGGACCCGGCCCGCCTGACGTCCACGGGCATCGGGGTGAGCGAAGTCGCGGATGCGGTGCGTTCGGCCAATGTCGTGACTGCCGCCGGGAGGATCTCCCGGAACTACCGCCAGTACAGCGTGATCGTTTCCGGCCTCACTCCCGATCCTGCGGCGGTGGGCGAGGTGGTGGTGCGGCAGTCCGACGGGCGCAATGTGCGCGTGGCCGACCTCGGCCACGTGGCCTATGGGATGGACGACCAGTTCCAGATCTTCACCGGCGACGGCCGGCCGGCCGCCCTGATCAACGTGTCACGCCAGCTGAACGGCAATGTGCTCACCGTGGAACACGGTGTCGCGGCCGTGATGGACTCCATCCGGCCGCAACTGCCGCGCGGGGCGCAACTGGAGCTGGTGTACAACCAGGCCGCGCTGGTCCGCGAATCGGTCGGCAGCGTCCGCGACGCGATGTTGCTCGGCGGGTTCTTTGCAGTCCTCGTGCTTCTGGTCTTCCTCGGCAACTGGCGGGTGACCCTCGCGGCGGCCCTGACGCTCCCCCTTTCCGTCATCGGCACCTTCGCAGGACTGCGTCTCGCCGGGCAGTCGCTCAACCTCATGTCCCTCGGGGGGCTCGCCGTGGCGATCGGGCTCATCATCGACGATGCCGTGGTCGTCGTCGAGAACATCGAGCGCCGCCTCGCCCTCCATCCGGACGATCCTCCCGGCGAGGTGGTGCGCCGCGGCACTGACGAGATCTTCGGGGCCGTCGCCGGCTCGACCCTCACGACCGTGGTCGTGTTCGCGCCGCTGGGCCTGCTGGAGGGGGTGGTCGGCGACTTCTTCCGCAGCTTCGCGATTGCCCTGGCCATCTCGGTGGTCCTCTCCCTGGTGCTGGCGATGACACTGATCCCCGCGCTGGTGGAGCACTGGCTGCTGTCGGCCGGCGTTCTGTCCTCCCGACGGGGACTGTCGCTGGCGAAACTGGAGGCGTGGTACACCCGCCGGGTGGCCGGCATCCTGCGGCACCGCCGGCTGGCGCTTCTGGGGGTCGCGGGGCTGGTGGTCCTTGCCGTGGGCCTTTCCCGGGTCATGGGGACGGACTTCCTGCCCGCCATGGACGAGGGCGGTTTCATTCTCGACTACTGGACCCCGACGGGGAGCTCCCTCGCGGAAACGGACCGCGAGTTGCGCCAGATCGAGGGAATTCTCAAGGCGGACCCCGACGTCCAGGCGTTTTCCCGGCGGACAGGTACCGAGCTCGGGTTCGCGGCCACCGCCCCGAACCGGGGCGACTTCACGGTACTGCTGAAGCCGGGGTCGGCGCGATCATCGTCAGTGTACGAGGTCATGGATCGCGTACGGGTCCGGATCGAGACGGAGACGCCCGAGGTCCGAGTGGAGTTCGTCCAGTTGCTCCAGGATATCATCGGGGACCTCGCGGGCAATCCCGAGCCAGTGGAGGTCAAGCTCTTCAGCGCGGACCAGGCGGCAGCCGAGCGTTCAGGCGTGGCCATCGGAAACGCGATCGACACCATCCCCGGCCTGGTGGACGTATTCAACGGCGTGCAGGGACGCAATCCGGAGGTCCGGGTCGCCCTCGACCCCCGCGCGGCCCGGCGTCTGGGCCTCACGAACGAAGCGGTGTCTGACCAGGCCCGCGCCTCGCTCTTCGGGACGGAGGCCGGTACGGCGAGGGAATTCGACCGCCTCGTCCCGATTGTGGCCCGGCTCCCGGACAGCGTCCGGTTCGATCCCGGCATCGTCTCACGCCTGCCGGTGGTCGGTCCGGACGGCTGGGCGCCGCTTGCCAGCCTGGGATCGGTGCGGGACACGAGCGAAGCGGCGGAGCTGCAGCGGGAGAACCTGCGGCCGCTCATCGCCGTCACGGGCCGGGTGAGCGGGTCGAGCCTTGGCGCCGTCATGCAGCGCGTCCGGCAGGCGGTGTCGAAGGTGCCGCTGCCGGCGGGGGTTGAGCTCGAGCTCGGCGGGCAGTACGTCAGCCAGCGCCGCGCCTTCCGGCAGCTCTTCCTGGTATTCCTCCTGGCGACCGTGGCCGTGCTCGGCGTCCTGGTGGCACAGTTCCGCAGCTATCGTGGGGCCCTCGCGATCGCACTGGCGGCGCCGCTTGGCATTACCGGAGCCTTCCTGGCGCTGGTCGTCACCGGCGTGCCGTTCAACGTTTCGAGCTTCATGGGGCTGATCCTGCTCATCGGCCTCGTCGTGAAGAACGGCATCATCCTCCTCGACGCCGCCATGCGACAGCGCGAGGCCGGGCTTGGGGAGGAGGAGGCCCTGGTGGAGGCCGGCCGGATCCGGATGCGGCCGATCCTGATGACGACCCTGTGCACCCTGGCCGGCCTGCTGCCGCTGGCTTTCGGGTTCGGCAGTGGCTCGGAACTGCAGCGACCCCTGGCCATCGCGGTGGTCGGCGGTCTTACGTTGTCCACCGTCGTCACCCTGGTCATGCTGCCGGTTGGCCTTGAGTGGCTCGGGGCGCTCCGGGAGCGTTCCGACGGTATGTGACCTGCTTCCTCGACGTCACCCCTGCCCGGGTGTTAGTTCAGGGACGCGAAAGGGGGAGGCGGCGTGACGCTACGAGACTTCGGCAGGCTGCTCAAGCAGACGGCCATTGGATGGGACAGTGACAACATCGCCCGGCACGGGGCGGCGCTCTCCTTCTATGCGCTCTTCTCGATGGCGCCCCTCCTGCTCGTCGTGATCGCCATCACCGGCATGTTGTTCACCACCTCGACGGTCGAGACCCAGCCTCCTGGCGGAGATCCGGGGCATGATCGGGTCCGAGGGTGCGAACACGGTCCAGACCGTCATCCGCAATGCCTCCCTCCCCGGCAGGAGCATCCCCGCAATCATCGTCGGCGGCCTCACTTTCTTCATGGGCGCAACCGCCGCCTTTGCGGCCCTTCAGGGTGCGCTGAACGCGGTCTGGAACGTCGAGCCGCGGGCGGGGAGCGTCGTCTGGAGCCTCGTACGCACCCGGATCCTCTCTTTCGCGATGGTGGTCGGCGCAGGATTCCTGCTCCTGGTGTCCCTGGCCCTGAGCGCCGGCCTTTCCGCTCTCTCCGATGCGCTCGGCCGGCTCATCCCCGGACCCGTCGCCGTGTGGCAGGTGGCCGATACGCTGCTCACGTTCGGCGTCGTCACGCTGTTGTTCGCCGGGATCTACAAGGTGCTGCCTGACGTGGAGCTGGCCTGGGCGGATGTCTGGAGGGGCGCGGCGATCACCGCCGCGTTCTTCACCGGGGGCAAGTTCCTCATCGGCCTCTACCTGGGGCAGAGTGCCATTGCCTCGAGCTATGGCGCGGCCGGGTCGCTCGTGGTGCTGCTCTTCTGGATCTACTACAACTCGCAGATCGTCCTGCTCGGCGCCGAGTTTACCCAGAAGTACGTGCTGGAATACCGTCACCAGAGGGTGAAGCCGTCGGAGCATGCGGAAGAGACAGGGAACAGGGAAGGGGGAGCAGGGAAGAGGTAACCCCCCTCCAGCCCATTCCCCACACTCCTGTTCCCTGTTGCCTGTTCCCTCTTCCCTCCCGTACTAGAGGATCACCCTGACCCCTCCGAGCTCCTCGATCCGTAACGTCGGGGTCCCGGCGGCGGGAAGGAAACCGCCGTGGAAGATGCCCGCGTGGCGGGGATTTTTCCACCGGCGGCCCCGCTGGGCCTGTACACGATCGCTGCTATCTTACGTCGTCGCGACCCTCACGCGGAGTCCCATGGGACACCTTCCGGATTTCCTGGGCAGCCTGGCGCTGGTCCTTGGCGTCGCCGCCATCACGACGATTCTCTTCCAGCGGCTCCGGCAGCCCGTCGTCCTGGGCTACCTGGTAGCCGGGTTGCTGGTGGGTCCGCATGTCGCGCTTATCCCCGTGGCGGACATCGAGACCGTTCGCGCGCTGGCCGAGCTGGGCGTCATCCTGCTCATGTTTTCCCTCGGGCTCGACTTCAACCTCCACAAGCTGGCCCGCCTTGCCCCGACGGCGGGCCTGGTCGCCGCGGTTGAGGTCGGCCTGATGCTCACCCTGGGCTACCTCGCCGGCCAGCTGCTGGGCTGGAGTACGCTGGAGAGCGTGATCGCCGGCGGGATCGTGGCCATCTCCAGCACGATGATCATCGCGCGATCGCTCGCCGAGCAGGGAGTGGAGGGCCGCTTCACTGACCTGGTGTTCGGCGTACTCATCGTGGAGGACCTGGTTGCCATCCTCCTCCTCGCCGCCCTTCCGACGCTCGTGTCGGGCACCGGCCTCTCGGCGGGTGGCATGCTCGCGATGCTGGGCCGGCTGGGGCTCTTCCTGGCCCTGGCCCTGGGGGGCGGGCTCCTGATCATCCCGCGGCTGTTCCGCACGGTGGTACGCCTCCGCCGCCCGGAAACCACGGTGGTGGCGAGCGTCGGCTTCTGTTTCGCCGCCGCGCTGCTGGCCATGCGGGCGGGATACTCCGTGGCCCTCGGCGCCTTCCTCGCCGGATCGCTTATCGCGGAATCGGGAGCTTCGCGCCAGGTCGCGGCGCTCATCCGGCCGGTTCGCGACATGTTCACGGCCGTCTTCTTCGTGGCTGTGGGCATGCTCCTCGATCCCCGGCTGGTGCTCGAGCACTGGTTTGCCATCCTGGTGCTCCTGGCCGTGGTACTCGTCGGCAAGGTACTGGGCGTGTCCGTAGGGGCATTCCTGAGCGGGGCCGGGACCCGGACGGCAGTCCGCAGCGGGATGAGCATGGCCCAGATCGGCGAGTTCTCTTTCATCATTGCCGGCGCCGGCCTCGCTGAGGCGCCGACCAACAACTTCCTGTACCCGGTGGCGGTGGCCGTCTCGGTAGTGACGGCGTTCACGACGCCCTGGATGATCCGGTGGTCCGAGCCGGCCGCGCTGCTGGTGGATCGTCGCCTGCCACATGCCCTCCAGACCTACGCGACCCTGTACGGCAGCTGGGTAGAGACCCTCCGGAGCGGCCGGAAATCCCCCGCTCCCGCCTCACGGCCGCGGCGCCTCATCCGGGTCATCATCGTGGACCTGCTGGGCCTTGCCGCGGTGATCATCGGTACCTCCATCCTGCTGCCGCAGCTCGTGCAGGACCTCGGGCGGTCCGGCCTCAGCTCGACCATTGCCTGGTGGACGGTGGTCGCGGCGGGTGCCGCCCTCGCGTTCCCGTTCTGTTACGGCATGGTGCGGGCCGCGCGCCAACTGGTCCTGACGACCGTCGAGCGGGCATTCCCGGCGGTCGCGCACGGGGCCGTGGACCTGGGCAGGGCGCCGCGCCGCGCCCTGCTGATCACCCTGGAGATCGCGGCCGTCCTCGGCATCGGGGCGCCGCTCGTGGCGGTGACACTTCCGTTCGTTCCGTCCTACAGCGGGCCGACGTTCCTGGTGGTGGTCCTGACGCTGGTGGGCATCGCCTTCTGGCGAAGCGCGCGGGACCTCCAGGGGCACGTGCGGGCCACGTCGGACCTGGTTGTGGAGGCGCTGGCCCGGCAGGGAAGCGCGGGAGGACCCAACCTGCTCGAGCGGGTACAGGAGATGATACCGGGGATCGGAACCCTGGTGCCGGTCTCGCTGACACTGGACAGCCCCGCGGTGGGACAGTCACTGGCCGAACTGAACCTGCGGGGCCGGACCGGGGCGACCGTTGTGGCCGTGGCCCGGGGTGACGCCCGGATCGTGTTTCCGGAGGCAACTACGCGGCTCTTCGCGGGCGACCTCCTGGCGCTTACCGGCAGTCAGGACGCCATCCGGGCTGCCCGGATGATCCTCGAAGAGTCCAACCCGGATCCGCGACTCGGCCCGACCGTCGAGTTCCAGGTGCCACGCCCCATGCCGGGAGCGGGTGCCGGCCCGCCGCCCCGGTGAACCCTGAGCGGGAGGACATCCGGCCGGGGTTAGATTTCCCGCAGCCGGATCGACACGACCCTCCCTCGAGCCACGGGGCCGGAGATGCGCAAACCGCTCGGCATCATGTTCGTCGTGCTGATCGTCTGGACCCTCGTCAACATCGCGGTGTCCCTCCGCCTCTGGGGGCACCGGACCTACGTCGCGCCGGAAGACCGGCGGCAGCCGGTCATGCTCGATCCGGTCGAACGCGAAATGATCCTGACCCAGATGCGGGACTTTTCCCGGGCACTGCACGAGGCGCTGGATGCCGCGCGCCGCGGGGACACGGCGGCGGCGCGGGCTGTTGCCGCCGGAGCAGGGGACCTGAGCGCGCTCAAGCTCGAGTCGAACGACAACCTCCCACTGCCGTACCGCCGCCTTGCCGCCGCCACCCACACTGCCTTCGACAGCCTCGCGGCCCGGGCCGGCCTCGGGCCGGACTCCGTCTTCGCCGCCACGCCGCACGTCATGGGCACCTGCGTAGCCTGCCATTCGGCGTACCGGTTCGGGGTGAGGTAGCGCCGGGTCGTTGAGTCGTTCACTCGTTAAGTGGGTGAGTCGGTAGCTTCGGTCCGCCCTGTCCGCCCTGTCCGCCCTGTCCGCCCTGTCCGCCCTCAGTCACTGTTCAACCGCTTCAGGTACCACTGAATCAGTCGCTGCCAGAGGCGGTCCTTTTCGACGAGGTCCTCGTTACCGGTGTCGAGGTTGGGGTTGTCGTTAACCTCGATCACGAAGATGCCGCGCTCGTTCTGCTTGATGTCCACGCCGTAGAGCCCGTCACCGATGAGCCGGGCCGCGCGCACCGCTGCATCCACCACGCCGTGGGGTGCTTCTTCCAGCCGGAGCGCGTTGAGCTTTCCCTCCGTGACCTTGCCCTCCTTGCCGTGCTTCATGATCTGCCAGTGCGCCTTGGCCATGAGGTACTGGCACACGTAGAGGGGCTCCCCGTCCAGCACGCCGACCCGCCAGTCGAGATCCGTGTACATGTACTCCTGGGCCAGGATCAGGTCGGAATCCTCGAGAAGCGCCTCGGCGATGTCTTTCAGTTCACGCCGGTCGGAGGCCTTGTACACCCCGCGACTGAAGCTTCCGTCCGGGATCTTGAGTACCACCGGGTAGCCGAACTCCTCCTCCAGGCGCTCGACCTGCTTGACGCTGTCCACCACGACCGTGCGTGGCGTGGCGATGCGGTTGGCCTGCAACAGTTCCGCGAGGTAGACCTTGTTGGTGCAGCGGAGGATGGAGGTCGGGTCGTCCAGGACGGGGATGCCTTCGAGCTCAGCCCGCTTGGCGAAGCGGTAGGTGTGGTTGTCCAGCGATGTCGTCTCGCGGATGAAGAGCGCGTCGAATTCCGCCAGACGCAGAAAGTCCTTTTTCTCGATCAGCTCCACTTCCACGTCGAGGCTCTCGGCAACCTTTGCCAGGCGCTGGAGGCTGCGTGGGCTGCTGGGCGGCAGCTGCTCCTTCGGATTGTGGAGCACGGCGAGCGTGTAACGCGCCGGGGGGCGGCTGCGCGGCTGGCGCCATGACTGCCGCGTATAGCGCGGCAGCGCCTCGGTGAAGAGTGCCTCCAGGGAAGGCTCATCCTCCAGGTCGGCCAGCGACATGGCGCGGATGGAGGCGATCCGCAACCGCTCATCGAGGCGGACCTTCACTTCCAGCATGGGGCACCGGAACCAGTCGAACACCCGGCGCGCGAAGGACTGGTAGTGGTTGTCGTCCGCGTACCCGAAGAAGATGTGGAGGGTGAACGGCTTGTCCGGATACTGTGCCAGCCGCCGCGCCCGCCGGTTCAGGTCGTCCTCGAGGTCGGGAATCGCGTAGCCGTACAGGCTCTTCTGGTTGAGGTCCAGCACCGTCTCGACCGTCGGAATGACACGATGGCTCCGGGCCTCCGCGAGGAGTGAGCAGTAGTAGCCCGCGCCAAGATAGGCATAGGAGCGGCTGAGGTTGATCACCTTCGGCTGCGCCCCGCGAACCAGGTCCGGCCGGGCGATATAGTCCCGGGTGGTAACGATGGTGTGCCCAGCGGTATCCCACCGGAAATCCGAGGGTCGATCCACGACGATCACGGCGCGGCTCATGCAGACCCCCGGCGCGACAGGATAAGGGCGGCCTGCAGTTGCTGCCGGCCGTAGCGTGCCATGCGGTCGAAGTCGGCGCGCGGCAGGGGGAGGTTCGCCTGGTCCGCGCGGCTGGCAAAGTCGCCGGTGCTCACCCACGGGTCGTGGGCGTAGACGAACTGTCCGTCCGCCCCGAGAATCACCAGCCAGTGCGGTGTCTTCTGGTGGTAGAGGCGATAGGTGCTGACCAGGACGAGGGGGATGCCGCCCTGTGCCAGGGCCCGGTCGAGGTCTGCCGGACGGAGGGCCCGCCGCGTGACACCGATGTCCGTCTCCGCGACCTCTGCACGGAAGTCCTCCTGCACGAGCCGCATGACCTCCTTCTTGGCCGGGCTCCTCACGCTCTGGAGGAAGAGCGGCTGGTCGTCGGAGACGAAGATCCGCACGCCGAACCCGCGCGCGTGCGCCGCGAGTGCCAGGCCGAACGGTCCGCAACCTCCGTGGCCGGCCGTCATGAATATGGTGGTAGACTCGCGCCAGATCCGGAGTTCGAGCCGCCGCGAGGGCCGGATGCGCGGATCCAGCGTCGTCATGGCCATGAGCAGGGCAGCGGGACCGCAGGTGAAGTCCGTCGTCTGGCCGTAGAATGGCACCAGCCGCGAGGCAGGTATGTCATCGCCGGCCAGCCGTTTCTCGAACCGGAGGGCAGGGGAGCGGTCGGCGTAAAAGTCGAGGTAGCGACCGAAGGCACGATACCCTGCTTCCTCGTACAGGCGGATTGCCGCGCTGTTGTCCGGCCTCACCTCAAGGCGCAGTACCGCCTTGCCGGCCTTGAGTGCGGCGGCCTCGGCCCGTTCGAGCAGTTCGCTCCCGAGGCCGCGTCCCCGCGCGGCCGGGTCGATCGCGAGGGAATAGAGCCGGGCCATCGAAGCCCCCTCCCGGAGGAGCACCAGCACGTAGCCGAGCAGGCCATCCTTCCCTTCGGCGACGAAGGCAAGCGCATTGGCGTGCTGGAGGAAGTGACGGAACTGGCGGCGTGTCAGGCGGTCACTGGTGAAGCATCGCTCCTCGAGGGCGGCCAGGGCGGGGGCGTCGGAGCCCCGGGCAGGCCTGAGGCTCGGAGCAGTTACGCGACCTCGAGCGGGTCGTGAGGAGGCAGTTCGACGGGGCACGCGTCCTAAGATACAAGAACGCAGGGTCTTGCGGAGGCGGGCTGGCCGGTTGGGACTCTTGCAAGACCCCCTGAACTGGCCCGTGCAGTTTGCAGTGCGAATTATTGCAAGATGCGTAGTGTCAACATGTTAGAGCAATAGTCAGCGTATGGCATGGCCATTGCTCTTTCAGATGGACGAAGGCGGCCGGCTACTCGGTCGTCCATCTCTTGATGAAGAGGTTCGGCCATGAGCCGAAAGGGATTTACCCTGATTGAATTGCTGATCGTGGTCGTGATCATCGGCATCCTCGCCGCGATCGCAATTCCCAAGTTTACGAACTCGAAGGGCAAGGCAGTGCTGGCCTCGATGAAGAGCGACCTGCGCAACCTCGCCACGGCCCAGGAGGGCTTCTTCTTCGATTTCGCGAGCTATGCGGGGGCCATCGGGCCGGCGCAGGCAGTTGGCGTCGTCGCCTTCGTTCCTACGAGCGGCAATGTGATTGCCCCCCTGACCAACGTTTCGGTGAATGGTTGGACCGCCACGATCACCAATCCAATTCTGGCGACACAGTCGCCAAATACCTGCGGGATTTACGTGGGCCCGCCAGCCAATTCACCGAACGCACGCGTGACCCAGGAAGCTGCACCGGCCTGCTGGTAAGCCTCTCCTGAAGTCACAAACACCATGCGGCGGGGACCTCCGGGTTCCCGCCGCTGGTTTTTGGGGATGGAGGGCTGGAGGCCTGGGGGTCTGGAAGTCTGGAGGTCGACGACCCACCACCTCAAAACCTCCTGACCTTGTGCCAAACTCCTTTCCCAACAATATTTTACCCCTTTCCATCTGAGGGAGATTCAAGGTTCTCCCTCGCGACAGTGGGCAGGGCATGATCAAGGTTACCGGGGTACATCCCGATTCGCTCGGCGCCGAGCTTGGCCTCATGGCCGGCACGGAGCTGCTGAGCATCAACGGACGCCCGCTGGACGACTTCCTCGACTGGGAGTTCCACACGGCGGACGACGCCTTCCTGCTGCACGTCCGCCAGCCGGACGGCGGTGAGGTCGAGTACGACATCGAGCGCCCCGAGGGGCTCCCGATGGGGGTGTCCCTCGAGCCGCCGCGGGTGCGGCGATGCGCCAACCGGTGCGATTTCTGTTTTGTGGATGGCCTGCCGGAGGGGCTGCGCGAGACCCTCTACATCCGGGACGACGATTACCGCCTGTCCTTCAAGTACGGCAACTTCGCGACACTGACCAACCTGAAGCCGAAGGACGTGGAGCGGATCGTCGAGTACCGGCTGTCGCCGTTGTACGTCTCGGTGCATGCGACCGATCCGGTCATGCGACGCTACCTGCTCCGCAACCCGCTGGCGCCGGATATCCTCGAGCAGCTTCGCTACTTCGCCGGACACGGCATCGTGTTCCACACCCAGGTCGTCATGTCGCCTGGCGTCAACGATGGCGCGGTTCTCGAGCGCACGCTGTCGGATCTCTTCGGATTCGGCGATGCCGTGCTCAACGCGTCGGTCGTTCCCGTCGGGCTCACGGAGTTCAGCAAGCACCACCTGTGTCGGGAGCCCACACGGGACGAGTGCGCGGCGGCGGTCGACCTGCTGGAGGTGTGGGGTGACAGGGCCCGGGCCGAGCGGGGCATGACGTGGGCCTTCGGCGCGGACGAACTGTACCTGCGCGCGGGGCGGGCATTGCCGCCGGCCGAGCACTACGACGGATTCGAGCAGGTGGAGAACGGGGTGGGATCCGTCCGGTTCCTCCAGGAACGGATCGCCGGGGCCGGCCCCATGCCGGGCTGGAACGGGCGCCGTATCGGCGTGCTCACCGGCACCTCGATGGCCGCCCTGATGCCGCAGGTCCTGGAACCGCTGGCCCGGGTCACGGGTGCGATATTCCACCTCATTCCCCTCTCGAACACCCTGTTCGGCGAGAGCGTGACCTGCGCAGGACTCCTGCCCGGCGCGGCCTTCCGTGTGGCGCTCGCCGGACGGCGGGACCTGGATCTCGCGCTCCTGCCCGGCGAGTGCCTGAACGACGACGGCCTCTTCATGGATGACCTGAGCCTCGGCGACCTCGCCGCGACCGTCCCGGTGGAAGTCCGCCCTTCCCGCGACTTCGTGGACGCCCTGGGCTTCCCGGTTGCCGCATGAGCAAACCCACCATCGCGATCATCGGTCGCCCGAACGTCGGCAAGTCCACCCTGTTCAACCGCCTGCTTGGCGGTCGGCGCGCAATCGTCTCCGAACACCCGGGGACCACCCGGGACCGGCACTTCGGGGACGGCGAATGGAACGGGCGCGAGTTCTGGGTGGTGGACACCGGCGGCCTCCTGCCCGGCAGCCGCGAATCGATCGATATCGCCATCCGGGAGCAGGTCGAGATAGCGCTCCGGGAAGCGGATGTGATCCTTTTCGTCGTGGACGGGAAGGACGGGCCAACCGCGGTCGACCGGGAAATCGCCGCCCAGCTCCGCAAGACCAGCCTCCCGGTACTTCTCGCCGTCAACAAGCTGGACGACCTGCCACGGACCGACGATCATCTGGCGTTCTATGAGCTGGGAATCGGCGAGCCACACCAGGTCTCGGCCCAGGTAGGGAAGGGCAGCGGCGACCTGCTCGACGCCGTGGTGGCACAGCTGCCCGACGAGCCCGGTCCACCCGCGGAGGAACAGATCGACGTGGCGGTGGTCGGAAGGCCGAACGTCGGCAAGTCGTCGATCATCAACCGGCTCCTGGGCGCCGAGCGGCACGTGGTGGCTGCCGAGGCTGGTACCACAAGGGACGCGATCGATTCCCCCTTGCGGTATCACGACAAGGTGCTCAACTTCATTGATACCGCCGGTTTACGAAAACGATCTAAAGTAGAAGATGACCTTGAGTTCTATTCGACCCTGCGGACACGCAGGGCAGTGGAGCGTGCCGAGGTATGCGTGCTGGTGGTGGACGCCAAGCTCGGTCTGCATACCCAGGACCTCCGCATTGCCAACGAGGCGTGGGACCGCGGGTGCGGCCTGATCATTGTGGTGAACAAGTGGGACCTGATCGAAGAGAAGGACGCGAATACCGCAAGCCGGGGCGAGACGATGTTGAAGGAGAAGGCCCCTTTCCTTCGCTGGGTCCCGTTCATCTATGTCTCGGCCCTCACGGGGCAGCGGGTCCGGCAGGTGCTGGACGTCATCCTGCAGGTGGCAGAGGCGCGGCACCGGCGGGTGCCTACGGCGGAGGTGAACCGGGTGCTCGAGGCCATGCTGCAGCATGCAGCGCCACCGCAGAAAGCGGGTGAGGAAGTGAAACTCTTCTACGCGAGCCAGATCGGCACGACGCCGCCGGCCTTTGCCATTGTCAGCAACCGGCCGAAGGACATCCCGGAGAGCTACCAGCGGTACATCCTCAACGGTTTCCGCGACGCGTGGTCGTTCGAGGGAGTGCCGGTCCGGCTCAAGCTGCGCCAGCGGAGCGCGCGCCGGTGATCGCCCCGGCGGCAGGCTGGCTCCTGGCGTCCTACTTCCTGGGCGCCATTCCCACGAGCTACCTTGCCGCGCGGCTCATTGGCGGCGTCGACCTGCGGAAGCAGGGAAGCGGCAACCTGGGCGCGACGAACCTCTACCGTACGCTGGGGTGGCGTTACGCGGTCCCGGTCGGACTCTTCGACATCGCCAAGGGAGCAATTCCGGTCTGGCTCTTCGGCCCCGAGGTCCCGGGCATCGCGCTGTTTCCCCTGTTCTGCGGACTGGCCGCGGTGGTAGGCCATGTCTTCAGCGTTTTTGTCGGCTTCAAGGGTGGCAAGGGCGTGGCTACAGCCTCGGGCGTCGTCCTTGGACTGGCCCCGGTGGCCTTCCTGGCAGTGGCGGCAGTCTTCGCCGCGGTGGTGTGGGCGACGGGCTACGTCTCCCTGGGGAGCATCACGGCGGCGGCGCTCTTCCCGCTGTTGGCGTGGCTATTGTCCGGCGCCCGCGGCGCGGTGCTGGTCATCGAGATCGCGCTCTGCGCCTTCCTGATCTGGAAGCATCGAACCAACATCAGGCGCCTGCTGCAGGGCACCGAGAACCGGTTCCGCACCCGCCACCATGAGGGCACGGCGTGACGACCGTCGCCGTGCTGGGAGCGGGAAGCTGGGGCACCACCCTGGCCAACCTGCTGGCCAGGAAAGGGGAAGCAGACGTCCGGCTCTGGGCGTACGAGGCCGAGGTCGCCGAGAGCATCAATGCAGGCCGGGGCAATGCACTGTTCCTGCCCGGCGTGGCGTTGAGCGAACGGCTTCGGGCATCGAGTGATGCGGCGGACACCGTCCGCGGCGCGGACCTGATCCTGAGCGTGATCCCGAGCCACGCCGTTCGCAGCGTGACGGCCGGACTCGGCAAGGCGGTGTCTC
The DNA here is from genome assembly GCA_963825055.1 of uncultured Gemmatimonadales bacterium. GTDB lineage: Bacteria > Gemmatimonadota > Gemmatimonadetes > Gemmatimonadales > GWC2-71-9 > CAWGSK01. The sequence goes on from CAWGSK010000012.1 coordinate 451,127, forward strand.
CGGGTACGCTCGTGGTGAGTGCCACCAAGGGCATCGAGGCGGAGAGCCTGAAACTCATGAGCGAGGTGCTTGCCGAGACGCTCGACCGTCCCGAGGTAGCCATCCTCTCCGGGCCGAGCTTTGCGGAGGAAGTCTGCCGGGACGAGCCGACCGCAGTGGTGGCAGCGGCCGCCGGCGTCGCCACCGCGAGCCGGGTGCAGGACGTCTTTACCACGCCGGCCTTCCGGGTGTACTCAAACCAGGACCCGGTCGGCGTCCAGCTCGGTGGTGCGCTCAAGAACATCATCGCCATCGCGGCCGGCATGCTCGAAGGGCTCGGGCTGGGCAACAACCCGCGCGCCGCGCTGGTGACTCGCGGCCTGGCCGAGATCACCCGCATTGGGGTCGCGATGGGGGCCGAGCCCATGACCTTTGCCGGCCTGGCGGGACTCGGCGACCTCCTGTTGACGACGTGTGGCGCGCTGAGCCGGAACCGTGCCCTGGGTGTGGCACTCGCGGAAGGACAGGATTTCGAGCAGTACACCGCAGCCCACCGCACCGTTGCCGAGGGTGCCTACACGGCCCGCGCGGCGGTGGCCCTCGCCCGGAAGATGGGAGTGGAGATGCCGATCACCGAACAGGTCCACGCCGTGCTCTATGAAGGCCAGTCGCCGCGCAGGGCGCTGGGTGAACTGATGGAGCGCGCGCCGAGACCGGAGCAATGGTCATGACCGCGGCCCGACCGACCCAGGAGTTCTTTTCCATCGGAGAGGTGTGCGCCCTGACGGAACTGAAGCCGCATGTGCTGCGGTACTGGGAAAGCCAGTTCCGGTTCCTGAACCCCGCCAAGAACCGGTCAGGCAACCGGGTCTACAAGAGTCGGGAAGTCGAACTCATCATGCTGGTCAAGCACCTTCTCTATACGGAGAAATACACAATCGAAGGGGCCCGCCAGCGGATTGAGCATTTCCGTCGCACCGGGGAACTCCGCGGGGCGGCACACCAGGCGCTGGGCCGCGAGACGATCCGGGAGCTGCAGGATGCGCTCGAGGAGGTCCGGGTCATCCTCGAGGGCGGGAACAGGAAACGGAAGAAGTCCTAGCCCCGGGATTATCTTTGGCCTCATGACCGCCACCCCTGCACCTGACGGCGCCCGTCCGCCCATCCTCGTCAGCAACGATGACGGCATCATGGCACCGGGGCTTGGCCTCCTCGCGGCGGCGTGCCAGCAGGTCGGGCGCGTGACGGTGGTGGCCCCCGACCGCGAACAGAGCGGGACCGCGCACTCGCTCACCCTGCACCTCCCGCTCCGCGCGATGCGGCGGCCCGATGGCGCCTTCCAGGTTGACGGAACCCCCACCGACTGCGTGCTGCTCGCGTTCGGGGCCTTGCTCCCGGAAAAGCCTGCCTTCGTGTTCAGTGGTGTGAACCACGGTCCCAACATGGGTGAAGACGTGCTCTACTCCGGCACGGTCAGCGTGGCGATGGAAGCGGTCACGCTCGGGGTGCCGGGGATCGGCGTCAGTTTCGCGGGGCGCGACCCCGAGCTCATGAACACGTATGGGGAATGGCTCACCCGGCTCGTCCGGCAGATCACCAGCGTCCGGGATTTCCCGGCCGACACCCTGCTCAACATCAACCTTCCCGCGATTCCGGCCAGCGAGGTTCGCGGCGTCAAGGTGACACACCTGGGGAGCCGGTACTTCTCGGAGTCGCTGACCCGGATGCAGGACCCATGGGGACGCGAGATTTTCTGGATCGGCGGCGGCACGATCACCTGGACCGGCGGAGAGGACAGTGACCACGCGGCCGTAGCCGAGGGGTACATTTCGGTGACGCCGTTGCACATGGACCTGACCAACTACAAGCTCATGGAAACGGTACGCGGATGGAATCTCGACGCGTAGGACCGCCGGGCCACGGCGACGGTTACGGCGGCTACCGGAGCCAACTGGTGGAGACGCTCCAGGCCAAGGGCATCCGCAGCCTGCCTCTCCTGCAGGCGATTTCGGAAGTCCCCCGGCACCTGTTCGTGCCGGAGAGCGTCCGGCACCGGGCCTATGAGGATAGCGCGCTTCCGATCGGGCAGGGGCAGACGATCAGCCAGCCCTTCGTCCAGGCGCGCTCCATCGAAGCGGCCCGGCTGACCGGGGATGAGAAAGTACTGGAGGTCGGGACCGGGTCGGGCTACCAGACCGCCCTGCTGGCGCGGCTGGCAAGCGTGGTGTTTTCGGTCGAGCGGATCTCGTCGCTGGCGACCCGGGGACGGGCCGCGCTTGAGGAAGCCGGCATCCGGAACGTTTCCGTCATGGTGGGGGATGGCACCCTCGGCTGGCGACCGTATGCCCCGTATGACGTGATCGTCGTGTCCGCCGCCTCGCCCGGCGTTCCGGAACCACTGGCGGAACAGCTGGCCATCGGCGGCCGGCTGATCATCCCGATCGGGGACCGGGAGTCACAGATCCTGATGCTGTACGAGAAGGATGACCAGGGGGTCATGTCGGAAGGGCGGCAGGTCAACGATGTCCGCTTCGTGCCCCTGCTCGGCCAGTTCGGGTTCCAGCCATCCCCGGAGAATCATGCTCTCTGACCTGGTCCACCGGCTGACCGAAGCGATCTTCACCCTCGGCTACCCGGGTATCGCCGCGCTGATGTTCATCGAGTCGTCATTCATCCCCTTTCCGAGCGAACTGGTCCTGCCTCCGGCGGGCTATCTGGCGGCGCAGGGACGGATGAGCATTCCGCTCGCCTTTCTCGCCGGCATTACCGGAAGCCTGCTCGGTGCGCTCTTCAATTACTATGTCGCCGTCTACGTCGGGGAGCCCTTCCTCCGGCGTTACGGCAAGTACTTCTTCGTGAAACCGCAGGCGCTCGACAAGGCCGAGGCCTTCTTCCGCCGCCATGGGGAAATCGGGACCTTCATCGGCCGGCTGGTGCCGGTCGTGCGTCAGCTGATTTCTGTCCCGGCTGGCCTGGCCCGGATGCATCTTGGCCGTTTCCTTTTCTATACGGGCCTCGGGGCAGGGGTCTGGTGCGCCGTGTTGCTCTACATCGGGTGGCTCCTGGGCCGGCATGAGGCTGTGTTGCGCGAGGCTGCGGTCGCGGCCTATACCAACCGGGCCCTGATGTACCTGCTGCCCGCCATGCTGCTGATCATCGGCCTGTACGTGCTCGCGCAGCGGAGGCGGAAGGCGGTGGAGTGAAGACGGTCCGCTACCTGGTCTCCGGCCGTGTGCAGGGGGTCGGATTCCGGTGGTTCGTCAGGCTGAGCGCCGAAGAAACCGGCGTTTTCGGGTACGCCAGGAATCTCCGGGACGGACGGGTCGAAGTGGTCGGTCAGGGAACCGAGGCAAACCTGCTGCAGTTCGAGGCCCGTCTGCGTGAAGGCCCGCCGCTCTCCCATGTTGATAACGTGGGAAAGTCCGATATCCTGCCTGAGTATGACACGTTTAACTCATTTGATATCAGGCACTAATGCCTGTGATACAATCCATAACATGAGGTAGGACGATTTCAGCAAATCAATGGAAGGAACTGATCAGGGTTGTTCCGGACTACCCCTCTCCCGGAGTGATGTTTCAGGACATCACTCCGGTTCTGGCGGATGCCGCCGCCCTGGCGGAGGTCATCGGGGCCCTCGCGGAAGAGTTCTGGGACCAGGACGTGACCCGGGTGGCGGGGATCGAGGCCAGGGGGCTCATTCTCGGGGCCGCAGTGGCCGTGGAACTCGGCGTCGGGTTCGTCCCGCTGAGGAAGGCCGGGCGGCTCCCGTGGAAGACCCTCCGGGAGGCGTATGCCCTGGAGTACGGCAACGATGCGCTTGAGCTGCATGTCGATGTGCTGGACGTGGACGACCGGGTGCTGATCGTGGATGACGTCCTGGCGACCGGGGGGACCGCCCGGGCCGCTGGAGCGCTCGTTCGCCGGGCCGGAGCCGAAGTGGTGGGATGGACCTTCCTCCTCGCCATTGCCGGACTGAAGGGCCGTGAGCAGCTTACCGGGGCCCCGGTGTCGGTGCTGCATTCGGTGTAGGGTCGAAGGTCGAGGCGTCGAACGGGGCGGTTGACCCGGGGACGGGGCCTTCCCTTATTTCCGCTGCCTTCTGCGCCCCCGTAGCTCAGCTGGATAGAGCAGCAGTTTCCTAAACTGTTGGCCGCAGGTTCGAGTCCTGCCGGGGGCATCCCTCCCACAACCGACTGCATCACGCGCCTGGCGCGGCCATTCCTGGACTCTCCCTTCTCCTCCTGCGCCTGTTGCTGGAGGTGGAGCGCTGGCGGTCGTCTGATGCCTGAAACAGAGGCGGCGCCCGGCCTGGCCGGGCGCCGCCCTACCGTCGTGAGGAGCCGGGATCAGTTGTTGCCTGAGAGCGAACCACCGGTGACGGCCCGGTAACTGTTGAGGCGTCCGTTGCCGAACGTCTGGTCGTAGCCGGCCGGGCCGAGATTATCCGTGGTCGACTCGATCCGGCTGCGGAGTGCGGACCCGCGCAATCCGGTTTTGGAGGCCACGATGCCCGCGGTTCCGGTCACCTGCGGCGCGGCCATGGACGTGCCCTGGAAATACGCATACCCGCCGATGACCGAGCTGTAGATCCCGGATTCCTCGCTGGTGTTGCTGTACATCTCACCGCCGGGAGCGGTGATGTCGAGCCCCGGTCCCCAGTTCGAGTAGTACGTCAGCGCGTCCTGCCAGTTGCTCGCGGCAACCGAAATGGCGAGCGGGTCGCAGGCCGGGCAGCTTACCGTGCCGGTCCCATCGTTGCCCGCGGACGCAATCACGAGCATACCTTTCGTGTTGACGGCGTACTGGATCGCGCTCTTTTCCGCGTTCGACTCGCTGCTGCCTCCAAGGCTCAGGTTCATTGCCACCAGGCCCGGGTAATCGGCCGCGGCCCGGATGGCACTCGCAATATCCGCGCTGGGGCAGCCACGGCGGCCGCAGACCTTCTGGACGTACACCCTGACGTTCGTGCCCGCGCCGGAGACGCCGGCGATGCCGACCGTCTGTCCGGCCATGGTTCCGGTCGTATGGGTTCCATGGTCCTCGTCATCCGACGGATCGCTGTCGTTGTTGTACCAGTCCTGTCCTGCGATCAACTGGCCGGGGGCGAACTCCGGGTGAGTGAAGTCAACGCCAGTGTCGATGCTGCCAAGGACGACCGGCGCGCCACCGGCGGCGTATCCCTCCACGTTGTCCTCGTCGGCGTCGGCGGTCGAAAAGTATGAACTCACGACCTGACCCCTGGTCTTGCCCCGGGTAAAGCGGATGGACAGACCTCCCGGGTTGTAGAAGGCCCACATCTCGGGCCGGATCGTGGTCACCTGGCGGAGATAATTGGGCTCGGCGTAGGCGACTCTCGCGTCCCGGGCGAGACGTGCGGCCATCGCCCGTTCGGCGCCAGCTGCACCACGCATGACGACGAAGGCATCACCGTAGCCATGGCGTCCTACCGCCAGTCCGTGGGTGCTGGCCACCGATGCCGCGTCGGCGCCCCGGACCAGCGAAACGACCAGCTCACCGGGCACGACCTGCTCGGGCCCACGATTGAGCGCCAGCGGCTGGCCGGCCGCCGCACTGGCGAGGGAGGGCTCGGAAGGGGAACGCGACTCGCCACACGCGGCCACTGTGAGCGCGGCTACCGTCAGCAGAAGACGACGCATGAATGTGTCTCCATTCTCAATGGGCCAGACGCAGAAGCCTGCATGCCTGGCTTGGGCCGGAAAGGGGCCGGAGTGGGTCAGGGGAGGACCCGGGGAAGGCGACGTTACCGGCTCCATGATCGCGCGCGGCGGGTGGGACGTCAAGAGGTCCGCGGGCTCTGTCCGCCGTGCCGGGGCGCTGGCGAGCAGTCCCTCCCGGGGTAGCGCCCCCGGGGGTGGGTGTTTACCCTTACAGCGCGGTTTTCAGGGCAGTGATGGCCTTCCTCGAGACAATTTCATGGCGACGACCTTGCAAGAACGCGTAACGACCGACACGAAAGACGAGACCTACCGTGGGACCATGGCCTGGATCCTGGAGAAGCGCCGCATACTGCTTGGCGCCGCTGCCGTGGTCGTGGTGGTCCTGCTTGGCGTGTGGTTCTTCACCACGGCCACGCGGCGGAAGGAGGCTTTCGCCATGCAGGCGCTCTCCAACGCCCGATCCACGGCCGAGTCAGGTAACCTCCCGCAGGCCTCCACCCAGCTTCAGCAGGTGATCTCGACTTATCCAGGGACGGACGCTGCCCATGAGGCGGAACTGTCCCTGAATCAGGTCCGGCTGATCAATAACCAGGCTGAACTGGCCGTGGTGCGGCTCCGCGAGTTCGTGAGTTCGAACCCCGGGACCCGGTATGTGATGGCAGGGAACGCACTTCTTGGCGCCGCCCTCGAGAATACGGGAAAGGCGAAGGAAGCCGCGGACGCCTACGAGGCAGCGGCATCCGCGGCCGACGTGGGCTACCTGAAGGCCGGCTACCTGATCGAAGCCGCAAGGGCCTGGGAGGATGCGGGCCAGAAGGACACGGCCGTCGCCACGCTCCGGAGGGTGGTTGAGAAATACCCGGACACCGACAAGTTCACCGAGGCTCAGATTCGCCTGGCCGAGCTGACCGGCGGGCGCATGTAGGAACGGCCTGATCTCGGCCCTGATCGACCAGCCCGGCCACCTTGGCCGGGCTTTTTTCGCTCCAGGCCGAGGCGGTTGTGGCCGGGATCCCGCGCAAACTCGCCCCCAGGGTGGCTGGAACCCTTACACCGATCCTGCGGGGCGTATCCGGGATGGCGTTGTCCTGTAGCGTTGCCGCAGGGCAGAGATCCTGGCCGTTTTTGAGGCGCCATCAACACGCCACTGCCTTAACATCTATGTCGTATAAGATATGTTATGTTAACTAGCTTGGTTGATAACTGTTGATAAGTGGGCAATGCCCCCCCTCGGGCCCTCAGATCAGCCGATTGTTGTATGGGTTATCCACCCAGGGATCCCTCGTAGACCAGACGGCCTTCGCCGGCCAGCCAGAGGTCGGTGGCTCTCGTACCGCTGATGGTCGCGGAGATCTGGAGGTTCTTCCCCCCTCGGCTCCGGATGGTGACCGGGAGTGTCGCATTTTTGTACACGGCAAGCGAGAGTGCCGAGGCAACGGCACCAGTGCCGCATGCCCAGGTCTCCCCCTCTACGCCACGTTCAAAGGTCCGCATGGCCCAGCCCGCGGGCCCGGCGGCGACGAAATTGGCGTTGGCACCATCCGGAAAGGCGGGATTCCACCGGATCGCCCTGCCCCGCTCCATCAGGTCCTCGCGTTCAAGGTCTTCCAGGAGCACCACGGCGTGGGGAACCCCAACGGTGCCGATCCAGACTCCCGACTCTCCTGGAACCAGCGAAACGCCCGCTGGTACGGGGACCTCGACCGGAGGCAGGTTCAGCGCTGCCCCCCATGGCTCGTCAGCGCAGCGGGTCGAGAATGTGCCCGCGTCGGTCTCAAGGGTCATTCCTTCCGGATCGGCCATTCCGAGGTGGCTCGCGAGGCGTGTGCTGCAGAGCGCAGCGTTGCCGCACATCGAGGCCCGGGTGCCGTCGGCGTTCCAGTACTCCATCCGGACCCGGCCGCTCCCGGAGGGCGTGAGGATTACCAGACCATCGGCGCCGACGCCCTCGCGACGGGTGCATACCTCCGCAATGCGTTCCGCCGGCCAGCTCGGAAGTCCGCTCCCGGCGCCCGTCGAGCATGACGAAGTCATTGCCCGAGCCGGTCATCTTGTAGAAATGGGTCACAGACCACCCACCAGTGAAAGCAGGCGGAGCCACCACACCATCCAGATCGCCTCCCGGACGATCTTCCGGTTCATCTTGCTCTGCCCCTCCACTCGGTCGGTGAAGACGATCGGGATCTCAACGAGCCGGAAGTCTTTTTTCCAGGCCCGGAAGCTCATTTCGATCTGGAAGGCGTAGCCGTTCGATTTAACTGACTTCAAATCAACACCTTCCAGCACAGATCTGCGAAAACACTTGAATCCGCCGGTCGCATCGGTGAGGGGCAGACCCGTTACCCAGCGGGCGTAGATGTTCGCGTAGTAGGAGAGAAGGAGCCTGCCCATCGGCCAGTTGATGACATTTACCCCGCTCTTGTAGCGGGACCCGATCACGAGATCGGCGTCCTCGATCGCCTGGAGGAAGTGGGGCAACCGGGCCGGCTCGTGGCTGAAATCGGCGTCCATCTCGAAGACGACGTCGTACCCCTGTTCCAGTGCCCAGCCGAATCCGGCCAGGTACGCCTTCCCGAGTCCCTGCTTGGCCTCACGATGCAGGACGTGGATGCGCGGGTTGGCCTCCGCCATGCCATCGGCCATATCCCCCGTCCCATCGGGCGAGCCGTCGTCCACGATGAGGAGCTCGATCCGCGGATCCTGCGCCAGAACGGCGGGCACGATGTGCGGCAGGTTCAGCGCCTCGTTATACGTCGGCATGACGACCAGGAGCCGATCAGACACGCGCCGCCCTCTTCGCGAGTACGCCGGGTACGACGAGCAATCCCGCCACCAGGACCAGGCTGAGGAGCGAGATGACCTTCCCCGTCGCATAGGCGTCGCTCCGGAACTCCAGGGCCACGGACTTCGCGCCTGGCGGGAGTTCCAGGCTGATGAGCGCATCATCCCCGCGGAGGACCTGGGCGTCGCGACCGTCGATGGTGGCCCGCCAGTCGGGATACCAGGTCTCGCTCACGAGGAGGTAGGTTGGCGTCGGCCGACTCGCCGGCCAGGGCGATCTCCATGCGGCCGGGTTGCCAGCTCTGGATGGTGGCCGTCACGCCGGCTTCCGGCAGCGGGTTGCCGGCTATCGGCCTCGGGGCGATCGTGGCCGTATCCGGATAGAGGACCACCTGGTTTGCCGGGAAGCGCGGGTCGATCACCGTGGGAACGAGCCGGTCTTCCGGGATCCTGGCCGCGCTGGCGGTCACCCGCACGTACGGCGGGATGGTATCCGCTTCGTAGAGCACCGCCCGGGCACCCTCGGCCGTCACTGCAGGTCCCACGACTTTATGGAATCCCGGGACGTCCTGTTCGCCGGGCATGATGAGGTATCTGACTCCGAGCAGGTCAAGCAGGTTCAGGCGCAGGTGGTTGGCGTACACGCCCTTCCCTCCCAGCAGTTCATCGTACATCCGCACTTCATTGCCATGATATCCGAGCAGCTGCTGAACCCGGTACGCCATGAGGGTGGATCCCTGATAGACGCTGCCGGGATCGTGGACCCGGAACGGGACCTGGTGCACGCCGTCAATGTGAGCCGCGTCGCGAAGGTGCGCCGTGACGGCGTCATCGGCGAAGACCACCGCCGCCCTCGGCTGGTAGTGGAAGAAAAGCCGGTCGATGCTCCAGAGGTCGCCGGTCACGACCGCCACGAGGACTGCCGCCGCGAGGGCGCCCCGCAGCATGCCGTTCCAGACGGCCCAGAGCGCGATGCCGGTGACGGCCGTGACGAACAGGAGGCGGAGGGATCCGGCCCGGAGCGCGTCGGCGTTGGCGGCCAGGGCGCCCGTCCGCTGGGGGAGCACGAAGGCATTGGCCAGGTTCTGGAGGCCGCCGATGGCGCCCAGGATGGCGATCCCGGCGATGATCCCCGTCGCCCACGCGATGCGCGACCACCCGATTTCGTTATGCAGCAGTCGCTCGATCCCGATCGCGGCCCATATGCAGGCGGGCAGCGCGACCAGGTAGAACGCCATGCCCGGTGCGCGCACGCTCTTCATGAACGGCATTACCTCGTACCACAGTCGGTAGAATGGCGTATGCCGGCCGAGAGCAATGAGGAGGAAGAGCCCGGCGATGACCAGCAGGACGCGGATCAGGCCGCGGAACTTGCGGCTGCCGAAGGCCAGCGCCGCGGGAATGAGCACCGCGACGCCCAGGTACTCGGTGTGGAGTTTGAGCGGGTTCTGTCCCCAGTAGTCGCGGAGGATCCCGTTGAACTGGGGCAGGATGGTGCTCATCAGCTCCTCGAGCGGGAGCGAATAGTTGGTCGCGTAGTCCCATCCATGGCTGGTTCCCTCCACGGCGCGGGGCGACCACTTGATGTACTCGAGGAACGGGACGGCCTGGATGGCGGACACGCCAAGGCCGAGGAGTACGGCCCCGAAGGCCGCGGCAAGCACCACCGGCCAGCGCCGGCCCGTGGGGCGTTCGGGGTCGAACAGCGCCAGGTACAGGGTCCAGATGCCGCAGGCAACCAGGAGGTAATAGGTCAGCTGGTAATGGGGCGATATGAGGCAGAGCCCGACGACGAGCGCGAAGAGGCCGTATCCCCATGCCCGGCGATCGCGCACGGCACGCAGTAGGGCGAAGAACGCGAGCGGCGCGAGCGCCGACACGAAGAGCTTGCCGTCATGTCCCGGGCTCATGAGTGAGGCCACGATCCCCGAGAGTTCATATGCGACACCGCCCACCACCGCGCTGGTCCAGGACAGCCGGAGCGCCCGGAGCAGAATGTACATGAACCCGCCGGCCATCACGATGTGGATCGCGAAGGCCAGGTTCATTGCGATGTCCACGGGAAGTACCCAGCGGAGCCATGCCGACGGATAGAAGATGTCGCCATGCATGGCGGCGACGAACGGCATGCCGCCGAAGATGTATGGATTCCACTGGGGGATGCTGCCGGTCTCGCGGAAGTACTGCGCTCCGAAGAGCCGGAACGCGTATCCGGCGACGTACTGGTCATCGCCCAGCAGCCATTTCCCGGCCAGCATGGGGGCGCAGAGTGTGAGGGCCGCCAGGATGAACACGACCCACGCCATGAGGCGCGGCCGGCCGGGTTCATAGGGCACGATCGGATCAGGTTGCGACACGGGGTCTCTCCCGGGGGAAGAACAGGAACGGGACGGCAATGCCCAGTTCCGTGACCGTCAGCAGGAGCCGCGAGCCAATCGCCAGCGCGGTGGCGGCGGGAAGGCCGAGCGGCCCCTGCAGCATGAGCACCATCACACCTTCTCGAACCAGCAGGCCTCCGGGCACGAGCAGCGCCAGGAAGCCCACGACGTACGAGGCCGTGAACGCCCCGATCGCCAGCGGAACCGGGAGATCGAGGCCGGGCAGGAGCGCCAGGCCGAGCAGCCGGAACGCGATCCCGTACCCGGCCCATGCCACCAGATTCGCGGCAATGCCGAGGAGGACGGCGCCGGGATGCGGGGGGCGCAGCTCCTGGCCGGGAAGAAACCGACTGAGCAGCCTCCGGGTCATTCCGGGCAGCAGGAGCAGCCCGACGCCGACCGCGCTGGCGATGCCCACGGCCGCCAACACCAGCCGGATCTCGGGATAGCGCGACTCGAGCACCGCCGTGCCGGTCACCGCCACGAGCACCGCCCCCGTCCCCAGCGCGAACACCTGCAGAAGCACCGCACTGGCCGTCGCGGTCCACGGGGCGACCCCCCGCTCCCGGGCCATGACCGCCATCCCGGCGATGGCCCACACCTTTCCCGGGATGTACTTCCCCAGGCTGGACAGCGACCAGATCCGGGCTGCACTGGCGAAGTCGAGCTGTTGGCCCCAGGTGACCAGGAGCGTGCGCCAGGCGGCAATCAGCACGAGGTACATGGCCCACACCATGACGGCGCTGGCCACGATGCCCGGGACCCGAACGTCCAGGTCCAGCGGCGTCCGGTGAAACTCCGCCCAGTTCCGGGCGAACGTCCGGCCCACGAACACGAGGACCAGGATGGCGGCACTGGCCTGTACCAGCCGCCAGGCCATGCGCCTGGTCATGCGATCGCCACGCGGTAGCAGGACTCGATCCGTGCGGCGGCTCGTTCCGGCGCCAGCTCCCGCCGCCACCGCATCCCGTGCTCCCGTGCTCCCTCCCAGCGTTTGCCGTCCTGCAGCGAGGCGCGGATCGCCGCCGCGAGCGCCACGGGATCGGGCGGCACCAGGCGTCCAGCGCGATCATCGGTGATGATGTCCCGGACTCCCCCGCCATCTTCGCACGCCACGACCGGAACGCCGGACATGAGCGACTCCGCGGCCACCAGCCCGAATCCCTCCGCCTTCGCCGGAAAGATCATCAGGTCGGCCCGGGCAAGGTATGCCGGGACGAGGTCGGGCGGCTGCCGGCCGGCGAACTGCACCCGCCCCTCCAGGCCAAGGGAACGTGCCAGCGCCTCGAGCGAACCGCGATCCGGGCCGTCGCCGATGACGGTGAGCGGCACGGTCTCCGGGAGATCCTGCATGGCGCGGATCGCAAGGTCCACCCGCTTCTGCGCCGTGAGGCGCGCCACCACCACAAGGCCCGCACCTCCGGTGCTCCAGCTTTGGAACCGCGAGGTGTCGACCGGCATCGGCTGGACCAGCTCGGGGCCGATCTCGCGTCCCGTGTGCGTCCGGACATCGTTCGCGAGCGCGGAAGACACGGCAGTCACCACGGCCGCGCGGCGGAACACCGGTGCCGCCACCCACCGGGCCAGGGCAGAGCGGCGCAGGAGGGCGCCGTCGGTGCCGTGCACGGTGAGCACCAGGGGAACTCCGGCCGGCGAAGCGAGGCCGGCGGGGACCCACCAGTGCGCATGGATGAGGTCGGCCCCCCACCGGATTTCCTCCAGGGCCGCCTTGCGCATCGCGCGCCACAGGGCCACGAGCGTCCGCCAGCCGGACGGGTGCCTGATGGCATCCGCCATGGTGCCACGATAGGCGAGCGTCTCCTGCTCCGCGTCGGCGTACCGGACGCGCCGCACCGGAATGCCTGCCAGCTCTCCTTCACCGGTCTCGCCCGCATCGCTCGGTGCCACCACGCGAATGTCATGGCCGCGGCCGCGGAGCGCCTGGCCCAGGGTCGCGAGGAAGGCGCCGGACATGTCGCCGGGGAAACGGGGGAAATTATGGGTGAGGAAGAGGATGCGCACGCGCGTCAGGGGGCGGGGGGAGGGTGGTCCTGGTCGGCGCGCATCCGTGCCAGCTGGCGCGTTTCCTCCCGAATTCCCGCAATCATCTCGCCGACGAAACCGAAGCCGAACAGCACGATGCCGCTGATGACCATGGTCTCCACCAGGTTCAGGAGCGGCCGGAGCCCGATGCCGTACCCGAACCGGAGGACAATCGCGACGATACCCGCCAGGAAGCCGATCGCGAAGACCAGGGCGCCCATGAGGCCGAAGAAGAGAAGTGGCTTTCGGCCGAACCGCAGCTGGAACCAGACCGACAGCAGGTCGAGCACCCCGACCGGGATCCGGCGCCAGTCGAACTTCGAGACCCCCGCACGCCGCGGGTAGAGCGGGACGGGCCGGGAGGTGAGGCGGAAGCCGTCGGCGGCCGCAATGACGACCATGTAGCGGTGCCAGTCCGGCCGGAGCGGCACGCCGAGCATGACGTCGCGCCGGTAGGCCTTGACCGAGTTGAGGTCGGTGACCGGCACCCCGAAGAGCCAGCGGCAAATCCGGTTGTAGATACCGGAGACGAACGCCTTCTCGTACTTCCCCTGCTTCGTACCCGTCACGATGTCAGCCTGGCCCTCGAGGATAGGCGTTACGAGGGCGGGAATGTCCTCCGGATGGTACTGGAGGTCGGCCGGGTAGAAGACGAACACGTCACCCCGTGCGACCTCCCCGGCGGAGAGCAGCGCATCGGCAATGCCCCGCTGGCGGCGATGCGTCACGACCCTGAGGAAGGGATAGCGCTCCTGGAGGCCGTCGAGCACGGCGCCGGTGCCGTCCCGCGACCCGTCGTCCACGACCACCACCTCGAAGCTGAACGCCTGGGGCTCCAGCGCCGCGGCACACAGGCGGACGAACTCGGGGAGATTTTCGGCCTCGTCCTTGGCCGGGATCAGGAGGCTGACATCCACGTGACCCTGCGTCGCCGGGAGGGTCATACGCGCTTCCGCATCCGGGCGGGGAGAATGCCGAGCTGATCGCGGTACTTGGCCACCGTCCGCCGCGCGATCTTGATCCCCTGCTCCTTGAAGAGGCTGACGATCTGCTGGTCGGTGAGCGGGCTCGCGCTGTCCTCTTCCTGCACCATCCTCTCCAGCTTTGCCCGGATGGAGCGGGCGCTGGCATCCTCGCCGCTCGTGGTGGAGAGGGCGCTGGAGAAGAAGAACTTGAGCGGGAGCACGCCGCGCGGAGTCTGGACATACTTCTCGTTGGTGACCCGGCTGACGGTCGACTCGTGCATGTCGATCACCTCGGCCACCTCGCGGAGAGTCAGCGGGCGCAGGTGCTCGATGCCCTTCTCGAAGAAATCGCGCTGGCGGTCCACGATGAAGTTCATGACCTTGAGCATCGTCTGGCGGCGCTGCTCCAACGCCTGGATCATCCAGTTGGCGCTGTTCATCTTGGTGGCGATGAACTCACGATTCTCGGCGGTGAGCTGCTTCTTGTCCCGCGCCAGTGCCTGGTAGGAACGGCTGAGGCGGAGGCGCGGGTAGCCGGTATCGTTCAGGAACACGTGATAGCGGCCGTCGATCTTGTCGACGATCAGGTCCGGCGTGACATAGCCGTCATCGCGGCTGCTGAACTTGAGGCCCGGCTTCGGATCGAACTGGCCGAGCCCGTCCGCCGCGGTCTGGACCTCGCGCGGCTCCACCCCGAACCGCTTCGCCAGGTCGTTCCACCGATGCGCGAGGAGGTCGTCAAAGACCTCGGACACCAGCCGGTACGTGAGGGTGTCGGTCTCCTTGCGATCCTCAAGCTGCAGCAGGAGGCACTCGCGCAGGTCCCGGCAGGCAATCCCCGGCGGGTCCAGGTGCTGGATCACCCGAAGGAGCTCCTCGGCCTCGGCCATCGTGTACCACGGCACGTCGCCCGGCGGCCCTTCCGCGGTGTCCTCGTACTCCGGCGAGTCAGCCTCCGCGGGGTCGATCTCATTGCCGAAGTCGTCCAGGACCGGTTCTTCATTGCGGACAGCGGTGCCGCGGACCACGTGGTTGATACCGGCGAGAATCTCCTCGAGCGACGCCGCGAGGTAGCCGTCGTCATTGATGTTCCCCAGGAACTCCTCGGCCAGGAGGAGCTGGCGCGGCGTGAGGTCCATGTGGGTGAGCTGCTCGCGCAGGTAGTCGGTCAGCCCCTTGGTCTCGACGGTGACGGGCTCGATGTACTCCCGCTCCTCGTACTGCTCCCGGGCGCCGCCAACGTCGAACCCGTTGAGGAGAATCTCTTCCCAGTCGGTTTCGTTCTCCTGCTTGGCTTCTTCCTTCTCCTTCGCGTCCTGCGCCGCCTGGTCCTGCACTTCCTCCTCGTCCGGTTCGAGCAGCTCGAGGAACGGGTTCACCAGCAACTCCTGCTTCAGGTGCTGCTGGAGATCCATCATGGGCATGTAGAGCATGTCCATCGCCTGATAGAGCCGCGGGTTGATCCGCAGCTCCTGCCGCATGCCCTGGTACTGGCCGAGTCCCGTCTTCATGCGACGTCCTGCAGCCGGGCGCGAAGCCGGCTGGCCAGGGTGGGCCCGAGGTAGGCCTCGGCCACCCGGTCGTCAAAGACGAGTTCCCGGACGGTTCCGGAGACCTGGACCTGTCCTTCGAACATGATGTAGGCGCGATCCACGATATCGAGTGTCTGTTCCACGTTGTGGTCGGTGATCAGGACGCCGAGGCCACGGTGGCGCAGCCCGGCAACGATCGTCTGGATGTCGTGCACTGCGATCGGGTCGACCCCGGCAAACGGCTCATCCAGCAGCATGAATTTAGGGTCGGTGACCAGCGCGCGCGTGATTTCGAGTCGCCGCCGCTCCCCGCCGCTCAGTGAGTAGGCCTTGTTCCGCCGCAGGTGCTTGATCCCCAGCTCGTCAAGCATGTGCTCCAGGCGACGGTGCCGCTCGTCCCGGCTGAGGGGAAGCGTCTCGAGGATGGCGCCGATGTTGTCCTCGACGCTGAGCTTCCGGAAGACGGACGGTTCCTGCGCGAGATACCCGATGCCCGCTCGCGCGCGGCGGTACATCGGCGCACTGGTGAGGTCACGGTCGTCGATCCGCACCAGACCCCTGTCCGGGCGAATGAGCCCTGTAATAAGGTAGAAGGTGGTGGTCTTTCCGGCCCCGTTGGGGCCGAGCAGCCCCACGATCTCCCCCTGCTCCACCCGTACCGTCACATCGTCCACCACCTTGCGCCGCTTGAAGGACTTCGAGAGCCCGACACCTTCCAGGACGCTCCCCGCTGGTCGGGCCGCGGGGGCCTGGTCGGCCATGGAATGGCGCAACGCATCGCATGCCGACGCGAGCATCCGGTCCCGGAGCCCGTCACGGTTCGCCCGGACGTCCTGCCACCAGGGGCCCGTCGCGACGACGCCCTCCGGGCGGTCCGCGTCGGCGGGCAGGAACTGGACGAAGCCCTGGGTGACCAGCCGTGGCAACACGCTGCGGCGGAGGTTCTCCCGCACCTGATCGCCACTCAGCTCGAGGCTGACGGGGAGACCGACCTCCCGGCTGCACCGGATAAACGTGTTGCGGTATTCCAGAATGAGGTCGCCGAACAGGGTGCGACCGTCGTCGTCCGCCACCCGGGCAAGCGCCGCAAGGCACAGCGGCACGGACGGGTCCTGGTCCTGAAGTCCGGCAAGCCAGGCAGGGGCCGTCACGGGGAAGCTCCCGCTGTCGTGTCGGCGCGCGCGATGTCCGGATCGAGCTGAACACCGTCCACCGACCCACGCAGCTCGACCCGGTCCACCCCGCTCGCCTCCCCCGACTTCATGCGGATGACGATGTGGTCGGCCCGGGAGTAGGAGATGCCCGGCCGCGACTTCTCCTCGCCCCCCGTGCGGTACAGCGCCGTGGCCGATCCGTCAGCCGCGACGCGCTCCAGGGCCGTCCGCGTCGTGCCAGCGGAGTCGCGCTGGGCAAAATCGGCAACCACGGTGTCCCCCGTGAGCTCGTCCCGCTCCCCGCTGGCGGAGTCGGGCGCGCCCCCTACCCACGCCGTGCCGAACGCACGGGTCTGCCGCAGGTGCCGCTCCGGCGTGTCAAGCGCGAGCGAGTCGGCCCGGATCTCGTAGTCCGGCGCGACGGCCCACGGGCGAATGCGGCTTCCCCACGCGAGGGTCTGCTGGAGCTGGTCTGCCTCGATATCCAGTGAGATCGTGTCGGCCCGGAGATCCACGTCGGTGGCGACCGCATGGCCGTCATCCTTCGCGATGACCAGGTCCAGGTCATTATTCCGGAGCGCAAGATCGATGCGGCGGCCGGTGAGATCGAACGTGTCCTTGCCCAGCCCGCGCATGAGCGGCGTGCCAATGAGGCTGCCGTCCTGTCCCGCGCCCGTGTCCAGCCGCATGGAATCGGCGCGAGCAGCAAAGTCGCTCCGGTCAATGGTGGTACGGCCGCCGGTCCAGATCCGGTCGTTCCCCTTGAGACGGACCCGGTCGGCCACGATCACGTACGCCTCCTCGGCCTGGCCGGTGGAGTCCTGCGGGATGTAGTGGATGACCGGCCGCTGGAAGGCATACATCTCCGTCGTGTCCCGGCGCCCCTTCAGGGTGCGCCAGTAGTCAAGCGTCGGCCCCCGGAGCGTCGAGCCGGTTTCGAGGTTCCGGGTCACCACATTCCCGCGGGCCTCCCACCGCTCGCCCTGGCGGTAGTAGGTGCCGTTGTCGGCGGTCATGTTGATGGTGGAATCGCGGTAGGCAACATTGCCGATGAACTGGACAATGCCGACGCTGCCGCCGTAGGAGGCAATGCTGTCGGCCTGCATCCGGATCGGGCGACCCACGCATCCAAGGATGACATTGCCCCCCGCGTAGTAATTGACGCCGGTCGCGGTGGAGTCGCGACGTCCCTGCCGGTCCACGTTGATGATCTCGAACCGGCAGTCCTCGGTGTCCTGCGCGGCGGTGGTGGCGGGGAGGAGGACGAGGGCGGCGAGCGCCACGGGGAGGAGGCGTGTCATTGCCCCGGCAGCGGCTGGGCGCCGCCCTCCGTCCCACGAGGCTGGTTCACGACGAAGTTGGTGAAATTCATGTCGGAACGAAATCCGTTGCCGCGGATAAGGTTGCCCCGGTCATTGAACGTGAACGGCTGGTTACTGGTGATCTGCTCCGAATGCGGCTCGTAATTGAGCACCGTGGTGCGGAGGACACGCCCGCCGTCCTGCGACCGGCCCACAACGGTGCCGCGCGCGGTCATCGCCCCGTCCTGCCAGTGGTAATCGCCCGAATCCGCGGTCAGGATGGACGTCACCTCGCCCGCATCGCCGTAAAAGGTCACATTGAGCCCGATCATCCGGACCGTCTGGGTCGGTTCGTAGAAGTAGGCGGTATCGGCCTCGACAAAGCTCCGCCGGATCCCGTCCTGCGTGATCGAGTGCTGCATCGCGTAGAGGATCTGGTCCGCGGTATCCGAGGTGACGACGGTCTGCGTCGGCTGGACGCCACGCTCCTGGCACGCCGCGAGGACGGCACACGCCAGCAGCAGGGAGAGGGGCCTCACACCGCCCCCGCCCGCATGAGGTCATGCAGGTGCACGACGCCCTCGACCCGGCCGGTTTCGTCCACCACCGGGAGGGCCATGATCCCGTGGTGCTCCATCACCCCGACGGCGGAGGCGGCCAGATCGTCCCCGCGGGCGGTGCGCGGCGTGCGGGTCATGACATCCCGCACCGGAACCTGCAGGAACTCGCCCTGCCGCTCGGCGAGGCGTGTCAGGTCTCCGGCGGTGACCACGCCGACCAGGCTCCCATCTTCGACTACCGGGACCAGGCCGCGGTGACGCGCGAGCGCGACCACGATCCGGTCCATCCGGACGGCCGGACCTTCCGCGCCGACGTTGGTGACCATGACGTCCCGGACCCGGAGGGTAAGCTTGACCCCGATCTGTCCACCCGGATGGAGGGCGGCGAAGTCCTCGCGCCGGAATCCCTTCCGCTCGAGCAGGACCACGGCCAGCGCGTCGCCGAGGGCGAGCGCGACGGTCGTGCTCGCGGTGGGCGCCAGGTCGTGCGGACAGGCCTCTTCCGTCACGGAGGCATCGAGCGTAACGGTGGCAAGCCGAGCCAGCACGGAGTCGGACCTGCCCGTGAGGGCGATGATCGGGACCCGCATGCGCTGCAGGGACTCGAGCAGGCCGAAGAGCTCCTGGGACTCCCCGCTCTTGCTCAGGATGATGGCGACATCGTCCCGGCCGACCATTCCGAGGTCGCCATGCAGGCTGTCCACCGGGTGCAGGTAACTCGCGGGAGTGCCTGTGGACGTGAGAGTGGCAGCGATCTTCCGCCCGATCAGGCCCGATTTCCCCACCCCGGAGACGATGATCCGCCCGCGGGCACCGGCGAGGAGCTCCACCGCACGGCCGAATTCCGCGCCGATCCGTCCGGCGCACGCGGAGAGCTGGGCCGCCTCCAGCGCCAGGACCCTGCGGCCCTGGTCGGTGGCGGTCATCGCCTCATGCGGCATCGTCGCCCCGCTCGCGCACGAAGCGCTCGACGGCCGCATCCCACTCTCCGCGGGCACGAAGTATCGCCTCGATGGCCTCGCGCACCGCGCCGTACCCGCCGGCGAGGCGGGTCACCCACGCGGCGGCTTCCCGGATCTCGGGCACGGCGTTGGCCACGGCGATCGGCAGCCCGACCCTCCGCATGAGCGGGAGGTCCGCGAGATCGTCGCCCATGAACGCAACGTCCTCCCAGGCGAGCCCGCGGCGGGCGAGCAGTTGTTCCATCGGGCCGAGCTTTGCGGCGCCCTGCACCTGGAGGACCTCCTCGATGCGAAGCTCTTGCGCGCGCAGCGTGGTGGCCTCGGAATGCCTGCCGCTCAGCCAGAAGACCGGAATGCCGGCCCCCCGCAGTATCCCGATTCCCAGTCCATCCTGGATGTCGAATCGCTTGAACTCCACGCGCGCGCCGTCCACCCGGCCCAGGAACACGGCATTGTCGGTCAGGACGCCATCGACGTCGAGGCCGAGGATCCTGACGGCCCGGGCGAGTGCCGGGTCAATCATGCCGGCGGTCCCGGGCCGCATGCCACAGGTCGATCGTGCGTCCCACCAGGTCGGGCAGGCGGTCCAGGGGCCACTGGGTGGCGGCGTCGCTGGGCGCGCGCACCGGGTCGGGATGCGTCTCGAGGAAGAAGCCGTCGGCACCCGCCACGGCGGCGGCCGACAGGAGCGCTGGAATGTGGTCCCGATCCCCGCCACTCGCGCCGGCCGCGCCGCGCCCCGGCTGCTGGACGCTGTGGGTGGCGTCGAAGATCACGGTGGCGCCGGTGGCCGTACGGAGCCGGGCGAAGCTCCGCATGTCCACGATCAGGTCGCCGTAGCCGAAGAAGGTGCCCCGTTCGGTGACAGCGACCTCCGGAGCGCCCGCCGCGGCGGCCTTCTCGACGGCGCCCCGCATGTCCTCCGGCGCCATCCACTGGCCCTTCTTGACGTTGACCGGCTTGCCGGTCTCGCCCGCCGCCACCAGCAGGTCGGTCTGGCGGCACAGGAAGGCCGGAATCTGCAGGACGTCCACCACCTCGGCCACGGGGCCGGCCTGCGCGGCCTCGTGAATGTCGGTGAGCAGCGGGAGGCCGGTCGTGCTCCGGATCCGCTCCAGCACACGCAGGCCCTCGTCCAGGCCGGGCCCGCGCGGGGCGCCGGCGCGCGAGCGGTTTGCCTTGTCGAAGCTCGCCTTGAAGCAGACGGGGAGGCGCAGGGCGTCGCCCAGCCGGCAGAGCGCGTCCGCAATGCGGGGGAGGACGTCGCCGCCCTCGATGACACAGGGCCCGGCGATCAGGAACGGTCGCTGCCGGAACCCCCAGGCCGTCACCGGGGGAGCCCGGCGAGCGAGGTCTCGGACGCGGGCGCGCCGCGATGCCGCCGGTGCGCGGCCTCCTGCGCCGCGCCGACGAAGCTGGCGAACAGCGGATGGGGCCGGGTCGGGCGGGACTTGAGCTCCGGGTGGAACTGGCAGCCGATGAACCAGGCGTGCTCGGGAAGCTCGATGACTTCCACGAGGCCGCCATCGGGGCTCTGGCCCGAGAGCCGCATCCCGAACTCGGCGAGTACGTCGCGGTAGGCGTTGCTCACCTCCCACCGGTGCCGGTGCCGCTCGCTGATCTCCGTCGTGCCGTACACCTGCGCGACGCGCGAGCCCGGACGCAGCCGCGCGGCATACGCGCCCAGTCGCATCGTGCCGCCCATGTCCATCACGTTCTTCTGCGATTGCATGAGCGAAATGACCGGGGTCTCGCACTCAGGCTCGAATTCGGTGCTGTTGGTGTTCGGAAGCCGGCAGACGTTGCGGGCAAACTCGATGATGGCGACCTGGAGGCCGAGGCAGATCCCGAAGAATGGCAGGTCATTCTCGCGGGCCCAGCGGATCGCGGTGGTCATTCCGTCGATGCCGCGGACCCCGAAGCCGCCAGGGATGAGAAGGCCGTCGTACTGCGAGAGCAGCGCGCCGGCGGTTTCCATGTCGGTGAACTGGTCGCTGCCCATCCAGCCGATCTCCACGCCGACTTCGTTGGCGATGCCACCGTGAATCAGGGCCTCCTGGACCGACTTGTAGGCGTCGGTAAGGTCGGTGTACTTCCCCACCACCGCGATACGGACCCGCTCCTTCGGGTGCAGGACTTTCCCGACCATCGTCCGCCACTCGCTGAGGTCCGGCTCCGGCGTCTCGAGGCGCAGGCGGAAGGTGACCTCCCGGTCGAGCCCCTGGTCCAGGAACCGAAGCGGGATTTCGTAGATCGAGTCGACATCGGGACTCTCGATGACGCAGTTGAAGTCGAGGTTGCAGAAGAGCGCGATCTTCCGCTTGATGTCCACCGAGAGGGGCTTCTCGTTGCGGCAGATGAGGATATCGGGCTGGATCCCGATCTGCATGAGCTCGCGGACCGAGTGCTGGGTTGGCTTGGTCTTGAGCTCGCCGGCGGCGGCGATGTACGGGACCAGCGTGAGGTGGACGAAGAGCGCATTGTCCCGGCCGACCTCCTGGCGGAACTGGCGGATCGCCTCGAGGAACGGCAGCGATTCGATGTCACCCACCGTGCCGCCAATTTCGGTGATGACCACGTCATGCTCGGTCGCGGTGCGCCGGATGGCGTTCTTGATCTCGTCGGTGATGTGCGGGATCACCTGCACCGTGGAGCCGAGGTATTCGCCGCGGCGCTCCTTGCCGATGACGGTCTGGTAGATCAGGCCCGTCGTGATGTTGTTCTTCTGGGAGAGGGAACGGTCGATGAACCGCTCATAGTGGCCGAGGTCCAGGTCCGTTTCCGCGCCGTCGTCGGTGACGAACACTTCACCGTGCTGGAACGGCGACATGGTCCCGGGATCGACGTTGATGTACGGATCGAACTTCTGGATCGTGACGCGCAGTCCACGTTCCACCAGCAGCCGACCGAGCGAGGCCGCCGCGATCCCCTTCCCCAGCGACGAGACGACGCCGCCGGTGACGAAGATGTACTTGGTCGCGCCGGGGGACTTGGGTTCCTTAGCTGCCGTCATACCAGTGTGCCTCCGCCCGACGCAAGTCGTCGGGAGTATCGATGCCGGGCAGGGCCGGCTCTGCGAGCCGGGCCACCCCGATGGACATGCCATGCTCGAGCGCGCGCAACTGCTCGAGCCGTTCAACGGTTTCCAGCCGGGTCGGCGCGAGGGCCACCCATCGTTCGAGGGCCTCGCGCCGGCAGACGTAGAGGCCGATGTGCTGCCAGTAGAGGCCGGTCACGTCATCCCCCGCATCGCGGCAATGGGGAATGACGGCCCGGGAGAAGTAGAGCGCCCGGCCGCGGTGGTCGGTTACGACCTTCACCCGCGCCGGGTCCCTCACATACGCCGCGTCCATGGGCGCGGCCGCCGTGCCGATATCGTCGCCGTCCCGCACCCGCGCGATCGCCCCGGCCAGTGCGTCGCGACTCAGGAAGGGCTCGTCCCCCTGGATGTTGGCGATGACGTCGAAGTCGCGGAAATCCGCCTGTGCCGCCACCTCGGCCACTCGCTCCGTACCGGTGGCGTGGCGATCCGACGTCAGGATGGCGTCCACCCCGGTGCGCTCGGCCACCCGCGCCACCATGGGCGAGTCGGTCGCCACGACGAGGCGGTCGGTGAGGCCGTGTGCCGTGACACGCTCGACGACGCGGGCCACGAGAGGCTCGCCGGCGAGAAGCTGCAGCGGTTTGTTCGGGAGTCTGGTCGAGGCCAGGCGAGCCGGAATGACACCAAGGATGCGCACAACAAAAGGTAATAGCGGCCCGGCGGCCTGTCAAAATTTGTGCCGCGCCTTCTCAGGGGGCTTGACGCGAGCGCTATCGGGTTTTAGAGCAACAACTTAGGCAGGTAGTCCGGCGGGGGGTGCCAAGGGGCTTCGGGCCAGGCGAAGGAAGCTTTCGATGAGGGCCCGGCCCCCCTCTGACGCGATGGACTCCGGGTGGAACTGAACCCCGTGGACTGGGGCGTTCCGGTGGCTCACCGCCATGATTTCGCTCCGGGGTTCACGGTCGCCGGCCCAGGCCGTCACTTCAAGTTCCGCAGGAAGGGAGTCAGGCGCCACGACGAGGGAATGATACCGCATCACTTCGAGCGGATCAGCCAGACCCGCGAACAGCCCTGCGCCCGAATGGTGGATACCTGTCGTCTTGCCGTGCATGAGCCGGTCCGCCCGCACGATGCGCCCGCCGAGCGCCTCGGCGATGGCCTGATGGCCCAGGCAGACACCAAGAAGTGGAATCCGGCGGCCCAGCGCTCCCAGTACCAGCGGGATCGAGATGCCGGCCCGGTCCGGCGTGCCGGGACCGGGAGAGATGATAATGGCATCCGCCATCCCCAGGGCCTCATCCACGCTGATCGCATCATTCCGACGGACGACCGGCGTGGCGCCGAGTTCACCAGCGAGCTGAACCAGGTTCCAGGTAAAGCTGTCGTAGTTGTCGAGGACGAGCAGCATTCAGGGTTTCTGGCCCGGTACGGGAGGAGGCGCAGGGGGGCCTCCCTGGCGGACGCGGCGGACCGAGTCGGCCAGACGGGTCGCCTGACGGAGCGCGGAATCCGCCGATTGCATGGCGGAATCGACATGCCGGTTGATGGCGTTGGTCAGGGAGTCCGTATCGATCGCGCCGACCGGCCGGTCCGGCGTGGGGCGGTCCTGGAACTCCGCGATGTCCGAGGGAGTGAGCATGAGCGGGAACTCCCTGTCTCCCACCACCACGACGCCGAACGGCTCGAGGGCCGGCGCGGCGGGTGCTTCAGCTACGGTCACGCCTGCCCCGGACGAGTCCCTGGTCCCGGCGTGCGCGGCTGGAGCCGGAGCGACGGCGGCGGCGCTGTCCGTCCGCAGGCATTCGAACGTGCTCGTCTCGTCGAGCTCGGTGACGCGGTGGCCGGCGAGCACACACCCGTCGAGACGCTCGGGACCGATGCCGGAGTCCAGCTTCGCCACGAGGCGCAGGCTGGTGATAACTTTGGGGGCACTCCGCTCCAGGGTGACTCGTTCGATCGAACCCAGGCGCTCCCCGTCGACCTTGAAGGGAAGGATGCCGAAGGGCAGCGGGATGGTGATGTTACCCGAGCCCTCGGTGATTTCACGGACGCCGTGCGACGCCCGGCGGATGCCGGTCACCGCAAGCATGCCCACGACGAAGATGGCCAGGGCTCCGAGGATGATCTTCAGCCAGTAAGTACGCATGGAACGGGTTTCCCGTCTTGGGTTGTGCGGGTCGTGGCGACCCGAGTCGTTTCATACCGTGACGTCAGAACGGGGCCTGCGGTTTCACCCCATCACCGCGCCGGAGACGCCGCGACGTCTCAGGTCGCTATTGGTAAGATACTGCCATGACGCATGTTACGCTTTCCGGCTCCGGCTTGCTCGAGGTCCAGGGGCTTACCCGACTGTACGGTGAATTCGCCGCGGTCACCGACCTGTCGTTTTCGGTCGGCCCCGGGGAGGTCATCGGCCTCGTCGGCCCGAACGGCGCCGGCAAGACGACGACGCTCCGGAGCATTGCGGGGATTATCCCTCCGTCGGAAGGATCGATCAGGGTTGCGGGGTATGACCTGGTCCGGAATCCACTTCCCGCCCGCCGGCGGCTCGCGTTCGTCCCCGACGAGCCGCATCTCTTCGAGTACCTGACGGTCACGGAGCACCTGCGGTTCGTTGCCCGAATCTATCAGGTGGCCGACCCGGATACCACGATCCCGCCGCTGCTGGATGAACTGGAGCTGGTGCCGCACCGAGACAAGCTGCCCGGCGAGCTCTCGCGCGGGATGAAGCAGAAGCTGGCCATCGCCTGCGGGCTGCTCCATGACCCCATCGTGCTCCTGTTCGACGAGCCGCTCACCGGCCTGGATCCGGTGGGTATCAGGCGGATGAAGGACACCATCCTGGCCCGGGCCCGTGCAGGCGCGGCGGTCGTACTGAGCTCCCACCTGCTGCACCTGGTCGAGGAGTTGTGTTCATCCATTCTCGTGCTCCAGCGCGGGAGGCTGGTGGCCCACGGCACCATCGCGGACATCATCGCCGAGCGGCCGCAGCTCACCGGGCGCGGGCTTGAGGAAGTTTTCCTCGCGCTGACGGGCGACGTGTCCGGGGATGAGCGGGCATGAACCAGGGGCTGCTGTACCTTGGTAGCCGGACCCTGCTCAACCGCACCCGGCGGTACCTGCGTCGGCTGCGCGACCCCCGCTACGCCGTGGCGATCATTGCCGGCCTGGCTTACGTCTCCCTCTTCCTGATCCGCCAGCCGAGCCATGGCAGCGTGGCGGGGCTCCCCGAATGGCTGCCGGCGCTGGGCTCGCTGGGCCTTCTTCTCCTGCTCGCGCGATGGTGGCTCTGGGGCGGCGACCGCCTCGCCCTGGCGTTCACCGGGGCCGAGGTCCACTTCCTCTTCCCCGCCCCGATCCCCCGGCGCACCCTCCTGCACTGGAAACTGTGGCGCCCGCAGGGAGCGATTCTCCTCAATGCCATGATCTGGGTGGTGGTGTTCGGGCGCGGCCGGGGCCACTGGTTCGACCTGATTTCCTTCTGGGTCATCTTCTCCACGATCCACCTGCACCGGGTGGGCGCCGCGCTCGTGCGCGCAAGCCTGCTCGAGCATGGCGGTTCCGGCCTGCGCCGCCAGTGGCCCGCGCTCCTGCTCCTCCTCGGGGTGACGGCGGGCCTGGCGCTTGGCGTAAGCGAGGCCTGGCCGGCGTTCCAGGCAGTGAACGCCGGCGAACCGGCCGGGATCCTGCGGGCCCTGGCTGACGCCCTTTCGTCCGCACCCGCGCGCATCGTGCTGGCGCCCCTGCATCTCCTGCTGGCGCCGCTCCGGGCTCCCGCAACCTCGGAGTGGCTCCGGACCATTTGGCCCGCAGCCGTGCTTCTGGCGCTGCACTACCTGTGGGTCATGCGTTCTGATGCAGCCTTCGAGGAAGCGGCCCTGCGGGCCAGCGCCGAGCGCGCTCGGAGCCTTCGCGAACGGCCGGGCGGCTCGCCAACCGCCAGGGTGTACCACGGCCGTCCCTGGTTTCCGCTGCGACCGACCGGACCGTCGGCGGCGGCGATCGTCTGGAAGAACCTCGTCCAGGTCCAGCGGACCCTGCCGGTCCGCGCCATCACCGTCACATTCGGGGTCGTGCTCGTGGTGCTGTTTTTCGCCATGACCGGTCCCGCGGGGGAGTTTCCCACGCTGCTTGGGGCGTTCGGGGTGGGGATCACGGTGATGCTGGTCCTGTTCGGGCCCGGCAGGATCCGGAACGACCTGCGGGGTGACCTGCCGCACCTCGCGCTCCTGCGGTGCTACCCCGTCGAACCCTGGGCCCTGGTCGGGGCGGAAGTGGCCGGCGCGGCACTCGTATTGACTGCAGTCGAGCTGTTGGCGTTCGCGCTCTCGCTGGCGGCGTTTACGGCCGGTGGGCCCGGGTTCCTGGACGCCTCGGGCGCGATTCTGATGCTCGGAGGAGCGCTGGTTATCCTTCTGGTGTTCAACACATTCGCCATCCTGATCCAGAACGCCGGCGCCCTCCTCTTCCCCGCCTGGATACGGGTGGGCCCGTACCGGCAGGCCGGCATCGAGGCCCTGGGCCAGCACCTGCTGACGATGACGGCCACCATCCTCCTGGTGGCCGTGTGCCTGATCCCGCCCGTAACAGCCGGTGTGGCGGGGTGGGCCCTGCTCATCGGTCGGTCTCCCGGCGCGGCCTGGGGGCTGGGTGTCGGGCTTGCCGTCCTCGCGGCGGCTGCGGAGTTCTTCCTCCTGCTGGGATGGCTCGGTGCCGTCTTCCTGCGGGCGGATCCTTCCGACATGGCTGCGCCAGAGGCGGTCGGGTGACGGCGGCCGAGGACTGAGGTTCCGCTACCCTCTCGGATGAAACTGCCGGTGGACCGAGCGCAGGTACTCCCGGTCAACGTGAGTGTAGAGCTGGGTCGTACTCAGGTCCGCGTGTCCCAGCATCTCCTGCACCGCCCGCAGGTCCGCGCCGCCTTCCAGGAGATGGGTCGCGAAGCTGTGCCGCAGGGTGTGCGGCGTGACCCGCTTCTCGATGCCGGCGGCCTCCGCCCACTTCCGTACGATGCCCCAGGCACCCACGCGTGAGAGCGGCTGTCCGCGGGCATTCAGGAGCAGGCGGTTCGCGCTCCGTCCGCGGTCGAGCTCAGGTCGGAGGGTGTGCAGGTACACCGAGACGACCCCGATCACCGGGCGGCCGATCGGCACGAGTCGTTCCTTCCCACCCTTTCCCATGACGCGGACGAGTGCCTCGTCCGGAAGGAAATCGCTGCGGGTAAGCCCGCAGACCTCCGACACCCGGAGCCCCGCCCCGTACGACATCTCCAGCAGGGTCCGGTCGCGCCAGGCGAGCGGTTCGTCCACGCCTGGCGCGGCGAGCAACGCCTCCACCTCCGCAACGCTCAGCACCTCCGGGAGCGTGCGGCCGAGGCGCGGCACCTCGACGCGCTCGCTGGGGTCGTGATCCACCTCCCCCTCGCCCATGAGGAAGGCGTAGTACGTTCGGATGGCGGAGACCTGCCGCCGGATGGTTGCGGGCGCCAGGCCCAGGTCCTTGAGCGAGAACACGAAGTCTCGCAGGAGCTTCGGCGTCACCCCGTCCGGCGCGGTCACGCCGTGCAGCTCGGCGAAGCGCGCCATGCGCAGGATGTCCCGCTCGTAGGCCAGCACGGTATTGGGGCTGTTACCTCCTTCCAGCGCGAGGTAGTCCTGGAAGCCCTCGACCAGGAAGGCCCGGGACAGCCGCCCGCTCACGGCGAGCCGGCCTGGCGGAGGACACGCACGCGCCGGGCCGACTCTGCCACGTCGTCCGGATCGAGGCCGAGGAGGGTGCCGACCCGGCTCATGACCTGTTCCTCATGTGGCAGCACCCGATCGTCCGCCAGCACGAGTTCCCAGAAGTGCTCCATGAGCAGCAGGCGTTCGGACAGGAGGTAGTCGTCCCGGATCCGGCCCGCCAGCTTCGGGAAGCGGGCCGGATCGCGCAGCGACCGGAGCGGCCGGATGGCCTCGTTGAGCCCCCAGCGCTCCTCGAGATAGAGGGCGACCAGCATGGCCTCGTCGGGACTCAGGCTGGCATCTCCACTGGCCACCTCGGCGAGGAGAGTGGCGGCGGCGAGACGCGCGGTCTGTTCCTGGTTGATCGGGCCGCTGCCCCGCTGCCCGAAGGCCTGCTCGATGAGGGCCCATGCATCCGATGCGCGCCCGCGGCGGCGACGGACGATCCACCAGGCCACACCTCCAATGGCCAGTGCCCCGACCACGAGGTACAGCCCGCGGTTGAGCTCGTCGAGCACGGTCGCCATGGTGGTCCACGAGGCGCCAAGCAGCGAGGCGGCCAGAACAATCCCGCCATACCACAGCGCGGATGCGAGCGCGATCGGCCCGAGCGCCCGCAACGGACTCAGGCCGATGATCCCGGTGAACGGCGCCACGAAGGACCGCACACCCGGCAGCATCCGGGCGAGGAGGATGCCCCAGAGGCCGAACCGGAGGTATTCGCGCTCGATGAAATGCACCGCGTGCGGTGACATGAGCCGCCGCCCCAGGCCCGTACTCAGGAAGCCCTCGCCGTAGCGCCGCGCGACGCCGTACACCAGGGCCGCCCCGCCGACGTTGAAGACCCAGGTCACCAGGAAGACGACCCAGGCCGTGGTCAGGCCGCGGTGGGTGAGAAACGCCCCGAGCGCGACGACGACGTCGGCCGGGGCGGGCGGGAAGATGTTCTCGACGGTGGCAAACCCGGCGATGACGGCGTAGACCGCGAGGGCGGGCAGGCCGGCCAGCCAGCCCAGGATGCTCTCGATCAGGGCGCCTCGAGGGTCGCCACGGCCATCACCGCGACGCCCTCCCCCCGTCCGATCCAGCCCATCCCTTCATTCGTCTTCGCCTTGATGCTCACCTGTTCCGGGCTGCCGCCGAGCGCGCCGGACAGTATCCGGGACATCTCCGCCACGTGGGGGCCGAGCCGGGGGCGCTCGAGAATGACGGTGATGTCCGCCTGGTGGAAGCGGAAACCGCGGTCGCGGACACGCGTCCACGCTTCCCGCAGCAGGACGATGGAATCGGCATCCTTCCACTGCGGATCGGTGTCGGGGAACAGCAGGCCGATGTTGCCGGCGTTGGCCGCGCCTAGGATGGCGTCGGTCAGGGCGTGGGCGACGGCGTCGCCGTCGCTGTGGCCGGCCGGCCCCGTGGGCGAGGGAATGTCGCAGCCGCCCAGCCGCATGGGGCGGCCGGGCTCGAGCCGGTGCGAGTCGTAGCCGATACCGACGTGCATGCCCTGGGGAGTGCCGCCCTCAGGCGGCGGCGCCGGCGGGTTCGGCGATGATGGAATAGTCCTGCCGGCGACGGCGCGGCTCGTAGCCAGCGTCCCGGATGGAGCGATCCATCTCCTCCAGCGTGGCGCGGTGGGTCGTGCCCGCGGCGGACACCACGTTCTCTTCCATCATCAGGCTGCCGAAATCATTCGCCCCGAACCGCAGGGCGACCTGTCCCACCTTGAGCCCCATTGTGACCCACGAGGACTGCAGGTTCGGCACATTGTCGCAGATGATCCGGCCCATGGCGAGTGTCCGGAGGTAGGTCACCGCGTCGGTCTTCGGCATGTGCGCCATGGCCGTGCCTTCCGGCTGCAGCGGCCAGCAGATGAACGCAGTGAACCCGCCGGTGCGCGCCTGGACGTCCCGGATCCTGAGCAGGTGCTCGATCCGGTCGGCGTTCGACTCACCGAGGCCATACATCATCGTGACCGACGTCTTCATGCCCTGGCGATGGGCTTCCTCCTGCACGCCGAGCCATTCGTCGGTCTGGGCTTTCTTCTTCGCGACCTGCTCCCGGATCCGGTCGACCAGGATCTCGCCGCCACCGCCGGGAATGCTGTCGAGGCCGGCCTCGCGCAGCTCGCGCACCACCTCGGGGACGGTCAGCCCGAACCGGTTGGCGAAGAACACCACCTCCGAGGGCGAGAAACCGTGGATATGGATCGGGTGATGCTCCTTGATGTATCGCATGAGGTCCAGGTACCACTCGAAGGGGATGTACGGGTTGTGCCCCCCCTGAAGCAGGATCTGGACCCCGCCAATGGCCTTGCATTCGTCAATCTTGCGGCCGATCTCCTCATAGCTCAGGACGTAGCCTTCGAGGTCCTTGGGCCGGCGGTAAAACGCGCAGAACTTGCAGTCGGCGACGCAGACGTTCGTGTAGTTGATATTCCGGTCGATGATGTACGTGACCGCGTTCTCCGGGTGCTGCCGCCAGCGCTCGGCGTCGGCGAGGCGCCCCAGTTCGAGCAGGTCGGCCCGCTCGTACAGTTCGAGCCAGTTCCGGAATTCGGCTGAGGTACGGTCAATCTGGGTCATGGTCAGGCCGCGGAGATGAATGACAGAGGTCCGTCGGGCACCAGGCCGTCCTGGTGCAGCCTGCGGAAGAACGCGGTGAGGCCGTCGAGGTGCCGCTCACCCAGGGCGTAGTCGAGGCCGGCGAGGTAGTCGCGGCAGACATCCGCACTGACCCCGGTCCGGTCCGCCGCTTCACGAGCCAGTAGGTCGAGCTGCCTGAGGCCCCAGGTGCGCGACTCGAGCAGGCGCGCGTGGATCCGGCGGACCGCCGCCGGTTCGGCGTCGCGGCGGGCGGCCCATACCGCGAACACGAAGGGCAGGCCCGTCCAGGCTTTCCACTCGGCGCCGAGGTCGTACTGGTACGGATAGGTCTCCCTGGCGGCGAGAAGGAGCGCCGCATCGCCGATGACCAGGACGCCCTCGTGCGGCAGTCCCGCGAGCGAGTCGAGGTCGGTGGATTCCGCCCGGACCTGCGCGAAGCGCGGCTGGACGCCCCACCGGTGCGCGCAGAGCAGCTCGAGCAGCAGCACCGAAGTGCGCGAGGAGGCCGTGCGGAGGACGGCCTGCGCGTCCAGTTCCCCGACCGGGCGCCGGGCGAACAGCATGACGCTCTTGACCGGGCCGTCGCAGGTGATGGCGAGGTCCGGCAGCAGGTGGTAGCGTGCGGCGTTCCGCGCATACTCGACCGCGGAGACCACGCTGACCTGCAGTTCGCCGGCGGCCAGGAGGTCGTTCAGCTCGGCGGCGGTCCCGCTCACCAGGTCGGCCGGCATCGGGACCAGCCCGCGGTCCACCGCCCCGTACACCGGGTAGCAGTTGATCCAGGGGATCCGGCCGAGCCTCATGCCGCGTGCACCACCGGCAGCTCACGTGAGCGTTCGGAAGGGGGACCGGGAGGCGTCGGTGGCGGCAGGTCGTCGAAGTTCTCGCGTACCGCCTCGTACAGGCTGTTGCGCTCGACCGGCCGCCGACCCGTGCCCCGGATCAGTTCCACCAGACTGTAGTAGCTCATGCCCAGGTCGGTCTTTGCGCCGGCATCGTGATAGATGCGCTCGAAGACCACCGTGCCCTCGACATCGTCGCAGCCGAAGTGCAGCGCGATCTGGCTCAGGAACGGCGTCACCATGGGCCAGTGGGTCTTCACATGGGGAATGTTGTCCAGGAACAGCCGCCCGATGGCGATGTTCTTGAGATCTTCATAACCCGTGGTGGCCGTGCCGATCCTGCCCAGCTCCTCGCCCAGCTCGTTGTGGTCCGGATGGTACGCGAGGGGGATGTAGGTGAGGAAGCCGCCGGTTTCGTCCTGCAGATCCCGGAGCATGCTCAGGTGCTCGATGCGGTCGTCCGCCGTTTCCACGTGGCCATAGAGCATCGTGCAGTTGGTCGGGATACCCAGCTCGTGCGCCACCTTGTGCACCCGGAGCCACTCCTGCCCCGTCAGCTTGCGCTCCGCAATGGTCGCCCGGACGGCGGTACTGAACACCTCGGCGCCGCCGCCCGGCAGGCTCGTGAGCCCCGCATCCCGCAGGCGGACCAGGGCTTCCCGCTCGCTGATCTTCTCGATCCGGGCGAGGTTGGCGATTTCCACGGCCGTCAGTGCCTTGATGTGTACGTCGGGGTGGCGTTCGCGCAGGCCTCGGATGATGTCCTCGTAGTACGCCAGGCTGAGCTTCGGATGAAGCCCTCCCACAATGTGGAATTCGCGGGTCGGGCTGCCGGTCGCCTTCTCCGCCTCGGCGAAGACCTCCTCCAGCGACATCGTATAGGCCCCCTCCTCCTTCGGCATCCGCGCGAAGGAGCAGAACGTGCAGGTGTTCCGGAGGATGCAGACGTTCGTGGGGTTGATGTGCTGGTTTGCGGAGAAGAAGACCCGGTCGCCGTTCCGCCGGCGATTGGCGAAGTCCGCCATCTCACCCAGAGACAGGAGATCAGCGGTGTCATAGAGGATGCGGGCATCGGCGCCGTCGAGGCGCCGTCCGGCCAGAACCTTCTCGGCAATGGGCACGAGCCTGGTGTCCTGCATCCGGGCGGGGGCCAGGGAGGGCGTATCTCGTTTCATGCCTGTAATCTAAGGAAGTGAGAAGTGAGAAGTAAGAAGTAAGAGGAAAGGAGGGCTGGCGGGCGTAGCGCAGGGGCCGGAGTGGAGACGGGCAGGTCACGGGCAGGGGACGCCGTGAGCCCAGACTGCGGGTGTCCACCAGACGGGAGTCACCACGCGCACGATCGCCCTTGCCCTGCTCCTCGGCGCAACCATTGCTGCCCCGCTGACCGCCCAGGCGGAATCTTATCATCGCATGATTCCGGGCCCGGGGCCGTCTCCGGCCTGGCTGGTTCCGGCCTCCCCGGCGGAAACGGCCCTGCTCGCCTACCCGCGTCCGAGCCATAACCACTGGGTCGAGGGTGCATGGATTGGCGGCATCATGAGTTCCCTCCTGCTGATCTTTCGCCACGACCCGTGCGGCGTGCTGGGCTCACCCGACCAGGCGTGCGATCTCGGGACCGCCATGGGCGGCCTCATCATCCTGGCCCTCCCTGGGGCCATCATCGGAGGCCTCGTCGGGGCCGCCATCCCCGTTACCGAATAGGCAGGTTTCCGATGCGTATCCCGATCATTCTGCTGGCGCTGCTGCTCATTCCGACCGCAATGCCGGCCCAGGCGTCCGCCGGGTCTCAGTCCCGTATCACCGGGCCTCAACCATCCATCCTGTGGTCGGTTGAGACCCCCGCCGCCGTCGACACCATCAGAGTCCGGCGGGGCAGCCACTGGCAGACCGGAGCGATCGTGGGAGGCATCGCCGGAGCCCTGTTCGGCGTGGGTGTGATGCAGGCCGTCTGCGGCCTCAGCGAGAGTACCACAGACTGCACCGGCAACACCATCCTGGGTTCCCTGATGTTCGGGGGTGCCGGGGCCGGGGTCGGGGCCCTGATCGGAGGCTTGTTCCCCCGTCACTGACGATTGTCGCCTGACGGTTGCGCGCTGAAACATCCAGGGGGCGGTTCGCGTCTCATCTGGTGGACGACCGGAATGCAACGTTTTCTCCACTCCGGCCATCAGGTATTGACCCCTTCCCCTTTCGCAGGACCGATCATGCGCCTGTTTACCCTCGCGGCCACCGCCCTCTCGGCCGGCGCGTCCGTTCTCACCGCCCAGGCCCCGGCCTCGGCTCCCCTCAGCAACATCACCTACGACCTCACCTTCAACCGCGAAACGGCGGCGAACCGGACGATCCACGTCGTCATGAACTTCCAGGTGGGCGGGCAGGGAGAGGCACTGCTGTCGCTTCCCGACTGGACCCCAGGAGCCTACGAGATCACCAACTTCGCGCGCTGGGTGTCGGCTTTCGAGGCCACCTCCGCAGGCAAGCCCCTGGACTGGGACAAGCTGGACTATGATACGTGGCGGGTGAACCCGGCTGGTGCGAAGCAGGTCACCGTCGCGTTCGACGTGTTGGCCGACTCCCTGGACAACGCGATGGCCTGGGCCCGGGACGATTTCGCCTTCTTCAACGGGACGAACCTCCTGCTCTACCCCGAGGGGCGCGGGATGGACTTTTCCGCGACTGTGCGGGTCAACACGGAATCTGACTGGCAGGTGGCGACCGGCATGCCGACCGCCGGGGCCGGTCGGGCCTATCGCGAGGGCAACTACCACGACCTGGTCGACATGCCGTTTTTCGTGGGCCACATCGACTATGACAGCACGACGGTCAACGGCCTGAACGTCCGGCTGGCGACCTGGCCCGCGGGCGTATTCACCGGGCAGGCCCGCGCGGATTTCTGGAGCGCGTATGGCAAGCTGTTTGCCCCGCAGGCCGCAGTGTTCGGTGAGACACCGTATCCCAACTACACCACACTCATCGTGTTCGATTCCACGTTCGGCGGCGGCTCCGCCCTGGAGCACCAGAGTTCACACCTGGGGATCTACACCACGCAGGGCATCGGCCAGGAATGGGTTGTCTCGGTGACCGCGCATGAGATGTTCCACGCCTTCAACGTGAAGCGGCTGCGCCCGGCCGAGATGGTGCCGTACCGGTATGACCGCCCGCAGCCGACCCCGTGGCTCTGGGTGAGCGAGGGCATTACCGACTACTACGCCGACCTGACGTTGCTCCGCGCCGGGATCGTGGATTCCGCGAGCTTCCTGAACACCACCGCCGGCAAGATCGCAAACGTCGCGAACACGGTGCCGGTAGCCCTGGAGGATGCGTCCCTCTCCACCTGGATTCACCCGACCGACGGTACGGGATACATCTACTACCCCAAGGGATCGCTCGCCGGGTTCATGCTCGATATCATCATCCGGGACGCGAGCGACAATCGCCAGTCCCTCGACGGCGTGATGCGTTCGGTGTACCAGAGCACGTACCAGGCCGGCAAGGGGTTCGGGGCCGCTGACTGGTGGGGAGCCGTGAGCCGTGCAGCGGGCGGGCGGAGCTTCACCGAATTCAATGAGCGTTATGTGGACGGCCGGGAGCCGTTCCCGTGGGACAGCCTTCTGCCGAAGGCCGGGCTCCGCCTGGTCACCGACACGGTGTACCTGCCGCGGATCGGCATCAACACGGCGCCGGACAGTTCCGGGGGAATTCGAGTCGTGGCCGTGGCGCCGGGCACATCCGGTGCCGATGCCGGCCTGCGGGCTGGGGACGTCCTGATGGGCATCAGCGCGATCGAGGTGAACAGCCCGGACGCGTTCCAGCAGTTCCGCGACCAGTACGGCTCTCGTGAAGGCGCGGACATCACGTACCGGATCGTCCGGGACGGGCAGCCGATGTCCCTGCCCGCGAAGGTCCGTCTGGCATCCAACATCACCCAGCGGATCGAGGTGGTCGCGGATGCCCCGGCCAAAGCCGTCCGGGTGCGGCACGGAATGTTCACCGGCACGACCGCCCGCTGATCCTCCCAGCCCTGAAACGCAGAACGGCGGCCCGCAGGGGCCGCCGTTCGTGTTCGCTGGAATATCGCAGGTCAGGAGCGCGGCTGTTCTCCGACGAGGGCCCCCAGCCGTTGCTTCACCTCTCGCACCTGCGGCTGGAGCGCGGGGTCCGCGTCCTTCCAGAGATCGACGAACTTCGTGTAGTACTCCACGGCGGCACTGCGGTTCCCCTGACCCTCGTACAATTCTCCGAGGCGACGATACATCGCCGCGCGGGTGTCGAAGTCATTCTCGTGGCCGAAGAGATCCGGCGTGACCGCTTTGCGCAGGGCGGCGATCGCCGAGTCGGGCTCGCCGATCTGCTCGAAGGCGGCTGAGAGGCGGAGTGCCCAGCCGCATCGACCACAGGATGAGTCTGCGGCGTATCGCAGGTGGGGGACGGCCTCCCTCGCCTTTCCTTCGCGCAGCAGCAGGAGGCCCCGGATGCCCTCCTCCCACTCGGCCCGGCGCTGGCTCTCCGGCACGGCCCGATGATAGTCCTCTATCAACTCGCGTGCCCGTTCGGACGGCCCCGCCTCCGCATAGAGGGTGGCCAGCTGGAGGTACGGCCGGTCGGCCGGCGGTATGGAGTCGAGCGGGAAGCGCCGGAGGTCCGAATCCAGCAGCCGCGCGGCCCCCTCGGGATCGTTCTCGTACACGAGCTTCTTCCGCGACCGGTCGATCAGGTCGAAGATAGGAGTGGCTTTGATACCCCGTTCGCGGCCGACCTTCATCAGCGTCTGGCCATGACGGGCCGATTCATCGAGTTTCCCGTGCAGCCGGTCCAGCGAATACATCTCATAGTTCAGGAAGTCCTGCGCGGCCAGGTCGGGGTCACCGGCCAGCAGTCCCTCCCAGACGGCGTGGGCGCTGTCGGGGAGCCCGTTCAGGGCGAACATGGCTCCCTTCCAGGGCAGGAACAGCTCGTGCGTGACCGGCGCGGCGAGGTAGCGGTCCAGGA
The DNA here is from genome assembly GCA_963825055.1 of uncultured Gemmatimonadales bacterium. GTDB lineage: Bacteria > Gemmatimonadota > Gemmatimonadetes > Gemmatimonadales > GWC2-71-9 > CAWGSK01. The sequence continues at coordinate 487,663 of CAWGSK010000012.1, forward strand.
CGGTGTCGGCCTCGTCGACCTTGCCCTCGTTCACGAGCGTCTCGATCAGGTTCCCCCCGAAGGTTCGTGACGTTGTATCGAGCGTGGCCGCGCGACGGTAGAGCGATTCCGCCGCCGCGTACTGGCGGCGGCTGCCGTAGACGAGCGCCAGGTTGTTGAGGCTGACGAGGTCGTCCGGATTGCGCTCGAGCACGGCCTGGTACGCGCGGGCCGATTTCTCCTGGTCCGGCTCCACGATGCGGTAGTAAAAGGCGATCGCGTGCAGGCGCTCGATCTCGGGCAACCGGTCGCGATACTGATAGGCCCGCGTCGCCGCGGCCACCGTGCGTTCGCGGCTGGCAAAGGTATTGGAGAGGATGACCGCCTGTTTCCGCCAGGCCATGGCGAAGGTACTGTCGAGCGTGGTCGCCTCCCCGAGCTTCTCGAGGGCCCGGTCGTATGCGCCCTCCTTCTCCAGCTGCAATCCCTCGGTGTAGGCACGCAACGCGTCAATACTGCCCGTCGTCACCTGCGCCAGCGGCTGGTTTGCCCGGATTGTCCGGAGCGATTCGCCGATGCGCTCACGCAGATGCGAAGACAGGCGGTCGACCGCCCCGATCAAGGCATTGCCATCCGCTGCGGTTTCCCGGACCGCCACCAGGGTCGCGTTATCCGCAGGGGAGACGATCCTGGCCGAGAGGACGTACCCCGTCCCGATGGGGTCGATCTGTCCTACGATGATCGCCTTGAGGCCCTCGCGTTCGGCCATCTCGGATGCGACGGTGGGAGTCATCGGCGTATCGCGCGGACGGTTCATGCGGCCCAGCGCACCCGACACCGCGCGTTCGTCCAGCAGACGGACGACCGCCGACTGGGCCAGGTCGATCCGGAGCGCCTCGGTGACGGTCGAGCCCAGCGTGGAGTCGTTCGTGTGGTTTTCGAAGTCGGCCACGAGCAGCGGGTCCCGTTCGGAGAGCACACCGGAGGCCACCAGCGTTCCCACCGGACCGATGCCGAGGAGCCGCATGGCAGTGTACCCGGCCGCCACCAGGCCGAGAACGGCAAAGGCCGCTACGCCTCCCATGACGGCCCGGCGCCAGGTGAACCATCCATGCCACCCACCAGCATCCGGCGCGGCGGCAGTGGTGCGCGCAAGGGCGCGGCGCCGTTCGACCAGCCCGGTGAGCAGCATGATCGGAAGACCGAGGGCGAGGAGGACAATGGCGCCTATCCAGACCCAGTCGGGCAGGCCGAGCTGCTGCACCAGCAGGTACACCACGGCGAGGACGAGTGCCCCCGCGCCGAGGAACATGGCCGCCACCCGGCCCGGGTGGCCCGCGCGGATGGCGGCGGCGGTTCCGGACGAGATCGTCCGGGCCCTGACCACCGGCTCGGTGGCGACCGGGGTGGACCCGGCCGGTGTGAGGCCGGCGCTGCTGAGGGCCAGGGCCTCGAGTTGCACCAGGACCTCATCCGCCGTCTGGGGGCGGTCGGATGGGTGCTTCTGGAGGCACGCCATGATCAGGGCTGCCAGCGCCGGCGGCACGGTCGGGCGGTGCGCGGTACAGGGTTCCGGGGTCTGGGTGACCTGTGCCGCGAGCACCGACTGCGGGGTTGGCCCGGTGAACGGCGGTCTCCCGCACAGCATCTCGTAGCCCAGCGCACCGAGGGCGTAGAGGTCGGCGCGGTGATCGATGTTCGGGTCTCCGGCAGCCTGCTCCGGGGCCATGTAGGCGGGCGTGCCGAGCGCCATGCCGAGGGACGTCAGCGACGTGGCCCCGCTGGAAGCCGACATGGCCTTGGCCACCCCGAAATCGGCCACCAGTGCGTGGCGCCCGGAGAGGAGTACGTTCTCAGGCTTGATGTCCCGGTGGACGATCCCCTGGGCATGCGCCGAGGCGAGCGCGTCTGCGATCTCGCGGAGGAGCGCAAGTGCCTCCGGCACCGGAAGCGCGCCGACCCGTCCCATCCTGGTCCGGAGGGACTCGCCCTCGATATACGGCATGATGTAATACAGGAGGTCGTCCCGCGCGCCCGCGGTGAGCAGCGGGACGATGTGCGGGTGCTGGAGCTGGGCCGCGAGCTGGATCTCCCGGCGGAACCGGTCGACATTCACACCGGCCGCCATCTCGGGAGGAAGCACCTTGACCACGACGCGCCGCCCGAGTTCCGTGTCGGTCGCCAGAAATACTCGGCTCATCCCGCCACCGCCGAGCTCACGCTCGATGCGGCAGGTTTCGCCGAGGGCGGCCTGCAGGCGGTCAGTCAGCTCCATGCGGAGTCCCCGGGTAGCGTGCAGGTCTCAAAGGAAGGACCCCGTAAGATGGTCCGGTGGGGCCTCCCGGGCCAGTCCAGCCGGGGCTCAGCATCCGGAGGCTCCCGTGCGTACACAGAGAGTTGTCCGTCCCTGACCCGGAGTGCACCCTGACCCTGCGTCCCCTCCTCCTCGGCATTGTCCTGCTGGGCCTCCTCGGCACCGGCATCGAACTGCTCCTCCTGGGGCACACCGACGGGATCAGCCAGGTGGCCCCCGTGCTCCTGACCGGCGTCGCGATCCTGGCGGTCGTCTGGCAGTTCCTGGGGCCGGGCGCCGGATCGCTGCGGACGCTCCAGGCCGTCATGCTGCTGTGCGTCGTGGCAGGACTGGTGGGTATTGTGCTTCACTACCTGGGCAACCGGGAGTTCGAGCTGGAGACCTACCCTGAACTGGCGGGCTGGGCCCTGTTCCGTGAAACCATGACCGGTGCGACGCCCGCGCTGGCCCCCGCCGCGATGATGCACCTGGGGCTGCTTGGCCTGCTGTATACCTTTCGGCATCCGTTGCTTGCCCATGAGGGGCAGGCCTCCACTTCTCCCATGGAACCCTGATATGCGCCTCTCCCGCATCCTTCGCACGGCCCTTCTCTGCTCCGCCGCGCTTGTCCCGGCGGCCGCCGCCCAGGTTGGCAAGCCGGTCGACATCATCAACCCCAACCTGGCCGGGGAGCCGGAACTGCTCGCCGTGCCGAACCTGGACGCGGCGGTGGTGAAGGCAATCATTGACCAGCGGCCGTTCTCCGGCATCCTGCCGCTCAACGTCATGCTGTCAAAGCTGCGCACCCCCGAGCAGCTGACTGAGGCCTACCGCCGGCTCTTCATCCCGATCAACCTCAACACCGCAACCCGCGAGGAAATCCTCCTGATCCCGGGCGTCGGCAACCGGATGCTGCGGGAGTTCATGGAATACCGGCCGTATCGTTCGCTCGCCGTCTTCCACCGGGAGATCGGCAAGTACGTGGACGACACGGAACTGGCCCGGCTGGAGCAGTATGTCTTCGTGCCGATCGACCTGAACACGGCGAGCGACGAGGACATTACCAGTATCCCGGGTGTGGGCCGCCGGATGCTCCGGGAGTTCAAGGAGTACCGGCCGTACCGGAACATCGAGCAGTTCCGGCGCGAGATCGGCAAGTACGTCGATGCGCCTGAAGTGGCCCGGCTGGAGCGCTATGTCACCCTGACTCCCGCGCCGTGACGTCCAGCAGGGAACCTGCTATCTTGGCAGGGTCATGACCACGGCATTGATGCGGCGGATCCTCTCGCTGGGCCTGCTCCTGACCTTCTTCGGGGGCGGGCTCGGCATGCCTCTCGCGGACGCCGCCCTCGACCACCGGGCGGCGAACCACGAGGGCGGCCGGATCCATGTCGAGTCGAGCGGCAATCCGCTGTGCCACGCCGAGCGTTGTGTGCTCGGCCTCGCCGCGGCGAACACGGGCGTGGCCACGAGGACTGGTACCCCCGCCCTCGGCAGCGTCCTCCATGATGCCCCGCTCATCCTGTACTTCCAGCCCGCGGCTCCCCGGCCGGCCGGGCGCCCCTCCCATCACAGTCGCGCACCACCACCGCTTTCCTGAGCGATAGCGCGGCCTGAGCCGGCTTCGAGCCGTATCGGGACCGCCTGACGTCGAGACGTGGTCACCCGGGGCCCGGGTACCGCGGCCATCCATCTCAGGAGAGTGCCATGCATCCGACATGCCGCCGAATGGCGGTCCTGTTCATCCTGCTGACCGCTCCAGCGGCCAGCCTGGCCGGGCAGCAGCCCGTATCGGCCGACTCCATGCGCCAGGGGCTCCGGGCGCTGACCGCGCGCCTCGATTCGCTCGAGGCGGGACAGTGTCCGCCAGCGCCGCTACAGCTGCCGGTGGTGCCGGGAACCGGCAACGCGGCAACTGATTCCCTCAGCGCGGCCATGCAGACCCTGGCCCGGCGCATGAACGCCATGGCCGGCGCGCGCTGCGAACAGGTCACCGTGGTGATGGCTGACTCCGCCCGTGATGACCTGGCATCACTCCGGGAGGCTGCCGCCGGGGCTGCCGGCGGCGTGCCGGAGACGGCGCCCGCCGATACCGGTGCCGGACCGCAGTTCGTGAGTCTCCAGCGGAACCTCAACAAGTACAATCCCGAAATCAGCGCGACGGGTGACATCCGCCTCGTTGCGCGTGACGAAAATCCCCAGCGTGACAACGGTATCGCACGGGAGTTCGAGCTGGCGTTCCAGAGCAACCTCGATCCCTACTCCGCGACCAAGATCTACCTGACCTTCGAGGACGAGGAGATCGGGGTGGAGGAGGGGTACATCTACTACTCCGGCCTGCCGGGCAAGCTGCGGGTGGATCTCGGGAAGTTCCGCCAGGAGCTGGGCGACCTGAACCGCTGGCATCTCCACGCCCTTCCGGAGACCGAGTATCCCCTGGTTTACCAGCGGTACCTGAGCCCCGAGGGCCTCTCAGGGGTGGGACTGTCGCTCTACACGGTATTGCCCTTCGGGCTCGCCGGCGGGACACACGAGCTCTGGCTGCAGGGGACCACCACGTCAGAGCTGGATCCCCTCCTCGCCGGCAGCCGGCAGCCGCTTGGTCTGGCCCGGATACAGAACTTCTGGCAGCTCACGCGGAGCACGTACGCCCAGGTCGGTTTCACCGGGATGCTCGGCGAGAACACCGACAGCAGCCTCACCAGCAACCTCACCGGCGCGGACTTCCGGTTCACCTGGCGCCCGCCCAACGCGGGCACACGCCGTGACCTCACCCTGCGGCTCGAGGGCTACCGCCTGCACGCGAACCTCGCCGGCACCGTGACCAACCGGTACGGCATGTTCGCCGACGCGCAGTTCAAGATGAGCCGGCGGTGGACCATCGGCGGACGGTACGACTACGTCGAGGCCGCCCGTGGGCCGTATGCCGACGAGTGGCGTATCACGCCCGCGCTTACCTGGTGGCAGAGCGAGTTCGTGTACCTCCGCCTGCAGGGGCAGCATCGGCGGGATCTGGACGGCGCCACCCGCAACGACCTCACGCTCCAGGCCGTCTGGGCCATGGGACCGCACAAGCACGAGACCTACTGAGCCGGTCCGGCCGGCCTGAACGAGGATATCAACCATGTACCTTGCCGCACTCATGCTCCTGAGCGGGCTGGCTGGACCGGGCACTCCCGCGCCGGCCACCGCCCCGATCAAGGTCGTCACCAGCCTCACGACCTACGGGGCGATCGCCCGCGAGATCGTCGGGGACCGGGGCACCGTCACATCCATCGCCCAGGGTGACGAGGACCCGCACTTCGTCCAGCCCAAGCCGAGCTTCGTCGCCATCCTGCGCGATGCCGACCTGTTCGTCACCACCGGACTCGACCTGGAGCTCTGGGTTCCGCCCCTGCTCGACCGCGCCGGCAACCGGAAGGTGTCCGAGGGCGGCCCGGGATATGTCACGGCCTACACCGGCATCAAGCTCCTCGAGATTCCCTCATCCGTGGACCGGGCCCAGGGCGACCTTCACGCGGATGGCAACCCGCACATCCACACGGATCCGGTCAACGCGATCATCATCGCCCGGAACATCCTGACCGGCCTGAAGCGCATCGCACCCTCGGACGCGGCTTACTACACCCAGCGGGAGCAGGGCTTCGAGCAGCGCGTGCTCGAGGCCACCGTGGGCCCCGAACTGGTCCGCCTCCTGACGCCGGCCACCACGTTCGAACTGCTGCGCAAGGACACGTTCCTCGACTTCATCCAGGGCAAGTCCTTCCAGGGCGCGCCGCTGTCCAGCCGCCTGGGCGGGTGGCTCAAGCAGGCCGAGCCGCTCCGCGGCAAGGACATGGCGTGTTACCACAAGGAGTGGGCCTACTTCACCAGCCGCTACCAGATCCGGTGTGTCGCGTACATCGAGGCGAAGCCGGGCATTCCGCCCACACCACGGCACGTCCAGGAAGTCATCACGCTGATGCGGGACAAGCACATCCCTGCCCTGTTTGCCTCGAATTACTTCAGCCACAGCCAGATCCAGCAGGTGGCGGAGAAGACCGGCGCGACCGCGGTGATCGTTCCCGAGAATACCGAGGGCGCTGATGGCATCCACACCTATTTCGACTTGATGAACACCTGGATCACCAGCCTGACCGCGGCCTACAGATGAGGGAGCCAGCCATCATGACGCGAGGAGAGACCCGATGCTCGAATTGATGCTGCCGCCGCTGGTCGCCTGCATGGTGATCGTGGCCATCCACTCCTACCTCGGCCTGCACATCATCGCCCGGGAGGTCATCTTCGTCGACCTCTCCCTGGCACAGATGGCGGCGCTCGGCTCGGCGGTGGCAATCCTGGCCGGGGCCCAGCCGGACTCCACCTCCGCGTTCATTTATGCGCTCGGCTTCACGACGCTCGGTGCCTTCATTTTCTCCCTGACCCGGACGTCGGGCCGGGGACGGGTGCCGCAGGAGGCGATCATCGGTATCGTCTACGTGGTCGCGTCCGCCGCCGCGATCCTCGTGGCGGACCGCACGCCCCGCGGTGGCGAGGCCATCAAGGACATCCTGGTCGGCAGCCTGCTCTGGGTGACGTGGCCCGTGATCATCCGCCTGGCGCTGGTCTACGTGGCGCTCGGCGTGTTCCACTTCTTCCTGCGGAAACGCTTCCTGACCATCTCGTTCGACCCGGAGGCGGCGGAAGCGAAGGGCTGGCGGGTACGGTGGTGGGACTTCTGGTTCTATCTCTCGTTCGGCATCGTGATCACGTTCTCGGTCCCGGTGGCGGGTGTCCTGCTGGTGTTCTCGTTCCTGGTGGTTCCCGCCGCGGTGGCATTCCAGTTCAGCCGCCGACAGGGGGTACTGGCCGTGTTGTCCTGGCTCACCGGCCTCGTCGCCAGCGCGGCGGGGCTGGCCATCTCCTTCCACTATGACCTGCCGACCGGCCCTGTGATCGTCTGCATGTTCGGGCTGCTGCTCCTGGTCGCCTACCTTGCCCGGAGGATGCTGCCCGGCTCCGTCGAGGCCTGAGGGGTTACCTCGCGGTCGTAAGATCGAGGGCGGCCCGGACCAGCGCGCTCCAGCGCGCGAGGGCCGGGTCGTACTCGGCGTCATTGATGGTGTTCACTACGCCGATCACGGCGGTGGCCGTGCGCCGGTCGAAGAAGAGAAACGCGCGGAACCCCCCTTGTTCCCCCGTGTGTCCCACCAGGGTATCCGGCCCTGCCCGCATCAGGAAGAAGGACAGCCCCATGTCACCGGGGGCAATAGCGCTGTCGCTCACTGCGACGACCGGGCGCCACATCTCCTCGAGCGAGGCCCGGGAGAGGACCGTCGGGTAGCGCGCGGTGACGGCGCTGTCCGGTGCCGGCGTGTCCATCAGGAATCGGGCCCAGGTGACGAGGTCATCGAGGGGCGCGTTCCAGCCTCCGTTCGGAATGGTGATCCCGGGGTCGAAGTCCCGGCCGTGCTCCACGACCCGCGCACCCGCACTGTCCTGCTCCAGCGTGTAGCGGTTGGAGCGCGAAGCCGCGAGCCAGTAAGGCGTGGCCCCGAAATAACTCCGCGCCATGCCAAGGGGCGTCCAGATGTTCTTCTGGATATAGGACTCGTACGGCGTTCCGGTGAGTTGTTCCAGTATCCGGGCGAGATAGATGAACGCGGGGTTGCTGTAGCCGTACCTTGAGCCAGGGGCGAATCGGAGTTCCATGTATGGCATCATGGAAGCCAGCTGCTCCCATCGCGTCGGTTCGAAGGGCTGCCACGGTTCGGTCCCGCCCCAGGGCCAGGTGGGATTCTGGAAGCCCGAGCTGTGGGAGAGGAGCATCCGGATCGTCACGTCGTCCATTGATCCCCAGGGGTCGTGAACCTGGCGGAGCTCCGGCAGGTAGTCGGTGACGCGATCGTCGAGCGTCAGGAGCCCGCGGTCGCGAAGCTGCATGATGGCGACGGCGGTCAACGTCTTGGTGATGGAGCCGTAGTGGTATATGGTGCCGGGGCCCGCCCGTTCGCCGCGGTCGCGATCCTGCCACCCCGCATCATGCCGTGCGATCACCCGGCCTTCCCGAAGCAGCACGACACTCCCGCCGACGATGCTGTCGCCTGCCAGGTGGCGGTCGAATGCCGCCGTGAAGGCATCCCACGCCTTCGGCACGCCGGCCTGTGCGCCGAGTTCGGGAGCACCCGCGAGGACGGCGAGGACGAGTGGGACAAGCCGGCGGATGGGATATGGCATTGGCGGATCCCGTGCGGGGGAATGCGGGAGGATAACGCGGGAGGTGTTCCGGATGCACGCGGGCCCCGGGAAACCCCGGGGCCCGCGTCACGGACAGGGTGGGATTCGAACCCACGAAACCCTTGCGGGTTTACCGGTTTTCGAGACCGGCTCCTTCAACCACTCGGACACCTGTCCTCTGGAGGTTGCGGGGTCAAGAGGGCTCGGGGTCGAGGGGTTATTCGACTTTGGGCCCCGCGGACTCCGCGGCGAGTAAACTACCGGGACCCCGCCCCTTCTGCAACACGTTCTCAGTGGCGCAAGGCCAGGCTATAGCATTCATTGTCTTGCCCAGTTCATGACGTGCTCCACGACGGCGGGGACCGCAGTGCCACCAGACATTGCGGGCCGGTAGACGCTCGAGCTGAGCTGCCGTCGAGCGTATGGCAGGAATACAGAGTCCGACACGGCCACCCAGCCGATAGTGCACGGATCCGCGTGCCCCGTGGAGTCCACGACGAAGGCCGCTACCACCCTGCCCCGGCGCGGCCCGGTCATCGGGGAGCGCACGGCTCCTGCGCGGATCAGGGCCGGCGGGGTGTCAATCGGCGAGACCTTCCGTGTTTCCTCGACTACGGTCCGGACGCTGTCTCCATTGATGCCATCACACCGCCCAGCCAGCTCTGCGGGCTTCACGGGACCCGTCTGGACTGACCCCGCTCTGCCGCCGCACGCGGCGAGCGCGATCAGCAGGACCCCGTGTGATCCCCAGCCCCGCATAGAAGTCCTCCAGTAGAAGGTGAGCACGAGTATGTCCCCGCCTGGCAGGCGCGCAAGGGGAAGCCCCGCGCAGGACCGGGGGCGACGGTGGTATCGTTGGACATGCCCCATTCCCTCCGGGCCGGCGTCTGGCGCCTGGCCGACCCCAAGATCTCCCTCGCCAGCTTCGCCGGCCTCTTTCTGACTGCCTGTCTTGCCGCTCTCGATGGTGGGCTGGACCCGCTGTGGTTTGCCCTCATAGTCGTCGCGGTTTTCCTGTGGGAAGTAGCCAAGAACGCCTCGGGCGAACTGGTCGATTACGACTCGGGCACCGACCTGGCGATCCGTCCCGAGGACCGGAGCCCGTTCAGCGGCGGGAAGCGGGTGCTGGTCGACGGACTGCTCACCCGGCGGGAGACCGCCGCCGTGGCCCTCGCGACCTATACGTCGGGGATCGTCCTCGGCCTGGTGATCGTCGTGATCCGTGAGCCCCGGGCACTCTGGTTCGGCGTGCCCGGGCTGGCGCTGGCGTGGTTCTACCACGCCTCCCCGCTCCGGTTGTCCTATCGCGGGCTTGGCGAGTCCGCCGTGTCGATCGCCTATGGTCCGCTGCTGGTGGGGGGCGCTTACCTGGTCCTGCGAGGCCACCTGTCCGTCGCCCCGCTGCTTGCTTCCATCCCGCTGGGCCTGCTGATCGGCGGATTCCTGCTGGTCAACGAGTTTCCCGACGCGGCCGCTGACGCCGGTGCCGGCAAGCGTACGCTGGTGGTGCGCCTTGGCAAGTCGCGCGCGGCGGGGCTCTTCCTGGCGTGGGAGGCACTGGCCATCGTCATCGCTGCCGTGCTGCCACTCGCGGGCCTGCCGCAGGGGACATGGCTGGGGCTGGCCGCCGCCGTTCCCGCCTTCATGGCGGTGGCGGGCGTACGCCACCACGGCACAACCACGGAACTCGTCCCCGCGCAGGGTCAGGCACTGCTGGCCTTCGTGCTATACAGTGTTGGCACCGGGGTGGGACTGCTGCTCTGACTCAGGCCCGAACCAGGTCCCGCAGGACATGGGCGAGCACCGCGGGCAGCCGTTCGGGATGGGAGAGGACGGCGAAATCCCTGCCGAAGATGCGCGACGCATAGCGAGGAGCCTGTCGATCCACGGTAAGGCAGAAGCAGTGCAGCCCCTGGAGCCGGGCTTCCGTCACGGCCACGCGAGTGTCTTCGATGCCGTATCGGCCCTCGTACAGGTCCAGGTCGTTCGGCCTGCCGTCGGACACCAGCAGCAGGAGGCGATGCCGGGCCGCGTAGGCGGTCAGTCCGACTGTCGCGTGCCTGAGCGCCGCTCCGGTCCTCGTATAGCCTCCCGGCTCGAGTCCCGCGATGCGGCGGTTCACCTCCCCGATGCCGGCCCGTTCCCGAAATCCCTTTACCACCTGGATGTCCACCCGCGCTGGTCCCTCCCCTGAGAAAGCGAGAATCTCATGCGGATCCCCCAGCGCGGCGAGGGCCTCGACCACGACGAGCAGCGCTTCCTTTTCCACGTCAATGATGCGGCGCTTCCCTGACATCCATCCGTCGGTTGACGCGCTCACGTCGACCAGGAGGGCGATTGCGATATCCCGTCGAAGGGGACGGGTGTCCAGGTACAGACGGTCGTCGGAGAGCCCCCCGCCCCGCAAGTCCGCAAAGGCGTCCACCACGGCGTCGATGTCGAGGTCCGCACCCTCAGGCTGTCGGGTGAGCACGGTGCGGCGCGGCCGCAGGCGCTCGAAGTCACGCCGGACGTTGCGGAGGACTGACGCGTGCTCCCGCAGGACCCCCTCGACCCAGTCCCCGGCGGCCGGGGGAGCCACCTGTTCCCTGACGACGACGCCTCGCGGATGATAGGCAGAGATCCGGTAGTCCCACTCGGGATAGGCGATACCGCATCCGGTGGGGAAGACTCCCCGGGCAGGACTGCGGGGAACCGGGTCCTGCCCTTCAAGCACTTCCCGGACAGGACCTGGTGAACGAACGAGGCGCGCCTCGGGCAGTTCGGAGACCGCCTCTGCCAGTTCTCCCGGATCCGCCTGATCATCCCGGTCGGCCGGTCGCTGAAGTCCGGCCGGGTCTTCCGCCTTTTCCTGCAGGTCATCGGTCCGGACAATCCACATCCCAGGCTCGGGATCGTCCTCGTCCTCCCCCGCGTCCCGCACGGCGGGCCGGCGGGACAGCCGGTGCGACCGGCCCGGCGGCGCCGTGGGAGCGCCGTCTGGCGCCTCGGCCCCGGGCCCCTGACCTGTCTCGGGGTCATGGATCTCACCCCACAGGGGGACTGGCGCTGTGCCGCGATACGGGCCCGTCAGCCGCCGCACGGCCTGCGCCCGCGCGGCGGCCCACTGCGCCGACGCAGTTGGGTCAGGGGTCCGCGTGAACGGCGGTGGCGGGGATGCGGGGTCGGCGTCGAGCAGGTCGAGCAGCAGGCGCTCCACTGCCTGTTCCCGTGGGGAAGGCCGCGAGACCGCAGGGCGGGCGGCGCGCCCTTCGCGGCGGGCCCGTCGGATTTCGGCATCGAATGACGGCACAAGGCCAACGAGCATCGCATCGATCTCGGCGGATTCCGCGAGCAGGTAGAGGTCAGAATGGAGTTTCTCCTGCGGACGGTTGCCGGCAGTCCCGCGCGTCGCGCGGGCGGCCTGTTCCAGTGCCAGTAACTGATATCGGGTGAGCACCGCGGTCCCCGGCATGCCGTCGATGCGACCAGGGAGCCGGAGCCGAAGGCCGTCGGTGGAGGCAATCGCGGACTCGGGCTGGAGGTGGGCGTATCGACGCCTTGCAAACCGGGCGAGAAGGCTCGGCGGTGCGGGGGCCTCGGCGATACCGATGTCGGGCGCATCGGGAAAGAAGGCCGCGACGAACAGTTCCAGGCGGCGCCTGAGGTCGTCGAGCCGCGGGGGGACCGGATGGGCGGCGGCCCGGTGACGGGCCCACAGGTCCCGGGCCAGCCGGGTTGCGGCGAGCGCCCCTTCGGCAATGACGTCTTCGGGTTCCGCCATGGACTACAGCGTGGCTGCGATCAGGTCGCCAATGGCGGCGAGGAGGTCGGGATCGTCCGTCAGGGGAGCCATGAGGCCGACGCGGCAGGCTTGCACCGGCTCGATGCCGCCCGCAATGAGCCGGGCCGTGGCGATCAGGAGGCGGCTGCTGGGCACCTCGGCGAGGCCGCGGTCCCGCAGCCGCCGGACACGGTGCGCCAGTTCCACCAGGCCGGCGGCCATCGCGTCGTCCACTCCTCCCTCATGTACCACGATTTGCCGCTCGAGGGCCGCTGGGGGGAAATCGAACTCCAGCGAGACGAAGCGCTGCCTCGTGCTTGGCTTGAGGTCCTTGAGAACGTGCTGGTAGCCCGGGTTGTAAGAGACGACCAGCTGAAAGCCCGGGGCCGCCTCAATGAGTTCGCCGGTCTTCTCGATGGGAAGGATGCGACGATCGTCGGTCAGGGGATGAATAACGACCACCACGTCCTGCCGGGCCTCCACCACCTCATCCAGGTAGCAGAGCGCGCCGAGGCGCGCGGCGCGTGCCAGCGGACCATCCTGCCAGACCGTCTCGCCGCCGCGGATCAGCCAGCGCCCGGTGAGGTCGCTGGCGGAGAGGTCGTCATGGCAGGCCACCGTCACCAGCGGCCGACCGAGGCGCCACGCCATGTGCTCCACGAACCGGGTCTTGCCGCAGCCAGTCGGCCCCTTGAGCATGACGGCGAGCCCGCGCGCGTGGCATTCAGAGAACACCGACACTTCGTCGCCAGCCGGGAGGTAGAATGGCTCCTCCTCCCCGGCGCGCCGGAGCCCATCGGGCAGGCCGTGCGCGAGCTGGACCACCATGGATCAGCGCTCCGCGTCCGGGCCCGCCGGCCACGCGGCGGGGGCGGCGCGTCGCCGGGGGGCCAGGAAGAAAAAGTCCCACAGGTAGAGCGCGACCCCGATCACGAACAGGAGGCCGGTACCCAGGACCATCAGGAAATGCACCTGGATCTTGTGCTGGGTATCCAGGTAGCCGAGGCCCAGGATGCGTTCGAGGTAGGTCTGGGTGATACCGGCCGCGGCGAATGCCATGGTCATGCCGAACATGCCGCCGATCTGGAGCCAGAAGGCCCACACGCCGACGGAGGATTCCCCCGCCTCCTGTTCGTGACCGAAGAGCGCCGGCGCAGCGTAGGTGATCATGGCCAGGACGATCATGACGTAGGCGCCGAAGAACGCCATGTGCCCGTGCATGGCCGTGATCATGGTGCCATGAGTCCATTTGTTCACGGCCGGCCAGGTATGGGCGAGGCCGAGGATGCCCGCGCCCACCGCCGAGAAAATGGCGCTGCCGATGGTCCAGTGCAGTGCGAGGCGGTTCGGGTGGCCAAACCCGGCGCGGCGCATCGCCATATAGGCGTAGATCGCCATCCCGAGGAAAGCGAGCGGCTCGAGGGCGCTGAAGATGCCTCCGATGGGCAGCCAGTAATGGGGCACACCGATCCAGAAATAGTGATGGGCCGTACCGAGAATGCCTGCGATGAACGTCAGCCCCACGATCACGTAGAGCCACTTCTCCATGACCTCGCGATCCGCGCCCGACAACCGGATCAGCAGGTAGGCGAGCAGGCCACCCTGGACCATCTCCCACACGCCTTCCACCCACAGGTGCACCGTCCACCAGCGGTAGTAGATGCTCAGGGTGTAGTTGTCCCAGGTGACCAGCGCGGGCAGGTACAGCAGCGCGGTGAGCACGAGTCCCGCAAACAGGACGCCTTCGGTGGTTGTGAGGCGCTTCGCCTTCCAGATGGTCATGCCGAGGTTGTAGAGGAACATCAGCATCACGACGACGATGGCGAGCTTCACCGGCAGTGGCTGCTCCAGCAGCTTGTTGCCTTCCGTCCAGCCGAAAAGATACCCGACGACTGCGGTGACCCCCGTGACGGTCCAGAGCCCGAGCTGCCAGTAGGCGAGGCGGGGGGAATGGAGCTCGGTCCGGGATTCCTCCGGCACCAGCCAGTACGCTGCCCCCATGAAGCCGGTCAGCACCCACACGATCAGGACGTTGGTGTGGATTTCCTTGGTCACGTCGAACGGGATGATGCCCATGAGGGGGTCGGGCCCCAGGTACTTCACGATGGACAGCAGCCCGAAGACCATCTGAAGGCCGTACAGCAGGAGGGCGACAACGAAGTAGGGGTAAGCGACAGCCTGCGTCCGATAGCGCATGTTCGCTCCTGACTACTTCAGGGTCATGAGGTAGGCCACCAGCGCCTCGACCTGTGCCGGTTCCAGCGACTGGGCGAAGGTGGCGGGCATCATCGATACTCCGCCGCTGGAGTAGTTCGCTCCGGCGACAATGTCGGCACTTGGGGCAAGAATCGACTCGCGGAGGTATCCCTCGGCGTCCGTGGCGCCGCCCGTGTATTCCGGCGCCTGCACCCGCGCCGCCGCCGTGGCCGCGATCCCGGCGAGCGAGGGTCCGACCAGGTTCACGCCGGGCGCCGCGGAGTGGCAGGCGAAGCATCCGGGCGGCGACTGGCGGAACAGCGCCTGGCCCATCGCCACCGGATCATCCGACGCCGCCGCAGGCTCGGGGCCGCCGATGTTGCTGCCGGGCACGGTTGCCCCGGAGACCATGATCGGACGCGGTGGCCATCCATTCGTGTTGATCTTCCCGACCCATGTCAGGAAGGCGATCAGGTCATCGATCTCCTCCGCGCTCAGGTCCTGGTTCGGCATGAGCCGGCGGTCCCGCTCTTCGCTGTAGAACCTTGAGGGATCCTGGAGGAACGAGCGCAGGTACGCGTCGCCGCGCTGGGCGGCGATGCCGGTCAGGTCCGGCGCGTAGTAGGCTCCCTCGCCCAGCAGCGTGTGGCAGTTGATGCAGTTCTTCCGATGCCAGACGTGCTTCCCCGCGATGACCGCGGGCGTGAGCTGGTCCTCATTCGTCAGGCGGGGAACCTGTCGGTGGGTGTCGACCGTCAACCCGAGGAAGATGAGGGCGAACACGATCGTCGAACCGAGGAAGAACGCGCGGGTCTGTCGCTTGGTCATCGGTGATCCCCCGGGTCAGACGCCGATCTGGCGGAAATAGCGCAGGGCGATGTACCCGCCATAGACGGCGGCACCGGCCATGAGGAACAGGATGAGCAGGCAGAGCGCCCGGGTGAGGGCGGTGGTGGTCGGCGGTGCGGCTGGAGCGTTGTCCATCGCCAGGCCTCCGGAACGGGAAGGAAGGCGCAAGAACATCGGGGTGGCACGTAGAGATACCGTCAGGCATGCCGGTGCGCAACCCGTGCAACGGCCGCCGGCCCGGGCGTGATGGATCAGGGGGTCTGTTCCGGATGCCCCGGTGCACCGGGGGGCCGGCCACTTTGCGCGGCGTCAAGCCATCGTTCCCACGCTGGCATCGGATCGCGCGAACGACGGACCGCTTCTGACGCGAACGCGACTGCCCGCGCCGACTGCAGGCCGGCTTCCGCCGGGTTGCCCTCGGCCCGGAGGATGGCGGACTTGAGGGCGAGCAGTTGCGCATAAGCGAAGAGGCGGTCGGGATCGTGCAGGATATCGGCGGCGGCGGCCGGGTCGAGGCGCGGCACCACCAGGGCCAGACCCGCCAGGAGGCGGTCCAGCGCCGCTTCGACCTCCTCCCGGGCTGCAGAGAGGTCGCCCGGGTCACCCGTACCAAGCAGCCGCGCGATAAGCCGGCCGAGCTGCTCGATCCAGCGCATGACGACGTCGCGCTGCACGGCGCTAGCGACGCTCCTGGAAGAACCGCTGCAGGAGTACGCCGCAGTCCGCCGCCTCGACCCCGCCCAGCACCTCCACCCGGTGATTGAGCCGCGGGTTCCGGAGGACGTCAAGTACGCTGCCCGCCATGCCGGCCTTGTCGTCCCAGGCGCCGAACACAACCCGCCCGACGCGGGCAAGGACAATGGCACCCGCGCACTGGGCGCAGGGCTCGAGCGTGATGTACAGCGTGGCTCCCGTCAGGCGGTCCTCACCAGTCCGTTGCAGGGCCCGCTGCATGGCCAGAAACTCGGCATGCGCGGTGGGGTCACGCCGGCGTATGGTCTCATTGTGAGCCTCGGCGATGATCTCACCGTCGATCATCACAACTGCTCCTACCGGAACCTCCTCGACGACGGCGGCCGCGCGCGCCTGCCGGAGCGCGGCCTCCATCCCGGCCACGTCCTCGGGCGTGGGAGCGCCCCTACGCACGCACCCCCTCCTCGGCCATCGTCGGACGCCGGGTAAAGGAGAGACCCCGCTCGCCGTCGACATCCACCACGATGGTGTCGCCTTCCTCGTAGCGACCCTCGAGCATCTCCAGCGCGATGGGATTCTGGAGGAGACGCTGGATCTCGCGCTTGAGCGGCCTGGCTCCGTAGACCGGGTCGTAGCCCCGGTGCGCCACGAGTTCCCTTGCTGCGGCGGTGAGCTCAATCGAGAGGTGCCGGGCAGACAGCGTCTGCGCGAGCTTCTCGAGCTGGAGGTCCACGATCCGGGCCACGTCCTCCCGGCTCAACTGGTGGAAGACGATGATGTCGTCCACCCGGTTCAGGAACTCGGGCCGGAAATGGTTGCGCAGTTCGTTCCGTACCCGCTCCTCTACCTGCGCCCAGTCGGTCCCGGTGACGGCACCGGCGTCCACGATGAACTGGCTCCCGATGTTGCTGGTCATGATGATGACCGTGTTCCGGAAGTCCACGTTTCTCCCCTGCCCGTCCGTGAGCCGGCCGTCGTCCAGGATCTGGAGCAGAACATTGAACACGTCCGGATGGGCCTTCTCGATCTCGTCCAGCAGGACCACGCTGTAGGGCCGGCGCCGGACGGCCTCGGTCAACTGGCCGCCTTCCTCATAGCCGACGTATCCCGGCGGCGCCCCGATCATGCGCGAGACCGAATGCTTCTCCATGTACTCGCTCATGTCGAGGCGGATCATGGCGCGCTCGTCGTCGAACAGGAAATCGGCGAGGGCGCGGGCGGTCTCGGTCTTCCCCACGCCTGTGGGGCCGAGGAAGATGAACGACCCGGTCGGACGATTCGGGTCCTGCAGGCCGGCCCGGCTTCGCCGCACCGCGTTGGCCACGGCAGTCGTCGCCTGACGCTGTCCCACCACCCGGCGGCCCAGTTCGTCCTCGAGGTGGGTGAGGCGCTCCCGCTCGCTCTCCAGCATCCGGCTCACGGGAATGCCCGTCCACTTGGCTACGATCTCGGCGATATCCTCGGCGTCCACCTCCTCCTTGAGGTACCTGGCCGTGGCCTGGACTTCCTGGAGCCGCTTGTCCTGCTCCTGAAGTTTCTCCTCCAGGCGGGGCAGTTCCCCGTAACGCAGCTCGGCCGCACGCTGGAGGTCGCCCACCCGGGTAGCCTGCTCGATCTCCTGGCGGATGGCCTCCGCGCGCGCCTTGTCGGCCTGGATCTCCTGGATGGCATTCTTCTCGGACTGCCACTGCGCCTTCATGGCCTGGCTGCGCTCCCGCAGGTCGCTGATCTCCTGCTCCACCGCATCGCGACGCTCCCGCCCCGCGCGGTCCTTCTCCTTGAGCAGGGCCTGGCGCTCGATTTCCAGCTGTACGATCCGGCGCTCGACCTCGTCGATCTCCTGTGGCAGGCTGTCGATCTCGATGCGAAGCCGGCTCGCCGCCTCGTCCACCAGGTCGATCGCCTTGTCCGGCAGGAAACGGTCGCCGATATAGCGGTCGGACAGTGTGGCAGCGGCCACCAGGGCGTTGTCGGTGATGCGGACCCCGTGGTGGACCTCGTAGCGCTCCTTCAGGCCACGCAGAATGGCGATGGTATCCACCACGGACGGCTCGCCCACGAAGACGGGCTGGAACCGCCGCTCGAGCGCCGGGTCCTTCTCCACATGCTTGCGGTACTCGTCCAGCGTGGTGGCCCCCACCACGTGCAGCTCGCCCCGGGCGAGCGGCGGCTTCAGCATGTTGCTGGCGTCGACGGCGCCCTCGGCGGCACCGGCCCCGACGATCGTGTGCAGTTCGTCAATGAAGACGATGTACCGACCTTCGGCTTCCACCAGTTCCTTCACCACGGACTTCAACCGCTCCTCGAACTCGCCGCGATACTTGGCGCCGGCCAGCAGCAGACCGATATCGAGCGCGACGAGCTCGCGACTCCGCAGGCTGTCGGGTACGTCGCCGTTGACGATGCGCTGGGCCAGTCCCTCCACGATGGCTGTCTTGCCCACGCCGGGCTCGCCGATCAGGACGGGGTTGTTCTTCGTGCGTCGCGACAGGACCTGCATGACCCGGCGGACTTCCTCGTCACGCCCGATCACGGGATCCAGCTTCCCCGCCCGTGCCTCGTCGGTGAGGTTCCGGGTGAACCGCGCCAGGGCCTGGTACTTCTCCTCCGGGCTCTGGTCGGTTACCCGGTGGGACCCGCGCACGTCCGCCAGCGCCTCCCGGAGCTGGTTCGCATCGATGGATGAACTGGAGAGCAGCTCGCGCGCCGTGGTCCCCTTTTCCTCGACCATCGCAACGAGCAGGTGTTCCGTGGAGACATAGGCGTCGCCCAGGTTCTTCGCTTCCGTCTCCGCCCGGTCGAAGATCCGGTTGATCTCCCGGGAGAAGGTGGGCTCGCTCCCCCCTCCTGGGAGGGGAAGCGCTCCAGCTCGCGGTTCACCCCGTCCCTCAAGGCAGAGACGTTGAGACCCACCTTCTGGAGCAGCGGCTGCACGATGCCTTCGTCCTGTGCCAGCAGCGCGCTGAAGAGGTGAGCGTCGTTGATGACGGGATTACCGCGCCGCCGGGCCTCCTCTCCGGCGTCACGGAAGGCCTCCTGGGCCTTGATCGTCAGTCTCTCAGGTCGGATCATTGCATCCTCATCCAGTTTCGGGGTACCGGCCCTCAAATATCATGTATATAATCACTTACGGAGTTGCCAACACACGCCATATATCCACCATCAAAGGGGCAATTCGCGTACCCGGCAACCCGGCCTTTTTGGCAGACCGACCGGGGCAGGAATGGGCCCGTCGTGCCGATTCGGCAATGAAAACCGGCGGCCGGGAAGCTCATGCTCCCCCACCGCCGGTCGGCCGGTCGGCCCGCACATCCTTGCGAACGATCATCTTCCTGGTGCTCACGCGCTCACCATCGACGATCAACTGGTAGTAGTACACCCCGGGGGTCACTTCCCGTCCGTCGAGGTAATTGCCGTCCCACCAGGCTTCGTGCTCCCCGCATGACAGCGGCAGGTTCTCGATCCTCTCGCCCGCCCCGCCCTGGAGCACGGGAATGGCGACGACCTGGACCAGGACGTTGTAAATCCTCAAGCTGACGACCGGTTTGCGATTGCTGCTGCAGGCCTCCGAGTTGATGACGAACGGTATCGTCGTCGCCGGGAAGAACGGGTTGGGCATGTTGTCCCGCAGGACACCCTTCGGTGGATCCGGCTGTTGAGCCCCTGCGGGCGCCGTGATCCCCAGAAGGAGGCCAACCCACACTACCGGCAGTACGCGCCGGAACATGGGTACTCCTTACTTACAGGAAATCACGAGCCGATATGGCACCTCCAGCGGGAAATCGGGTACGACTGAAACCTATATCTCCGCGGGGCCCCGGGAAAGCGGCGACACCAGCACGCGGCGCTCACCGATCCGGCGGGTGATGCCGGTCCGGTCAGACCATTCCAGCAGTGGAATGAGGAACTTCCGGGACAGCCCCAGCCGTTCCCGGAGCGCGGCCGGGGTGATCTCCCCCTCGTCCCCCACCTCGGTCAGGGCGCGGGTCCAGCCCTCCAGGGCCTCCCTCCCATAGAAGTGGTCCCGGTCCACCCGGCTCACGAGACCACGGCCCTCCGCGATCCGGAGGGCCGCCTCCACACCCTCCCTCTCGCCCCCAAGGTCTCCCAGTGACGGCGGAGTGAGGCCACCTGACCGGATCACGTCCATGAGGTGATCGAGTCGAGCTTCCCCGCCCGGTACCCGGGCTGCATGGCCGGGCCGGCGGACCACGGACCCGTCCAGGGTCACGCGCCCCTCCCTTCCCGCAGCATCGATGGCGGCTTCCACGATGCCTGGCGGGGCCCGGAGGGAGCTTCTGAGGGTCTCGAGAGGGATCCCCGGGAGGGCTGGATGGTCGCGATGGAACTCCTCCACCAGCCTCGAGGCCTCCCCCGCCAGCCTCCTGAGCCGGTCCGAGGGAACGATGCGGTCCCCGGCAATGGTCGAACGGCCGTCCGCGCTCGCCGTCCAGTTCGCCGGGACGCCGAGGAGAATGGGAAGGTCGGCGAGCAACACCCCGTTTCGGCGCCGCCCTGCCAGGGCGTCGAGCCGTGCGGCAGGATCGACGTCGTCCAGGCCGGCGGGCCAGGCCCGGATGTCCCGCGAGGCCAGCGGATCCAGGATGCGGCCGCCGCCGACGGTGCCAACGGGGCTGTAGCTGCGGAGCACGAAGCGGTCGCCCCCGCGACAGGCGAGAGGGGATTCCAGGTGAAGGCGCGCCATTCCCTCCTCGCCTGGCGCTATCGCCTTTCGGGGGCTCACCCGCGCCATGACCTCGGCCGTACCGAGGTGAAGCCGCACTCGCGTTCCCATTCGCAGGGTCTTCGTCGCACCGGGAACCAGCCTGACATGCGCATCGATCACGCTCGTGAGCGCCCACGGATCCCCCTCGCGCACGAGCATCTCGCCGCGGCCCAGGCCATCGCGCGACACTCCGGACAGACCCACCGCGATGCGCTGTCCCGCCACCCCGCGCTCCACCTCCACTCCGTGGCGCTGTACGGTGCGCACACGCCCGGACCGGCCAGAGGTGAGGAATCGCACCGTGTCGCCGGCGGCCACGCTTCCGGTCCACAGCGTTCCGGTGACGACCGTACCGGTTCCGGCCACGCTGAAGACACGGTCCACCGGAAGGCGCAGGAGGTCTGACGCATCACGGCGATTGTCCACGCGCGCGATGTCCGCGAGCGCCAAGCGGAGCGATGCGATCCCGGCGCCATCCCGGGCGGAAACCCGATGCACCGGCCCGAACCTCACAGTGGACGCGGCGAGCCGCTCGCGAAGCTCTTCCTCGACCAGACCAATCCACTCCGGCGTGGCGAGATCGCACTTGGTGATGACGGGAATACCGAAGGGAACGTCGAGCTGTTCCACGACGTCCAGATGTTCGCGGGTCTGGGGCATGATCCCCTCGTCGGCCGCAACGACCAGTAGCACCACGTCCATGCCGGCGGCCCCGGCCACCATCGTCCGGACGAAGTCTTCATGGCCGGGCACATCCACCACGCCGGCCACGGTGCCTTCCAGCTCGAGGGGCGCGAAGTTCAGGTCAATGGTGATCCCGCGCGCGCGCTCCTCGCGCAGGCGATCCACGCCCCGGCCGGTCAGGGCCTCCACGAGGGCGGACTTCCCGTGGTCGATGTGGCCGGCGGTGCCGATGATCACGCCGCGTGCCAGGCCTGTCGCAGCCAGAACTCGAGCGCGGGCAGCCGGGCTCCCTCGCCAAGGTGCTGGTGGACGTAGCGGTGCAGGAGACGGCGGTGGGCCATGGCATGGGGCGCATCCAGGGAGGGGAGCGCCGACGAGGGCTCCAGCAGCGCGGCAAGATCGGCGCGATCTCCGGCGGCGAGCACCGCGGTCGACGTGCTGCGCGCGCAGGCTGCGCAGACGGCTCCCCCTTCAGTGGAGCTGAAGTGGAGGGCCCCGGGCGGGATCGGCAGTCCGTCCCGTACACACGCGTCCAGCACCGGTGTGAATCCCAGCTCCGACACCAGCCCCCAGATGCGGCGGAGGCCGGTCGCGTCGACTTCCGACTCGGCGACCACTTCCAGCGCGTCGAGGCTCTCCCGCAGGAGGTCGAACAACTCCGGGTGCCAGTCTGCCGGGGCAAAGCGCACCATCAGCTCGGCCAGGACCATGGCCCCCGCATACCGTCCCATCCCCGACGTGAGCGCCAGGCGGACGCGAGTAACATCAAAGGCGACGAGGGGATGCATGTCCCGGTTGTCGCGGAGCATGAACTGCGCCTCGCCTTCGCTCAGGACCTGCAGCGCGGCCCCGAACCGGCTCTTCGGACGGAGCGCCCCACGGGCGATCGCGCTCTGCACCCCATGCTCACGGGTGGCGAGCCGCAGCACCTTGCTGGTCTCGCGATAGCGCCACGTGGCGAGAACGATGGCAGGCGTGGTGACGAGGGCCATGCCGGAATGTACGGTGGCCCGGGCCCGATTCTCTACTGGACCGGGGGGATACTCGTGACGGTGCTCCCGAACGCGCACTCCCCGAGCGTGATGGTCCCGCTCTCGGTCAGGTCGTCACGGAGGACGTGGGCCTCGCCGGGCTGGCCGGCCTGGCAGGGGCCCGTGGAAATGGCGTAAATCCGCCCCTGGCTGTCCACGGAAACGTCGGCGTTCCCGGGGATGTCCACCCCGTTCCCCGCCCCGCGGACCACCGTGCGCGTCCGGGTGTCGAACTCCATCAGCCCCTCCGTGAATGAGCTGATGAAGAGGCGGTCGTCAGCTCCGACGGCGATGGCCCCCGGCCCGGTGCCGAAGCCGCCGAAGCTCGCCACCTCCGTGCGGGCCACGGGATCCACGATCGACAGCCGGCCCACCCCGGTGAAGTAGTCGCCGCTGCTCACCACGTACAGAAGCCCGTCCGTCCCTTCCGCGGCAAAGCCGGCATTGCCCGGCCCGGGAAGCGGGATGGAATCGATCCCGGTGGCGTGCTGGTTGGTGACCGGATCGATCACCGTCACCCAGCTCGGCCCGGCGGGAGCGAAGTTCACCAGGTTGCCGTTCAGCACGAACACGCGTCCGCGGGTGGCGATAATGGCCTGCGGATAGACGCCCACGGCCACGCTGGCGGTGTCACCCGACTGGAGGTTGATGCGGGTCACCGTGTTGAGCAGGGGATTGGCGACATAGGCCAGGGTGTCGTTCACAATGGCGGATCCGGTCGCGCCACCGCCGGCGGGGAGCGGAATGATGCGTACACCAAGGGAGGCCAGGCTGATCACGGCAACGGCATTGTCGGCACCCAGAGGCACCAGGGCCGTGCCTCCCCGGGCGGACACCCCGACCGGCGTGGGCGCCGTCCCCCCCAGTGGGAGGGTGACCGCCGCGGCAGGGGCGGCAACCGGCACGACGCGAAGCGTCGCCTCGGTGCTGTTGACGACAAGGAGCACCTCCTCCGCTGGCGGGAGTGGGGCCGTCGTCTCGGCGCAGGCCCCGAGGATGGACACGAGGGCGATGAGGCACGCAGGGCGGAGGAAGGGCGTCATGGCAGGTTCACGGTAAGGGTAAGCGCGGCGGAACGGCCCGGCGTGGGATATCCCGCAATGTAGGTGGCTCGTTCGTCGAGGAGGTCCTGAACATCGACGCGGAGGGCGGCGTACGACGTTACGCGTCGCTCGAGCCCCCCGTCGAGAAGGTTGATCGGTGGCAACGGGTTCTGGCCGGCGCCGTTGGGATACCGGCGCCCGATCCGGTGCCAGCGCAGGTCTATCCGCCAGGATCCGGGCGTCCAGGAGAGGTCCGAGGACACGGTCGAGCGAGGACGGTACTGCACCTGGGTACCCGAGGGGATATAGGTCACGGGCGTCCAGGTCGCCGTAGCGCCGGCGCTGAGATTCGGACGCGGCTTCGCACGGAGTACGATTCCGGCGCCGCCCCGACGGACATCGAAGTTCCTCGGGCTCCACACGAACCTGAAGTCGGGACTCCAGAGGATCATGTCGTCCACCCGGCCGTACTGCAGGCGGATTGAGCCTTCGACCGGCATGCCGAGCGCGAGGCCGTGCCGGGTGATGCCGGCCTGCACCTCCCACCGCACCCGTTCCGGCCGCAAGTCAGGATTGAGGGCAACGCCGACCCCTTCCCGGAAGAACAGGTCGGAAAGCGCCGGCGCGGTCACGGCGCTCCCCAGCCCGGCCGACAGGGTCGTCGCACTCTTCGTCCACGCAACATCGACCCGACCGCTCGCCACCGGGGAGCCATCGGTCCACCAGTCGAGCCGGAGTGCGGGCGCAACGCTCCACCACGCGTCGCCGCCCCGGGTGACCGTCGCACTCCAGCCCACAGCGCCGCGATCGAACGACGCCCCCCGGCGGACACCGTCGCCCCGATAGGCATCGTGGCGGGCCTCGAGAGAAAGCCGCGCGCTGCCGCTCCACCTTCCGAGCGCAACGCGATGTGGAAGGATGATTGCGCCCCGGAGACCAAGACCCTCCGTGGCAGCATCGTACGCCGGACCGGACGGTGGCATGGGATCGCGCGCCCGCGTCCTGAGCCACTCCAGTGATCCCTCTCCTTCCAGATGCCTGCCGCCGCGCCCGCCGACAAACAGGGACCGGTCACTGGCCCTCGCGCGGGGGGTCGGATTGGTCACGATACCGGGGATGCCCCGGTCTGAAGCGGTGGCCCGCACCGTGGCGGTGAACCCGCCGCGCCATCCTCCGTGGAGGGACCAGCGGCTTCCATCGCTGTTGATCCGATCGGCTTCGCCACTGCCGCGCACGGCCGGCACGTCGTACCCGAAACCGTCAGCGAAGGTCTCCCGGCGGAGCACGAGGGTCCCGCGGCCCATCGTAGCCGCGAGGCGGGCTGCCCCTGCCCCATGCGGTCCCACCGTGACCGCCGCTTCCGGCGCGATATCCTGGCGGGTTTCGACGCGGAGTACGCCCGCGATGGCGCGGGAGCCTTCACGGGCCCCCTGCGCGCCGGGCTCGAGGGTCACCCGGGCTACGTCGCCGGTCGAGAGGGAGCCCAGGTCGGCGCGCCCGGTGAGGGGATCGTTGGCCGGAAAGCCGTCGATGAGCACCAGCAGTTCATCAGGGGAACCGCCACCGAGTTGCGGCGTTGCGGGGCCCCCCGAACCCGATCGCCTGACCACCAGCCCAGCCCACCCGTCCAGCGCCCGTCCAAGATCCCCTCCCCGGCCCCGGAGCTGGTCGCCCGAGATCGCGAGAGCTGGCGCCTCGGGCTGCACAGTCACGGAATCGAGCAGCCATGTTGTGGGCATGAGGGCAATTGCCACCCGGGAATCCATCCCGGGCACCAGGTCGAGCCAGCGGCGGTCCGGCGCGTATCCGGGAGCGCGGACCACGATCTCCACCCGACCGGCGGGCAAGCCGCCAAACCGGAAACTGCCGTCCACATCGCTCGTCGCGGTCCGTTCACCGAGCCGGATCTCCGCATCAGTGATCGCGGCGCCGGTCTCGCCGTTGCGCACGACACCGCTCACCATGACCGGCGACTGGGCCGCGGCCACACCGGCCCAGACCATCGCGAACAGGGGGAACCACCTCACCTGCCGTCCTCGCCGGGCCGCAGCGGAGTCACCTGGGGGCTGCCGTCAGTCCAGGACTCGACCTTCACCGGCCAGCCGAAGACCCGCTCCATGGTAGCCTTCTGGAGCACCTCGACCGGCGGTCCCGCCGCCGC
The DNA here is from genome assembly GCA_963825055.1 of uncultured Gemmatimonadales bacterium. GTDB lineage: Bacteria > Gemmatimonadota > Gemmatimonadetes > Gemmatimonadales > GWC2-71-9 > CAWGSK01. Next base: position 513,297 of record CAWGSK010000012.1, read on the forward strand.
GAGTCTGCCTTCCGCGAGAAGCAGCATCCGATCCGCATAGCGGGCGGCCAGGTTCAGGTGGTGCGTCACCAGCAGCGCGCCCAGGCCTTCATCGGCGAGGCCACGGACGAGTTCCAGCACCTCCATTTCATGCCGGACATCCAGCGCGGTCGTCGGCTCGTCAAGGAAGAGCACCTTGGGCGTCTGGGCCAGGGCGCGCGCCACGCGCACCCGCTGCCATTCGCCGCCGGAGAGGGTGTCGATGGCCCGGTCGCGAAGCTCCCAGACATCGCATCGCCGCAGGGCATGTTCCACGGTCTCGCGATCAGTCCGGCCAAGCGGCGCCACCGGCCCGGCATGAGCGTAGCGGCCAAGCATGACCGCCTCGCGCACGAGGAGCGGATAGAACACGGTCTCACGCTGGGCCACCACGCCCACCGTCCGCGCCAGGTCCCGGCGGGGCCAGGCACCGACCGGCCGGCCGAGGATGCGCGCTTCCCCCGACTCGAGCGACTGGGTGCCGAGGAGGGCCCGGAGCAGTGTGGTCTTTCCGCAGCCGTTGGGGCCTACCACAGCGAGCAGCTCACCCGCGGAGAGCGTGCACGACACGCCCACCAGCGCCGGACTGGCCGCGCGTGGATACCGCACCGTGAGTTCCCGCGCCGCGACGATCACGTAACCGTGCGGCGCAGGAGTACGGCAAAGAGGGGCACGCCGACCAGCGCCGTGACCACGCCGACTGGCAGCTCCACCGGACGCACAACGGTCCGGGCGACGGCATCAGCGAGCACGAGGAAGGCGCCTCCTGCCACGAAACTGAGCGGGAGCAGCGAGCGGTGGAGCGGGCCGGAGATCCGGCGCACGGCGTGCGGGACTACGAGCCCGATGAACCCGATGATCCCGCAGGCCGCCACGCCCGCCGCCGTGAGCAGCGCGGTGGCTGTGTAAATGATGCGCTTGGTCCGCTCCACCTCGGTGCCGAGGTGCTGGGCCGTTTCCTCGCCGAGGACGAGCAGGTCAAGCGGCCGGGCGTGATAGAGGATGAGCCCGGCGGGAATGATCGCATAGAGGAGGAAGATGCCGGTCGCGGGCCATGACGCCGCGCCCAGTCCGCCGAGGAGCCAGAGGAAGGCGTTCCGGAGTTTGTCCGCGTCCGACAGCACGATGATCGCGCTCATCAGCGCGCCGGCGAACGCGCCGGTGACCACGCCGGCCAGGAGCAGGATACGGGGGTCGAGGCGTCCGCCCGGTACGACGCCCAGGCGGTATACGAGGGCAATCGCCAGCAGGGCGCCGGCAAACGCCGCGATCGGAATGGCCCACGGGCCGCCGAGCCCGAGCGCGATGGCCACCACGGACCCGAGGCCGGCCCCGCCGGAGAGCCCGAGGAGGAACGGGTCGGCCAGCGGGTTTCGGATCAGGGCCTGGAGGGCGGCGCCGCAGAGGCCGAGGCTCCCCCCAACCAGGAACCCGAGGAGAACGCGCGGCGCGCGGATTCGGCGGACGATAACGGCCGCGGGCGCGGACGGGTCGGTCAGTCCGGCGATCACCTCTCCCACGCTGAGCGGGACCGATCCCACCAGGACGGCCCCGATCATGATGACGACCGTTCCTGCGCCGAGGACGAACGACAGCCGGACGCTCTTCACTCGCGGCTCCCGATTTGCTGCCGCAGCTCGCGGATCGCTTCCGGTGCGCGCGGGCTGGGCCGGCTGAAGGCGGAACTGGTTACGTGCACGAAACGCCGTTCCCGGACGGCGGGCACGGCCTGCCACACCGGGCGCGAGGCGAACGCGGGCAGTCCCTCGGCGGACGTAAGAATGAGGTCGGGATTGCGGTCTACCACCGATTCCACGCTGACCTGCGCGGACGAGGCAGGCAGGTCGCCGAAAATGTTGCGTCCTCCGGCGCGTTCCACCAGCTCGCTCAGGAAACTGCCGGCCCCCACGGTCATGGGAGGCTCATCCCAAACGAGAATGAGGATGCCCGGTCCCTCCCCGTCGCGCGCCACCGATGCCGCTGCAAGCGCGCTGTCGAATACGGCGACGAGCGAGTCGGCGGCCGCCTCGCGGCCGGTCAGGACACCCAGGACGCGGGCCATTCTCGGCACGTCGGCCAGACGGTCGGTGGAAAGCTGCACGACGGGAATGCCAAGGTCGGAGAGGCGGCGGGCGGCCTGTGCGTTGGCAGTCGAGTGGTAGAGGACGACGAGATCGGGGTGGAGCCCGAGCACCGCCTCCAGGTTGGGCTGGATCCCGTCGCCGGCACTGGGAACATCCAGGGCGGCGGCGGGATAGTCATCCCACGCGCTCCGCCCGGCGACCAGGCTGTCCGCCCCGATGGCGAACAGCATCTCGGTCGTGGCGGGGATGAGTGAGACGATGCGGGTGGCGGGAGCGGCCAGCCGGAGGGTATCGCCGGCGTCGTCCACGACGACGCGGGCGCCCTGCCCCTGGTCCGAGGGTGCGCAGGACGCGACCAGGGCCAGGAGACATCCGCACAGGAGACGAGCCGGTGTCCGCATACGCATACCGCCCATCCCCGGGCTGGACGGAGATGGGCGGAGAAGGCCGGAAACGGCGAGCTCACGCCACCTTCCCTCCCCCGAGGGGTTACCGGTGGCGCGAACGTGGAGGTCTCCTGGCTCCGGGCTCTCTCCGCTCGCCTTCCCGGTTTCCCAGTGGCATCGTGAGCGGGGTCAACACCCGTTACAGTGGCGGGGCCGCGCCGGACTTGCACCGGCTTCCGAGCATCCGCGTTCGCTTGCTTGACTGCGGGAGGAGTTTACGCCGCGGGACGGCCCGGCGCAAGCCGGGCCGTGCCCTCAAGCGGGAGCGGGAGGATTTCCTGGTCGGCCGCGCAGGAGCCAGAGCATGGCGCCGAGGAGAACCGCGCCCAGCGCCGCGACGAGGGCGGGGAGCACCCATGAAGGGGCCGGGCCGGCCCCGCCCCCCGCAGGGAACGTCACTTCCAGTGTGGTCCCCGGCCCGGGCGCGCCGGTCCACCGGGTGAACGACGTGCCGGCTATGACCTGGCTGTCGGCCGGCGCCAGGCCCCTGACCCTGACCCCGGCTTCCTCGGCCAGGAGCGTCACCGCGTTGATACTGTCCGCAATGGGGATCCGGAAGGGGGACAAATCCGGAGGAACCATGTACTGGATGACGACCTGTTTTTCGCCGGGGGCGATCGGGGCGAACACGAGTGCGCTGTCGTCCCGGATGCTGATGGCATCTGGCGAGAAATCGGCGTCCCCCACGGTCGCGCCCAGAACGCCGGGCGGGAGCGCCATGCCCCACGCCGCCGTGACCGTGTCGCGGCCGACCCGGGTCATCGTGCCGGAGTTGCGGAGTACGACGATATCCAGCGCCTCGCGGGCTCCGTCCACGTCGGGAGCGCGGAGCACGACATGGCGTGTGCTCGCGGACACCGGCTCCGTGCTGCTCGTGTCGCTGACGATCAGTGCGAGCGTCGGTGCGGTCGATTCGATGTCGATGGGATCGGAGAAGTAGGCGATCCCGTCGAAGCGGGCGCTGACGAGGTATACGGCGAGCGTATCCGGCCTGAACCGGAAGCGGAAACGACCGGCGGCATCGGTGCGGGTGGAATCGCGGGGCCCCTGCTTTTCCACGCCCACCTCGTGCAGGACTACCTCAATTCCGGGCACGCCGATGGAATCGGTGGGAGTGGCCCGGAGCACCTGCCCGGTGGCCGTGAGGGGCGACTGGGCGGCGAGCGCGGCCGGCAGCAGCGCCGCGCAAAGGGCGAGCGGGAGGCTACGGATTGAAACGGCCGAAGTCCTGCGGGTCCATCCGCTGCAGGTAGTCCTTGAGCCGCTGCGCTTCCTGGTCCGGGTCGTCACCGCCCTCGGGCTCCTCGACACTGCGCTCGTCGAGCAGGTCGTCGCTGGTATAGATGGGAGCGTGCAGGCGGAGCGCGAGCGCGATGCTGTCCGACGGCCGGGCGTCGAGCTGGAACAATTCCTCGTCCCGGCTCACGAGCAGCTCGGCAAAATAGGTGTTGTCCTTGACCTGGCTGATCACGACCCGGCGCAGCTGCGCCCCGAGCCCGACGACGAGCTGCTTGAGCAGGTCATGCGTCATCGGCCGGGGCGCCTTCACTCCCTGAATGACCATCGCGATCGCGCTTGCCTCGGCCGGACCGATCCAGATGGGGAGGACGCGACTGCCATCCTTCTCCCGGAGAATCACGACCGGCGTATTGGTGGACCGGTCGAGGCCGAGGTGCGCGACCGTAACCTCGATCATGGCTCAGGTGCCCTCGTCCCAGCTGGCGAGGTACTTCTGCTGCTCCGGGGTAAGGGTGTCGATGTCGATGTCCATCGCCTGCAGCTTGAGGCGGGCGATCTCGCGGTCCACCTCCGCCGGCAGCGTGTGCACCGCGGCCTCGAGATTCGCGCCGCTGCTCGCGAGGTACTCGGCAGCCAGCGCCTGGTTGGCGAACGACATGTCCATGACGCTCGCCGGGTGGCCCTCGGCCGCAGCGAGATTGATGAGCCGGCCCTCGCCCAGCACCATGATGCGCCGGCCGTCCACGAGGAACTCCTCGACGAAATGGCGCACCTCGCGCCGCTCGCTCGCGATCTGGGCGAGGCCCTCGAGATCGAGCTCGACGTTGAAGTGGCCGGAGTTACAGACGATCGCCCCGTCCCGCATGGCCCGGAAGTGCTCCGGACGGATGACGTGAACATTGCCGGTCAGGGTGACGAAGATGTTGCCGATCGGCGCAGCCTCGGCCATCGGGCGGACATCGAACCCGTCCATCCGCGCCTCGAGGGCGGCCAGCGGATCGACTTCGGTGACGATCACGTGTGCGCCTGCCCCACGGGCCCGCATCGCGAGTCCGCGACCACACCAGCCGTACCCGGCCACCACAAAGTTGCTCCCCGCGAGCAGCACGTTCGTAGCGCGCACGATACCGTCCAGGGTAGACTGGCCGGTGCCGTAACGGTTGTCGAACATGTGCTTGGTCTTGCTGTCGTTCACCGCAATGATGGGGAACTGGAGTACCTTCTCCTGCGCCATCGCCTTGAGCCGGATGACGCCGGTGGTGGTTTCCTCGGTGGACCCCGTGACCCGGGCGACCAGCGCGGCACGCTCCTCGCCGGACAGCTGCTCCACCCAGCGACGGATGGGCGTGGCCAGGTCGTCCAGGCGGTTCAGGGCGACCATGTGCAGCGAGCCGACGAGGTCCGCGCCGTCATCCTGCGTCATGTCCGGGCCGAACGCGAGCGCCTGGGCGATGTGCGTGTAGTAGCTCTCGTTGTCCTCGCCCTTGATCGCATAGACGTGCACGCCGTGGTCGCGCACCAGGTGGGCGGCAACATCATCCTGCGTGGACAGCGGGTTCGACGCGCAAAGCGCGATCTCCGCGCCGGCCGCGCGAAGCGTGATCATCAGGTTCGCCGTTTCGGTGGTCACGTGGAGGCAGGCCGACAACCGGCGCCCCTTGAGCGGCTGCTCGGCGGCAAACCGCTCACGGATCTGCCGCAGGACCGGCATGAACCGCTCCGCCCACTCCGTCCGTCGCCGGCCTTCATCAGCCAGCGCCAGGTCCTTTACGTCGTGCTGCTGTTCCGTCATCATCTTTGCGCTCATGTGCTCCTCTAGCGTGCGGCCGTGGCGAGATCGTCCACGCGATCCGTGCGTTCCCAGGTGAACAGCTCCACTTTCCTTCCGCCGACCGTCGCCGTCCGGGGCTTGCGGCCAAAGTGGCCGTACGCCGCCGTGGGGCCGTAAATCGGCTGTGCCAGCTTCAATCGGGAGATAATGCCCCTCGGAGTCAGGTCAAAGACCTTCCGCACGATCCGCTCGAGCAGGGCATCGTCGGGGCCCGTATGCGTCCCGAAGGTATCCACCATGATGGACACCGGCTGCGCCACGCCGATGGCGTAGGCCAGCTGCACCTCGCATCGGCGGGCCAGTTTTGCGGCCACGATGTTCTTGGCGACCCACCGCGCGGCATAGGCCGCGGACCGGTCCACCTTGGAGGGATCCTTGCCGCTGAAGGCGCCGCCGCCATGGCGCGCCATCCCGCCGTAGGTATCCACGATGATCTTCCGCCCCGTGAGGCCGGCGTCGCCCTGCGGGCCCCCGATCACGAACCGCCCCGTCGGATTCACCAGGAAGCGCGTCTTCGCCGAGTCGAGCTCGGCCTCTTCCAGGACGGGACGGATGACCTCCTCGATCACGGCTTCCTTGATCGTGGCGTTCCGGAGCGCCTTGCCGCCGTCCCGCTCGGCGTGCTGGGTCGAAACGACCACGGTCGTTACTCCCACGGGGCGGTCGCCTTCGTATGCCACGGAGACCTGCGACTTCCCGTCCGGGCGGAGCCACTCGATGGCCGCACTGCCGTGCGTCCCCTTTCGCGCCTGGGCCAGCCGGTGGGTGATCCGGTGGGCAAGGGTGATCGGCACGGGCATCAGCTCGCGCGTCTCGTCGGAGGCATAGCCGAACATCATCCCCTGGTCCCCTGCTCCCTGTGTCCGGGATTCGCCCTTCTCGTCCACACCGCGGGCGATGTCGCTGGACTGGCGGTCAATGCTGGCCAGGACCGCGCAGGTCCGATAATCGAAGCCGTGCGAAGAATCGGTGTAGCCGATCCGCTTGACCGTAGACCGGACGATATCGGGAATGTGGACGTAGGTGCTCGTGGTGATCTCGCCCGCCACGACGGCCATGCCGGTGGTGACGAGCGTCTCGCAGGCCACGCGGGCCTTGCGGTCCTTGACGAGGATGGCGTCGAGCACCGCATCGGAGATCTGGTCGGCCACCTTGTCCGGGTGGCCCTCCGTGACGGATTCGGATGTGAAAATGTGCCGCTTGGCAGTGACCATGCGTGGCAGGTCCCCGGGGAAAGTCGCGTTGGGGACGCGCCCCGGTGTCAGCCCGGGGGCGTCGGGTCGTGAGGCAAGGTAGCCGGGGCCGACGGCGGCGGCAACATCGTAAACGGTGTCAGGAAGCGAGGATCGACGTGTTCGCGCACCACCGCGAAGACGGCCTCCCGGACCCCTGGCGCCGAGGTCGCGCGGAGGGCCACGTCCGCGGCCTCGCGCGAGGCCGCGAGGGGCACGTTGCGGACGACCCAGTTGACCACGGGGAGGTCCTGGGGCGCGACGCTGAGGGACGTGTACCCCAGTCCCATGAGCAGCACGGCAGATAGGGGATCCGAGGCCATTTCCCCGCAGACGCTGGCCGGGATCTCCCGCGAACGGGCGACCTCGATCACCGTCCGGAGCTGCCGGACGACGGCGGGGTGGTGTACCTCGAACAGGGCCGAGAGACGGGCGTTCCCGCGGTCCACGGCGAGGGTGTACTGGGTCAGGTCGTTCGTCCCGACGCTGAAGAAGTCGCTGACGGACGCCAGCTGGTCGGCCAGGATGACCGCCGCGGGCGTCTCCACCATCACGCCGACGGGGATGCTGTCCGCGGCGCGAATCCCCTCGCGCCGGAGCGCCGCCGCTTCCTCCCGCATGAGGGCGCGGCTTTCCTCCACCTCGCTCACCGACGTCACCAGCGGCAGCATGAGCCAGAGGTCCCGATCCACCGCGGCGCGCAGCACCGCGCGCAGTTGCGGGCGGAAGATCTCAGGGCGGTCGAGGCACACCCGGATCGAGCGCCAGCCGAGGAACGGGTTGGCTTCAGCCGGGGCCTGGAAGGCCGTCGGGAACTTGTCTCCACCCAGGTCGAAGGAGCGGATGATCACCGGCCATTCCTGGAAGGCCACCGCCAGCCGGCGGAAATAGACATACTGTTCCTCCTCGCTCGGCAGGGTTGTGCGGCCCGTCACCAGGAATTCGGTGCGGACGAGCCCGACCCCCTGCGCGCCGTGCTGCTGCGCCGCGGAGATCTCCTCGGGAAGATCGACGTTGCCCATGAGGGCGATGTGATGGCCGTCCGGTGTGACCGATGGCTGGTTGGCGTGCGCCTCGAGCTCGAACCCGAAGCGGTGCCGGCGGATCACCATCGCCTGGGCATCCTCGCGCTCCGACGCGGTCGGGTCCAGCAGGACCTCCCCGGTGCGCCCGTCGAGAAGGACCATGGTGCCGGTCTGGATCCGGTCGAGTGCGCCAACGGCTCCCATGACCGCGGGGATACCGAGTGAGTGCGCCAGAATGGCGGCGTGGCTTGTTCGGGTACCCTCCTCGCTCACCAGGCCGACGATCCGGTCCCGGTCAAGCTGCACGGTGAGTCCCGGCGCGATCTCATGTGCCACGACGATGGCCTGGTGCTCCGAGGACAGCGCCCAGAGGTCCTCGTCGGCGCGCCCGAGGAGGTGGTTCAACATCCGGTACTGAATCGCCTTCAGGTCGGTCAGGCGCTCGCGCAACTGCTCGCTTGGTGAGTTTCCCCAGAGGTTCCGGCTCTCCAGCGCCTTGAACTCGAACGCGCTTTCCGCACTCAGCTGGTTCTTGCGGATCAGCAGTTCCACCTCCCGGATGAAGTCGGGATCCTGCGCCAGCAGGATCTGCGCGTCAAAGATCCCGGACTCCTCGTCACCGGCCCGCTGCCGCACCCGCTCGCGCAATTGGGCCAGGCCATCGGTCACCGCCTGGACCGCTGCGTGCAGGCGGGCGATCTCGTGGTCCACCTCCCCCGGCGTGACCGTGCGGTCCGGCACGTTGGGAATATCCCAGCGCACCACGATCGCCCGGGCGTACGCCACGCCCGGCGAGACGCCCACGCCGCGCAGGAACCGGTCGTCGTTCATGACTCGCCGAACCCGTCCGCCACCAGGCCCGCGAGCGCGTCGACGGCCGCCCCGGCGTCCTCGCCGGTCGCCCGGATGATGATGGTGCTGCCGCACTCCGCGGCCAGCATCATCACGCCCATGATGCTCTTGCCGTTGACCATGAGCTGGGCGTTCCCGATCTCGACGTGCGAGTCGAACTCGCTCGCCCGTCGTACGAGTTGCGCCGCCGGCCGGGCATGGAGCCCGAGCGGGTTCACGACGCGGACTTCGCGGCTTACCGAATCGCCCATTGCCAGGCCAGGATCAGGAATAGGAGAAGGAGCCCATAGCGCGCCGGGGACAGCCGGGAGCGCGGGATGAAGGAAACCGCCACGCCGATGCAGGCCAACGCGAGCAGGATCAGGGGGGCCTGGAGGCGGCCCGCCCCGAGCAGCCAGTGGATCGTCACGGGGATCGCCACCCCCACCATGAACGCCGCGGCGCGACCGGCCCGCCGGGCAGCGATAGGAAGCCAGGAGCCGGTAATGACCGCCCCCACCCGGGTACCGGTGGCGAGTCCGGTGCGCAACGCCCACCACGCCGTGATGATGCGGGTCACGTTGTACACCACCAGGAAGGCTGCCACGGCCCAGATGCCGGCCCCGAACGCCACGGCGACCAGCATTGCCGCCGAGAGTGCCGGGAGCACGCCCGCCCAGAAGAGCTGGTCGCCGAGGGCCCCCAGCGGACTGCAGAGTGCCGTGCGCAGCCGTTCGATCTGTGTGCCGGGCACATGATCGTACTCTGCCCGCACGGAGGCACCGAGGGCGAGTCCGGCCAGGTACGGGTGGCAGTTGAAGAACGCGGCGCTCCGGGCAACCGCCTCGCGGTAGCGCTCCGGATCTTCACGCTCGAGATCAGCGAGCAATGGCTCCGCCGAATACCCCATCCCGAGGCCGAGCATCCGCTCGTAGTTCCAGGCGCCCTGCACCGAGAACAGTCGCCAGTAGGCGCTCAGTGTCCCCTTCACAGCAGCACCGCCAGCACCGTTCCGCCCGCCAGCCCGGCGGTGAACCATATGGCACGCCGCGTGCGACCGGCACTGCGGAGCGCCCCGCCCAGGGCAGCCGCAACCCCACCTGCCACCGCCCCTCCGGTAAGCCAGTGGTACACCTCGCTCCCGCCCAGGGGGACGATCCAGACCAGGGACGCCATGGCGAGCCCGGCCGCGGTCACTCCCGCGCTGCGGGCCACGTCGCGCCACATCCCGCCCCAGTGGAGCCGGTCGATCACCCGGGGGTCGCCGGTTTCGATCGCCGCTTCCTGGCGCTGCATCGCGCGCACGTTGGCCCGGCGGAGCCGCCGCATCGCCCAGCCTCCCAGGAGTGCCGTAAGCAGCCCGATCCCCACGGCAACCCCACCCCCGAACCACGCCTCGAGGTCCCACGCGGCGTACACGGCAGCCACCGTGGCCGGCCCGTAATCGGGGTACTTCGTCGCTCCCACGGGCAGCACATCGAGCGCGTACAACTCAAGGACGGCCCCGATGAACAGGCTGGTTCCGAGCACGGCACCCGTCGCGCCGGGGGCCTCGATCCATGCGGCGAGCAGTCCCGTGACCGCGGCCGCCACGATGGGGCGGGAGGCCATGCTCTGCGGCACCGACACGATGTCCACGCCGACCATCGTCCCCCAGACGAGGCACGCGAGGGGCAGCAGCAGGCCGGAGGCCTCGGTCATCCGAGCGCCTTCAGCGAGACCGGCGCGGCGGTCGGCACATCCTGGGCGCTCACTTTCACGCCCTCGTCGGCCAGGTCATGGAGCGCGGCATATTCCTCGTCGGTCAGGTAGACATACGGCCGTCGTTCGGTACGGCCGGGCCGGAAGTGAATCCCGCCGAGGTTGACCCGCGGGATGAGGCGGGTGGCCTGCACCAGGGCCGACATGGTCGGGATGTCAGCCGTAAGGACGATGCCCCGGCGGCCGTCAGAGAGCCAGCCCGGGAGCTTCTCCACCGCCTCGGCGACGCTGCTGAAGACGACGTCGACATCTGGCGGGACCGCCATGCGGTAGAGTTCCTGTTCCCATTCGCTCCCCCGCACCGCGTCGTCCACGAGTACGATGAAGTCGGCCCCCAGGGTGCGGCCCCATCCCAGGACGACCTGCCCGTGAATGAGGCGATCATCGATCCGGTACAGCACAATGGGCATCAGGTCAGCCGGATGGCCCGGGTTCCGGTGTCCGCGGCGCGCGCGGCGGCCTCGTCCAGCGGCAGCGTGCGGTGAAAGACGAAGTCGAGCAGCATGGCGAGGTTTACTCCCGTGACGACGCGCAGGTTCTCCGTCTGGCGGGCGCGCGTCAGGGCCGCCACCAGGCAGGACCCGCTCGACATGTCGGTGAACAGCACCCCGGGATGCCCGTCCACCGCCGCGCCGATGCGCTCCTCCAGCAGCGCGCGGTCGCAGTCGGTATTGGAGACCGGCACGAGCACGCCCTCCACCCCGGTGATCCGCGTGACCGCGTCGACCAGCGCCTGTGCCATGTCGCCATGACAGACCACGATGCCGTGCAGTTCACTACTCATAGTCTTCCTGCAGATACTGCTGCAGCCCCTGCTGCTCCTTCATCCGACGGATGAGGCGTTCATTGAAGGCCGCAGCCATGTCCACGCCGGAATACCGGAGCAGGTGGGCCATGGCCACCACCTCGGAGACCACGGTGATGTTCTTCCCCGGGTTGAGCGGGACGATCACCTTCGGCAGGTGGACCTCGAGAATCTCGGTGGTATCGTGGCCCAGGCCCGTGCGATCCGCATCCTTGGCGGTCTCCCAGTCCTCGAGCTGGACGACCACCTCGATCCGTTTCTGCTGCCGCACCGCCCGGACGCCAAAGAGGCGCGGGATATCGATGAGGCCGATGCCGCGGATTTCCATGTGGTGCCCGGCGAGCTCGTGCCCCTGCCCGATCAGCACGTCCTGGCCGCGCCGCGACACCTGCACGACGTCATCCGCCACCAGGCGGTGTCCTCGCTCTACCAGGTCAAGTACGCATTCACTCTTCCCGATACCGCTGCGCCCGATGAACAGGAGGCCCACGCCGTACACGTCCGCGAGCGACCCGTGGAGCGTGGTGCGCGGGGCGAAGTTGCTCTCGAGGATCGGCTTGACCCGCCGGTAGAATTCCGCCGTCTTGAGCCGGGTCCGGAGCACGGCAACGCCACGCTCGCGGGCATACACCAGCATCTCGGGCGGCACGTCCTGCCCCTTCGTGACGCAAACACACGGAAGGTCGAAATCGAAGAAGGCACGCAGTCGCGAATGCCGCTCGTCCTCCGGAAGAGAGAAGAGATAGGTGACTTCCGTCTCGCCGAGGACGTGCATGCGGTGCGGCGTGAACCGGGCGGTGTAACCCGCCAGGGCCAGGCCCGGGCTCGCCACCTCGTTGTCCGGGATCGAGCGGTCAAGCCCGATCTCGCCGGTCAGGGTCTCGAGCTGGAGCGGGTCACCGCTGCGCTCCAGCAGATCGCGCGCGCGCAGGGTCATGCGGGCGTCACCCGGCTCCGCTTCTTGCGTTGCGGGTCCGGCTTGTCGAGCTGACGGCGGAGCTTCTGTTCGGCCTGGTCCAGCGCCGTGCGGTGGTCCGTGCCCTCCGCGCTGGCCACGTAGATCTGGCCACTGGCGCTGTGGAGGCGGACCTCCACCGTCGGCGACTGGTGAATCGTGTCGAACACCACTGTGCACTCCTGTGGCCGATGCGCGAACTGGCCAAGCCGTTCGACAATTGCCGCCGCGCGCTCCTTGAGGGTGTCCGGAATGTCGCCATGTCGCGTGGTGATGGTGGTCCGCATGAAACACACCTCCAAGTTCAGGCGGGCAGCCTGCCCGCGATGGTTTCCATCATGTGCGCCTCGGTCTGCCGGGCGGTGTCCGCCCAGGTCAGGCCGAGGGCGAAGGTCCGGCCCGCCGCTCCCATCCGCTCGACCAGGCCGGGGTCGCCGGCGAGGGCGAGCATCCGGTCGGCCAGGGCATCCACGTCGCCATGGGGAACGAGGAACCCGGTCACGCCGGGCTGGATCGAATCGCGGAGGCCGGGGCTGTCCGAGGCCAGGACGGGGGTGGCGCAGGCCGCCGCCTCCACGTTGGTGATTCCCCAGCCTTCCTTGGGCGAGGGAAAAACGTTGGCCCAGGCCCGCCGGAGCAGGTCGCGCTTGGCCTCCTCGGTGACGAAGCCGTGAAACCGTACCCGCTCACCCAGCCCCAACTCGGCCGCCAGGCGTTCCAGCCGGGGGCGGTCATCGCCAGTGCCTGCTATGTCCAAGATAAGATCGGGACGCCTGTCGTGCGCCCGGGCCAGCGCGCGCAGTGCCAGATCCACGCCCTTGTACCGCTTGAGGCGACCCAGATAAAGGAAGGTCGGGGGCAACGAGCGGCTGACGGCGGGGTCGGGACGGAACCACTCGGGATCGACTCCCGGATGAATGACGCGGATCCGCCCGGCGGGCACACCGCGGTCAACGAGGTCGTCCCGGGTGCTTTCGCTGATCGCATGGAATGCCGCCCGCCGGTACACCGCCGGCACGGGACGCTCGGCCAGCCAGACCAGCGCGGCGACCGGGAGAGACGCCTCCTGGAACACGGTCGCGCCAAACAGGTGGGGGATGATGACGTAGAATGGGAGGTCGGTCAGGTTGGCCAGGTACAGCGGCAGCTTGTTGATGTCCTCCACGACGATATCGGCAGGCTCGGCCGCGAGGGCCGCCCGAACCGCGCCCCGGCCCCGCAGCGTGAAGCTGTGACGGTCGCCGACGCGGGTGATATCGACGCCATCCACCGTCGCACGCGTGGGAGCGCCAGGCCAGCCACCACACACCAGTCGCACGCGGTGTCCTCCAGCTGCCAGGCGCGTGAGGATCTCGAAGAGGTGAATCTCGGCGCCCCCGGCCGCCGGGTTTTCCCGGTCCTGCCAGTTCACGACGAGGATGTTCACAGACGGCCGAGCTGGCGCGCGATGCGGTCGAGCACGCCGTTGACGAACGCAGGAGAGCGGGAACCGCCAAACCAGTGCGCCAGCTGTACCGCTTCCGTGATCGCTACCCGGGGGGGCACCGAGGTATCCTCGAGCTCCAGCACACCGAGGCGGAGAATGTTCCGCTCGACCGTGCCGATCCGCTCGATACGCCAGTTCTCCGCCGCACCGGCTGCCGCGCGGTCCAGATCCTGCACCCGGGCGGCAACGGCCTCCGCGCGGCGCTCCGCGTCCTCCAGGACGGCGGGAGCCCGGCCGCAGAGGCGAACCATACCCGTGGCGACCCCGGATACCGGTGGCGCGCCCTGCAGTTCCCAGGCGTACAGCATCTGGAGCGCGCGCGCCCGGCCCTTGGTTTCAGCCCGTCGCATCGGGATGCCCCTTCCGCACCCGGGCAATGACGTCAGCCAGTTCCAGCGCCGCCTCGGCCGCCTCGTGCCCCTTGTTACCGGCGGCGCCCCCGGCGCGCGCCAGCGCCTGGTCCATGCTGTCCACGGTGAGCACACCGAAGGCGACGGGGAGTCCGTGCCGGACCGCAACCGCGTTCAGGCCCCGCGCCGCCTCGCCGGCGACGAAGTCGAAATGCGGCGTATCGCCCCGGATCACCGCACCGAGGGCGACGAGACACGCGTAGCGCCCGGTTTCCGCCGCCGCGCTCGCGGCCGCCGGCAGCTCGAAGGCGCCCGGGACCCAGATGACGTCCACATCCTCCCCGGGCAGGCCGGCCTCACGGCAGCGCGTGAGAGCGCCCTCGAGGAGACGCCGGGTGACGAGCTCGTTGTAGCGGCTGACCAGCAGCGCGACCCGGCCTCCGGGCCGGGCGCGCCCCGTGTATTCGGCCATGTCAGGTCGGGAGGAGGTGGCCGAGCTTGTCGCGCTTCGTATCGAGGTAACCCCGGTTCTCGTGATGGGGGCGTGTCTGGAGCGGAAGCCGCTCGACGATCTCGAGGCCATAGCCGTCGAGGCCGACGAGCTTGCGGGGATTGTTGGTCATGATCCGGATGGATGACAGGCCGAGGTCGCGCAGGATCTGCGCGCCGATGCCGTAGTTGCGGAGGTCCGCGCCAAACCCGAGGCGGCGGTTCGCCTCGACGGTGTCGTCCCCGGTATCCTGGAGCGAGTAGGCGCGGAGCTTGTTCAGCAGGCCGATGCCCCGCCCTTCCTGGTCGAGGTAGACGATCACGCCCCGTCCCTCCTGCCCGATCCGCTCCATTGCGGCGTGCAGCTGCGGACCGCAGTCGCACCGGCGCGAGGCAAACACATCGCCCGTGAGGCACTTGGAGTGCATCCGCACCAGGATGTCCTTCTGGCCCTCGACATCGCCCAGCACCAGGGCCACGTGCTCGGCGCGATCCACGTCGTTGCGATAGCCGACGATCCGGAACTCCCCGTACTCGGTCGGGAGCCGCGCCTCGGCCACCCGCTGCACAAGGTTCTCCTCCCGGAGCCGGTACGCGACGAGTTGGGCGACGGTGATGAACGTGAGGCCATGCTGGGCGGCGAACCGGTCCAGTTCCGGGCGGCGCGCCATGGTACCATCGGCGTTGAGGATCTCGCATATCACGCCGGCCGGGTACAGGCCCGAGAGACGGGCGAGATCCACGCTCGCCTCGGTCTGACCGACCCGCTGCAGCACGCCGCCGGGCCGCGAGCGGAGGGGGAAGACGTGGCCCGGCCGGCGAAGGTCGCCGGGCCGGCTGGCGGGATTGATGGCGACATGGATGGTTGCCGCGCGATCCGCGGCCGAGATGCCGGTGCTGACGCCAAAACGCCGTTCGCCGTCCACGCTCACCGTGAAGGCCGTCGCGAGGGCTTCCGTATTCCGGCTGGCCATCTGCGGCAGGCCGAGTTCATCGCAGCGGTCACCGGTGAGGGCAAGACAGATCAGGCCCCGGCCGTGGGTCGCCATGAAGTTGACCATCTCGGGGGTAACGAGCTCCGCGGCGCAGACGAGGTCACCCTCGTTCTCCCGGTCTTCGTCGTCCGCCACAATTATGATCTTGCCGTTGCGCAGGTCTTCGATCGCCTGCTCAATCGTGCCGAATGCCATGACTCCCGTCCTGCTGCTGTTCGCGCGCCGCCGCCGGCGGCGCGTCGGGGTTCGCGCCGGAACGGGCGCGCACCATGGACTGAACATACTTCCCCAGCAGGTCGCCTTCCAGATGGACCGTGTCGCCCACGCGCCGGTCCCCGAGCGTCGTCTCCTGCAGCGTGTGCGGAATAAGCGAGACCTGAACGATGCCGCGCGCGGGACGGGCGTTCACCGTAAGGCTCACGCCGTCCACGGTGATAGACCCCAGAAGAATCGAGACCTCATCCACCGCCGGGGGGACGGTGAGGTCCAGCAGGCGCCCCCCGTCCACTTCCGCCACCCGGATGACCTGCCCCAGACCATCCACATGGCCCTGCACCAGGTGACCTCCCAGGCGGTCTCCTGCCCTCAGGGCACGCTCCAGGTTCAGGCGCCGCCCCTCCCCGTCACTCCCGAACCGGGTCCGGGCGAGGGAGGTTCCCACCACTCGCACCGTGAAGCCCCCGGCTGGGAGTCCGGTGACCGTGAGGCACGCCCCGTCCACCGCGATGCTCTCTCCTGGGACCAGGTCGGTCCAGGGGCAGGCGATCTCCAGTTCGAGGCCCTCTCCCGTCTCGCGCCGGGACCGCACCGTCCCGACAGCGGTTACGAGTCCGGTGAACACGCGTGGCGCTCCAGAACCAGCATGGTATCCTGCCCCAACGCCTGGCGTGCCGACACCTGCCAGCGCGTGGCGCGCCCCAGGTCGGGGACCTTCATGCCACGGAAGGCGGGCACGCCTCCCTCCCCCAGCCAGAGGGGGGCCTGGACCCAGTAGAACCGGTCCACCAGGTCCGCGGCGAGCAGGCGTCCCGCCAGGCGCCCGCCACCCTCCACCAGGAGGCTCATGACGCCGTCCTGCCGGAGTGAACGGAGACTACCCGCCAGGTCGTAGTCATCGACCACGAGCGCGCGGGGCTCCTCGAACACCTGGAGGTCACGCGGCAGGCCTCTCTGGCGTGCGAATACCACCCGTCGGGGTCGAACCCGTGGTTCGATCCGTCCCCGGACGGTCAGCGCCGGGTCATCGGCGATGGCGGTTCCGGCACCGACCGCAATGGCATCGAATCCCGCGCGCAACCAGTGGACGAAGTCACGCGCCTCGAGCCCGGAGATCCAGCGGGAGCGCCCGCCGGCGTCCGCGATCCGCCCATCAATGCTGGTCGCCAGCTTCAGCGCCACGAAGGGCCGGTCATCGGTGCGGTGGGTGTGGAGGAAGATGGCGTTCTGCCGTTCCGCTTCCTCCCTCCGTGTCCCGCTCTCCACTTCGAGGCCGGCTTCAGCCAGAGTCGCAGCACCGCCGGATGCGACCGGGTCAGGGTCGGGGACGGCATACACGACGCGCGCGATCCCCGCGTCCAGGATCGCACGGGTGCAGGGAGGTTGCTTGCCGGTGTGCGCGCACGGCTCGAGGGTTACGACCAGGGTGGCATCCCGGGCGCCATCCCCCGCTGCCCGGATGGCCTCCACCTCCGCGTGCAGGCCTCCCCACTCCGTGTGGCAGCCTTCCCCGACCTTCTGCCCCTCCTGGAGGACAACAGCCCCCACCAGCGGGTTCGGGTGTACCTGGCCCCACCCCCGCCAGGCCAGGTCCAGCGCCCGCCGCATCGCCTCATCTTCCGTCATGCGGGGAAGATAAGCGAGCCACGGGGCTTCAGAAGCCGAACTGCAGCCCCAGCCCCCCGAACATCCGGCCGCCCGCATCGTTCACCCCCTCGAACGTGGTCGGGAGCTTCTGGTCCTTCCCCGCCTGGTACCCGAGTTCACCCGCGATCCGGATGACGGACAGAGACAGCGCCGCGTTCAGGAATGCCATCGTCCGGGTGTTATCGAGTCCGATCGCAATCGGCGGCTGCGGCACGCTCGTGAGCGGGTCCCGGAAGGCAATCACCGCATCGCCCGTATACTTGTCCCATCCGAGGCCGGCTCCCACGGTCAGGAGCGCCAGCCGCTCACTCGCCACCACGCGAACGTTGGTCGCACGCAGGTCCACGGAATACTGGTAGTCCTGGGTGGCGTCCGTGAGGTCGCCGTAGGTCATGCGGGGAATGTCCCGTCGCATCACGCTCACCGACACGGCAGGGATCGGGAATGCGCCCCGCAGGACGCCGATGCGCGCGCCGTAGCCGAGCCCGAGCCCGATGGATCCGATGGTGCGGGCGTCGCTGTCGAGCCGGAGGTTGTCGAACTGGTCGGTCGGCAGGAGCTGCGCCGAGCCGAGGGCATCGATGCTGAGCAGGCCGCCCGGCAGCCCGCCCCAGAGCCCGAGCGCTCCCTCCACGAGCGGGGCCGGCGCGACGATCTCGTCATCCAGCGGCACGGACGAGCTGCTGCCATCGTAGCTGAGGTCGGGCAGCTGCACCTGCGTGGCATTCACCCGTGCGGTGAGCGACAGGTGCGGGAAGCCGCCCAGCGGCCTCGCGCTGCCGAGGACCGGGTTGCCACCGCTGATGAGCAGGCCGAGCACCGGATGGAACAGCCGGGTGCCGTCGACCGCCGCGTTGCAGACGTTATAGGTGGTGTTGGTCGTGCTGTAGGGGCTGCACTCGGCATTCTGGCCAGCGAGCGGGTTCGCCAGCAGGCACAGCGGCAGCAGGGCGGCCGCAGCAGGAATTACGCGCATGGTCCATCTCCTTGACTACCCGGCGAACCCCACCGAGGGATCACCCCCGACGATCTCGCCCATGACCCAAGATTCAACCCCCTGGGCGCTGGCAGCCTCACGGACCCCATCCACCCCGGCGGGCGGAAGCACGGCGATCATCCCGACACCGAGATTGAACACCTCGCGCATCTCGTCGGGTGGGACGTTCCCGGCCTCCTGCAGGAATTGAAAGAACGGAGGCAACGCCCAGCTCGAGGGATCCACCACCGCCCGTCTTCCCGGGGGCAATATCCGGACCAGATTTCCGGCAATGCCGCCACCCGTGATATGCGCCAGCCCGTGGATACGACTCAATACAGGCTGTAACGCGGCGGCATAGCTCCGGTGCACCGCCAGAAGCTCATCTCCGACGGTCCGTCCCGTAGCCTCAATGGTATCATCAAGTTGGAGCCTGCACCTGTCAAAGACGATGCGACGTGCAAGGCTGTATCCATTGGTGTGTAACCCGCTGGAGGCGAGTCCGAGCAGCACGTCCCCCGGCACGATCCGGTCGCCGTGCAGGGCTTCGTCCTCGTCCACGACGCCGATGATCGTCCCGGCGAGATCATAGTGTCCCGGCTGGTATAATCCCGGCATCTGTGCCGTTTCGCCACCGGCCAGGGTCATGTGGTGCGCCCGACACCCGCGGGCAATACCCTCCACCAGCGCGGCAATCTGTGACACGGTGAGATCGCTGCCGGCGATGTAGTCCATGAACGCGATGGGACTCGCGGCATGGACCAGGATGTCGTTGACGCCGTGGTTGACCAGGTCCTCGCCGACGGTGTCGTACACGCCCGCCATGGCCGCCACCAGCACCTTGGTTCCCACGCCGTCGGTGCTCATCACGAGGGTCGGCTTCCGCATGCCGGACGGCACCCGCACCATGCCCCCGAAGGCGCCGAGCACGCCGGCCGACAGTGCCGTCCGCGTGCCGGCGACCGCCTGCTGAATCCGCTGCTTCGCTTCCTCTGCCTCGTCCAGGTTGACGCCGGCGTCGCGATAGCGCTCCCCCGCTCCGCTCACGCCAGCGGCTCCGCGGCGACAACGTGGGTCAGGTCGCGGAATCGCCGCACCCTGTCCTCGACCTCGTTCAGCGTCACGCCGTCAAAACCGCGGATGCCGAACCGGGCCACGGCGTAGGATCCCATGGTAGCGCCGTACACCATCGCGCGACGCAGGTTGTCGCTGCCCGTGTCGTCGGTGCGCGCGAGGTATCCCATGAAGCCACCGGCGAAGGCGTCGCCGGCCCCGGTCGGGTCGAATACTTCCTCCAGCGGGAACGCCGGCACGTAGAATGTCCGGTCGTGCTCGATCAGCATGGCGCCGTATTCACCCTGCTTGATCACCACGCGGTCGGGGCCGTGGTCCAGGATCCAGCGACCGGCACGGTGGATGTTCCAGTCCCCCGAGAGTTCACGCGCTTCGCTGTCATTCACCATCAGGACGTCGACCTTCTCCAGCAGCACGAGGAGTTCATCACGACGACCCTGGATCCAGTAATTCATCGTGTCGCACACGACCAGTTTTGGCCGGCGGATCTGGGAGAGGACGTCGATCTGCAGTTCCGGGTCAATGTTCCCGAGGAAAATGTAGGGCACGGACTGGAAGCCCTCCGGCAACTTCGGCTTGAAATCCGCGAAGACGCCGAGCCGGGTTTCCAGGGTCTCGCGGCTCTGGAGGTCGTAGGAGTACTTCCCCTTCCAGCGGAAGCTCTCTCCCTCCGCGAGTTCCACCCCGGACCAGTCGATCCCCCGCGGGGCCAGCCGCTCGAGTTCGCCCATGGGATAGTCCCGGCCCACTACCCCGACCACCTTCACGCTGCTCAGCAGCGAGCCGGCCACGCTGAAGTACACGGCCGAGCCCCCGAGCGCATCGGCAGTCTCGCCGAAAGGGGTATAGACGGAATCGAGAGCGACGCTTCCGACAACGAGCAGGGTCATGACATCACATCCGGTCGGGGGCAGAAAGGCCAAGGAGGGCCAGGCCGTTGGCGAGCACGATGCGGGTGGCCCGTGCCAGCGCCAGCCGCGCCCGTTCCGTGGCCGGCGGTTCGCCCAGCACGCGGCAGCGGTGATACCAGCCGTGCGCCTGCCGCGCGAGGTCCTCGAGGTAGCCGGTGATGCGGTGCGGCTCGCGCTCACGCGCGGCGCCGTGGACCGTCTCGGGGAACAGCGTCAGGGTCTTGAGCAGCTCGATATCCTCGGGGGCCGTGAGCCCCGCGAGGTCGATCTCGGGCGACACGACTTCCGGTTCCACTTCGGCAACCCGGAAGATGCCGCTCATCCTGGCATGCGCCATCTGGACGTAGAACACCGGGTTCTCGTCCGTCTGGCTCTTGGCGAGATCCACGTCGAAGACAAGCTGGGAGTCGCCCCGGCGCATCAGGAAGAAGTAGCGGGCGGCGTCCACGCCCACTTCCTCGAACAGGTCGCGCAGGGTCACGAACTCACCCGAACGTTTCGACATCCGCACTTCCTCACCGCCGCGGACGACCTTGACCAGCTGGACCAGGGCCACCTCGAAGAAGGTCTCCCCGAAGCCGAGGGCCGTGAGCACTGCCCGCATCCGGGGGATGTAGCCGTGGTGATCGGCGCCCCAGACATCGATCAGCCGGTCGAAGCCCCGATCGTGCTTGTCGATGTGGTACGCGATATCGGGCGCGAGATAGGTGCAGGTTCCGTCCTGCTTGCGCAGCACGCGGTCCTTGTCATCCCCAAACTGTTCCGTCCGGAGCCACAGGGCGCCGTCGGCCTCATAGGTAAGGTCACGTCCGGCCAGCTGCGCCAGCGCCTGCTCCACCTCGCCCTTCCGGTACAGGTCCTGCTCGGAGAACAGGACGTCCATGTGGACGCCGAAGACGCGCAGGTCCTCGTCCTGCTCCTCGCGCATGGCGGCCAGGCCGAGCGCGCGGCAGCGTGCCAGGCCATCCGGTTCCGGGAGATCCGCGAACGCCGAGCCCTCGTTGGCCAGGATTCGCGCGGCGGTTTCCTCGAGGTACGCCCCGTGGTAGCCGCCCTCCGGGATGGCGGCATCACGCCCGGCGGCCTGCTGGATCCGGGCCCACAGGCTCTGGGCCAGCCGGTCGATCTGTACCCCGGCGTCGTTGACGTAGAACTCCCGGGTGACGGCGTGTCCGGTCCACTCGAGCAGGGCGGCAATGGCATCGCCCAGCGCGGCACCCCGGCCGTGCCCGACGTGAAGGGGACCAGTCGGGTTCGCACTCACGAACTCGACGTTCACCTTCCGGTCCCGACCGAAGTCGCCTCGCCCGTACCCCGGCCCCGCGGCCACGATCTCCCGCAGGTCGGCCAGGAGCTGCTCGGGCGCCAGGCGGAAATTGATGAATCCAGGACCGGCGATCTCGATCCGGTCGATGACGGTATCCGGGAGGTCCAGGGCCTCGACCACGCGCCCCGCGATTTCCCTGGGCTTCGCCCGGAGCGGGCGGGCGAGGGCCATGGCGAGATTGGTCGACAGGTCACCGTGACCACGGTCGCGCGGGCGCTCCACCACGAAGTCGACATCGGGCGCGCCGAGGACAGCCGCCACCCGGGCCAGCTCATGCCGGAGGAAATCGCTCACTCGGGGGCTTTCTTCGAGGGTTTGCTCGACTCGGCTTTCGTCTCGGCTTTCTTCTCGGGCTTGTCGGACTTGGCGCCCGCATCGGTGCCGCCGGACTTCTCGGACTTGTCCGCCTTCCGGGGGCCCTTGCCGTCCTTGCCGTAATCCGTGATGTAGAAGCCGCTCCCCTTGAAGACCAGCCCGGCGCCGCCGGAAATCTGGCGCGTCGCCTGCTTCCCGCACTCGGGGCAGCGGGCCTTCGGGGGGTCGGTCATCTTCTGGAACTTCTCGAAGGTATGACCGGCAGGGCACAGGTATTCGTACGTGGGCATGCCATCCTCAGTCAGGGGCCAGACACAGCCTTTAAGTATAGCGGCCCCGGGGCCGGCTCGGGAGCGTGCCAGCACAGCGCCTTGAGGGGGGGACGGGATCTCGAAACGACTTGAGGTCCGCGGAAGCGGACCTCAAGTATTTTCCCGGCGGCCATCTCGAATCCCATTACTGATAAATGCCCCATTGGGTCCGCAGCGTGTCACTGATTTCCCCCAGCGTTGCCCGCGCCCGGACGGCCTCTACGATCAGTGGCATGAGGGGGAGGGCCTCCTCGCCGGCAGCGGACGCGATCGCCTCCAGGGTTCCGCGGACCCTGGATTCATCCCGCGCCTCGCGGGCCGCCCGGACGCGTTCCACCTGCCGGGCCCCGAGCGCGGAGAAATCCGGGAGCTCGATTCTCCCGGCTGTGGAATCGTCCGTGAACCGGTTGACGCCCACCACGGCCACCTCCCCCGCCTCCTGCGCCTGCTGGAGCGCCCAGGCACTCCGGGCGATCCGCTCCTGGAAGAAGCCCTGCTCGATGGCCCGCGCCGCGCCGCCGAGGGCGTCCACCTCCGCAATGAGCTCCCGCGCTGCGCGTTCGATGTCGTCGGTGAGCCGCTCGACGTACCAGCTGCCCGCCAGCGGGTCTACCGTGCGGTCCATGCCGCTTTCGTGGGCCAGGATCTGCTGGGTCCTCAATGCGAGTGTGGCGGACTCTTCGGTGGGCAGGGCAAGCGCCTCGTCGTAGCCGTTGGTATGGAGCGACTGGGTGCCGCCGAGCACCGCGGCCAGGGCCTGGACAGTTACCCGGACCACGTTGTTGAGCGGCTGCTGGGCCTGGAGGGTCACCCCGCCCGTCTGGGTGTGGAACCGGAGCCTCGCCGTGCGATCGTCTCCACCGAAGCGCTCCCGGACGATCCTGGCCCACAGCCGCCGCGCGGCCCGGAACTTCGCCGCTTCCTCGAAGAGGTCGTTGTGGGCGGCGAAGAAGAACGAGAGTTGCGGCCCGAAACTGTCCACCGGGAGTCCGGCGGCAGTGGCCCGGGTCACGTACTCGATGGCGTTGGAGAGGGTGAACGCCACTTCCTGGACCGCGGTTGCACCCGCCTCGCGCATGTGGTAACCGCTGATGGAAATGGGATTGAACTTCATCCCTTCATCGGCGATGAAGCGGAAGATGTCCGTAACCAGCCTGAGCGAAGGCTCGGCGGGATAGATGTACGTCCCGCGCGCGATGTACTCCTTGAGCACGTCGTTCTGCACGGTTCCCGTCAGTTTGTCCCGCGCAATCCCGCGCTCCTCCCCCACGACGATGTACATCGCCAGCAGGATGGCTGCCGTGGCGTTGATGGTCATGGAGGTGGAGACCTGGTCGAGCGGAATGTCCCGGAAGAGAACGGCCAGGTCGTCCACCGTGTCGATCGCCACGCCCACCCGGCCCACCTCGCCCCGGGCCATCGGGTGGTCCGAGTCGTACCCCATCTGGGTCGGCAGGTCGAACGCGGTGGAGAGGCCCGACTGGCCGGCTTCCAGCAGGTGGCGGAACCGGTCGTTGGTCTCCTGGGCGGTGCCGAAGCCGGCATACTGGCGCATGGTCCAGAGCCGGTCGGTGTACATCGAGGGGTAGATCCCGCGCGTGTAGGGCCATGCGCCGGGCTCGCCCAGGTCGCGGGCGGGATCGCCGTTCCAGTCGGCCGGGCCGTATACGCGCTGCACCGGCAGCACCGCGGGGGAAGGCGCGCGGCTCACGCGGTGGTCTCCTCCAGCGTGCGACGCACATAGGCCACGTCGTCGCGGCAGCCAATGACGAGCGGTGTGCGCTGGTGCAACCCCTCCGGCCGGATATCCAGGATGCGCCGCCGCCCGTCGGTCGCGGCCCCGCCGGCCTGCTCGGCCAGGAACGCCAGCGGCGCGGCCTCGTACAGGAGACGGAGCTTGCCATTCGTGTTGCGGGTATCCGCGGGGTACATGAAGATCCCGCCAGCAACCATGTTGCGGTGAAAATCGGCGACCAGCGCGCCGATGTAGCGGCTGTTCTTCCCCTTGATCACGTCGGGCCGGTCGCCGTGGAAGCCCCGGACCGCCTGCTGCACGCCACGATCCCAGCGGGCAAAATTGCTCTCGTTGACGCTGTAGTACCTGCCGCAGGCGGGCATGCTGATCCGGGGATGCGAGAGCAGGAACTCGCCAATGGACGGGTCGAGCGTGAAGCCATGCACCCCCTGCCCCGTGGTATACACCATCATGGTGCTCGAGCCGTACATCACGTACCCCGCCGCCACCTGCGCACTCCCCGGCTGGAGCAGGTCCTCCAGGCTTCCCCTGCCTTCGAGCGACACGCGACGGTAGATGCTGAAGATGGTACCGACAGAGGAGTTCACGTCGATGTTGGACGAGCCGTCAAGCGGATCGAACAGGACCGTGTACTTGCCCACCGGGAACTCCGGGGGGATCCGGATCGGCTCCTCGTCCTCCTCGGACGCCATGACGCAGACCCGCCCCGTGTGGGTCAGCGAGTCCTTGATGGTCTCGTTGGCAAAGATATCCAGCTTCTGCTGTTCCTCCCCCTGCACGTTCTCGGTGCCGGCACTGCCCAGAATGTTGACCAGGCCGGCCCGGCGGATCGCCGCCGCGATCACCTTGGACGCGAATGCGAAGTCATAGAGCAACTCGGACAGCTCGCCGGTCGCCTCGGGATACTGGCGCTCCTGGTTGACGATGAAGCGCTCGATGGTCATGCGGTGGTTGATGAGTTCGGACGACACGCCTCGCTCCGTTCAGAAGTGGGTCTGCCGCCCTCCCCGGCCGGAGGCGGCCGGAAAGGACATAGTGCCGCTGTCTCCCTCGATGGTGACCATGCTGCCGTCGGTCCGCACCACCACGGGCGCCCGCCGGGTGGTCCACGTCCGCACCTCATGCCGCGCCAGCCGGGCGACGGTGGCGGCCGCGGGGTGGCCGTACCGGTTCCGGCCGAAGCTCAGGATCGCCGCCGTGGGTCGTAACTCA
Source organism: uncultured Gemmatimonadales bacterium (assembly GCA_963825055.1). Classification (GTDB taxonomy): domain Bacteria; phylum Gemmatimonadota; class Gemmatimonadetes; order Gemmatimonadales; family GWC2-71-9; genus CAWGSK01. The sequence continues at coordinate 538,589 of CAWGSK010000012.1, forward strand.
TCCAGCCAGGCGTCCCCCGTACTGCCGGCCGAACCGTGATGGCCGGCCTTCAGGATATCCACGTGGCCGATCCGGCCGGCCAGGGTCGATTCGGCAGGGAATCCCGCGTCGCCCGCCAGCAACGCTTCAAAGTTCCGCCAGGTCAGGCGGAGGACGAGGGAATCCTCGTTCAGGTCCTCGCCCCACTCCGCCCACAGGGTATCCGGATGAAGCACCTCGAACGACACGCCGTCCACGGCAAAGGCAAGACCGGCTCTGGCCACGCGCCACGGAACCCCGGCGCGGTCCACGAAATCAAGCAGGCTCCGATAGGCGCTGTCCGGAGTCTGGTCACCCGGATCGAGCATGAGGCCCACCGGAACGCCCGACAGGACCGCCGGCAGTCCCCCGAAATGGTCGGCGTGCGCGTGGGACAGTATGACGGCCGAGAGCCGACGCACGCCCAGTCGCCGGAGAACCGGGACCAGCGGCGGGCCGGCGGGAGGTGGCGGGCCGGCATCGACCAGCACCCAGTGGTGTCCCGGCGTACGGATGAGGGTCGCGTCCCCTTGCCCGACCCGGAGAAAATGTAACGCCAGCGGCGCCGCATCGTGAGCGTGCCGCACGGCGCCGATCACGCCGAGCCAGGCCAGGGCGCTGAGGCCAGCCGCGACACGACGGAGGGCGAGGCCGGGGGGATGTTTGCGCCCGGTGGCCCAGACGGCGGTCAGGAGCAGTCCGGCCCAGGGGAGAGCCGGCAGGAGGCCCGGTTCGACGCGCAGGTGCCCGGCGGGGATCCGTGCGCCCAGGGCAGCCACGGCGTCCAGTGCTTCCAGCACGAGCCCCGCCGCGGTCGCCAGCCCGTCCGCCAGCGGTGGAAGCGCCAGGGACAGCACGAGGCTTCCGAAGAGCGCGGGGACGGCGAGAGCTGCCAGCGGGATCGCCACGAGGTTGACGAAGACACCGACCGGCGCCACGGCCCCGAGGGCCCAGGCCGTAATCGGCGCCGTGGCCAGGGTCGCCCCGGCCGACGCCGCCAGGGTCCGCCCAGCGGTCCGGGCCCCGCAGGCGTGCCCGGCCCAGCGCGAGAATCGGACTGTGCCCCAGACAGCGCCGATGGACAGCATCGCGCCGAGCGTCGTGGCTGAACGCGGGGCGATGGTGAAAAGGATGAGCCAGGCTACGGAGAGCATCGCCGCCGGCTCGACCCGGCGCTGCCGGTAGCGGCACCAGGCGAGGAGCCCCAGGAGTGCGGCTGCGCGCGTGGCGGGGGCCGGCCATCCGATGAAGGCGACGTATCCCACGGCGCCCATCACGGCCCCGATGGTGGCGCGCCCGGGATCCAGCCGGCAGAGGCGCAGTAGCAGGAAGCACCAGCCCGCGATGATACCCACGTGGAACCCGGAGATGCAGAGGAGGTGCACGATACCCGCAGCCGCCCAGCGGTCGCGGGTATCGCGGTCCAGGTCGGCGCGGCGGTTCAGGACGATCGCATCCACCAGCCCCGCGCGGCTGCCGTAGAGCTCCTTCGTCGCGCGGGCCAGCCGGGTCCGGAGGCGCGAAACGATCCCTGGAGCCCCGGGCCGGCGTTCTGCCCGGCCGGCGAGCAGCACGCCGTCTCGACTGGACGCGGACGGAGGCACCCACCGGCCGGTCACGCGCCACACGGTACCGGCCGCCGCGTCATCCTTCACCCATCGCGCGGTGATGGCACCGTGACAACCGGACGAGCGGGGACGGAATGCCACGCTGCCACCGCCGTCCGCCGGGCCTTCGAGTTTCCCTGCGAGCGTGACCTCTCCTGCCGGGAGCACGTTCCGGCAGTGGGTCGCGTCGCGGGCCGATACGAAACCGGCGGCAACCCGCCCGGCGAGGGCCGCGGCGGGCACCAGCATGGCAGGGCGGCCCCGGAGGAGTGCCGTCGCGGCAACAAGCAGGAACGGGACCATCCGTGCGTCGCCGACATGCGAAAGGCCGGTCGCGAGACCGGCCCAGTATGCCATCAGCGTGGGAATCACGGGCCGGGGGCGCATCAGGGCGCCACCGGCCGAGGCAGGATCAGGCGGGCGCCCCCCTGCCCTGCCGGCCGCAGCGGGGAGAGAGGGAGACCTTCCGCATCGCCTCCATCACGGTAACCTCGATGTTGGTGCGTGACTGGTCGCCATCGAGGTTGAGCTCGGTCAGCACCTGGCCCTCGCGGCTCGCGACGTAGCGCGCGGGCACCCGGTTGAGCGCATAGACCAGCACGTCCGCCCGGCAGATCTCGCACCCGCAGAATTCCGGAAAGTGCGATTGCATCTGGTTGTAGGCCGCAATGATGTGCTCTTCCACCAGGTTCCGGATCATAGGACCGCCAGCTGGGGGCGGTCGACGCGGGCAGTGAACGTCGAACCGGTCGTCCCCGTGAGGGTAATCGAGTGATACTCGCCGAGACTGGACGTGGGCAGCTCCACCAGGGCCAGCAGGTTGGTGCGGGTGCGCGCAAGCAGGAAATCCCCCCGCCGGGCCGGTCGTTCCACGAGCGCTTCATGGCGCTCGCCCACGCGCGCCATATTCTTCCGCCTCGCCTGCGCGCGCACGTGCCCGATGAGGCGGTGGAGGCGGTCGGCCGCGACGTCCCCGTCGACGTGGTCGGGAATGCGGACGGCGGGAGTCCCCTCGCGCACGGAGTACCGGAACGTGTAGGCGTCATCCAGGTCCGCTTCGGTAACCAGCGACAGGGTTTCCTGGAACTGCCCTTCCGTCTCTCCGGGGAACCCGACGATGATATCCGTGGAGAACGTGATGCCCGGCATCGCGCGGCGCAGGTCGGCCACCACCTCGAGGTAGCGCTCGCGGGTGTAGCGACGGAGCATCCGCCGCAGGACCGCGTTGGACCCGCTCTGCACGGGGAGGTGGACGTGTTCGCACACCTCCGCCGTTCCGGCCATGGCCTCGATGACGCGCGGGGTGAAGTCCGTGGGATAGGGGCTGGTGAAGCGCACCCGGCGGATGCCGTCCACCGCGCCCACCGCACGGAGGAGGTCAGCGAAATCATGAGGGCCATTCCGGTAGCTGTTGACCGTCTGGCCCAGGAGCGTCACCTCGCTTACGCCGCTCCGGGCCAGGGTGCGCACCTCGCGCACCACGTCCTCCAGGGTACGGCTTCGCTCCGGTCCGCGTGTGTACGGAACAATGCAGAAGGTGCACTTGTAATCGCAGCCGCGCTGCACAGTCACGAACGCGGTGGCCGCCAGGTCCCGCACCGCGGGGACATCCTCGTAGTGCTCCCAGCTCCGGAAAGCCGTATCCGCCTTCCGCTCCCCCGCCTGCACGTCGCCCAGCAGGCCGGGCAGGCTCCGATAGGCATCGGGACCCACGACGAGGTCCACCTTCGGCGCCCGCTCCAGCAGCCTGGGCCCGAGGCGCTGCGCCATGCAGCCGACCACACCGAGGACCCCGCCCTCCCGCTTGTAGCGCTGCAGCTCGCCCACCCGGCCCAGCACCCGCTGTTCCGCGTTGTCGCGGACGGCGCAGGTGTTGACGAGCATCACGTCGGCTTCCTCCGGCGTACTGACGGCGGTATAGCCGTCACGACCGAGGACGCCGAGCATGAGCTCGGTGTCGGCCACGTTCATCTGGCAGCCGTAGGTCTCGATGTAGACGCGCTTCATGGGAGGAAGATAAGGCGGCGGTGACTACTGGGACAGCGACGGCCGCAGCGTGACGCCCAGGACAAGCAGCCAGGCGGACTCGGTGTGGCCACCGTCCGCGCGGCGCCAGGCCCGCTCCAGGGCGAGGTCCATGCCCCCGCGCTCGGCGGCGAAACGGAACCCGGTCCCGATGCTGGCACTGACCTCGTGCGGCTGGTTGCCGGGCGTCAGGGGAAACGGCAGCTGGGCATACCGGATGCCGACCCGGACCGGCCGCCGGGTCGGGCGGCGGGGATCGGGGAGGTACTCGGCGCCGGCCGACAGCTCCAGCGTGTTCTTCGAGCCGAGGCCGCCCGCCACGATCAGGTCGCTGTTGGCCCCGGACCACGTGCGGTAGGTCCCCTGCCCGGCCAGCGTGAGCGACGGGGACATCCGGTAGTACAGGCCGGCCGCCAGGGTGTATGGCAGGTCAACGGAATAGGCCCGGGTGGAGTCCCGGTCGACGTTGGCCTTCACGTCGCTCCGGGCGAGCAGGGCCACGCTCAGGTTGTTGCGCACGAAGCCCTGCACGCCCACGGAAACCCCATACCCCGCGTAGCTCAGCTCGGCGCGCTCGGAACTCGTGGCAAACGCGGAGTCCTCGAACGCGCGGCGGACGTGGAGCCGGTTGCTGCCGGTGATGACGTGGATGCCGGCGCCGATAGTCCAGCGCGGGCTCAGGGTGTAGCTGCCCGCGGCGCGGATCTCGTTGAGTCCGCCAAGCGAGAAGAAGCTGTCGGAGACCGCGGTCGGTACCCCGCGGATGTCGATGGTGTCCTGCGAGACCAGGGTGTAGTCCCGGTCGGCGTAACTGCCGAAGCTGAGCCCGAGGTTCACCCGACCGCCGGGAATCGGCCCGCCCACCAGGAGGAGCGGGAACTGCGTGTCGCGGAGCCCGTCATGGCCGGCCGGGGTGGTGACGCTCCGCCATTCCGGGACCACCACGAAGTTGGCCGTCAGGGTGCGAAGGTTGCCCAGTGAAGCCGGGTTCTGGCTGGATTCACCGTCGAACAGCCCGGTGGCGCCGGACAGGCCCCACGCGTGGGCCGAGATGTTCCGGCCGGGGAACCCGAGCCCGCGGACGCCGAAGACGCTGGCCTGGGCGGCGAGGGCGGCAGGCAGCAGGACAAGGAGGAGCAGGGCGAGGGATGCGCGTCGCACCTAGGGCCTCTCGAACGGGAAGTCGACCAGGTAACTGATCCGCAGCCGGGGGGCGGGTCCACCGGAGCGGGTGGATTCGAACACGGGTCGCATGAAGCTGGAGGCGACCGGGGTCACCTGCAGCATGAGCGCCTGCGGCAGGCTGTCGCCCGACTGCCAGAGTTGCACCACCGGCAGGATCTCCACCTTGACGGTATCCATGCTGCCCTGTTCCAGGATCGTGCGACCGAGGCGTCCCGTGCTGATCAGGAGGGGTGACTTGGCCCCCAGATCGAGCAGGACGTTCCGGACTTCCAGCGCGGTCGAGTCCCCGGGCAGGCCCAGGAGCGGCGAGGCCGGGACGAGTTCGAGCGTGGCCCGCAACAGCGACGCGGAGTCCCGCAGAAACGGGGGTAGCGTGAAGCGGATGATCGAACGGGCGGTGGGCGCCCCCCCGACCGCCAGGAGGTCCGGGTCGAGCGCCGGCGGATTCCGGCTGACGAAACTGGTGAACTGCGGCCCGCGCACGATCAGCTGCTTCTGGAGACCCGTGTCGGCAATGGCAGCGTCCACGTAGCTGATGACAACGGGCGAGGTCCCGCTGGCGATGCTCCCGATGCGGATGCCGGTAGGGCCGTCGGCCGCAATGGCAAGACCGAGGGCGATGCGCCCACTGTCGCCCGGCGGAATGGTCACGTTGGAAAGGCCCGCCCCGCTGTAGAGAAGGCGCAGGCCACCCGACCGCAGCGTATCCGCCACCATGATGCTGTCGAGCAGGTTGGCAGCCACGAGGGACGTGTCGATGTCTGCGAACGTGGTGGTGCTGTCGAGCGTCGGGGGAAGCCGGTACAGGAGCACCCGCAGGTTATGCACCGTCGTGTCCCGCGCCTGCAGGAAGAAGGAAATCGACAGCGAGTCCACGGTATAGCTTCGCAGCGTGTCGCGCACCAGGACCGAGTCGGGGAGCGGCAGGAACTGGATCAGGGCCCGGTCGTCGGAGGCGGCCAGGTTGTTGCTGACCCGGAGGGAGGCCCCCAGCCCCGGCTTGACGTACCCGACGTAGGCGCTGTCCTGGCCGAGGTCCGCGGTGATCACGGTGTCCAGCACCGTGGGCTGGCCGCCCGGACAGAGCGCGGGACAGTCGCCCGGCGCGGTCAGCTCATCGCGACAGGCCACGACCAGCAGCGCGAGCCCGAACAATCCCACGCCGAGCGGCAGGAACCGCCGGGGCCGGAAGAACGAGGCCCGGCGCACCGGGCAGGCAGAGCTATCCGTCATATGCAGAAAGATCCATGCATCCCGTGTGTCCCGTGAGTCCTACAGGTCCCGCTTGGTAAAGGCGTCGGGCAGGAGCTGATCCAGTGTCCAGGAGCGCTCGCCCGCCGGTCCGACTGCGCGGACCTCGAGGCCCGGGGCGAACTCCGACAACACCTGGCGACAGCCGCCGCAGGGCGCCGACGGCGGGTCCGCGTCAGTCACGACCACGATGCGGGTGAATCCCCGCGCCCCTGCGGTAACAGCCGCGCCCACCGCCATTCTTTCCGCGCAGATCGCGAGCGGATGCGCGGCGTTCTCCACATTACAGCCGGTGAAAATCCGGCCGTCGTCGGTCTCCAGGGCCGCCCCGACCCGGAACTTCGAGTAGGGCGCGTAGGCCTGTCGCTGCGCTGCCCTCGCGGCTTCCACCAGGCGGTCAATCACCCAGGACCTCACCAAGAAAGGACGTACCGGCCCCGAGCGGGGCGGCGCCCAGGAACTCCGCCACCGTCTGGCCGATGTCGGCGAACGTCGCCCGCTCGCCGAGGGAGACCGGCTGTATCCGGGGACCGTACACCAGGAGCGGCACGACCTCCCGCGCATGGTCGCTCGACGCGGTGGTGGGGTCGTTGCCGTGATCGGCAGTAAGTATAACCATGTCGTCGCTTCGCACGGACTCCAGCAGCGCGGGAAGGGCACGGTCCAGCTCTCCGAGGCCGGCATGGAACCCGGCGACATCGTTGCGGTGTCCCCACGACTGGTCGAACTCGATCACGTTCGCGAAGATCAGTCCCGTCTCGAGCGCCTCCAGTGCCTCGCGGAGCAGGCGGTAGGCATCGGCGTTCGTGGGCGTATGGACGCTGCTGATCCCCCGCCCCGCGAAGAGGTCGTCCACCTTGCCGACGCCGACCCGGGGGATGCCGTGAGCCGCGAGCGCGTCCAGCAGCGTGTCGCCCGGCGGCGCAACGCTGTAGTCCCGTCGGCCGGACGTGCGCCGCCAGGCGCCGGGCGTGCCGATGAACGGCCGCGCGATCACGCGTGACACCGCGTGCTCCCCGGTGAGTATCCCACGAGCGGCCTCGCAGGCGGCGTACAGTTCCGCGAGCGGCACGACTTCCTCGTGGGCCGCGACCTGGAAGACGCTGTCCGCTGAGGTATAGACGATCCAGTCGCCCGTGCGGACATGCTCCTCGGCCAGCTCATCCAGAATGGCAGTGCCTGACGCAGCCCGGTTGCCGAGCACGCCGCGACCGGTCAGGCGAGTGAACTCTTCCACCACCACGGCCGGAAATCCGTCCGGGTAGGTGGGAAACGGCTCGGCCAGCCGGATCCCGCAGATCTCCCAGTGGCCCGTCGTGCTGTCCTTGCCGGGGCTCGCCGGCGCGCACGCGCCCCACGCGGCCCGCGGTTCCGCCACCGCTGCGATCCCCTGGAGGGGCCGGATGCGTCCCAGTCCCAGGCTTTCGAGGACCGGCAGGTGCAGCCCGCCGACAGCGCGTGCCACGTTGCCGAGGGTGTCACTCCCGGCGTCCCCGTACCGGTCGGTATCGGGCGCGGGTCCGATCCCGAGACCATCGAGCACGATGATCGCCGCGCGGCGCATCAGCCCTTCGGCTCGCTCTGGACAAAACGGAACCGAAGCCCCGTGATCAGGTCATCGAGCAGTTTCTGCTCATCCTGGTCAAGCTGTCCAGCTGTCTTCTCCTGCAGCATGCCCAGCGTATCGATCATGGTACGGGCCATGTCGCGCACGGAGGTGCCCTCGGGCAGTCCCTCCGGGGCCTGGCCCTGGATGAGTCCCTCGGCCTGCTGGCCGATACCGATAACGAGCGACGCGAACAATGGGTTCATGCGCTGGTGCCTCCATAACGCCGGATGACGCGCCTTCCGAGCGAGGTGAGCAGTTCGTAACTGATGGTACCGGCCAGTTGCGCCTGGCGGTCGAGGGTCAGATCGTCTCCGATGATCGTCGCAACCGCGCCCACGGCGGTATGGGTTTCGCCCAGGTGAACCATGGTCATGTCCATGGTGATCGAGCCGGCCATCGAGTGGATCGTGCCACCGAGCCGCACCAGGCCCCGGTTTTCCAGGCTCCGCAGGAGCCCGTCGGCATAGCCGATGGACAGGGTGGCTACCCACCCCGCTCGAGCGGCGCGCCAGCGTCTCCCATAGCCGACCGTATCGCCGGGCTGGACCCCCCGCACAGCCACCACCCGCGCCGAGACCCGGAGAACGGCCCGTGGCGCCCGCCCGCCGGCGGCGCCCCCGTAGAGATAGATGCCCGGACGGACCATGTCGGCCGCATACCGCCTGTCGCGGAGCGAAGCGGAGCTGTTCGCCATGTGGAGAATCGGAGGGCGGCTGGGCATGGCCTCCGTCACGGCGGCGAACCGCCCGGCCTGGACGTCCAGGGTGTCCGGCGCATCGTCCGCGGAATGGAAATGGGTGAAAAGCCCTTCCCAGCCGCCACAACCGGCCAGGCGGGAGCCAAGCTCCCCGATGGCCGGTGCGTCGTCCCAGCGGAATCCCGCCCGGCCCATCCCAGTGTCCACTTCCACATGGAAGGGGCGCGCGGTACGCGCCGTCCAGGCCTCCAGCGCGGCCAGGTCGCCAATGACGGGTCGGATATCGTGCTCGAGGAAGGACTCGACCAGCGCCGGCAGGAGGGGCGTAAATGCGATGACGGGGCGGTCGAGACCGGCGGCGCGGAGCTCCAGCGCCTCGGGAAGCGTGGCAACCCCGTAGCCGAAGGGCTCAACCGCCTCCAGCGCCCGGGCGACCGGAACCGCGCCAAGCCCATAGGCGTCCGCCTTGACCATCGGCAGGAGTCGAGTTCCCGACGCCTCGGCGATGTTCCGGGCGTTAGCCACGATTGCGGCCAGATCGATGTCGGCCCAGGCGCGGGCGGTATCCGCCGAGTTTGACGTGGTCACAGGCGGCGGGTATGATACCGGCCACGGAGGATAAATGCAAGAGAAATCAGCGCTTGGGCGCGCCCTGGAGACCGTGCGGGACCTCAGGAAGCGCTGCCCGTGGGACCGGGCCCAGACCCGGGAAACCCTGCGGCCGTATCTGGTGGAAGAGGTGCTCGAACTGGACGCCGCCCTGCGCGAGGAGGATCGTCCGGCCATCCGGGAGGAGATAGGGGATTTCCTCCTTCACCTGGCCTGGCAGTTCGTCATCGCCGAGGAGAACGGGGAGTTCACGCCGGAGGAGATCGGACGGGAGCTGGAGGCCAAGATGCGGCGCAGACATCCCCACCTGTACGACCTGGGGCCCGCCGAGCCGTGGGAACGGCTCAAGCAACGGGAAGGTCCCCGCGCCACGTTCGACGGCCTGCCCCGCACCCTGCCGGCCCTGATGATGGCCTTCCGGCTCCAGCAGCGCGCGGCGGCACTGGGGTTTGACTGGCCTGACACGGACGGCCCGGCTGCCAAGGTCCGCGAGGAGCTGGCGGAAGTGGAGGAGCACCTGCCGCGCGCTGCGCCACCCGACCCCGCCGCGGACCCGAACCAGCCGTCCCTCCCGGCGGAAGCGCTCGTGGAGGAGATCGGGGACCTGCTTTTCGCAGTGGTGAACCTCGCCCGGAAGGCGCAGGTCGACCCGACCCTGGCACTGGACCGGGCCAACAGGAAGTTCCGTGAGCGGTTTGCTGGCATCGAGCGGCTGGCCGTCGAGCGTGGCGTGGACGTGGGAACCGCGGGGCTGGAGGTGCTGGATGGGATGTGGGAGGAGGTGAAGAGTAGTGAGTAGTGAGTAGTGAGTAGTGCTTCAGGGCTGGCGATGGTTAGCGCAGCGCACATTCGCTGCACGCCCAGGCACTATCCACTATTCACTACTCACTGCTCACTGTCGTCACGGATACAACCGGTGAATCTGCCGCGGAAACGCGATCGCCTCCCGGATGTGCGGGATACCGCAGATCCAGGCGACCGTGCGCTCAAGGCCGAGGCCGAAGCCCGAATGCACGAAGGTGCCGTACCTCCGGAGATCCAGGTACCAGCGGTAGGCCTCCGGATCCAGCCCCTGTTCCCGAATCCGCGCCAGGAGGCGGTCGTAGTCGTCCTCGCGTTGTGATCCGCCGATGATTTCGCCGTAGCCTTCCGGGGCGAGGCAGTCGTTGCCCAGCACGGTGCGCGGGTCGTCGGGGTTCTCCTTCATGTAGAAGGCCTTGACCTCGCGGGGATAGTTGAACACGAACACGGGCCGGTCGTACTGTTGGGCCAGCAGGGTCTCGTCGTCGCCCCCCAGGTCACTGCCCCACTGGATATCGGAGCCGAGACCGTTGAGTTTCGTGACCGCATCAGTGTAGGAGATCCGCGGGAACGGCGCCGTCACCCGCTCGAGCGGGGCCGTGTCGCGTTCCAGTTCCTTGAGTTCCTCCGTCCTGGCCTCGAGGGCGCGGGCCACGATGTAGCTGACGAACCGCTCCTGCAGGCGCATGTTATCATCGGAATCGTTGAAGGCGACCTCGGGCTCCACCATCCAGAACTCGGTGAGATGGCGGCGGGTCTTGGACTTTTCCGCCCGGAACGTGGGCCCGAAACAGTAGATCTTGCCGAGCGCGGCCGCGGCGGCCTCCCCATACAGCTGGCCGGTCTGGGCAAGATACGCCCGGCCGAGATCGAAGTACTCCGTCGAGAAGAGGTTCCCGGCTTCCTCGCCGATGGACCCCGTCAGGATGGGTGTGTCGACCAGCGTAAAGCCATCCGCGTAGAAGAAGTCCCGGATGGCCTGGACAACCTCGTGGCGGACCCTGGCGATGGCGACCTGGCGGCGGCTCCGGAGCCAGAGGTGTCTATGTTCGAAGAGGTAAGTCGTCCCATGTTCTTTAGGAGTGATGGGAAAGTCGACGCTGGGCCCGATCAGGGCGACGCCGGTGGCATGCAGCTCATACCCACCGGGGGCCCGCTCGTCTGCCCGGACCGTTCCCGTCACCGCGATGCTGGACTCCTGGGTCAGCCCGCCGGCAAGTTCCCAGTCGGCCTCGGGCACCTCGCGCCGGCTCACGACCGCCTGGAGATACCCGGTCCCGTCCCGCAGCACGATGAACGCCACCTTGCCACTGGACCGGACGGTCATGACCCAGCCCTGGACGGTGACCGACGTGTCGACGTGCGCTGACAGTTCGTTGATCCTGACCGAGGCCATGATCTGCCTATGCTGAAGTGTGGTTCCTGGGGACGACGCGGCTGGATTCTAGCCCTCCTGCTGGGGACCGTCAACGCGGCCTGCGGGGGGTATCGCCGCGTGCCCGACGTGCGCACCACCCCCGACGGAGCACCGCGCGAGGTACCCGGGAGCCCGCTCCTCGAGATCTGGCGTCACCATGTCAGCCGCGGGCTGAGCGGCGTCACCGCGATGGCGGGAGACACCGTGCTGTACCTCGCCAGCTCCGATCGCCACGTGACGGCGGTGGATCTCCGAAGCGGTGTCGAGCGGTGGAAGATCAGGATCGCGGGGCCGGCCGCGCTCGGCGTGCTGCTGTGGGAGGCGCTGGTGTTTGTGCCGACGGAGCTGCCCGATGGCAGCGTTCACGCCCTGAGCGCCGTACGCGGCTCCCCGGTATGGGAAAGCGACGTCGGTCCCGCCAATGCCCCGCTGGCCGTCGTGGACGATGTCCTCATCGTCCTGGCCCGCGACGGTCGGGCTTACGGCCTGAACCCCCGGACGGGGAAGGTCCGCTGGCGGCAGCGCGCAGGGATCGCGCGCGCGCCGGCCCTGCAGGCCGGCCCCGGCCGGGCGTTCGTGGGAACCCTCGATTCCCTCTTCCTGCTGGAGAGCGACAACGGTCGCATCGTGGAGCGACGCCGGGCCCCCGGCCCCGTCGTCTCCCGCTGGGTGCGCGAGGGAGACCTGTACCTGGCCGGTACCACCGACAGCCAGCTGGTCGCGGTTCACGCCGACGACCTGACCACCGCATGGAGCGTTCCGCTCGATGCGCCCGTGACTACCACGCCGGTCGTCAGGGATGGTGCCGCAATCCTCGTGACGCGTATCGGCACGCTGTACCGTGTCCCCCTCGCCTCCCCGGATGATGCAGCGGCAATCGCAGGGCTCCGGTGGCCGGCTACGACCGCTCCCCTTCCCCTGGGCGACGTGATCATCCTGGGCGGCGCCGACGGGACGATCCAGGCGATCAGCGATGAAGGGAGGGTCGCGTGGCACGTCTCGCTCACCCCACCCCTCACCCAGGACCTGCTGCGGATGGATGACGGGCTCCTGGCCATCGGGGGCCGCGGCGACCTGATCCGGTACCGGCAATGAAACGACTCTTCACGGTGCTCCTCCTCCCGGCCCTCCTCGCCGCCCCGCTCGGCGCCCAGCAGCGGACAGCGGCGCAGCCGTCGCCACCCCTGGTCAAGTACGGCAAGTGGGCCCTCGTGGCCGCCTCGGGGCTCCTCAACATCATGGCGGCCCGGGAACACAACGATGCCGAGTCGGCTTTCGGGCAGATCCGGGAGCAGTGTACAGTCGACTCGTCTCTCTGTGCGACGGATCCATCCGGCGCCTACGCCGATGCGGCGCTCGAGGCGCTCTATCAGACCACGCTCGACCATGACCGGTCGGCCCGCCGCTACCTGTTCGCCGGGGAAACCGCGCTGGCCGGCGCCGCCGTGATGTTCATCTGGGAGCTCACCCGTCCCAAGGGCGGACCGGACAATATTCCCTTCGAACCAACGGTCGACTACCGCGCCGGCGGGACGACTATCGGGCTGCAATTCCGCTTCTGACCGACCCTGCTTCCGGGAAGGAGGCCCCCATGATCGCGCGCAACCTCGTCCTCCCCTCCGTGGTGGGACTCGCGCTCTGTGCCGCTCCCTCACTGGCCGCGCAGGAGCCTGCGCAGCGTTCCCGCCTCGCCGCCCTGGAAGACTCCCTCGCCCACACCGTGGACAGTGCTGCCCTTCTCGCGAGGGAGGCCCGCGTGATCGAGCGTGCGAAAGCCGATCGGGACAACCCGATGATCCACCTGGAACTGGGCCTGCTCGCGCTGCGCCTGGGACGCCTGGCCGGGTCCCCCGATCACCTGGATGACGCAGGAAGCGAGTTCGAATGGGCCGCAGAGCTGGAGCCGGACTGGCCGTGGCCGTGGTACGGCCTCGGCCTGACCGAACTCGAACTCGTTGATCACCCGCTCCAGCCGGTGGTCGGGCTGAACCGGGTCAGGAACGCACTGGACCTGGACGAGGTGAACAAGTCCGCCCGGGCCTTCGAGCACGCGCTCGATACCGACCCGAACTTCGCCCCGGCCCTCGGGGGTCTCGCGGAGGCTGCCCTCCGGGAGCAGGGCGCGTCGCACCTGGAGAGCGCGCTGCGCCGGCTCCGGGACGCCGCCGGAAGGCCGGCCGGCCGTTCTCCGCCCATGCAGCTCGCCCGTGGACGGCTCGAGCGACAGATTGGGTCCGCCGACAGCGCGCTCGCCGCATTCCGGGCCTACCTCCGGGCGGGGGGCGACAGCGGCGTCGGGCTGCTGGAGGTGTCCCGGAGCCTGTTCGACCTCGGCCGTACGCGGGAGGCGATCGCCACCTGGCAGGATGCATCCGAGCACGTGCGCAGCGACGACGCGGTGTCGATGATGCGCTCGGACATTGCCTGGATCGCCACGGCGGAGGAACTGAAGGAGTGGGACGGGCTCTCCGCTGGCGGGCGGGCGTCGTGGCTGGCCGGTTTCTGGCGCGAACGCGACATCGAAAGCGGGCGCGCGGCCGGAGAGCGCCTCGCGGAGCACTACCGCCGCTGGTTCGTCGTCATGCGCAGTTTCCGGCGCCCGGCGAGCCTCTACCGTGAGCGGGACCTGATCTACCCCTATCACAGTGACCAGCGCCTGGTGGACGATCGCGGGATCATCTACATGCGCCATGGTCCGCCCGATGACATCGCGAGCTTCTCGGGCAGCGGCACCGAGGAGGTCGGCATCCCGGTCAACGTCTCCTGGCGCTACTACCGGCCCGACGGCGACCTCATCCTCCATTTCCGGGCCGCGTCGGGAGTCATGGACTACCGCCTGATCGAAAGCCTGACGGATGTCTACGGCTTCGAGCTCGGAGTGGCCCTCCAGACCGGCGCGCTGCAGAACAGCCACCCACCCGTCCTCTCGACCGACACGGACAAGGTCAGGCAGTTCCGGCCCCTGATGGCCTCGCGGAGTGGCCTGGACCCGCGCTACCAGCTGATGGCGACGTCGCTCGACCTCGGCCGCGGCCTGGTGCTGGCCAACGAGCGCGAGCGGGGCCACAAAGCCATCGCCACGGCGACAACGACCGACAGCTACCTCCTGAAATACGAGCACCCGCTCCACGCCACGGTCGCGCGATATGCACTCGCCCCCAGTGGCCCCGGCAGCAGCCGGTTGCTCCTGGTGTACGCGCTCCCCGCCGACGACCTCGCGCCATCAGGGCACGACAGCGTTTCCGTCCGGCTCCACGTTATCGCCGTGGATGGAGACAATGGCGTCATCGAGGCGGACTCGACACGCACGGTGGCCGTTCCCCCGGCGGGTGGGCACTCCGTGGGATTCCTTGACCTCGCCGCAGCCCCGGGACGGTATCGTGTGACAGCCGTGCTCGAGACAGGAGACGGCAGCACCGGCCGCGCACTCCGGTGGGACGATGTCGTGGTGCCGTCGCTCGGCGGAAACTCCGTGGAGTTGTCGGACCTGGTCGTGGGGAAGAGTGGCGGCCTGACATGGAGGGCGGGCGGGCGCACGGTGGACCTCAACCCCGGCAACCGTTTTGCGGGCGAGGATACCCTGTCGCTCTATTACGAGGTGGGCGGCATCGCACCGGGGACCAGGTACCGCACGCGCATCGAGGTGCAGCGCACCGACAGGAGCCTGGTGGAACGTGTGACGGGACAGGAACGTCGTCCGATCGTGCTCGGGTTCGAGGAGCAGGCTTCTGCCGCGCCGATGCGCCTGACCCGCGCCGTGGACCTTCAGCTGCTCCCACCGGGCAACTACCGGATCACTGTTTCCCTCGAGCTCCCGGGCGGCGAGGCGCTTGCCTCGCGCAGCAGCGTCTTCCGGGTGGACCGGTGACCTACCCTACCCTACCCGGAAGAGTTCGATCGCGCGCGGGTAGCGTGCAAAGGCCCGCTCCCGCAAACCGGCGTTGGCGGGCCGCCGCAGGGTCGGGTCGTCGGCCAGGATTTCCGCGGCGAGGTCACGGGCGCGCGTGAGCAGTGCCGAGTCGTCCGGCAATCGCGCGTGCCGGAGCTCGAATCCCCCCGCCTGGCGGGCGCCGATCAGGTCGCCCATGCCACGTTCCTGCAGGTCCAGCTCCGCGATCCTGAATCCGTCGTTCGTGGCGGCGAAGGCGCGGAGCCGGTCCGGAATCTTTCCCTCAGAGAGCAGGACGCACTCACTCCGATCGTTCCCGCGACCGATCCGCCCGCGCAGCTGGTGCAGCTGGGCCAGCCCGAACCTTTCGGGATGCTCGATCACCATGATGGACGCATTCGCAACATCGATGCCGACCTCGATGACCGTGGTGGCCACCAGGACCTGGACCTCGCCGTCGCGGAAGGCGCGCATGGTGGCATCGCGCTCCTCGGTCCGCAGCCTGCCGTGGACCAGCCCCACCCGCACATCGGGCCATTTCGCCTGGAGCGCCGTTGCCATCGTGCTCGCAGCCCGCAGGTCGCTCTGTTCCGATTCCTCGATGACCGGGAAGACGATGTAGGCCTGCCTGCCCCCGAGCCCCTGTTCACGCACCCAGGAATAGACCTTGTCGCGCTGGCGCGCGCCGCGAACGGCCGTGCGCACGTCGCCACGCCCGGGCGGCCTCTCGCGCAGAGTCGAGACGTCAAGGTCGCCGTAGATGGTGAGCGCGAGCGACCGTGGGATCGGGGTGGCCGACAGGAGCAGCGTGTCCGGGGCGTCTCCCTTCCCGATCAGCGTCGCCCGCTGTTCCACGCCGAAGCGGTGCTGTTCGTCGATGACGACCAGGCCCAGGCGGCGAAAACCCACTGAGCCCTGCAGCAACGCGTGGGTACCAACCACGATCCGGATGGCGCCGGTGGAAAGCCGCTTGCGGATATCGTCCTTCTCCGACGCCGGGAGCCGGCCGAGCAGCAGCGCCGGCTGCATGTCGAGCGGCGCCAGGAGGGCCGTGAGCGTGGCCATGTGCTGTTCGGCCAGCAGCTCGGTCGGAGCCATGAGCGCCGCCTGGCAGTCGTTCTCTACCGCCAGCAGCATGGCGAAGAGGGCCACGATCGTCTTCCCGGTTCCCACATCTCCCATGAGCAGCCGGTGCATCCGGGTCGATGCGGTCATGTCGGAGGAAATCTCCCGGATTGCCTTGCGCTGGTCGCCGGTGAGTTCCCACGGGAGACTGTCCTTGAGCCGGCTCGTAAAAGTCCGGTGCAGGGTGAATACAGTGCCACTTCGCGCCCGCTTGGCGAGCTGCCTGGCGCGCGTCAGCATGAGCTGGAGGTCGAGCAGTTCGTCGAACGCAAGGCGCCGCCGGCCGGCCTCGGCCTCCGCGATGCTGGCCGGCTGGTGCACCATGCGCAGGGCCGCCGGGACCTCCGGCAGGTCCAGCCCGGCGAGCCGGCCGCGCGGCAGCGGGTCGGCCGCCAGTGTGATGAGCTCGTCGAGGTGGCGCGCGACCAGTGAGCGGATCTGCCGGTGGCTCAGGCCTTCGGTCGCGGGGTAGACCGGCAGGATACGGCCCGCGGTGCCGTCCGTGCTGTCCTCCGCGTCTGCCAGCACGAGGAACTCACGGGGAGCAAGCTGCCGGCCGTGATAGAACCGGACCGGTCCGGTGACAAGGAGCAACTGCCCTTCCACGATGGACCGGTCGAGGAACGGCTGGCCCGGCCAGACACACTCCAGGACCCCGCTCTCGTCGCGGATCACCGCCCGGAAAACCCGGAGCCCACGACGGGTGGGCACCACACGCTTGGCCACGACCCGGCCGATACAGGTAACCTCGCTTCCCACGGTGGCGCGAGCCACCGGGGTGACGGCCGACGCGTCGAGGTATTGTCGAGGGAGGTGCCAGAGGAGGTCGCGTGCCGTGGTGACGCCGAGCCGCGCAAAGGCCTCGGCCCGGCGCTCGCCGATGCCCTTCAGGAACTTGACCGGGGTGTCCAGCCGGAGCCGGCCCATGGAACGGGTGCCTAGTCCTCGCCGATCAGGTTGCCGGCAAAGGCATCGGGGTCAAACGGCTGCAGGTCCTCCACCGCCTCGCCCAGGCCGACGAAGCGGATCGGGAGGCCGAGCTCGCGACAGAGCGCCACCACGCCGCCACCCCGCGCACTGCCGTCGAGCTTCGTCACGACGATGCCGGTCGGCATCACCGCGTCGCGGAACAGGCGGCCCTGCTGGATTGCGTTCTGGCCCACCGTCCCATCCACCACGAGGAGGGTCTCATGCGGCGCTCCCTCGACCTTCCGGGCCACGACACGATGAACCTTCCGCAACTCCTCCATGAGCCCTTCCTGGGTGTGGAGCCGGCCCGCGGTGTCGATGAGGACCACATCGACTCCGCGCGAGAGGCCGGCCTCGATCGCGTCGAACGCCACGGCAGCCGGGTCGCCGCCGGGTGCGCCCGCGACACACTCCACCCCGATACGCTCAGCCCAGGTCTGAAGCTGGGCGATGGCACCCGCGCGCCACGTATCGGCGGCCGCGAGCAGGACCGAGCGCCCCGCGCGCTTCTCCCGCGCCGCGAGCTTCGCCGCCGTGGTCGTCTTCCCCACCCCATTCACGCCGACGACCAGGACCACAGACGGTCCGCTGGCGGGCCGGGCGAGCCGTTCCGGGTGCTCGGGACCGCGGACCATCTCGGCGAGCCGGGTGCGCAGTGACTCCCGCAGGTCCGCCTCGGTCTTGAGGCGACCTGCCCGGACTCCGTCTTCCAGTGCCTCGGTGAGCTCGACGGTGGCTGGCACGCCGAAGTCCGCCTCGATCAGCGTCCGCTCGATGGCCTCGAGGTCCGACGCATTGAGCTGCCGCAACAGCGCGCTCACGTCGGTGAGCGCCAGGCGCTTGATACGCTTCCAGATGCTTTTCTTCTGCGTGCCGATACGGTCCGTCGCCATCGTGCCCCTCATGCGGGTGCCGGGTTCTGTGAGCCCGAAGTATAGCCACCCCCTCAGGCGGGATTCCGCTAGCGCAGACCGAGGCGCCGGCGGGCCAGCCATTCCCCGGCGAGTGCGATGATGGCGAGCGCGAAGAGCCAGAGCCATCCACGCGCCGGGGAGGTCACGAGGGCCGCCCGCCGCACGGCTGTCCGCTCCTCCAGCGTTACCGGGCGCGGCAGCCATTCGGCGGACCAGGTGTCCACCACCACCACGCCATTCCCGCCCTCGGCGACGCGGTACTGCCACGTGCCAACCGGGAGCCAGGCCCTGGCGAGACCCGCCCCGTCGAAGCGGAGTGAATCGCGGACCGTGCGGGCGGAGTCGACGAAGGTGACGGCAAGCGGCTCCGGTGCACCAGGACCGTTCCACTGAAACACCAGCGGCTGCGCACGATCGACCACCGCGCGCACCGGACGCGCCAGTCCGCGGGTGGAGTCCCGGCCGCCGAGCAGCCACGTGGCGCTGGCCGCTACGAGTGACCGGTACGCCTGTTCGCTGGATCCGCCCCGGAACGCCCACCGCCAGAGGCCGTCGGCGGCAACGGTAACTTCCCGGCGGCGCTCTCCCGGCCGGCCCACGATGACCGGGCGGGCGGCACCGCGACGTCCCGCCTGTGCGACCAGTCCCACCCAGTCACCATTGGCCGGCTCGATGGGGGTGACCTGGAGGAGGGGGGGAAAGGAATCGACCGGAAGGCCGGCGAGGGCGGCCCCCACCGGGGACCCGGGAGCGGACGTCGCGTACCAGTCACCGGGGAGGGTCGCCGCCCCGTTCTCCCCACTGGCCCACTTGAGCACTCCACGGGCGCCGGAACGCGACCCGTACTCCCCGACTCCGCCCTTCAGGACGAGCAGATCGGCGCCGCGCGCCGCGCGCGCGACCTCGCCCGCCGGACACGGTGGCGAGATTCTCCATCGAGCGCCACTGGTCACCCTGCAGTCGCACGTAACCGCGTACCGGCAACTGGGCGACATCGCCGAGAGTCCGGTAGAGAAAGCGGCTGTCCCAGTCCGCTGGGCCGGCCAGCAGGACCACACCGGGGGCCGCCGTCACGTCGACCACATGGCGGCGGGCATCGTCACGCGGTTCCGCGTCATCCGCATGAACCACCTCCACCCGCAGGACAGCGGGACCTGCCTGCATCCCCCTAGACGTGGCCACCAGGCTGACCTCCGCACTGCCTCCGGCGAGCGCGACACGGCGCGTGTCGAGTTCGCGGCTCCCATGCATGAGGCGGATGGTGGCGCTGTCCGGCACATTGCCGCCCCCGGCGATGACCTCCGCGCGGACCCGGAGCGAATCCCCGGCCGTGATCCTCGCGGGCCCGGCAATGGCCCCGATGGCCACGTCCGGATTCCGGGGGCGGGCCATCACGCGGATGGACACCTGCCGCACCACGTCGGGCGGCAGGTCGGCGGCATCCTCCACCTCACCATCCGTGAACACCACGACCGGACGGCCCGTGGCCACCGCGGGCACCAGCGCCGGGCGAAGCAGCGTCCGTCCCCGCTCCGCCAGCGAATCGGTGGGCGGTCGCTCGTCGCCGAACGTGCGTACCTCGCCGAGCCGGCTCGCCGAATCGGCCAGTGCGTTGAAGCGGGTGCTGTCCGCCCGCGCGCTCAGGGACCCGTCGAGCAGCACGAGCGGCGCTCCGTCACGCCCGGATACAGGGCAGCTCATGTTGGCCACGAGTATCCCCAGCGCCGACCAGGCGACGGCCCGGCAGGCCATGGGTACGAGCCCCCGCCGGCCCAGGCGTTCGAGACCGAGATACGTGGCGGCGGCCAGTGCCACGGCCGCGATGATAATCAGGATGAACATGCAGGAAAGATAGGCTCCTCGATCTTCGACCTTCGACCTTCGACCCCACTTTACGTCATCGGCGGCGGCCCCGTTTCATCAGGCCATGGGTCACAGCGCCGGATGCCCTCGGCGACGGTGAAGCGGCGCTCGTAGAGGGCGCGCCCGACGACCGCCCCTCCGAGTCCGGCCGTGCGCAGCGCATCGAGGTGATCGAGACTGCCCACCCCACCACGGGACACGATGTTCGGCGCGTGCTGGTGCAGGGCCGCCGCACCGGTTGCGTCCGGTCCGGTCATGATCCCGTCGCGCGGGATATCGGTATAGATGATCGTGCGCACGCCTTCGGCGGCGACCCTTCGTGCCACCTCGTCCACCCGCATCGTGCTGGTCTCGAGCCAGCCCTGGTACGCGACGTAGCCGAGTCGCGCATCGATCCCGACCGCCACGCGGTCGGGGCCGGCCAGGGTCAGGGCCTCCGGGATGAGCCCGGGCGTGATGACCGCGGCCGTCCCCAGCACGATGCGGGTGACCTCCAGTTCCAGGGCATTCTCGATCTGGCGGCGGTCGCGGAACCCGCCACCCAGCTGGATCCGGACGTACGACCCGACCCGCGTGGTCAGGCGGCGAACCATCTCGATGTTGTCCCCGTCGCCGAAGGCCCGGTCGAGATCCACGATGTGGATCCAGCGGGCACCCTGCAGCACAAACGCCTCCGCCTGCGCGACGGGATCCGCTTCGTACATGATTGCGGTCGAGGGGACACCCTGGCTCAGCCGGACGACACGTCCGTTGCGGATGTCGATGGCGGGGAAGAACTCCACCGCGCTGTTCCGCGCTACTCGGTGGCGCCCTGGGCGGAGTGCTCGGCCTGGGCCAGTTGGGAGGTTACGGCCGGATAGAGCAGGTCGCCCAGCGTCGACCGCTGGTGCTCGAACGCGGCCATCTCCGCGTGCGGTACCGGCTGCCCGTTGCCGAGGTCGATCCGGCGGGAATCGACGGCGGTCCCGTTCACGCGGAACTCGTAGTGCAGATGCGGGGCGGTGGCGAGACCGGTGCTCCCCACGTAACCGATGGTCTGGCCCTGGGACACCCGGGCGCCCGCATGAATGCCGCTGGCGAACCCGCTCAGGTGCCCATACCGCGTGGTAATGCCGTTCGCGTGGCGCAATTCGATCAGGCGTCCGTAGCCGCCGGCCCAGCCCGCCCGCACGACCGTACCGTTACCCGCCGCCATTACCGGAGTACCCGCGGCGGCGGCGTAGTCCGTCCCCTGGTGCGCACGGACCACGTTCAGGATCGGGTGACGGCGGCCGGGGTTGAAGTTCGACGAGATCCGGCGGAACTGCACCGGCGCCCGCAGGAACGCGCGCTTGAGCGACTCGCCCTTGTCGTCGTAGAACTGCTCGGTCCCGTCGGAGGCCCGGTAGCGGAAGGCCGGCAGGTCCCGACCGGAGATCCGCAGTTCGCTGGCCAGAATCCTGCCGAAACGAACCTCGCCCAGTTCGGAGGTATCGCGCTCCAGCACCACGTTGAACTTGTCGCCCGGCCGGATGTCCCGGGTGAAGTCCACCTGCCACATGTACGTATCCGCCAGGTCCCAGGCCAGACGGGTCCGCTCGCCGCTGTCCAGCAGGCGATCATCGACCTGATCATCCAGGGCAAGGTACAGCGAATGGTCGATCCCGCCCTCCACCCGCACCGTGTCCGTACTCCAGGCGATCGGCTCGGCGGCCGCCGTCCACCCATCCGCCGCCCGCTCGAGCTCTGCCCGGTTCTCCAGATTCAGGCGGAAGTGCACCTCGGACGGCACGGAATCCGCCATGTCGCGCCGGAACCGGAACACCAGGCCGGGGCGCATCCGGCGGAAGTCCATCGCCAGGTCACTGGCGAGGCCGCCAAGGTCCAGCCCGGCCACACGGTTCCGGGCGAACAGGTCGGAAATCGTCTCGCCTGGCCGCAGGGTATCAACCGATTCCGCCCAGGCCCGCGTCACCACCACCGCCGGCCCCTCGAAGTGCGGGCGCTGCCACGGCCAACTGCCCCGGGCGGCAAAGGCGGCCGCTGCCACCAGAATGACCGCCGACGCGGCCAGGACGAGCCGTCGCATTCAGTCCATCTGCCGTCGGATGAAGGTGGGAATTTCCATGTCCGGCACCTCGCCCTGTTTCCCCGGCTCGGCGGGCCGCTGCTCGGGCCGTGCCGGCTGCTGGGCGGCCGGCTGGCCGGTGCGCTTGGCGGGGAAGTTCAGGACGCCGGACGTCTTGCCGCCCACCGCGCGAAGCGGGATTTCCGGGGACACGGTCTTGTCGAAGCCCGTCGCGATGACGGTGACCCGGACCTCGCCCTGCATTGCGGCGTCGGTTGCGGCACCGAAGATGATCTCGGCGTCGTCACCCGAGGCATCGTGTACGATCTCGCTGATCTGCGTGGTCTCGCCGAGAGTAAGATCCTCGCCACCCACGATGTTGATCAGCACGCCGGTGGCGCCCGCGATGGAGACGTTGTCGAGCAGCGGACTCGAGATCGCCTGCTGGGCGGCCTCCATGGCGCGGTTCTCGCCGCGACCGATGCCGGTGCCCATGAGTGCGGCGCCACCGTTCTGCATGATGGTGCGCACGTCCGCGAAGTCCACGTTGATGATGCCGGTCCGGGTGATCAGGCCCGCAATGCCCTGCGTCGCATGGAGCAGGACCTCATCGGCCTTCTTGAGCGCATCCTGGAACGGGATGCCCTTCCCGACGACCGCCAGCAGCCGTTCGTTCGGCACGACGATCATCGTGTCGACACTCTTGGCCATCTCAGCGATGCCCATCTCTGCCTGGCGCATCCGCTTGCGCCCCTCGAAGAGGAACGGGCGGGTCACGATGCCCACCGTCAGCGCGCCGGACTCACGCGCCATCTCGGCGATGATCGGGGCGGCGCCGGTACCGGTGCCGCCACCCATGCCGCACGTGACGAAGACGAGGTCCGCGCCGGTGATGCTGGCGGAGACCTCGTCCCGGTTCTCCTCGATCGCCTGGCGCCCGATCTCCGGACGCGCCCCGGCGCCGAGGCCGCGCGTCAGCTTGCGGCCGATCTGCACCTTGACGTCCGATTTCGAACTCGATAGCGCCTGCGCGTCGGTGTTCACCGAGATGAACTCGACCCCCTGGAGCTGTTCGTCGATCATCCGGTTGACGGCGTTCCCGCCGCCGCCGCCGACGCCAACGACTTTCATGCGCGCGTTCTGCGCGGTCGACTCTTCCAGTTCGAAGATCATGGATGCACCCCGTGCGCCCGTATCAGAAGAAATCCTGCAGCCATCGCTTGACCGGCCCGAGTACCTTCTCCATCGACTGCGACCGCCGTCCCGCCGCCCCCGTGCCACCCGACAGCGCAAGCTGGCGGGCTCCGTACAGTATAAGGCCGGTGGCCACCGCCATGCGCGGTCGGTCCACGCTGTCCACCAGCCCGGTGAGCCCCTGCCCCGGGCAGCCGGCCCGCGCCGGGGTCGCGAAGACCTCCCGCGCCAGCTCCACGATACCCGGGGTCTCCGCCCCGCCCCCGGCCAGGATAACCCCCGCGGGCAGCCGCTGGTGGTATCCGGCCCGGGTGACCTCTTCGCGCGCGTACTCCAGCACCTCCTGCAGGCGCATGTGCATGATGTGCGCGAGGACCCGGCGGTCCGCGTTCCGGGGGCCCTGCCCCGGCGTACCGGGCAGCTCGAAGGTCTCGCCATCGGGCACGATCGGCTCGTACGCCGCGCCGTAACGCTCCTTGAGCCGCTCGGCATCCTGCTGGGTGACCTGGAGCCCGTGGACGATGTCGCCCGTCACATGCCCGCCGGCGCAGAGCAGCGAGGCGGTATGGCGGATCTTCCCGGCGTGGAAGATCGCGACGTTGGTGGAACCGCCGCCCAGCTCGACCAGAGCACAGCCGAGTTCCAGCTCGTCCAGCGTCAGCACCGCCAGGGAGGCCGCAAGGGGCTCCAGGACGAACTCACCCACGTGAAAGCCGGCCCGCTCCACGCACTTTCTGAGGTTGAGCAGTACGCTCGACAGCACGGTCACGAGGTAGACCTCGGCCTCGAGCCGGGAACCGGTCATGCCGATCGGGTCGCTGATCCCCGCCTGCTGGTCGATCAGGTAGTCCTGGGGGATCGCATGGAGCAGCTCGTGGTCCCGGCCGAACGAGACGTTGCTGGCCATGTCGTTGACCCGGGCCACGTCGCCGGTACGGATCTCGGTGCCGGCCACGGAGACCATGCCGTGCATGCTCCGCCCCGCCACATGCTCGCCGGCCACGCCGCAGTACACCGTTCCGACCTCGACACCTGCCATCCGCTGGGCGTCTTTCATCGCCTTGGCGATGGCGCGGGTGGTCTCCTCGATGTCGCGGACAACGCCGCGGCGGATACCGCTGGTGCGTTCCGCGCCCACCCCGAGGATCCGCGCGCCGGGCACGCGCCCGTCGCCCTTCACCTCTCCAATGACGGCCACCACGCTGGAGCTGCCGATGTCGAGGGCGGCGACCAGTTGCCGGGAGGGTGCGCTCATGCCCCCGCCCCAGGCCTGGCCCCGCGGACCACGATCTGGCCCCGATACCGGGCGTCCAACTCGATCCAGGTCGTCCCCCGGGCCGCGAGATCCTCCGCCACTGCCGTCACCGCCGCTATCGCCTCCGCTGTGGCATCCGGCCGGAACCAGACGCGCGTCTCGTTGACCTGAAGCACCACGTCACCTCCCGAACGCCAGGCGGCCGAGGTTCGGCCGAAAAGCGACGGATCGAGGTCCCGCAACCTCCCCAGCAGGCCGGTCACCAGCGTATCCGGCCGGGCAAGCACCGGGAGATCAGGAGCGGTAGCCGCCGGGTCGAAGGGGAGGACCTCCCCGTGCGCGTCGATCAGCGACATGCCCTTCGACTCCGCGACCAGCGCCACCGGGCGCGCCTCCCGCACCCGCACCCGCACGGTGCCGGGCAAACGGCGACCCACCGACACCTCCTGCACTCCGGGGACGGCCTGTACCGCTGCCCGGATCGGGGCGAGGTCGTCGAAGACGCTCGCATCCGCCGGGAGATCCAGCTCCGCCAGCAGTGTGCGGGGCCGGAGATACCGCACCCCCACGAACTCGATCCGGCGGAGCCGGAAGAAGTCGAGACCCCGCGCGAGCCGCGGCAGACCGAGCCAGGCGAGCGCCAGGAGCACCGTGCCCCCGAGCACGAGCCAGCCGGGGCGCCGCAGCCGGCTCAGGCGGCCTTGAGCCATTCCACCAGCTCCCGCCCGACCCGCGTGATGTCTCCAGCGCCCATCGTGACTACGACGTCGCCGGGCTGGACCAGTCCGGCTACGCGCCGGGTGAGCTCGGCCCGCACCGGCTCGTACAGGACCGTGGCGCCCGCCGCGCGGGCGGCGTCAGCCACCAGGCGCCCCGTGACACCGGGAATCGGCTGCTCCCGCGCAGGATAGATGTCTGCCACCACGACCAGGTCCGCCTTCGCGAGAGCCTGCCCCATGAGGTCGGCGTAGGCCTGCGTCCGGCTGAACAGGTGCGGCTGGAAGACCGCAACCAGACGGCGCCCGGGAAATGCCTGTCGCGTGGCGGAAAGCGTCGCCGCGAGTTCGCTGTGGTGATGCGCGTAATCGTCCACCACCGCCACCCCAGCCACCTCGCCCAGGCGCTCGAATCGCCGCCCGAGCCCCCGGTATTCCGCCAGGGCGGCTGCCGCACCCTCAAGATTTCCATCGAGGGCCCAGACGGCGCAGAGGGCCCCGGCGGCGTTCCGCACGTTGTGGAGCCCCGGGACGGCCAGCCTGAGGTCCACGGAACGCCCATCGGGAAAGCTGACCGTTGTCCGCGACTCCGCCGCTGACCGGGCGACCGGGCCGATCCGGACATCCGCGCCCTCGAACCCGAACCAGTGGGCGCCGGACACCCGCGCGCCAACCCTCCGCGCCCCCGCATCATCTGCCCCGAGAAAAGCGTGCCGCGCGCGGGAGGCAAATTCGGCGAACGACGCCTCGAGGGCATCCACCGAACCATAGCACTCGAGGTGGTCGGCTTCGACATTGCTGACCACGGCCACCGTCGGCTGGAGCGCGAGGAAGGCCTTGTCGTACTCGTCGGCCTCGACCACGAAGAGCTGGTCATCGCCCGGGCGCGCGTTGCCGCCCCATTGCTCGACCCTGCCCCCGGCCAGTCCCGTCGGGTCGCGCCCCGCAGCGGCCAGGGCGAGGGTCGTCATGACGGTGGTGGACGTCTTGCCGTGCGTTCCCGCGAGCGCGACCGACTCCCGACCGCCGATCAATCCCGCCAGGGCTTCCTTCCGCGGGACAACCGGGATGCCCGCCGCCCGGGCGGCAGCAATCTCGGGATGATCCGGGGCGATAGCCGCCGTCACCACCAGGGCCCTCACCCCCTGGACGTGGCCCGCCGAGTGGCCGCGCTCCACGGGCACACCCTCGCCCAGGAGGTCGCCGGCGCCCGACAGATCAGCATCGCAGCCACTCACAGCCACACCCCGGCGGTGCGCGATGAGCGCCAGGGCGCTCATCCCCGCCCCACCGATTCCCATGAAGTGTACGGGTCGGGTATCCGAGGGATTGAAAAGGTCCATCCTTGGAGGGCTAATTTACACTCTCGCCATAAGTTGCGAAAGAGCGACCCTGTTGCCAGAGTGTCGAGAATCTAGACACAATTTCATCCACTGCGTGAGGTCGACCCCGGCTTCGCGCGGCTTCGGACATGGCCTGCCGGAGGGCCGGGTCCTGCAGGATGGCGGAGACTTCCCGCCCCAGGCGCTCGCCGCTGAGGTCCCCCTGCTTCAGCATGATCGAGGCACCGGCCTCGGCCATCGCCTCGGCGTTGCGCATCTGGTGGTCGGCTGCTGCGGTGGGCAGCGGGATGAGAATGGATGGCAGGCCCCAGACGCAAAGCTCCGCGAGCGTGCTCGCCCCGGCCCG
This sequence comes from uncultured Gemmatimonadales bacterium, assembly GCA_963825055.1. Lineage (GTDB taxonomy): Bacteria > Gemmatimonadota > Gemmatimonadetes > Gemmatimonadales > GWC2-71-9 > CAWGSK01. Next base: position 565,469 of record CAWGSK010000012.1, read on the forward strand.
GGTGATGGCAAGATCCGCCACCGCGTAGGCGTCGGCGATCGGATCGAGGAAGTCCACGACGGTCCGGCCCGGTGGTGCATGCCAGTGTCGGAATTCATCGTGGGTGCCCCGTCCGGTCGCCCAGATGAGCTGGCAGGACGGGAAACTACCCGTCTCCAGCGCCTGTGCGACGGCACGATTGAGCGCCAGGGCGCCCTGGCTCCCGCCCGTGACCAGGACGACGGGAAGACCAGGCGCCAGGCCGAATCGCTCGCGAGCGGCGCCGCGGCGTGACGGATCTGCCGGCACGACGGGGTTGCCGGTATCGAAGAGGCTGGCATGCGGAACCGCGGGGAGTCCCGCACGGATCTCCGGCACGCCGAGGTAGATGTGTCGCACCCGGCGGGCAAGCCACCGGGTGGCGACCCCCGGAACGGCGTTCTGCTCCTGCAGGGCGCAGGGAATGCCCCGCCGGCTCGCCTCCCACAGGACGGGACCGGCTGCATATCCCCCCGTGCCCAGGACCGCCACCGGCGATTCATCCTGCAGAATGCGCCGCACCTGAGCGAGGAGGCGCCACGCGAGAATGGGCCACCGGAGGTTGCGCCACCACTGACGGCGATAAATGGGCTCAGCGGGCAGGAGGTAGTGCCGGAAGTCACGCGTCGGGAGGATGTCCCGCTCCACCCCGCGTTCCGCGCCAATGAGCACCGGCTCCACTTCGGGCCACCTCTCGCGGAGCCGCGTGGCTATGGCCAGGGCCGGCATCAGGTGGCCCCCGGTACCGCCGCCGGCAATCAGGACCGTGGGCACTCAGTCGTTTTCCCGTTCGGGGGAACGTTCCGCCCGGGCGGGCCGTCCCCGTTGTCGGCCGATGTTGATCAGGATGCCCGTCGCCCCGAGCGAGACGACCAGCCCGCTGCCGCCGGCCGACATGAACGGGAGGAGCACGCCGGTGCTGGGCATGAGGCCCAGGGTGACGGACATGTGCAGGATAGCGGCGACGCCGACGGCGGTGGTGAGTCCCACCGCGAGGAACTGCCCGAACGGGTCCGGTGCCGTACGCGCGATCCGGAAACCCATCCAGCAGAACATGGCGAACAGCATGATCACCACCAGCACGCCCAGCAGGCCCCATTCCTCGCCGATGACGCTGAAGAGGAAGTCTACGTACGCGTAGGGGAGGAAGCCGAGCTTCTGCTGTCCTTCGCCGAACCCCACGCCGAAGATCCCGCCGGCCCCGAACCCCACCAGTGACTGGTGCAGCTGGGTACTCTCGGGCCCACCTCCGCTCCGGAAGGCCAGAATCCGCTGCAGCCGGTAGTCAACCTGGAGCTGGTTGGCCAGGATCGGGGTCATGGCGATGGCGAGCAGGATGAGGTGCCCGATGCGGGCGCCAGCGGTGAACACCACGATGAGCCCGAGCACGCCCACGAGCGCCGCCATGGACAGGTTGGGCTCCAGCAGGATGAGCCCGGCCACCATCCCGATGATGAGCAGGAAGGGGACGACGCCTTTCTTGAAGTCCCGCACCTGCGCGCCTTTCTTCGCCGCCAGCATGGCACACCACACCACCAGGGTGACCCGCGCAACCTCGGAAGGCTGCAGCGTGACCGGCCCGAAACGGATCCAGCGCCGAGCGCCGTTGATGACCGGTGCGATGTCATGGGTGAACGGGAGGAGGGGGAGCAGCAGCAGCCCGAGCGTGCCCAGCAACAGCGGCCACGCCAGCCGGCGCCAGACGTGATAGTCGACACGCGCCGCGATGAGCAGTACGACACCGCCCACGATGGCCGCAATGAACTGCTTGAAGGCGAGATTGCCGCCGAACCGGCCGCTGTTGGCCAGGAGGCTGGAAGCCGCGTAGCTGCTGGTGATCCCCAGGACGACCAGCGTGGTCGTGACCACCGCGAGCAGCCTCGTCTCCCAGCGCAGGTCGCCCGGGTGGCGAATGGCCGGTGCGCTCACATCGCCTCCACGAGGCGGCGGAAGGTGGTGCCCCGCTCTTCGTAGTTGCGGAACATGTCGAAGCTGGAGCACGCGGGTGAGAGCAGCACGGCATCTCCCGGGCGGGCGAGCCGCCGCGCCTCCGCCATCACCTCATCGAAGGCCCCCGCCCCGGACACCGGGATGCTCCCGGCCAGGTCATGCTCGACCATGGCCCGGGCCTCGCCGAACGCGACCACGGCGCGACAGCGGGTGAGCCCATCCAGGAGCGCGGTATAGGGCTCCCCCTTGTGACGGCCGCCGAGCAGCACGACGAACGGGCGGTCCATCGCCTCCAGGGCCACCCGGGTGGACGCGACGTTCGTGGCCTTCGAGTCATTGATCCACAGCACGCCCGACACCTCCCGGACCGGCTCCAGCCTGTGGGACAGGGCCCGGAACGTGCCGAGCCCGCGGGCGATCGCGGCGGGGGCCACGCCGGCGGTGGCCACGGCGAGGGAGGCCGCCAGGGCATTGGCGACGTTGTGGTCGCCCAGCAGCTGGAGGTGGCCGCGCGGCAGGAGCGGCTCACCGTGGAGCACCAGTTCCTGTTTGTCCCGGTCGTACCACGCGTCCGCGCGTTCCCGGACCGAGAAGGTCCGCCGGGTTCCCGCCACGTCCCAGGCCAGCCCCATCACCTCGGCATCGTCGGCATTCAGGACCCAGGTCGACTCCGGGCGCGCGTTGCGGAACAGCAGCGCCTTATCGGCGTAGTACTCCGCGAGCGAGGCGTACCGGTCCAGGTGGTCAGGCGAGAGGTTGGTCAGCACGCCAACCGTCGGCACGAACTGCGTCGTGTCATGCAGCTGGAAGGACGAGATCTCGACGGCCACCCAGTCGTAGGGTTGCTCCTCGAGGACGACGGCCGAGAGGGGCAGCCCGATGTTGCCCGCGGCAGTGGCCCGGAGCCCGCCCGCCTCCAGCAGGTGGGCAGCCAGGGCCGTGGTGGTGGTTTTGCCGTTGGTGCCGGTGACGACGATGGTCCGCTGCTCGGGCCGGGCCTCCGCCGCCAGGTCGATCTCGCTCGACACGGGCACGCCGGCTTCGCGCGCCGCGACGAGTGGCGGCGCTTCCGGCGGAATTCCCGGCGAGACGATCACCCGCACCGCGTGCTCGATCCGCGCGAGGTTATGTGTGCCCACGTCCACGTCAGCGCCGAGCCGCCGCAGGTCCGCCGCGACGGGCTCGAGTGCCTCGCCGCCCGAACGGTCCGAGGCATAGACCGGCACGCCGTGGTGCCGCAGGAGCCGCACGGCGGCGCTCCCGCTCCGGCCCAGCCCGAGCACGGCGACCTCCCGGTCGCGCCAGGCATCGAACATCAGCGCAGCTTGAGCGTCGAGAATGCGATCAGGGCGCAGAGGACTCCCACGATGTAGAAGCGGGTCACGACCGTGGTCTCGGTCCAGCCAAGTTTCTCGAAATGGTGATGGATCGGGGCCATGCGGAAGACACGGTGCGCATCGGCATACTCCCTGCCGCGCGTCCGCTTGAACCAGCGGTAGACCCCGGTCTGCAGGATCACCGAGAAAGCCTCTGCCGCAAACACCCCGCCGATCAGCAGGAGGAGGAACTCCGACTTGAGGAGGATGGCCACGGTGCCGATGGCCCCGCCGATGGCCAGGCTCCCGGTGTCGCCCATGAAGACCTGCGCCGGGTGGGCGTTGAACCAGAGGAACCCGAGGCAGCCCCCCATGAGTGCCGCGCAGAAGACCGCAAGCTCGCCCGCACCGGGCAGGAAGAACAGGTTCAGGTACTCGGTCGCGTCCACCCTGCCCAGCAGGTAGGCGAAGAAGGCAAAGGCAGCCGCGGCAATGGCCGCGAGCCCGGTGGCGAGGCCGTCGAGGCCATCAGTCAGATTGACCGCGTTGGTGCTGCCCGTGATGACGGTGGTGACGAAGAGCAGGTAGAGCCACGGCGCGAAGACCACCACCAGGTACTTGAAGAACGGCAACGTGGTGCCCGTCGCGGGGATGGAGGACGGGTCCACCATCGGCCAGCGGAGCAACACGAATCCCAGCACCACGCCGAACGTGACCTGCCCCAGCAGCTTCCACTTCGCCACCAGCCCGCGGGACTTGCCCTGCACCACCTTGAGGTAATCGTCAAGGAAGCCGATGCCGCCCATCCAGAGCGTGGCGAAGAGCGCCACGATCACGAGCCGGTTGGTGATCTGGGCCCAGAGCAGCGTGGGGACGACCGTCGAGAGCAGGATGATGAGCCCGCCCATGGTCGGGGTGCCACGCTTGCCCTGGTGTGATGCAGGCCCTTCCGCCCGGATAATCTGTCCGACCTTCCGTGCCCGGAGCACCCGGATGATACCCGGCCCGAACACGAACGCCATGAGGAGCGCGGTCGCCATCGCCCCCGCCGCCCGGAAGCTCAGGTAATTGAAGAGATTGAAAATGATGTAGGTCTTGCCGAGCGGGGCGAGCAGGTGGTAGAACATCGCGCCTCAGTGCGAGGGGGCGGGGCGGTCGGTCAACCAGGGTAAGATACGCTCCAGGGCGACGCCTCGCGACGCCTTCAGGATGATCACTTCGTGGCCCGTCAGCCGGCGGGCCAGTTCCGGACCCAGGGATTCGACGTCCGGGGCGGTCAGGAGCCCCTCGCCGAGCCGTCCCCGGAAGGGTTCCAGCGCGCTCGCGAACTCCCCGACTCCCGCCAGCACGTCAGGGGCAAGGTCCACCAGTTCGCCGGCGATGGCGGCATGGAGCTCGGAGGAGGCCTCCCCGAGTTCGCGCATGGTGCCGGCCACGAACACCAGGCGGCGGCCCTGCCGGAGCGCCCGTGCCGTGGCTATCGCCGCCCGGAAGGACAGCGGGTTGGCATTGTACGCATCGTGCAGGATCGTAAGCCCACCCGACGTCAGGAGTTCGCCCCGGCCGCCGGGAAGCGTGAGGCCCGAGAGCGCCGCCGCGGCCGGCTGGCGATCGAGCCCGAGCTCCCGGACCAGGACCCAGGCCAGCATGGCGTTCGCCACCAGGTGCGGCCCCGGGATGGGAAGCGTGACCCGCACGCCGTCGATCCGGAACCACCCCTGCCCCGCCTCGTCCACGCCGGTCTCCTCCGGGGTCACATCCGCGTCCGCGAAACCGGCGGTGACCACCCGCCCGGCCAGCGCCCGGGCGCTTTCCGCCAGCGACGGCGGCGCGGTGCCGACGATCGCCAGCGGCACGCCGTGCGCCAGCGACAGTTTCTCCCGCATGACGCCCTCCACCGAACCGAAACCCTCAAGGTGCGCCTCGGCCACGTTCGTGATGACCGTGATGCGCGGCTCGATGATATGGCGGGCGCGCTCCAGCTCGCCCGTCTCGCTCGCCCCCGCCTCGATCACCAGCGCCTCGGTATCCTCCGGGGCGTCGAGGAGGGTCAGCGGAATGCCGACCAGGTTATTCAGGTTGGCCCGGGTGGCGTGCGTCCGGTAGCGGGTACGAAGCACGGCCGCCACCATCTCCTTCGTGCTCGTCTTCCCGTTGCTGCCGGTGATGGCCACGACGGGACCGGGGACCGCACGGCGACGCACCCGGCCGAGGGCCCCGAGCGCGACGAGGGTGTCCTCGACTTCCAGCACCGGAAGGCCGGAGGGGGGCACCGTGCCGCGCCGGACCACCGCCGCACCAGCGCCGGCGTCTCGCGCCCGGTCGAGGTGGTCGTGCGCGTCATGGCGCGGACCGGCGAGGGCCACGAACAACTCCCCCGGCGCCAGGGTACGGGTATCGGTCGAGACGCCCGCAAATTCCAGGGGTGGCGACCCCGTCCAGATCCCGTCGGTGGCTTCGCGCACGCGCGCGGCGGTCCAGGCTGTCATGAGTCCAGCGCCTCCAGCACGATGGCACGCTCGTCGAAGGGCAGCTTCTCCCGTCCGACCACCTGGTACGTCTCATGTCCCTTGCCTGCGAGCAGCACGGTATCCTCGGGGCGGGCCAGCGACAGGGCCAGGCGGATCGCCTCGCGGCGGTCGGTCCGCCGCTCGTGCCGGCGGCCGGGCATCCCGGCTTCGATGTCGTCGATGATCGCGTCGGGTTTCTCGGTGCGGGGGTTGTCGCTGGTCACCACCGCCAGGTCAGCGCCCTCCGCGGCGATGCGGCCCATCTCCGGACGCTTGCCCCGGTCGCGGTCACCACCGCAGCCGAAGACCACCATCAGGCGCCCCTTCGTGACCGGCCGCAGGGCCGCCAGGGCGCGCTCCAGCGCGTCGGGAGTGTGCGCATAGTCCCGGAGCACCACGCACGGTTCCTCGACGAGCACCTCCATCCGTCCCGGCACCTGCGGCGCGTCCGACAACCGCCCCGCCACTTCCGGCAGCGGCCGCCCCAGGGCGAGGGCGGCGGCGGCGGCCGCCAGCGCGTTCGCGACGTTGTAATCCCCCAGGAGCGGGAGGCGCACCTCGGCGTCTCCCCACGGCGAGCTCAACCGGAACGCGCTTCCCGCCCGGTGCAGGTACAGGTCGGTTGCGCGAACGTCCGCATCCGGACCCAGGCCGAAGGTCACGCGCTCCTGCCGCGGGGGCAGCGCCACCCAGGCCGGGTCGTCCGCGTTCACGATTTCCACCCCACCGGGGATCAGGAGGCCGGAGAGCCGGAGCTTCGCGGCAAGGTAGTTCTCCATCGTGCCGTGATAATCGAGGTGATCGCGCGTCACGTTGGTGAACACCGCCGCGGCAAACCGGAGCGTGTCGAGACGGCCCTGATCGAGGCTGTGGGAACTGGCCTCCATCACCACGTGATCGCAGCCGCGGTCTCGGAGGGCGGCCAGCGTGGCCTGCAGCTCGATCGGACCGGGGGTGGTGAGGGAACCGGCCTCGGAGGGGATCGCCTCGCCCGCTCCATCGTACGCGCCCAGGGTACCGATGCCCCCCGCCGTGCCGTCACCGTTGAGCAGGTGCCGGGTCAGGGCGGTGGTGGTCGTCTTGCCGTTCGTGCCGGTGACGCCGACCAGGGTCATCTCCGCCGACGGGTTCCCGTACCACTCCCGGGCCGCGATCCGGGCCGCGCGGCGTCCGTCCCGTACCACGACGCGAGGTACCGGCAGATCGGCATCAGCCTCCAACACAACCGCCACCGCACCACGGCGGACCGCGTCGGGCAGGAAGGCGTGGCCGTCACTCTGGCTGCCCCGGATCGCGAAGTAGACATCGCCGGGGACCACGGCGCGACTGTCCAGCGTGAGGCCCGAGACCGCCGGATCATTTGCCGGCGCGTGGAGCACCTCGCCGGCGGCCGCAAGGTGCCGCACCAGTTCGGAGAGGGTGCGGCTCACTGCGCCTCCGCTGCCCACAGGGTCACCGTGCCGCCGGTCCGGAGGGAGTCCCCTGCGCCGGGTGACATCCGCCGCACCATGCCGAGCCCGTGGAGGGCGACCCGGAACCCGCGCCGGTGGAGGAGCAATGCGGCCTGCCTGACCGTCTTCCCGTCCACATCCGGCACCGCGAACCGCCGAGGCGATTCCGCGCGGTCGGGTGCGAGCGGCCAGGAAACCGCCTCGACCGGCGCGGGCTCGGGACGCGCCGCCTGGGTCCGTGGTGTCACGGCGGTGGCCGGCCGGGTTCCGATACGCGACCGGTCCAGCGCGACGTGCGAGGATGCCATGACCTGCTTGAGGAGGTCGTGCGTCACCGGCGCCGCCGTCTCGCTGGCGTAATAACGGCCTGCGGGGCTGTCGAGCTTCACCACCGTGACCAGCTGGGGATCCTCGGCGGGAAAGATGGAGGCGAACGAGGCGGTGTAATCAGCAGTGTACCGCCCGTTGACGAGCTTCTTCGCGGTGCCGGTCTTTCCCAGGATCTGGAAGTTTGCCAGCTGGGCCCGGGCGCCGGTCCCGCCGGTGCCCGCGGCGGACGCGAGGTAGGAGCGGAGGCGTGCCGCCACCTCCGGCGACACCGCGCGACGCACGGGCTCGGGTTGGTGCCGGTAGAGAATGGCGCCCTCCGGCGCACGGATCTCCCGGACCAGCGCCGGATTGAGGAGGAGGCCATCGTTCGCGATGGCGCCGTAGGCCGCGGCGAGCTGGACCGGCGTCACGGAGAACTCATACCCCATCGCGAGGCTCGCCTGGGTATAGGCGTCCCACCGGTCCGGGGAACGCAGGAACCCGCGTGATTCGGAGGGATACTCCACGCCCGTGGGGCTGCCGAACCCGAAGTCGCGGAGCTGGTCGTACTGTTCCTCGTAGCTGAGCATGTGCGAGAACTTGCCCATCGCGATGTTGCTCGAGACCTCCACCGCCTCGGCCAGCGTGAGGTATCCCTCCACGACATGGCTGTCCTCGATGCGGCGGGTGCGGGTGCTGTCGCGATTGAGCGGCATGAGCCAGCGGCCGTGCTCGCCGTAGACCACGGTCGAGCTGTCGATCCGGTCGTGCGCCAGCAGGGCGGCAGCCGTGAAGAGTTTGGCCGTGCTTCCGGGCTCGTAGGTGTCGGTGAGCGCGGAGGGACGGGCGGTTCCGTCCCGGCGCCGGCTGGCCATGGCCAGAATTTCCCCCGTGGCCGGGTCGACCATGACGATATCACCCGCGGCCGCGTCGTATTCCTCGAGCGCTGACGCGAGGCTCGCCTCGGCGATCTCCTGCAGCTCGCTGTCCAGGGTGAGGTAGACATCCGCCCCCGGCACGGGGTCGCGTATCTCGCGTGATGGGGACGGATATTCCCTGCCCCGGGAGTCCTTCAGCACCACGCGTTCGCCGGGGCGTCCCGTGAGTATGGAATCCAGGGAGAGTTCCAGCCCCGAGCGTCCCACGCCGCTGTCCGAGGTGACGCGGCCGATGATAGGGGCGGCGAGATCCAGATTCTGGTACGTGCGGGAGTACACCGGGTCGGGGTGCACCCCGTTCTGCCCCCGCAGGTCCGCGATCTGGTCGGCGGTGAACGGGCCATGGTAGTAGATCCACGGGCGCCCCTTCCCGAAGTCCTGGCGCACGCGTGCGGCGGGTATCCTGAGATCGCGCGTCAGCAGCCGTCGTACCGTCGTCTCGTCCCGCAGCTCATTGGGGGCGATGCCGATGTGGTAGACCTCATTGGTGGTCGCGAGCGGGACGCCGTTGCGGTCCAGGATCGCGCCGCGCCGCGCCGGGACAACCTGGTGCTCCGTGCGCGTCCGCGCTGCTTCCCTCGCCCAGGTATCCTGCTCGAACACCTGCACCTGCACGGCCCGGCCGACAACGGCCGCGAAGGCGAGGAAAAAGCCGAACTGCACGAAGGCGATGCGCGCGGTCGGGCGGGCCATGGTTAGTCGCCGTCCTGCGGGGCGATCTCGATCCGCCGGTAGGCGTCACCCTCGGGGAGAACCAGGCCGAAATCACGCGCGGCCTTCGCCATGAGAACCCGCCGTCCCGTCGCCCGCTTGATGCGGGCCTCGAGGTCAATCCGCTGCGCCTCCAGGTTGCGCGTCTCGACCTCGAGCCGGCGCAGATCCGCGGCGAGCCTCAGTGCGAGCGTCTGCCTCAGGTTCACCGCGGTGGCCACGGCGAGGAAGAGCCCCAGCCAGGCGAGCAGCCAGTGACGGCCACGCAACTGGATCACGGCGTGACGCGGAAGATCCGCAGGTGAGCGCTGCGGGCGCGGGGGTTGCGGGACACTTCGTCCTCCGAGGGAACGACGGGGCGCCGCGGCTCCACGCGTCCGAGCGCATGACCACGGCACGTGCAGACCGGCTGGCGTGGCGGGCAGACGCAGGCGCGCGCCCACTCCCGGAAGGCGTGTTTCACCAGCCGGTCCTCGCCTGAATGGTAACTGATGACCGCCAGCGTCCCAACGGGCTCGAGCGCGTCGCGGAAGGCCGGCAGCGCGTGTTCGAGCCCCTCCAGCTCGTCGTTCACCACGATGCGCACCGCCTGAAAGAGGCGGGCGAAGTCCCCCGGCCCGCTGCTGCGGCCCAGCACCGCCCGGATCGCGTTCACGAGGTCGTCGCTGTCCAGGAAGGGCGCGCGGGCCCGCCGGCGGACGATCTCCCGCGCCAGCGGCCGCGCGCGACGCTCGTCGCCATAGTCGGCGAACATCCGCTGGAGCCCGGATTCAGGCTCTTCGTTCAGGACGTCGGCCGCGGTGCGCCCCGACCTGCCCATCCGCATGTCGAGTGGCGCGCCAGGCCGGAACGTGAAACCGCGCCCCTCCTCATCAATCTGCGGGCTGGAAACGCCGAGATCCATGAGGATGAAGTCGGGCGCAAACCCCCGGACCGCGGCCAGCGCTTCGTCGTCGGCATACGCGGCCTCCAGCAACGTGATCTCCCGGCCGGTCAGCCGCTCGCGGGCGCGGGCAATCGCGGCAGGATCGCGATCAATGCCGAGCACCGTGAATCCCGCCTCCAGCAGGGCGGCGGCGTGCCCGCCGTCGCCAATGGTGGCGTCGACCGCGCGCGTTCCTCCCTCGGCCGCGGCAAGGACCGCGTCCAGCAGGACGGGAGCGTGATACGGCGACGGATCGGTCATCGGCCTGTGGACTCAGGGGGGCCAAAGGAAACACCCCGCCGGCGAACCGGCGGGGTGGACATCCTCAAAGGAACGGGGCTGACGGGGCTCGAACCCGCGACCTCCGCAGTGACAGTGCGGCACTCTAACCAAACTGAGCTACAGCCCCTGAAGAGCGCCGGAATATAGATACCCCACTGCCCCCCTGGAAGTCCCCTACTTGCAGTACGCCTTGACCATGGAGTCGGTCCGCTTCACCAGGCTCCGCAGGTAACCCAGGTACTGGTCCACGAGGTCCGGCTTGACAGCCCGGCCCTTCGTGAGCGCGTCGAGTGACTCGTTCACCAGCGACTGTTCCTGCCGTGCCATATCGCACGACTTCGCCTTCTCCGTCTCGGGATCCATCTTCGAGACCTGGATGACCGTCGCGAGCCCGAGGACGTAGTTGGCATTCGGGTAGACCCGCCCCGCGGGATCGGCGAGCTTCAGGGCCTCCCGCGCCAGCATGGCCGCCCCCTCGAGGTCCTGCGGCTCCTGGAGGAGCGGCAGCGCGCCGTTCACCAGGATGATGGCCGCGTTCTCCTTGTCCTGCGGCGTGCCCCGCTGGCCGACGATCTCGAACAGCGGCAGCGCCTCCTTGACCCGCTTGGCGGTCGCCAGGTTCTGCGCCGCGGCCAGCGCCGGTGCGACCGTCGTCGTGTCCATCTGCAGCACGCGCTGGGTGACCACGAGCACGCTGTCCAGCTCGCCCGTCAGCGAGTACGCCGTCAGGAGCTGGCTGTTGAGGTCGACGTTCTGCGGGAACTTCGCGGCACCGGCCCGCGCCCACTTGAGCAGCCGCAGCGTGTCCGGCTGCTGGGCAGCCGTCACGGTGATCTTCATGTAGAAGGTGCTGTCGACCTTGGTCGAGTCGATCTGGTACGCCTGTTCCAGGGCGTCGACCGCGCAGCCGTAGTTGCTCTCGAAGATGCAGACATTGCTGAGCAGGTCGTAGTTGTCCGGATTGTACGGGTCGGCTTCGATCGCCTCCTCCACGGCCGCGCGCGCCGCGTCCGTGCGCCCGGTCTGGATGAAGTACTGGAACGCCTGCTTACGCAGTTCCTCGTTCGTCGGGGCCACCTGGATCATCTTCTGGTACGCCTCGACAACCTTGGCCGTATCGCCCTTCGCGTCGAACCGCGCGGCGAGCAGGGTCCAGGCCTTCAGGCTGAGCTCGTCACCCTCGACGGTCTTCTGCAGCAGCGCGATCACGGAATCGCCTGACGCGTTGTTCTTGATCGCCATCTGAGTCAGGCAGTACCAGGCCAGCCCGTTTTCCGGGTCGGTCTTGAGCGCCTTCTTCGCCGCGTCCGAGGCCTTGTCCGGCTTCGTGGCGGAGTTGTCGATGCATTCCTTGGCGTCGGACATGGCGTCCAGCGCCGGGTTCAGCGCGTTGGCGGCCTGTTCCCCCAGGGACTGGGGGTTGGCAGTCGCGCCACTCACCACCACTGTCCGTCCGGCATCATCGTTGAGCCCGGCCAGTCGGGTGGTGAGACGCGTGGCGCCGCTGGTGCGTGCCAGCGTGGAGGAGACATAGGTCCGGGCCGAGATCGTGCCGGCAAATCTCCGCTGCACGACCGGGCTCAGGATGGCGTCGGGCGGATACCCGAACGTGGCGAGGGCGTCGTTCATCTGCTCGCGCTTGATCACCTGGAAGTTGCGCCCCCCGATCTTGTCGATCCGCTGCCGCATTGCAGAACCGACCTGCACCGCGGCCAGTGAATCGCCCGACGCGAAGGCATACGGGTTGGCCACCATGAGCCGCGGGGCGTTATTCACCCGCGTCGTGACCGCCCCCCTCGGAATCTGTGCCATCATGGGACTGGCGAGGAGCAGCCCCACCGCCGCGAGGACCATCGCACGCGAGTAACGCATTCCATTACCTCCAGGAGCGTGAACCGTCCGGCCGGCGCCTGCCGCCGGACCCGTCTGACATGGGCGAAGAGGGATTCGAACCCCCGACTTCCTGCGTGTAAGGCAGGCGCTCTGAACCAGCTGAGCTATTCGCCCCGAGCACCGCTGCCGAATGTGCCGCTAGATCGCAATGCCCAGCGGAAAGAGGACACAATACCCGAGTACCAGTAAGGCAGCCGCAACCGTCGTGCCGCCCCCGGCGAGCAGGACGTACCCCAGGGCGACGGACGCAACCGCCGCGGCGAGAACCACCAGATTGCGCATGCCGAGTAGGGAACCCGAACCCGGTGCGCTGTCAGAAGATGCGGGCATAGACCGGGGAGATTAACTCCCCCGCCGCTTCCGGGTCAAGCACCGCCCCTGCACGTCTCCTCATGCTGCCGGAAGTGTCCCCTGACGAGGCCACCCGGGACACGTCAGCACCCCCCGCCACGAACGCCTCAGGGCCCGGGTGCGGAGGGGCCTCCATCACTATGGCCTCCCGCGCCCGGAAGCGCGGTGGGTTCAGTCACACCCTCGGGATCGTCAGGTGGCGGCGCGGGCCAGCCACGGTCCAGGGCGGCGCGCCTCGGCCGGTCCATGCGCCGGCGGTTCCAGGCGAGGAACCCGAGCGCGACGGCAATGACCCCCCACATCCCACCCGCCGCCAGCCAGATGAAGAAGTTGTACCGGCGCCGGAGCCCGCGATGCCATTCGCTTTCGAACTGACCGGTCGTGAGCCCGGTGGACGCACGGAGCGCCTGGTCGAAGTCCTCGTCGTTTACCAGGCGCGTCATGAACGGCTCGAGTTGTCCACCGGGAATCCGGCGCTGGATCTCCAGCACGGCCGACATGGCCAGCGCATAGGCGTCCTCCGCCTCGCTGGAGCGGCCACGCAGCCCGGCATCGAGCGTGCGGAAGTCCGGGAGCCGCCCGCGAAGAACCGTCCATGACAGGCGAGCCGCATCCAGCCGGTCCCACTCCCCGCTCGCCATGCCCGCATAGCCCTCGTCAAACCAGAGCGGCAGCCGGACGTGCACCGCGTCGTGCAGCGCGAGGTGGGCCAGTTCGTGGCGCAGCGTCCTCGGGAGTTCGCCGAGATCGGCACGGAGAAGGATCGTCCGGCTTGAGGGAAAGGCGAGCGCCGCGCCCCACGATGGCGCCCTGCCCTGCGTGAAACGGCGCATCGCCGTCTCGTCCCGCACCACGACGAGTCGAAGGGGGCCCGGGTCGCGCCGGCCGAGTCCGGGCCAGTCAGCAGGGCGGTCGGCGATTTCGGCCAGGCCGACCGCAAGGGAGGCCTGCGCCTCCGGGGCTACCACCACCACGTTTCCCACGCGCACGGACCGGTAGCCCGAGTCGGGCTGCTGCGCCCGGACCGGGACCGTGACCGCGAGGAGAGCCGCGGTCAGGCCGAGCCGGAACGCGGCGGCTCGCCACCACCGGCGACGAGCTCGAGCATTTCCCGACACCGTTTGCCCCACGGGTTGAAGCGGTTGGCCTTGGCGCCGTCCTCCCACGCCCGCCGCGCCTCGTTCCTCGCGCCGGAGAACCAGCGCGCGCGTCCCAGCTCGTACCACGCTTCCACCAGGTTCGGCCCTATCTCCAGTGTCTTACGGAAGAATGCCTCCGCATCCTCATACATGTCCCGCTCGAGATAGACCAGGCCGAGGTAGAAATGCGCGTAGAGCATGGCTTTCGGATCGTTGTTGAGCCGGATCGCCTTGGACAGGTGCTCGATGGCCTCACCAAAGATGCCCTTCTTCAGACAGATGTACCCGACGTTGATCCGGGCCAGCGAATTCTCCGGCTCGCGCATGAGCACGCGGGAGAAAGTTGACAGAGACTCGTCATATTCCTCGTGCAGCATCTGGGCCCAGCCGAGCAGGCTCTGCGCCTGGGTGTCCTCGGGCGCCAGGTCCAGCGCCTTGCGCAGCGCGTCGATGGCCCCGACGTGATCCCCGAGCGAGATGAGGCTCCAGCCCTTTTCGACAAACGTCGATGCTCCCAGGTGATCGGCGTGCAGTATCGGGCGGGCGGCGGCGAACTGGGGGCCCGAAGGCCGGTCGCCCCGGCGCGTCTGCTGCTTGTAGCGGTCCACCAGGGTGCGGATCTCCTCCCGCAGTTCGCCCAGTTCCTGGAGCGCCGTCTCCACTTCCTTGAAGAAACCGATGATGTCGCGCTTGATGGATTCGAGCGCGGCCGGGTCGGGCTCGGCCCCCAGTCGCCTGTCGAGTTCGGCGTACCGGGAACGGAACGGCTCGAGTGGGGCGCTCATGAGCGCTTCCGGCTCCCGCGCGCGTCGGCGGCCGCGGTGGCCACCCCGGCCAGGGCGAGCCGTTCCTTAGAACTGAGCAGCCGTCCGGCGTTCAGCATCAGGATGGTGCGCTCGCCGCGACGGACGATGCCCGAGAGGAACTCGGCGGCGAGCCCCCGCACGATGGGCGGCGGCGGGGTAATGGTGGTGCTGTCGATCCGGAGAACCTCGATCACCTGGTCCACCAGGACCCCGACCCGGTCATCATCCAGCAGCAGGATCATGATGCGGACCTCCTCGGTGAGGCCGGCGGGGACCTCCAGGCGCTTGCGCAGGTCCACCACTGGCGCAACGCCATCGCCGTAGCCGACGACACCCTCCAGGAAATCCGGCGCATGCGGGACGCGGGACGGACGCTCATAGCGGAGAATCCGCTCGAGCTGGAAAATATCGAGTGCGAATTCCTGGTCACCGACCCGGAATACCACAATCTGGATTTCGTCGTCAGTCGGCACCACTGGCCTCCACCGGCTGCAACCTGGCCGCGAGCAGTTCGAGATCGAGCACCGGCACGTAGGCTCCTGCCTGGCCGGCCAGTCCTGCCGCCCACGGCAGCGGGGCGCCCTGTTCCACCGGACGCAGTTCTTCGTGAATGATCGCGACGGCGTCGTCCACCTTGAGGCAGAGCACCCGCTCATGCACCCGCATGATCACCCCCATTCCTCCCATCGCCCCGTCTGCATCGTCGTCCCCGGCCGGTCCGAGCAGCCGGGACAGGCTGAAGAGCGGGACCAGCCGGTTGCGCGCCGGGACGACCCCGAGCAGCGCCGTCGCGGTCGCCGGCACCGGGAAGTGCTCCGGCACGTCCACTACGGCTTCGACCGACTCCACCGGGAGCCCGATGCGGCGTCCGCCCGCCACCACGAGCAGGAAGGAGGCGACGCGAGGCGTCATGCGACGGCCCGGTAGAGCAGCCCCGAGACATGCTCGGCGATGCGGCCGAGGGGCAGGACGACGTTCGCGCCGCCGGCCTGGACCGCGGCATTGGGCATTCCGTAAACCGTAGAAGTCGAGCGATCCTGCGCCACGCCGTAACCCCCCGCGTCGTGAATAGCGCGCAGGCCCGCCGCGCCGTCCCGCCCGAGTCCGGTCAGGACCACACCGATCGCACGGGGGCCATAAATCCGGCTGATGCTCTCGAAGAGCGGATCGGCGGCGGGGCGGACGCCCCAGATGGACGGTGACTGGTCGAGTGTAATGACGGGGCCGGCGGGGCCATCACCCACGCGCATATGATAACCGCCCGGGGCGACATAGGCGGTATCCGCCTGCACCACCGTGCCCTCCGACGCCTCCACGACGGCGAGCGCGCTCTGCGCGGCGAGGCGCGCGGCCAGGCCGCGGGTGAAATCGGGTGGCATGTGCTGCACGATGAGCACCGCAGCCCCGGTGCCGGTGGGCAGGTGCGGCACGACGTCGGCCAGCGCGCGCGGCCCCCCGGTGGAGGCGGCGATGGCGACGGCGCGGGTCGCGGCCCCGATGGAACGCGAGGGCCGGGGAGGCGCCTGTGAGGGTCGGGCGAGGACCGGAAGCCGGCCGATGTCGGCCGCGCGAGCGGCGTCGAGCGCCTCCAGCAGCCGCGGTGCCAGCGCCCGGATGCCCTCCCGGCTCGGGCGGTTCTCCTTGGCCACGATCTCCACCGCGCCGAGTTCCAGCGCGCGGATCGCGCCCGCGCTGCCCGACCCGGCGTGGGAGCTGAAGACGACGATAGGGGTGGGGATCTCCGACATGATGTACCCGATCGCGCCCGCCCCGTCCAGCTGGGGCATCTCCAGATCCATCGTGATGAGGTCGGGGTGGTACTGGTGCACCTTCTGGAGGCCGTCGATTCCGTTCCGCGCGGTGGCCACGACGGCATACCGGCCGGAGTCATTGATGATCTCCGTGAGCATCTGCCGGATGAGCGCACTGTCATCCACGATCAGCACCTTCGGCCGCTCATCAGATGACATACTCGCCCTGTGCCACCGTGCGCACGCGGATCTCTCCGGTGTCGACACTGAACCAGAGAGACCGGCCCGCGTTGCCACCGACGAGCTCACCGGTGATGGGGATCGCGTGCTGGTTCAGCACGCGGCGGACCGAGACCACGTTGCGTTCTCCCATCTGGATGGACCCCGGCGCGCTCAGCAGGGCGAAAAGGCCCGCCCCGCCAATCAGCCGGGCAGTAATGCGACCCGCATCGGCGCCCCGGGCCTGCATGGCCACGACCAGCGCCGGCACGGCGGTCTCCGGGACCTTGGCCGGGTTATCGCTCCGGGCCAGCGTGCGGGACGGCAGCATGATGTGCGCCAGGCCGCCCACCTTGCCCGCGGGGTCGTAGAGCGCGATCGCCACGCAGCTGCCGAGGCCCAGGGTGACCAGCGTATCCCCCGCGCCCCCGGTGTTCATGTCGGCCACCCGTACCATGATGTCGCTCATCCGGCGAGCCGGTAAATGCGTTCACGGACATCCACTATCTCAAAACGTTCACGGATGGGGCCGAGTATGGTTTCCACCTTTCCCAGGACGAGGAGCCCACCCGGGGCGAGGGCACGGGCGAACCCCTCAAAGATGCGGTCCTGCCCCGCGCGGTCGAAGTAGATGAGCACGTTGCGGCAGATGATCATGTCGTAGGGCGCCGCAACCGGCGGGTCACGATGCAGGTCGAGCCGGGCGACGCGCACCCGCCGCCGCAGCCGCTCGCTGATCCGGAGCTGCCCGCCATCCGGTTCGGTGTAGCGCTCGACGAGGGCCGGAGGAGTATCCTTGAAGAGGATCGTGGGATACAGGGCCGCCGCCGCGCGTTCCAGCGAGGCGCGGTCGATGTCAGTTGCATCCACCGTGACGCCCCCGAGTGCCCCGGGCCGACCGTTGCGTTCCGCGACCTCGGCCACCGCCATGATCAGGGAGTACGGCTCCTCGCCTGAGGCGCACCCGGCGCTCCAGAGGCGGATCGGAACCCGCTCGAGCAGGCCGGCGAGCAGGTCGTCGCGGAGCCGGGCCCACAATTCCGGGTTCCGGAAGAAGGTGGTCACGTTGATCGTGAGCACGTCGGCCAGCTTCCCGTACTCCGCCGGGTCGCGCTCCAGGACCTTGAGGTAGTCCTCGTAGCTTTCCACACCGTGTGCCCGCATCCGGACCGCGATCCGCCGCTGAAGGCAGCGCGGCTTGTAGGACGCCGGGCAGAGCACCCCGTGGTCCGCGATGACTCGCGTGAGCGCCTCGAATCCGGGATCCACCGGCGTGCTCACTGCCCCGCCCCCAGCGTCTCGAGGTTGGTGCGGGCCAGCTCGTGCCCGGGATTGATCGCCGTCGCCCGCTCCCAGCAATGTCGCGCCGTGTCGGGGTCACGCTGCCGGTACGCGATATTGCCGAGCTTGAAGTAGAGGTCGTCTCCCAGCTCGGGCGCGAGGCGCGCCGCCCGCTGGTACGCGTCGCGGGCTTCGTCATACCGTCCCGCGCGGTACAGCAGGTCGCCGAGGTTCTTGGTGATCTGCGGAAGGGTTGGGGCCTCCTCCAGCGCCTCACGGACGAGCGACTCGGCCTCGCCCACATCGCCCCGCAGCTCCAGCAGGACGGCGAGATTGTTCCGGAGGACCGGGTTCGAGGGCCATGCCGCGATCCCCTCGCGGCCGACTTCCACCGCCTCGTCCACGTCATCCTGCAGGGCGGCGGACATCATGGCTGCCCAGAACCACAACGGCGATGGTGTCGCGTCCCCCCAGGCCTCGCGCGCATCGGTGAGCCGGTCCCGGGCCTTCGCGGCATCGTCCCTCCGGAGCGCCAGGATGGCCCAGCCGGTCAGCGCGGCGGGGCCTGCGCCCAGGTCCACGGCCCTGGCATACGCCCCCTCAGCGTCTTCATCCTGTCCGAGGTGCTCGAGGGCGACACCGAGATTGTGGCACACGTCGGCCCGGTCGCCGCCCAGGTCCCGGGCGCGGGCGAGGGCGTGCACGGCGTCGCCCCAGCGGGACTCCCGCAGCGCAATCTGGCCGAGCTGCCGGGGCGCGTCAGGATCAGCTGGACGCAGTTCCTCCACCCGACGGTACTCGCGCTTCGCTTCCTCGAGCATGCCTGTCTTGTAGAAGGCGACTCCCAGGTTCCGGTGCTCCTCCACCCGGACATCCCGCGCCCGCGGTGCCGCCGTGGCGGTGGTGCCGGTCCGGTGCAGGAAGCCCGCGGTGAGGAGGCCGTAAAGGGCCTGCCCGACCTCGAACTCCACCAGGCCGGCGTCCTCGATGAGCTGGCGGATGTCACGGGTGCCGTCCAGCAGGGGCAGCAGCCGCTGCTGGTGCGGCGACAGGCTCACGTCGGAACGATCGACGTGGTCGCTGTCCAGGGTGAAGATGATGTCGAAGCTGGGGATTTTCTTCTCGATAATGCTCCACTCGTCCACCCGCCTGGCACCTTCGAGGAGGAGCGACTCGGGATTGATCTGGACGAGGAAGTCCTGCTCGTCGGGCGTGATGCCCGCCTCAAAGTTGAACGTGCCGCTGTTCCAGGTGAACAGATAGTAGACCGCCTCCTCGATCTGGAGCCGGATATACGACTCCAGGTCGGCCCGTGAGATCGCGCCGTCATCAACCAGGATCTCCCCGAGTTTCCTGCCGCGGTCGGTCGCCTGGCGGGCCATCGCCTGCTCCAGTTGCGACTGGCTGATCTGCCCGTTCTTGACGAGGATATCGCCCAGGCGGTCCCGGCGGTTTACGATGGACGCGTAGGTGATCCGGCCACGCTCGAAGTAGATGTATCCGAAGTTGTGGCGGTCGGCAACGGCAAGACAGCCGGTCTTCCGTCCGAGCGCGAGCAACTGGAGGACGTCCGGGAGGCTCGCTTCCTTGAGACTGCCGCGGATCGCCATCAGGACAGTCCCTCGAGCAGGCGGTCCGCGGGCGTTGGCCAGTCCCAGATCATCTTCTCCCGATTCCGCACGACACCGCGCCCGATGACCCCGCTCGTCCGCGAACCATTGCGCCGTGGGGGACGCGGCGCCGCGCCCTCGAGCACGTCGCGGGCGAACCCCGCCGAGAGGGTGGCGGACTGGGACTCCGCCTTACGGGCCAGGCGCTGGACGATCTCCTGGAGCGCACGCACACTGTCCACTGCGTGGCCCGCGAGGTACTGGACCAGCTCCGGGTCAGCGGCTTCACCATCGAGCATGTTCCGCACAATGGCCCGCCGGACTTCCGGGCCGGGCACGGGCAGCTCCGCCACGAGGCCACCTTCGAGCCGGCTGGCGAGGCGCGGGGCGAGACCCTCGAGTTCGCCGGGAGGCCGGTGCGAGGTGAACATCATCTGCCGCCCCTGCTCCTGCAGATGGTTGAACAACCAGAAGAGTTCCTCCTGGGTACGGTCGGTGCCGGCGAGCAGGTCAATATCGTCCAGGAGGAAGGCCGTGGCTCGGCGGTAGCGTTGCCGCCACCAGTCCACCCGGTCCTGGTCGATGGCCGCGATGAGTTCTTCCACGAACTCCCGCGCATTGAGGCACGCAACGACCGCATCGGCCTGGGCCGCCAGCAGGTTGCCCACCGCGTGCAGCAGGTGAGTCTTCCCGGTGCCGGGGGGGCCGACCAGTACCAGCGGGTTGTAGCGCTGGCCGGGGGAGTCAGCCACGGCCAGTGCGGCCCGCACGGCCACCCGGTTCGTCTCGCCCTCGGCAAAATCCTCCAGCTGCCAGTGGGGGGAGGGCGCCGGCAGCGGGGTAGCTCCTTCCCGCGCCGCGGCGACCAGTTTCTCGACCTCGGCCACGCGGTCCGGGTCGCGGAAGGCCGGGTCTCCGGCCACGGACGGGTCAATGGCCTCCGCCTCGGCGGCCAGCAATCGCAGCCGCTCGATGTCGGTTTCGAACCGCTCGACTTCCTGCTCGACGTCCCGCTCGCCCGGGTCCTCGAACAGGTCGCGGAGCCGCGCCACGCGATAGCCCTCGCCCTCCCAGCGGGCGATCGCTTCCCCGAGACGCACGCGCCACTGCTCAAGCTGTCGCGCGACCGTGGTCGAGATCTCGCTCAGGAAGGAGCCGAACTCATCGTCCGAGGACGGCGTGAAGGCCGGCCCGTCTTCCCCGCCCTCCGGCGGCAATGCGTCGGCGTCCGCGGGAGGCTCCACCCCGGCACGATCGGTACGCAGGATCTCGCGGGCGCGGGCTTCGCCGAGCGGTTCCTGGTTGGCCATCTGCCAGGCGATGAGCCGGTTGAGCGCGCCGAGCAGTTCCCGGATGCTGGCGACGTCGAGCGTGGCGGCGGCCTCGATGACACCGGGGTCGAACGTGAGCCCGCGGCTCTCGGCGTGCCGGCGCAGGATGGCGACCCGGGTTTCGTAGTCCGGCGCGGCAATATCAATCACCAGTCCCCCGGCGAAGCGGCTGATGAGCCGCTCGTCCAGCGACTCGATTTCCGATGGGGGGCGGTCGCTCGTCAGCACAATCTGGTGGCCGGCGGTCTGCATGGCATTGACCAGCCGGAGCAGCTCGGCCTGCATCTCGCGACGCCGGGCCAGGAACTGCACGTCGTCGAGCAGGAGCAGGTCGAGTTCCGCGTAGCGGCGGCGGTAGGCATCGCCCTGCCCGGCCCCGACCGCGGCGTGGAACGCCTCGACGAAGTCATCGAGGGTCTGGTAGGCGATCCCGAGACCGGGCGCGATCGTCCGGGCGGCCTGCGCGATCGCCATCAGCAGGTGCGTCTTGCCGAGCCCGGGACCGCCATAGATGAAGAGGGGGTTATACACCACGCCGGGACTCTCGCTCACCGCACGCGCGGCGGTGGCCGCAAGCCGGTTGGCCGCCCCGACCACGAAGGTCTCGAACCGGAATCGGTGATTCAGCTCGAGTGTCATCCGAGGTTCCCCCCGGCGGCAAGCCGCTGGAGCACGCCTTCGGAAATGCCGCGAAGTGTCTCGAAGACGCCTCCGCCGCGGAGCGCGTCGGCCGGGTAGCTCCGCACGTTGCGGAAGTTGAGGGCGTCATCCATCGCGGCGCGGTCCAGGACCAGGTCGCGCGGCAGGTCCTGCTTGTTGTACTGCAGGACGAGGGGAAAATGACGGAGCTCGATGCCCTGCTGCAGCAGGTTGGCCTGCAGGTTCTGGAGGCTCTCCAGATTCTCGTCGAACCGACGGGCCTGACTGTCGGCGACGAAGACGACGCCATCCGCGCCCTGAAGGACGAGCTGGCGGGTGGCATTGTAGTACACCTGTCCCGGCACGGTGTAGAGCTGGAATCGCGTGGAAAACCCGGAGATGGTCCCGAGGTCGAGCGGCAGGAAATCAAAGAAAAGCGTCCGGTCCGCCTGGGTGGCGAGCGACACCATGCGGCCTCGCCGCGCATCCGGCACGCGACCGTAAATGTACTGCAGGTTCGTGGTCTTCCCGGAGCGGCCCGGGCCGTAGTACACGATCTTGCAGGTGATTTCACGTGCGGTAAAGTTGACCAGCGACATCGGCTAGCGTCCAAACAGCGAGCGGAGGCTCGCGTTGAGGTCACGTTCAAAGTCGGGCGCCAGGGCGGTCCGGCTGGCCGTCTCCGGCGGCGCGGCGGCCTCGAGCTGGGTGACCAGGTCGTCGAAAAAGATCTGGACGAGTCCCAGCGACGTCTCGTTGCCATAGACGACGAGCGCGATCCACCCACCCCCCGGCATCTCGAAGCGCGAGAGGAAATGGCCATGGGTGTGCCCCTGGTGCGCGACGCGCTCGAACGGTGGCCAGTCCATGATCCGCGCGAGTTCCTGGGCGGACGCCACGATGCCCGCGCCCAGCGCCGCCGTTGACATCACGTCAATCGCGCGGGTAAACCCATGCTGCGCGATCACCTGGCCCGTCGTCGTCATAAGGAGGGCGACACGCGCGGAAGACTCCCGCAGGAACGCGTTGAGCGGGCCGGCCACCCAGGGTTCGACCGTGCGCATCAGGCCACCCGCTCCGCGGCGCGCGCCATCTCAAGCCTCACGCGCCCCGCGTTGGCATCCCGCTCACCGATGGCGACAATCACGATTTCCTCTCCCGCCGGCATGACGAACACGGCTCCTCCGGCGGCCTGCAGGTGCAGGAAGGCCGGTGCTCCGGCCGCCGCCACACGGGCGGCGGCCTCGAGCCGGGCCAGCAGGCTGGCCGCCAGTGCGGCCAGGGCCGGACCGCGGACATCCTCCATGACCGACTCGGCGATCACGATCCCGTCGCGCCGGCTCACCAGCATGGCGCCCTGGATCCCGCTGAGGCACACCAGCAGCTCGAGGGCTGCCTCGTGTTCGGCGATCATGGGCCCGACTCCAGCCATTCGCGGGCCGCCCGCGCCGCCCGCACCGCCGTCAGGGCTACCCGACCCATCGGTTGCGAGGCCTCGCGTGCCACAAGGAGGAGCGTGTCTTTCGTGGGGGAGACCAGGACGAAATTGGCCCGCTCCGTCTCCACAGCCAGGCTCTCCCATTCACCGAGCTCGAGCAGGCGCGCCGCGCGGGATGCCTCCCGCGACACCCCAGCCAGCTCCGCGGAGACCTCGTCACTTACGTCCACCCGCTCCGGAGTGCGCAGCCGGCCGTCAAGCCGCCGGCCGGCCGCATCCACGAGCAGGAGTCCGCTCGCCCCCCCTGGCAGAGTGGCAAACGCCGGACCGGGCTCCGGCGCCTGAAGCTCATCCGATGGGCCGTTGACGGGGGTGGTGACCGGAGGGCGAGCCATCGCCGCGCGCACCCGGCGCACGGCGGGCTCCAGCGAGGCATCGTCCGGCAGGGCGGTCCGGGCATACTCCAGATGCTCGAGTGCGCGGGGGAAGTCCTGCGCCGTGAAGTAGAGGAAGCCGATGCCCTTGTGGGCGCCCGGATGCGCAGGGTCGAGGCGGAGGGTGATGTCCCACTCGTCGAAGGCCCGCTCGAAGTCGCCCTGGTCGGCGAGGATCCGGGCGTAGAGATCGTGCGCCGCCGGGAGCTCGGCATAGCGACCCAGCCCCTGCAGGGCAACCTTCGCCGCGGCCTCCAGCCGGCCGTCACGGCGCAGTGCCTCGCCCAGCTCCAGGAAAACCAGGCTGGTCGGGTCGGCGGCCAGTTCCGCCGTCAGCGCGCGAATGTCGTCAGCCACTCAAGCCTCGCAAGACATGCTCCAGAGTCCCGGCCGCGTCACGGGCGGCCCGAACCGATTCGTCGTGTCCCATTTCCTCAGGTCCGCGGGCACCAAGCCATTGCTCCCAGTGCTCCCGCGCCAAATGGAACCGTCCCAGTTGTGCCGCGGCGGTTCCCGCGTGGCGGTGTGCCGCCGCCAGCCCCGGGTCGAGCTGCAGCGCGCGCTCGGATGCACCCAGGGCATCCGCCGAGCGTCCCGCCGCGAGGAGGACCCGGGCCAGCACCAGATGCGCGAGGGGCTGTTCCGGATGCACGACGGCGGCGTCCCCGGCCGCGACCAGCGCAGCCTCGACCCGCCCGGCGGCAAGGTCGTCCTCCGCGCGTGCGATGGCCATGGCCAGCCCGCCCTCTCTCCCGATCTCAGCGGCCGGAGGCACCGCCGTGTCCTCAAGGAGGATAATGCCCGCCGTGGCCAGGCCGAAGAGCGTCTTCGCGACCTCGAACTCGGAGCGGTTGAGCGTGATGGACAGGTCATGGACGTTACGGCTGCCGTCAATGGAGGCGAGCACCTCCCACTCGAACGGCATGAGGTCCAGCGGCCCCGCGTCGGTTCCCACGGGCGCCAGCCGGGCGACGATGCCCAGATGCGGAATGCGGGTCTCGATGCGTGACCACTCGTCGATCCGCCGGGCGGCTTCCATCACGAGGGCCTCAGTCGGGATGCGGACGGCCGCTTCCATCGACATGCGGGTGGGATCGCCCTCCTCGAAGGAGAAATATCCCTCCGACCATCCGAGGAGCTCGAACACGACCTCCTCGGTCTGCCGTCGGATAATCCGGTCCACCTCGCGGCGGCTGATCGACCCGGCCTCGACCAGGAGATCGCCGAGCCGGCGCGTGTCGCCGGCCTCCTGCAGGGCGCGCACGCGCGACAGTTCCTCCTCGGACACCTTGCCGGCTTTCAGCAGGAGACCGCCCAGCGGGTGTGGGTTGGTCCGGATCTCAGCCCCGATCACCGCGCCGCTCTCGAAATACACCGTGCCCGCGTTCTGTCGCAGCGCCGAGCGCACGCGGAGCACACCGGTCTTCCGGCTCAGGTCGAGGAGCTGGAAGACATCGTGAATGCCCAGCTCGCGGAGGGGGCCCTCGATCGCCATGGGTCAGGCCGTCTGGCGTGTGAGGATGTACTGGAGGTCGCGCGCACTGCGGCTCTCGGCCCGCGCGGCCAGCGCGAAGGATGATTGCGGATGCAGCCGGACCAGCCGCTCCCATGCGCGCACCGCCTCGGGGAACCGGCGCAGTCGTGTCAGGCCGACGCCCGCGTAGTAGAGGCCGTCAGCCCGGTCCGGCACGAGGCGAAGCAGGCGCAGGAAGGCCTCGATGCCACGCTCGGTCCGCCCCGCGTCGAGCAGGGTGCGGCCGAGCAGGGCGAGCGACTCGAGGTCGGACGGGTCACCCTCGAGCGCGCCCACGAGCAGGCGGATGGCCTCGGCATGTTCGCTGTTACGCCGGAGGAGGTCGGCGAGCGCGTGAATCGCCTCGGCATACGTCGGCAGGAGGTCGAGCGCGTGCTCGTAGGCCATGCGCGCGGCGATCCAGTTCTCCCGCCGTTCCTCCAGTTCCCCGAGCTCGCGCCAGAGCTGGGCCCGGCCGGTATCGAGCTGCAACGCGCCCTGGCAGGCCTCGACCGCCGCGTCCACCTCGCCAAGCTGGGCGCAGATCCGGGCCTGGAGCTGCAGCAGGTCGGCACGACCGGGCGCGCGGGCCCGCCCGGCCCGGATCAGATCGAGGGCCGCAACGGGATCACCGGTGCGGTGCCGGACCGTGGCTGCCGCCAGCAGGCCGTCGACGTTGCCCGGATCCGAGGCGATCAGGGCCTCGGCCAGGGGCGCCGCCTCCCGGGAGCGGTCCAACGCCACGAGGGAACGCACCTCGCCAAGCAGCGCGTGAGGATCGTCGCCCAGTACCTCGCGCGCCTCGCGGTAGCGTTCGAGCGCCTCGCCGTGCAGGCCGCGCCGGGCGTACACGTCGGCCAGGAGCAGCCGGGCGGGCGCCTCGGGCGCGCCGCGCGCGATGGCGCGGTCCACCTCCGCCGCCGCCCGGTCGAGCATCCCCTTGTGCAGGCAGTCGCGCGCCAGGGCAAGCGGGTCCCCCTCGGGCGCGGGACCCGGCTCTCCCGCCCGCGGCGCGAGGTCGCGGAAGATCTGGTCGAGCAGCCGGGGGTCGAAGCTGAAGGCCTCGCCCACCTCCGCGGCACTTACGTCGCCGGAGATCTCCGGCACGATGGAGATGGTCGGGTCCTCGTACTGGAGGTCAATTGTCAGCGAGAACTTCTGCGGCACGTAGTACGGCTCCAGCTCGAGGGCGCGCTTGGTCTCCCGCAACGCCCCGTCGAAGTCGCCGAGTTGGCTCAGGGTGAAGCTCAGGTTGTAATGCGCGGAGGCGTTGTCAGGCGCGCCGTCCACGGCGCGGGCAAAGGCATTGCGTGCGTCCTCGAAGCGCTTGAGTTCAGTGAGGACGAGGCCGATTCCGTTCCACGCGAGCGGGTGATCGGTGTGATCCTCGAGCACGCGCTGGAACGCCTCAAGCGCGAGCTGGAGCCGCTGGCGGTGCAGCAGGAGGAGCCCGAGGTTGAGGCGGGCCGTCACGAGATCCGGCGTGCCCCGCAGGGCTTCCTGGAACGCGTCGGCCGCCACTTCCGTGTCCACGCCGTGCGCGAGCAGGACGCCGAGGTTGTTCCAGGCGAGGGCATACCCGCCGTCGAGATCAATCGCGCGCCGGTACGAGCGGGCTGCTTCGTCCCGGCGGCCTGCGTGGTGGAGGCAGACTCCCCGCTCGTTCCAGAGCTTGGGCGAATCCTCGAACTCGCGGATCAGTTCCTCGTAGAGGTCCAGGGCGGCCGAGAGGTCGCGGCGCAGCAGGTGGACCTCGGCGATTGCCTGCATGGCCAGGCGGCGATCCTCCCCGTGTTCCAGGGCGAGGCGATATTCGCGGAGCGCCTCGGCGTGGTATCCCTTCTGCCGGAACGCGAGACCAAGGTTGTAGTGGGCGAGGGCGCCGCCCTGGCTGATCCCGGGCCGGGTGGGCCCGGCTGGGCGGGATTCCCCGACGTGCTCCGGTTCGCGCAGTGAAAGGTTGGTGTGCGCGCGGGCGAAGGTCGGGTTCAGGGCGATGGCCTGCTTCGTGGCCGCCTTCGCCGCCTCGTGCTCACCGAGATCGCCGTACAGGAAGGCCAGGAGGTAATGCGCGTCGGCGTTGTCGGGGTTCAGGCGCAGCGCCGCCTCGAGCGCCGTGCGGGCGGGATCGTTCAGGCCGCGGTGGTACAGCGCCTCGCCGAGGTAGAACAGGGCAAGCGGGCTGTCGGGGTCGAGCTCGACGGCATGCTGGAAATGGTCCGTGGCCGCCTCGAGGTCACCGCTGGCCTTCTCGGCGAGGCCGAGCTGGATGAGGGTGGCCGGATCGTCGGGACGATGGCCCAGCAGCAGGGTGAACTCGCGGATGGCCTCGGGGTGGTGGCCCAGGGCGCCGTAGATGCGGCCCAGTTCCCAGCGTGCCTCGAGGTCCTCACCCGAGTCCCGAATCCTCTCGCCGAGCTCGGCGACGCGACGGTCGTAGTAGCCGGTGTTGCGGTAGGCGATCTCCAGATTGGCCTGCGCGACCTGCATGCGGGGGTCGAGTTCCAGCGCGCGGGTGAACTCGCTGACCGCCTCCGGGACCAGTCCTTTCTGGAAATAGAGGACGCCCAGGTTGTTGTGGGCGCCCGCGTCGGAAGGGTCGATGCGCCCGGCGAAGGAGCGGAGGACCGCAAGATCGCGCTCCGACAGCACCTGGCCGGCCATCGGGATTCAGGACAGCCGGATGGCGTCGAAGACGGCCCGGAGCGACGCCACGTCGGGCATGAGCAGGAAGTGGCCGCGCAGTCCCTCGGCCTCCTTGGCGAACTGGAACTCGGTCTCGAGGCAAAAGACGAACTCGCGCTCGTGGCCGAAGTTCAGGTAGGCGGACGTCAGCACCGCGCCCAGCAGGTCGATTACGAGGCTCGGGACGCTGGGCAGGAGCATCATCCCCATGAAGTCGCTCAGCGCGTTGAGGTAGGCGCTGCTGAGAATGTTGCCCGCCTCCTTGAGGCCGGACTGCTCCATGACGCCGAAGTCCGTCGTGGTGGGGATGGGCCGCCGGAGGAGAATGTCACAGAGCACCTTCGCGGAGTCTTCCGGGAAGAGAATCATGGTGCGTCCCGTCAGGTCGCCCATCATGTGCATGAGCACGGCCGCGACGACATCATCCGTCTTGCCCAGCACATTGGCGACTTCCTCGAGCCGCGTGATGTTCACCTCGGGGACACTGATCATGATCTTGTGGCCCGTCATCTGGGACAGGGCGGTAGCCGCATGCCCCGCGCCGATGTTGGCCACCTCGCGCAGGGCGTCGAGCTGCAGCGCCTCCAGGTTCCGGATGTCGTCCATACCCACTCCTCAGGTGAGAGCTGCAGCGTCGAGAATGAGCGCGGGGTGACCATCCCCGAGGATGGTGGCACCGCTGAACACCGGGAGCATGCCCCGGGGCGCATCGAAGGCCTCCACCACGATCTCGTGCTGGCCCAGAAGCTGGTCCACCACCAGGGCGGCGCGGCGCTCGCCGGCCACGAGGATGATGGTGGGCCGGCGCCCGGTTACCGCCATCGCCGGCGCGGATATCTCGAGCACGTCGCGCAGGTGGCGCGTGGGGATGACGTCATCCCGGAGCACCAGCGCCTCGCGTCCGCCGAGCGAGGTGACGCGCTCGGGATCGAATTGCACCGTCTCCGCCACGTGGGTGAGGGGCACGGCGTACCGCTCCTCGCCCACCCCGGCCAGCAGCACCTTGAGCACGGCCAGGGTGACCGGCAACTGCATGGTGACCGTCGTGCCCCGCCCGGGATCTGTCCGGAGGCTGACCCGCCCGCCCAGCTGCCGCACGCGGGACAGGACGGCGTCCACCCCCACGCCGCGGCCGGAGACGTCCGTCACCTGCTCGGCCGTGCTGAACCCGGCGCGCGAGAGGATCCGCAGCAGCTGGTCATCCGGGAGGGTGCGCGCGTCAGGCTCGACCAGCCCCTCCTTCCGGGCACGCGTGAGGACCCCCTCCCGATCGATCCCCCGGCCATCATCGATCACCCGGATCGCGACGCCCTGACGGTCCCGCGCGGCCGACAGCACGATCCGGCCGGCGGCGGGCTTGCCCAGCCGCTCCCGCTCGCGGGCGGGCTCGATGCCGTGGTCCACCGCGTTCCGCAGCAGGTGCAGCAGCGGGTCGCCGATCTCGTCCAGGATCGCGCGGTCGAGCTCGATATCCCCGCCCTCGATCTGGAACTCCACCCGCTTGCCGAGCTGGCGCGCGAGATCGCGGATAATCCTGGGGTAGCGGTCGAACACCTGCCACACCGGAGTCAGTCGCACGGCGATCACTTCGCTCTGGAGCGTGTTCACCAGCCGCGTGATCCTGGCGCTCACCGCCTCGAGCTCCGGCGACGCCGAGCCGGTCACGACGTCGGTCAGGCGGCCGCGCGCCACCACCAGCTCACCCATCACGTTCATGAGCGTGTCGAGCCGCCCGAGGTCCACCCGGATATGCCGGCGGGCGCCGCTGCCGGTCTCGCCGGGCGCGACCTCGGCATGGACAGGCGCCTCACCGATGGCGACCTCGTCGATGTCACCGGCGGAGCGGATGGCCGCCTCCAGCGCGGCGTCGTCCGCGCTGCCGTCGAAGCGGAACGAGAAGGCGCCATCGAAATCGTCACGCTCGAATGCCGCGACCGCCGGGCGCACCCCGTCCAGCCGCCCGAGGCCCTCCGCCTTCCGGAGCGCGATCGTCGCGCGGCCGCCGCGCATGATCGCGTCGCGACGGACACGGACCCGGACCAGGCGTCCCGCGGCGGGCTCCGCCCTTGACGCGGAAGCCGCGCCGGGCATGGCAATCGGGAACTCGGCCGTGCCCATGCGGGCGGCGGCAGCATCGAGATCGGAAAGCAGCGACCCGAGATGCGCCCCGGCATCCTCGCCCCTGACGGCGATGTCGATCCCCTGTTCCAGCGCGTCCACCGATCGGAACAGCAGCTCGAGGACCTCTGGAGAGGCAGGGGTAATCCGCTCGCGCAGCAACGCGAGGAGGTTCTCCGCGCGATGGGCGAGGTCGGTGACGGGCCCGTAGCCCATCGTCGCCGCCATGCCCTTGATCGTGTGCATGGCACGGAAGATCCCGCCGACCGGCTCCACCGAAGCCGGGTCGCGCTCCAGCTCCAGCAGGAGCCGGTTGCACGTCAGGAGATGTTCGCGACTTTCCGCGAGGAACAGCGAGGCGTAGCGGGAGACGTCCATGGTATCACCCGAGGACGCGCTGCACCGCCTCGAGCACCCGGGATGGCTGGAAGGGCTTGACGACGAAATCCTTGGCGCCGGCCTGGATCGCCTCGACCACGAGCGCCTGCTGTCCCATCGCACTGCACATGAGCACCTTGGCATCGGGATCCGCCTTGCAGATCTCGCGCACCGCCTCGATCCCGCCCATGTCCGGCATGACGATGTCCATCGTGACGAGGTCGGGCTTCAGCTGGCCGTACTTCTCGACCGCCTGCCGCCCCGTCTCCGCTTCGCCCACGACATCGAAGCCGGCCTGGGAGAGAATGTCGCTGATCATGGTGCGCATGAAGATCGCATCATCGCAAACGAGGACGGTCTGAGCCACGCGAACGCCTCCGTGCCTTGTGCCTCGGTGATCCTGCGGCCCAAGCGGGCGGCTCCCGCCGCACTGCCTGGGAACGACTGCCATCAGCCCCCGAACACGGGAGCCAGTAAGACCTCGGTATCGAGGACGATGAAGACCTCGTCACCGCGCCGACCCACGGCCCCGACGAGACGTCCGTCCACGCCGGGCAGGTCCTCCCTGGCATCGAGGGCGTCGGCGGAAACCTTCACCAGGTCAGCCACCTCATCCACCAGCAATCCGAGCGGCCGGCCGGCCACCTCCAGCAGGAGGATGGACGGGTCGTCCGGCGGCGGACCGGCATGGCGACCCAGGACCCGGCGCCCGTCCACGACCGTGACCAGCCGGCCACGGACGTTGACCAGGCCTTCGACATTTTCCGGTGCACCGGGAATACGCGCCGCGGCCCCAGCGGGGACAATTTCCCGCACGCTCCGTACCGGTACCGCACAGTGCAGGTCCCCGATGCGGAACAGCAGCAGCGACACCTGGGTATGGTCAGCCATGTTGTTCCAGGAAACCAAGATACCGCAACGAAAGACGATCAGCAACCAGCCCTGTGCCGGCGGCGGCGGCCGCCAGCAAAGGCCGCAGGTCCTGGGGCCATTCGGAAAGAAATTGCAGCGGCGTTCCGCGGGTGGGATGGCGAAAGGCCAGCGACGCGGCGTGCAAGGCCTGGCGCGGTGCCAGTCGCTCCAGCCGTTCCGCCTCGGGCCTTCCCGGGCCGCTGATCCGGCGGCTGCCGCCACCCCCATAGACCGGATCGCCCACTACCGGGTGCCCCACATGGGCAAGATGGACCCGGATCTGGTGGGTCCGTCCGCTATGGAGGGTAAGGTGGAGGAGGTCAACCACCCCGAATCGCGCGAGCACCCGGGCATCGGTGCGCGCAGCCCGCCCTCCGTCAAGCACCGCCATGCGCTTCCGGTCCCGGGGATGGCGGGCGACGGGCGCCTCGATCGTGAGCGGGCTGGCATCGAGGTGGCCCCAGGCGAGCGCGGCGTACTGCCGGATGATCCGGCGGGCGGCAAGGGCGGCGCCGAGGCGGCGGTGGGCCAGGTCGGTCCGGGCGACCACCATCAGCCCGGAGGTGTCCCGATCGAGCCTGTGCACGATCCCGGGCCGCCCGGCCGCGCCTCCGGAAAGGCTCGTGCCACGCGCCGCCAGTGCGTTGACCAGGGTGTCGTCCCAGTGTCCGGGCGCGGGATGGACCACGAGGCCCGCCGGCTTGTCGATCACCAGCAGGTCCTCATCTTCGTAGACGACATCGAGCGGGATGTGGGCGGGGGTAATGTGCCGGACTTCGCGCTCGGCCGGCATCGTCACGGCAATCGTGTCTCCGCGAAGCACGACCCGGCTGGCGCGCGCCGGGCTCTCGTTCACCTGGACCAGGCGGTCGGCGATCAGCCTGGCGGCCTGCGTCCGTGAGATCCCGAGCTGGTCGGCGAGAAAACGGTCGAGGCGTTCCCCGGCGTCGCGCGCCGCGGTGAAGACGGCGCGCGCGCCCTCAGCCGGCGGAAGCGGATTCCGGCTGGGCACGGCGGGCGTCCTCCCGCCAGAGCGAGATGGCCAGCGCGATGGCGCCGCAACTGACGGCGACGTCGGCCAGGTTGAAGGTCCACCAGCGGAGGTTGCCGATCCCGAAGTCGAGGAAGTCCACCACCCCGAAGGGGCTGCGGACGCGGTCGATCAGGTTGCCGATGGCGCCGCCGCAGATGAGCCCCAGGGAGAGCTGCCGGAACCGGTCGCCCGGTTCGGCCGAGCGCGACATCCGCACCAGCACCACGACGGCCACCACCGCAATGGCGAAGAAAATCCACCGGGAGTAGACACCCAGGTGCAGCCCGAAGGCTGCCCCCGGGTTGTAGACCAGGCGCAGCTGGAAGAAGTCGCCCAGGACACGCAGGCTGGCCGACCGGAGCAGGGTGGCCTCGGCGAGGAGCTTGCTGGCCAGGTCGGCCAGCACCACCGCCAGGGCCACGGCCCAGAAGAGCCGCCGGTCAGCGCCGCTTGGCATCCTCTTCCGCCTCCTTGCAGGAAATGCAGAGCCGGGCGTGCGGCAGCGCGTCCAGCCGTTCGAAGTTGATCTCCTGGCCGCACTGATGGCAGAGGCCGAACTTCTCGGGTGCCTGGTACATCCGGCGCAACGCCTCGTTCACGTGCCAGAGATACCGCCCTTCCTGCGACGCGAAGAGGAACTGTTTCTCCCGCTCCATCGCGTCGGTGCCCTGGTCGGCCATGTGGAACGAATAAGACGACAGGTCCCCGTCGGAGGACTGGAGGGTGGCATTGAAGGACTCGTCGTAGTGGCCCAGTTCCTTCATGACCCGGGCACGTTCCTCGAGCAGTCGCTGCTCGAGGTGGGCGAGCTGTTTCTTGGTCATTAGCGCTTCCGTCTGTGGGTGACGCCGGCCTACGGCCTGCCGTCGTCGATCCGTTGAATTCCGACCTTCACCGTATGGCCCTCGATGTTGACATCCTGCTCGGCCTCGCCCGGGCTCCCTGCCCCGAAGGTCAGCCGCCGCGCCAGCGTTTCCTGCTGAATGAACGCCCCGTGGGCCCGCGCCGCCTCCACCACCGGCTCCGGCCCCTCGATGGCGAGCGCGATCCGCGTGGTGTACTCGAGGCCGGCGTCCTTGCGCAGCCGCTGGACGTGGTGCACCAGCTCGCGCGCCATGCCCTCCTGCCGGAGCTCGTTGCTGAGCGCGGGGTCCAGCGCTGCCACGAACGGCCCGTCACTCTGGACGACCCAGTCGCTCGTGACCTCCCGCTCCACGGTCACGTCCTCCGGGAGGAACTCGAGGGCGCCGTCCGCGTGCTCCACCGCGACCGCCTCGCCGCCCTCGAGACGACGGAGCTCCGCCGACCCCAGCGCCGACGCCACCTCCGCGACGGCCGGCGTGCGCTTGCCGTACCGCTTCCCCAGGGAGCGGAAGTTCGGTCGCGCCCGCAGGCGGACCAGGTCGGCGTCGGAATGGACGACTTCCACCGCCTTCACGTTCACTTCCCGGCAGACGAGATCCAGCAGCGCGTCAAAGTCCGGCCCCCGGACCTGCTCCGGCACGGCGACCTGCAGGCGCGCCAGGGGCTGCCGGACCCGGAGGTTCACCGACTCCCGGCCTGCGCGCGCCAGCGAAGCGAGCCGCCTGGCGCCGTCCATCGCGGCATCGAGGGCG
The DNA here is from genome assembly GCA_963825055.1 of uncultured Gemmatimonadales bacterium. Taxonomy (GTDB): domain Bacteria; phylum Gemmatimonadota; class Gemmatimonadetes; order Gemmatimonadales; family GWC2-71-9; genus CAWGSK01. The sequence goes on from CAWGSK010000012.1 coordinate 599,026, forward strand.
GGGTCGCCGCGGTCGCGTGGGACGGGGAAACGCGCGAGGTGCACGCTCTCCCCCGTCAGCGCGCGGTGCATCCAGTCCGTCAGGAACGGCGCGGCCGGCGCCAGCAGCCGTGCCACGGTCTCCAGTACCTCGCGCAGGGTGGCAACCGCAGCGGCATCGGGCTCGCGATCCGGTGCCCAGAAGCGCGCGCGGTTGATCCGCACGTACCAGTTCGACACATCCTGGTCCACGAAATCCATGATGGCCCGGACACCGCCCGTGGCGTCGTAGGACCCCCACGCGTCCCGGACCGCCGTCACGGTCGCGTCGAGCCGGCTCAGGATCCAGCGGTCACTGATCTCCGTCGCACCGCCGGGCACATCGGGGACATCGGCCGGCGCGTACCGCGCAAAGAACTCGTAGGTATTCCTGAGCCGGTTCAGGAAGCCGCCCACGAATTCCTGGATGCCGGCGGCATCGAACCGCTTGGGCAGCCAGACCTGGCTCGAGGCCAGGAGATACAGCCGGACCGCGTCCGCACCGAACCGTCCGAGGACGTCCCACGGGTCGACCACGTTGCCGCGGGACTTGGACATCTTCTGGCCCTCGGCATCCAGCACCAGGCCGTTCACGATCACGTTGCGGTACGCCGGCTGGTCGAAGGCGCAGGTCGCGATCGCGAGCAGCGAGTAGAACCACCCCCGGGTCTGGTCCACGCCCTCGCAGATGAAGTCCGCGGGGAAGTGCCGGGCGAATTCCGTCTCGTGCTCGAACGGGTAGTGCCACTGGCCGTAGGGCATGCTCCCCGAGTCGAACCAGGTATCGATAACCTCGGGAGTGCGCCGCATGGTGCCGCCGCAGTCGCAGGCCCAGGTGTACCCGTCAATGAACGGCTTGTGCGGGTCGAAGTCGTCCGGCAGCGCACGGCCCCAGCGCTCCGCCAGCCTGGCGTAGCTGCCGATGACCTCGACATGCTCCGCATCCCGGTCGCACACCCAGACCGGCAGGGGCGTACCCCAGTAGCGGTCACGCGAGAGGGCCCAGTCCACGTTGTTCTCGAGCCACTCCCCGAAGCGGCCACTCCCCATTTCAGGGGGATGCCAGTCCACGGCCCGGTTGTGCGCCAGCATCCGGTCCTTCATGGCCGACGTCCGCACGAACCACGAGTCCCTGGCGTAGTAAATCAGCGGGCTGCGGCAGCGCCAGCAGTGCGGGTAGCTGTGCCGGTGCTCCTGGGCGAGGTGGAACCGGCCGTCGGCCTTGAGCCGGTCGATGATCAGCCGGTTCGTGTCCCGGTCGGTCACCAGGAGGCCCTCGATCGCGGGCCACCGCGTCCCATGGAAAGTGCCGTCGGCCGCGACCGGACGCGCGAGCGCCAGGCCGTGCTCCTGCCCCGCGGCGAAATCGTCCGCGCCGAAAGCCGGCGCGAGGTGTACGAGACCGCTCCCGTCTTCCGCGGTCACGAACGCGCCGGGGACTACCTCCGCCGCCTTTCCCTCGGGCAGGTCGACCACGTCGAGCGGACGGGTGTAGCGCTTCCCGACGAGTGCGCGGCCCGGGAAGGTGGCCGAGGCCCCGATCTCGGCGAACCTCGGGGCGCCCTTTGCCGCCGAGCTCGGCAGGGCCGCCCGCGCGGTGGCCAGGATGAGCCGCCGCCCGTCGACCTCGTACTCCCCGTATTCCATGTCCGGATGCACCGCGACCGCGACGTTCGAGAGCAGGGTCCACGGCGTCGTGGTCCACACCAGGAGCTGCCGGGAGGGATCGTCCTCGAGCGGGAAGGTCACGTACACCGAGGTCGTCGAGATATCCTCGTAGCCCTGGGCAAGCTCGTGACTGGACAGTACCGTGCCGCAGCGCGGACAGTACGGGAGTACCCGGTGGCCCCGCGTGAGGAGGTCCCGCTCGAACAGGCGGTGCAGCAGCCACCAGACCGTCTCGACGTAGGAATTCGCATACGTGATGTACGGGTGCCCATAGTCGAGCCAGTACGCGATCCGGTCGGACAACTCCTCCCACTCGGACTGGTAGCGGAAGACACTCTCACGGCAGAGGGCATTGAAGCGCTCCACGCCGTAGGCCTCGATATCCTGCTTGCCCTTCAGCTGGAGCTGTTTCTCGACCTCGATTTCCACCGGCAGGCCGTGTGTGTCCCATCCGGCGATCCGGGTGACCGACTCGCCCTGCATGGCGTGGAAACGGCAGACCATGTCCTTGATGGTCCGGGAGAACACGTGGTGGATCCCGGGACGGCCGTTGGCGGTGGGCGGCCCCTCGTAGAACACGAACGGCGGCCCGTCACGGGTGGCGTCGAGCGTGCGGTGGAAGAGGTCTTCCTCCTTCCAGCGCTCGAGCAGGCTCCGCTCGAAAGCATCGGCCCCGCCCTGGGGCCAGAGGGGCCAGGCGGTACTCATGCCCCCAGCTCCCCCACCACCGCCCGGACCAGCCGGCGCAGGTGGGGCTCCGCGCCTGCCGCGGCGGCCAGGATCGCCTCCAGCGAGGCCGGCTCCAGGGCGTCAGGCAGGCACCGGTCTGTGATCACGGTGATGCCCAGCAGCCGCATGCCGGCCTGGACCCCCGCCAGCGCTTCGGGCACCACGGACATTCCCACCACGTCCGCGCCGCTCGCGCGGAGCCAGCGGTACTCCGCGCGGGTTTCGAGGCTCGGGCCGAGCACGGCCGCGTAGATCCCCTCCCGGAGCGTGATGCCGAGGCGCGTGGCGTGTGCGCGCGCCGCGGTCCGAAGCCCGCCATCCCATGCATCGGTGAGGTCGGGAAACCGCTCGCCCAGGACGGGATCGTGCGCGCCCCCGAGCGGCGTGGTACCCATGAGGTTCAGGTGATCCGCCAGGAGAACAAGATCGCCGGCCTCCCAGAGCGGATGCATCCCGCCGCAGGCTCCCGTGAGAACCAGCGTGTCCGCGCCCAGCGCGGCGAGGACGCGCACCGGCCAGGTGGAGGTGGCGGCATCCCAGCCCTCATACTGGTGCCCGCGGCCTTCGAGCACCGCCACCGGGGTCCCGTCGAGTCGTCCGAGCAGGAACCTCCCGGCATGGCCCGCCACCGCGGTGTGGGGAAAGCCCGGGATGGCATCGTACGACATGGCGACCACCTCGGTGAGGTCGTCCGCGATACCGCCGAGGCCGGTGCCCAGCACCAGGCCCGCGCGCGGACGCAGGTCGGACTGCGCGCGGATTCCGGCCACGGCATCCTGGAGGCGGGCAGCGACGGCAGTGCTCACGACGGCCTCAGGCCCCCTGGCCCCGGAGGATCTCAGTCTGTGCGCCAGCCGACTGCTGGGCATGTGCCTCGAGCCCCTCGACCTCGCCGAGCTGGCGCTCGAGGAGCGCGCGGAAGTTCGAGAGATAGGAGGCAAAGCGGCGCGCGGCCTGGTCCACCCGCTCCCGCACCAGCCGCTCCTCCTGCTGGACCTCGTGCAACTGGCGCAGCGCCTCGCTCTTGGCCTCGCGGATGATGGACTCGGCCTCCCGGTCGGCGATCTCCTTCACCTCGGCGCGCAGCTGCTGGGCCGCGATGAGGGCGTCGTTCATGGCCCGCTCGCGGTCGCGGAAGGCGCGGAGCTGCTCCTGCATGTTGCGCAGGCGCTCCTCCCAGTGCGCGCGCTCCCGAAGCAGGCGCTCGATCTCGGCGCTGACCCGCTCCTTGAACTCGTCGACCTGGTGCCGGTTGTAGCCACGGACGCCGACCTGGAATTCCTGGGCGCGCACGTCATGTGGTGTGAGATGGAACGCGTCATCCGTCATGCTGGCGTTCTCCGAAAAGCACAGTTCCAAGGCGGACCAGAGTGGCCCCCTCCTCGACAGCGACCGCAAAGTCGTCGGACATACCCATGGACAGTTCCGGGAGCTGATCCCCCCGGGTGGCGGCCTCGTCCCGGAGACGGCGCAGCAGCCCGAAGGTCCGGCGCTGTTCCGCCTCGTCCGCGCCGAAAGCGGCCATGGTCATCAGCCCCCTGGCGGAGAGGTGCGCCATCGGACGCAGTGCCTCGAGCAGCGCGGGCAGCGCCTCCGGTTCCACCCCACCCTTCTGCGGCTCGCTGGAGCAGTTCACCTGCACCAGCACCTCCTGCCGGCCCGAGGCCACCCGGCGGTCCAGTTCCAGCGCCAGCTCCAGCCGGTCCAGCGAGTGGATCAGGGAAAAGCGACCCACCACCTGACGCGCCTTCCGGCGCTGCAGTGTCCCGATCAGGTGCCAGGCGACCGGCAGGCCGGCCAGCTCATCCTGCTTCGCCAGCGCCTCCTGTACGCGGTTCTCCCCGACGTCCTCCAGCCCCGCCTCCAACGCGGCGCGGACCGCCTCGGGGCCGTGCGTCTTGGTGACGGCCACCACGCGGACGGGGCGGGTCCAGCCACCCCGGGCGCGGCGATCCTCGATCACCCCGCGCACATGGGCCAACCGGGCCGGGAGATCGGGGAAATACATAGCCTTACAATTTAGCTAAGCCGGGGAGTGAATTGAAGATGCGGGCTCAGGGCGTGTCGGGGGCCTGGCGGGGGCCGGCGTCTTCCGCCCGCCGGATCAGGGAACGCAGCGCGGGATCGGCGGCAAGGTGGGCAGCGCGCTCGAGGTTCCGCGTGGCCTCTTCGAGGTTTCCGCGGTCGCCCCAGGCCCAGGCGAGCTGGGTGAACGGGAGGCTCAGGTTCCACGCGATACCTCGGCTCGTGGGATCGAGTTCGCCGATCTCGCCCTCGAAGATGTGCCCGTAGCGAAACGTCTCCCAGAGCAGGCGCTGCGTGGTCGGGACGTCGAGCAGGACTCCGGCGACCCGCCGCGCGTCCACGTCGGGGCTGGTGCTGTCAACCACCGCGCCCTGGAGATGGTATCCCAGACCGCGCTGGAGAAGCCAGGGGGCGAGCCCGTGGAAATTCCGGCCGGTGGTGAGGCTCAGGACGACTGGACGGCGACCGGCGTTCTGTTGCAGGACCTTGATCTCCAGCACCTCGCCCGGATAGATCGGCGTCTCCGCCGGGATCACGTAGGTGCCCGCGCCGACCCGGGTGGTCAGGTCGCGGGGGAGCATCGTCGGGGTGATGGCATCGATCTCCCGGTCGGTGAGTGTGTGCAGCGGGAAATCGGGGGGCACGGGATTCCGCCCCTGCCAGATGGCCGGCGCGGCGGCCTCGTCAAACGGCCGGACAGGATAGTCCCTGAGTTGCTTCATGTACCAGGGCGTGTTCGCCAGGGCGAGGCAGACGACGGTCACGTCACGCCTGACCCCCGCCACCTCCTGCGCCCACCAGAGCGGGAAGGTGTCGTTGTCCCCGAAGGTGAAGAGCACACCGTATGGCGGAACGGAATTGAGCACGTCGTAGGCAAAATCGGCGGCGAGGGTGGCGTCGGGCCCCTGCCGCCGGCCCGCCGACCGGAAGTTGAGCGCGAAGGGGATGAGGGCGAGCCCCAGCACGCCGAACCCCGCCGCCCGCCGCGCGGCCCCACCGCCCAGCAGGCCTCCCGCCCACCGGGCCAGACCCATCCCCGCCCAGAGCCCCCAGATGATGAAGCTCACCACAAAGAAATAGTCCCGCTCGCGCACCTCGTGATCCGCCCCCGATGGCCACCGGTCGTAGAAGATGCTGTATCCCGGGCGGAAATTCATGTACAGCACGAGGCCGATGCCCGTGACCAGGAAGATGCCGAAGAGAAGCCAGAAGCCCGCCGGATCCGACCTGCGATGCAGGAAGAGGCCGGTGATGCCCAGCGATCCCATCGCCATCGTGAAGAGCGTGTGCCAGGGCAGGGTCCCGAACGGCAGGGGCAGGCCTCCCTGCACATCGCGGGCCCACTGCCAGTCGAAATACTGGATGTAGTTGGCCGTCTGCGCGCCGAGCATGACGAGCGAGCGTCCCGGATTGTCGGGGCCGTGCAGCCGGTTCGGATCGTCGAGCGGCGTGCGCACCGGATACTGGGCGCGCCGGATGACGTCGAGCAGCGCGTCGAAGTTGTCGGGCTGGGCCTCATTGATGACGGGATGCTGCCCCGCCCGGATGTAGAGGTAGCCGTAGGACGTGATGCCGACGCCGGCCACCAGCAGCGCGAGCAGGGCAAATACGGCCGATTGCCTGAGCGCGGCAAACACCGCGGCCGCCAGGAAGAGCACTCCCCCGACCACCATGAGCGCGGTGTTCCCGAGCCCGGTTCCGATTACGAGGGCCCAGACCCCCGCGAGCACGGCGAGCCGGCTCCATTCCCGGCGCGCGATCACGGGATTCCCGGCGGGTTCCTTCCAGAGCGTGACCCCGATGAACAGCATCACGCCCGGGCCCCGCGAGCAGCGACAGGAGGTGGTTGCCGATGGACGCGCCGGCGAGATAGACGATCAGGAACAGGATCCGCGCGGAGGCCGGCGTCCCCCGGCGGCGGCGCCAGACGAGGCAGAGCCACGCCATGGCCGCGGCGACGAACGTGGCGACGGAGTAGACCTCGGTTTCGTTCGAGTTCTGCCACGCCGTAAATGTGAACGCCGCCAGCACGACAGCCGCCATCGCGCCGCCGGTGCGGACCCATCGCGCCGCCGCGGGTGGCGCCTCGCGGGTGGCGCGGGTGAGGGCCTCGTGTACCACCAGGAACCAGCACCCCGCAGCTGCCGCGCTGAAGAGCGCCGTGAGCAGGTTCAGGCGCCACGCGAACTCGCCGAACGGGATGATCGAGCCCCAGACGTGCGCCAGCAGGACGAACAGCGGCGTCCCCGGTGGATGGGGAATGCCGAGGATTTTCGAGGCCGCGATGAGTTCCCCCGCATCCCAGAACGTGACGGTCGGCGCGAGCGTGAACACGTAGCCCGCGAGAACCACGAGCCCGCTGGCGAGGGCGCCCTTCCAGGGAATGGGTGTTTCGGCGGCGTCAGTCATCGGCGGACGGGTTGGAGGAATCGGCATCACGGACGACGGCGGAGGCGAGGGCGAGGGCATCGCGCACGGCGGCGGCATCGTGGACCCGGAAGATGGTCGCGCCCCGCTCCCAGGCCATGGCGCAGGCAACGGCGGTGACCGGATCGCGCGCCCCGGTTTCCCGCCCGGTGGCCTCGCCCAGGAAGCGCTTCCGGGACGGACCGACGTAGAGCGGTCGTCCGAGGACGTGCAGCTCCGCGAGCCGGTCGAGCAGCTCCAGGCTCTGGGAGGCCGTCTTGGCGAACCCGAAGCCGGGGTCGAGGACGATCCGGTCCACCTCGATACCCGCGTGCTCCGCGCGGTCGAGCATTTCCCGGCATTCCTCCAGGATGCCACGGACGGCGTCCACGCCGTAGTCCGTGTCATCGAGCGAGGCCATGCGATCGACGGTGCCCCGGCTGTGCATCAGCACGAGCCCCGCGCCGGCCCGCGCGACCGTGCCGCCCATGTCCGGGTCAAGCCGCAGCCCGGAGACATCATTGATGACGGCCGCGCCCGCGTCCAGCACACGTTCCGCTACTGTGGCTTTCACCGTGTCCACCGCGACGGGGACGCCGGGGTGCTCGCGCACGAGCCGCTCCACGACCGGCACCACCCGCGACAGTTCCTCCTCGACCGGCACCGGGAGGGCACCGGGCCGGGTGGACTCGCCCCCCACGTCCAGCATCGAGGCGCCGTCGTCGACCAGCCGCGCCGCGTGAGCGGCGGCGCGTCCGGGGTCCAGATGGAGCCCCCCATCGGAGAAGCTGTCGGGGGTGGCGTTGATGATGCCCGCAATCCGGGGCACATCGAGCGACAGGTTCCCTGCGGCGTGACGCCACTGCCGGGGGCGGTCGCCCGGGAGCGCGGCGCCGACCGCGAAGGCCACTTCGGCCAGTTCGGGCGGGAGCTGCCATGGGCGGCTGAACGCGCCGAAGCGGCTCCGCATCCCCGCCAGGACGACCCAGTCCTCACCCGTCACGAGGTCGATGCCGAGCGACGCCCCCTGACGCACGAGGGCCTCGACGCGTTCGGCGTCGAGGCCCGTGACGTGCAGGATGACCGGATCGCAGGCGGCCGCCGTGAGCACAGACCGGTGCGGATCCCAGCCGTGCCGTTCGAGGGTTTCCCGCACCGCCCGCGGCGAATGCGCCGCGAGTGGAGTGACCCTCATGCCCCCGACGGCTCGGCGGGCGGTGTCCCGAGGACGGGCGGCTTGACCGGCGAAGGCTCGGGCCGTGGACGGCGGGCCGGGGCCGGTTCGGCGGGCAGGTCCGCCGGCGCCGGCCGAGGCGGCAGTTCCCTCTTCTGGATCAGGAGATCCAGATCCTCGCGGTCGATCGTCTCGCGCTCGAGCAGCGCGTTGGCGATCCGATCCAGCAGTTCCCGATGCTCCACGACAAGCCGGCGGGCCGTGTCGTAGGCCTCGTCGATCAGCCGCTTGACCTCGTCGTCCACCATCTCGGCCGTGCGCTCCGACGTCTCCCGCCGGGTGGCGAACTCCCGCCCGAGGAAGATTTCCTGCTCAGGGTCGCCCACCGACATGGCACCGATCCGGTCACTCATCCCGAACTGGGTCACCATGCGGCGCGCCAGACTGGTCGCGCGCTCGATGTCGTTCCCCGCCCCGGTCGTCACCTTCTCCGGCCCGAATACGATCTCCTCGGCGACGCGGCCACCGAAGAACATCGCCAGGCTGCCGATGAGCCATTCCTTCGTGTAGTTGTGCCGGTCCACTTCCGGCAGCGAGGCCGTCAGGCCGAGCGCCCGACCACGCGGAACGATGGTGACCTTGTGGATCGGGTCGCTGCCCGGCGTCATGAGCGCGACCACGGCGTGGCCGGCCTCATGGAACGCGGTGAGCTTCCGCTCGTCCTCGGTGAGCACCAGGCTCCGCCGCTCGACGCCGAGCATCACCTTGTCCTTGGCATCCTCGAAGTCCACCATATCCACGAGGGACTTGTTCCGCCGCGCGGCGAGGACCGCGGCCTCGTTCACGAGGTTGGCGAGGTCCGCGCCGGCGAGGCCCGGTGTCCCCTTGGCCAGCACGTCCAGCCGGACGTCGCTGCCGAGCGGAATCTTGCGGGTGTGCACCCGGAGGATGCCCTCGCGCCCGCGCACGTCCGGCGCGTCCACCACGATCTGCCGGTCGAACCGGCCCGGACGGAGCAGCGCCGGATCCAGCACGTCGGGCCGGTTGGTCGCCGCGAGGAGGATGACGCCTTCGTTGGACTCGAAGCCGTCCATCTCCACCAGCAGCTGGTTCAGGGTCTGCTCCCGCTCATCATGCCCCCCGCCGAGCCCCGCGCCACGGTGGCGTCCCACAGCGTCGATCTCGTCAATGAAGATGATGCACGGCGCGTGTGCCTTGCCCTGTTCGAACAGGTCTCGCACGCGGCTCGCGCCGACGCCCACGAACATTTCGACAAAATCCGACCCTGACATCGAGAAGAACGGCCGTCCCGCCTCGCCCGCCACCGCCTTGGCCAGCAGGGTCTTGCCGGTGCCCGGCGGGCCGACGAGCAGCGCGCCCTTCGGCAGGCGACCGCCGAGGCGGGTAAACCGCTGCGGATCCTTGAGGAACTCGATGATCTCCTGCAACTCGACCTTCGCCTCGTCCGCGCCGGCCACGTCCGCGAACGTCACCTTGGGAGTGTCTCCCGAGAGCAGCTTCGCCTTGGACTTGCCGAACGAGAACGCGCGGCTGCCGCCGGCCTGCAGCTGGCGCATCAGGAAGAACCAGAGGCCGAACATCACGATCCAGGGCAGCGCCGCGAGGAGGAACGTCGTGAGCCCGTTCTTCGCCGCCCTGGCGGAGATGGGTACCCCGGTGTCCTCGATCCGCTTCAGGATCATCTCGCTGTTGCTGATCGGCAGGAGGACGGTGAAGCCGCGCGCCTGCCGTCCCTCCTGCATGACGGGCGTGCGGAAGTCCCCGTGCAGCTCCTTGCCCTCCACCACCTCGATGTTGGCCACGTTGCCGGCATCGAGCTGCTTCACGAACTCGGTGTACGTGAACTCCTGGGTCGGGCTGCTCTGCCGGCGCATCAGGTTGAACAGCGTGATGCCCAGCAGCACGACCAGCACCCAGAGGGCGAGGTTCTTGCTGAGACTTCCCCAGTTGCTCCCCGGCGAGCGGGGCGGTGTGCGTTCTGCCATCTATTCCAGGTCCGCTATGAACGGGAGATGCCGGTAATTCTCCGCGTGATCCAAACCGTAGCCCACCAGGAAGGCCGGCGGGGCAAGAAATCCCGTGAACCGCAATTCCACGGGAGGTGCCGCTGCGACCTGCTTGTCCAGCAGGGCGCAGATCGCCAGACTCCGGGGCTGCCGCTCCGCGAGGAGCGACACCAACCGGTTCATGGTACGTCCACTATCAATAATATCCTCAACCAGCAGGATATGTTTGCCCTCGAGTTCCGTCTCCGGGTCATACAGCAGCCGGACATCACCGCTTGACACTTTCGCCGGGCCGTACGAACTCGCCACCAGGAAGTCCACCTGGAGCGGCCGCTCGATCTGGCGCACGAGATCGCTCAGGAAGATGAAGCTCCCCTTCAGCAGCCCCAGGACCAGCAGGTGCCCGTCGGGATACGCGGCCGTGATCTCGGCGCCCAGTTCCCGCACCCGGCCGGCGATGGTCGCCTCGTCGTAGATGATCGACTTGACGGGCTTGCCTCCCGTCCGCCGCAGCACATCAGCCGAAGCTGGCATCGACACGCACGCCCTCCGAACCTGCCTCCGGGACACCTTCCGCGCCGCGCGTCACGCGCGGCAGCCAGACAATCGTTCCTGCCCGTTCCACCACCGGCCATGCCGGACGGTGACGGCGCGCGACCCGCGCATCCTGGAGACACCGAACGACCAGTCGATGCCCGGCGCCACGCAGCGGTTGCACCCGTTCCCCGGGAAGCCAGGGGCGCACCGTGAGCGGGCCGGGCGTGAACCAGGCCGTCGCCCCCTCCCGCGCCTGCGTGGCCGGCACCCGTCCGGTCGACCACCGGAACCGCCACGCCCCCCAGGCCGCCTCCCCCGCGGAATCGTGCAGCGGAAGGATTCCTGCCGGAAGCGGCCGGGCCGCGTCACGCACGAAATGCAGGCGGCCGAATGCCAGCTCGGCCCACCATCCGCCACCGAGGTCCGCGCGGCGCCCGCTGCCCGCCTGCCGGGCAAACGCGAACAGGCGGCTCGCGCGCGAGGGGCCCATGAGCCCGCCCGCGCGGCGCAGCGCCGCCATGAGGACCGCCGCACCCAGCGCCGAATCATAGTCCGCGAACGGGGTCACAGCAACGGACGCGCCATCGATTTCACGCCGCCACTCGAGTGACGGGAGACGGTCCAGCGCCGCAGCCCACGCGCCACGCTGCTCCCGTGCCTGCCGCGCGGCCCGCCGCAGGCGGCGGTCCACGTCCGGAAGTCGCTCCCGGATCAGCGGCAGGATGGCGGTGCGGAGCCAGCTGCGGAGATGCCGCGGATCACGATTGGCCGGATCCTCCACCACTGGCCACCCCCGCTCCCGCACCCATGCCACGAGCTCCGCGTGGGTCCATGGCAGGAGCGGCCGGACAAGCCATCCCCTGCGCACGGCGATCCCGGCCAGGCCGGCGGGCCCGCTTCCGGCGAGCAACCGCATGAGGACGGTCTCCGACTGGTCGTCGGCGTGATGCGCGGTGAAGACCAGCGCCGCGCCGGTCTCCTCCCGGAGTGCGGTGAGCCAGGCATATCGCGCTTCGCGCGCGCGGGTCTCGCCCGCGCCGGCCCCCAGCTCCAGCCGAGTCGTCCGTACCGGGACGTCGAGCCGCTGGCCCAGCGCGCACACCGCCTCCGCCACCTCTCCGCTGCCCGGCTGTATGCCATGGTCCGCGTGTGCCACGACCAGGTCGAGCCCGTGCGCCTGGCGCGTCTCGACCAGCAGGCCCAGGAGGGCGACGGAATCGGCGCCGCCGGACACCGCCACGATCGCGCGCCCCGCCGGCAGTTCGAGCGAGGCCAGATGCCGGGCGAAATCGGCCTGGAGACTCACGGGGTTCCGTCCAGGGCGGCCAGTGCCGCGCGCAGGTTGCGCCGGGCGTTCTCCTCGTAACGGCGCTGGAACCACGTGGTGCGGAAAAGCGGCTGCCGGGCCAGGAGGGATTCCAGCACCGCCTTTCTTCCCTCCCGGAATTCCCCGCCGGGCATCCATGCGTACTCGCGACGGATGGCGCTGTCGTATTCGGAGAAGACTGCGGGATCCTCGCCCAGGATGGACAGGTCGATGTCTGTAATCCACGACGCCGCGCCCTCCGCCGGGGGCCGCCCGTGCCCCGTGGCCCACACCAGCGCCTGCACCCGCTCCACCAGCGGGGACGGCACTCCGTGCGCGCGGAGCAGCGCACCGCCCACGCGGGCGCTTGCTTCCTCGTTGTCGCGCCGCGCGGGATCGTATACCAGGTCGTGGATCCAGAGTGCGGCTTCCACGGCGTCGCGATCCGGTACCCCCGGCGCGGCATCGAGCAGCGCGAAGCAGCGGTGAATATGATCGAGGTTGTGGTAGGCGCGGGCCGGCTCGCCGTATCTCGCGGCGATCACCGGCCAGCTGCCCCCGGCACCGCTCCCGATCCGCTCCAGCAGCGCCCCCCACCGGGCCTCCATGGCCTTGGCGCGGGCGCCGCCCTCCGTCGCGACCATCATGCGACGACGAGGCGTGCCACGTGGCGGCGTACCGCGCGCGCCAGGGTGACGACGGGGGAACTTCCGGTGAAGGCGCCGGCGATCGCATAGAGCGTGCGTGGGGAGAAGTCGGGTTCGTTGCTGATCGCCCAGACGCCCTCCCAGCCTTCGGGCTGCAGCTTGGACTTGAACCGGTCGAGGCCCTCGAAGTTGTAGAACCGTCTCCCCGCCCGCCGCACCACGCGGAAGGCGGTGCGAAGCCAGGCCTCCTGGCCCGCGCCCGGGCGCCCGGCGTGGCGGCTGAGCGGAGCCAGCCCCAGCGTCACGTACGCGGCTCCCCCGCGGTTCAGCTGGCGCATGGCGGCATCAATGAGAAGTTCCGCGGTGCCGTTGGGCGCCGCGCGGCCCCGGACGATCTGCTCCAGCAGCCATCCCCGGCGGGTGGGAATCGGCGAGGCAACGAGGAAACCGACCGGGGCGTGCCCGCGCGACGCCACGAACACCCGGCGATCGAAGAGGCAGTCGAGTGTCTCGGGTTCCACCAGGAAATGGAGCGGCGGGAGCCCCCTTCCCTCGAGCCACTCATCAAGGCAGCCTCGCAGGCCGGGATCCTGTTCCGCCCGGGCCACCGGCCATTCCCGCACCCGTACCTGCTTGTTGCGCGCCCGGTTGACCTGTGACCTGATGGAGGAACAGCGGCGCACGATCCCGGGCCAGTGCCCCGGGTTCCACCATGGCTGGGCGCCCAGGAGGACGGCCGCGTGCCCCGTCCGGGCGGTGACATCGAGCAGCCGGCGCTCGGCGCCGAAGTAGCAGACCCGTTCCCCGCACCGTCTGGCATCTTCCTCGAACTCGCGTGCCACGGCGGGCAGCCGACTCTCGACGCAGACCGGTGCCCCCGCGGCCACACGTACCCCGTGACGGGTCACATGTCCGACGACGGCCTCGCCATCATGGGAAAACCAGTGGGAGATTCCGGGATTCACAATCTGGTAGGCCGTGGCGTTCCATCCGTAGCACTGGACCAGGGCGCGCACCCGTGACATCTCCGTCTCCATGCGGGGGTGCGCTACGACCACGGGGCTTCCCGCCGGCGGTGGCGGAGGAGCATCAGGGCGCTTCCCGCCCAGCCTGCCCAGTTGACCAGGAACAGGATGAGCGGAGCGTCGGCGGGACGGCCCAGGCCCGCCAGCGAGCTGATTTCGTTGAAGATCAGTGCGGGCAGGAGCCCCCAGGTAAGGGGGATGCGCACCAGCCGTGGAATGGTCCATGGGAAAACGTATACCAGGGTGGCGAGTCCGGCGAGCAGCCCCGCGCCGCCGATGGCCACGAGGCGCCAGCGGGCGCGCGTCACCCGCGGCGCCCGGTGCAACGGGCGCCGGCCGCGCTCAGGTCGCGGCCAGCGCGGCCTCGTCCTGGAAGAAGAATCGTTCCTCGCCGAGTGCGGGCTCGAGATCGTCCAGCCAGATGGCCTCCGGGTCATGCCGGGCGAAGAAGGGCCGCAGGGCCCAGTCCGGATTCCGCCCCTGGAGCATGCGCAGCGCGAAGACGCGCTCGCCCTGCACCTCGGTGACGCCAACCACCTGCACCTTGCCGGGGAACGCGGACATGCTGGGCCCCCGTACGGTCCGCGCCAGGCCGCTCACCTGCTGGTAGGCCTCCCGGAACAGGCGCCAGGCGCGATCGAGGGAGAGTCCGAAGTAATGCTGCGCGCCGGTGTCCCTGACCACGAACATATAATAGGGCACGCATCCCAGCCGGACCTGTTCCTTCCACATGCGCGCCCAGAGCGCCGGGTCATCATTGATGTGCGCCAGCAGGGGCGACTGGGTCCGGATGGTGGCGCCGGTACGGCGCACCGCCGCGATCGCCTCATGGGCAGGGGTGGTGGACAGTTCCCGCGGGTGATTGAAGTGCGCCATGAGGGCGAGGTTGACACCCGCATCGGTCACGCGCGAGAACAGGTCCAGGAGCTCGCCGGCATCCGGATCCGTCAGGAACCGGTAGGGCCAGTACGAGAGCGCCTTGCTGCCGATCCGGATCGAGCGCAGGCTCGGGAGCCTGGCCTCAAGCAGGGCTTCGATGTACGTGGCGAGCGTCTTCGTCCGCATGATCAGCGGGTCGCCCCCGGTGAACAGCACATCCGTGACCTCGGGATGGCGGCGCAGGTAGTCCACCAGCGCGTCCGTCTCGTTCATCGCGATCTTCAGCTCATCCATCCCGACGAACTGCGGCCACCGGAAGCAGAAGCTGCAGTACGCGTGACAGGTCTGGCCCTGGCTCGGGAAGAAGAGCACGGTCTCGCGGTACTTGTGCTGCATCCCCTTCAGCGTGTGCCCCCGCAGCGACGGCCGGTTTGCTTCCAGCTGGCCCGCCGGATGCGGACGCAACTCCAGACGGATGCGATCCGCTTCCTGACGGATGGCCCCCGGGCTCGCGCCGGCGCGCACCAGCCGGGCCATGGCGTCGAAGTGGTGCGGCAGGAGCATGTCACGCTGGGGAAAGTTGAGGATGAACATCGGGTCGTCCGGCACCCGGTTCCAGTCGATGAGTTGCTCCACGACATAGTTGTTCGTGCGGAAGGGCAGCACTTCACCCACCACGCGTACGGCAAACCGGAGCTCCTCGGGGAGGCCCTGGAACTGCTCGAGCTGGTCGATATTCCTGAGCGTCCACGGCCGGTAGCGCGGCCGCGCCGGGCGCTCAAGTTCCAGGCTGGCTGGGTAGGCGTTCATCTCGGCCCCCTGTATGAATTCACGGACTGACTCGTGCCCGCCCGGGTTCCGGTCGGACGACGCTGGCGGAAACCCTCATGGAGGGAGCCCAGCGGCACGCCACCGGTTCCGTGACGCGCTGCGGTCCTGCCGGCAACCCGCGGAGGGGTTCGGCTGGTTCAGTGAACCGGCAGTCGCTGCAGCCGTACGAGATTCCCGGGTCGGATCGTGAGGGACCGGGAGGTTGGCGCCCGGATACTGACCGACCCCGGGGCGAAGATGGGAAATGTGACGAGGCTACAGCATTCTTAATGTGGGGCGTAAAGCGGGATATGACAAGTGTCAGGCGGCTATAGCATTGCCATGCAAGATATTACGTGTCTCCATTAAAGTACTTTCAAGGCTTGCTAGGTCTGGGAGGGCGAAATCCACTTCGGCTCCCTCGCCGGCGGTTTCCACGCGGTCATCCGCTGCACCAGGCGTTCCGCGCTGGAGTCGACCAGGACGAGTGCGCGGTGGGCCGGGCGGACGAATCCCTCAACGACGGCGGTGTCCAGGAACTGAAGCAGCCCGTCGAAGTATCCACCGGCGTTGAGCACCCCGAGCGGACGGGAATGGAGGCCGAGCTGGGCCCAGGTCCAGATCTCGAACAGCTCCTCCAGCGTGCCAATGCCGCCGGGCAGGGCGATAAAGGCCCGTGCGAGCTCGGCCATCAGGGCCTTCCGTTCGTGCATGGACTCCACCACCCGCAGTTCGGTCAGCCCTGGATGCCCGATCTCGCGCTCCATCAAGCCACGCGGGAGGATACCCGTGACGCGTCCGCCCGCCGCAAGCGCCGCATCCGCCAGCGCACCCATCATGCCGAGCGCCGACCCGCCATAGACAATCCCCACCCCCTGCCCCGCCAGCAACGCACCCATCGCGCGGGCGCTGTCGGCGTACGTGGCCCGGCGTCCGGCGCTCGAGCCGCAGAACACACAGACGGGATCGATGGCCGCCATCAGGCCGACCTGTCCAGCCTGGTCAGCATCCGCAGCACGGCCACGAGAAGGATGGTGGCACCCGCCGCGAGCAGTACATGCCGCAGGCCGACCGTGATCCCGACGGCGCTGGTGGCCCAGATGGACGCGGCGGTGGTCAGCCCCCGTACCCGGTCCTCGCTGCGGGAGAGGAAGATCGTACCACCGCCGAGGAAACCGATTCCGGTGGCGACCGCGGCAATTGCCCGGACGGGATCGAACCGGGCCACGCCGGGGTTGCCGTGAAACTCGAGCATGACGAGTTCCGCCATGATGATGAACATCGCGGAGGCGATTCCCACCACCATGTGAGTCCGGAGCCCCGCAGATTTCCCCACGGTCTCACGCTCCCACCCGATAATCCCTGCGAGGACACCGGCGATGACGAGCCGGAGCAGCGCGGAAAGGTCGGTCCCGACCATCGAGGCGTCGAACAGGCGGCTCAGCATGCTGCCGCCACCGGAAACGTGAGCAGGGGAAGCCAGCGCTCGGTGCCGGCCACCGGGGCCGCGACCTGCCCCTGCGGAATGGCGCCCAGCCGCCGGTAGAAGGGTTCAGCGTTGGGATCAGCCTCGATCCGGATCTCCCTGCACGCGAGCCGGCGGGCCTCGTGTACGGCGTCGGCAAAAAGTGCCCGGCCGACCCCCTGTCCCATGCAGCACGGGTCGACCCAGAAGTGCATCAATTCGCAGGTCGCGCCGCGGGGCTCGATCACGTGGAACCCGGCGACCTTCCCGTCCTGCTCCGCCACACGCACGGTGCCGCGCTCGATGGTACCCGAATCAATGCTGAGGACCGGCGCCCACTCGTGGAGCCATTCGACAGGATAGTCCCAGTGGGCCTTCGAGCGCCGGGAAAGGGCCGTGAGCAGGGCGGCCTCCCCGGTGCGCCCGGGACGGATGTGCAGGGCGGACATCATGGCTCCGTCGGTGGAGGTCCCCGCAAAATAGCGCCCCCCGGACGGTGGAAGTGGAGACCCCCGTCCTCCAGGCGCACGGGGGCGGGATCGGTGGAGAAGCCGTCATCTTCCGTCGTGAAGATCACCTCCCATTTCTTTCCCCCTCCCTTCCCGCCGGCCGGCGGCCACTCGACCCGCCCGGGCCCTTCCAGGCACACCACCACGGCCAGGGTTGCCCCGTCCTCCCGTGCCTTGCGGGTGAGCCACACGCTGCTGTTGTCCGGGGCCCCCGCATCGAGCAGGCCCGGCTGCAATGACCGCCGGAACCGCAGGAGGGCCCGGCAGAGCCGAAGCACCTGCGCATGGGCCGGGGCGTCCGGCTCGCTCCAGTCCAGGTGGCTGCGCCTGAATGTGGAGGGGGTCTGGGGATCGGGAATCCGGGCGCGGCGCGAAGGATCGGCAAATGCGCGGAAGGCGGCGAACTCGTGGCGGCGCCCCTCGGTGACCAGCCGGCCGAGTGCATCGTTGTGGTCGGTGAAATACTGGAACGGGGTCGTGGCGGCCCATTCCTGTCCCATGAAGATGAGCGGGGTCTCCGGCACCGTAAGGAGGAGCAGCGTGGCCGCCCGCCAGGCATCGGCAGGAATTTCCCCGCTGAGTCTGTCCCCCATGGCGCGGTTGCCGACCTGGTCGTGGTTCTGCAGGCACACCACGAACTGCTCGAGCGGGCGCCCCCCCGGGTCGGTGCCGCGCCGGCGTCCGCTGACGGGCCCGTGCTGCCCCGTAAAGAACCAGCCGCGGCGGATACATTCGGCCAGCTCCGTTGTCGTCCCGCAGAAGTCCGCGAAATATCCCTCGTCATCCCCCGCGAGGCGCCGCCGGACGATGTGGTGGAAATCGTCCGCCCAGACCCCGTCGAGGCCATAGCCGTCCCCGGCTGCGGGACGGATCAGCGTCGACAGGTTGCGGTGGTCCTCCGCTATGACCACCACGGGCCGCGGGACTGCCGCCCGGACCCGGCGGGCGACCTCGGCCACGATGTGCTCACGGCTCTCGTCCACGATAGCGTGCGTGGCGTCGAGTCGCAGGCCGTCCATGTGGTAGTCCCGGATCCAGTGCATCGCGTTAGCCACGACGAATTCCCGCACGGTGGGGACGCCCCCGTCGAAGTTCACCGCGTCGCCCCATGGCGTGTCGTGGCGGTCCGTGAAGAAATCGGGGCTGTAACTCGCGAGGTACGCACCATCGGGTCCGAGGTGATTGTAGACCACATCGAGGAACACGGCGATCCCGGCGTGGTGGGCCGCATCCACGAGGGACCGGAGGTCGTCAGGCGTGCCGTAACAGCGGCAGGGCGCGAACAGCGCGACTCCGTCGTAGCCCCAGTTCCAGCGGCCGGCAAAGTCGGCAACCGGCATGAGTTCCAGCGCACCGATGCCGAGGTCCCGGAGATAGGGGAGGCGTTCGGCCACGGCGCTGAAGGTGCCGGCCGGCGTAAAGGTGCCGACATGCATTTCATAGAAGGTGAGGTCCTGGAGCGGAGGCGCCTGCCAACCTGCATCGGCCCACTGATACCGGGCAGGATCCACCACCAGCGAGGGACCGTGGACCCCCTCGGGCTGGAAGCGAGACGCCGGATCCGGGAGGAGCCGCCCGTCGGGGAGGCGGTAGCGGTAGCGGGCGCCGGCGCCCACCCCCTCCACCTGCCCCTCGAACCAGCCGTGGCCGGCGGCCTCGAGCTCCGAGACGAAGGGCATCCCGTCCGCAGACTCTCCGTCCACGGCCATGCGTGCGTGTGCCGTGGCCCACACCCGGAACAGAGTTCCCGACGAGACCGGAGTCGCGCCGAACTCAGTCAGCCGGTGCCTCCCCGGCCCGGAAGGCCAGCATTCCGAGGGGCGGCAGGGTGATGTTGATCGACTGGGCCTGACCGTGCCACTCGATGGGAGACGTCGAGACGCCGCCGAGGTTCCCCTGCCCACTGCCGCCGTACAGCTCGGCATCGCTGTTCAGGGCTTCGGCCCAGTAGCCGCCGCGTGGCACGCCGATCCGGTAGTTGGCCCGCAGCACCGGGGTGAAGTTGCAGGCGAAGACCAGCGTGTCGGCGGGATTCTCACCGTGGCGGAGGAAGGTGAGCGTGCTCTGTTCGGTATCGTTGCAGTCAATCCACTGGAAGCCCGCGGGGTCGGTGTCTTTCTGCCAGAGCGCCGGCTGGGCACGATAGAAGGTGTTGAGGTCCCGCATCCACCTCTGGAGGCCGGCGTGGGCGGGCGCATCCAGCAGGTGCCAGTCCAGGCTGCTGTCGTGGTTCCATTCCCGCCACTGCCCGATCTCCCCGCCCATGAAGAGGAGTTTCTTCCCGGACTGGCCGTACATGTAGCCGAACAGCAGGCGCAGGTTGGCAAACCGCTGCCACTCGTCGCCAGGCATCTTGCCGACGAGCGAGCCCTTCCCGTGCACGACCTCGTCGTGGCTCAGGGGAAGGACGAAGTTCTCCGTCCAGGCGTACATGCTCCGGAAGGTGAGTTTGTTGTGGTGATATTTGCGATGGACCGGGTCCTGGGCGAAGTACTCGAGCGTGTCGTGCATCCAGCCCATGTCCCACTTCATCCCGAAGCCGAGTCCCCCGACGTACAGTGGGCGTGAGACCATCGGCCAGGCGGTGGATTCCTCCGCGGTGGTCTGCGTGTCGGGCTGGTGCAGGTAGACCTCGCGGTTGCACTGCCGGAGGAACTCGAGCGCTTCCAGGTTCTCTCGCCCGCCGTGGATGTTGGGCACCCACTCGCCCTCCTTCCGCGAGTAGTCGAGGTAGATCATGCTGGCGACCGCGTCCACGCGCAGTCCGTCGGCGTGGAAGACCTCGAGCCAGTACAGCGCATTGCTGAGCAGGAAGCTCCGCACTTCGTGGCGGCCGTAGTTGAAGATGAAGCTGTTCCAGTCGGGGTGGAAACCCTGCCTCGGGTCCCCGTGCTCATAGAGATGCGTCCCGTCGAAGTACCCCAGCCCGTGTTCGTCCGTGGGGAAATGGGACGGGACCCAGTCGAGGATTACGCCGATGCCGTGGCGGTGCAGCTGGTCCACCAGGAACATGAAGTCCTGCGGGCTGCCATACCGCGATGTCGGCGCGTAGTAGCCCGTCGTCTGGTAGCCCCAGGACCCGTAGAACGGGTGCTCCATGACGGGGAGGAATTCCACGTGGGTGAAGCCCATGTGTTGCAGGTACTCCACCAGGAGCGGGGCCATCTCGCGGTAGCTCAGGTGCGCGGCGGGATCGCCGGGGCGGCGCCAGCTTCCCAGGTGCATCTCGTAGACGCTCATAGGCGCGTCCAGGGCGTTTTTCCCCGCCCGGTCGCGCATCCACTCGCTGTCGCCCCAGTCGTACTCGAGGGACCAGACCCTGGAGGCGGTCCGGGGCGCTTCCTCCGCGTAGGCGGCATAGGGATCAGCCTTGTCGGCCCCGTAGCCACCCGGCGTGTCGATCCGGTACTTGTAGGCCTGGCCCCGGGCCACGCCGGGAATGAAGCCTTCCCAGATCCCGGACGACCCGCGCCGGCTCAGGTGGTGCCGCCCCGGGTCCCAGTCGTTGAAGTCGCCGACGACGCTGACGGTCCCTGCATTGGGCGCCCAGACAGCAAAGCGCACCCCGGGTGTTCCGTCCACCTCCATCAGGTGCGAGCCGAGCCGCTCCCAGAGCCGCAGGTGGTTGCCCTCGTTGAAGAGGTACAGGTCCTGGTCGGAGATGGCGGACCCTTCCTGCCATACGGGGCCGCGCTCCGGCGGTGCTGCCGGGGCCGTCGGGCGTCGGGCCCGTGGCTTGGATGTCGATTTTGCCATACTGCGTCACCTTCCCCGCCCGGGGCGGGCTCCGGCACTAGAATCGCCCGTGCAGGAGCCTCGCAATACCGCGGAGCGGAATCCCGACCCAGTCCGGCCGGTGGTTGAGTTCATATCCGAGTTCATAGACGGCCTTCTCCAGCAGCGCGACACGGAGCAGCAGGTCGAGGTCGGATCGCGCGGCCGGCACGAAGGGGGCATCGCCAGCGGTGCGGAGGTAGGCCCCCAGGAAGGACCCGCTCACCCACGTGTACCAGAATCCGGCCCATGGCTCGAGGGTGTGGAGATCCTCGTTTCGCAGGACGCCGCGACCGCCGGGCCCCATCACGAGTGTGTGGACCGCGTAATCGAATGACCGGAGCATGCCCGCCACGTCATGCAGCGGCGAGCGCTTGAGCCGTCGTTCCCCTACCGACCGGGCAGGCTCGCCCTCGAAGTCGATGATCACGAAATCCCGGCCGGTGTGGAGCACCTGCCCCAGATGGTAGTCGCCGTGCGTGCGGATACGGGTGGCATCCAGCTTGCGCGACGTGAGCTCGCGGAACACCTGGAGGATGCGGTCCTTGTCGTCCAGCAGGCGCGCGGCGCTGCGCCGGTGCGGTTCAGGGATCGTCTTCAGTCGGTCGTCCAGCGTGCGCATGACGCGGCTGGTCAGGTTCCGCATCGACTGGTAGAGCGATCGCTGGTAGAGCGACGAGAATGGCTCCGGGGCGAAGGCCTCATCCTCGGTCCGGGCGCCCAGGGCCAGGTGCAGTTCCGCCGTGCGGGTGCCCAGCCGGGCTGCATCGTCGAGATAGCTGCCGATGACCTCGTGCGCGAGTTCCGGCGGGGCCGCATCGGCCAGGCCGAGCAGGCCGCGGCGCGTGCGGGGCACTTCCTCGTCCTCCCGGCTCCGGACGAGTGCCCGCTCGAAGTACCGGCGAAGCTCGTCGAGGGTATGCCCCCACGCGTCACCTTCGTTCGACACGTAGCCGAGCATCACGCCGAGGGTCAGCGCCTCCTCGCGGGGCCGGCGGTACTCGAGGTGACCGGCGACCGGGGCAATATGCGGGAATGACCGTGCCTCGGTCAGGAATCCGCTCACCTCGAGTTCCGGGTTCGGCCCGTCCACCGGCCGGCGGAAGACCTTGAGGATGAGCCGGTCGTCGTAGGCGACCGAGCTGTTCGACTGTTCCGCCCGGAGGAGACGCGGCTCCAGGGCTTCGTCCGCCCCGCGGAGCGCCTTGAAGCGGGACCCGGGGACGGCGGCCACTTCCCCCACCCTTCCCTTCCAGGTCCGCTTGCGCGCCATCGCCTCGAGCAGGGCCCGGGCGAAGGCCGGCTCCTCCAGGGCATCGTAGACCACGCCCTGCCGGCGCCCCTCGCGCCCGGTCATGTCCACCTCGGCGAGGATCGCAGCATCATGGAAGCGCCGGATCTCCTCCGCGCGCTTGCCGGTGGCGAACATCAGGGGGACGATGTACGTGTCGGGCGACCCGGTCGCGTATGTCGTTTCCACCAGGAGCACCTGGGCGGCCCCGCCGTCCACGCTCATGGGAATCACGTCCGCAATGCTCGCGCTGCGCATCTGCCGCGCCTGTCCCGCGAACCAGCGATGCCGGTGGAGCCAGCCGGGGAGCGAGGCCTCCACCTGCTCGCCGGCCTGCCCACGGAAGGCGGAATCCCAGTTCCCGCGAACCCGTACGGCGGGCCGGGCGCCGCCTTCATCGGTTCCGGGCGAACCCAGGACGGCCTCCGGGGTCATCTCGAACCAGTAGAAGGCGTGCGGAGTCAGGGTCAGGAGGTACGGCAGGTCGCCGACGGGCGGGAACGGATTCCCGCCGAACACCTCGACGGGCACCGAGCCGCGGAAATTCGCGAGGTCAAGCTCGACGTACTCCACCGAGCGGGACAGGTTGGCCACCACGAGGATGCGCTCGTCCTCGTGCTCGCGGATGAAGGCAAGCACCTTCCGGTTGGACGGCGTGAGGAACGTGATCGTCCCCCGTCCGAAGGCGGTGAAGCGCCGCCGGAGCGCGATAAGCCGCTTCATCCAGAGCAGGAGTGAATTCAGGCTGTTCTGCTGGTTCTCGACGTTGATGCTCTCATAGTGGTATTCCGGATCGATGATCACCGGCAGGTAGAGCCGCTGCGGATTCGAGCGGGAGAACCCCGCGTTGCGGTCCCCGCTCCACTGCATGGGTGTCCGGACCCCGTTCCTGTCGCCGAGGTAGAAGTTGTCGCCCATGCCGATCTCGTCGCCGTAGTACAGCACGGGGGTTCCCGGGAGGCTGAACAGCAGGCCGTTCATCAGCTCGATCTGGCGCCGGTCATTGCGCAGGAGTGGCGCGAGCCGGCGCCGGATGCCGAGGTTGATGCGGGCCTGGTTGTCGTGGGCATACACCCGGTACATGTAGTCGCGCTCCTCGTCGGTGACCATCTCGAGCGTCAGCTCGTCGTGATTCCGGAGGAACAGGGCCCACTGGCAGTTCTCCGGGATGGCCGGGGTCTGCGCCAGGATGTCCAGGATCGGGAAGCGGTCCTCCATCTGGAGTCCCATGAACAGCCGGGGCATGACGGGAAAATGAAAGGCCGTGTGGCACTCGTCGCCGTCGCCGAAGTAGGCCACGGCGTCCTCGGGCCACTGATTCGCCTCCGCCAGCAGCATCCGGTTGTCCCACCGCTCATCCACGTGACGGCGGAGCTCCTTCAGGAACGCGTGGGTCTCGGGCAGGTTCTCGCAGTTGGTCCCCTCCCTCTCGTAAAGGTAGGGAATGGCGTCCAGCCGAAGCCCGTCGACTCCCATCCGGAACCAGTAGTCCAGCGCCCGGAACACCCCGCGGCGCACATCGGGGTGCTCGAAGTTCAGGTCGGGCTGGTGCGCATAGAACCGGTGCCAGAAGTGGGCCTTGGCAATGGGATCCCAGCTCCAGTTCGAGGGCTCGAAGTCCTGGAAGATGATCCGGGCTTCCTCGTAACGGTCGATCGTATCGCTCCAGACGTAGTAGTCCCGTTCCCTGCTGCCCGGCGGCGCCCGGCGGGCGCGCTGGAACCAGGGATGCTGGTCGGACGTGTGATTGATGACCAGCTCGGTGATCACGTAGAGCCCGCGCCGATGGGCTTCGCGCAGGAAGTGGCGGAAGTCCTCCATCGTGCCGCAGTCGGGATGGATGTTCTCGTAGTCGGAGATGTCATACCCGTCGTCCCGGAGGGGCGAGGGGTAGAAGGGGAGCAGCCACAGGGCGGTGACGCCCAGGTCCTGCAGGTAGTCCAGCCGTTCCGCCAGGCCGCGGAAATCGCCGATGCCGTCCCCGTCGCTGTCATAGAAGGCGCGCACGCGCGCCTCGTAGATCACCGCGTCCTTGTACCACAGGGGCTGGCGCTCAAAACTGTGCCGCGGACTCCGTCGCCTGGCCATGCCTCGCCTTTCGTCTAGAGGTAGTAGTCGAAGTCCTGCTCCGTCCTGAGACGCCGCCGCACGCGGAAGATGTGCGCGGGCACCGCCGTGGGTTCCAGCGCGACGTAGTTGACCGGTCCGTGCCAGAGGTAGCGGGCATCGCCCAGCAGGTCGTGGACCTGGTAGGGATGTCCGGTGTCGATCCCCAGGTCATCCAGTGCCAGGGTGACCCATCCCTGCTGGGCACGGTGCGGATCCAGGTTCACCACCACCAGCATGAGGTTCGTGCCGTCGCCGCTCACCTTGGAGTAGGCGATCAATGCCGGATTGTCCACCGGGTGGAAGCGCAGCGAGCCATTGCGATGGAACGCGGCGTTGTCCCGCCGGATCGCGTTCACCCGCGTGATGAAATCGCGCAGGCTGCCCGGCTGGTCCAGGTCCCACCACCGTACCTGGTACTTCTCGGAATCCAGGTACTCCTCGGTGCCGGGGACTCCCCGGACGTCCACCAGCTCGAACGCCGGTCCGTACACGCCGTAGCTGGCGGTGAGCGTGGCGGCGAGCACCAGCCGGGCGCGTGATGCTGCCCGCCCGCCGTTCTGGAGGTACTCGTGCAGGATATCCGGGGTGTTCACGAAGAAGTTCGGCCGGAGGTACTCGCTGACCTCCGTCTGCGTGAGCTCGGTCAGGTAGTCCTCGAGCTCCGCCCGGGTGTTCCGCCAGGTGAAATAGGTATACGACTGCGAGAATCCCACCTTGGCCAGGTATTCCATCACCCGGGGGCGGGTGAACGCCTCGGAAAGGAACACCACGTCGGGGTGCCGGTTCCGAACTTCGCGGATCATCCATTCCCAGAAGGCAAACGGCTTGGTGTGCGGATTGTCCACGCGAAAGATCCGCACCCCGTGCTCCACCCAGAACAGGACCACGTCGCGCAGCGCGGCCCACAGGCCCCGCCAGTCAGGGTTCTCGAAGTGGAGCGGATAGATATCCTGGTATTTCTTGGGCGGGTTCTCCGCGTACTGGATAGTCCCGTCAGGGCGATGGCGGAACCACTCGGGGTGCTCCCGCACCCAGGGATGGTCCGGGGCAGTCTGGAACGCGATGTCCAGGGCCACCTCCAGATCGAGCGCGGCGGCGTCACGGACGAACCGGTCGAAGTCCTCCAGCGTGCCGAGCTCGGGGTGGACGGCTGTGTGGCCACCCTCATCGGCCCCGATGCCCCAGGGGCTGCCGGGATCGCCGGGGGAGGACACGGGATTGTTGTTGGGCCCCTTGCGGTGGGCCCGTCCGATCGGGTGGACCGGCGGCAGGTAGACGACATCAAAGCCCATCGCGGCCACGTAGGAGAGCCGGTCAGCGGCGTCGCGCAGCGTCCCGTGGCGGCCGGGTTCAGGCGAGGCCGAACGCGGGAAGAACTCGTACCACGCCCCGACCGCCGCCCGCTCGCGCTCGACCTCCACCCGCAGCGCCTTATCATACCGGGCCGCGCGGGTGCGGTCGGGATGGAGCCGTGCAGCGGTGGCGACGGCTTCGGCAAGCGCGGCCTTTACCCGCTCATCCTGCGCACCGGATCCGCCGAGCACGCCGGCCGCCTCGCGCAGGTCAGCCGCATCGGGGCCGGCCGCCCTGTCCGCAGCGGCCCGCAGGAGTTCGGCGCCTTCCAGCAGCTCGCTGGAGACGTCCTGTCCGGCCTCGACTTTCTTGGCCAGCCCGGCGCGCCACGTCCCAAAGGCGTCGATCCAGCCCTCGACCGTATACTCCCAGAGCCCCAGACGCGGCAGCACGAAGCTCCCGCGCCAGCGATCGTTCCCGAGGGGTTCCATGGCGGATTCCTGCCATTCCCCCTCCCCTTCCCGCCAGCGCAGCACCGCAGCCACGGCATCGTGGCCTTCGGTGAACACGTCTGCCTCGACCGTCAGTGCGTCGCGCACGACGCGCTTGACCGGAAAGCGGCCGCAGTCCACCTCCGGACGGACGCCCTCCACCATCACCCGGGTGGGCGGCTGGGCCGGCGCGGCACGCCCGGCCGTGGCTGCCGACTTGCGGCGCGTCCCTGGCCGGGCATCAGTCATCGGCTGCCCTCCGGGGACACTGGACTCGAGGGCGTGCGGAACACCATGACCGAGCGGCCCCGGACGCGGGCCCGCCCGCCGCGGCGCGCGGAGCGACGCGCCCAGTGGAGGCCGCCCGTGTCCAGAATGCGCTCCCAGGCCCGACCCTCGCCGGCCGGCGGGATGCTGAACGTGATGGTCTCGGCGCCTGCGTTGAGCAGGAGCAGGAAGGTGTCATCAGTGATCGGCTCGCCATCGGCATCCGTCTCCTCGATGCTATCGCCCGCGAGGCGTACCATCAGCGCGCGGGCATAATCGGTGTCCCAGTCCCGGTCGGTCATCTCCCGGCCGTCAGGCTCATACCACGTCAGGTCCTGCACGTCGCGGCCGCGAATCCGCCGGCCCTGGAAGAACTGGCGGCGCCGGAACACCGGATGGTCGCGGCGCAGGGAAATCACGTAGCGGCAGAAGGCGAGGAGGTCCCGGTCGGGCTTGTCGAGGTCCCAGTGGATCCAGCTGAGGGGGTTATCCTGGCAGTACGCGTTGTTGTTGCCGAGCTGGGTCCGGCCCATTTCGTCGCCGGCCACCAGCATCGGTACCCCCTGACTCAGCAGCAGGGTCGCCAGGAAGTTGCGTTTCTGGCGCTGGCGGAGGGACTGGATGGCCTGGTCGTCAGTCGGGCCCTCGACGCCGCTGTTCCAGCTCAGGTTATTGGATTCGCCATCGCGGTTCTCCTCGCCGTTGGCTTCATTGTGCTTCTCATTATAGGACACCAGGTCCTGCAAGGTGAACCCGTCGTGTGCCGTGACGAAGTTGATACTGGCGTACGGACGGCGCCCGCTGCGGCTGTACAGGTCGCTGCTGCCGGCGAGCCGGGTGGCGAATTCGGACATCTGGCCGCCGTCGCCGCGCCAGAAGCGACGGACGTTGTCGCGGTATTTCCCGTTCCACTCGGTCCAGAGCACGGGAAAGTTCCCGACCTGGTACCCACCCTCGCCAACGTCCCAGGGCTCCGCGATCAGCTTCACCTGGGAGAGGACTGGGTCCTGGTGAATGATATCGAAGAAGGCGCTCAGCTTGTCGACCGCAAAGAGCTCGCGCGCCAGCGCGCTGGCAAGGTCGAACCGGAAGCCGTCCACCCGCATCTCGAGGACCCAGTACCGCAGGCTGTCCATGATCAACTGGAGCACGCGCGGGTTCAGCATGTTGAGCGTGTTGCCGGTGCCGGTGAAGTCCTCGTAGAAGCGGGGCTCCCTCGGCGACAGCCGGTAATAGGCGGCGTTGTCGATCCCGCGTAGCGAGAGCGTGGGCCCCAGGTGGCTTCCCTCCGCGGTATGGTTGTAGACCACGTCGAGAATGACCTCGATCCCCGCGGCGTGGTACGCCCGCACCATCGACTTGAATTCGCGGACCGCCTCGCCGGGCGCCGGGTTGGCGGCGTACCGCAGGTCCGGCGCGAAGAAGGCGAGGGTGTTGTAGCCCCAGTAGTTGGTCAGCCCGTTGTCAACGAGGTGGCGGTCAATCGCGTGATGGTGCACCGGCATGAGCTCGACCGCCGTGACGCCGAGGCTCCGGACATGGCGGATCACCGGCTCGGACGCGAGGCCGGCGTAGGTTCCGCGCAGCGGTTCCGGCACTTCCGGGTGCAGGCGCGTGAATCCCTTGACGTGCAGTTCGTAGATGATCGTCTCGTGCCACGGGGTAGCGGGTGCGCGATCGTCCGCCCAGGTGAACGCGGTGTCGACCACCGCCCCGAGCGGGGCAAAGGGCGCATTGTCGCGCTCGTCCATGCTGAGATCGGCATCGGGCCCGTTCACCGTGTAGCCGAACATCTCATCCGCCCACGCGAGCGGACGCCCGATCGCCTTGGCATACGGATCCAGCACGACCTTGTTCGGATTGAACCGGTGGCCATGCCTGGGGTCCCACGGCCCATGGACGCGGTATCCATAGAGCTGGCCCGGGCGCACCCCGAGGACGCGGCTGTGCCAGACCATGTCCGTCTGCTCCACCAGCGGAACCCGGATGGATTCCCTTTCCGCCCCCGGCCCGTCGAACAGGCACAGCTCGACCGCCGTGGCGTGCTCCGAAAAAATCGCGAAGTTCACGCCAAGGCCGTCCCAGGTGGCCCCGAGGGGATACGGGGTGCCGGGCTGTGTTCGCATCACGGGCAGGGCTCCAGTCGGGTATCGTGGGCCATCGGGCACCACGGCGGTGCCGGCCAGCAGGGGAAACCGGTCCAGCGGCCCGTCGACGGGAAGTCCGGGACGTTCCCGTCCCTCGACGGGCAGGGGGAGGCCGGCAAAGACGTCCTTCAGCCGCACATCCCGCCAGTCCTGAGGAAGAACGATAGTCGTATCGGCCCAGAGGCCCGAATCCCAGGGCCAGGCGTCCCCCTGCGCCAAGTGACCGGCCACGAGCCGGGGCACGGCCCCCACCAGGACCCGATCCCCGTGGCGCCGGGCGAACGCCAGGAGCGAGCGGGACATGGGCCCACGAACCTCGAGGGGCTCCCAGGTGCCCTCCAGGAACAGGCCCGGCATGGCGGAGCGAAGCCGCAGCAGGACGGCGTGGACCCACAGCTTGATGCGGCCGTCCAGCCGGTCGCGCCGAAGTCCCTCCAGAAACCGCTCGTCCGTCGCCGCCTCCCGGTCCAGGTGCGAGAGCAACTCCTGCCGGCGACGGAAGTCCACCGGGCGCCGGTTGTCGGGATCCACGAGCCGGAGGTCCCAGAGCTCGCTGCCCTGGTAACAGTCCGGCACGCCCGGGGCGAGGTGTCGCAGGGCGACCTGGGACAGGCCGGCCACCATGCCCGCATCGGCCACCCTTCGCTGGAAGGGCACGAAGGACTCGAGGAATCTCCCCGAGCGGGGCCCGGTGAGACAGGCGCGCACCAGGGCGGTCATGCCGGCCTCATATTCCTGGCCCGGTGAAGCCCAGCTGGTGTGCCGCTTGGCCTCACGCACCACCTTGCGCATGTATTCCTCGAGTCGATCCGCCAGCGCCTCACGCCCTGGCGCATCCATCGGATCCCCCGGCGCGGGCCAGACCCCGGTCAACACCTGGTAGAAGTGGTACTCATCGTTGCGGTCGGGAAGAAGCAGGCCCTGGCGGCGCGGGGCGCGCACCAGCCGGCTCCACGCGCGGACAGCGGCGCTCCAGGCCTCCGGCATCTCGGACAGCACGCCGATCCGGACCCGGACGTCTTCGCCGCGTTTCATGTCATGGGTCGCGGTCGCGAGCATGGCGGCGGGCCAGTGCTCCCGGCGGCGCGCGCACGCCGCGTGGAACTCTCCGGGCGCCATGCTGAAACGGGCGGGCTCGCCACCCACCTCATTGAGCGAGACCAGGAGGTTGTAGCGGTAGAACGCGGTGTCCTCGATGCCCTTGGCCTGCACCGGTCCGGTGTACTGCTGGAACCGCCGCCGGAAATGGCGGCGCTCACGCGAGAGCGCGGTCGGTGCCACTGCCTCGCGCGGCGGCAGCAGTACGCGTTCCAGGAACTGCAGGATGGAGGGCTCCATCGTGGGATTGCGCCGCCGGACCCCGGCGAGCGCGCGCGTGACGGTCGCGCGGTCCTCCTCACTCGCCTCACCCCCCGCCACATAGGTCCGGTAGACCGGGAAGCATGCCACGAGCTCCTGCAGCACATCCCGGAGGCTGTTGAGGGTGAAGTCCCGCGTCCGCCGGTCCATCTCCGAGAGCCGGTTGAGGTCGTGGGCGAGGACATTCAGCTCACTCGCCATGGCATTGGCCATGATGTGCTTCTTGGCCGCGTACGCGACATCCGCGAAGGGGGCACGTTTCCCGGTGAACTGCCGGCAGATGCGCCAGAGCGGCGTTTCGCCCTCCGGCTCCACCAGGACGGCCTGGACGTCGTTCAGGAAGTCGTACCCTGTCGTCCCCGCAACCGGCCACGCCACCGGCAAGGACTCGGCCGGGCCCAGCACCTTCTCGACCACGATCCACGGGGCGCCCGATGTCAGGCGCATGGCGCCGCGGGATTCCCTCGACAGGCGATCCAGGTAGCCGGCCGGGTCGTACAGCCCGTCCACGTGGTCCACCCGGACCCCGGTGACGCCACCCGCCTCCATGAGGTCGAAGAGCCGGCGATGCACCGCATCGAACACGTGCGGTTCCTGCACGCGGAGGCCGCCAAGCTCGTTGATATCGAAGAAGCGCCGGTAATTGATCTCGTGGCTCGCCGTCCGCCAGTACGCCAGGCGCCAGTGCTGCCGCTGCAGCAGCCCGTGCAGGGCATCGAAGCTCCCCGGCTCACCCGCCCTGCCGTTCATCGCGGCGACCGCCTGTCTGATGCCGTCCATGAGGACGGGTTCGCGTGACGCCAGCGCGGCGAGACGAAGTCGCTCCGCTTCCGCCAGGGCCGCGCGGTCCTCCCGCCAGCGTTCTCCCTCCTCACCCCGGTCCGGCAGCGATCCAAGGCGGGCCATGATGCTCCGCAGTTCCGCCAGTTCCGGTGATCCCGCCCCCCGGACGGGCGCGAGGCGGTCGAGGGCGTGCACCAGGATGATGGGCCATGTGGCCGGGCTGACCGGGAGGTTCAGCGCGCCGTAGTGCAGCTGGAAGGCGCCGTCGTCGAAGTCGAGACGGAGGCCCCCGTCCTCCAGCACGTCGCCGTACGGCTTGCCGAGTACGGGCAGGAGCACCTTCCCCGCGAGTTCGTCCTTGAGCGGATACCAGTCGATATCGAACGCCGAGGCCCATCGCGAAGCCGGCCCGTGCGCAAGCACGTCCCGCCACCACGTGTTCGCTCCCGGCTCGAGCCCGACATGGTTCGGGACGATGTCCGCGACGAGTCCCATCCCGTGCGACGCGAGCGCAGCCGCGAGCTGGTCGAATCCCTGATCGCCCCCGAGCTCCGGATTGATCCGGCCGTGGTCTACCGTATCGTACCCGTGACGGCTGCCCGGGCGGGCCATGAAGAAGGGAGAGGTATAGAGATCGGTGATGCCGAGGGTGTGCAGATACGGTACGAGGGCCGCAGCTTCCGCGAAGCCAGCGTCCCGGTGGAGCTGCAGGCGGTAGGTGGCGAGAGGAATGCGGGCGGGGCGGTCAGCCAGGAGGGACTCCTCTGGATTGGTGAGTCGGCAGTCGGCAGTCGGCAGTCGGCAGTCGTCCCTAAACATGATATGTCGTCATCGATCATGCTGTGACGAGTGGCACCAGCCCGGCCTGAAGCGCGCCGGCATCGTTCGCGGTGTCATCCGTGCCGCCGTGATTGTCAGTTCCCTCACGGGTGCTGCGCTTCCGCCCTAGTAATCAAAACCGAAGCTCACGTACAGGGCGGTGCGCTCCTCGTTGTTGGCCAGGGAGATGGTGAGGTTGTTCTGGGGATTGATGAACCCGAGCGACACGCCGCCGCCGAAGGCCGTGTGCCAGGTATCGGACCGCTCGCCATCGGCAAACACGCGCCCGACATCGCCAAAGCCGAACAGCATGAGCCGGACCGGGAAGATGTACAGTGGTACGCGGCCGACCGGAACGCGGAGCTCGGCGTTGCCGTAGAGTGATCCCTCGCCGGCAAACCGGTCCTGGGCGTAACTCCGGAGGTTGCCGACCCCGCCGAGGTAGGCCGCATCGTAGAACGGGAACTCCCCCCACACGCGCCGTCCGCCGGCGCGGAGGGCGATGACGGGCGCCATCGGCACCGGCAGCGCATGGTAAGCCCGCGCCTCAGCGGTCAACGCCCCGTAGGCGGCGTCGAGATCCCAGACGGCGGGATAGTACTCTCCCGTGAAGGCGAGGACGGTGCCGGAGGCGGCGTAGTGCGGCGACTCGCGGGTATCTCTGCGGGCTCGGAGCTCGACACCGGCCTGGCCGACCGACCCCAGCCCCGCGGCGCCCAGCATGGCGAGCCGCCCGGCATCATCAGAGACCGTCCCGTAGCGGACGACGGGGCCCACCGAGAACTCCGTCCAGGGCTTCGGATTGTACGCCAGCGCCATGTGCAGGCGGTATTCGCCGCGGTCCACGCGCCACTCCGGTCCATCGCCGCCCGCCGTCGCGTTGCCGAAGCCGTAGAAGCGCAGGACACCCAGCTCCGACCAGGCACCCTCCATGCGCAGGTGCCAGCCGCTGGACTCCTGGCGCACGTCCCCCTCCAGGTTCACTCCCGATGCGTCATACCCCGCTGCATGCTGGTAACGAAGCTCCCAGTCGCTGGAATAGGGACGCTTGCGGAAGCCCCCCTTCTGGTAGCGCGCCCCCAGGGTGTACACGACACCCAGGTCATCCTCGAAGGCCAGGTTGACCAGCGGTCCAACGTACCCCCCGTGATCTGGTGGAGGAGGGACCAGGGAATCCCGCCCCGGGACGAGCGGCCGGCGGTCGAGCGAATCAGGCGGACCGTACTCGATGCCACGGGTGGGACCCTCGTCGTAGAGCCGTATGTATCCCTCCGGCCGCGAGTCCACCAGGTGGTTGTCGCCGTTCCCGCCGATTACACGGACCACGATCGGCGAATGCCGGGCACCCGCGATGGTGGCGGAGTCGTCGCCGCCGTGCAGGTAGACCCGGAGCTGAGAAGTCTCTTCCGGGTGGAAGGTGCGGTGAAACCACCTCCCCACCCCGCTGCTGTCTCGCGCGTCGGCCAGTGACAGCGTCACCGACCCGTCGCCGGCGTATTCCACCCGGGCTCTCTCTGCCGCGTCGGTGGCATGAATGTCCACCACGCCCGCCAGGGACCGGTAGAATTTTGCGGCAATGTCGGGCAGGCCCGTCCTGCGGGCGCGGAGCTTCCCGGCCAGCCGGGCGGTGTCGGCCACGGAATAGCTGGGCGGCAGCTGTGCCACCGCCCGGCTGATCACGCGGTCGTCCAGGCGTGCCTGCAGCGCCCGGGCGACAGAATCGAACACCGGGCGTTCCAGGCCGGAGAGGAGCCGCCGGTCGAGCATGACACTGTTCAGCGTCAGGCCCTTGAGCGAGGGGTACGTGGAGTCGAATGCGATCAGCTTCGGTACGACGAACCGGCCGACCGAAATCAGGAAGCCGTCGAAATGGACGAAGGCCTGGTCCCGGTCCCGCGGGATGGGAACCCACCGCAGGTGGTCGCCGGCGGGCCGCCGGATCCATCGCCACTGGTCGGCGTGACGGTCCCAGTCGTTGATCCACATGTCGAACAACCGCGCCATGAGATACGTGCGCGCGTCCACCTGGTGTTCCGGATCCTCGTTCAGGCGCTCGAACAGCTCCTCGGTCCCCACGATCTTTCGCGCGCCGCGGAAGCCGGGCGTGTCGTCTGGCCCCTCGTCCGGCCGTTGCTCGATCAGGCCCAGCATGCCGGCGAAGCGCTCCCGGAACTCACCCAGCCGGGGGTCGTCCGGCATCACGCGCAGCCGCGGATTCACGTGGGGGATGCCAGTGGCGTCAAGCAGCTCGCCAACCACGAGCCCGCCGAGCGGGTACATCGAGCTCACCTCGTCCTGGAAGAGGCGGTGCACCAGGCTGCCGCGCAGGTCCGCCGGGACGATGGTGGTCAGGTCCTTGTCCACCGACCGGAACACGAACTCCTGCCCCTCTGCATTCTCGAAATGGAGGGAACTGGTCTGCATCCCGCCGCCAACCTCGGTGGGAGTGAGGCCGCCGCCAAAGGTGGCGAGGTCGAGCACTGCCACGCGCACCGGCGTGTCCCAGGCGCGCCGATGATTGCCGCCGAAGAGGAACCGGTGGAAACCGCCTGCCCGGTACCGGGCCCCGGGCACGATGGTGACGGAATCCGCTCCCGGCGGCGGGGGCTCATGTCCCTGGAGACGGTCCTGGGCGGCAAGCAGAGCCGGCAGGCACGCCAGTGACGCGGCGAGCAGGGACACAGGCAACGAGGGCACGGTCATTCGAGGTAGCTCGAGAAGGCCTCGGTCCCCCTGCCCTCGGCGTTCACGGTGACCACGCCGAGGCGGACCCGGCCGTCGTGAAAGATGTCGAGCCGCATGAATCCCGACTCGGCCGCTGCGTATTTCGTGTCCGAGCCATACTGGACCGCGGACACGTGACCGTAGTAGCCGGTGCCGCTCACCAGCAGGTGGCGGGCGTTCGAACCCGCCAGGACCTGGAGATCGTGGTCGTGGCCGCTGGCGTAGACCAGCGGTTTGTACTTGTCGAACACCTGCTCGAGCGCGTGCCGCATCTCGCGGTTCGCGGGGCCGGAGATGTCCTGCTCGCTGACGCCCCGTTGCCGCGCCATGGGCATGGCCGAGCCGAGGATGGGCAGTGGGATCCAGAGCCACTTCCGGAACCGGCGGAGGGGGAAGATCTGGTCGGTCAACGGGAAATACCCGCCGTGGGTTCCCCCGCTCTCGAGTGGATGGTGGCCCACGACCACGACGGCGCGATCCCCCGCCCCGGCGAGATCGGCCGCGAGTGAGTCCAGCACCTCCTGCGGCTCGTCGGCGCTGCAGGGGTTGGGGAATTCGGGAGAGGGCTTCTGCCACTTGTGCAGCCACCACTGGGTGTCGAGCAGCACCAGCCTGAGGCGCAGGCGGATATCCACGGCCACGGGCCCGGGACATCCGCTGGAGGGAAGCAACTGGGCCAGGGTGTCACCCGCGACCGTGATGATGGAATCCTCGCGGAGGATGGCGTTCCATCCGTCAGCGCCCATGTAGGCCCAGTCGTGATTGCCGGGGATGAAGATCGCAGGTGTCCCGGTGGTCGTTGCCACCCGCACCTGGCGCAGCAGGCGGCGCTCAGCCTCGTCGCGGTCGAGCGCGTCCGCGGCCGGAATCCCCCGTGGGTACACGTTGTCGCCGAGGAAGACAATCTCGGCCTTGTCCTTCATGGCGGTGGCCTGGCGGGCCAGTTCCTGAAGGACCGGGTCGTTCTCGGCCGGCGCGCCGGCATCGCCGACCAGGAAGAGGGTGGTCTCGACCTCGTCGGGCAGCGCGGCCACGACCGGCGGCGTAGCAGCCGGCGGGTGCCCTGCGCATGCCGCCACCGGCAGCAGCAGGAGGACGGCACCCCACTTCCAGTACTGCCCCATCACCATTCGCGGTAGACCGTCACCATGGCCGGAGTCTTCGTGGCCTCGTCGGAGAGGATGAGGAGGCCATCCGGCGTAATGGCGATGCCTTCGGTCTGGCGGTGCTCCTTCGGCAGCTTCCAGACCCGGAGCACCTTTCCCTCGGGCGTCACAATGGCCATCAGTTCGTCGATGCCGTCCACCATCACGTAGTTGCCCGTCCGGGGGTCCACCTCGATGCCCGACGGATGGAACTCATCGTGATCTTCGCCCTTGAAGGCCGCGAGGGGAATGCGCATTCGCGAGAGCCGGCGGCCCACGCCCGCCCCCAGCTGCCACCGGTAGATGACGACGTGACCCTCGAGTTCCTTCCCGTGGGTGTTCTTGCATGCAAGCAGCAGCGACTCGATGGCGGGCGCGTAGGCCAGTCCCTCCATCTCGCATTCCTTGCCGAGCCGTGTGTCGCGGATGGTGAACGTGACATGCTCGCCCTCGTCCCCCTCGGACATCTCGTAGAGCTCGGCGTTGCTGGCCAGCAGGTAGACCCGGCCGCGCGCCACCGCGATCCCCTCGAAATCCTCGTGCAGCATGTGGTTGCCCACCAGGAACTGCTTGAGAACGACGCCCTGGCGATAGTCGATCTCGTAGACAATGCCGCGCTCGTCGTCATGGGTCAGCAGGCGGTCGTCCGGCGTGAGGGCGAGCCCGCTGATTTCGTTGAGCAGGTCGGGCATCATCCAGCGCGCGATCGGCGCCCCGAGGCCATCGTGCTTCAGTACCCGGGCCGTGTCTCCCCCGGCGCTGTCACCGGGCGTGGCCGCCTGCCCCGAAAGGCTGTCGAACCGGGTTGCTCTCGCGCTCAGTTCGCCGTGGTTCACCGCGGCCACGGCGGGTCCCCGCTCGCGGCAGGCACCGGCCAGGAGCGACGGCAGGACCAGAAGCAGTGCGATCCGTCGTTCAGGCATGGGCCAGTGCATCGGAGAGGATGACCTCCGCGTCTTCAACCCGGTTCCCCACTTCGGCCCGGATGGCCGTCAGCACCTCATCCGCCGGGGTCTTCCTGCGGAGCCGGATCAGGTAATACAGTTCCGAGGGCTTCCCCTCATTGGTGATCACCTCGTCGAGGCGCCATCGCTTGGTCGTGCCGTCCAGGATGTCCTCTGCGCCCTTCTGCACGTCCGCGATGTCCTGTGTCGTCATCCAGAGCACGGCGTTGTAGCGCGATTTCTTCTTGCCGCTCGAGCCGATGATCTTGCGGAGCCGCTCGAATCGGTCGGCCAGAGCGTTGGCCTCCTTGCGGGTGAGCGAGAGCACGAGGTCGCGGTCAGGCACGGCCTGGCCGCCGTTCCCCGTGGCGAGGGCCGAAAGGGGCTCGGTCCAGGTCGCGGAGGGCCGGGGCTCCAGCACGCTCCGGCCAAAGTCCGTCCGCCAGATGGTCAGGAGCGTGAAGTTGAACACCATGGAAAGCAGGAAGCCCACCGTGGGCGCCTGGACGCCGGCGGAAAGGCCAACGCCGATCGCCAGAAAAATGAAGACCGCGTCCCGCGGGTCCTTGAGCGTGTTCCGAAAGCGCACCCCGGCCACGATGCCTGCCAGGCTGAAGGCCAGGGCGAGGCTGTTCCGCACGATCAGCACGATTCCCGAAACCACGATGGGCAGGATGATCAGCGTCTGCACGACGGACTGGCTGTAGCCGCGGACCTTCCAGGCGGACATGTAGACCCAGGCGACCGGCAGCATCAGGAGCAGCGTGCCCAGCATCATCGTGCTGGCCACGATGATGAGGTTCAGCCGGTCCGGCAGCTCCAGCTGCGGGGACGTGAACGTATCGAGATTGAGTCCGTCCTCCAGCACGCGAGGCGTGCTGGTGAGCTGCTCGAGGCGCTCCCCGGAGAACATGACCCCGGTTTCCGGGACCAGCATCACGAGGGCCGTCGTAATTCCGACGAGCACCACGTAATAGGCCAGCAGCCGCCGCACGGGCGACTGGGATCCTATCGCGGCGAAGTCGATCAGCCTTGTCAGGAAACGCATCACTGCTCCCTACAGGAACACCCGACATCGGCCGGGCGTTGCAAGTTGTTTCGAGTCACCGACTTGGAGAGCGCATCTCAAGTATCTGCACAAACGTAGCAGGGAGATCCTCCGGGGTCTGTGACGCGCCGCACCCGCCGGCTCAGTCCCGACCGCGGCGGCCCCCGGCGGGGGAGATGTCGATCACCACCGCGATGACGAGGATGATGATCTGCATCGGGCCCCACGTTCCGCCGTACCAGTTGTGGACAGCCGTGTACCACAGGAGAGTGGTGGGCAGGAAGAGGAACCCAAGCACCAGCCAGAGCACGTTGGCGAAGATGCCCTGGAACCAGGAGGTGAACAGCCAGAGCAGGACCACAACGACGCGTGGGGCGAGAAGCGCGATCAGGGCGAAGAGGCATGGCATGGGACGCGACCTCCGGCAGGGGATGGGAGTCGGCAGGGCTGGTCAGTCGACCGCCCGGGCGATGGTCGAGAGCAGCGCGTTTTCGGGTTGCCGCGAATCCAGACGGGAACGCTGGACCACCCCATGGAGTCCGGCGCGGTTTCCCATTGATCCTCCTACGGAATCGGCAAACCCGGCGGCGACGGATAGAACGCGAGGCTCTCCGGGAAGCTGAGGTCGGTACTGGCGAACAGGTTTGGGGAAAGCGCTCCTCCGGATGTGAGCCGGTCGAGTCCGGTGGGCTGTGCCGTGATCCAGAGATTCCCCTGCGCATCGAATGCGGCGTGGTCGCTCTGGGAGGCATGCCCGGTCGTGTCGAGGCGCTGCGCCGGGGCGAGCCCTTCCTGGCGCCCGCTGAGGGCCTGCTGGGCTGCATCGTACTTCCGGAGCCCCCCGCCAACCACAGTAAGGTCGCCCGCATTGTCAAACGCGAGGCCCGAAAGGCCGGTGAGCGCGATGCTGCCGGTGTCACCGGCGATCACCAGACGGGAGCCAACGGCCGTGGCGGAGGCGCCGAGGTCCGCGCTGGCCAGTTCGACGATGGCACGATCCCCCGGGAGGCCCTGCGGATCGTCACCGATGATCCAGAGGTTGCCGGTACCATCGAACGCGAGCGCGCGCGGGGCGACGATGTCCGGACCCTGCAGCACGACGGAAGGCGTGCGCGTCCGTGGCGTGCTGCCCGGAGCCACGAGCAATCCTGCGACCTGGTCCGCGGAGAACATCACGATCGCATCACCGCCGGCGGCGGCGATCCACAGGTTTCCGGAGGCGTCAAAGGCGAGCGCCGCGGGACGGTCAAGCGCCGTTCCCGTGAGCACGATGACCGGGTCCGGCGTGCCAGAGCTGCCGAGGTCGCCGGGCGCGAACGCGAGCACCCGGCCGGGCGTCCCCTGCCCTACCGGATCCGCCATCCAGAGGTTGCCCATGTCGTCAAAGGCAAGCCCGGGCCCCGTGGCGCTGTCATCGGTGGCGGCATCGAAATCGAGCACGACATCCGCCGCCGCGGTGCCACCCGAGGCCAGGCTGGTTGTCGGGAATGCCGCCACCGTCTGTCGTCCGGCGTTCGAGACCCACGCCTTTCCGCTGGCCGGTTGCCGCACGTATCCCACCGGGATGGTCGCCGTCGACGCGAGGGGGACGCACGCATGCCGCACCGTTCGTGCGCTGGCCCCCCACGCCGTGCCGGTCAGCGCCCCCGCTGCAGCGGGCTGCACCGTCCGGCGGATGCGAAGTTCGTATTGACCTGCGGGAATCGCGGTGAACGTCTGGGTCGCCGTCACGGTACGCGCGAACCCGGCGGGCCCCGTCACCCGGACGTCCGCCGTGACACCGGCGGGCATGCTCACCGTCACATCGAGGTTTCCTGTTCCCCCGGTGGCGCACCCGGCCGGTCCCGTGCTGCCTCCACCCTGGCTGCCGCAGGCGGCGAGCGCCAGCAGGATGGCGGGAGCCGACCCCAGATGGCGGAGCAGTGGTACGCGCATGACAGCCTCACGGTAGCGGGGAAACCTCTGCCTCCATGAAGCGGGCCGCGGCGGTTCCGTGCCGTGACCCGACTCACCTCATGATGACATACAGCAGCAGCCCGGCAACCAGGAGCGCCACCAGGACGGCGCCGGCCGGGCCACGGACCCACCCGGGCAGGCGCGCCCGGCGGCGGGCTACAAGCGCGCCCTCGGGCGTGAACGTATACACCCGACCGCTCCCGAACTGCCGGATCCACCCCCGGGCGGCCGTCTCAGCCAGCAGACGGTCCAGGCGGTTGATCTCGCTCCCGAGATAGACCTGGTCGAACACCGGGGTCAGGTCAACGGCGCGATCCGGTTCGGGACCAGATCCCCGCCGCCGGAGCGTTTCCGTCATGGCGGCGAGCACGTCCTCGGGAGTCTGCACCGCCACAGTTACGCGCCCTCCACGGCGGCCGGCCCCGTACGCATCCCGTGCAGCAGGATCCACCCCGCGAGCCCGGCAACGAGGGATGCCCCGAGGATGCCGAGCTTGGCGGCCTGGAGCAGCCCGGCATCCCGGAAGGCCAGACCCGCAATGAACAGGGACATGGTGAACCCGATGCCGGCCAGCGCCGCGACGCCGTACAGGCCCCTCCAGGTCACCCCCTCCGGAAGCTGCGCCAGCCCCAGCCGCACCGCCAGCCAGCTCAGCAGCGAAATGCCCAGCGGCTTGCCGATCACCAGCCCGGCGGCGACCCCGAGAACCACCGGGTGGCGGGCGAGCTCCGCGCCTACGCCCCCCAGGGACACGCCCGCGTTGGCCAGCGCGAAGAGCGGCATGATGATGAAGGCGACTACCCCATGCAGGCCCTGCTCCAGCCGCGCCAGCGGCGCCTGGGCCTGGTCGGTGAGGTGCTGCAGGTGATGCAGCGCGTACTGATGGTCCTGGTTGGTGAGGATGGTGCGGCCTTCGGCGCACGACTGCTCAAATCCGGCGAGCGCCTCGCGCGCGCCGGACAGGAACGAGCGCTCATCAATCCGGGTCCGGGCCGGAATGGCCATCGCGAGCAGCACCCCGGCGACGGTCGCGTGCACACCCGACGCGAACACCGCCCCCCAGAGGGCAAGACCGATCACCGCATAGGCCCAGGGGCTCCGGACGCCCACCCGGTTCGCGATGACCGCAAGGCACAGCAGGGCGCCCGCCGCCACCAGTGGTCCGACGACGATGCCACCGGCGTAGAAGAGGGCGATGACGAGGACGGCGCCGATGTCGTCCACGATGGCCAGGGCCGCGAGGAAGACCCGGAGCCCCGGCGGAATACCGCGACCAAACAGCGCCAGGACCCCGAGCGCAAAGGCAATGTCGGTCGCCATCGGGATGCCCCACCCCGCCGCGCCAGGACCCCGTGCGTTGATCAGGGCATACAGCGCGGCGGGGACCAGCATGCCTCCCAGGGCGCCGGCCATGGGCAGGGCGGCACTTCGAAGGGTGGATAACTCGCCCGCCAGCACCTCACGCTTGATCTCGAGCCCGACCAGAAAGAAGAAGACGGCCATCAGGCCATCATTGATGAGGTGGTGCAGCGTGGCGCGCACGGCGAACGACCCCGCCCCCACCACAATCTCCGTCTCCCAGAGGTGATGGTAGCTGTCGGCGAACGGGCTGTTGGCCCAGGCGAGTGCCAGCGCCGCGTTGAACAGGAGGACCAGGCCGCCGGCCGACTCGATGGCAAAGAAGCGGCGGAACGGCTCGAAGGCCCGCTCGATCAGGGGCGTCCGCCCGCTCATGACGCGGGGGGACGCAACTGGACGCTGCACGAGGCAAGCCCGCGCTTCTCCAGGTACTGCTGGTGATACGCTTCGGCGGGATGGAAGGGCGGGGCCGGCTCGATCTCCGTCACGATCGGATTACGCCACCGGCCCGAGGCGGCCAGCCGGTCGCGGGAGGCACGCGCGGCGGCTTCCTGCTCCGGCGAATGGTAGAAGATCACCGACCGGTACTGGCTTCCCACGTCCGGTCCCTGCCGGTTCATCGTGGTCGGGTCGTGCTCGTTCCAGAAGACGTCGAGCAGCCGGTCATAGTCAACGACCGACGGATCGAACTCCACCTCCACCACCTCGGCGTGCCCGGTCCGGTCACTGCAGACATCCCTGTACGTCGGGTTGTCCGTGGTGCCGCCGGCGTAGCCTGCCCGGGTCGCCACGACCCCGGGCAGCCGCCGGAACGCAGCCTCCACCCCCCAGAAACACCCCGCGCCGAAAGTCGCCTTCTCCATATGAACCACCCTTTCGATACGATTGTCAGCGGGACTCGCCATCGCGCCCGATGCGGGAGTGCACACCCTGGCGGAGCCAGTTGAAACTGCGCTCGAGGTACTCCATCCCGACCAGCACCAGCAGCGCCACCACGGTCACCGCAAATGCGGCCGGCAGGTAGCCCAGGCCGATCGCGGCCCCGATGGCGGCGAGCAGCCAGACCACCGAGGCGCTGGTCACTCCCACAACGATCCCATCACGCGACAGGATCACCCCGGCCCCCAGGAAGCCGATGCCGGTAACCACCTGGCCCAGCACCCGCGTCGGGTCATTGGGGCCACCAAGCGCCGCGCCGAGCTGCACGAAGAACACCGTCCCGAGACACACGAGGACGCTCGTCCGCATCCCGGCCGGTTTCCCGCGAACCTGGCGCTCGAGCCCGATGGCTCCGCCGCAGGCCAGGCCCGCGCCGACGCGGATCCAGAACTCGGCGTTCGCGGGGTCGAGAAAAGGCTCTGCGGGCAGCATGGACGCTCCGGGGAGGGAGGGATGGTGGGAAGATAATGGCGGAGAGTGAACAGGGCGGTCGGATGAACAGGGCGGGCCAGGGCGGCCAGGGCGGACAGGGTGGTCGAAGGACAGGGCGGTCGGAGAAGGGCGGACGAGGACAGGGCGGACGAGAGAGCTCAAGGGCCGAGTGCTATCGACGGCCACCCCCGCGGACATGCGCATTGCCACTCCCGACTCCCTACTGCCTGTTGCCTACTCCCTATTGCCTCCGGCCCTGCCCTGCAACTCCAGAAACCCGCCACGCCATATTCCGTAGGGCTCCATTAACGTTCGCCCATTCCGCCGGCCCTGCCGGCATTTCCGGAGGTCACAACCGCATGCTGTACAGTCTTTCCCTGATGCTCCTCCTGGCCGGGTCAGCCGGCCCCTCGCCGGCCAACGGCGAGGAGCTCATCCGCGCCATGCATGCCCGGTAC
Source organism: uncultured Gemmatimonadales bacterium (assembly GCA_963825055.1). Taxonomy (GTDB): domain Bacteria; phylum Gemmatimonadota; class Gemmatimonadetes; order Gemmatimonadales; family GWC2-71-9; genus CAWGSK01. The sequence continues at coordinate 641,588 of CAWGSK010000012.1, forward strand.
GCCGGGTCCTGGTACAAGACCCTCACCTTTACGCAGAAGACCACCAAGCCGGACGGCTCGGTGGAGACCTGGTACGAAGCCGCGAGCATTCCCGGCAGGCTCCGGATCGACATCGCCCCGGTGGACAGCGGCAACATGCTGCTGTTCCGGTCCGATTCGATCTACCAGTTCCAGCGTGGCGAGGTGGCCGCCGCGCAGCCCTTCGTCCACCCGCTCATGGTTCTCGGCTTCGATGTCTATGCCGACCCGGTGGACGTGACCGTGAACAAGCTCAAGGATCTGGGCTTCGACCTGGCCACCATGCACGAAACCACCTGGCAGGGCCGGCCGGTTTACGTCGTGGGCGCCGCAGCGGGTGACACCACCGTCAACCAGTTCTGGGTCGACAAAGACCGCCTGCTCTTCGTCCGGATGCTCCAGAAGGCCCGCAACGGGGCGATCGTGGAAACCCAGTTCAACAAGTACGAGAAGGTCGGCGGCGGCTGGGTCTCCCCCGAGGTGCTGTTCATGCGGGACGGAAAGGTGCTCACCTCGGAGGAGTACAGCGACATGAAGGCGGACGTGAAGCTGCCCGAAGGGCTGTTCGCGCCGGAGTACTCGAAGCCGGAGTGGATTGGACAGCGGTGAACGGTGAACGGTAAGAAGTGAACGGGGGGTCCCGGCGTGCCGGGACCCCCGTTCGTTTCAGTCGGGGCGGCCGGATTCGAACCGGCGACCCCCTGCTCCCAAAGCAGGTGCGCTACCGGACTGCGCCACGCCCCGATGATCGCGGACTAATATAGCACTGGGAGGTCAGCGGGCATGGGGTCGGCAGTCGGCAGTCGGCAGTCGGCAATAACGGTCGGCAGTCGGCAGTCGGCAATCGGCCGACCAGCACCGTGCGTCGCAGACTCACCGCTCACCGTTTACCGTTCACCGTTCACCCTTCTCCATCTACCATTCACCCTTCACTCCGTAGTCTCTCCACCAGCTTCTCGAGCGCCCTGCCCCGGTGGCTCACTGCATCCTTCTCCTCCGCCGTCGCCTCACCGAACGTCTTCTCAAGGTCATCGCTCAGGAAGTAGGGATCGTAGCCGAAGCCGGCGTCTCCCCGCGGCTCGGTGGTGATGGTACCGGTGCAGCGGCCCTCGAAGATCTCGACCGGCGCCCCGGGCGAGGGCAGGTAGGCCAGGACCGCCCGGTACTGGGCCCGGCGGCGGTTGCCGGTGGCACCCGCGAGGCGGCGCAGCATCTCCCTGTTGTTGGCGGCATCGACCTCGGCCGGGCGCCCCTCCGCGCCGGCCCACCGCTTCGACCGCACGCCCGGCGCACCCCCTAGTGAGAGCACCTCGAGACCCGAATCATCGGCAACGGTGGGCAGTCCCCTCCGCTTCGCGAAATAGGCGGCCTTGGCCTCCGCGTTCGCCGAGAAGGAGTCGTGCACCTCGAGGCGCTCCTCCTCCAGCCGTTCGCCGATGCCGACCTCGTCCGGGAACACGACCTCGACACCGGCTGCCTCCAGCACGCGGCGCACCTCGCGCTGCTTGCCGGCGCTCCGGGTGGCAAACAGCAGCTTCACCAGCCGAGCGCCTCGCGCTGCGCCTGAAAGAGCTGGCGGATACCACCCTGCGCCAGGTCCACGATGGCGTCGAGGTCGGCACGGCTGAACAAGCCCTGCTCCGCCGTCCCCTGGACCTCGACGAACTGGTCAGGCTCGGCCATGACCACGTTGGCGTCCACCACCGCGTCACGGTCCTCGGTGTAGGCCAGGTCGAGCAGCCGGGTCTCCCCCACAACCCCCGCCGAGACCGCCGCGACCAGCTGACCAAAGGGACTCTCCACTCCTGTCTCCCTGGAAAGCCAGGCGCAGGCATCCGCCAGGGCGACGCACCCGCCGGTGATGGACGCGGTCCGGGTGCCGCCGTCGGCCTGGAGCACGTCGCAGTCGATCCGGATGGTGTACTCGCCGAACGCGAGGGTCTTCATCGCGGCCCGGAGCGAGCGCCCGACCAGGCGCTGGATCTCCTGCGTGCGCCCGCCGGGGCCGTTGCGCTCCCGCGAGGTGCGCTCCGAGGTGGCGCGCGGGAGCATCGCGTACTCGGCCGTCACCCAGCCGCTGCCGCTCCCCTTCCGCCAGCCGGGAACACCTGCCTCCACGCTCGCGGTGCAGTGGACCAGGGTCCCGCCCATGCGGATCAGGCACGAGCCCTCCGCATACGGGTTGGCATTCCGCTCGAGCACGACGGGACGGAGGGCCCCGGCCGCGCGGCCGTCAGGACGTTCCACGGATACGCTCCACGATGTCGGAGGAAGAAAAACCGGGCACCAGGTCGAGGCATTCCACTCGTCCGCCCCGCCGCTCCACAAGGTCGGCGCCGACGACGGTGTCCCGGGTATAGTCACCGCCCTTGACCAGGACGTCAGGCTCCAGCGCCTCAATGAGGGCCAGCGGCGTGTCCTCGTCGAACAGGACGACGCAGTCGACGGCGGCAAGGCCGGCGACAAGCCGGGCCCGGGCGGCCTCGTCCACCACCGGCCGCCCCGTCCCCTTGGCCAGGCGCCGGGCGGAGCGCTGCGTATTGATTCCCACGACGAGTGCGTCGCCCAGCGACCGCGCGCGCTCCAGCAGGGTGACGTGACCGGGATGCAGGAGGTCGAACACGCCGTTGGTGAACACGACGGTCCCGCCGGTCTCCCGGCGCCACGCCGCGGCAGCGTCACGCGTCCGGATCTTCCCTGTCGTATCCATCAGGCCTCGCCTCCGGGTGGTGGTGGACCGGGATCCCCGTTCCCTTCGTCCGGCACGGTGCCGTCCTGGCGATGGAAGATGAGCTTGAGCCCGATCGGCGCCACGAAGGTGGTGGCCATGACCATCACCAGCAGGGCGCTGAAGACCTCTTCGTTGAAGATCCCCATCCGCCGGCCGAGGTCGGCGAAAATGAGCCCGACCTCACCGCGCGGGACCATGCCGGTGCCGACCGCAAGCTTGTTGAAGCTCTCCCACGGGGCGGCCCAGCCGGCTGCCAGCTTGCCCACGAAGGCGATCAGCGTCAGGATCAGCGCGATGAGCAGGACGCCTCCCGCGCCGGGCCGGAACGGATTCAGCACGTCCAGGTCGACCGCGGCGCCCACGCTCACGAAGAACACGGGGGTGAACACCGCGGCCACCGGCTTGATCTCATGCTCGATGATATCGAACTGGTTCGTGCCAGAGAGAATGAGTCCGGCGGCGAAGGCGCCGATGATCAGGGCCGATCCGGCCACCGCGGCCAGCGCGGCGAGACCGATGGCGAAGGCGAACGCGAAGGCGAGCAGGACGTATCGCACCCGCATCCGGTCGATCAGGTTGAACAGCTTGGGGACGAGCAGGCTTCCCACGATCACCGCCATCACCAGGAACCCCACCGCGACGGCGAGGGTCTTGCCGACGCCGAGCACGCTGACCGAGCTGCCGGCGGCGATGCCCGAGGCGACCGTCAGCATCACGAGGCCCAGGACGTCATCGATGACGGCGGCGCCCACGATGACCCGGGCCTCGCTGGTATGCATGCGCCCGAGGTCGCTCAGGACCCGCGCGGTGATCCCGACGCTGGTGGCGGTGAGCGTGGCGCCCACGAAGATGGCCGCGGTCCCGGTGGAGCCGGCGGACGCCATCAGCGGATGGGCCCCGGACATCCAGTAGAGCACGCCGAGCCCGAACGGCACCACCACGCCGACACCGGCGACGGCGAGGGAGGCCGGCCCGACGCGGAACATCTCCTTCAGGTCTGTCTCGAGCCCGATCTCGAAGAGGAGGAGCAGGACGCCGAGTTCGGCCAGGATGTGGATGTAGTCGCCGACGAGCCCCTCGGTGGGAACCCAGCCCAGCAGGGTCCGCCCGAGGATGACGCCCGCCAGCAGCTCCCCCAGCACCGCGGGCTGGCCGATCCGCTCGGCCAGCTCGCCCATGATCTTGCCGAGCACCAGGATGGAGGCAAGCGCGAAGAGCAGGCGGGGAACCTGCTCGCCGCTGGCCGCGGCGGCCAGTGGCGTCGGGGCCAGCAGAAACAACAACAGCCCGGCGACGAGCACCGGGCGCAGGGACCACGGGAACCGGTGCCGCCGCCCTCCCCTAGAGCGGCTCCGTCGCACGTGGCGTGAAGTTGAACGTATGGTTGAAGAAGGGGAGATTGACACGTTCGCTGTACTCGGTCGTTATGGTGATCGTGCGCGGGCGCCCGGAGCGCTTGATGACGAAGCGCTGGGCATCCTCGGGCAGGTGCAGTTGCTCCGCCCTCGTACGCAGGCGGCGCCTAATGGTTGCATCCGTCAGGCTCGGCGCGAGCCGGGCGTTCGATCGCATCTCGTCCCGCAACTGGTAGTATCGCCAGTACACCTGGCCGATGTTTACGCCGTAAAAGAGAATCCCGGCGAACAGCAGCAGGGAAAACAGGCAGCCCATCGTGCTGCCGCCGCGACGGCGATCCTGATGTCTCACCATTGCGATTGAGCCCCGTCCACGATGTTGGTGACGAGCTGGTCGAGCGCCTTGCGGCGCCCCTCCGTTTCCCGGCCGGGCTCGTAGTCCCCTTCCAGGTTCATGCCGTTGCGTTGCCACAGCGTCTTGCCGGTCTGCTGGTTCACGATCTCGACGGTGACCGTCATCTGCACCAGCCGCCGGGTCACGTTCACCTGGTTGCCCGAGGTGCCGGTATACGCCACCGGCACGTCGGGCTCATAGCGGGTGATGGTCCCGCGCACGAGCGCGTCCGCGTTCGCCTCGCCCGCCTGCCGGAGCCCGAGGCGGTTCTCGACCGCCTCCCGGACCGAACGCACGACTTCCTGGGTCAGCGTTGGTTCCGAAGTCAGGTTCTCGAACGGCAGCACGGCAACGGTGTTGATCTCCGGGGGAAAGCCGCCACCGGCAAATCCATAGCACGCGGCGGCGGCCAGCAGCAGGCTAAGGCTCGCCAGGCGCCCAGATCTCGGAGGGAAATGCTGAATCCGTCGCGGTTTCGACAAAGGTCAAGTCCAATCGTGCCGGGATCCGTGGGACCGTGAGGCGGGCCTTGGATGGCCGGCCATCGGGACCGAACTCGGTTTCTGCCTTGCCCACGACTTTCCCGGCCTGCCGGACGATAGTCACCAGCCGGGGGCGCTCGCCACTGCTGAGGGCATATTCGATCGTATCGCCCGCGGCCGCGTAGTACCAGGCCGTGAGCCGCTCCGTCTCCAGGCCCCGCACTTCCACGCCCGCCGCGGGCCCCAGGGCGATACCGAACAGGCTCCACATGAGCGGATAGTCCGGCACCAGGTTCTCGAGTGCCTCGGGTGGTTCCACCCAGAGGGCGGAATCCCCCACGACCACCGCCGCCATCCGGCCCGTGCCCAGCGGGCCCCGGGCGTCAAACCGGATCGAGTCCGGCGCCGCGATCCGGGCGCTGCCCCGGCCACCGGCACTGGCCCGGTCGTCCCGGAACAGCCACCGGAAACGGTACAGGGTATGCCCGGTGGGGGCCGTCACCCCGGCCCAGGCCCGGGCCTGATCGGGCGTCGCGGGAGCGGCGGTGCGCGGCACCACAGGCGCGATGCTGCCGCCACAGCCGGCAAGCAACACGACAAGATACGCCGGCCGAAACACCCGGTCAAGCGAAAACCGTTGTGGCATCAGTAGTTATAGCCAAAAAAGAACTGCACGAATCCCCGGTTGCGATCTTCGGCGGAAAATGGATAGCCGAGGAAGTTCTTGTCGCTGAACTTTCGGCCCCAGTCGAGGCGGATCACCGCCAGCGGTCCCAGCGCGAGCCGGAAGCTTATTCCATAGCTCCCGAGCAGCGCCCTCGAATCGTAATCGCGGAACCATGCCTTGCCCAAGTCGCCGAAAAAGGCGCCCTGGATCCCGGGAAACCGGACATCGCCGATGGGGGTGCCGAACGTGAGGTGGTTGAGGAGGGGGAAGCGCAGTTCCTGGTTCAACATCCAGGCCCGGGAGCCGACGATGGTACCGAAGAGGGGGTACCCGCGCAGGGCGCTGGTCCCGCCGATGTTCACCCGCCGGGGACGGTCGCCCCCGCTGTAGAAACCCATGGCCCGGACCGCATAGGCGCTGCGCCGGCCGAGCCGGAAGTAGTGGCGCCAGTCGAGGTTCAGCAGGTAACTGTCGAACCGGGCGTTGCTGAAGTCGCTGGTGAGGCCGGCGGTGATGCGGAAGCGCCCGCCGTCGATCGGGCCGGAGGGAAGCCACAGGGCGTTGTCACGCACGTAGCTCACGAAGCTGGATGACAGCCACCCCACCCGGCGGAGGCCCTCCGCGGGTGGCACGGCCGACCCGTCCGGGAAGTCGAAGTCGGTCCGGTCCGAGCGCTCGACCACCACCTGGCCCTCCACCCGCTCGAACCGGTTGAGCGGATACCGCAGCAGGCCGAGGGCTCCGAACGTCTGCTCGCGATAGGCGATGGTCAGCCGGTCCTGGTAGGCCGCGCCCTTGAGACGGAACGCGCCAATACCCCAGTTGAGCCGCCGCTTCTGATTGATGTAGATCCCGCTCGCATTGATGTTCTCGAAAATGCTGCCGAGGTCCTTCCCCTGGAAGGAGGAGAGGCCGAAGATGAGCGCCTCGTCACTCAGCAGGTCGCTCAGGAAGAGCTGGATGCCCTGGGCTCCGCCGTAGCCGGGAATGAAAACAGCGTCACCCCCGGCGAAGTCGAGCGTGAAGCGGCGGCGGTAGGGATGGCCGTCCACCTCGTACGCGCTCGTGTCGCGCCCGGAGGTCCACTCCCAGGAGGGAGCCTCCGCCAGGGCCGGGGTCCCCCCGAAGGTCTCGTGCTGTGCCTCCGGGTCCTCGGGGACGTAGTAGAGATTCCAGCTCAGATCGTGGAAGCCGCCGACGAGGAGGCCCTGCCGATCCGGCAGCCAGGTGGGGTCGAATGCACCGGTCCACGAGCTTGTCTCGCGACGTCCATGCCCCAGGCTGTCCACCGAGAACACGTTGAGGACACCGTCCCGGCTCGACGCATAGTAGATCCGCCCGTTTGCCGCCCATCGCGGCGTCTCGTCCACCCAGTCGCCGTTGGTGACCTGGGTGATGCGGCCGGTGGCAAGCTCACAGGTGAACAGGTTCACCGCGCCCTCTCCCCCGCCGGCGGTGCGGTCGCTGGCGAACACCAGCCGGGTGCCGTCCGGGCTCAGGCTCGGATCGATGTCCTGGTAGGGATCATCCGTCAGGTGCTCGAGTTCGCCGCCCGGCAGGCGCACGCGGTAGAGGTCCGACAGGCCGCTCTCCGCGAGCCCGCTGAAGATGACGCTCTCGCCATCGGGCCCCCAGACGGGTGACAGCACCGACACGAGCCCCGGGAACTGGTAGCGGCCGACGACCTTGCGCGCGCGCACGTCGAAGATGACGAGCGCGTCGCGGTCGCCCGACTGGGAAGAGAAGAGCAGCAGGCCCGGCCTCGAGGCATCCAGCCGCGAGTCGAACGGATGGAAGCCTTCGAGTTCGGTCGAGCGTCCCGCCTCGATGATCCGCTGGGCCCCGCCCCCGTCGAGCGGCCGGCGCATGATGGTGATGTACCCACGGTCGGGCGAGAGGTAGTACACCTGGGTGCTGTCGCCGGCCCCGGCCGCCTCGGGCTTCAGGGCGAGCGTGGCCAGGCGACGGCCCTCCACGTCGAGCGGCTCGAGGTCCTGCGCGACCGGGTAGTAGGCCCGGCGCATGGCCAGCTGGAATTCGTCGTTCAGCTGGCCCAGGGTTCGGCCGTAGACCGCGAGGATCGCCTCCTCGAACGAGTTGTAGCGCCACATGTCGCGGTAGAACATCGCCACGCGCCAGTCGCCGTACGTGTCCGCCAGCCAGCGGTGAATCCGCCCGCCGATCGGATAGACGATGCCACCCCCCGCGAAGCGCAGTTCCTCGATGCCCGGGAGCCGGCCCGAAAGGGTCAGGTCCCGCATGATCATCTCGTCGCGCGCATCCTGGCCCCCGGACCAGAGCTCGGCCAGGCCCTCGCTCCACCAGAGGGGCGTCTGCACGTGGTTCCGCGCGTTCCTGTAGTAATTCTCCGTCAGCCAGCTCAACTGGAAGACGTGCACCATCTCGTGGCGGAGCGTGTGGCGGAACTCGGCGAGGTTCCCCCGGTACGGGAGCGAGACCCGCCGCTTCAGGAAGTCCGTCGCGCCGAGCAGTCCCTCGGGGGGAATGAACGGGAGGATATTCGTCTGCTCGAAGTCGGCGTGCGACGCGTAGACGATGACGGGGATCCGCGTCGTGACCTCGTGACCGAACTGGAGGGACAGCGTGTCGTAGCTGCGCTCGGCGTAGTCCAGCGCCACCGGGGCCAGGTGCGCCTCGGCGGGATAGTAGTAGAGGTCGACGTGCGGGCCCTTCAGGACCTGCCAGTCGAAGTCGCGATACTGGATCTTGTTCTGCCCGAACGAGAAGAACTGGGCCGCGGCGGGTGCCGCGGCCCCGAACACCAGCCCGAGCAGCAGGATACCCCATCGTGTCATCGTCGAATGGTCCGGATCAGGTCTCCCTGGGTTACCCGCAACAGGGCCGCACGCGAGCCCACGATGCGACCGAATACCGTGTAGTTGCCGTCGAGATGCGGCTGCGGGCTCAGCGTGATGAACCACTGGCTCGAGCCGGTGTCTGGCCCGGACAGGGCCATCCCCACGGTCACCGATTCATAGCGGCGGCGGTTGATCTCGTCCCGGATCGCGCCGCCCGGGCCGCCCCAGCCGTCGCCCCGCGGATCGCCATCCTGCACCACGAAGTTCGGCACCACGCGGTGCCAGCGGTTCCCGTCGAAGAAGTGACGGTCCACCAGCAGCAGGAAATTCGTCACCGTGAGCGGCGCGTCAGGGCCGAACAGTTCAATCTCGAGCGTGCCACGCTGCTCCGTCTCCAGGAAGACGTGAGGCATGCGGTCGGGCGACGACGGGACGAGATAACGCCGCGCGAGGTCCCGGTAATCCTGGAGCGTCCGCCCGGTCTCGATAGGCCAGGCGGCCCCCCAGAGGGCAGACGCATCGGGCCAGGAATCCACCGCCCACCGCCGGATGAGATACGAATCCGGGCGGGGCGCTTCGAGCAGGAACTGGTCATCCACCGCCTGCCGCCCCTCGGGCGATTCGCCGGCGATGGCGGCGAGTCCACCCAGGGCCGCCAGGGCCGCGTCAGGGAACGAATCGGCGGAGGCGCGCCGGTACGCCGCCGCAAGACCGGCGATGTCGCCCTTTTCCTTGAGACGACCGACCACCCCCGCAGCCACACTCCGCACCGCGGCATCGGGACTGGCCAGGCGCTCGCGCGCCGCCCGGGCGAGGAGCGGACCGGGCTCCTCCTCCCTGTCACTCCACGCCTGGAGCAGGGCCGCGACGACTCGTGGATCGGGATCGGTGAGCAGCGACTTCCACTCGGGGCGGTCTGGATCGCCCAGCAGGGCCCACGCTTCCGCGGCGGTGGACCGGGTCCGCCAGTCGGCCCCCTGCCGCCATGAGGCCTCGAGGCGCTGGAAGGCGCTGGTATCGACCCTCGCGAGAGCAACGAGCGCCTCGCGCTGGAGCGCGAAGAGACGGCTCCCGGTGAACGCGCGCACGAGCGCGGCCACTGCCTCACTCCCACCCAGCCGCCCGAGGGCGGCTGCCGCGGTGACGCGGACATTCGGGTCCGGGTCGTCGAGGTGCGGTATGACGGTGCCCGCCAGGGCCGAGTCCCGCCACGTGGCGAGCGCGCGGAGGGCGTTGATCCTGACGCCGGCGTCCTCGTCGTCCGTCGCGCGGGTGAGCGCCGTGCGCACTGCGTCCGGCGCGAGGCCCGCCGAATCGGTGTAGGCCGGCGTGAAGGGGCGCACGGCCCACGAGCGGATAATCGCGTCGGGATCCTCCATGGCAAGCAGGATGTCGCTCCCGGCGGCCCCGACGCGGAGCCGTCCCAGCGTGTAGATCGCCGCCTTGCGCCGGACGATGGAGGTGTCCCTCGCGAAGCGGGCCAGGTCGGCCGATGGGGCGTTCTCGCCGAGGCGCCAGCTCTCCCGCACGACCGCGTCCACGGTCGCGACCGGATCGGTCCCGGCGAGATCGGGGTTGCCGCGCAGGATCACGCTGAAGAAACGGCCCACCGCGGCGCCGCCGATGCGCGAAAGGGCCGTGATGCCTTCGACGGCCGCCTCCGATGACAGGGCCGGGCTGGTGGCAAATCGTTCCATCACCGGCCCGGCGGATGCGCTGTCGGCGATGAGCCCCAGGGCAAAGAGCGCCACGGCCTGGACGCTCGAGTCGCGGTCAATGAGCACCGGCAGCAGGAGCGCCACCCCGCGCGGATCGCGAAGCCGGCCGACGGCGAGTGCCGCCGCGCGGCGTACCTCCGGGTCGGCGTGCTCCAGCGCGCGGCGGAACAGCCCCGCGTCGAAGGACCGCGCATCTTCGGCCTTGAGGAGGGGGGCCAGTGCCTCGACCAGGGCGGCATCGCCCTGGGCGTCCGCCCGCGCCGGGGCCGCGGCCAGGGCGGCGAGCGCCACCACGGCGAGCCACGCGCGCCTCATGCATCCTCCGCGACGTGAAGCAGCGTGGAGACCTGCGGCGGAAGCCGGGTAGGGCGCTGGGCCTGGTTCAGGGAGATCATGGTCGTCTCGGCGGTGGCGAGCAGGGTGCCGGTAGCGGCGTGGGTGACCTGGTAACGGAAGATGACGCGGCGTGACGCCACGTCAGATACCCAGCACCGGATCCGGACGACATCGTCGTACCGGGCGGGCTGGATGTAGCGGATGCGCAGGTCGGCCACCGCGAGCCGGATGCCCATGGCCTCCACCTCACGGTAGCTCATGCCGGCCTCGCGGAGGTGCTCCGTGCGGGCCACGTCCAGCCAGATAACGTAATTGGCGTGGTAGACCACACCCATCTGGTCGGTTTCGGAATAGTTGACGCGTACCGTCGTCTCGGTCACGACCCCGGTCGCTGGGGGGTGGTTCATGGGTACTCCGGCTCGTCGGGACGGTTCTGGCGGAACCCGTAAGCTAATCATCCCCGGCGCGGCCGTTGCCCGTGACGGGGGGCCGGCCTATCTTCGGCCGTGCCCAGAGAGCGCCTCGTCATCCTCTCCGATGCGCACCTCGGTGCGACCCCTCCCGACGTCGAGGAGGCGCTGCTGGCGTTCCTGGAGCGTGTCCCGGACCTCGGTGACAGCCTGCTCCTGAACGGCGACGTCTTCGATTTCTGGTTCGAATACCGCCGGGTGATCCCCCGGACGGGCTTTCACGTGGTGGCGGCGCTGGCGCGGCTGCGCCGGCGGATGCCTGTCACGATGGTTGGCGGCAACCACGACCGCTGGGGCGGAAGTTTCTGGGACGAGCAACTGGACATCCCGTTCCACCCGAAGGAAGCCCGTCTTCAGGTGGGCCGGCGCGAGGTGCTCGCGGTGCACGGCGACGGGATCACCGAGTCCCACTGGTCCGCGACCCTCATGCATCGTCTCACCAGCTCGCCCGCACTCATCGCCATGTACCGGGCGCTCCACCCGAGCATCGGGTTCTGGCTCGCCGACCGGATGAGCCACCGCCTGGGCGACACGACCCGGGATCGGGAACTGCTCGACCTCGCCGCGCGCCGCCAGCAGGAATGGGCCGAGCGCCGCCTGGCGGATGAGCCGTCCCTGGGCCTGATCGTCATGGGCCACACGCACCGTCCGGCGCTCTCGGAACCCTTCCCCGGGCGGCAGTACCTGAACCCCGGCGCGTGGCTGGAGGGAGGGTGCTATGCGATTGCGACGGAAGAGGGGGCGGAGCTAGCGGTGACTAGTGACTGGTGATTAGTGACTAGTGCTTTGAGGCTGGCCGCCCGTGCAGGATTGCGAGGGTCCCAGGCAGAATCACCTACTCCACACGACTCACCAGTCACTAGTCACCAGTCACCAGTCACCAGTCACTGCATCACCACCAGTTCCGCCCCGGTCAGCCGCTCCCCGATGAATCGCGAGCCCACCTGGCGGAAGCGCGGTTCGTCGTCGCTCACCACGAACCGGTGCGTCACTTGCGTGCCCCCCTCCGACAGCAGCCCGGCCTCACGCAACACCGACTCCGCGGTGGAGGCGGTTTCTTCCGCGCTGTCGATCAGTCGGACATCGTCCCCCAGCACCTGATGCAGCAGCGGCTTGAGCAGGGGATAGTGCGTGCAGCCCAGTACCAGCGTGTCGATGCCCTGGGACTGGAGCGGGTCGAGGTACTCCCGGGCCACGAGCGCGGTCGCAGGGTGGTCGAACCACCCCTCCTCCACCAGCGGAACGAAGAGCGGGCACGCCCGCTGCTCCACCCGCGTGCCGGGGGCGAGGGCCTGGATGGCCCGGCGGTACGCATCGCTCGCGATGGTGCCTGCCGTCCCGATGACGCCGATGCCACCGCCCCGGCTCGCCTGGACGGCCGCGCGCGACCCGGGCTCGATCACCCCGATGACCGGAACGGGCGAGCGGGCCTTCAGGTCATCCAGGGCGTGGGCGGTGCTCGTATTGCACGCCACCACCACCGCCTTCACCCCCTGGCCCAGCAGCCACTCGAGGATCTCGCGGCTGTAGCGCCGGACGGTCTCCGGCGACTTGGGGCCGTACGGCACCCGGGCGGTGTCCCCGAAATAGATGGTGCTCTCCCCGGGCAGCCGGTCGTAGATCGCGCGCGCGACGGTGAGGCCGCCGATGCCGGAATCGAAGATGCCGATGGGAGACACGGCTCATCGGATCGCCGGGAGGGGAGCCTGCACCCCGATCCCGCCCGGGATGGTGCGGAGCTTGAGGTCCTCGGGGAAATCCCACAGGTGTGCCGACACGTACGCCTCGAGACCGGACATGAGATGATTGAACGCCAGCAGGATGAGCCAGTCCTGCTGCTCCTTCTTCTTGGGGTCCACCCGCGCCGAACCGGTACGGCGCAGGTAGTCCAGCTCGTGCGTGGTCCGGAGCGTCATCGCGACCCCCACGCCCTCCACCGCGACGAAGATGGCCCCGGTCAGCTTCCGGTCCAGCCTGCTCTGGCCCCAGCCGGGCACCAGGAAGCTCCGCCACATGGCCCCCATCGGGCTCAGGTGCCGGACCGCCAGCGTGTCCACCTGCGCCACCGGGCCCGCCACGCCCTGTACAGTATCGACGCGGACCAGGACGGAGTCCTGCGCCTGGAGGGGGGCGGACAAGGCGGTCAGGGCGGACAAGGCGGTCAGGGCGGACAAGACGGACAGACGGACAGGCGGACGGGCAGACGGGAATCTCATCCGACCGCCAGGACGGGAAGGGCCCGGGGAACGAGTTCCACCACGACCAGCCCGGCGTCATAGCGCCGCAGCTCGCCATCAAGGTGCGCGGTCAGCGGCTCCGGCGAGTCGATCTCCAGGCGGGTAGTCCGTTCCATGGTCACGTGGCGGAAGCGGGTGTGGCGCCCGAGCATGACGAACGGGAGCCGGAGGAGGAGGCCGGGGAGCCAGAGGGGGGCGACGCGGCAGAGGTCGAGGTAGCCATCATCGGGACGGGCATCCGGCGTAAGATAGAAGCCGCCGCCGGTGGACACACCATTGCCGGCTTCCAGAAGATAGACCGGGCCCGCAAATTCGCGGGAGTCGGTGCGGAGCCGCAGGTCGAGCGGGCGGTATGACGGCAGGGTGCGGAGCACGGCGACCAGATAGAGCAGCAAACCGGGGACCCGGTGGCTCCGGCGCACCCGGGCGGCGACCGCGGCATCGAAGCCGATCCCGAATGCATTGACGAAGTAGAGCCCCCCGACCCGCCCGACATCGAACCGGCGTTCCCGGGCCTGCGCAAGCCGGTCCAGCGCCTGGTCGGCGCGGAGGCCGGCCGTACCGACCAGCCGGGCGAAGTCGTTCCCGGTGCCCACCGGAACGACCCCGAGCGTCGGCGGAACGTCGCGCCCGGCGGTCAGGAGGCCGTTGGCCGCCTCGTGCACCGTGCCGTCGCCACCAACCACGATGACCCGCGCACAGTCGCGCTGCGCAGCGCTCCGGGCCAGGTGCGTCGCGTGCCCTGGCGCCTCGGTCTCCTGGAGGGTCACATCGCGCCAGTGCCGGGCGGCGTGCCGTACCACGGCGCGGCCGGCAGCCCTCCCGCGGCCCCGCCCTGCCACCGGATTCACCAGTACAAGCGTCGACATCAGGCACGCCTCCCGGAACGGAGCGCCCGCGGAATGACGCACGGGAGCGTGTGGGAATCGAACCCACCGGAGGCTCCTGGGAGTCTCCGTCGCGGTTTTGAAGACCGGCCGGGCCACCAGGCCCGATCCACCCCCTTGGTAGTGACTAGTGACTAGTGACTAGTGACTGGTGATTAGTGATTAGTGCTTTAGTGCCGGGTTCTGCAGCGAGACAGGAACCTCCCGCATGGAGCCCTCCCTCCAATCACTACTCACTACTCACTACTCACTAGTCACTAGTCACTCGTCCTGCTCACTGCTCACCCATCACCGCCACCAGATCAATCTCCACCCTCACTCCCTTCGGCAGCCCCGCCACCGCCACGGTGCTGCGCGCGGGCTTGTGGTCCCCGAAGGCCTCCGCGTAGATGGTGTTCATGGCCGGGAAGTCGTTCATGTCGGCCAGGAAGACGGTCGCCTTGACGACGCGGGAAAGGTCGGTACCCGCAGCCGAGAGCACGGCCTCCAGGTTCCGGAACACCTGGCGGGTCTGGTCTTCCACGGTGTCGGTGGAGACCACCCCGGTGGCGGGGTCGAGCGCAATCTGCCCCGCGGTGAACACCAGCCCGCCAGCGATGGTGGCCTGGCTGTAGGGCCCGATGGCCTGGGGCGCCCTGTCGGTTGCCACGATCCTGATGCTCACTAGAACAGTCCCTCGATAGAGCCGTCGGAATTGACCCGGATCGCCTCGGCGGACGGGGTCCGCGCGAGACCGGGCATGGTCATGATGTCGCCCGCGAGCGCCACGACGAACCCGGCCCCCGCGGAGGGCGTCACGTCGCGGATGGTGATGCGGAAGCCGGTCGGGCGGCCCAGCTTCGACGGATCGTCGCTGAAACTCATCTGCGTCTTGGCGATGCAGACCGCCGTCTCGCCCAGGCCCATCGACTCGCACTGCGCGATGGACCGGTTGGCCTCCTTCGTGTAGTCCACTCCGCCGGCGCCGTAGATCTCGCGCGCGACAGTCTCGATCTTCTCCTTGATGGGCGCCTTCGCATCATACAGCGGCGCGAAGCTCGCCGTGTCCTCCTCGAGCGCCGCCAGCACCTCCTGCGCTACCGCCTCGCCACCCTCGCCGCCCTTCGCCCAGACGTCGGAGAGGGCCGCCCGGACGCCCCAGCCCTTCGCGGCCTCAAGCACGGTGTCCAGTTCTTCCTGGCTGTCCGTGATGAAGCGGTTCAGCGCCACGATCACCGGCACGCCGAATTTCCGCACGTTGGCGACATGCGCCTCGAGGTTCACCATGCCCCGCTTCAGGGCCTCGACATCGGGTCTGGTGAGGTCCTCGAGCCTGACCCCGCCATTGTACTTGAGCGCCCTGATGGTCGCCACCACGACGGCCGCCTCCGGGTTGAGCCCGCCGGAACGGCACTTGATGTCAAAGAATTTCTCGGCGCCCAGGTCGGCGCCGAATCCGGCCTCGGTGAGCACGATGTCCGCGAGGCCGAGGGCGAGTTTCGTCGCCACGATGGAGTTGCAGCCGTGGGCGATGTTCCCGAACGGACCACCGTGCACCAGGGCCGGCCCGCCCTCGATGGTCTGCACGAGGTTGGGCAGGATGGCATCCTTGAGCAGCAGCGTCATCGCGCCGCTCGCCTTCAGGTCCCGCGCGGTGACCGGCCGCCTGTCCCGGGTGAGGCCGACGATGATCCGCCCCAGTCGCGCCTCGAGGTCCTCGATGTCGGTCGCCAGGCAGAGGATCGCCATGACTTCGCTGCCCGGCACGATGACGAAGCGGTCTTCCCGCGCGATGCCGCCGTTCAGCCCGCCGAGTGCGACGACGACGTGCCGCAGCGCACGGTCGTTCATGTCGATTGTGCGGGGCCACGCGATGCGGCGCGGGTCGAGGCCCAGCGCATTCCCATGGTGCATGTGGTTGTCCAGCATCGCCGAGAGCAGGTTGTGCGCCGACGCAATGGCGTGGAAATCACCGGTGAAGTGCAGGTTGATCTCGTCCATCGGGACGATCTGGGCGTACCCGCCGCCGGCGGCTCCGCCCTTGATGCCGAATACCGGGCCGAGGGAGGGTTCACGGATCGCCAGCAGCGCATTCTTGCCGAGGCGGCGCATGGCCATCGCCACCCCGACGAGACAGGTGCTCTTTCCCTCCCCCGCAGGCGTGGGGTTGATCCCGGTCACCAGCACCAGCCGCCCGCGGGGCTTCTTGTGCGCGGCTATGGCCTCCGGACTTATCTTCGCCTTGTAGCGCCCGTAGGGGAGGATGTCGTCGGGACCAAGCCCCAGCTCGGCGGCTACGTCGGCGATCGGCCGCAGCGTCGCGGCCTGGGCGATTTCGATGTCGGACGGAACTTTGGTGGGCAAGGTTGGGATCCTCGGTCAAAATGAGCAGTCGGCAAGTAGCAAGTAGCAAGGCAGCGAGTGGCGAGTGGCGAGTAGCGAGCAGCGAGCAATAAGTCGGGGTGGCTGTCAGTAGCCGGGCGATCGTCCACCACTTGCCACTTGCCACTTGCTACTCGCTTTTCGCTATTCGCTCCCCGAACACCCGTCGGGCATTCTCCCCGGTAATCCTGACCATCTCCTCCGTCGAGAGGCCCCGGGCCCGGGCGAGGCAGGCGACCACCTCCGTCACGAACGCCGGCTCGTTCCGCTTTCCGCGGTGCGGCACGGGGGCAAGATAGGGGGCATCGGTCTCGACCAGAAGGCGATCGAGCGGCGGCAGGGCCAGCGCCGCCTCGTCCTTCCAGCTTTTGAACGTGATCATCCCGCTGAAGCTCACGTAGTGCCCGAGCGTGAGTCCGGTCTCGAGCAGTGACGGCCCGGAACTGAAGGAATGCAGGATGGCGAGGGTTTCCGGGTGGGCCCGGAGGGCGGCCGAGACGTCGTCGTCGGCTTCCCGCGCGTGGATCACCGCCGGTTTGCGCGCCGCAGCGGCCATCTCGAGCTGCCGGTCGAACACGCGGCGCTGGACGTCGCGGGGGGAGTGGTCGTAGTGGTAGTCCAGGCCCATCTCGCCGGCGGCGACGATGCGCGGGTCGCCCAGCGTCTCCTCGAGCCAGTCTTCCGTCGCCTCGTCCCAGCCCGAGGCGTCGTGCGGGTGGATGCCGGCGGTGGCGGAGACGCGCCGGTGACTCCCGGCGAGTTCCAGCGCGGTGGCGGCTGCCTCCCGCGACTCCCCGATAACGACAACGTGCCCGACCCCGGCCTCCAGGGCCCGGGCGAGCACGTCGTCCCGGTCAGCCGAGAACGCCCCGGCTGCCAGGTGGCAGTGGGAGTCGACCAGCACTCAGGCGACCGGCTGTGCCTTGCGGCCTCCCTGCCGGGGCGTGGCCTTCCGCACCCCGTGCACGTCGGCGCCGGGCCACTTCTGCTCGATCCACATCAGCACCGGCGAGGCGATGAAGATGGACGAAAACGTGCCCGTGAAGACGCCGAAGAGCATGACCAGGGCGAACGGCCGGATCACCTCGCCGCCGAAAATGGTCAGCGCCGTCAGCGTGGCCAGGGTCGTGCCGTGGGTCAGCACGCTCCGCGGGAGCGTCTCGTTGATCGAACGGTTCAGGATGTCCACGAACGTCTCGCGCTTGAGCTTGTGGAGGTTTTCCCGGACCCGGTCGAAGATGATGATCGTATCGTTCAGCGAGTACCCGACCATCGACAGCACCGCCGCCACCACGACCAGGCTCACCTCGAGGTGCATCACGCTGATGAACGCGATCGTGGCGATGATGTCGTGCGCGGTGGCCAGCACGGCCGCCAGGCCGAAGCGCCACTCGAACCGGTAGGCGAGGTAGGCCAGCACGGCGAAGAACGACAGGAAGATGGCCAGGAAGGCCTTCTGCTGGAGTTCCGCGCCGACCTTCGGACTCACCGCCTCTGCCCGGTCGATCGAGAACGTCACCGCGCTTCCCAGGGTGCCGGAGAGGGCTTCGGTCACCGCGCCCTTGGCGGCCTGGGTGTCATTCGGGTCGATCCCCGCGCGGGTGATCCGGGCGCGGATGGTGTATTCCCGGTCGCTGCCGAAGCGCTGGATTTCGGCGCCGTGGATGCCCGCCTGGTCCAGCCCGCTCCGCAGCGCCGACACGTCCACCGGCGCGCTGGTCTGGATCTGGACCAGGGTGCCGCCGGTGAACTCGATGCTGTAGTTGAGCCCGCCAATCACCAGGAAGATGAGGCCCGGCACCACCACGAGCACCGTGGCCCAGATCGCCTTCCAGCGGTAGGCGATGAAGTCGTATTTCGCGTGGGCGAAGAGTCTCAGCATGGTCAGATACTCAGCGTGGACATGGCCGGACGGCGGTCGAGCCAGATCATGAAGAAGGTCCGGGTCACGAAGATGGCCGTGATCATGGAGGCGATGATGCCCATGATGAGCGTCACCGCGAAGCCCTTGACCGGCCCGGTGCCGAACTGGAAGAGGAACAGCGCGGTGAGCACGGTGCTGACGTTGGAGTCGATGATGGCGCTCATCGCGTGG
Organism: uncultured Gemmatimonadales bacterium; assembly: GCA_963825055.1. GTDB lineage: Bacteria > Gemmatimonadota > Gemmatimonadetes > Gemmatimonadales > GWC2-71-9 > CAWGSK01. The sequence goes on from CAWGSK010000012.1 coordinate 660,158, forward strand.
CGGAAGCCCTCATCCACGCTCAGGCGCACCGTCTTGCCCAGGAGGAGTTCCTCCCGGATCCGCTCGAAGATCAGCACGTTGGCGTCCACCGCGATGCCGATCGACAGCACCAGGCCCGCCAGCCCCGGCAGGGTGAGGGTCGCGTCGATCATCGCGAGGCCGCCCATGGCAAAGAGCACGTAGAGGGCCAGCGCCAGGATCGCCAGCAGGCCCGACAGGCGGTAATAGCCGGCCATGATCACGATTACGAGCAGCATGCCCACGATGCCCGCCGTGAGGCCCGCCCGGATCGAGTCGGCGCCGAGGCTCGGCCCCACCTGCCGCTCGTCAACGATCTTGAGCGGGATCGGCAGCGCGCCGGCCTTGAGCGTGAGGGCCAGGTCCTGCGCCTCCTGGATCGGCCGGCTGCCGAGCGTGATCTGCCCGTTCCGGGTGATCTGGCTCTGGATGATCGGCGGCCGCCCCTGGACCCGGCCGTCCAGCAGGATGGCCATGTAGTCGCCGACGTGCGCCGCGGTCTCGCGGCCGAACTGCCGGCCGCCCGCCCGGTCGAGCTGGAACGTGACGACGGAGCCCTGCGTGGTCTGGTCCAGCGACGCCTGCGCGTCCACCAGCCGCTCACCGGTGATGATCGGCTTGTCCTCCAGCGCGTAGAGCAGACGGTAGGACTGCGTGCCCGCCACCTGTGACTGGCTCAGCCAGCGGAAGGTGATGCCGCGCGGGATGAGCCGCTGGATCTCCGGCAGGCTCAGGATGCTGTCCACCCTGGGCCAGGCGCCTTCCGGCACGACGAACTCGCCGGGAATGGGGGCGAAGCCGGCCTCGCTGCTCGGCCGCACCAGGCTCTCCAGCACGCCGCCCGTGGCAAGGGTCGTGGTGTCACCCGCCGCGGCCGAATCGCCGGGCGCCGCGGTGCTGTCAGTGCCGGCGCTGTCCGAGGCGGAATCGCCCTGGAGGAGCTGCTGGACGGCCGAGGGCGCGGACGGTGCCGCGCCGGGGCCCGCGGTAATCCCGAGCCGCCGCGCGACGCGGTCCATGGCGGGGAGGGCCCGCTCGAACTGGCCCGACTTGTCCGTGATCATGAACTCGAGGAAGGCAGCCCGCTGCACGATGCCCTTGGCGCGGTCCGGGTCGCTCTGGCCCGCGAGCTCGACGATGATCCGGTTGTCACCCACCTGCTGGATGAGCGGCTCGGTGACACCGAACTCGTCAATCCGCTTCCGGAGCACGGTGAGGGCGAGGCCCAGGTCGCGCTTCTTGTCGGTGCTGACGCGTTTCGACTCGTCGAGCTCGAGCGCCAGGTGCATGCCGCCCTGGAGGTCGAGGCCGAGCGACGGATGGTAGACGGTATCGGTCACCTCGACCGACCGGCCGTCAATCACCTGCGTCCGCTGCACGGTGCTCGGGATGAGCTGCCAGATGGAGATCGCGGCCAGCACCGCGATCAGGATGAGTCGGGATCGGATGGAAGCAAACATGTCGTGAAGCCTGGCCTTGCCTTCCTGGGGTTAGATCCGGCCGCTCGCGGCGAGCTGCCGCCGGGCGACCGCCTGGTCCTGCGCGAGCTGCTCCCGCAGCCCATCCACCGAATCGAACCGCCGCGTATCCCGGATGCGGTCGACCCATTCCAGCCGGACCCACGCGTCGTACAGGTCCGCGTCCACGTCGAACAGGTGCGCCTCGATGGTCCGGCCGCCGTCGGCGAACGTGGGCCGGGTGCCCTGGTTCAGCATGCCACCCGCGCGCCCGCCATGCCACTCCACCACCACGCTGTACACCCCGTCCGGCGGCAGGAGCTTGTCCGCCGGCACGTCACCAAGGTTGATGGTCGGGATCCCGATCGTGCGGCCCCGCCCCGCCCCGCGCACCACTCGTCCGCTGACCGAATACGGCCGGCCCAGCAACTGCCGCGCGGTGGCGAGGTCACCGCCCGTAACCGCCCGGCGGATCTGCGTACTGCTCACGGGGTGGCTGCCCACCTCCACCGGCCCGACCACGTCCACCCCGAAGCCGTCCTCGGCGCCGAGCTGGCGCAGCGTGTCCACGTCCCCGCTCCGGCCGCGGCCGAACCCGTGATCGTACCCGATCACCAGCTCCCGCATGTCGAACCGCCCGCGCAGCACCTCGCGCACGAACCGGTCCGGCGTCATGGCCGCGAGCGCCCGGTCGAAGCGGAGGAACACGACGTGGTCGAGTTCCGTCTGCGCCAGGACCTCGCGCCGTTCCGCAGCCGTCGTGAGCAGCGGTGGCGCCGCCGCCGGATTCACCACCTCGAGCGGATGGGGCTCGAAGGTCACGAGGAGGCTCCGCCGCCCGGCCGCGCGGGCCCGCGAGGCGATCTCGTCCAGCACCACGCGGTGCCCCGGGTGGACCCCGTCGAAGGTGCCGACGGTGACCGTGGCCCCTTCCGGATGGGGGCCGAAGGCGCCGCTCATGCCGGGACCAGCACCACCACCGGCTGGAGCCAGCCGTCCTCGCCCGCCGTCGCGACCGCCGCGACCGATTCGCCGTCCCGCAGGATGACGGTGCCATCCGTGCCGGGGCGCCGGATCGGCCGCCCGTGGCCGACCGCGTCCCGCTCCTCCGACTCGAGCTGGAGCTGCGGCAGGTGGTCGAGCACCGTGTGCGCGGGGCGCACATCGCCAGGGTCCAGGTCCTCGAGCGCCACGGCATCCTCCACCCGGAGCGAACCGATCGCCTCGCGGCGGAGCGCCGTCAGGTGCGCGCCGGTGCCCAGCGCCTCGCCCAGGTCCCGTGCGATGGCCCGGATGTAGGTCCCGGCGCTCACCGCGGCCCGGAAGTCCACCTCGTCGCCCCGGCGCTCCAGCAGCTCCAGCGCGTGGATCGTCACCGGGACCTCCGGCAGTGTGACCGTCTCGCCCCGCCGCGCCAGGCGGTAGCTCCGCACACCCCCCACCTTCTTGGCGCTGAACTCCGGCGGGCGCTGCGGGTGGGTGCCCAGCATCCGCTGACATGGCACCTGTCAGCGCCGCATCGTCCACCCCGGCCACCGCCTCCGCCCGTGCAGGCTCGCCTGACGGCGAGCCCGTGGAGTCGTCGGTCGTCGTGGCCACTCCCAGCCGCATCGTGGCCCGGTACACCTTGGGCTCCTGGGGTGCGAAGCGCGCCAGCCGCGTCGCGCGGCCGAGGAGCACCACCAGCAGCCCGGATGCGAAGGGGTCGAGCGTACCGGTATGCCCCGCGGAGCGCTCACCCGTTGCCCGCCTGACCCGCGTGACCACGTCGTGCGAGGTCGGTCCGGCGGGCTTGTCGACCAGGACCACCCCCGTCAGCCGTCCCCCTCGTCGGTCTTGAGGTCGGCGAGGATCTGGTTGATCCTGGCGGCCTGCTCCAGCCCGCGGTCCAGTTCGAACCTGAGTTCGGGGACGATCCGGGTCGACAGCGAACGGCCGACCTTCGTGCGGAGGAACCCGGTGGCGCTCTGCAGCCCCTCGAGGGCGCGCATCTTCTCGTCCTCGTCGCCCATGACGCTCACCATGACCCGGGCGGAGGAGAGATCGCCCGTCACCTCGACCCCTGTCACGGTGACGAACCCGACCCGCGGATCCCGCACCTCGCGGGTCAGCGCGTCGGCCACCACCTGCCGGATGGTCTCCCCCACCTGTTCGGGCCGGTGCGACCCGCCGCGTCCCCTCATAGGAAAGCTTCCTCTGTCCCGATGATGCGGACCCCGTCCGCGTCTTCGACCTTCCGGTCCGCGCGACGCAGGATGCCCTGCACCGCCGTGCGGTCACTCCCGATCGCCGCGCAGGCGACTTCCGCCCGCTGCCAGGTGTCCTGCTGCCCTGTCTCGGCGACCGTCACGTTCAGGTCGCGCCGGAGGCCCGCCTTGAGCGACTGCAGGATGCCCCGCTTCTCCTTCAGCGAATGGCAGCCGGGCAGCTGGAGGTCCCACGCCCGGACACCCACCACCACGTTCCCGCCCTCAGACCGCGCCGGACGAGGCGCTGGCCTCCAGCGTGCGCTTCACTTCCTCGGTCCGGTAAGCCTCGATCACGTCGCCGACCTTGAGGTCGTTGTAGTTCTCGATGGCGATGCCGCACTCGAGGCCCTCGCGGACTTCCTTGACGTCGTCCTTGAAGCGCTTGAGGCTCGAGAGGTTGCCGGCATACACCTCGACACCGTCCCGCAGCACGCGCGCCTTCGCGGTCCGGGAGATGGTGCCGCTCGTCACCTGGCAGCCGGCGATGGTACCGACCCGGCTCACCTTGAAGAGCTGCAGCACCTTCGCCTCGCCCAGCACCGTCTCGCGCTCTTCCGGCTTGAGCAGGCCCTCGAGGGCGTTGCGCACGTCCTCGACCGCCTCGTAGATGACGCGGTAGGTGCGGATGTCCACCTGCTCGCGCTCCGCGGCCGCCCGGGCGTTGCTGTCGGGACGGACGTGGAAGCCGAGGATCATGGCTCCCGATGCCTTGGCGAGCAGGATGTCGCTCTCGCTGATGGCACCGACGCCCCGGTGGACGACGTCCACCTTGACCTCGGAGGTACCGAGCTGGGCGAGCGCGTCGGCCAGGGCCTCGGCGGGACCGCCCTGGTCGGCCTTGATGATGAGCCGGAGGTTGGCGACCTCGCCTTCCTGCAGGGCGCGGCTCAGGTCCTCCAGCGTGCCGGCGCGGGCGGTGCGGCGGTTCTGCGCCTCCCGCTCCAGCCGCTGGCGCTTCTGGGCGATCCCGCGCGCCTCGTTGGCGTCCGTGACCACGGAGAAGTTGTCGCCCGCCGCCGGAACGCCGTCGAAGCCCAGGATCTGGACCGGGATGGACGGGCCGGCCTCCTTCACGGTCTTGCCGCGCTCGTCGAACATCGCGCGGACGCGGCCGCTGTACATGCCGCAGATGAAGTCGTCGCCGACTTTGAGGTTGCCGCGCTGCACCAGGATGGTGGCCAGCGGGCCCTTGCCCGGGTCAAGCGTCGCCTCGAGGACCGTGCCCTGCGCCGTGCGGTCGGGATTGGCCTTCAGGTCAAGGATTTCGGCCTGGAGCAGTACCTGGTCCAGCAGCTGGTCCACCCCGGTGCCCTTCTTGGCGGAAATCGGGGTCGCCAGCACGTTGCCGCCGAACTCCTCGAGCACGACGCTGTGCTGGAGGAGGTCCTGCTTGACCTTGTCGACGTTGGCGCTCGGCAGGTCGATCTTGTTGATCGCCACCACCATCGGCACGCCGGCATTCTTTGCGTGGCTGATCGCCTCGATGGTCTGCGGCATGACCTGGTCGTCCGCCGCCACCACCAGCACGACGATGTCCGTCACCTGCGCGCCGCGGGCCCGCATGGCGGTGAAGGCCTGGTGACCCGGGGTGTCCAGGAAGGTCATCGTCTTCCCGTTCGGCAGCTCGACGTGGTACGCGCCGATGTGCTGCGTGATGCCGCCGGCCTCACCCGCGACGATGTTCTCCTTGCGGATGTAATCGAGGAGCGAGGTCTTGCCGTGGTCCACGTGGCCCATGATGGTGACGACGGGCGAGCGCGGTGCGAGATCCTCCTCGGCGTCCGGCGTCTCCTGGTCCTCCACGTCCATCTGGTACTCGGTCTCGCGGAGCGCCTCGAAGCCGAACGCCGAGGCGATCAGCTCGATCTGGTCGAAGTCGAGCCGCTGGTTCACCGTCACCATCAGGCCCAGTTCCTTGAACGCGAACTGGACGATCTGGGTCGCGGAGACCTTCATCGTGTCGGCGAGCTCGGAGACGGACACGAACTCGTTCACGTGAATCAGCGTCTTCTCGCGTTCCCGCTCCTCCGCCGCCTTGCCGGCCTGCACTTCCCGATAGCTCGGCTCGTCGCTCCGGCCGCGGCCCTTGCGGCCACCGCTGCCGCCCCGCATGCCCTGGAGGGTCTTCATGATGTTCGCCTGCACCTGGTCCTGGTCCACCGAGGCCCTCCGGCCCTTGCGACCCTTGCGCCGCCCGGCCCCGCGCTCGGCATCGGGGCCAAAGCGGTTCTCGCGGGTGGGCGCGCCGCTGCTGCTGAAGACCGGCTTCGGCCCGCTCCGGGGCGCACCCGGGCCGGCCGCGGGACGTACGCCGGCGGCGGGACGCTGGATCTTCTTCGGGATGAACGGCTGCCTGGCCGGGCTGGACGGACGCGACGGTGCCGCGGGCGCCTGCTCGGCGGCCGGGGTGTCCGCGTCAGCATCCAGGGACGCGGCGGCTTCGGCGGGCGCCTCGGCTTCCGCCTCTTCCTCCTGGTCAGCGGGCGGCAGGTCCTTGAACAGGGCGCGGGCGCGCTCTTCAATACTCGCAGCGGTGCGCGACACTTCCGGCTCGGCGGCCTCGATCGCGGCTTCGCGCTCGAGTTCCATCGCCAGGGCCTCGGCCTCTTCCTCGGCCCGGACGCGCGCTTCCGCCTCGGCCACTTCGGCCGCGGTGCGGCGCCGGCGGGCGGGCTTGGGCGGCGCGGGCGGCGCCTCCGGTTCGGCCTTCTTGCGCCGGGTGGTGGTCTTCCTGGCTGTCTTGGTCGCCTTGGCGGTCTTCTCCTTGGTCGTGCGGGCGGTCCGGCGCCCCTTCTTCGGGGCGGTCTCGCTGCCCTTGCGCTTCTCGCGCTCCCAGCGCAGCCGGGCCTTGGCCACCTGGTCGGATTCCAGCGCCGACAGGTGGGACCGGACAAAGATGTTCATGTCCCGGAGCATCGTCAGGAGACGCTCCGATTCAATCCCGAATTCCGCCGCGAGTTCATGCACTCTGGTCTTGACCACTCACTCCTCCATCACGGACTTCACGACACCGCGCGTTGGATGCCGTCTGCCAGGGCACGGTCCCGCACCCCGGCCGCCATCACCGGGGGCCGGCCCAGTCGCGCGCCGATCTCGTCGGCCTCCGGCCCCCGTACCACGAGCACCTGCCTGGCCCGCGCCAGGCGCTCCACTTTTTCCATCGCGCGCGGGCTGGCGTCGGACGCCATGACCACGCATGCGAACTCGTCCCGCTGCAATCCGCGCCGCACCGCCTCGACCCCGACGGCAACACCGCCGGAACGCAGGCCCAGCCCGAGCAGGCCCAGCAGCCGGCTCATGCCTCCGGCGCGGACTCCGGCGCGGATTCCTTCACGGGCTCCGGCGCCGATTCCGGCGCGGCCTCCGGCGTGGCTGCCGGGGCGGGCTCCGCGGTGGCGGAGCCCTCGTCGCCCTCCTCCGTCAACTCGGCGAGGAAGCCGAGCAACTGCTCGGCGGATTCGGCCGTCATGCCCGGGATGCGGAGCAGGTCCTCACGCTCGAGGTCCAGGACGTCGTTGAGGGTCGTAAAGCCGGCGTTGTTGAGCAGCGCGACGAGTTCGGGGCTCATCCCCTCGAGGTCGGTCAGCGGCACCTGCATCGCCTGCTCATCCTCCTCCGGCAGCGGGGCGAACAGCGGGCCCTCGCCCCCACGCTCCAGCCACTCGCGGCTGGAGTACAGGTCGATCTTCCATCCCGAAAGCTCCGAGGCGAGACGGACGTTCTGGCCGTTGCGCCCGATGGCCAGCGAGAGCTGGTCCTCGTCCACGATGGCCTGGATCGTCTTGCTCACCGGATCACTGAAGACCCGGGCAACGCGCGCCGGCGCCAGGGCGAGGCGGGCGAACCGCTCCGGATCGGGCGACCATGGCACGATGTCGATCCGCTCGCCGCCGAGCTCGTTGACCACAGCCTGGACGCGCGAACCCTTGAGCCCGACACAGGCGCCCACCGGGTCGATCGCGTCGTCCCGGGAAATGACGGCCACCTTCGTCCGGCTGCCGACCTCACGGGCCCACGCACGAATCTCCACGATGCCCTGCTGGATCTCGGGGACCTCGAGCTTGAACAGCGCCTTCACGAAGAGCGGGTCGCCCCGGGAGAGAATGAGCCGCGGCCCCTTGGGGGTCTCCTCGATCCGCTTCAGGACAGCGCGGATCGTGTCGCCCTGGTGGAAGTGTTCGCGGTGGTTCTGCTCGCGGTAGGGGATGATGGCCTCGGCCTCGCGGAAACGGTTCAGCATGATCACGAGCTTGCCGCGCTCGATCTGCTGGATCTCGCCGCTCAGGAGCTCGCCGACCTTGCCCGAGAACTCCTCCCGGATCCGGTTCCGCTCGCCCTCGCGCACCCGCTGGATGATCCGCTGCTTGGCGGCCTGCACTGCCCCGCGGCCGAACATCTCGAAGGGTACGTCCTCCTCGAGCATGTCGCCGACCTGGAACTCCTCGTCCGTGAAGCGGGCCTCCTCGAGCGAGACTTCCTCGCTGGGATCCTCCACCGCCTCCACCACGCGGCGCAGCCGCACGACCCGGATGCCGCCCTTCATCTCGTCGAACGAGATCTCGAAGCGGACGTTGGGACCGAACTTCTTGACCAGTGCCGCCTGGATGCCATCCTGGAGCAGGTCGAGCAGCTCGGAACGTTCCAGTTGTTTGACGCTGGTCAGCTCACGAATGGCCGCCAGCACTTCAGCCGAACCCGACATCACCTTTTTCTCCCTTTGGGCCGCCCCACGGCCGGCCAGTCCACGACCAGTGTGGCGTCCTTAATCTCCTCGCGCGGGATCGCGCGTTCCTCATTATCCGGAAACCGCAGTACCACCGTCTCTTCGTCCGGCACGTCCACGATGGTGGCGGTGGGATGCCCCTGGAAGGGCCCCTTTACCTTCACCTCGCGTCCGACGAACCGCCGCCAGTGCTCCGCAAAGCGCACCGGCCGTTCCAGCCCGGGCGAACTCACCTCGAGCACATAACGCGGCGCAACCGACTCCCCCGATTCGAGGAACCGCTCCAGCGACCGGCTTACCAGGGTACAGTCCGCGGCGGTTACCCCTTGCCCGGGACTGCTGCCTGGCCGGTCAATCCTGACCTGTAACAGGGGACGCTGCACCGACCCGCGCTGGCGGAAGTCCACCAGCTCAAATCCCATCGCCTCGACGTGGCGTCGGACCGGATCGAGCAGTTCGTCGGGAGGATTCACCCTTGGGCCATAAAAAAATGTGGGGAACTCCCCACATCACACCAACTGCAAACACAAGTTCCCGGGACAGCGGGATAATTGTAACCGTCGGAGGGGAGGCAGTCAATTGTCGGGCGGTCAGGCGGTCAGGCGGTCAGGGCGGTCGGGCGGTCGGGCGGTCGGGCGGTCAGGCGGTCAGGCGGTCAGGCGGTCAGGCGGAGGGGCCGCCGTTCACCGTTTACCGTTCACGCCTTCAGGGAAAGATACGCCACCATCCTCCCATCCCTCCCCCCGCTGGCCCGGTGGCTGTGGAACCAGGAGTCGTGGGCCGAGCAGTATTGTGATGTGGAGATAGTCCGAACGCCCAGCGCCTCGGCCTGGCGAGCGATGACCCCGCGCAGGTCGGCATGCCATGGACCGGACTCCACTCGCTCGAGCCCGAGTGCATCCATAACCTCAGAACCTACTTCATAGCACTGGTCACATATTCCTACACCACAGTGCATTACGATATTTGTCGGATCTGATCCATAGTGAGTGTTCAGGGCCTCGACGCCGGCCTCGAGCATCCCCGCGGCGGTGCCGCGCCACCCGCTGTGGAGCAGCCCGACGGCCCTGGTCACCGGGTCCAGCAGGTAGACCGGAATGCAGTCTGCCACGGTCACGGAGAGCATGATGCCGGGCTCGTCCGTCACATGGCCGTCCACCCCATCCACCAGCAGCCAGCCCTCCACCCGGTCCCGCCGGCCGATGTCCGTGCCATGGACCTGGTGGCCCAGGACGACTCCATGGATCCCGGGCTCCATCCGCCGGAGGGCGGACCAGCGGCGCATCACGTCCCCCACGGGGCGCCCACCCCAGAGCCCGAGGTCATACGACCCCGCCGCGTCGCCCCGGCCGGTAATCCCGGCGATCACCCCATGTTTCTCGCGCCAGCCAGGAACCTCAAAGAGTGGGAGGTCGCCCTCGACCCGCTCCTCCCTGACGGAGGTCACTTCCCCGATCACTCGACCCGCTCGATCTCGGCGCCCAGTTCGCGGAGCCGGACGTCGATCCGCTCGTAGCCCCGCTCGATCTGGCCGACGTTGTGGATGGTGCTGGTGCCCTCGGCGGCGAGGGCCGCCACCAGCATGGCCATGCCGGCCCGGATGTCGGGCGACTCCACCACCCCGCCCCGGAGCTGGCTCGGCCCGTTGATGACGGCGCGGTGCGGGTCGCAGAGCACGATCCGGGCGCCCATCCCGATCAGCTTGTCCACGAAGAACAGGCGCGACTCGAACATCTTCTCGAAGATGAGCAGCATGCCGTGGCACTGGGTCGCGGTCACGATGGCAATGGACATCGCGTCGGCCGGGAACGCGGGCCAGGGGCCGTCCTCCAGCTTCGGCACGTGGCCGCCCAGGTCCGGCTTGATCCGCCGCTCCTGTCCGGCGTCCACGATGAGCTGATCACCGTCCATCCTGGCGTGGACGCCGAGGCGCTCGAAGCCGAGCAGCGTACTGCGGAGATCCTCCGGGCGGACCGGGCTGATCGTGAGGTGGCTGTTGGTGGCGGCGGCGAGGCCGATGAAGCTCGCCACCTCGATGTGATCGACCCCGATGCTGCACTTCGCCCCGTGCAGCGGCAGGCCGCCCTCGATGGTATAGACGTTAGTACCGATCCCCTCGATGGACGCGCCCATGGCGACCAGGCCGCGGGCGAGGTCCTGTACGTGGGGCTCGGCGGCCGCGTTGGACAGCACCGTCCGGCCCTTCGCCGCGACGGCGGCCATCAGCGCGTTCTCGGTGCCGGTCACGCTGGGCTCGTCCAGGAAGATGTCGGTCCCGATCAGGCGCTTCCCTTCCAGCTCGTAGCGGTCGCCCACCATCACCTGGGCGCCCAGCCGTTCGAGGGCCAGGAAGTGGGTGTCCACCCGCCGGCGGCCTATCACGTCGCCGCCCGGGGGCGGCAGGTTGACCGACCCGAAGCGGGCAAGCAGCGGCCCGGCCAGCAGGATCGAGGCGCGGATCCGGGAGCAGAGGGCCGCGTCCAGCGGTTTCGGGGTCACGTTCCGGCAGTCCAGTGTGATCGCGCTGGGCCCGGTCCATTCCGTCGTGGCCCCCAGGTCTCCCAGGAGGGCGAGCATGGTCTCGACGTCCCGGATCCGGGGGATGTTCTCGAGTTCCACGGGCCCGTCGGCGAGGATGGTCGCGGCGAGCAGCGGCAGGGCGGCGTTCTTGTTGCCGGAGGGGCGGACCGACCCGCGGAGCGCGCGGCCGCCGGTCACGCGGAATTGAGGAGGCATGGCGTAAGGTCACCGGGAAAGCGGAGGGCCGTCAAGCCGTCGGTGTGGCGGGTCACGGCGAACCGGGTACGGCACGGCGTTATCTTACCGCAGTTGCGGTAAGTTACCACCCGGGAGGTGAGCCCATGGTCGTCGCGCTGTTCCTGCAGCAGCAAACACCCGTGACACTCGAGAGCGGCTGGGTCGGGCCGGTCATCGCGATCAGCCTGCTCATCATCGCCAGCGGCGCGCTCATGGCCGGCATAGCGCTCCTGCTGGTGCTCCGTGAAATCAAGGAACAGACCGTCAAGATCAGCACGACCATCGATACGGCGCAGGCCGCCATGCAGCGCATCGGCCAGCAGCTCAGGGACGCGAGCAGCGAGGGCCGGCACATCCTCCACCTCGTCCGCCACGAGACCGAGGCCTTTGCGAAGACCAGCCGCAAGATCCGGCGGAAGGTCATGCGCGGCAGCAAGCGGGTGGAGCAGCGGCTGGAAGACCTGGACGCGCTCTATGAAGTGGTCTATGACGAAGTGGCGGACACGGCGCTCACCGCTGCCAGCACCGTGCATACCATCCGGACCGGCGGCAAGTGGGTCCGGCGGATCAAGCGCTTCTTTCCCCGTTCGCGCCGGCGCAAGTGACTCTCCCACGCCTGCTGCTGGCCTTCATGGCCGTTGCGGTGGCGGGCCTGGTCCTGCCGGGCGCACTGCACGCCTGGACGCCCGGCACCCACATCTTCCTCGGCCAGTCCATTCTTCACCTGGCGCCCCACCTGCCGGCGGAGGTGGGCGACCTGATCCGCGCGTTCCCGCACGACTTCCTGTACGGCGCCATCGCGCCCGACACGTCGTTCGCGAAGAAGTACGCCCCGATCGACCGCCACTGTCACGCCTGGCACGTCGGGTTCGAGGTGGTCGAAACCGCGCGGAGCGATGCGCTGCGCGCTTTCGGGTTCGGATACCTCTCCCATCTCGCCGCCGACACTGTCGCGCACAACTACTTCGTGCCGCGCCAGCTCATGCTCACCAGCAGCACCAAGAGCTTCGGGCACAGTTACTGGGAGAGCCGGGCCGAGTTGCCGCTGGGGCACGACTTCGCCCACCAGGCCCAGGAGCTGATCCAGCTGGACCACCAGCCCGCGCACGAACTGCTGGACCAGCTCATCAGCCCGACTCTCTTCAGCGTAAAGACCAACCGCCGGATCTTCCGGGGCATGATCCACCTGACCCGGACCCAGGCGTGGCAGAAGGGCATGCGGGCCGCGAAGGAAATGAGCCGCTGGGGCCTGACGGATGACGACGTCTGGCGTCACCTGGCCCTGGCGCTGGACCTGACGATGGAAGCACTGACCGAGCGCGAGGGCGAAGTGGCCACGCTCGATCCCAATGGCCACGAGGCCCTGCACCGGGCCAAGGGCATGCGCCGGGCGGCGCTCATCGCCGGCGGCTGGCGGGATGGAGACCGGGTGCAGGAAGAAGCCGAGCGACAGTTCGGACTGCCGGAGCGAAGCTCCCTCCACTGGCCCGAGGTGGCGGAGAGGATTCTGGCGGAGCATACGGGGGAGCAGGCGGTGGGGTGAGGGGGCCCGGGACGAGCGCCTTTGTAGGCCCGCCCTTTGGTTCGGCGGCTGGGCTATGGCTCTAACCGCAGAGGGCGCGAAGGACGCAGAGAATCGGGAAGGTGTGGTGGTTGAGTGGTGAGTGGTTGAGTAGTTGAATGGTTGAGTAGTTGAGTAGTTGAGTCGTTGAGTCGTTGAGTCGTTGAGTCGTTGAGTCGTTGAGTGGTTGAGTGGTTGAGTAGTTGTCATCCCGAGCGTCCAGCGAGGGATCTTCCAACCGGGGATCGAGCGCCTTTGCAAGCCCGCGCCGTGTTTACCTCTCGAATCCGCCACCCTTCACCCCTTCCCCTCCCGCACCCCCCTCACCACCAGCCATCCGCCCAGCGCGATACCGGCGAGTCCCATCGGCATTCCCAGCAATGCATTGGGGCTTTGCTCCATGAACATCCTGACGGGTATCGCGGTGAAGTGGAGCACGACGGTCATCAGACCGAAGCCGGCCAGAGCGCGCGGAACCAGGATGAAGCGATGCAGGATGCCGTAGAGAAGGAGCAGCCACGCATCGATGAACACCAGTTCGGTCAGATGGGTCCAGCGGCGGGTGCTCCCCAGCGATGCCGCGAGCGCCTGAAACCATTCCCCCTGGCCGCCCGCCTCCGCGTATTGCCGACTCAGTGACAGCATGGACAGCACGTACACGTTATCCATCGCCTGCATCAGGAACACGCCCGCGCCCGCGGCCAGGAGCCCCAGGGCGAGGGCTTCGCTGTGTTGCCGGAAGACTCCGAAGGCCAGGATGCTGATACTGACCGTGAGCGCGCCGTTCGCCAGCAGGAGCAGCACCGCCATTCTGATCGGTTCCGCGGCCCCCGCAGCGTTCACCAGGTAGTCCCGCGGACCTGTAGTAAGCGGCAGCAGCATGACGAAAGGCACGATGAGCCCCGCCAGCTGTACCAAAAGCAGAATGCCCATGATCCGGCCGGTGGTTTTCGCTGACCGCACCGTCACCTCCGTGAAGTGATCCCGGACAGCCGCCACGCTGACCCCGGACCCCGCAGACCCCCTGATTTCCTGACCGACCCTGGCTTGCAAAACCGCTCGATTCCAGGACAGCAGATCGATCGCTGGACCCTCAGGATGACACCACCCCGCGACTCAACGACTCAACGACTCAACGACTCAACCATCCCTACTCCCTACTCCCTACTCCCTACTCCCTGCTCCCTGCTCCCTGCTCCCTGCCCTCCACCTCTCCCCCCTCTTCCTCACGTAATTCTCCCACACATACCCCCACGGGATCGCCAGGGGCACCAGGACCACCCCCATGAGACACGCCTTCCACGACTCCGCCATCTCCGGGGTGAACTGGTGTGCGGACCAGTGCGGGATCCCGATCGCCACGATCCAGATGGTCTTCCACACGAGCTCGAAGAACAGCAGCGGCAGCATCGCGAGCGGATAGCGGATGCCCAGGGCCGCCAGCAGCGAGACGGCCGTCAGAACGCTCCACACCACGCTCCGCATGTGCTCCACCTCGAACGGGGGACTCACGATCAATGGCCAGATTGTGAGGGCGAGCCCGACCAGGATCAGCAGGTACATCGCGCGGAGCACGTAGAGCCGGAACAGCGATACCTCGGTCATGTCAGCACTCCAGCGTGGCGTCGTCGGGTTCGTGGGCCGAGGCGTAGGCGAGGATGTCGCCGGGCTGGCACTCCAGCACCGCGCAGATCGCCTCGAGCGTGGAGAAGCGGATCGCCCGCGCCTTCCCGGTCTTGAGGATGGACAGGTTCGGCAGCGTGATGCCGATCCGCTCGGCGAGTTCGGTGAGCGTCATCCGGCGGTCGTGCAGCACGTCGTCCAGCGTTACGAGGATCGGCACTAGACCATCCCCTCGAGATCTTCCCGCATCTCCGTGCCGGTCTCGAACACGCGGGCCAGCACGAAGAGCAGCAGGATGGCGAGCCAGGGTGTCAGCGAGAAATGCCAGTTGAGGTCGAGCGGGGCGGCCGGGGTGGAGACCACCGACTGAATGATCCCGACCACCAGGTGCAGGATCTCGAGGCCGAGCAGCGCCCAGGCGATGTGCTGGAGCCGGTCGGCGTTGCCGGCCACGAAGGGGTCCCCGTCGTCCACCGTGTGGACCATCGCCAGGAGCCGGGTCAGGGCCAGGTTGGTGAGCGGCACCGCCAGGATCCCGACGACCATCACCAGCCGCATGCCGAACGTGAGGGAAGACGTCAGGCCGGCCGGAGGCACCCCCAGGGCGCGGAACACCCAGTCCGGGGCCACCAGCGAGGCGATGAGGAGCAGCAGGATCAGGCCGCCCACGATGAGATTCAGGGCGATCAGGACCCTGAGCACCCGGCGGGAGAGGCGCAGGGCATTCGAATGGGATTCTGACAATCAGTCCTCCGCCGGGTTGGCGGCGTGAGAAGTTACCGATTATCAATAACTATATTATTGTTTTTCGGCAAGTGGTATGCTGCAGGGGCGGCCCGGTGGGCTGCCCGGCGCGTGCGATCAGGTGGCTGGGGTCGAGCGGTCGAGTGGTCGACGGGGCGAGGGGGCGACGGGTCGAGTGGTCGAGTAGTCGAGTAGTCCCGTCGTTGTCATTCCGAGCGTCCAGCGAGGAATCTTCTATCCGTCGCTCGAAGGCCTTTGTAAGCCCGGCTCGGGTTCGGCGGCTGGGCTATGGCCGTAACCGCAGAGGGCGCGAAGGACGCGGAGAGCCACGAAGGGGGGTCCTTGCGTGGTTGCGTGGTGGGTCGTTGAGTGTTGAGTCCTTGTCAACGACCCAGCCACTCAACGCCACCCGATACCCGATACCCAACCCTCCCTCACGCCTCGGCCTCACTCCCCACCGCCGTCCGCATGATCACCAGCCCTGCCACCACCGAGAGCGCCAGGACCGCGATGCCGGTGACCAGCGCGTAGCGCGGGGCCACCAGAGCCACCGCCAGAGTCACCGCGCCTGCCACCATCCAGACTGCCCCGAAGGCCCGATGCACCCGGGCCCACAACACCGGGTCCGTCATTGTGCCCGGCGTGCGGAGGCCGGCCACGGCATTCGGCCGGAGCCGGGGAAGCAGGTTGCCCACCATCAGAAGGCCGGCGCCGAACGTGATGCCCACGATCCGCCCGCCGTGCAGAGACCAGCCGAGCGCGCTGGACAGGAGTGCCACGTGAAGCGCGAGGAAGATGCACACCACCCAGATCACGATCAGGCGGTACTCACCGGCAAACAGGTCGTAACGCACCGGACCCGCGCCCGGAAAGAGACGTATGCCCAGCCGGCCGAGCGGGCCGACGGGGGCTTCGAACAGTGCGGCCCAGACGAACAGGGCCAGCACCGGCAGCCCGAACGCGGCGATCAGGCGCGGCAGCGTATCTGCGGCATCGGCCAGTTGGGGGGGAAGCAGGGCGCTGGACGGGAACAGAACCCCGTCCGGCAGCTGGCGGAACACGGCCGCGGCAAGAATGAAACACGCGCCGATGAGCACTGCGGGGAGCCATTTACGCATCGCTGCCTCCGTTGTCGGCCCACGAGAGTAATTGCTGCGCCAGCCCTTCCAGCACCGTCGTATTCAGTTCGTAGATGATCCCGGTCCCGTTTCGCTCGGCGACTACCAGCTTCGCCTCCCGCAGCACCGCCAGGTGTCGCGAGACCGTGGCCCAGGTCAGCGGGAACCGCTCCGCAATCTCCCCGGAGTTCTTCGGCCCCGAGCGGAGCATCTCCAGAATCCCCCTGCGGGTGGGGTCCGCCAGGGCGCGGAACACTGTATTTGGACTCGCCATCGAATCAGTCCCGTCATTATTAGATGGACGTATAATAAGCTATACATCTAATAATACAATAGTCGAATTACTAGACAGGGGGGAGGGAGGCGACAGGCGGACGGGTAACTTCAGTTGGTTCGTTAGTCGTTAAATCGTTAATCGCATGGGGCGGCGGGGTTTACAGCCGTTGGTCGTTAATCCTTAATGGTAAGGGCGGCCGGCCGCCGGCTCGTGCGATCGAAGGTGGCTGGGGTCGTGACTCCTCGACCCCGCGCCCCGTCCACTCAGTCCTGCTCCGAAGCTGAAGGATCAAAGAACCCCTTCGGCGTCTCGCCTTTCAGGAACGGCTCGATGAAGCCGAGCAGCAGGTCGACCTGCGTGATGATGGCGGTGTGTGACGTCGCCGGCAGCACGGCCAGGCGCGAGGCTGCCAGCGGTTTCCCCATATCTCCCATCACGCCGCCGCCGAGCAACCGGAACAGGGCCACCGAGTGCTCGAGTGTCGTCACGTCAGCATCGCCGGTGATGATCAGCACGGGAATCGATATCGCCTTCACCTCCTGCTCCCAGGCCATCGGTTCCTTCTCGAGCTGGATCATTTTCCTGGCCAGTTCGGGAAAACCGTCCGGATTCGGCGCGAGCTTGCGGTACTCCTCGGCGAACGGCAGCCCGACCATCATTTCCACCGTCATCTGGGGGATCACGGCGGTGTACGCCGGCTGCCAGCCGTTCAGGTCGTAGGCCGGGGAACCAGCGACCAGCCTGCTGACTTTGGCCGGGTGCCGGATGACCAGCTGCAGCCCGACCTCGGCGCCTACGGAATAGCCGAACACATCGGCCTTCTCCAGGCCGACGGAGTCCATCAAGGCCGACACGTCGTCTGCCAGGTTCTGATAGGTAATGGGCCGGTCGATATCCGTGGTCCGGCCATGACCCTGGAACTCGAGCGCGTAGACCGTGTGGGTCCGGGCGAGTGCCGGAATGATCTCGCCCATGGCGGGGATGTTCATATAGGCGCCGTGCAGCACAATCAGCGGATCGCCGGAGCCGGACACCTCGTAGTACATCTTCATCCCGTTCACATCGGCATACCTGCCCGGGCTCTGGGCGGCGGCGCTCCCCGGGACGGCCACGGCGGCCAGCAGAACGGCAGCGAGAGCGTGGATGGATGCTGTTTTCATGGTCATTCTCCGCGCACTGGTGGGTGAACCGCCTCGAGACTATGGCCCCTGGGCTCCTGCTTCTACCACGGCGACGAACGGCGCGACCCGGAATCGACGTCAGCAGGCCTCCGTCTCTCGACCCCTCGACCTCTCGACCTCTCGACTCCCTACTCCCTACTGCCTACTCCCTCCTCCACCCGAAGAAGGTCGCAATCACCTCCCCCGTATCCACCTCCCGCGACATCGGCCACCCGTGCCCCACGCCTTCCGCTCCCAGCAGCACCACCCGGGTCCCTCCCCTGCACTGCTCCGTCCAGCGCCAGCGGAACCGGTCATCCGTCGGGAATGACGGCGGCGGTTTCTTCGACTCTTTCCCGGTGCAGCCGTTCAACCGGCTCCAGGCCTCGAACGTCCGTTCTCCGCCCAGGACCGACAGCGCTCCCCTGCCCGACCCGTTCCAGCCGAACACATGGTCATCCATGCCGAGCATCACGAGCATGGACACCGGACGGGACGGCGTACATCGCTCGCTCAGGGGTTTGGACATCGGCCCCGCGACTGCGGCAACGGCGGTGACAAGGTCCGCCATCTGGCAGGCGACGCGGTGGGCGAAGAGCCCGCCTTGGGAGAAGCCGATGGCGTAGACCGGCACCTCCGCCAGACCTTCCATCCTCCGGAGGTCGGTCACGATCTGGCGGACGAACCCGGTGTCGTTCACCCCCAGGCGGTCGGCGTTGTTGCACCGGCAGTCCTCGGCCCAGTTGCCGAGGGGCGCGTCAGCCCAGGCCACCACCCAGCCGTGCTGGTCGGCCTGGGTGTTGAACCGGGTGCCGTCCCGGAAGCCCTTGGCCGTACCGCCGGCGCCGTGGAAGGCCAGGACGATGCCAGCCAACGGACGGTCAGGTGCGTGGGCGGGAACGTGGAGTTCGTACGTTCGGACGGTGTCGCCCACCTGGAGGTGGACGGTGGAGTCCTGGAGGGCGGCGAGAAGCAGCAGGGGGATCAAGGGCAGCTACCTCCGTCCGTCAGCGGGAAGCGCGGACCTAACGCGCATAAGGGCCTCGTGGAACCTTGGATCATCCTGCAGTCGCTCATCATCCTCAAGCCACTCCCTCTCCACCCTCGCCCCGGCGCCAGCCAGCGCCAGCAGTACCCGCTTGTACGCCTCCGCATCCGGCCGGCTCTCCCTGAGCCAGGCATGCAGCGCCCAGACCACCGGCGGCGTCCCGAACTCCCGGTCCGCGACGTCCAGCGGCGCTCCGTGCCGGATCAGCAGTTCCACCAGTTCCACATTCCCCTCATACGCCGCCACATGCAGCGCCGTCCGGCCGTCAGCCGACGTCGTGGCCCCGGGATCCACCCCGAGTTCCAGCAGCAGCTCGATGGCCTCCCGCTTGCCGTACCAGGCGGCCATGACCATGGCCGAGGCCCGGTCAGGCTCTGAAACAGGCTCCGGCCCCTCGAAGGCCTGCCGGATGACATCCAGCCGGCCGATGCCGGCGGAATCGACGAAGCCGGCCGGGGCGCCGAGGTCCGCCAGATGGGCGGCGGCCTCGGGACAACCGTTCACGAGGCAGTAGTGGACGATCCCGGGGTCCATCCGCGCCCCGCGCTCGAGCAGGAGGTCGGCCAGGTCGTTCTGGACCCCGGCCAGCCTCGGATGGGCGCTGGTGACGGTCAGGGCGAACGCCGTCGCCCCTCCGCCATAGACATCGGCCTCGGCGTCCACCGCCGCCCCTGCCTCCAGGAGAAGCCGGGTGACTTCAAGGATGTTCTTCGGGGTTTTCTGGCGGTAGTTCTCGACGCCATTCGCCGAGACGTAGTGGAGGAGGGTGGCCCGGTGCTCGCGGTCCGAGCGGGCATGGATCAGCGCCGGATCGGCCCGGAGCAGGCGTTCCAGGGTGGGGAGGTCACCGTTCACAATGGCGTCGGCGGCCTGCTCGAAAGTGGAGATGCCGGAGGAGGAGCGGGCGAGTTCCTCCAAGTGGTGCTTGAGACGGGGCCAGCTCTCGAACCCGTGGGCCCGAGCAATCACGAATTGAGCCTGCGTGACCTTGCCGCCCCCCTTCCCCATCCGCTCCCTGGCGAACATGGCGACCTGGTGGGCCCGGCGGTCCAGTTCCCGCTGGTCCATCCGGACGGCGCTGGGGCTCAGCCGGTCAAGGGTCTTGATCCACTCTCGGGCCCAGGCGAGCAGTGCCTCATCGCCGGCCTTGCCGGCGGCGGTGAGTTCCTTCGCGCGCTTTCTGTACTGGTCGAAATCGGGGTGCGTCGGGAGAGGAAGGACGTCCTGAGGATTGGGATACACACGAATCTCCTTTCAAGACGCCTGGAGTCCGCACCGATCAGGCTGAAAGAAGGTTCGTCCGGATTGTGGTCCTGCTGTGGGTGGGCACGGCCCTTTTCGCGGACTGAATGCGCCCCTGTGCGCAGGGGGGAGGATAGTGCGGGGCGCTGGATGCGGCAAGGGAGTGGGGAGTAGGGAGTAGGGAGTGGGGAGTGGGGAGCGGTACGGAGGTTGTTCCGGGGAGGGCCGCACTTTTCTGGTGACGCTGCGGCGCTGTGCTCCACCGCAGTTTGCAGGATGGATTCGGTGGGGAGTTATCGTGACCTGCAGGTCTGGCTGCTCGGAATGGACCTGGCCCGCCGGATATGGATCACGACCCGGACCTTCCCTGCGGAAGAACGCTACGTCCTCAGCCAGCAGTTGAGGCGGGCGGCACTGTCGGTGCCGGCTAACGTGGCGGAAGGCTATGCGAGATGGTCTACCGGCGACTATCTCCGTTTTCTGGCGATCGCCAAGGGGTCGCTAAAGGAGACAGAGACCCTGCTCCTTCATGCGCAGGCCGTGGGGCTTCTGACTGAGTTCTCCGTTACCCCGCTGCTCCAACTGACTGACCAGCTGGGGCGTGTTTTCGTCGCCCTTCGGAGGTCCCTCCAGGCGCGCCGCAAATGAGACTCTATACCCCACTCACCACTAACTACTCCCTACTCCCTACTCCCTCCCCCACCTCACCCCCCGACCCCCTCTCCATGCCTGGAGAGGGGGAGCCTATCTGCCCACCCTCTGCTGCAGATGCTCCGGATACCGCGCCCCGCGTACCGTAATCGCTGACAAGGCCTCTTCGATCGCCCGAAGGTCGGCGGAGGTGAGCTCGACCTCCGCCGCCGCAAGGTTCTCCTCCAGCCGGTGGAGCTTCGTGGTCCCGGGAATCGGCACGATCCAGGGCTTCCGGCTGAGCAGCCAGGCGAGCGCAATCTGCGCCGGCGTGGCGCCTTTCTCCGCGGCGATCCTGCCCAGGAGATCGACCACGGCCTGGTTCGCCTTGCGGTTCTCCTCCGAGAAGCGGGGCAGGATGTTGCGGAAGTCGGAACTGTCGAAGCTCGTCGTCTCATCGATCTTGCCGGTCAGGAACCCCCGGCCCAGCGGGCTGAACGGCACGAACCCGATGCCCAGTTCTTCGCAGGTGTCGAGCACGCCGTTGGTCTCGGGCTCCCGCCACCACAGCGAATACTCGCTCTGGATGGCGGTGACCGGCTGCACGGCGTGGGCGCGGCGGATGGTCTCCGGCCCGGCTTCGCTCATGCCGAAGTGCTTGACCTTCCCTTCCGCGATCAGGTCCTTCACCGTGCCGGCCACGTCCTCGATCGGGACGTCAGGATCCACCCGGTGCTGGTAGTAGAGGTCGATCGTATCCACCCGGAGCCGCTTGAGCGATCCTTCCGTCACCTGCCGGATGTACTCCGGCCGGCTGTCGGTCTCCTGCTTCCGACTGTCACTGCCCCGGGCAAAGCCGAACTTGGTGGCAATCACAGCCTGGTCGCGCATGGGCTCCAGCGCCTCGCCCACGATCTCCTCGTTCAGCTCACCGTAGATCTGGGCGGTATCGAAGAGGCGCACGCCCCGGTCGAAGGCGGCCCGGACCAGCTCGATGGCTTTCGCCCTCTCCATCGGCTGCCCGTAGCCGTAGCTCAACCCCATCGCGCCAAAACCGATCGCCGACACCTCGAGTCCCCTGCCCAGTTTCCGTGTATGCATGGTTGCTCCTCTGCTGTGCGGGGAGTGGGGAGTAGGGAGTGGGGAGTGGGGACTCGGGTATGGGGAGTGGGGAGTGGGCAGTCGGGGTTCCTGTTGCCCACTGCCTAACTCCTACTGCCTACCCCCTACTCCCTACTCCCCACTCCCCACTCCCCACTCCCCTATCCCAATCTCTCCTTCAACACCGGCTGCACCCCCTTCGGATCAGCCTGCCCCTTGCTCCGCTTCATCACCTGCCCCACGAAGAACCCCATCAGCTTCACCTCGCCACCGGCCACCCGTCCTTGTCGAGCACCACGTGAACCCTGAGATCCGCACCGCTCGGGTGTCCGAAGAGGATCTCCACCTGCATGGGGTGCAGGGCATCAAGCGCGGTGAGCAACTCGGTGGCCGCAGGATCCGGCTGGTACGTCCGATCGATGACCAGCGGACCGCGCAGTGTCAGCGTGACCGGCGGGTCGGGAATCTGGAGTTCCATCGGGATCCGGCCGGCGTCCAGCAGGGTGAGCAGGAGGTAGGTAAGCTGGCGTTCGCCCAGCAGGATTTCCACATCAAAACCGGACTGGACCAGCGTCTGGTCGAGCATCGCGACGACCTCCTCCGAGAACGGGACGGGAAGGTACTCATGGCCTTCCATGCCGGCCGTGCGAATTGGGAGCCGCGGCCATAACCATGAGACCGTTCACAATGCGATGGCAGGTGGAAACCGTCTAGTCTCCCCACCCTCAACCTCCCGGCGATCCCGCGGGCGGCCATCAGGTGTCGGACCAAGGCCGAGATTAGTTCGTGACATCCTCACTCGACCGGTACTTGACGGGTCCTGCCCGGGCCTTATCGTACTGAATTGGTACCATCATGGTACTACCCACATTCTGGTGTCCCAGCTCACCGGCTCCGAATCGAGTGAAGGCATATGGGCATCGCGACCAGGGAGTTTGAGGGCTCCGTTTCAGAAACCTTGGCTGTGGCCGACAGCGGCAACCATATGGCTTCGCCCGTCTTATCCCGAGTCGATCATAGGCGATACCGCCAGGCCGTCCTGGCGACCGGCGAATATCTCCTCAGCCAAGTGTCACAGGGTGCGTGGAGCGACTTCCTGACGAATGCGGGCGAAAGTGCGGAGTGGTGCAGCGCTTTCGTCGCCTTCCAGCTGATCAAGAGCGGCCTGCCACCTTCTCGCCTCTCCAACATCGGTGCCACTTTGCTGCGACGGCAACGCGTCGGGGGCGGCTGGGGATACAATTCAACAGTACCTGCCGACTCCGACTCCACGGCGTGGAGCATTCGCGCTCTATCCGCCATAGCGCCCGTGGAGAGCCGCGCCGCACAGGTCGCCGCGATCTCGCATCTTCGCAACTTCATTCGACGGAATGGCTTTACAACGTTCGCGGCGCCAGCCGATGTGCGGTCCTACCTTGGGTTGGGTGATGATGCGGACGTCGCTGGATGGTGCGGCATCGCACACTCATGTGTCACGGCATCGGTTGCACTTGCCTTGGGGAGATGTGGCCCCTGTGAGGTGCCGGGAAGTGACTCGCTGTTGCATACCGCACTCGATGGATTGCGCGCGACGCAGCATGCGAGCGGATGCTGGAACGGTTACTGGTGGAGAACACCCATGTATGCGACCACCATGGCAGTTGAAGCCTTGACCCGTTCCGGCCTAGAGTCCGACCTACCGCGTATCCGTGCAGGACTGGCATGGGTAGCACGGGAGCAACAGAGGGACGGATCGTGGGATAGTGGCGATGGCGAAGGGGGCGCCTTTGTAACGGGGCTCGCGACGCAATGCCTGGCGTCACAGTTGGCCTACCACCACTCTGCCGAACGAGGCGCACGCTGGCTGCTCAGAGCACTTGGGAGCGGCGCATCATGGAAGCCCTGTCCCATTCTCCAGATCGCCGCACCATGGGTCAAGGATCCGCGATCCACGCCACGCTGGACACGGGGTGGACTGGGCGTGTCGGTCTGCATCTCCGATCAGCATCGGCTTTTTACCACCGCGGTGTGCCGCGCTGCGCTAGCGGCAATGATATCGTAGGACGAACGACTCACAACAATTCGAGGAGGCTTTATGGCACCCGGCGATGAGGCAACCGCAGGCCAAGCCCACGGCGGATCACGACGGATGGTTCTCACGGGACGACTCGCAAAGCGTGAGAACGGCGTATGTCAGATTGAACTTGTCGAGGGACTGACGGTGGATATTCCTGAGGAAGACTGTTCTCACATTGAGGAAAAGACTGATCCTACAACCCTCCGGTCAGTGGTCATGGTGGAACTCCGAGAGGATAAACCGATTACTGCCACCTTTCAACCCCATCTCTATCGCGTGCTTTCCCAGGCCGGCTCGATGCCGTTCGCCTTCGGAGGCCAAGCCCAGGTTCCTCCGGAGGCCTTTGCGGTTCCAAGCATCATGGCGCGACCAGTTGGAGGCGGCTTGGGTGGTGGATTCGGAGGCTTTCAAGACAGCATCGGGGAGACCCAGAGTCGCTCGCAGTACTGGACTGGTGGCTGGGGGAACGATGATACCCAGATCGACCACACGGATGACTCCGTGCGCTTCTAGCCCGGTCACCGTTGCTCGGGAGGAGTTGGGCCATGTCAAAGGATCGATCTCAAGCAAGTGAGCCAGCCTCAGAATCCCGCACCACGGTCCTTGCGGGGCGGCTGGTAGGGCGGGATGCGGCAACTGTAAGGATCGAACTCGTCGATGGCCTGCAAGTTATTGTGCACACGGACGACTGCCTGGCCATCCAGGAACGGACCGATCCGAAGACGGCAAGGCCCGTGGTGGTCCTGGTTTTGAAGGGGACCCGACCGGTGCGCGCGACGTTTCAGCCCCATCTGTACCGGGCTCTCGCCAAAACGGCGACGGCCCCATTCGTATTTGGCGGACCAGGCCGCCTACCACCCGAGGCGTTTGTAAACGCGCTGACTACAATGGCTGCACGCCCGATTGGTGGCGCAGGATGGGTCGGCGGGCACGATACCGTTGTCAGGACCACTACCTGGTACGGTGCCGTCCAGAATGACGGAATCAAGTCTGATGATCCTCGTGAACCCGACACCATTGATATCCCGTGATTGGTCCACAGGTTCTGATCGTCGCCAATCGCGATGACCTCCATGCGTGGGCGCTTCTTCGTGCCCTCAAGACCTCGCCAGGGGGGGCCGGCGACGGATTGATCTTCGACATCGCCACCTTCCCGATGGCGAGTGGAATATCGCTTGGCAGCAATCGGTCAGACTCGTTGGATGTCTACCCGCCGCTCCCTGACGTGTTTGGTAATGGCACCCGAGATGTCCTTCGCGGCGCCACACCCGCCGCACGGACAAATCTGCCAATTGAGGCCATCCGCGCCGTTCTCTGGCGGCGCCCTCGAAGTCCGCTGGTCGACGACGTGCTGGAGCACCCCGATCTCCGGCGCTACGCTCTCAAGAGCAGTTGGCACGTGCTGTCGGGGTGGGTTGAGTATCTCGCTTCTTCGAGGTTGGTCATTGACCCTCCCGGTCTATCGTCACGGGCCGGACTCAAATGCCTCCACTCGGGCTCGCCACTGGAGCCGGCTTGAGGGTGCCACAGACTCTCGTTACCAACAATCCGGAGCACGCCCGAGCTTTCATCGCGGAGCTCGAACAATCGGGATATCAGGTTGTATCCAAGTCTCCCGCTGATCTGCGGGCATTTCCGGCGCAGACTGAAGTTGTGTCTCACGAGCACGTGGAGCATCTCGACAGAGTCCGCCTCTCCCCAACCGTCTTTCAAGAACGTATCAAGGGCGGCCCAGAGTTGCGTATCACCGTGGTGGGTCAGCGCCTCTTTGGTATGGCACAATTTGCCAGTGCGGGTTTTGATCGTGCAGATGGCCGCCTTGACCCGGAGGCTCACCGCGAGGAATATCAAGTGCCTGACGCCTTAAGGGTGGCCATCCTGACTATGCAGCAGAAAATGGGGTTGCGGTACGGGGCGTATGATTTCAAATGCGGCCCAGACGGGACACCGTATTTCCTTGAGGTGAATCCAGTGGGTCAGTGGCTTTTTGCCGAAGCGGCGGCAGGGCTTCCAATCACCGAAGCGCTCGCTCGGATGCTCTGGCTTGGGCCGGGTGCGGAATGGGGAACGCACGGAGACCCGATTACGCGAGAGGAGTTCCCGACACTCTTCCCATTTTCGTTTGAGGAGGAGTATGCTGCCCTGTTGCAAGAAGCGGACAAGTCGCAATTATCCGTTGCAACCCCACCCGAAGACACCATGACGGACAATGCCGCACCGGAGAGCCTCACCCGTCGCGCCGCAAGAATCTTGCTGCAGAACCAGCTTAAGGACGGAACGTCGCCTGGGCTTGCTAGCCAGTTGGAGGGCGTGCTTTCCCTGATCAATCCAGCGCTCTATGAGGGTGCTACGGCGGCTCCATCCGGCCAGCCACGGCTGAACGCCCAGCTTTCAGTGGACACGGCACGACCAAATCTGTCCGGTTGACAATCGACCCCCTGTGTGGCGCCCACTTGGGGACCGTATCCGGGCAGGAGCTCATCCGGGCGATCGCACCACTGCAGTGCCCACCGCTATCGGAAAAGGTCCTCGGACTCTATCGACTCGGCTACGCGCTGCCCCAGTCGTTGTGGCTCGGTCTTGTACCGAACATCGCGGTGCCGATCGCAAAGGCATATGTGGCAAGCCCGCTCCCTACGCTACGGTCCTGGCTTCCACATCTCGTTCGGGATGCCGGATGGCTCCCCACCAGGGTCGATGCCAGATTCACGGCTATATACGACCGCATAGTCCCGTACTTTGCATCGATAGAGGGCTTCGGGATCAGTTTCGTGGCCACGATCATGACGGAGTTACATATTATACACGTGGTGTGCTACCCTGGGCGATGTGCGCCAGTCGGGATTTCGCCGCGTATCTCCAGGTGAAAGCCATGTCAGCGTTTGATGTTCTGGCGCATTGGCCTTCCCCTTCCGCGTTCGGCTATTCAATCGAAGCGGATTCACAGGGCAACCTAGTGGATTGGAAGTTCGAATTTGCTCCCCGGCCCGACTGCACTCTCGAATCCGTCACCTCGCTTGCGGACGTGTTGAAATTCGACGCCACACCTATCCTGCACC
The DNA here is from genome assembly GCA_963825055.1 of uncultured Gemmatimonadales bacterium. Classification (GTDB taxonomy): domain Bacteria; phylum Gemmatimonadota; class Gemmatimonadetes; order Gemmatimonadales; family GWC2-71-9; genus CAWGSK01. The sequence continues at coordinate 686,981 of CAWGSK010000012.1, forward strand.
TGGCCCGTGACATCAGGGCAGCTGGGATGTGGGAGGCAAGGCCCCCCCCCCCGCGGTGATCTCGATTCGTTTCGT
>CAWGSK010000013.1:0-327171 GCA_963825055.1 uncultured Gemmatimonadales bacterium
ACGGGACGCAATTGGGCAGAGGAGCAGGGAAAAGGGAACAGGGAATAGGGAAAAGGCCTGCCGGAAGAACAACTGAACCACGGAAGACACGGAATGCACGGAACAAGAAGAGAATCGCCAGCGCCTGGAGCACGCTGTTTCCGTGCGCCGCTCCGTGTGTTCCGTGTATTCCGTGGTTCAATGCCAGAACCCTGACGCCGCAGCGATGGCGCCTCCCCCACCTCACCCCCCGACCCCCTCTCCATGCCTGGAGAGGGGGAGCCTATCTGCCCACCCTCTGCTGCAGATGCTCCGGATACCGCGCCCCGCGTACCGTAATCGCTGACAAGGCCTCTTCGATCGCCCGAAGGTCGGCGGAGGTGAGCTCGACCTCCGCCGCCGCAAGGTTCTCCTCCAGCCGGTGGAGCTTCGTGGTCCCGGGAATCGGCACGATCCAGGGCTTCCGGCTGAGCAGCCAGGCGAGCGCAATCTGCGCCGGCGTGGCGCCTTTCTCCGCGGCGATCCTGCCCAGGAGATCGACCACGGCCTGGTTCGCCTTGCGGTTCTCCTCCGAGAAGCGGGGCAGGATGTTGCGGAAGTCGGAACTGTCGAAGCTCGTCGTCTCATCGATCTTGCCGGTCAGGAACCCCCGGCCCAGCGGGCTGAACGGCACGAACCCGATGCCCAGTTCTTCGCAGGTGTCGAGCACGCCGTTGGTCTCGGGCTCCCGCCACCACAGCGAATACTCGCTCTGGATGGCGGTGACCGGCTGCACGGCGTGGGCGCGGCGGATGGTCTCCGGCCCGGCTTCGCTCATGCCGAAGTGCTTGACCTTCCCTTCCGCGATCAGGTCCTTCACCGTGCCGGCCACGTCCTCGATCGGGACGTCAGGATCGACCCGGTGCTGGTAGTAGAGGTCGATCGTATCCACCCGGAGCCGCTTGAGCGATCCTTCCGTCACCTGCCGGATGTACTCCGGCCGGCTGTCGGTCTCCTGCTTCCGACTGTCACTGCCCCGGGCAAAGCCGAACTTGGTGGCAATCACAGCCTGGTCGCGCATGGGCTCCAGCGCCTCGCCCACGATCTCCTCGTTCAGCTCACCGTAGATCTGGGCGGTATCGAAGAGGCGCACGCCCCGGTCGAAGGCGGCCCGGACCAGCTCGATGGCTTTCGCCCTCTCCATCGGCTGCCCGTAGCCGTAGCTCAACCCCATCGCGCCAAAACCGATCGCCGACACCTCGAGTCCCCGCCCAGATTTCCGTGTATGCATCGGTTACTCCTGGTCTTTACAGAAGAACTGCTGAACCACGGAAACACGGAATGCACGGAGACAAAACACGGAGGACGTCCAGCGCCTGGAGCATGCTGTTTCCGTGCGCCCTCCGTGTCTTCCGTGCCTCCGTGGTTCAATAACGGAGCCCTGTCGTGCTGCGGTGCGGGGAGTGCGGGAGTACACGGCCGAGTGGGGAGTGGGGACTGTCGATCCCTACTCCCTGCTGCCTGTCTCCACGCATTTTAATCTCTGCGTCAGCACCGGCTGCACCCCTTCGGGTCTGCCTCGGCGTGCCATAGCCGTAGCTCAACCCCTGCGCCGTACCCGATGGCCGAGACTTCGAGTTCCTGGCCCAGTGTCCGCTTGTCCATCATCCCTTTTTCACTTTGCTCCTTTCACCTTCTCACTTCTCACTTCTCACTTCTCCTTCTACTTCCCCTGTCGCCTCGACGCGGCGCCGACGTAGATCTCCGCTCGCCTGGCTCCACGCACTCCCGCGCGAGTCAGGCTGTCTCGGCCCGCCCGCGAGTAGTGCGTCCTCGAACTCGTACACCGAGGCTCACCAGGAGGGGTCGGCGTCTCGCGAGCCGGGTCTCCCTCGCAGCGCCCGCGTGACGTGCGGCGACCACACGCGGCTCCGCGAGAGAAATCCGCGGTACGGGACTGGGTAGAAGGGATCGGCGGGAATCCGCGTCAGAACCGTCCCTGGTACTTCCGGACCAGTCACCGCGCCGAGTTCGGCCGCTCCTCGGCAGGACCTGCACGTCGGGGTTTCGCGCTCGATGCGGACACGGGATGGTCGGAGGGGGGAGTTGAAGCGAACGTCGTTCACGCAACGACAATAGCGAGCGGGCCCAGGCCAGATCCGCGAGGCAGGAAGGTGCACCGGCACCGCGGTGCGCGCAACTCGGGGGCGGCGATCGAGTCACGATATTCCCCTGATCGTCCAGGTGCAGCAGGCGGTTGCTCCTCTGCTGTTGCGGGGAGGAGGGAGCAGGATGCGGAGGTACTCGGGATGGGGAGTGGGGATGGGCAGGGGGTTCCTGTTGCCCACTAGGGGGCACCCGAACGCATCGCTGGCGCGGGTCGCGAAGGCGAGGGCGCCGCGGAAAGCAGCAGGCGCCCGATACCCGGACCGGCGCCCCGCCACGGCGAACGTAGGTGCCGCTCGAGCGAAGTAGCGCAACGCGGGCACGCCGCCGTCGAACACAAAATGCCACCGACCGGTCGACAGCCACCCGGACGCGACCGAACACAGCCCCGGGCCCGAGCGCGCCGAGGCCAGCCCACGCACGTCGCGGGGGACCCCACACGCGCCGAGACCGGCGCACGACGACGTGCGCCAACGTGCGCGACGACCGCCAGCACCGAACCGGCCCAGGCCGGCAGCCGGCCAGACCGCCACCAGCAGAGCACCCGAAAACGAAGCCGAAAACGAGGGCGAAGGTAGTCCACGGCTGGCACCTCTCGCAGGGAGGCTTGGGTCAGCGGGTGACGGAGCGCCGCCCGCCGAGAAATGTCCGAAGGCGAACCATCATATCTCCTGAATGGCGCGCCGACAGCCGCTACCTCACGAACAACTCTAACCAGCAAATGCCGGTCACCGACATGGTGGCTGACGTTAAGCTCCGTCTGGAACAGCGAAAGGAAACACGGAACACGGAGACAAAACACGGAGGCGCCCAGCGCTGGAGCTGCTGTTTCGTGGCCACTCCGTGTCGTGTCGTGGTTCATAGGAGCTGTCGTGCAACGATGCCGGGCTACGCCTAACTCCACTGCCTACCCCCTACTCCCTACTCCCTACTCCCTACTCCCCACTCCCCTATCCCAATCTCTCCTTCAACACCGGCTGCACCCCCTTCGGATCAGCCTGCCCCTTGCTCCGCTTCATCACCTGCCCCACGAAGAACCCCATCAGCTTCACCTCGCCGCCCCGGAACCGCTCCACCTCCGCCGGGTGCGCGGCGATCACCTCGTCCACCCAGGCCCCGAGGGCGTCGGTGTCGCCCACCTGGATGAGACCCAGCCGCTCGGCCACGGCCTTCGGGTCGGGGTCGTTCTCCAACTCGGGGAAGACCCGCTTGGCGGCCTGGTGGCTCACGACGCCTTCGTCCACCAGCGCGATGAGCGCGGCGAGCCGGGCCGGGGGCACCGGCAGGCCCCCGCCGCCCTTCCGGATGGACTGGACGTCCCCCATGACCCAGCCGACCGCGGACCTGGGGTCGGCGCCGGACTGGACGACGGCTTCGAAGTAGTCGGCCACCGGGCGCTCGGAGGTGAGCTCGCCGGCGTGATACTCCGAGAGGCCGTACTTCTCCACGAACCGGTCGCGCTTGGCCTCGGGCATTTCCGGGAAGCGCCGACTGCTGCTCGGCGATCCAGGCGGCATCCAGCACGAGCGGGGGAATGTCGGGCTCGGGGAAGTAGCGGTAGTCGTGGCTCTCTTCCTTTGACCGCATGGGATGGACGGTGCCCTTCCCCGCGTCGAAGAGGAGCGTGACCTGCTCCACCTTCCCGCCACTCTCCAGCAACCCGATCTGCCGCTCCGCCTCGGCCGTCAGCGCACGCTCGACGTTGGCGAAGCTGTTCATGTTCTTGACCTCGGTCTTGGTGCCGAGGGCGGAAGCGCCGCGCTTCCGGATCGAGAGATTCGCGTCCACGCGGAGGGTGCCCTCTTCCATGTTGCACTGGCTGACGCCGGTGTAGACCACGGCCTGCCTCAACTCAGTGAGGAACGCGCGCGCCTCGGCGGGGGACCGGAGGTCCGGACCGGTGACGATCTCGGCCAGCGGGGCGCCGGCGCGATTGAGATCGATCGCGGTCATGCCGGGATATCGGTCATGGAGGGACTTCCCGGCGTCCTCTTCCACATGGAGCCGGGTGATGGAGACACCGAGCCGCCCGCGATCAGCCGAGACGAACTCCAGCACGCCCTGCGTGGCCAGGGGGCGGTCGTACTGCGAGATCTGGTACCCCTTGGGCAGGTCCGGATAGAAGTAGTTCTTCCGGGAGAAGATGCTCTCCGCGTGCACCGTGCAGCCCAGTGCCAGTGCCGCGCGCGCCGCGTAGGCGATCGCGGCGCCGTTCGGCACCGGCAACGCGCCGGGGAGGCCCAGGCAGACCGGGCAGACCTGGCTGTTGGGCGGCGCGCCGAAGCTGTTGGGGCAGCCGCAGAACATCTTCGTCGCCGTGTCCAGCTGGACGTGGATCTCGAGGCCGATCACCGTTTCCCAGGCCATCAGCGCACCTCCCCGGCGGCGTCGAGCCGCGCCTCGAGCGCCCGCGCGACGTTCAGCATCCGGGTCTCCTTGAACGCCGGCGCGATCAGCTGCCCGCCGAGCGGGAGCCCTTCGTCCATGCCGACGGGCAGGCTCATCGCCGGCAGGCCCGCCAGGCTCGCGGGGGCGGTGAAGATGTCGGCCAGGTACATCGCGACGGGGTCCTCCGTCTTCTCGCCCGCCTTGAAGGCCGGCGTCGGGGTGGTGGGCGTGAAGAGCAGGTCCACCCCGTCGCTGAAGACCTTGCGGAAGTCGTCCGCCAGGAGTGCCCGCACCTGCTGCGCCTTCCGGTAATAGGCGTCGTAGTAGCCCGCGCTCAGGACGTACGTGCCGACCAGGATGCGGCGCTTCACCTCGGTGCCGAAGCCTTTCCCGCGTGTGGCGCGGTAGAGTGCGCGCAGGTCGCCACCCTCAGGTTCGACGCGTTTCCCGTACCGGACCCCGTCGAATCGCGCGAGGTTGGAGGACGCCTCCGCCGGCGCAATGATGTAGTAGGTCGGCACCGCGAAGGGCGTGTGCGGGAGCGAGACCTCCCGGATATCTGCGCCCAGGTCACGGAGCATGGCGATCGCCCGGTCCAGCCCGGCCTTCACCCCGGGGTGCAGGTCTTCCGGGAAGTATTCCTTCGGAAGCCCGATGGTTACGCCGCCGAGTCCCTCGCGCGGAGGTGTAAGCGCGATGGCGGGCTTGGCGGCCGTGGTGGGATCGAGCGGGTCTTCCCCGCTGATCACCTGGAGCACCCGCGCCGCATCGTCCACACTCTGCCCGAAAACCGAAACGCAGTCCAGCGACGAACCGAACGCGACCAGGCCGTAGCGGCTCACCCGCCCGTAGGTCGGCTTCACACCGACGATGCCGCAGAAGCTGGCCGGCTGCCGCACCGACCCACCGGTCTCCGAGCCGAGCGCCGCCGGGACCGCTCCCGCGGCGACAAGCGCGGCGCTGCCACCGGAGCTTCCGCCGGGCACCCTCTCCGGATCCAGCGGGTGCTTCACCCGCCCGAACGCCGAGTGCTCGGTGCTGGAGCCCATGGCGAACTCGTCCATGTTCGCCTTGCCGGCGATCATCGCCCCGGCGGCCCGGAGCCGCTCGATCACCGTGGCGTTGTAGGGCGAGCGATAGCCCTCGAGAATCCTCGACGCACAGGTGCTGGGCTGCTCGACCGTGACGATGTTGTCCTTGATGGCGATGGGCACGCCGGCGAGCAGCCCCTTCTCCGCCATCCCGTGCACCCGGTTCGCCTCCGCATCGAGCAGCGCGGGAGACCAGTCGAGCAGGGCATTCAGCTCCCGCTTCTCGGTGGCCTTCAGGCGCTCCACGGTGTCCCGCGCAACGTCCGCCGCCGACCACAGGCCAGCCCGAACCGACTCGGCGATTTCCACGACCGGCTTCATTCGGCATCCTCCAGCGTGCCCATCCGCGGCACCACGAAGAAGCCGTCACGAAGGGCGGGAGCGAAGTCGCTGAGCGGCCGCTGGAGCCGGACTGGGTCGGGCGTGTCCTCCCGGAGCCGGGTCTTCTCGGGCCCGGGCAGGAAAGGCCGGGCGTCCGCATCGGCCGGCACGCGGTTCAGCTCCTCGCAGAACCCCACGATGCGATTGAGCTGGTTGACCAGCGCCTCGAGTTCCGACTCGCTCACGTCCAGTTCGGCCAGGTGGCTCACCTTCCGGACTTCGTCCTTTCCGATGCTCATGCGCTCTCCCAGTCACGCTCGAGGCCGGCGTACGCCACGAGCAGTTGCTTGACGCCGGTCTCTTCGTCGTCGAAATGCACTTCCACCTTGAGGTCCCGGCCGCTCCCCCTGAGGCCGCGGATGGTGCCGCTGCCGAACCGCCGGTGCCGCACCCGCTCGCCTTTCACGTATCGCGGCGCGTCCTGGGACGCGTCCTCCGGCTGGGTCATGAAGGACTCCGTCACCGGCTCGTGCCCGAACCACCCGCCACCGCTGCTGCCACGCCCGCTCCGCTCCTCCCGCGACCGGGACGGCCGGCCGGGCAGCGACCAGAGCGAAGTCGTCCGCTCTTCGTCCACCGCCTCCGGCGGCAGCGCCGCCAGGAAGCGGCTGGGCCGGCCGGGCTTCAACTCGCCCCCGCGCCGCCTGGTGCGCGCCCAGCTGAGGTAGAGCTTGTTCCGGGCCCGGGTCAGTCCGACGTAGCAGAGCCGGCGCTCCTCTTCCACCCCGTCGGGCTGCTCCACGGCGCGCGCCAGCGGGAAGAGCCCATCCTCCATGCCGGACATGACGACCACCGGCCACTCCAGACCCTTGGCGGTGTGCAGCGTCATGAGGGTGACCCCGCCCTCCTCGCCCACGATCTTGTCGTTGGAGGTGATGAGCGCCGCCTCCGAGAGGAACCGCTCGAGGGGGGTGCCGGGCACGTCCTCATCCACCGCGATTTCTGACCAGTCGGCGGCGCTCGCCAGGAGTTCCCTGACGTTCTCCCACCGCTCGACCCCTTCCGGCCCTTCCTGCGTGAGCACGTCCTCGTATCCGACGGCGCGAATGGCGTCTTCCAGCACCTGCGCGGGAGGCGCCTGCCCCGAACGCTCGCGAATGCCGTCTATCAGTTCGGCGAAGCGTACCAGTGCATTCCGTACGTTGGGGCGGAGGCCCTCGATACCGCCCGCCAGCCGTGCGGCGTCCAGCAGCGGCTTGCTCCACGCGGCGGCCTTCTCCTGGAGCGTGGCCAGGGAAGACTCGCCGATGCCGCGGCGCGGCACGCCGATCACCCGGAGGAAGGCCTGGTCGTCCTTCGGGTTCGCCACGAGCCGCAAGTACGCGAGCAGGTCCTTCACTTCCCGGCGATCATAGAAACTCACCGCACCGATGAGCCGGTACGGGATGGCGGCCCGGCGAAAGGCCTCTTCCAGGGCCCGGGACTGGCTGTTCGTGCGATACAGAATCGCGACGTCGTTCCACTCGACGTCTCCCCGCGCCTTCCGGTTGTTCAACTCCCGGACGATCCACTCGGCTTCGTCCCGCTCGTCGGCGCAGGCCACCAGGGTGAGCCGCTCGCCGCCGGCACGGGTCGTCCGGAGCGTCTTGCCCATGCGCCCGACATTTTCCGCGATGACGCCGTTTGCCGCGTCCAGGATCAGAGCCGTCGAGCGGTAGTTTTCCTCCAGACGCACGGTCTTCGCGCCGGGAAAGTCGACCAGGAACTGCTGCATGTTCCGGACGTCCGCCCCCCGCCAGCCGTAGATGGACTGGTCGTCATCGCCCACCACGAACACGTTCCGGTGCTCCCGGCCCATCTGCTCGATCAGGCGGTACTGCGCGCCGTTGGTGTCCTGGAACTCGTCCACCAGCAGGAACTGGAACCGGTGCTGGTAATACGCGAGCCGGTCGGGGTGTTCGCGGAAGAGCTTGAGCGGATGGAGCAGCAGGTCATCGAAGTCCATCGCGTTGGCCTGCTGGAGCGCCGGGCCCATGGCACCGTACACGTCCGCCGCCACGGCCACCAGGCGGTCGTACGTCGCGCCGCGGGCCAGGTCGTCCGGGCTCTCCATCCGGTTCTTGGCCGCGGAGATGATGGACGACACCGCGCGGGGGGTGAACAGCTTGGTGGAGTGCCCCCGGCTGTCCATGAGCCGGCGGATCAGCGCCTGCCGGTCATCTTCATCATAGATGGTGTACTGGTGCGTGAAGCCCAGCAGCGGCGCCTCGCGGCGGAGAATCCGCGCGGAGAGCGAATGGAACGTGCCGATCCAGAGCCCGCCCGGATCCCGGCCGAGCAACTGGCCCACGCGGTCCTTCATCTCGCCCGCGGCCTTGTTGGTGAAGGTGACCGCGAAAATCCTGTTCGCGGGCACCCCGCCCGCATCGATCAGGCGCGCAATCCGCACCGTGAGCACACGGGTCTTCCCGCTGCCCGCTCCCGCGAGCACGAGCATGGGGCCGGAGACGTGCTCCGCCGCCTCGCGCTGCGCCGGGTTCAGCCGGTCGAGCCAGGGGTCAGTCTGTGCGGGTGCCATCATGCAACGGTATCCGTATCAGGAAACATGCGCCCTTTTCACTGGGTTCAAGGACCAGTTCGCCGCGGTGGGCGTCCTCAATCACGCGTCGCGAGAGGGCGAGGCCAATGCCCCACCCGCCGGTCTTGGTGGAGGTGCCGGGGTCGAACAGTGTGCGGCGGACCTCGCGGCTTACGCCGGGGCCGGTGTCCATCACCCGGAGCTCGCCCGAATCATCGAGCGCACCCGCACGCAGGGTAATCGAACCTTCCCTGCCCTGCATCGCATCGATCGCGTTCTTCACGAGGCACTCGAGCGCCCACTCGAGCAGGACCGGATCGCCCTCCACCATCGGGCCGGGCCCGGGCGCCTCCACGCGGAGCTGGATCGGCCGGGCGTGCTTCGGGAGCCTCGGCCGGAAATACTCCGCCACCTTCTCCGCCAGCGCGCCGAGTGCGACGGGCTCCCGTCGGGCGGGCCGGCCGATCCGCTCGAAGCGCTGGGCCACCTTGTCCAGCCGCTCAGCATCCGCCGCGAGGTAATCCGCCAGCCCGGGCGGAGGCGTCGACCTCGACCGGACCTGCTCAACCCACCCCTTGAGGCTGGTGAGCGGCGTGCCCATCTGGTGGGCCGCCTCGCGCGCCATCGCCGCCCAGAGCCGGTCTTCCTTGGCGTTGAGCGCACTCCGGTAGGCGAACGCCCCCACCGCGAGCATCACCGCCAGCGTCAGGCCCTGGAGGATGGCCAGCTGCGAGAGCTGCCGCCGCGCGGGGACGGTGCCGTAGTGCACCGTATGGCCGAGGGTCGGGTCCACCACCGGTGTGTTCTCGCGATCGAGCCGGGCGGCGTAGCGCCGGACGCGCGGGTCGTCCACGTCGGCGTCGAACGGGAGGTTGGCCGCCGCCGTCACCTGCCCGGCGTCGTCGGTCACCACCACCGGAATCCCGACCTGCCGCACCCGCTCCCCGATCCGCAGCAGGGCATCGGCCTCCGCACCGGGGCGCGGATCATTCAGGGCGGCGAAGACGCTGGAGAAGAGCTGGCTCACGGAGGCGGCTTCCTCGCGGAAGTGCCGCACCACGATGACGCCGGAGGCCACGCTGAGCCCGGCCAGGAGCAGGATCAGCAGCGCGACCAGCGCCGGCGCGTACCGGCGCATGGGGATGTCACGCACGGGGCACGAGGCGCTCCAGCCCGAGCCAGGGCACGAGCGCGTCGGGGATGCGCACGCTACCGTCGGACTGCTGGTTGTTCTCCAGCAGGGCGATGATGGTGCGCGGCAGGGCCACTCCGGAGGCGTTCAGCGTGTGCACGAACTCCGGCTTTGCCCCGGGTTCGGGACGGAAGCGGATGTTCGCGCGGCGCGCCTGGAAGTCGGTGAAGGTGCTGGCGCTCGAGGCCTCGAGCCACGCCCCCACCCCGCCGGCCCAGACTTCGAGGTCATACGTGCAGGCGCTCGCGAAGCCGGTGTCGCCCGCGGCCAGCGCCAGCACGCGGTAGGGAATCTCGAGGCGCCGGAGCACCTCCTCGGCGTGCGCAGTGAGCTTTGCGTGCTCTGCCTCGCTCTCCTCCGGACGCACGATGCGCACGAGCTCCACCTTGTCGAACTGGTGCACGCGGGTGAGGCCGCGGGTGTCCTTGCCGTGCGCGCCCGCCTCGCGGCGGAAGCACGGCGTCCAGGCGGTGTATCCCAGGGGCAGCTCCGCCGCGTCCAGGATCTCGTCGCGGCGCAGGTTGGTCACCGGGACTTCGGCGGTGGGAATCAGGTACAGCCCGTCCTCCGGGACCGCGTACAGCTCCTCCGCGAACTTGGGCAGCTGCCCGGTACCGGTCATGGTGGTTTCCGTCACCAGGTACGGCGGCATGATCTCGGTGTAGCCGTGCTGCGTCGTGTGGAGGTCCAGCATGAAGTTGACGAGGGAGCGAACCAGCCTCGCGCCCTGGCCGGTGAAGACGGGGAACCCGGAACCCGACACCTTGGCGCCCCGCGCCAGGTCGAACAGGCCGAGCGACTCGCCCAGCTCCCAGTGCGGCTTCGGTTCGAAATCAAAGGAAGGATGCGTTCCCCACTCCCGCACGACGGCGTTCGCGTCGGCGCCGCCATCCGGCACGCCGGGAAGCGGCGGGTTCGGAATGGTGAGCAGGAGCCCGTGGAGTTCCGTGTCGACCTCCCGCACCTCCGCCTCCATCCGCTTCACCTCCTCGCCCGAGGCCTTCAGCCGGGCCAGCAGGTCGTCCGCCGGTTCCTTCGCGCGCTTCCGCTTCGCGACCTCCTCGCTGGCCGCGTTCCGCCCGGCCTTCAGCGATTCCATCTCCGTGAGCAGGGCACGGCGACGCTCGTCGACGGCCAGGACGCGGTCCACGATGCCGTCGAGCGCCGGATCCCGCCGGCGGGCGAGCGCCGCGCGGAACCCGTCCGGATCCTGGCGCAGCTGCTTGAGATCGATCACAGCCTAGTTCTTGGGAATGCCGGGCATGAGGTCGCGATAGCCGCAATTGGTATTCGCGAGCACCCGGAAGGTCAGCGTGCGCTCCGTGAGATCCTGCGACAGGAACTCCACCTTGGAATACAGCGGAAGGCCGAGGTTCGTGCAGATGAGCGAGGAGCGGATGAGGTACACATCGCCGACCTGGGCCACGAGTGTATCCGTGGTGTTGTAACCGTTGCTCAGCGCCCGGGTAATGGCGTCGAAGGCCTCGTCGGACTTCTGGAAACCGGGCTGGATGGTCTTGCCCTGGGAGAGGCCGAGGGCGCCGAGGGACAGGAAGAGCGGCCGGTCCTGGGCATCGATGTCGAACGCGAAGTCGAAGGAGCCGTTCTGGTCCAGGCGTACCAGGCCGGAGTTGACCGAGTACCCGCTGGGGGTGGTCACCGGCGTGTTGCTGAGCGCGAAGATCGTGACGGTATCGACGATGTTGTCGATCCGTGCGTTGGGCAGCGCGTTGGGGTCGCCGCAGGCGGCCAGGGCCGCCCCGAACAGGAGCAGGGGAATGTGGGGCTTCATCGGGCGAAGGTTACTCGCCCCGCTGAAGCGGGTCAACCCGGCGTCATTGCTTGACTTCCGCGCTCGCCGGACCTTACGTTCTCCACCGCATTTCTCCCTTCCGCGAGTGGACATGAACGGCCTGCGCAACGTGGTGAATTCCCTGGCGGCCCGCGAGGCCGCCGAGGTGGTCCTGGTGGTGAGCGCCGACGGTCTCCCGATCGACCAGAGCGGCGAGACCCGGGTGGACCTTGACGCCCTGGCGGCGCTGGTGCCCTCCCTCGTCGAGGCCGCCGACCGTCTTGCCGAAGCCAACGGCTGGGACCGGGTCGGCTCCGCCGTGCTCGAGTACGGCGACCGCCTGCTGGTCGTCACGGTCCTGCGGGACGGCATCCACCTGGTCACCGTCGCCCGGCCCGGCGGCAACATCGGCGAACTCCTGTTCGACCTCGACCGCCACCGCCCCGCCATCGCCGCGCTCCTGTGAACGTCCTCGCGAGCCCGGCAGTGGAGGCGGCATGAGGTGGGCCGTCATCCTTGCCGGCGGGTCCGGCACCCGGTTCTGGCCCCTCAGCACCCCGACGCGCCCCAAGCAGGTCCTCCCCCTCGTGGGCGAACACTCGACCGCCGAGGAGGCCGTCGCCCGTCTCGAGGGCCTGGTGGCCCGCGAACGCATCCTGCTGGTCACCGGGGCAGCCCTGGCTGACCAGCTCCGACCGCTGCTCGGCCTCCCGGGGGAAAACGTCCTGGTGGAGCCGCGGGCGGCCTCCACCGCCCCAGCCCTCTACTGGGCCACCCACGAGGCGCACCGGCGCGACCCTGACGCGGACATCCTCTCACTCCATGCCGACTGGGCGGTGGGCGACCCGGGCTCATTCCGGATGGCGGCGGCGCTGGCGCTGGAGACTGCACGCCGGCACCGATCGCTGGTGACGGTCGGCGTCGTACCGACCCGTCCGGAGACCGGATTCGGATACATCGTCCCCGGCCCCGCACTGGACGAAGTCGCCCATCACGTGGCGCGCTTCAGTGAGAAGCCCGACGCGGCCACCGCGCTCGATCTCATGGCCGAGGGGGCGCTCTGGAACTCCGGCCTGTTCGCGTGGACGGCCGTGGACCTCCGTGAGCAGGTTATCCGCCACACGCCCGAGCTCGCGCCACACATCCCGCTGCTCGACCAGGGCGACGTGGCCGGCTTCTTCAAGGCGGTGACACCGGTCTCCATCGACGTCGGCCTGCTCGAGCGGAGCACCCGGGTCGCGGTGGTGCCCGGCTCATTCCCCTGGGACGACGTCGGTACCTGGGACGCGCTGTCCCGCGTCCGCCAGCGCGACGCGGTCGGCAACGTCAGCCATGGCCCGGTCTTCCTGGAGGAGACGGAAGACTGCGTGGTCTGGTCGGACGATGACCCCATCGTCTGTTTCGGAGTGAGGGACCTCGTCGTGGTCCGCGCCAACGGACGCGTACTCGTGGCGCACCGGCAGCGGGCGGCCGACCTCAAGAAGCTGCTGGAGCGGCTGCCTGAAGACGTGCGGGAGCTGGAGTAGGCATGGAACTGCACCTGATCGATCCCGAGCGCGGTCCCCGCTGGCATCCATTCGTGGGCGTCCGGCCCATCGCCGAGTTGCGGGCCGGGGCGTGGCGGATCCGGGAGCGCTGGGAACGGCTGCTGGGGCTCAAGGCCGCGGCGGTCCGTGCCCCGGCGTGCGCGGATTTTTTCGAACTGGACGAACCGCCCTGCCTCCCCGATGATGTGGTGGACGGGCCAGCGGTCGTCGTCCGGAGCGATTTCGCGCCCGCGGTCGTGCCATTCACGCTGGACGATACCACGGGCCGGCTCGTGCACGATGGCGAAGTGGTCGGCTGGGTCGTCGGCCGGGGCAAGCGCTGGTCCGTGATCGACGAGGGCCATGCGCAGGAGGTGCCCGGGCATCTGGTCAACGGGACGGTGGGCCTGCTGGACGCCCTGGAACAATTTCTTCCGGACGACTGCCGCATCCTCCTCGACGAGCTTGGGCGGGCGGTGCCGGATGACGCGATCATCCTGGGTGACCGGAACCTGATCGCCGCGGGGGAGGCAAGGGTGGAGCCCGGGGTGGTGTTCGACGTCCGGGATGGTCCGGTGGCGCTGGCGGCCGGAGTGGAGGTGCGCCACGGGACGCGGCTCACCGGTCCGCTCGCGGTGGGCCCGGGTACGCGTCTCGTCGGAGGAGACATCCGCACCTCGGCCATCGGCCCGCGGTGCGTGGTGCGGGGCGAGGTCGCGGGGAGCTGCTTCATCGGGTATGCGAACAAGGCACACGACGGTTTTGTCGGGAACTCCATCCTGGGGCACTGGGTGAACCTGGGCGCGCTGACCACCACATCCAACCTCAAGAACACCTATGGCAACGTGCGGCTGGTGGCGGACGGCACCACGATAGACACCGGCCGGATGTTCGTCGGCAGCCTGATCGGCGATCACGCCAAGACAGCCATCGGCACCATGCTCTCCACGGGGACCGTCATCGGGGCGGGCGCCAACGTGTTCGGTGGGAGCTCACCGAAATGGGTCAATCCCTTCGCGTGGGGGAGCAGCGGCGCCGAGCGGATGAGCGAGGAAGGGTTCCTGCGGGTGGCGGGCCGGGTCATGCCACGGCGGGACATCGAGGTCACCGACCGCCACGTCGTCAGCCTTCGCGCCATCTACCGCCGCTACCACCCTTGACCTGCCTCTACGTCCTCGGGTCGGGCAGCCGCGGCAACTGCTTCGCGCTCGCGTCCGACGGAGCGGTGCTGCTCATTGATGCGGGATTCAGCTGCCGCGAGATCGAGCGTCGCGCGGTGGTGGCCGGACTGGACCTGGCCGGCCTCGTCGGCGTCGTCATCACCCATGAGCACGGCGACCACGCCGCAGGCGTCCCGCGCCTCGTCCAGCGCCGCCCCGTGCCGGTGCTCTCCTCCCGCGGCACCTGGTCCCGCCTTCACGAGCGCGCGCCGCACGCCCGCCATGTCGTCCTCGGCATGCGGGAGTCGGTGGTCCTCGGCCCCTTCACCGTCACCGCCTGCCCCACCAGCCATGACGCCGCCGAACCGCTCGCCATCGCCGTCGAGTGCGACAGCGGGACCCGGTTGGGCGTGGCCTACGACCTCGGCCGCCCGACGGCCGCCGTGCGCTACCTCCTGCGGGACGCGCACGCGCTCATCCTCGAGGCCAACCACGACGAGGTGCTCCTCCGCACCAGCGGCTACCCGCCCTCGGTGCAGCAGCGGATCGCGGGCTCGGGCGGCCATCTCTCCAACCGGGCCGCCGCCGAGCTGCTGCGCGAGCTCTGCCACGAGGACCTCGCCCACGTGGTGCTGGCGCACCTGAGCGAGCGGTGCAATTCGCTGGAGTGCGCCCGGGCGGAGGTCTCCGCGGCGCTCGAGGAGCTCGGGTACAGTGGACGGCTGCACATCGCCGACCAGGCGGTGCCGCTGGAGCCGATGGAGATACGGGGGAACAGGGCGGTTGTAGAACAGGGCGGACGTTGACAGGGCGGACTGGCGGACGGGCGGTCAGGCGGACAGGGCGGACGAGAACAGGACGGACGGTCCGCCCTTTTTACGTCCGCCCTCTTCGCGTCCGCCCTTCTTACTTCCGCCCTTTCGGCACCGGCGGCGCCTCCGGCACCTCCACACCCTCGGGCCTCGGCGTAAACGCCCCTGTCCGGTTGAACAGGATCGGTTCGGTCAGGTCGCCGCCGGAGAGCGTCATGCGGTCGCCCTTCACCTTCAGCGTGTAGATCTCCCACTCGCCGCCCAGGGCGATCCAGATCCTGTCATCCACTATCCGCCAGCGGACGATCTCCTCGCCGTAGCTGGCGCTGCTGTCGGGCCGGATGATGACGATCCGGGGGCCCTCCTTCTTCGTCCCCTGCTTGAGGTCGAACTTCCAGGTCCCGACGATGTCCACGGCCTTCGCGCCGGTCTGGGCCATGGCCGGGGAGGCTGACAGGACGGACAGGGCGGTCAGGGCGGACAGGACGGTCACGGCGGTCAGGCGTTTCACGTGCATTCCTCGTTGTGCTGTCCGATGGTGGCGACAGGTGTCGCCGTGCGTGTCCCCGGGCGGCGACTGATTGCGGCCACCGGGCCCGGCGGGTACCAGGGTAACAAGTTTAATGCCGCGAAACGGTAACGCCCCGGACGTGGTGTCCGGGGCGTTCCGTTCCTGCGGATCCTGCCACGGCGTGGGCTAGTACATCCCGCCCATGCCGCCGCCGGCCGGCATCTGCGGCGCCTTCTGCTCTTCCTTCTTCTCGACCACGACACACTCCGTGGTGAGCAGCAGGCCCGCGATGGACGCGGCGTTCTGCAGCGCGGTCCGGGTCACCTTGGTCGGGTCGATGACGCCCGCGGCCACCAGGTCCTCGTACACGTCGGTCGCAGCGTTGTAGCCGAAGTTCTTGTCCTTCGACTCCTTGATCTTCGCCACGATGATCGAGCCTTCCGCGCCCGCATTCTGGGCGATCATGCGGATGGGCTCCTCGATCGCGCGCCGGACGATCTCGACGCCGATCTTCTCGTCTTCCGTGCCCTTGATCTTGTCCAGCGCACTCTGGGCCCGGATGAGGGCGACGCCGCCGCCCGGGACGATGCCTTCCTCGACCGCCGCGCGGGTGGCGTGCAGCGCATCCTCGACGCGGGCCTTCTTCTCCTTCATCTCGGTCTCGGTCGCGGCCCCGACATTGATGACGGCCACGCCGCCGGCCAGCTTCGCCAGCCGCTCCTGCAGCTTCTCGCGGTCGTAGTCGCTGGTGCTCTTGTCGATGGCGACCTTGATCTCGGAGATCCGGCCCTGGATCGCGTCGTTCTTGCCCTTGCCGTCAACGATGGTCGTGTTGTCCTTGTCGATCACGACGCGCTTGGCACGGCCGAGGTCATTCAGGGTGGCGTTCTCGAGCTTGAAGCCGACTTCCTCGCTCACCACCTGGCCGCCGGTCAGCACCGCGATGTCGCGAAGCATTTCCTTGCGCCGGTCACCGAAGCCCGGGGCCTTGACGGCCGAGACCTTGAGGGTGCCGCGAAGCTTGTTGACCACGAGCGTGGCCAGGGCCTCGCCCTCGATGTCCTCCGCGATGATCAGGAGGGGCTTGCCGCTCTGCGCGCTCTTCTCGAGCACCGGGAGCAGGTCCTTCATTGAGCTGATCTTCTTGTCGTGGATGAGGATGTAGGCGTCATCCAGGACCGTCTCCATCTTCTCCGGATCGGTCACGAAGTACGGCGAGAGGTACCCGCGGTCGAACTGCATGCCGTCCACGGTCTCCAGCGTCGTCTCGAGGCCCTTGGCCTCCTCCACCGTGATGACCCCGTCCTTGCCGACCTTCTCCATCGCCTCGGCGATGAGCTGGCCGATCTCGGCGTCGTTGTTGGCGGAGATGGTGCCGACCTGGGCGATCTCCTTCTTGCCGGCCGTCTTGACGGACTGGCTGGCCAGATGGTTCACGATCGCCTCGACAGCCTTGTCGATGCCGCGCTTCAGTTCCATCGGGTTCGCGCCGGCCGTCACGTTCTTCAGGCCCTCGCGGAAGATGGCCTGGGCAAGCACGGTCGCCGTGGTGGTGCCGTCGCCGGCCAGGTCGCTCGTCTTGGTCGCGACTTCCTTGACCATCTGGGCGCCCATGTTCTCGATCGCGTCGCTCAGCTCGATCTCCTTCGCCACCGTCACGCCGTCCTTGGTGACCGTGGGGGAGCCGAACTTCTTGTCGATCACGACATTGCGGCCCTTCGGACCGAGCGTGACCTTTACCGCCTCGGCGAGGTGGTCGACGCCCTTCTTCAGCTTCGCGCGGGCATCAGTATTGAACAGCAGTTCCTTCGCAGCCATGGTGATCTAATCTCCCTGAGAGTCAGCCGATTTTCGCGAGAATATCGGACGCCTTGATGATGACGAGCTCGTCGCCATCCACGGTGTACGGCGTGCCGCTGTACTTGCCGTAAATCACCTGGTCCCCAACCTGGACTTCCATCTTGACCCGCTCGCCCTTTTCCATGCGGCCGGGGCCCACCGCGAGCACCTCACCCTGGGTCGGCTTTTCCTTCGCCGTATCCGGGATGTACAGCCCGCCACGCATCGTCTCGGACTCGTCGCTCGGCATGATGACCACGCGGTCCTCGAGCGGGTGAATCTTGACCTTCGGCTTCGCCTTGGTCGTCGCCATCTCCAATACCTCCAACCGGATTGCTGGTTAATGCTTCATTGCCGTGAAAGGCGTTGGCACTCGCGTTTTGAGAGTGCCAATCAGGTGAAAGATAGACCCTGATCATGGCAAGTCAAGCACTCGGGTGATTGGAGTGCCAGAATACGGCAAATTATTGTGGTAAAATAGCTTATGGAGTGAAGCAAGTGGCGAGTGGCGAGTGGCAAGTAGAATTCCACTCGCGACTTGCCACTTGCCACTACTCACAGCACAAACCCCACCTCCACCCCGACATACCGGCTCTTCTCCCGGAAGAACTGCCGCTGAGTGGAGAGGCCGCTGTGCGCCAGGAGGGAGAACCGGAGTTCGCGGCCGGAGCTGCCCGGCAGGGCTACGCCGAGTCGGGCGGTGGGGCTCAGGGTCCAGTCGGTGGCGCTCCAGCCTTCCACGAACACGCCTGCCAGGGGGCGGACCGGGACACCCGCGACCTGCCCGGCCGTGCCCTGCCAGTCCACACCGAGGCTGGCGCCCCAGGCCGGCAGCTTGAGCTGGTCGATCACCACCCGGTTCAGGTTGCCGGTGATCCGCACCGGCCCAGCACGGTACCCCACCCATCCGGCCATCACGGCCCGGCTCCAGTCGAGCCGCCTCGCGTTGAACCCCTCGGCGTACTCGTCACCGAGATGGCTGCTCTCGTGATAGACCTGGAGCGTGAGGTCCCAGGCCGGGAGTTTCTTCTGGACGGTAAAGCCGACAATCCAGTCGGTGCTGATGAGGGAGCTTTTCGAGTCGTCCAGGCTGAACCTGCCGTACGCGTGGACACCGAAGCCCAGCGTAAGGGGACGGGACCCGCGCCGAAGCGCGAAGAGGGGAAACTCCTGGCCCAGAATCGCCTCCGCCTCCCGCTCGTCCCCGAAAAGGCTCTCCCCCCGGCTCAGGAACAGGACCCGGCCGGTGAGGCCCGTAGTCCGGGGCGACGCGAGCGGATAGGAGAAGGATTCCACGTCCGGAAAGAGGCGCCTCTGGGCGGCGGCGGGCGCCGGGGCGGCGATCATGAAGACCATCATGAGGATGGTGACCGCCACGACCGGCGGTTTCCGCTTGACTTTCGCGGTACGGCCCGGAAAATTCTCCCCCGCCGGCGCGCGGAGCGCCGGGGGGCAGCACGTCGGGAAAGCGTGCATCGGGAACCTGTCGTCCTCGGAGTATGTTAGGCGTAGTGTCGGGACGGCCCAATCTAACGACGGGCCCCGCCCACCACGCCACCAACCAGGAGCCTGCATGTTGATGTCCGTCCTACTGCCTGCCGTGATTCTCGCGACAGGTTCCGCCATCGTTCCGCCTGCGTCGGCCGCCGCCCATCCGGATGGTCCGGATATCTCGGTGGCGGTGGATTCGTCGAAACACGAGGTGATCATCACGGCCGGGCCCTTCGACCTGCCCAACATGCCGCCGATGGAAGATCACGCCATGATGGACCACGGCGCGTCGCACGATACGCCGGTCCAGCATTTCGTGTGGCCGGTCGAGGGCTGGTTCCGTGGCTTCCGGCTGGAGGTGGTGGACAAGGACGGGACCGTACTTCCCCGCCACATCATGCACCACCTGATCATGGTGAACTTCGACCGCCGCCAGCTGCTCTACCAGGCGGCCGAGCGCCTGATGGGCGCGGGCACCGAGACGGAAGACGCCTCGATCCCGAAGACGATCGGTGTGCCGCTCGAGGCGGGTACCGACCTGGGGATCTACGTAGCCTGGCACAATGACATCGGCCGCGACCTCGAGGGCGTGACGCTGCGCGTGGTGATGGAATACCTCCCCAGCAACCAGAACCCCCGTCCGCTGTCGGTGATGCCGCTGTACATGGACGTGAACCTGCATGTCGGCGGCACCAACACCTTCGACGTCCCGCCGGGGCGCTCGGAGAAGGCATACGAGTTCACCATGCCGGTCTCCGGCCGCCTGCTCGGCGTCGGCGGCCACCTGCACGACTACGGCGTGGGCGTGCGGCTGGAGGATGCCAGGACCGGGAAGCAGCTGATCGACGTGACGTCCACGCGGGACGCGAAGGGCCGGGTCTCCAAGGTCAGCCGGAGCCTTCCGGGCGTGGCCGGGCGCGGGGTCAAGCTCGAGGCGGGCCACACGTACCGCGTGGTCGGCGTGTACGACAACCCGAAGGACGAGACGATCGTCAACGGCGCCATGGCGCACATTGTGGGGATCTTCGCCCCGGACGATCCGGCCGCCTGGCCCCAGATCGACCCCAGGAACCCGACGTTCCAGAAGGACCTGGCGTCGCTCGAAGCGCGCGGTGGCGGCGAGGAAGATCACGAGCACATGAACCACGACGACATGGACCATGAGCACGGGTCCACCGGACAGAAGGCGGACAGCTCGGCACACGCTCACAGCGGTCACTAGACCGCGTCCGGGAAACGCGACGGCCCCGTTCCTCATGGAGGAGCGGGGCCGTTGTCATTTTCCCGGCAGTCACGGTACGGGAACGATGCGGCGGGCGCCGACCCAGCGACGGTACCACCAGCGGCCGTATGGGTCGTCGTCGGACAGCTGGCTCACCTGCACGCCGTCCGACGCGCTGTGGATGAAACGGCCGTCGCCCAGGTAAAGCCCCACGTGGGTCACCTGCTTGCCGGAGTTGGAGAAGGTGAGGATGTCGCCCGGCACCAGCGCCGAGAGTTTCTTCTCCACCCGCACTCCTTCCCTGGCCTGGTCCACGCTCCGGCGTGGCAGTGCCACGCCATGCGCCGAGTAGGCGTACTGGATGAGCCCGGAGCAGTCAAACCCCTCGTCCGCCGACGTCCCGCCCCACTTGTACGGGGTCCCCATGACCTCCGTGGCGGTCGCCAGCACCCCGTCCAGCACCGTGGAACCCGTCGGGACGGCCGGCGCATCCGGAAGTTCGTCCCCCGTCACGGTGGCGAGCGGCCGCCGGGGCGCCGGCGAGGTCCCGTCGGATGGTGGAAGGCGTCCTGCGCCGCCAGTCCCGCCGCCGCCGAGGGTCAGCCCGAGCCGGAGCCCGAACTCGATTCCCTCTCGCCTGGTACCGAACTCGAGCGAGCGGTAGCGCCCTTCGATCCCGAGGGTCAGCGGGTGAAAGGGCTGGAGCTCCCAGCCGAGTCCGGCCGACCACGACCCCCAGACCGATCGGTCAGCGCCGGTGGCGAGGCCGCCGGCCACGCCGCCGGTCAGGTAAGCGCCGGGGCGCCCTCCCCGGAAGAGGGTCAGGTCCAGGCCGGGCCCCCAGAGGCTCGCGGCCGAGCCTGCCTCGCCGGTGCGGCTGGCGGTGATCGAGTAGCCGAGCGGCCCCGCGAACGGGCGCCCGATACCGAGCTGGTAGCTGGTCCAGCCCGGATCGGACAGGAGGTGGCTGACACCCAGGGTGATGTCCTGGGCCTCAGCGGGTCCGGGGAGCAGCGCCGCCACGAAGAGCAGCACGGCGGCCCGCTTCACTGCACCTTCCGCGTCGGGTACCCGGTTCGGAGATCCACCCGGTACGTCAGGGTGGGCCGGCAGTCCCGGTAGAGCACGGCCGAGAGCGTGGTGTCGTCCAGCAGGAGTGGCGCTTCCGCTGTGTACAGGAGGGGGACCCTGCGGAGGCTGGTGTCACGCCGGATCTCGATGACCCGCTCGAGGCAGGATGCCCCGGTACTGTCGGTCGCTTCGCGCGCGTCGGCGAGCCAGACGGTCGTGCTGTCGTCGACGGTCAACACCATGCTGTCGGGCGCCGTTGCCGCTTCGACCGTGTCGGCCGTTACCGCACGGTCCTTCACCCCACCGCAGGCGGCGAGCAGGATGGGCAGGAGAACCCGGCCCGTCCGCGTCACGAGGCGGGCGTCTCCGCCGCGTCCGTATCGTCCACAATGTCATCCAGGACGGCGATCGGCATGCCCTCCTTGGTGACCCGGAGGGCATGGCGCAATTCCGGCGAGCTCCTCAGGAAATGGATCACCACCCACAGCGCGGTGAAGCCGGCCACGGCACCACACAGTACCGTCAGCGTCAGGCCCGCTCCCGGGGAAACCGCCCTGGCCGCCAGGGTGCCGACGACCGCTCCCAGAAACGAAGCTGCCCACGCCACAAAGGGCGTGAGCAGCCAGCCGACGATCCGGAGCAGCAGCCTGCCGAGGTGCATTCAGCTCAAGCGCGGCGCGCCCCGATGCTGGTGGTCAGCACCGTCAGCACCAGGGCCGGAAGGAAGGCCACGGCGAACGTGGCCACGCTCCATTGCGCATAGGGGAAATGGAACACCGCAGCGAGCGCGCCGATAACCATCGCCAGGACCACCGCGGTGATCATCACCCCCACGGGGCTCGGCGAGCCGCGACGGGCGGTCTGGTTTGACAGCGCGAAGGCACCCATGAACGGGATGAACGTCCCCGCGATCCACCAGACGGGATGGTACCACCAGTTGCTCCCGCCGCCAATCGCGAGCCAGCGGTTGGTGTAGAGCCCGATGCGCTGGAGGAGAACCACGTCGATGATCAGGAACACGACCGTCGCGCCGAGCCCGATGCCGGCCGCGCCGGCGATGCCCTCGACACTGGCCGCACGGGTCCAGAGGCCCGGCAGCAGCGCCAGGATCCCGAGGCCGATGAGGAGGAGAATGGCGAGAAGCGCCGTCTCCACCGGACCATCGAGGTATTTGGATACGAGGCCGATAGCCAGGACGAACAGGCCCTCGATGAGCCCCAGAATGAAGATGCGTCGCACCTGGGAGGAGAGCTCGGTCCGGTCCGATTCCTGCGCCGCCACCGCCGTCGTCATGCCAGCTCCGGGAGGTGAAAAGGTGATTGGATACCAGGGGGGAAGTATAACGCGGGGGCTGGACAGTGGGGAGTGGTTGAGTCGTCAAAAGGTTGAGTGGTTGAGTAGTTCCACGACTCAACGACTCAACGACTCCACGATCAACGACTCCCGCCTCCCTACTCCCTACTCCCTACTCCCTACTCCCTACTCCCGATCCTACAAACCCCACACCATCACCACCACCACATCCGTCACAGCCCAGGCCCCAAGCGCCCGGTACATACCCCGCTGGTGATCGGCGGGACGCATCGAGGCGTGACGGGCGAGCCAGGGGATGAGCACCCCGGCCCAGGCGGCCAGTGCCACGGCGAGTGCCGACCACCGGAGCGCGTCGCTGCCGGACCAGCCCCATCCGGCCCTGACTCCCGCCCAGGCGAACATCGCAAATGCGAGCCCGGCCGCGCCGGTGGCCACCACGAGGCTCCGGTGCATCCCGAGGATGAGCGCGAGGGTGCGGTCGCCGCGACGGCTGTCCTCCTCGAACTGGTACAGCTGGGTAAGCGGGTAGAGCGCGGCGAAGAGTGGAGCGAAGGCGAGGATCACGATGAATCGCGCGGGATCGACGGGGAGACCGGTCAGCGCCCAGCCCGCGTACGGTGTCAGGGCGCCGAAGCCCCACATGTTGATCAGCCAGTCGGCGCCCGCCACCGCCTTGAACCGGAACGGCGGCACCGAGTAGAGCACCGAGAGGACGAAGCACGCGGCGTAGGCCCAGGCGAACTGGAGGGGAAGCAGCAGCGCACCGGCCTGGCCGATCAGCATGAGACCGAGTCCGAAGGTCACGAGGTGTCGCGGCACGGGCGGCGGCGCCGTCAGGTAGCCGATGTCCCCCTCGTCCCGGTCGAACGCGGAGTTGAGGGCGAGAGTCCCCCCGTTCAGGCCGACGACCCAGAGCGTGAGGCCGGCAATCGCATTTCCCGCGAAGCGCCCCTGGGCCACGCCGGCAACGCCGACGGCGAGTACGTAACCCAGCGCCGTGTGGGCGAGCATGATCGGCCATTCGGCCGGACGGAGGTGCAGCAGGTAGGCGAACCGGTCACCGAGCAGGCGGTATCCGAGCCGGCGGGGCGCCGACCGGGCCGCCCAGCCGGGAACATTCACCACGAAAGGTCCAGGGCGCGTGCCGCCACCGCGAGCCCGCGGAGCGTGAGGTCGGGTTCCACCCGCTCGATGGCCGAGCTGAAGGGGCCACGGTCGAAGCGAGCCCGCCGGTCGCCACCACGACGGGAGTCCCCTTCCCCGGCCACTCGGCGCGGACCCGCCGCACCATGCCGTCCACCGCGTCCGCCGTGCCGTACAGCACCCCGGCGCGGATGCAGTCGTCGGTCCGGCGCCCGATCGCGCGGGTGGGCGGGAGGAGGTCCGTGGCCGGGAGCTTCGCGGCGCGGGTGGTCAGCTGGTCGGCCGAGGTCCGGAGGCCGGGCATGATAGCGCCGCCGATGAATCGCCCGTCGCCCAGGACGCAGTCGAAGGTGGTGGCGGTGCCGAAGTCCACCACGATCGCGTCGGCGTGCACCAGGTCGAGTACCGCGAGCGCATTCACGATACGGTCCGCGCCCACCGAGAACGGATCGTCCACGTCCAGCACAACCGGCAGCCTCGTGGTCGGCTCGATCATCACCGCCTGGCACCCGGTCGAGCGGGCGATCCCGGCAACCAGGCTCCGCGTCACCTGCGGCGCCACCGACGCGACGATGACCGACTTCACCTCATTGGGCGAGTGGCCGGCCTGGAGCAGGAAGCCGTTGAAGGCCTGGCCCCACTCGTCCGGCGTGCGGTCGGGATTGGTCGTGAGCCGCCAGGAGCTCTGGAGGGTCGCATCCCGGTAGAGCCCGATCGTGATTTCGGAGTTGCCGATGTCGAGGGCCAGGAGCATGGGGGCCGTGAAGAACGGTGAACGGTGAACGGTGAACGGTGAACGGTGAACGGTGAACGGTGAACGGTGAACGGTGAACGGTGAACGGACCAGAAGGTAATTCGCGGAATCGACTACGCACTACCCAATTCAGATCGCCACTTGCCACTTGCCACTCGCCACTTGCCACTCGCCTACTCCCTACTCCCTACTCCCGCTCCTCACGCCAGCACCACGTGCCCGCTCCGGACCGCGACCGTCCCGCTCCCCGTGTCCACCAGGAGCGCGCCGTCACGGGTGAGGCCGCGCGCAACGCCATCCACCGGTGCCGTCAGGTGGCGGCCGCTGAGCCAGTCGCGGCGCTCGAAGTCCGCGCGCTCTTCCTCGCCGAGCAGTGCCCCGCCGTCGCCCGTGGCGCGGAGCGCTTCCACCATGTGAGGGACGAGATCGTCCGGGTCGATATCCGGTGCGACCGCGGAGAGTGTGATGGCGGTCTCCGCAACCGCGTCCGGCACCGTGTTCGCCACGTTGATCCCCACGCCCACCGCGACCCAGGCCAGCCGGTCGCCCTGCCAGCGGGCCTCGCAGAGAATCCCGCCAAGCTTCCGGTCCTGGAGCATCAGGTCATTCGGCCACTTGAGGCGGATGGTTCCGGTTCCGGTCGCCCGTTCCAGGACGCGCGCCACCGCCAGTCCGGTCCGCAGGCTCAGCACCGGCACGCCCACCGGTACCGCCGGCCGGAGCAGGATACTGAGCCAGAGGCCTCCCGGAGGCGAGTGCCAGGTATCGCCCCGCGCGCCGCGCCCGGCCATCTGCTCCCCCGCGACCACGACCGTGCCCGCGGGCGCGCCGGCGGCGGCCCGTTCATGGACCGCGTCCAGCGTGGAGTCCACGCGCGCGAGCCGGAACAGGGAGCCGGTCAATGGCCGAGCAGGACGAACCAGACGAGGGTGAAGAGGCCCATCGCGGCACAATAGGGCGCAAACAGGTCGAATCGCCGCCGCCGCAGCAGCCAGACCAGCGACCGGATCGCCACCACGCCGCTGACCAGCGCACCCATGAAGGCCCAGATGAACCCCGCGGAGAACACGTCCACCGCCCCGGAGAGATGCCGGGCCTCGAGCAGGCCACTGCCGGCGATGGCGATCACGGCCATGAGGAACGAAAACTCGGCGGCCTTCGCCGGGTCGATGCCGGCCCACAGGGACGCGGAGATCGTGGTCCCCGACCGCGAAATGCCTGGCAGGATGGCCACCGCCTGCGCGCAGCCGACGCCGAACGCGGTCCGCGTACTGATCGTTTCCTCCGTCGCCCGGCGCATGGCCCATCGCGTGGTGAACAGGATCGCGGCCGTGACCAGGAAATCGATGCCGACGGCGAGGTAGGAGTCGAACGCCTCCTCGAAGAAATCCTTGAACGCGAGCCCGACCACCGCCGCCGGAATGGACGCCAGCGCGAGCAGGCCGACGTACCGCCAGCTGTCCCGGTCGGCGCGCACCATTCCCACCAGGAGCTGCGTCACGCGCAGACGGTACACGATCAGCACCGAGAGCAGCGTCGCCACATGCAGGCTCACCTCGAACGCCACGCCCGGCGAATGGAAACCCACCAGCCCCTCCGCCACCACGAGGTGGCCGGAGCTCGACACGGGCAGGAACTCGGTCAGCCCCTGGACCAGCCCGAGGATCAGGCCCTGCCACCACGGAAACGTCACGCGAGGGTCCGGGCGTACAGGTCCTCATACATGGGCACGATCTTCTCCGCAGAAAACGTGCGGGCCTTCTCGATGGCGGCCTCGGCCATGCGCTTGTGCAGTCGGTCGTCACGCAGGAGCTCCACCGCGCGCCGTCCCATGGCCTCCACCGAGCCGACCGGTTCGAGAATGCCGTTCACCGCGTCGTCCACCACCTCCGGGAGGCCGCCGGCGCGCGTCGCCACCACCGGCACGCCGCACGCCATCGCCTCGAGGGCGGCCAGGCCGAAGGATTCGGTCTGGCTGGGCAGGATGAACAGGTCGCTCGCCTGGAGCAGGTTGGTGACGTGGTCGAGCCGGCCCAGGAACCGCACGTCCTCCGCCACTTCCATCTGCTTCGCCTCGCTGGCGGCGACGTCGCGCTCCGGCCCGTCGCCGATGAGCATCAGCGTGGCCGGCATGGCGCGCCGGATCCGGGCGAACACCCGGACCACGTCCCGCACCCGTTTCACCTCGCGGAAGTTTGAGACGTGCGTGATGAGCTTGTGGCCGGCCGGTGCCAGGGTTTCGCGGCAGTCGGAGGAGGCGGGATGGTACTCGTCCAGGTCAACGAAGTTCGGGATCACGTCGATGCTGCACTCGGAGCACCCGAAGGCACGGAGCGTCTCCTCCTTCAGGTACTCGGACACCGCCGTGACCCGGTTCGACTGCTCGATGGAAAACTTCGTGATGGCATAGAAGCTGGATTCCTGCCCGACCAGCGTGATATCGGTGCCGTGGAGCGTCGTGACGTAGCGCAGCGGGTTCGCGTCCCCCAGCATCTCGCGCGCGAGGAAGGCCGTGGTGGCGTGCGGGATGGCGTAGTGGACGTGCAGGATGTCCAGCTCCTCGCGGAGCGCCACCTCATGCTGCTTCGAGGCCAGGGCGAGCGTGTAGGGATAATGGTCGAAGAGCGGATAGTGCCCGACGCGGGTGTCCACCTCATGGAAGAACACGCGCTCGTGATAGCCCTGGAGCCGGAACGGGGAGGCATAGGTGATGAAGTGCACCGCGTGGCCCCGGCGCGCGAGCAGGAGTCCGAGCTCGGTCGCGACCGCGCCGGACCCGCCGTAGGTGGGATAGCAGGTGATCCCGATCTTCATCCCTCGACCTGCCCTTCGTCAGGAGGAACGGCGCCACCCGGGCCCGTTTCCCACGCCCGCACGATGGCCTCGGCGAGCGCCTCGGGAGGACGGGTGGCGTCGAGCGCCAGTACCGGGCCGTCGAGCTGGTGGCGGAACCACGTGATCTGCCGCTTGGCATACTGCCGCGTCCCGGTGGCGATCGCTTCCGCCAGGTCCTCCCGGTCGCGGCGTCCCTGAAGGTAGTCTACGACTTCGCGGATGCCGAGGCTGTCCAGGCCCGGTGTGCCCGGACCGTGACCCTCCGCCACGAGGATGGCCACTTCTTCCACAAGCCCGCGCTCGAGCATCTCGTCCACCCGCCGCCGGATGCGCTGGTGGAGCACCGGCCGGGGTACGGAGAGAACCACGTACCACGGGGCGACGGTTCCCACCTGACGCGCCGCCCGCTGCCAGTACCCCAGGGGCCGGCCGGTCAGCAGGGACACCTCGACGCTCCGGGCCGCCCGCTGGCGGCCACCGCCGCGGAATCCGGAATCGAGCCGGTTCGCCCACCGGACCAGCTCCCGGGCATCCATGGCCGCCGTCAGTTCCTGCAGCCGCCGGCGCTGGACCACGTCGAGCGGCGGCTCGGCGAAGAGGCCGTCGGCCAGCGCCCGGATGTAGAGCCCGGTACCGCCAACCACCACCGGACGACGGTGCCGCGAGCGCACCTCCTCGATCCACCGCGTGGCGTCCCGGGCGTACTGGCCCGCGCTGTAGCGCTCGCCGGGGTTGACCAGGTCGAGCCCATGGTGGTGGACTCGCTGCTGTTCCCTGCGGGTCGGCTTGGCGGTGCCGATATCGAGGTGGCGGTAGATCTGGCGGCTGTCCGCCGAGACGATCTCGACGGGCCAGTGGGCGGCGAGGGCGAGGCTGACCGCCGTCTTCCCGACCGCGGTGGGCCCCACGATGATCGGGACCCTATCCGCGGCCAAACCGTCGCTCCAGCTCTTCCCTCGGCAGCTGCACGACCGTCGCCCGGCCGTGCACGTCGTGCGGCGGCAGCCGGGTCGCCAGCAGCTGGAGCAGCAATTCCCGCATCTCGCGCTCGTCGAGGCGGTCGCCCGCCTTCACCGCCGCATGGCAGGCGTAGGTGGCGGCGAAGCGCTCCAGCCGGTTCGCCCAGCCACCGAACCTCCCGCGCGCCAGGTCCGAGACCATCTCGCGGAAGCACCGGACCGCATCGAACCGCGGGTGTGGGTTGGGCACCGTCTGCAGCATGACCGTCCGCCCGCCGAACGCCTCGACGGCGTAGCCCACCTGCTCCAGCGCCTCGCGGTGCTGCTCCAGCACGTCGAGCTCCTCGTCGGTCAGGTCCAGCGTCACCGGCATGAGGAGGCGTTGCGCGTCGACCCCCGTGCCGGTAAGCCGCGCCATGACCCGCTCGTAGATCACGCGCTCATGCGCCGAGTGCTGGTCCACCACCACCACGCCGTCGCCCCCGGGATAGACGATGTACGTGTCGAGCAGCTGGAAGAGCGGCATGGCCATCGCCGCCGCGCGGAACGGCGACCCGGCCCCCTCGACCACCTCGTCCGTCCCGTCCGCCCTGTCCGTCCCGTCCGCCCTGTCCGTCTCGTCCGTCCTGTCCGCCCGCGGTATCCACAGCTCCGCCTGGCTCACCGCGCCGGCATCCGACCTCGGCATCGCCCGCCAGGCACCCACGGGGGACGCCGCGGCGAGCGTTCCCAGCGCATCCCGCACGGCCTCCTCGATCGCGCGCTCGACGGCGATCTTCTCGCGGAAGCGCACCTCGAGCTTGGCCGGGTGCACGTTCACGTCCACGGCGTCGCGGGGCGCGTCGAGCAGCAGGAACAGCGACGGCCGGTCTCCCGGCGCGATCGCCGAGCGGTACCCGGCTTCGGCCGCGCGGACCAGGAAATGGTCGCGGAAGGGACGGCCGTTCACGAACAGCTGGGTGCGCCGGCCGGAGGGCTGGGCGTCGCCAGGACGCTGGACATATCCGCTCACCCGATAGCCACCCACCCCGTGGGCGACGGGAATCAGCGTGCCGGCCAGGTCTCGGCCCCACACGCCGGCAAGGCGCTCGTCGATCGACTCGCCCGCGGGCAGCTGGAAGCGGGTCCGGCCGTCGAGCTCGAGCGTGAACCCCACGGCCGGATTGGCCAGCGCGAGGGTCGCAACCGTTTCCGTGGCCACCCGGGTCTCGCTCGACACCGACCGGAGGAACTTCCGCCGCGCCGGCGTATTGAAGAACAGCGAGCGCACGGACACCGTTGTCCCCTGCTGCCGCGCCGCGGGCTCGACCGTCTCCACCCGGCCCCCCTGCACCACCACCTGCGTGCCTTCCCCATCGCCCTCGGACGTGACGAGCGCGAAGCGCGAGATGGAGGCAATGGACGGCAGCGCCTCGCCCCGGAACCCGAACGTGGCTACCCCGACCAGGTCCGCGGCCTCGTGAATCTTGCTCGTGGCATGCCGGTCCAGCGCGAGCACGGCGTCCTCCCGGCCCATGCCGTGCCCGTCATCGCTTACCTCGATCAGCTTCTTGCCGCCCTGCTCCAGCGCGATCCGCACGTGCGCCGCGCCCGCATCGAGCGCGTTCTCGACCAGTTCCTTGATGACCGACGCCGGACGTTCCACCACCTCGCCGGCCGCGATCTGGTCGGCGACATGGTCAGGAAGGATGCGGATGCGTCGGGCCACGGTCATGGGAACGGGCGTGGAATGAGGACAGTCACGGGCTCACCGGCGCGAGCTGGTCGGATGGTACCCAGCCGGCGGTCCGCGCGTCCAGCCGCACCAGGCTCCAGTTGTCCTGGCGGCGGACGACACGCACCGCGGTGGTATGCGGGGCCTGCGCCACGGGGGTTGCCAGGCCGTGGGGTGAAACCCGGACGGGCTGGTCGGTCACCACCACCACGACCGGACGGTCATACCATCGCTGGAGCAGCAGGCCGAACGTCCCCAGCACTGCCGCGACCACGATGAGCACCCATGCGGCCCCGCGCCGCAGGCGGCGCGTCACGATGGCCACCCCCCACCCCGTCGCCCAGCACAGCAGGGCCAGCAGCCACAGTTCCTCGGGCGTCACCGGCGCCGCGGCCAGCAGGGATGCGGACCGGCCGTCGGGTGGGGGCACGGTGCGTAGCGCGCGCCGGATGGTCCCGTTCCTCGGGGCAAGCCGCCGGGCGTGCGCCCAGGAGGCCAGGGCCCACCCGTCCGACCCCATGCGATATCGCACCGCCCCCAGGTTGTACCAGTGGGCCGCCACTTCCGGCCGCCGCGAGGCCCGGCCGGCAAAACTGTCCGAAGCCGCGCGCAGCGCACCGGATCGATAGAGCGCCTCGGCGTCGGGGGCCTGCCCGCGGGCCGGCGTGCCGAGCAACACCAGCACTCCAACCAGCGCGATGGAAGCCACGCGCCTGCGCCTGGGACTCGCACCGTGAAGCCGCCGGATCAGTGTCCGGGCTTCGCCGGTCAGGACCGCGATATCCTGGCCGCGCGAGGGCCCGTACCGCCGGGCACTGATGGCCTGGCGAACCCGCACCGCCTCCCGCGCGAGGTCCTCGCTGACCCCCGCCGCGCGGAGGGCCGCGACGACCCCCCCGGGATCATGCGAGGCCGCCTCGCCCAGGAGTGCCCGGAGCGTGCGCTCCAGTTCGAGTTCCACCCCACGCAGGCCCCCGGCCGCGGGCGTCGGCGCGGGAGACTTCGTCCCGTGCTCGCGCCGCCACCAGACCAGCACGTACGACGCCGGGAGCAGGAGTGCCAGCAGCCACCAGGCCCAGGCCGGCGGACCGTGCAGGAGCCGCCATGCCGGAGACGCGTCCTCACCTGCGAGCAGGGCGGGCGGCGTGGCCCGGCTTGCCTCCGGGTCGCGCTCGGGAGCAACGGCGATCACCGCTGCCGGCGCGCTGGCGGACGTATAGCCGCGATCGGGGTCGTAGTATGGATACCGGATGGCCGGGAGGGTTACCGTCCCCGCCGAATCGGGCACCGCGACATAGCGAAACGTCTTGGCCCCACCAACCTCACCGTTCGCCATCTCGATCCGGTCGTCGGTACGGTCCTCGTAGGCGCGTATTCCGGCTGGCCATCCAAGGTCGGGGTCCGGCCAGAGTGCCACGTTGCCCTGCCCCTTCACGCTGACCGACACCGTCACCGGCTCCCCGGCGTGGAGCGTGGCGGGCTCCAGGCGGCGCGAGATCTCGAGGCCATGTCCCACGGCGCCGACGAAGCCGGCGGGGCGCCCCGCATCCGGCAGCGGCCGCACGCGAATCTTCCGCACCGGGCTCCGCATCGAGTACGGCTCGTCCTGGCTGAAGAACTGGAAGGCCCGCGGCACGCTGTACTGCAGGCTGGCCGAACCCACCGTGACGGTGCCCGCCGTCAGCGGGAAGACCACCTGGTGCACAATGAACAGGTCATACCACCGGCCGTTCACCTGCCGGCTGGCCGCGATGCCCGGCGGGCTCCGCTGGGGATAACTCCACACGCCATCCACGGAGGGCACCTCCAGCGTTGGCGGCCGGCGAAGCTGGAGACGGAGCTCCCTGGGGAACCAGGCCGCGGTCACGACGTCCACCTGCTCACCCACGACCACGTTGTCGCTGGAGGTCAGGATGGTGAGCGACGCACGGTCGCCCGGCGGCGGAGGCGGCGCGCGGGCGAGCAATTCCCGGACACGCGGGTTGAGGCTGGGGGTCTGGCTCGCTGCACTCTGCTGCTGCCCCGTCACGACAATCGTGACCGGCGGAGTCTCGGCGGTGTGGCCTCCCTGGGTGGCGCGGGCGGGGCCCAGTACCCAGGAGCCGACCCGGGTGGCGCGCAGGCGGAGCTCGAGGATGCCCGACCGCGCGACCGGCCCGACCTGGGACACCTCGCGCCGCTCCGAGCGTCCCACCAGCTCGAACCCGTCCAGCGTCGGCACGGCAATGGCGATAGGGTCGGCGAGGCCGCTCTCGGCGCGCACGGTGACCAGGATTTCCTCGTCGAGGTGCACGCGTTCCCGGTCCACCCGGAGTTCGACCTGGAGAGGACCCTGCCCCTGCATGAGCGCCAGCGCCAGGAGGGCGATCACCAGTCCTTCACTCCCGCGGTCGAGACGCGCCCCGCGCGTGCCCGCCGCGCGCGGGTCTCGCGTTCTTCCCGTTCGACCGATCCGAGGATCCGCTCCGCATCCTGCTCGGAGAGGCCCGAGGGCTGTTCCTGGTCCTGCGCCGGCGGCGGCGGCCCGCCACCGCCGCCACTGCTCGGCGGGGACTGTCCACCACCACCGCCCGACTGGTCAGGCGGACGCCGCTGCCGGGCAAGCTCGAGGTTCCATTTGGCGCGCTCGGAGCCGGGCTGGAGGAGCAACGCGTCTTTCAGGCTCTGCGTGGCACCCTCAAGGTGCGCGGTCGCGTTGGCCGTGTCCGTGCGCGCAAGCAGGAGGTCGATCACGCCCAGGTTGTACAGCGCGCGGTAGCGAAGGTTCGGATCCAGCGAGCGCGACGCCTCGGTCAGTGCCCGGCGGGCCACATCCAGGTTTCCCGCTGCCATCGCCGCCGTCCCGGCGTTGTACCACGCCGTGTCCGCCATCGACGTGCCCGCACCCTTCAGGTAGCGCGAGGCCGCCTCCGCCGGGTGCCCCGCCTCCAGCGCCCGCCGGCCGGGCGAAGGCAGCTGGGCCTCGGCGCTGCCCACGACCATGAGGCCGGCCAGGATGACGAGCGAGGCGCCGCGGCGCGTGAAGGTGTGCAGGAGGAGCAGGACGGCCGCAATCAACGCGGGAAGCCACGCCATCGGCTTCAGGTCGCTTGCCTGGGTCGCACGCGTCGGCGCGCGCTTGAACGCGGAGAGGAGCTGGCGCAGTGCTCCCGCCTGGTCGGGCACGTCGGCCCCGATCACCGATCCCTCGGCGGCATCCGCGATACGTCGCAGGTCTTCCCCCTCCAGCGAGGTCACGACGGGCTGGCCGTTCTCGTCGAGCTTGTACTCCAGCAGCGTCCCCAGCGAGTCCCGGATGGGGATGCGGGTGCCCTCGGCGGTTCCTTCGCCCACCAGGATGAGGCGGACCCCGGCCTCGCCCAGCCGGGTGGCCTGTTCGAGCACGCCGGGGAGGGAGTCATGCGTCTCGCCGTCGGTGAACACGACGAGCACGCGATCCGCCGGATCGGAGGAGGCCTCCAGCAGCCCCCTGCCCTGCGCGAGCACCGCTTCCAGGCTCGTCCCGCCCTCGCTGGCGAGGTCCGGGTCGAGCGCGTCGAGGTAGAGCATGATCGCGCCGACGTCCACCGTGAGCGGCGACAGGATGTAGCTCCGCCCGGCGAACGCCAGAAGCCCGATCCGGTCGCCTTCGGTGTCCTGCACGAGCCGTCGCGCCTCACGCTTCGCCCGCTCGAGCCGGCTCGGGTCGACATCCTCCGCCAGCATCGAGCGACTGATATCCACCGCCATGACGAGGCTGAGTGCGCGCGATTCGGCGGTGACCGTAGTCCGGCCGCCGCGCGGGCCCGCCAGCGCGACGCCCGCCGCCAGCGCGGCCAGCCCCAGTGCGAACGGCGCGGTCCGACCGTAGCCGCGGGCACGCTCCGCCACGACCGGCGACCATGCGCGCGCCCGCGTTATGCGGCGCCGGCGCAGCCACCAGGCGAGCAGGCCCACGACCAGTGCCACCAGGGGCGAGAGGGCCAGGAGGAGCGGAGAATCGAAGGTGACGGGCATGCTATGGCACCCGGAGTCCGGCCGTGGCGCCGATGCCCAGCTCGACCAGGAGGGCCACGAGCCCCGCCAGGACGAACGGCGGGGTCAGTTCATC
The DNA here is from genome assembly GCA_963825055.1 of uncultured Gemmatimonadales bacterium. Lineage (GTDB taxonomy): Bacteria > Gemmatimonadota > Gemmatimonadetes > Gemmatimonadales > GWC2-71-9 > CAWGSK01. Next base: position 33,928 of record CAWGSK010000013.1, read on the forward strand.
GTATTTCACGTATCGCGTGACCTGGATCGGCGTCTTCTCCAGCGCGTCGATCTGGCGGAAGATGCGGCTCAGCGCCTCGCTGTCCTTGGCCCGGAAGTAGCGCCCGCCCGTCATGCCCGCGATCTCGCGGAGCAGTTCTTCATCGATCCGGACCGGCAGCACCTCGTACCGGAAGCCGCTGAGGCCGCGTCCGGTGGGGATCGGCGCCTCGCCCTCGGTCCCGACACCGATGGTGTACACCCGCACGCCGAGCGCCGCGGCCGCCTGCGCCGCCGTGCGCGGGTCAATCGTGCCCCGGTTGTTCTCGCCGTCGGTGAGCAGGAGGACCACTTTCGACTTGCCCGGCACGCGGCGCAGGCGGTTCACCGCGGTGGCGAGGCCGCTGCCGATGGCGGTCCCGTCCTCCAGCATGCCGCTCCGGAGGTCCATCACCGCCCGCTCGAGCACCGGGTAGTCCACCGTCAGCGGCACCTGCGTCAGTGCTTCGCCGGCGAACACCACCAGCCCGATCCGGTCGGCGCCCCGTCCCCGGATGAATGACACCGCGTCCATCTTGGCGACCTCCAGCCGGTTCGATGGCGCGAAGTCCTCGGCGAGCATGCTGCTGGACACGTCGATAGCGACGACGATCCCGATGCCTTCCTTCTTCTGCTCGATGCGGGCGCCACCCGTGCGGGGGCCGGCGGCGGCGATGATCAGGGCGGCAATCGCCACGCCACGGAGTACCGGCGGGACCCGCAGCACCCACGTTCCGCGCTGGGCCGGCGCCACGAGGCTCACGTCGCTGTAGCGTGCCCCCGCCGAGCGGCGGCGGTAGCGGAGCCAGGCCCAGATGACGAGACCGAGCAGGAGCAGCAGGATCAGGGGGCGGCTGAAGCTCATGCGCCCGCTCCCGTCAGGCGGAGCCTGAGCTGCTCGGCCTCGAGATATCGCTCGAGCCCCTGGTTCCCCGAGGCCTGCTTGAAGCGCAACCCGTCCAGGTCGGCGAGCACCCGTCCGAGGTCGTTGGCGGGCCACTCCGGGCGGTGGGTCGCGACCAGCGCCATGACTTCGTCGTTCGACCGGTCGGTGGACGCCTCGGGGAGCAGGTCGGCGATGGCGCCGCGGAGCCGGAGGAAGCCGAGATGGGCCACGACCCTGTCTTCACCGGCATCCGACCATTCGCGTACCGTATCGTCGTCGAGCGGATCGGGGTCGAAGGGCGGCATGACCGTCTGCGGCGGGCCGCGCCGGCGCCAGAACCACTGGAGTGGCACGACGATGACGAGCGCCAGGATCAGCATGAACACCAGCGGCATCCAGGTGGTGTAGCGCTGGGCGACCACTGCGGCCGGTGGTTGAATCGGCAGGCTGTCGGGATTCCGGTCAGGCAGCACGCTCGCGATCCGGATCGTGACGCGGCTCGGCGGGAGGGTATCCTCCACTCCCTCGGGCGACAGCAGGATCGGGCCGGGCACCGTCAGCTCGTGCGGGCCGGCCTCCCAGGCCACCACCGGATAGCGCACCACGATCGCGTCACCGCGCCGCAGGACCTGCGCGCCGCCCAGCGCGGCGACCGGCCCCTCCGGTTCCCAGGTGGCGGCGCGCACCGTCACGCCGGCCGGGGGCCGCACGGTCCGTTCGACCCAGACCGTGTCGCCGACGGTCTGCGCGGGCACCTGGAGCAGGGCGAGGAGGAGGATCATCGGCGCCGGAGCCGCCGGGCCCGCATGGCGAATGCCCGGTGGAGAGGGACCGCATAGTCGTGGTCGGTCGTGAGGGAGACGTGGTCGACGCCCGCCGCGGTGAGGGCCCGGTGGCGTTCGTCCCGCCGGGCGGCGGCCAGGTGCCGTGCCTGGGCCCGCACCGCCGGGTCGCCCGTGTCGAGCAGGACCCGCTGGTCGGTCTCGGCGTCGTCCAGCTCGATCCACCCGGCATTCGGCAGTTCTTCCTCGCGCGGATCGTCCACCGTGATCGCCACGACGTCATGCCGGGCGGTGAGCCGCCGGAGCGGACGCCCCCACCCCTCGGCATAGAAGTCCGACAGCACGACCACGATGCTCCGGTGATTGAGCAGCTCGGCCGCGTACGAGAGCCCCATGGCCAGGTTGGTGCGGCGACCCTCGGGGCGGAACGCGACCAGGTCGCGAATCACGCGGAGCGCATGGCGGCGCCCCTTCACCGGCGGGATGACCATCTCGACTTCGTCGGCGAAGAGCAGCGCGCCCACCCGGTCGTTGTGCCGCGCCGCCGCGAGGGCGAGCACGGCGGCCACCTCCACCGCGAGCGATGCCTTGCTGACCGGCGTACCGAAGCGGGTGGACCCGGACTGGTCCACCACCAGCAGGAGCGTGAGCTCGCGCTCCTCGGTGAAGGTCTTGACGTAGGGACTTGCGAGACGCGCCGAGACGTTCCAGTCGATCGTGCGGTAGTCGTCGCCCTGCTCGTAGGCGCGGACCTCGGCGAACTCCATGCCCTGGCCGCGGAAGACCGAGCGATACTCGCCCGCGAAGAGGTTGGCGACGAGCCCGCGCGTGCGGAGCTCGATCTGCTTCACCTGTTTCAGGACGGCGGGATCGATGGCGGGCATGGGTGGGGCGGCCCCGGCGCTCAGGAGACCTTGACGGCCTCGAGCAGGCGCGCGATGACACCGTCGGTGTCGGTGTCCTCGGCTTCCGCCTCGAAGGTGAGCACGATCCGGTGCCGGAGCACGTCAGGCGCGAGCGCGCGCACGTCGTCCGGCGTGACGTACTCGCGGTCGCGAAGGTAGGCGTGGGCCCGCGCCGCCTGCGCGAGGCTGATGGACGCGCGGGGGGACGCGCCGAACGCGATGAGCGGCTTGAGTTCGGGCACGCCCACGGCGGCAGGATCACGCGTGGCGCGGATCAGGTCCACGATGAAATCCACCACCTTCTGGTCCATGTACAGGTCCGCCACGGTCGCACGCGCGGCGAGCAGCGCCTCGGGGCTCAGCAGCTTGCGCACCGGGATGGCCGCCCCGCTGCTCATCCGCAGAAGCACCTCCTTCTCCTCGTCCCGGGTGGGATAGCCGACGCGCACCTTCAGCATGAAGCGGTCGAGCTGGGCCTCGGGCAGCGGATAGGTCCCCTCGCTCTCGATCGGGTTCTGCGTCGCGAGGACGAGGAAGGGCTCCTCGAGGATGTAGGTGGTGCCGCCGATGGTCACCTGGTGTTCCTGCATCGCCTCCAGCAGCGCCGCCTGCACCTTCGCCGGGGCGCGGTTGATCTCGTCCGCCAGGATGATCTGGGCGAAGATGGGACCCTTCTTGACGCGGAACTCCTGGGTCTTCTGGTCGAAGATCATGGTGCCCACCAGGTCGGCGGGCAGCAGGTCCGGCGTGAACTGGATGCGGCTGAAGGTGGCGCTGATGATTTCCGCGAGCGTCCGCACGGTCAGCGTCTTGGCGAGGCCCGGGACGCCCTCCAGCAGCACATGGCCCCCCGTCAACAGGCCGATGAGGAGCCGCTCGATCATGGCTTCCTGGCCCACGATACGGCGCTCGACCTCGCGGACGGCTTCCTGGATGGCGGCGGCCTCGACGGCCGGCTCGGGTTGCGCGGTCATGCCGTGGTTGTCTCCCCCGGAACGGGTCCGGTCACTGGTCGGATTCCATGCGTACGGCGCGGTACAGTTGCCGCTCCTCCCCCGGCGTCAACGGGCGCCAGGCCCCGGGCTCGAGGTCACCCAGGCGGACGGGGCCATACGAGAGCCGCGCGAGTCGCTCGACCTTGAGGCCCAGTTCCTCGCACCACTTCCGCACCAGCCGGTTCCGGCCTTCGGTGAACGTGACGTCAATGAGGGTGCGGTCATTGCGCCCGGGGCTCACCTTCACCTGGACGGGCTGCACCGGCTTCCCGTCCACCATCACCCGCCCCTTCGCCAGCGGCACGACTTCGCCGGTCGCGCGGCCGTGTGCCAGCACCGAGTACCGGCGCTCGATCCGGTAGCGTGGGTGGGTCAGGCGGTGCACCGCCTCGCCGTCGGTCGTCAGGAGCAGGAGCCCGGTGGTCATGACATCCAGGCGCCCGACGTACGTCAGGCCCCGCGAGTCGGGCAGGAGGTCGAACACGGTGGGCCGACCCTGCTCGTCACTCGCCGTGGTGACCACGCCCAGCGGCTTGTGAAAGGCCAGCCACCGGCGGGGGACCAGGTGCACGGCGCGGCCGTTGACCGTGATCTTCTGGCGGTCGGGATCCACCTTCGACCCGAGTTCCGCCACCTTGCCATTCACCCGTACGCGGCCCTCGGTGATCAGTTTCTCCGCCGCGCGCCGGGAGGCGACACCCGCCCGGGCCAGGGCCCGCTGCAGGCGCATCTCGCTCATGATTCCGCGGGCACGTAGGCCGCCGCTTCATCGTCGGCCGTTTCGTCCTCGGAGACTTCCGGCACATGGGTGTGCAGTGCCACCGACAGTTCCTCGGTCCGCGGGAGCTCGGCGAGGTCTCGCAGGCCGAGCAGTTCCAGGAAGAGCGAGGTGGTGCCATAGAGGAGCGGGCGGCCGAGCGTCTCCGAGCGGCCCACGACTTCGATCAGGCCACGCTCCTGCAGCGTGCGCAGTACGCCCCCCGCGGACACACCGCGAATCTCCTCGATCTCCAGGCGACCCACGGGCTGGCGATACGCGATCACCGCGAGGGTCTCCATCGCGGCGCCGGTCAGCTTCGGGGTGCGCACCGAGAATTGCGCGCGCTCGATCGCCGCGGCAAACTGGGCCCGGGTGACGACCTGGTATCCGCCGGCGAGTTCCACCAGCTCCACCGCGTGGCCGTCGAAGTCGTAATGCTCGCGGAGCTGGTCGAGCGCCAGGCGGACATCGGCCAGCGAGGCGTCACTGTCCAGCGTCTGGAGTTCCTCGACCGTCAGCGGCCGCGCCGCGGAGAAGAGGGCGGCCTCAATCAGCTGGTTCAGAGGATTCACGGAACACCACCATCGGTTGGAAAGCCCCCTCCTGGGTGAGCCGCAGGCGACCGCGCCGGGCCATCTCCAGGAGGGCGAGAAAAGTCGAAAGCACGTCCACCAGGGTCGGGCGCGGGCCGAGCGCCTCGCGGAACCCGAACGATTCGCGGTCGAGCAGCAGCGCCTCGAGCCGCAGGGTGGCGCCCTCGACGTCGAGCGGACGCGCCACCACGCGGTGGAGCACCGGGTCGGGGATCGCCGCGATGACGCGCTCGACCGCCTCCATCAGCTGCATCACGTCCAGGATCAGCGGCGGTGGGGGCAGGTCCGGCGGGGGCGGCAGGTAGCCCCGGGCGTACTGGTCGGCCCGGCGCGCGGCCGAGCGCTCCATCCACTCCACGATCTCGCGGATCTGCTGGTACTCGAGCAGCCGTCGGACCAGTTCGTGCCGCGGGTCCTCCCAGCCCTCCTCACCCTCCCGCCTCGGGAGCAGCATCTGCGCCTTGAGCCGGAGGAGCCGGCCGGCCATGTCCAGGTAATCCGCCGCCTGGTTGAGCCCCAGGTCGTGGATGACGCTCAGGAACTGGTCGGCGATCCGCGCGATCGGGATATCGGCGATGTCGATCTGCTCCTCGCGGAGCAGGTGCAGCAGCAGGTCGAGCGGCCCGGAGAACGCGTCGAGTTCGACGACGAACGGCCGGCTGTCGTCGGCCCCCGCCGCCGCCTCGGGCGGGACGTGGTGGTCAGGCACGACGCCGATCGCCGTCACCGCGGATCCCGGGACGATGGCCACGGCCTCCCCACCCCGGCGGCGCTGGGGACAGGGCGGATCATCATGGCGGGGCGGCTGGCCGTCACTGCCGGTCCAGGCAACGGAAGGCACATCGATTCAGGAAAACACATGGGCTGGCAGAAGTTATACGCCCCCCGGCCTTGATGTAAGAGCCCGGGGGACGGCCGCACTGTCCGTCGGTGGGGTGCCCTTGACGCCACCCGGGGCCCGGAGGTAGCTTTCGCGGCTGTCAAAGTAGCACAACGACAACGGGTTCCAGCGAACAGAGGTCAGGAACGTGCCCCAGATCAGGTCTTCGAAGAAGCGCATGCGGCAGGCCGAAGCGGCCCGCGAGCACAACCGGCCCAGCGGAGCCAGCTCCGCACGGCCGTCAAGAAGGTCCGTACCGCCGCCAGCGGCGAAGAGGCCCAGCAGGCTTACGCCGAGGCGGTCTCGGTGCTTGACCGCGCGAGCCGCAAGAACCTGATCCACCGGAACGCCGCGGCCCGGACCAAGAGCCGGCTGGCGAAGCTCGTCAGCGGCAACGCCGGCTGAGTCTTGCGCCATCCCGGACATGAGAACGGCCCCGCCAGATGGCGGGGCCGTTTTGCATTCCGGACCGCTGAAAGGCGACTAGAGGTCCGCCAGCTCCGCGCCACAGCGCTCGCAATACCATTCGGTCGGGCGGTTCATCGTGCCGCACTCGCCGCACTTGAGCGTGCGGGGCGACGCGGTGCTCGGGCGCGCCTGCTCCTCCACGGGGCGGGCCATGCCGCCACTCGAGCGGCGCCGCGAGGCCGTCATGCCGTCGTCCTCGGTGACCGACTTGAGGAACGCCAGCTCATCAACCTCGGCCCGCCCCTCAGTGAGCGCCGGCGGCGCCGACCATCCCTCGTCGGCCGGCTTCTCCGGTTCCGGTTCGGCCTCCTGCTCCGGCGGCGACGCTTCCCCGGACTCCGCCTCCATCACGAATTCGGCCTGCTCCTCGGCCGGTTCTTCGTTCCCGGTGTCGGCCGCGGGACCGGGCGTTTCCTCTGTCGGAGCAGCACTCTCCTCCGCGGCCCGCTTTTCGCCGACCAACTCCTGGATCGCCGTCAGCCGCTCGATCTCGGAATTCACCGAGTCCAGCTCCTCGCCGATGGCCGAGAGATTCCGGTCGGCCTCGCCCTTCACCTCCTGCCAGCGCGAGTCGTCGTACTCGCCCACGGAATGCCGTAGCTCAGCCTCGGCCAATACCTCTTCCGCCCGCTGCTGCCGGGTCACGAGACCCGCCCGCGTGTCCTGGTGCCGCGCCAGTTGATCGGCGACTTCCTCCGTATGCTCGCCAAGCTCCTCCACCACGGCGTCCAGGCGGGTCTGGTAATCCTGCCTGACCTTGGACCGTACCGAGTCCGGAGCCTTGTTCGATCCGTCGTCCAGCCGCGCAAGCCAGTCGAGGAACTGGTTGCGCTGCTCGATCAGTCGCTCGATGGCGTCGCCGGGTTTTGAGGACTTGGCCATGGATGCTCCCTCTCCACCGCCGGGGCGGCGGGGGCACAGCAGTTCGGAGGAGTGCAAGAAGTTGCTACTGCTAATGTAACACGGGAGGGCGAGGAGGCCAGCCTTGGAGGATCGGGGATCGGGGATCGGGGATCGGGGATCGGGGATCGGGGATCGGGGATCGCGAAGATACTAACCGCCCAAGCACTAATCACTAATCACTAATCACTGCTCGTCACTCCCTACTCCCTACCCCCGCTCCCCTCAAAGGCCACCTCTCCCCGCACGACCGTCCACACCACCCCGCCCTGCAGCTCGCTCCCTCCGAAGGGCGTGTTCCGGCTCCGGCTGAAGTGCCTGGCGGGATCCACCGTCCACCTCGCGTCCGGATCGAAGACCACGACATCCCCGACCGAGCCGGGCGCGAGGGTGCCCCCCGGGAGATGGAAGATCTTCGCGGGAACGACACTCATGATTTCGATGAGGCGCGGGATGTCGATCAGTCCGGTCGCGACGAGATGCGTCATGGCCAGCCCGAAAGCGGTCTCGAGCCCCGTGATTCCGTTCGGGGCGTTGTCGAACTCGCGCTCCTTCGCATCGTAGTGATGCGGCGCGTGGTCCGTGGCGATCACGTCGATGGTGCCGTCCCGGAGCGCCTCGCGGATGGCATCACGGTCCGCGGCTTCCCGCAGCGGCGGATTCATCTTCGCGTTGGTGTCGTAGTTCTCGCATCGCTCGTGCGTGAGCGAGAAGTGGTGCGGGGTGGCTTCCGCGGTGACGTTGAGCCCCTTCTCCTTCGCCCGGCGGATGAGTTCGACCGACCCGCGGGTGGACATGTGGCAGAGGTGGACGTGCCCGCCGGTCAGTTCGGCCAGGATGATGTCCCGGGCCACCATGATCTCCTCGGCAGCCGCTGGAATTCCCTTGAGCCCGAGTCGCGCGGACACCGCGCCCTCGTGCATCACGCCGCCCTCGGCGAGGCTCATCTCTTCACAGTGATCGGCCACCGGAATCCCGAAGGTACGCGCGTATTCGAGCGCGGTCCGCATCATGTGGCTGGACGACACGGGGTGCCCGTCGTCACTGACCGCGACCGCCCCTGCCCCGACCATTTCACCGAACTCGGCCAGCGTCTCACCCTTCTGTCCCAGGGTCACCGCGCCGATCGGGTAGACCCGGGCGCGGCCGGCGCGCTGCGCCTGCCGGACAATGAAGCCGACGGCGGCCTGGTTGTCGGTGACCGGATCCGTGTTGGGCATGGCACAGATGCCGGTGAAGCCCCCGGCCACGGCTGCCATGGCCCCGGTGGCCACGGTCTCGATATCCTCCTGCCCTGGCTCCCTCAGGTGCACGTGCAGGTCCACGAACCCCGGCGAGACCACGAGGCCACCGCACTCGAGCACCGTGACGCCGTCGGGCCGGCCCAGGTCTCGCCCGACGCCCTGGACCCGGCCCTCACGCAGGTAGACGTCGGTCACTTCGTCCATCCCCCGGGAGGGGTCCACCACCCGGCCACCCGTCAGGATCAGTCCGCTCACCGCTCGCCTCCATCGCCGGCCGAGGCCCAGTCCGGGGAGCCGCCCGCCAGCAGGTACAGGACCGCCATCCGCACGGCAACTCCGTTGGTCACCTGCTGCAGGATGACGCTGTGGGGGCCGTCGGCCACGTCGCTGTCAATCTCTACCCCGCGATTCATCGGGCCCGGATGGAGGATGAGCAGGTCGCGGGGGGCGCGTTCGAGCCGTTCCCGGGTCACGCCGAAGACGCGGTTGTACTCGCGCAGGCTCGGGATGAACCCGGCGGTCATCCGTTCGAGCTGGAGGCGGAGGATGTTCAGCGCATCGGCCCAGTCGATCGCGTCCTCGATGTGGGGGATCACCGTGACGCCCAGCTCCTCGACGTTCCGCGGCAGGAGGGTCGCCGGTCCGCAGACCGCGACCTCGGCGCCCAGCTTGGTCAGCCCCCAGATGTTGCTCCGCGCCACCCGGCTGTGCAGCACGTCCCCGCAGATGGCCACCTTGAGCCCCTCGATCTTCCCGAACTTGTCGCGGAGCGTGAGGATATCGAGCAGGCCCTGCGTCGGATGTTCGTGCTTTCCGTCCCCGGCGTTGACCACGTTGGAGCGGATCCGGTCGCCCAGGAACTTCGCCGCACCGCTCGACCCGTGGCGGATCACGACCATGTCGATCCGCATCGCCTCGAGGTTCCGCGCCGTATCCACCAGCGTCTCGCCCTTGCTCACCGAGGAGCCGGTCGACGCGACGTTGACCGTGTCGGCCGAGAGGCGCTTCTCCGCGAACTCGAACGAGATGCGCGTGCGCGTGCTGGCTTCGAAGAAGAGATTGACGATGGTCTTGCCGCGGAGCGCCGGCACCTTCTTGATGGGCCGCTCGCTCACTTCCTTGAATGGCTCGGCGGTGTCCAGGATCAGGCGGATCTGGTCGGCGGAGAGGGGTGCCAGCCCGATCAGGTCCTTGCCGAGGCTGAGGTCCGCCATGCTCACGGCCCCCGGAGCAGGTCGACGGCGTCCTGGCCGTCGAGTTCGGAGACTTTCACGTCCACCCGGTCTTCCGGGCCGGTGTCGACCCGGGTGCCCACGATGTCCGGATGGATCGGCAGCTCTCGTCCACCGCGATCCACCAGGACGCAGAGCAGGATCCGGCGGGGGCGGCCGAAGTCGGCGAACTCGTCCAGCGCGGCCCGGATGGTGCGGCCGGTGTAGAGGACGTCGTCCACGATGACCACCGTACGGCCGTCGAGGTCCTTCGGCAGGCTGGTCTCGCCCACGATGGGCCGGGGGCCGATGGCCTGGAGGTCGTCCCGGTAGAGGGTGATGTCCAGCTTGCCCAGTGGAACGGTCACGCCTTCCATCTCGGCAATGTGGCGGGCGAGGCGCTCGGCGAGCTCGACCCCCCGGCGCTGGATACCGACCAGCAGCAGGCCCTCGGTGCCCTGGCACCGTTCGACAATTTCGGAAGCCATGCGGGTGAGTGCGCGCTCCATGGCGCGCGGGTCAAGCAGGGAAAAGCGGGTGGGCGTCACGAGGCGGGAAGGTAGCGCGGGAAGCAGAGTGAGGCAATGGCGGGCGGACAGACCTCAACCCGTTGAGTCGTTGAATCGTTGAGTCGCCGCACCGACCGTCGGTCCGCCCGTCCGCCCGACCGCCCTCTTCCCGTCCGCCCTGTCCGTCCGACCGCCTGACCGCCTGACCGCCACCACCCTGCTCCCCAGAATGACGAGCAGGATGGCCCCATACGTCACTGGCTCGCTCACATCCTTCTTCACCAGCCAGTAGAAATGCAGCACGCCGAGGATCGCGATCGGGTAGATGAGCCGGTGCAGCCGGTTCCAGCGGGCCCCGCCGAGTCGGCGGATCCAGCCGCGCGTGCTGGTGAGGGCGAGCGGGATCAGCAGCACGAAGGCAAGGAAGCCGACCAGGACCCAGGGATGCTCCACCACATCCTCGCCGACGGCGACGGGGTCGAGCTGCTGGTCGAAGACGAAGTAGCTGAATGCGTGAAGAGTCGCGTAGAAGAACGCGAACAGGCCGGCGAGACGGCGGAAGCGGATGAGGGGGTTCCAGCCGGTCAGCCGGCGCAGCGGCGTGATCGACAGGGTGATGAGCAGCAGGATCAGCGTCGCCAGGCCCGTGCGGTGCTGGATTTCCTCGACGGGATCGTCCGCCACGAAACTCCCGCTCATGATCCGGTAGACGAGGATCGCGAGGGGGAGGAGCGCGGCCAGCCACGCCCCGACCTTGAGCCAGGGGACGAGCCGTGTCCCGCCGTGCCATCAGAAGTTCTTCCGGAGGTCCATCCCGGCGTACAGCGACGCGACCTGGTCGGCGTAGCCGTTGAACATCAGGGTGTCGTGCCGGAAGAACTCGCCGATCCGCCGCTCCTTTGCCTGGCTCCAGCGGGGGTGGTCCACTTCGGGGTTCACGTTGGCGTAGAACCCATACTCATTGGGCGCGGCCACGTTCCAGGTATTCCGGGGCTGGGTCTCCATGAACCGGATCCGGACGATCGACTTGCCACCCTTGAACCCGTACTTCCAGGGGCAGATGAGCCGGAGCGGGGCTCCGTTCTGGTTGGGCAGCGGCTTGCCGTACACGCCGGTCACCATCAGCGTCAGTGGATGCATCGCCTCGTCCATGCGGAGGCCTTCCACATAGGGCCACGGCAGGATGCCGCTCCGCTGGCCGGGCATCTGTTTCGGGTCGAGCAGCGTGGTGAACTCGACGTACTTCGCCTGGGACGTCGGCTCCAGGCGCCGGATCAGGTCACGGAGCGGGAAGCCGTTCCATGGCACCACCATGCTCCAGGCCTCAACGCAGCGATGCCGGTACACCCGCTCCTGGACCGTGAGTCCCCTGACCAGGTCCTCGAACGCCCACGTCTTCGGGGCAGCCACCGCGCCCGCCACTTCCACCGTCCAGGGCCGGGGCTTGAAATCCTGGGCGTTGGCCTTCGGGTCATCCTTGCCCGTGCCGAATTCGTAGTAGTTGTTGTAGCCCGTCACCGCCTCCCAGGGCGTGAGCTTGTCATCCGCCGGCGCCCGGCACGCGGCCAGCAGGGTGCCCGGCAGCAGCGTCCCGGCTGCCACGGCAGCGGCGGCAACCCCGGCCCGGGCCATGAACACGCGCCGGTTGACGTACAGGCTTTCGTCGGTGATCTCGGAGGTGGGAATCTCGGGCGGGCGTCGAATCAGCATCGGCTGCTCCAGGCGTAGCTCATGGTCTGGTGTCCATGAAGTATACGCCGTGGAGCGAGGATTGGTTCCCTGGGACCGCAGGCAGTGGCGAGTGGCGAGTGGCGAGTGGAGCCAGGCAGAGTGCCACTTGCAACTTGCTGCTTGCCACTTGCCACTTGCCGCTGTATCCACGGACAGGGTGGGATTCGAACCCACGAGCCCCGTGAAGGGCCACACGCTTTCCAGGCGTGCGCCTTAAGCCACTCGGCCACCTGTCCCGGGGTGCTGCAAGGCGCTGAATTAACTACGGTTAGCCCCCTGTGGCAATAGGGCGGAGGCACCGGGACCACATTACCTTCCGGGGGACGCCCATCCGTTCCCGCGCACCGGAGCCCGCACCCGTGCAAGAGACCGTCAGGCAGTGGCTGGACAATCCCACCGTGATCCGCGCCCTGGTCTCGCTGGCCGGTATCGTACTGGTCATCGTCATCGTGCGGCTCGTCCAGGGCTCCATCGGCCGCCACGTGAAGGGGATGGAGGCACGCTACCGGATCCGCAAGATCGTCAAGTTCCTGGGCTATCTCGTGGCGTTCCTCGTCATTGCGACGGTGTACGCCAACCGCCTGAGCGGGTTCACGGTGGCCCTGGGCGTGGCAGGCGCCGGCGTGGCCTTCGCGCTCCAGGAGGTGATCGCGAGCGTGGCGGGCTGGGCGGCGGTGTCCTTCGGCGGCTTCTACAACCCGGGCGACCGGGTGCAGCTCGGCGGCATCCGTGGTGACGTGATCGACATCGGAATCCTCCGCACCACGCTGATGGAGTGCGGCGACTGGGTGGATGGCGACCTGTACAACGGCCGGATCGTGCGGGTGGCGAACAGCTTCGTGTTCAAGGAACCGGTCTTCAACTACTCCGGCGAGTTTCCGTTCCTGTGGGACGAGATCAAGGTGCCGATCAGCCACGGGAGCGACCGGGACGCCACGCAGAAGCTGCTGGAGGGTATCGCGGACGAAGTGGCCGGGGACTATGCCGATTTCGCGGAGAAGGGCTGGAAGGACCTCGTGCGGCGTTACCTCATCGAGGACGCACGCGTCCAGCCGATGGTTACGTACTCGGTCAACGAGAACTGGATCACGTACGTGGTGCGCTATCCGGTGGACTACCGGAAGCGCCGCATCACGAAGCACGAGCTGTCCAGGCGGGTGATGGACGGCATCGATGCCAGCGACGACTCGATCAGGCTGGCCTTCAGCACTCTCGCCATCACCGCCATGCCACCCCTGGACGTGCGTCGCCCGGAAGGCTGACCGGCCTCAGCCGGCGGCCGCCGCGGCCTGTTGCTGGCGCCGGAGGGCTTCCTGTGCCGCGACGGAACTGGACCCACTCCCGTCCGGCGCCCCCGCGCCGGCCAGGGAGACGATGCCGAGGCCCAGGCGCGGCATCTTGTTCCGCCAGAGCTCCGATCCGGTTGTCGGATCGAGGCAGAACACCTCGCCCTGTGTGGCGGCGTACACCTTCCCGTCGTCCAGCACCACCGACACGAACGATCCCCCCTTGAGCTTCGTGCGCCAGAGTTCCGCGCCGGTGCTCTTGTCGATGGCCACGACGTGGCCCCGGACACCGGCGAACAGGGTGCTGCTCGAAATGGTTGCCATGAGTCTACCTGCCGGGCGAGTCGCTCCGGCGTCCCACGAGGACGGCGGCCCCGAGGAGCCCGGTGGCGAGGAAGAGAAGTGACGAGGGGTTCTGTCCCGCGTCAGGTGCAGGACAGAAGCCGAGCGTGACGCAGTCGGGAGCCCCGGTCGCCGGGGCGGGCGCGGCCTGGGCCCCCGCTGCCACGGGCAGCGCCAGCAGGAGCGCCGTGGCCAGCACCGTGCGGATCATTCCGCGAAGGACCTCACGGCGAGCGTGACGTTGTGGCCGCCGAAGCCGAAGGAGTTGGAGAGCGCCACGCGCACCTCGCGCTCGACCGCCACGTTGGGCGCGGAGTCCAGGTCACAGTCGGGATCCGGCGTGACCTGGTTGATGGTGGGTGGAATCACGCCGCGGGTGGCCACCAGGCTGGCGACCGCGAACTCCAGCCCGCCCGCCGCCCCCAGCAGGTGCCCGGTCATGGACTTGGTGGAGCCGAAGACCAGCTTCCGCGCCTGTGCGCCGAACACCGCCTTCACCGCCTGGGTCTCGGCGATGTCGCCCTGCAGGGTGGAGGTCCCGTGGGCATTGATGTAGTCCACCTCGGCCACGTCGATTCCCCCGTCCGCCAGGCAGTCCTTCATCGCCCGCTGGGCCCCCTCCCCTTCCGGCGCGGGCGATGTCATGTGATACGCATCGGCGGACAGGCCGTAGCCCAGAACTTCGGCCAGAATCTTCGCCCCACGCGCCTGGGCATGCTCCAGACTCTCGAGCACCACCACTGCCCCGCCGTCGCCCAGCACGAAACCGTCCCGCTCGAGGTCGAACGGCCGGCTGGCCTGCTCGGGAGCATCGTTCCGGGTGGAGAGGGCCTTCATGTTCTGGAACCCGGCGATGGTGAGGCCGGTGATGGCCGCCTCGGACCCGCCGGTCACCATGGCGTCCGCCATGCCGTGACGGATCATGTTGAACGACTCGCCGATCGCATGCGCCGAGGAGGCGCAGGCGCTCACCGTGGCGAAGTTGGGACCCTTGATCCCATGCCGGATGCTCACCAGGCCGGCCGCGATGTCCGGGATGAACATGGGGACGAAGAACGGGGAGACGCGGTCCGGGCCCTGGGTGAGGTACAGCCCGCACTGCTCCTCGAACGTCGCCATGCCGCCGATCCCGCTGCCGATCAGCACACCGGTGCGCTCCGGCGCCGGGAACGCGCCGGAGAGCCCCGCCGACTCGATGGCCTGCTGCGAGGCTGCGAGCGCGAACTGGGCGAAGAGATCGTACCGCCGGGATTCCTTCCGGTCCATGTACGCGAGGGGGTCGAACCCCTTCACTTCACAGGCAAACCGGACCTGCAGCCTGGACGGGTCGAACTTGGTGATGGGCGCAGCACCGGACCGGCCCGCAAGCAGGCCGGTCCAGGTGTCCTCGACGGTATTGCCCAGCGGTGTCACCAGCCCGAGGCCGGTGACGACGACACGTCGGGTCAACTACTTCTCGATCTTTTCGTTCAGGTACTTCAGCGCATCACCGACGGTCCGGAGCTTTTCGGCTTCCTCGTCCGGGATGTCGATGTCGAATTCCTTCTCGAACGCCATCACGAGCTCGACGGTGTCCAGGCTGTCGGCGCCAAGATCCTCCATGAAGCTGGCATCATCCGTCAGCTTCTCGCGCTCGACACCCAGTTCCTCGACGATGATGTCCTTAACCTTTTCTACGATCTCGCTCATGCTGTCCTCGAAAGGGAAATGGGACTTAGAAAACCATGCCGCCGTCAACGACGATGACCTGACCGGTGATGTATGCCGCAAGGTCGGATGCCAGGAACGCCACGGCCCCAGCCACATCCTCTGGACGGCCCGGGCGCTCCAGCGCAACCCCCTGTAATAACGCGGCGCGCGCCTCCTCGGGCAAGCCACCGGTCATGTCGGTTTCGATGTAGCCCGGCGCCACGCAGTTGACCAGCACGTTCCGGCTGCCGTACTCCTTGGCAACCGACTTGCTGAAGCCGATGAGCCCGGCCTTGCTCGCCGCGTAATTCGCCTGTCCCTTGTTGCCGGTCAGGCCTACCACGCTGCTGATATTGATGATCCGCCCGCTGCGCCGCTTCATCATGCCCTTGAGGCAGAGCCGCGTGGTGTGGAACGCCGCCTTGAGGTTCGCGTCCATCACGGTGTCCCAGTCCTCCTCCGAGAGCCGGAGCAGGATGTTGTCCCGCGCGACGCCGGCGTTGTTCACCAGGATGTCCACCGGCCCGAGGGCGGCCTCCGCCTCCTTCAGGGCCCGCTCCACCTGGTCCGCATGGAGCACGTCGCAGCCGAACCCACGCGCGTCCTCCCCGAGTTCCGTCGCCACGGCCTCGGCCGTGGCCGCCTCCCGGCCCACGATCGCGACCTTCGCCCCGGCCTCGAGCAGGCGCACGGCGATTGCACGGCCGATGCCCCGGGTGCTGCCGGTGACGAACGCCGTGCGTCCGCTGAGGTCGATATTGATCATGAAAGGAACCGCTCCACGTCATCCGCTGAAGACAGGGAGGTGCTCGTGAGCTCGGGCTCGATCCGCCGGAGCAGCCCCGCCAGGACCGTCCCGGGCCCCACCTCCACGAACGTCGTGCCCGCCGGGGCCAGTTCCGCCGCGCGCCGCATGCTCGCCACCCACCGGACCGGCGCCGTCAGCTGCTCCGCGAGGAGCTGCCGGGCGTCTCCCGCCGAATAGACCGGCCCGGCCGTCGCATTCGCAATCACCGGGAAGGCCGGATCGGACCAGGAGACGCCGTCGAGCGCCTCGCGCAGTCCGGCCACGGCTGGGGCCATCAGGGGCGAATGGAAGGCGCCGCTGACCTTGAGCGGCAGTACCCGCTTCGCACCGCCGCCCTTGCACATCTCCCCCGCGCGTCCAACGGCGTCAGGGTCCCCGCTGATGACGGTCTGGTCCGGGGCGTTCAGGTTGGCAGCCACGGCCACCGATCCATCCCGCGAAGCCTGGGCACAGAACGCCTCGACTTCGCCACCCGGCAGGCCGAGCACCGCCGCCATGGTGCCGGGCCGGGCGTTGCCGGCCTCGAACATAAGCTCGCCCCGCCGGCGAACCAGCGCCGCGGCGTCCGTCGCCCGGAGCGAGCCCGCGGCCACGTAGGCGCTGTACTCGCCCAGGCTGTGCCCGGCGGCGGCCTCCACGGCACCGAGCCGCGGGCCTATCACGGACAGCACGGCCGCCGAGTGGGCGAGGATGGCCGGCTGGGCGTTGTGGGTCAGGGTCAGTTCGTCCTCCGGGCCTTCCCACATGAGCCGGGAGAGCGCCACGCCGAGGGCCTCGTCGATGGCCGCGAACGTGTCCCGTGCCTCCGGAAACCGCTCGGCCAGGTCGCGCCCCATTCCCACCTTCTGGGCGCCCTGCCCCGGGCAGAGCAGCACCGTCACCAGCGAACCACCGTTGCGCCCCAGGTGAACCCGGCCCCGAAGGCAACCAGCAGCAGCAGCGAGCCCGGCGTGATCCGCCCCTCCTCGCGCGCCTGCGCGATGGCCAGCGGAATCGACGCGGAGCTCGTGTTGCCGTAGCGGTCCACGTTCACCAGCACCTTTTCCATGGGGAGGTTGGCGTGTTTCGCGGTGGCCTCGATGATGCGGATGTTGGCCTGGTGCGGCACGAGCAGGTCGATCTGGTCGGCGGTCACGCCGGCGCGCTCCAGTGCCTCGTCACAGGCCTGGGCCATGGTGCGGACCGCCGCCTTGAAGACCTCGCGTCCGGCCATCTTCATGAAATGCGAGCGTTCGGTGACCACCTTCTCGCTGATCGGATCGCTCGAGCCGCCGCCCGGACGGTAGAGGAGCGGCGCGAGCCGCCCGTCCGACCGGATGAACGTGGAGAGGACCCCGCGGCCATCGGTGGAGCCCTCGGCCTTCCGCCGGAGGATCGCCGCACCCGCGCCGTCCCCGAAGAGAATGGCCGTGGAGCGGTCGGTATAGTCGGTGATGGTGGAGAGCTTCTCCGCGCCAAGAACGAGCACGTGCTCCGCCTGCCCCGACGCGATCAGCCCCTCACCAATGGTGAGGGCATACACGAAACCCGGGCAGGCGGCGCTGATGTCGAACGCCGCGGCCCGCTCCGCCCCCAGCAGGGCCTGCAGGTCGCACGCGGTGCTCGGCAGCAGCCGGTCCGGCGTGGCGGTGCCGAGGATGATCGCGTCCAGGTCCATCGGGCCGATGCCGGCCTCCGCCATGGCGCGCCCGGCGGCTTCCTGGCCCAGCATCGCGACGGACTGGTCCGGCCCGGCGATGTGGCGCTCCCGGATGCCGGTCCGCTCGAGGATCCATGCGTCGGACGTATCGAGAATCTTCTCGAAGTCCGCGTTGGTCATCACTCGCTCGGGGACGGCCACGCCGAGCCCCGCGATCTCCGCAAAGGGGCGCTGGATCATGCCTCGGTCCCGATCTTGGCGTTGGAGAATTCGCTGCGGATGTGGGAGGAGAGTCCGGTCTCCACGGCCTGCACGGCCACGCGGATGGCGTTCTTGACCGCATTCGGCGTGGATGAGCCATGGCAGATGATACAGACGCCCTGCACGCCAAGCAGCGGCGCGCCACCGTACTGGGAATAGTCCAGGATGCGGAACACCTTCCGCACATCCTGGCGCTCCAGCACTTCCGGCGCCTCACGGCGCACGAGCTTGAGGATCAGCCGCGCGACGGACTCGTAGAACTTGAGGACGATGTTGCCGACGAAGCCGTCGGTCACCACCACGTCCACCTGTCCGTATTTCGAGTGTCCGGCCAGGATGTCCCGGCCCTCGATGTTGCCGATGTAGTTGAGCGAGGGATCAGCCTTGAGGAGGCGGTGCGCCTCCTTGACGATGGCGTTCCCCTTCTCGTCTTCCTCGCCGATGTTGAGCAGGCCCACCGAGGGGCGGGGCTTGGCGAGAATATCCCGGACGTAGACCGTCCCGAGCCGCGCGAACCCCACCAGCTCGCGGGCCGAGCAGTCGACGTTGGCCCCCCCGTCAAGGACGAGGGCCGGTTCGGTGGCGGTGGGAAAGAGGGTGGCAACGGTCGCCCGCTCGACGCCGTCGTGCAGACCGAGGAGGATCGTGCTGCCCGCAAGCATCGCACCGGTGTTCCCTGCCGACACGAAAGCGTCGGACTCGCCCGTCTTCTGAAGGGTCAGCCCGACGACCATGCTCGAGTTCGGCTTGCGACGGATGGCCTGGAGGGGTTTGTCCTCCATGGTGACCACATCGGTCGCCTCCCGGATCTCGATCCGCGAACGGTCGAGGTCGGGATAGCGGGCGAGTTCAACCTCGACGCGCTCGGGCGACCCAACCAGCTGGATGAGGAACCCCGGTGGGAGATCCCGCAGTGCGAGCGCGGCGCCGTCGACTTCCACCTGTGGCGCGCTGTCGCTGCCCATGGCGTCCAGGGCGACCCGGATCACCCCTATTCGTCCTCAACCTCGATCATCTTCTTCCCGCGATAGTACCCGCAGGTCCCGCAGACACGATGCGGAAGCTTGGGGGAACTGCAGCGCGGGCAGGGCTGAGTGGCCATGCTGGGCGCGGCGTGATTCCCACGCCGGGAGCGCTTGCGCGCCTTGGATGTCCGTCTCTTCGGTACCGCCATGACGTCCTCAGGTTGAGTCGGCCGCAGCCGCGCATGCGCACGGTCCGGCGTTCAGGTCTGCCCCACAGCCGGCGCAGAGTCCGGCGCATGCTTCCCGGCAGAGCGGGAAGGCCGGCGCGGCGAGCGCCAGTTCCTCCCGGACCACCGGCCGAAGGTCGATCTCGCGCGTCCGCGCCGGCAGCGGATACACGCTCGGGTCATCCGCCATGTCCGGGTCCGAGCTGAACAGCACGTGTAACTCGGCGTCCAGCGGGACCGTCACCCCGGCCAGGCACCGCCGGCACGCGGTCAGCAGCATGCCCACCATCCGGCCATGCCAGAAGTACTCGCCCTCGGCGGCGGACTGGAGCCGCCCGGTGATCCGGAGCGGCTCCGCGAGACGCACCTCAAGCCCCTCGAGCGCAGGATCGCCGGGCGGAACCAGCGCATCGATCTCTACCGCCCCCTGGTCCAACTCCCGAATGTAAACCTCAAGCATAGCCCTTTAATTTAACCGGGACAATCACTTGGGGTCAACGCAGGGCGCTCCCGCGGGCCTAGGCCTTCTTGGCCGCCTTCTCCGGGGCCCCCGCCCCGCCCCAGAGGCCCGCCAGCTCGCCCTCACTGAAGAAGAACCCCACCTCGCGGACGGCATTCTCCAGGCTGTCCGAGGCATGGATGGCATTCCGTCCCTTCGACTCGGCGTAGAGCTTCCGGATGGTGCCCTCCGCCGCCTCCGCGGGGTCCGTCGCCCCGATCACCGTCCGGAGGTACTGGACCGCGTCATTCCGCTCGAGCGCCATCGGCAGGCAGGGCCCGCTGGTCATGAACGCGACCAGGTCGTCATAGAACGGCCGGCCCCGGTGCACCTCGTAGAACTGCTCGGCCTGGGGCCGGGTCAGTCGCATGAGCCGCCCCGCGCGCAGGACGAATCCCTCCTCCTGGAGGTGAGCGATGATCGCCCCGGCCTTGCCGGTTGCAATGGCGTCGGGCTTGATGATGGTGAGCGTCGTAACGGCCACTAGGGTCCCCCGCGGCAGGGCCGCGTCTGGTGTTGTCGTCAGGTGCCGGCCGGGCCGGCATCCGCTCAGGCGCGGGCCTGGGCGAGCAGGTCCACCACGTCCACCGGGCGGCGCATCACGCGGATGCCGGCCGCCTCGAAGGCGTCGATCTTCTCCTCGGCCGTGCCCGAGCTGCCCGAGATGATGGCGCCGGCATGGCCCATCCGCCGCCCCTTGGGCGCCGTCTGGCCGGCGATGAACCCGACCACGGGCTTGGTGACATGGTCGCGGACGAAGGTCGCGGCCTGCTGTTCGTCCGTGCCGCCGATCTCGCCCAGCATCACGATGGCCTCGGTGTCCGGGTCGGCCTCGAAGGCCCGCAGGCAGTCGATGAAGTTGGTCCCGATAATCGGGTCGCCCCCGATGCCGACGCAGGTGCTCTGGCCGATGCCGTTCCTGGTAAGCTGGTTCACCACTTCGTAGGTGAGCGTCCCGCTGCGGGAGACCAGGCCGACGTTGCCCGGCGCGCAGATGTTGCCGGGAATGATGCCGACCTTTGCGCTCCCCGGCGTAATCAGCCCCGGGCAGTTGGGGCCGATCAGCCGGGCACCCTTCTCCTTCAGGTACGGCATGACCCGGGTCATGTCGATCACGGGCACGCCCTCGCTGATGCAGACAATCAGGGAGATCCCGGCGTCGGCCGCCTCGTACAGCGCGCCCGCGGCCAGCGTGGCCGGAACGTAGATCACCGAGGTGTTGGCCCCCGTCTCCTCAACCGCCTCCGCCACTGTATTGAAGACCGGCACCGCCTTCTCGAACGTCTGTCCACCCTTCCCCGGCGTGACGCCCGCGACGACATTCGTGCCGTATTCCATCATCTGGCGCGTGTGGAACGACCCGTCCCGCCCGGTGATCCCCTGGACCACGAGTCGCGTTTCCTTCCCGATGAAGATGCTCACGCCGCCTCCTTCGCCAGGCGGACCACCTGCTGGACCGCCTGGTCCATGTCGTTGAGGGCCGTCATCCCGATGCCCTCCAGGATCCTGATCGCCTCGGCCTCGTTGGTGCCGGTCAGGCGGACGACGATCGGCACCGGCACCTTGAAGGCATCCAGCGCCGCCACGATCCCGTTGGCCACGTCATCGGTGCGGGTGATGCCGCCGAAGATGTTGAAGAGGATGGCCTTCACGCTCGGGTCGGCAGTGATGATCTTGAGCGCCGACACGACCTTCTCGGGGTTTGAGCTCCCGCCGATGTCGAGGAAGTTGGCGGGATCGCCGCCGTAGTACTTGACCAGGTCCATCGTCGCCATGGCGAGGCCGGCGCCGTTCACCACGCACCCGACATTGCCGTCCAGCTTGATGAAGGTGAGGTTCGCGTTCCGCGCGGTCACCTCGCTGGGCTCCTCCGCCGTCTCGTCCCTGAGGGCCGCGAGGTCCGGGCGGCGCTCCAGCTCGTTGTCGTCGATCACGACCTTCGCGTCGAGCGCCAGCACCTCCCCCTCCGGCGTCGTGACGAGCGGGTTGATCTCGGCGAGCGATGCGCCGTTGCCGACGAACACCCGGTACAGCTGCTGCATGATCTTCGCCGTCGCCCGCACCTGCCTGATGTCCTGGAAGAGCGTGAAGGCCAGCGCCGTGGCCTGGTGCGGCAGGAGGCCGTAGCGCGGATCCACCGCCAGGCGCGTGATGCGCTCAGGGGTCTTCGCCGCCACCTCCTCGATGTCCACGCCACCCGCGGCGCTCACCATGAATACCGGCCGCTGCGACTCCCGGTCCATGATGAGGCCGACATAGGCCTCGGTCGCGATGTTCATGGCCGGCACCACGAGGACACGGTGCACGGTGAGGCCCTTGATGGTCATCCCCAGGATCCGGCTCGCGTGTTCCCGCGCCTCCTCGGGCGTGTCCGCCAGCTTGACGCCGCCGGCCTTGCCCCGGCCGCCGGCATGCACCTGGGCCTTGACGACCACCGGCCCGCCGAGCCGTCGCGCCACGTCCGCGGCCGCGTCAGCGTCCGACACTACCTCGCCGTCGGGCATCGCGATGCCCGCGTCGCGGAAGAGCTGTCGACCCTGATATTCATGCAGATTCACGAATGCCTCGTAATCTCGGTTCCGGTTTCACCCCTGAGCGCGGCCGATCCCTCGGCCAGGTGGGCAATGACCGCGCGCCCACCCCCGCCCCGCACGAACGCCACCGCGGCCTCCACCTTCGGCCGCATGCCACCCTCGTCCAGCTCACCGGAGGCAAGGAGCCGCCCGGCTTCCTCCACGGACAACCGCCCGATCCGCTCCGCCGATGGCGTGCCGTACCCGCGGTACACGCCGTCGACGTCGGTCAGGATGAGGAATACCTCCGCGTCCAGCGCGGTGGCCAGGATGGCGCCCGCCCGATCCTTGTCCACCACGGCATCCACGCCCTCGAGCCCGAGGGCCGGGTCCCGGTACACCGGCGGCCCGCCCCCTCCTGCGGCGATGACGATCACGCCTTCCTCGACGAGCCGCCGCACCAGCCGGGCCTCGACGATGGCCTCGGGCCTGGGGCTCGACGCCATCCGCCGCCAGTTGCCCCGCGCATCGCGGGCGACCGGCATGCCCGCCGCCTGAAGCGCCCGTACCCGCGGCTCCGGGAGCGCGTGACCGATCGGCTTGGTCGGCGCCCGGAGTGCCGGGTCGGACTCGCTCACCAGCGTCTGCGTCACGAGTGTCACCACCTCGCGGTCGATCCCGGCACGGACCAGCGCGTTCTGGAGCGACTGCTGGATCATGTAGCCGATCCAGCCGGCCGTCGCCGCCACCAGCACACCAAGCGGCAGCGGAGCCACCTCCGCCAGCGCGATCTCGTTGCGGGCGAGTGCATCGCCCACCTGGGGCCCGTTCCCGTGAACCAGGCCGACGTTCCACCCCTCGCGGATCAGATCGACAATCGAGCCGAGGCTCTCCCGGGTGTGCCGGAACTGATTGGCGATGGCAGCCGGTTCCCCGGCCCGGGCCAGGGCGTTTCCACCCAGCGCGACGATCGCGATCTTCGAGCTCACCAGGACGGCCCCGTTTGCAGGCGTGTGAACCTAGCCGATGCGCTAAAGGGAAGCAAGCGCGTTACTTAGGCGGGGTCGGAGGCGGCACGCTGTCGTCCGGCCGCGCCAGGTCCAGGACCTCCCGGAGGCCTTCGAATGCCCGGGCGAAACCGATCCAGTCCCCCCGCCGGAGCGCGCTGTCGGCGCGGGCCATGTAGCGACGCGCCTCCTCGATCTCCCGGGTGGGCCCGCCGGGCAGGATCGGCACGGTGACCCCTTCCAGGTTGCGCCACGCTTCCTCCGGCCCGTGTCCGGCCCCCATCCGGTCGCCCAGCGCCAGGCTCATCCAGACGAGGTGCACCGTTCCCTCCGGGCCGGCCGCGAACTCCGACCGGTAGGCCCCCGCACCGGTACCATCGATCCACACCTGCACCGGTCCGTCGTCCAGCCGGGCCCCGGCAACGCGGAGGGAATCCCGGAGTTGCTCGTAGGTCGGGAACCGGCGCCAGCGCCGGTCCAGTACGGCCGGGGACGAGACGCTGCCGGCCACGGTGAGGCGGGTGATGGTCACGACCTGCCGGCCGTCCCGCATCCGCGCCTCGACCACGGAGGTCAGGCGCCGCTCTCCCGGATCCTCGTACGCGGCCACCCGGCGTTCCCCGGCGTCCGGGCCCCACGCGCGGTCCCCCACCCGCACGTCCCGACCGGTGGAAGACCCGGTGCCCACGCGGCGTCCGTCCACCCAGTGATCCCGCTCCATCAGCTGGGCCTGCACGTCGAACAGGGCATTGGGGTACGGCAGAACATCCTCGACCGAACGTGGCATCGCGGAGGCCGGCTCGACGACGCCCCCGGTGATGTCGGACCAGGCCAGGGCAAGCGGATCGGCATTGCGCCGGAGATACAGGTGCGTCTCGCCCGATTCCGCCGAGATGACGCCGGTCACGGCCGGATGAACCGAGGCCACGCGCCGGCCTTGCCATGGCATCCGGTCCACCAGCGGGAAGGTGCGGGTCGTGAGGTAGCCGGTCGCCACCCAGGTGACGTCCCCGTCCACCATGTGGAGTGTCGGGGAGTCCCAGGTGACCCAGGGCGCGATCGCCGCGAGGCGTTCGCCCGGGCCGAGGTGCCACTCGAGGTGCGCGTTCGGCGTCGTCCGCCCCAGCAGTTCCCCCGCCTGGCGGGCCCAGGCGAGCACGAGCCGGCGCACCGGACCGCCGATGCGCACGCCCCGGTCGTCGCTCCCGATGCGGTAGGCTGGTGCCAGGGGTCGGATGACGGAGGGAGAGAGCGACAGGAAACCGCGCAGCCCCGGGTACGGGACCGAGTCACCGGGCTGGTAGGTGAGTGGCAGGCCCCTGACGCTGGTGCGGTCATCCGCGATGGCAACCAGCGTGGGGTTGCCCGACGGGTGGTCCCGGAGGAGGAACCAGACCGGAAGCCGGCGGCCTCCCACCCGCAGCTCGCCGGGGTTCAGGGCGAGGACGCTTCCCGAATCCGCGCCGGCCAGGCTGGCCACGGCGGAAGGATGCCAGAGCGCGGGATGCCTCGGGGGCGCCACGCCGCCATCGCCGCGGAACGTGGTGTCCACGACGCCCGCGAGCGAATACGCCAGCGATTCGTACGTGCGCCGTTCCTCCTGCGTGAGCGCCGGCTGCACGACGTCCGTCCGCAGCGCCGGCAGGATGTAGTGCCCGGTCAGCGACGCGAACATGAGCACGATCCAGCCGGCAACCAGCAGCGTGTGCCGGGGTTGCCAGGCCCACACTGCGGCGATCATCGCCGCGGCCAGCGCGGTGCCGGTGAGGATCCGGGCAATGAGGAATCGCAGGTCGGCCCCTCCGCCCACGCCGCCTTTCAGCCCGGCGACGATCTCGGGAGACTCCAGCGCGTATCCCCAGGCGAGCGTGAGCGCAAAGGCGGCCAGCAGCCATCCCAGGTGGCGCCGCGCGTGGTCACTGATGGCCGGGTGGCCGCGCTGCCACCGCAGCGCGCCGATCAGGGCATAGAGCAGGAGGACCGTGGACAGGCCGAGCAGGATGAGGAGGAACGCGAAGCTGTGCAGCTCGCGCCAGAGCGGGAGCTGGGCGACGTAGCGCCCGATATCATTGCCGAGGAGCGGCTCCGTGACGCCCCAGGAGACGCCGTGCCACGCGAGGAGCGCGTCGTCCCACCAGCCCGCACCGCCCGCCCCCGTCATGACGCCGAGCAGGATTCCGGCGCCGAGCGTTCCCATGACCAGGGCACGGGGCGTGAGCGCCTCGCGGATCTCGAGGTTCGCCACCGTACGGGGCACCTGCACCGAGCCGACGGTGCGGTACACGAAGAGATAGTTGCCGGTGAACCAGGCGCTGGCGACGAGAATGCCGGCACCCTCGAGGAAGAGCGCCAGGAGCCGCCTGCGTGTCAGGAAGTCGGCGGCGGGGAAGGAGACCTGCGCCGCCCACCATCGCTCGGCGAGGAGCGTCGTCACCTCCCGCCCCACGAAGAGCAGGAGGACCACGGCGGCAATCGCCAGCGCGATCCGCCACGTCCGGCGGCTCATGACTCAGCCCGGCGTCCCATCCACCCCTTCCCCGGCGAGCCACGCGCGCACCTCGCCCTCGTACGCGGCCAGCGCCCCGGCGCTGGTGGCCTCGAAGCGCATGACCAGGACAGGCTGCGTGTTGCTCGCCCGGAGCAGTCCCCACCCGTCCGCAAAGCTGATGCGCACGCCGTCGATCGTGTTGACCGGGTACCGCGCGGCGAAGTACGTCGCGGCGCGCTCCACGATGCCGAACTTGGTCTCCTCCGGACAGGCCACCCGGATCTCGGGCGTGGCAACCGTCTCCGGCAGGTCCGCCAGCAGGCGCGCCAGGCCGCCCTCCTCGCGCGACACAATTTCCAGCAGGCGGGCCGCGGCGAACAGCGCGTCGTCGAAGCCGAAGTAGTCGCCGCCGAAGAACATGTGGCCGCTCATCTCGCCGGCCAGGGGCGCGCCGGTCTCGTGCATCTTCGCCTTGATGAGCGAGTGGCCGGTCTTCCACATGACCGGCACAGCGCCGGCCGCCTCCAGGGCGCGCGGCAGCACTTCGGAGCACTTCACGTCGAAGATGACCGTGATGCCCTTCCCGAAGCGGCGCACGGCGTCGCGGCCGTACAGGACCAGCAGCTGGTCGCCGTAGATGATGCGCGCCGTCTCGTCCACCGCGCCGATCCGGTCGCCGTCCCCGTCGAAGGCGATGCCCAGCTCGGCGCCCGTCCGGCGCACCGCTTCCTGGATGTCCCGCAGGTTCGCGGGGACGGTCGGGTCGGGATGGTGGTTCGGGAAGGTTCCGTCAGACTCGCAGAACAGCGGCGTCACCTCCGCGCCGAGGGCCTGGAGCGTCTCGACCGCGATCAGGCTGGCCACCCCGTTGCCGCAATCCACCACCACCCTGACCGGCCGCGCGAGTGTGTGGCGTTTCACGATGGCGTCGCGATAGCGGCCGAGGACGGAATCGTCGCTCCGCTCGCGGCCCTGGCCGGCGTCCCACGACTCGGTGCTGATCATCTCCCAGAGCGACTGGATGTCGTCACCGTGGAGCGAGCTGCCGCCGGCCACCATCTTGAAGCCGTTGAACTCAGGGGGATTGTGCGAGCCGGTCACCTGCAGGCCGCCGTCGAGCTCGAGCGCGTGCACCGCGTAGTAGAGCGCCGGCGTCGGCACCATCCCGATGTCCACGGCGGTCGCGCCGGCCTCGACGATCCCCGCGCGCACCCCCTCGGCAAGGGCGGGGCCGGACGGGCGGTTGTCCCGGCCGACCGCCAGCACCGGGTCGTGGCCGACGCGGGCCCGCGCGGCCGTGGCATAGGCCCGCCCGAGCGCCCGGGCGAGCCCGGGGGTCAGCTCGCGGTCGACGATGCCGCGTACGTCATACTGCCGGAAGATGGAACGGGGGACCTGCATGGCGACCTCGGGGCTCCGGGGGGAACGCGCGGGCTCGTCCCGCCTACCGGCCGGAGAGCAGCGCGTCGCGAAGGCTGGCAGCGCTCAGGCCGGCCATGTCGAGCATATGTGCCGGCCAGACCCCGTAGAGCAGGATCAGCACCACGCATACGCCCACCACGGCGGCAGCCAGGGAGGGCAGCCGCATGGCACGCGGCGCTTCGGGATCGCGCAGCGGGCGCATGTACATCGACATGATAACCGGCAGGTAGTAGCCCGCGCTCACGACGCTGGTCAGGACGAGGGTGATGGCGAGGATGTACTGCCGCTCCACGACAATGGCGGAGAGGATGTACCACTTGCCGATGAAGCCAAGCGTGCCCGGGAAGCCGAGCAGCGACAGCATGCACACGGAGAGGGCAAACGCCATCCACGGGCGCTCCTGCGCGACACCGGCGATGTCGTCCAGGGTGACGTCGCGCTCGCCGTCCCGCCCGAGCCAGGCCAGGATGCCGAAGGCGGCCAGGGTGGTGAGCGAATAGGCGACGAGGTACAGCATCATGGCGCTGGTGCCCAGGAACGAGCCGGGCCAGATCGCGACCAGGAGGTACCCCGCATGGGCGACTGAACTGTATGCCAGCATCCGCTTGAGCGAGCGCTGCGACAGGGCCACCAGGTTCCCCAGGATCATGGTGGCCATGGCGAGGATGCCGATCACCGGCTGCCACTTGTCCAGCGCGCCAGGGAACGCCTGGCCCAGGGTGCGCATGAGCGCCACGAACGCCGCCGCCTTGACGCCCGTTGCCATGAAACCGGTCACCGGCGTGGGCGAGCCGTCGTACACGTCGGGCGCCCACATGTGGAACGGCACGGCAGCCACCTTGAACCCGAACCCGATCAGCAGGAGCCCGAGACCCAGGCTTGCCATGATGGACATGCCGCCGTCGGTGAGTTGCGCGCCGATCAGGGTGAGGTTGGTGGTCCCGGTGACGCCGTAGACCAGGGCGATGCCGTAGAGCAGGAACCCGGAGGCGAAGGCGCCGATCAGGAAGTACTTGAGCGCGGCCTCCGAGGAGAACGCGTCCCGCCGGCGGAACCCGGCCAGCACGTAGACCGCCACGGACATGATCTCGAGTCCGAGGAACAGGATGATCAGGTCGGCCGCGCCGGCCATCAGCATCATGCCCACCGTGGCGAACAGGACCAGGACGTGGTACTCCGGCGCGTGCATGCCCTCTCGCGGCAGGTACGACAGCGAGAGCAGGATCGTCGCGGTCGCCACCGCGAGGAAGATCAGGTCGGCCACGAGGCGGTAGGTGTCGAGCGCCATCATCTGCGGCACGCCGAGCACCGCGGCGCCACCAGCCCAGAACCAGACCACGACCGCCGCGGTGATCGCGAGGCCCGGGAGGGCCACCTTGCCCGCGCAGTGCGGCATCGGCCTCGGTGTCGTGGCGCCAGCTCGCGAGGAGAAGGACGACCAGCGCCCACGCGCTCAGGACGAGCTCGGGGGCCAGGATGGCCAGCAGGCCGCTGGGCGTTGCCGGGTCGAAGTTCACGGACGGGCCTCCACGCGCGCGGGAGGCAGTGCCGCGGCGTCCGGGGTCAGGGACGGCTGGACGATCTCGAGGTAGCGCCGGGCGGCAGGCTCCATGCGGTCGAGCACGGGGCGCGGGTAGAGCCCCAGCCACACGATGCCGATCAGGAGCGGCACCAGGACCGCAACCTCGCGGAGGCTCAAGTCGGGCATGGTCTCGTTCTCAGGCTTGTCCAGGGCATTGAAGATGATCCGCTGGAGCGCCCAGAGCAGGTAGGCGGCGGCAAAGATGACGCCGGTGGTTGCGATGCCGGTCGCCCACGGATGGCGCCCGAAGCTGCCAAGCAGGACCAGGAACTCGCCCACGAACCCGTTCAGGCCCGGCAGGCCGATGGACGAGAGCGCCACGACGGCGAAGATCGCCGAGAGAAGCGGCACCACCCGGGCCACACCGCCGTAGTCCTTGATGAGCCGCGTGTGCCGCCGCTCGTAGAGCATGCCGACCAGGAAGAACAGCGCGCCCGTGCTCAGGCCGTGCGCGATCATGATCATCAGCGCGCCCTGGATGCTCTGGAGCGAGCTCGCCCAGATGCCGAGCATCACGAACCCGAGGTGGCTCACCGAACTGTATGCCACGAGCTTCTTCAGGTCCGGCTGCACCATCGCCACCAGGGCCCCGTAGATGATGCCGATCACCGCCAGGGTCACCACCAGCGCGGTCACGGCCGGGGAAAGCGCCACGCCGGGGAAGAACGGCAGGGCAAAACGCAGGAATCCGTACGTTCCCATCTTGAGCAGGACCCCGGCCAGCAGCACGGAGCCCGCCGTGGGTGCCTCGACGTGCGCGTCAGGCAGCCACGTGTGGAACGGGAAGACCGGCACCTTGATGGCGAAGGCGAGCGCGAAGGCGCCAAAGAGCCACGGCGCCGCGGTTCCCAGCAGCCCGGCGTTGCCGAGCAGGTGCTCATAGGCGAACGAGTACTCGCCGGTGGCCTTCCCCACCTGGATGACCATCCACAGGATCGCGACCAGCATGAGGAGCGAGCCCAGGAAGGTGTAGACGAAGAACTTGATTGCCGCGTACAGTTTCCGGGTGCCGCCCCAGATCCCGATGATGAAATACATCGGGATGAGCATGAGCTCCCAGAAGACGTAGAACACGAACATGTCGAGCGCGAGAAAGACCCCGAGCACGCCGGTGGTCAGCAGCAGCAGGAGCGCATAGAAGCCGCGCTCGCGCTCCGTGATGTACCGGTAGCTTCCGAGAACGCAGAGGGGGGTCAGGGCGGTGGTCAGCAGCACCATGAAAAGCGAGATGCCGTCCAGGCCGACGCGGTAGTAGATCCCCCACTCGGGAATCCACGGTGCGCTGGCGACGAACTGCATGCCGCCGTCGGCAGGATTGAACGCCCACCAGAGCCCGGCCGAGAGGATGAACTCCAGCACCGCCACCGCGAGCGCCACGTGCTTCGCGAGCCGCGAGGGCGCGAGCAGCACCGGTACCGCGCCGACCACGGGCAGCAGCAGGAGGACGTGGAGGATCCAGTCCGGGTAGCCGATCGAAGCGAGAAACGCAGTCATCAGGCCTTCAGAGAACGACGGTGCGAAGGATCCACAGGGCGCCTACCAGGAACGCGACGATGTACACCCCGACGTAGCCGGTCTGGAGCAGGCTGCCCATCCCGCCCAGGAACCGGGAGAAGCCCGCCGCCCCGTTCACCCCGGCGCCGTCGATGCCCCGCTGGTCCACGCCCTGCCAGAGCACCCGGCGGGACAGCCACACCAGGGGCCGGACGATAGCGGCATCGTACAGTTCGTCGATGTAGTACTTGTGGTATACCACCCGCCAGAAGCCATGCTCCTCCCCGGCCTCCGCGGCGGGGACGATCTTCTGCGCGAGCGTCATCCGGTAGCCGGCGATGAGGCCGGTGATCGCGACCAGGACCGCGAGCCCGACCAGCAGCCACTCCGTGTTGACCGGCATCTCGTGTGGCGTGGTGAGGGCGGCGGAGCCGGCCGTGACCGGGTCGAGCCAGCCCTCCAGTGCAGGATGGAACCCGAAGAGGTGCGGCAGGTTGATCGCCCCGCCCACCAGGCTCAGGATTCCGAGCATGAGGAGCGGGCCGGTCATGATCCACGGTGCCTCGTGCAGGTGCTCCCGCTCGGCCTCGCCGGTCCGGTTCCCGCCGAAGAACGTCATGGCCATGAGGCGCGCCATGTAGAACGCGGTGAGGAGCGCCGCGAGCAGCCCCACGCCGTAGAAGACATAGAAGAGGGGGTGGTCCGCGCCCCGCGCGATGGTCTGCGCCAGGATCTCGTCCTTGCTGAAGAAGCCGCTGAAGGGCGGGATACCGGCAATGGCAAGCGTGGCGATGCTCATCAGCGCGAAGGTCCACGGCATGGCGCGCCGCAGGCCGCCCATGTTCCGCATGTCCTGCGGATCGGCGTCGCTGTGCGTGTGGTGCAGGGCGTGGTGCATCGCGTGGATCACGCTGCCCGCACCCAGGAAGAGCAGTGCCTTGAAGAAGGCGTGCGTCACCAGGTGGAAGATGCCCGCGGCAAACGCCCCCGCGCCGACCCCCAGGAACATGTAGCCGAGCTGGGAGATGGTGGAGTAGGCCAGGACCTTCTTGATGTCGTACTGCCGGAGCCCGATCGTTGCCGCGAAGAGCGCGGTGGCGGCGCCGATGCCCGCGGTCACCATGCTGGAGACCGGCGCCAGCGTGAACAGGATGTTCGACCGGGTCACGAGGTACACGCCCGCAGTGACCATCGTGGCGGCATGGATCAGGGCGGAGACGGGCGTCGGGCCGGCCATCGCGTCGGGCAGCCAGGTATAGAGCGGAATCTGGGCCGACTTGCCGGTGCAGCCGAGCAGCAGGAACAGCGTGATGGTGGTCACCGTGCCGCCGCCCAGCGCCAGCACCCCGGGCGCGCGGGCGAACACGTCGACGAAGTTCAGCGACCCCACTGCCTGCCAGATCATGAACATCGCGATCAGGAACCCGAAATCGCCGATCCGGTTCACGATGAAGGCCTTCTTGCCGGCGTCGGCGTTCACCTTGCCGTTGTACCAGAACCCGATCAGCAGGTAGCTGCAGAGCCCCACCCCTTCCCAGCCGATGAACATGAGCGGGAAGCTCGAACCCAGGACGAGGATGAGCATGAAGGCCACGAAGAGGTTCAGGTACGCGAAGTAACGCGCGTAACCCGGGTCCTCGTACATGTACCCGATGCTGAAGAGGTGGATCAGGCTGCCGACGCCGGTCACGACCAGGAGCATGACTGTGGACAGCTGGTCCACCTGGAAGGCGAAGTCCACCTGGAGCGACCCGACGGGCAGCCAGTGCCACAGCGAGACGACGTACGGCGCCTCGGGGTGTGCCCCGCGCACCGCCAGGAAGACCAGGATCGCGAGCCCGAAGGCCGCGAGCAGCACGCCCGCGCCCACCGCCGAGACCAGCCCGCGGGCCTTCGGTTTCACGAAGGCGATCGTGCCGTTGACCAGGAAACCCGCGAAGGGCAGCAGGATGGCCAGCCAGATCCAGTCGGCGGCCGTGCCGGCAAGGCTTCCCGCGGGCGCGGCGGCACCATGCCCCGCCGCCTGCAGGGACAGCAGGATGGGTATCATCAGCCCTTGAGGAGGTTGATGGTGTTCAGGTCGACCGACTCGGTGTGCCGGAAGATCGCCAGGATGATCGCGAGCCCGACCGCCGCCTCGGCGGCCGCGACAGTCATGACGAAGAAGACGATGACCTGTCCGCTCAGGCCATGCACCTGCCCCAGCGCCACGAAGCTCAGGTTCACGGCGTTGAGCATGAGCTCGATGCACATAAAGAGCACGATGGCGTTGCGCCGGATGAGCACCCCGGCGACGCCGATGGCAAAGAGGACGGCCGAAAGCAGCAGGGCGTGACCCGTGAGCATCAGAGTCTCCGCTTCGCGAGGACGACCGCGCCGACGATGGCCGCCAGCAGCAGGATCGAGGTGACTTCGAACGGAATCAGGTACTGGAGGAAGAGCGGCTGGGCCACGGCGCCCACCACACCCTGCGACTCGGTGAGCGCCTGGCCGGCCTGGGCCGCCGGGAAGATCACCGCCGGGTTGGCGAAACCCTCGGCCCGGGTGAACTCGAGCGTCAGCCGCTCAGGGCTGTATCCGGCCAGTGGCGCGAGCTGGCTCACCAGCACGCCCAGCACGATCATCGCCAGGAGCCACCAGGGCGCCCGCCGGAGGTCTGTCTTCGCGTGGTCCAGGTTGAGCAGCATGATGACGAAGAGGAACAGCACCATGATGGCGCCGGCGTATACCAGCACCTGGATCACGCCGATGAAATAGGCCTGGAGCAGCACGTAGATGGCAGCGAGCGAGAACATGGTGCTCACCAGCCACAGCGCCGCCGAGACGGGGTTCCGCTGGGTGATGCAGAGCAGGGCCGAGCCGACGGCCACCACGGCGAAGAGCCAGAAGACGACCTCGGTCATCTATTCGCCCCTCGGATCCGTGGGGTCCCACAGGGTGGACACCGGATGCGTCTGGGCCGACAGCCGTTCCAGGTCGTACACGAACCGCTCCCGGCTGTACTCGGCGTTCTCGTAGTGCACCCCGACGTGGATCGCCTCCTCGGGACAGACCTCCTGGCAGTACCCGCAGAAGACGCAGCGGAACTCGTCGATTTCGTAGATCAGCGGATAACGGTTCCCTGCCTCGTCCTCACCCGGCACCAGCTTGATGCAGTTGGCCGGGCAGATCTGGGGACAGAGGCCGCAGGCCACGCACTTGGAACGGCCCTGCTCGTCGGTCAGCATCCGGTGGGTGCCGCGCCAGCGCGGCGACAGGCTCCACGCCCCCGCCCCGTGGCCGGGATCGGTGGACTTCTGCTCCGGGTATTGCATCGTGACCCGGGGCTGGAACATGTGCTTGAACGTGAGCGCCATCCCCTTGAGGGTGGCGCGGACATAGCTGACCCGCGCGACGGGGCGCGGCAGCACCTTGGTACCAATCGCCATCAGGACTCCAGCGCCGGCTTCGACGCCCGGGCGGCGGCAAGCCGCTTATCCCGGGACATGGAACCGGCGATGATCGTGTTGCGGTCCACCAGGAAGAAGACGACCCAGCCGATGATCAGGTTGAGCCCGAACAGCGCGAGGCTGGCGGGCAGGACTCCGAGGCCCAGGACCTGGTCGATCACGTAGATCGCGGTCGCAATGACCATGATGTACCCCAGCGCCATCGGCAGCATGACCTTCCAGCCCAGCGACATGAGCTGGTCGAAGCGGAACCGTGGCAGGGTCCAGCGCACCCACATGAAGAGGAAGACGAAGAACATCACCTTCAGGAAGAGGAACGCTCCCGTCGCCAGCGCCGCGAGGATGCTGCCGGAGGTCTGGTCCCACGTGATGAAGGGAATATCCCATCCGCCCAGGAAGAGGGTGCTCACCATCGCCGAGACGGTGACCATGTTGGCGTACTCGGCAATGAAGAAGAGCGAGAACTTCATCGCGCTGTATTCGCTGTGATACCCCGCGACCAGTTCCGACTCGGCCTCCGGCAGGTCGAATGGGACACGGTTGGTTTCCGCGAAGCCCGACACGAGGAAGATGAAGAACGAGAGGAAGAGCGGCAGGATGAACCAGGTCGAACCCTGCTGTGAGGCGATGATCGCGCTGAAGGAAACGTTCCCCGCCAGCAGGAGCACCGGGATGAGCGACAGTCCCATCGCCACTTCATAGGACACCATCTGGGCGCTCGCCCGCAGGCCGCCCAGCAGGCTGTACTTGCTGTTGCTGCTCCAGCCCGCCAGCGCGATCCCGTAGACCCCGAGCGAGCTGACCGCCAGGATGAACAGGAACCCCACCGGCAGGTCCGCCACGGCCATCGGCATCAGGCCGTGGTGGACGAAGCGGCCCACGATCGGCCAGGAAAAGTCGAAATTGACGTTGAACGGCGCCGCCCAGGGGATTACTGCCCCGAGCAGCAGGGCCGGGATGAACGCCAGCGCGGGTGCCACCGTAAAGAGGACGGGGCTCGACGCCGCCGGGTACGTCTCTTCCTTCAGGATGTTCTTGAGGCCGTCAGCCGCCGGCTGCAGCAGCCCCGCATAGCCGACCCGGTTCGGTCCGAGCCGGTTCTGCATCCAGGCGCTCACCTTCCGCTCCATCAGCGTCAGCAGGGCCACGCCCACCAGCGTCACCGTGAAGACCGCCAGCATCCGTAGCACCGCGAGCAGCAGGTACCCTTTCAGTTCGGGCGTCACCGGCTCGCTCCCGCGGTAGCCGCATCCCGCACCGTGCGGCCCGAAAAGCCGAGCGCGGCATGGGTGAGGCCGCCGAAGGCGGGCAGCGTGTCGGCCAGCACGGCGAAGGCCTGGGCGGCGTCCGAGGGCGGGTCGAACGAGGGGTCGGCGAGGGCCAGCGCCTCACCCGCCACCCACCACGCGGGCCGGGCCATGCCGGGTGCGGTGCGGGCCTGCATGTAGCGCTGTACCCGCCCGTCACGATTCACGAAGGTGCCGTTCTCCTCGACCATGTTCGCGATCGGGAGAACCACCTCGGCCCGGGCGTCCAGTTCCGACATGGCGGTCCCGAGAATCACGACCTTCGCCTGTGGGCCGATTCGCTCCCTGAGCCGCTCGTCCAGGTCCAGGTCGAGCACCACCACCAGGGCCGCGCCGTCCAGCGCATTCACGGCGGCGCCCCATTCCGCGTCCACCCCCACCAGCCGGGCCCCCGTGGCGTTGGCCGTCCGCTCGCGGCGGAGCGCCAGGTCCGGGATGCCGGCCAGCGGCGCTTCATCGCCCATGGGCACATGGACCGCGGCCGTGGTGCCGTCGCCCAGGAACCGGCGGAGCAGGCCGAGCGCCTCCGTGGAGCTTCGTCCGGACGCGAGCAGGACGGCGGACCCGCTGCCCCGGAGTGACGCAAGCCGGGCGAGCGCGGTCTCCCAGTCGGTGGCCCGGTGGCGGCCGTCCTCGAGTACCAGCGGCGCCTCAATCCGGTCGCCCCGGTTCATCCAGCGGTAGTCGGCCCGCCCCGTGTCGCACATGAAGTGTCGGTTCACCTCGAGATTCGGGCGGGGCCGGAGCCGCACGACGTTCGATTCGCGGGTGTCGACCATCATGTTGCAGCCCTGGCTGCATCCGGGACAGACACTCGCCGTCTTGTCCAGGTCCCACGCGCGGGCCTTGTGCAGGAAGTCCTTGCTGATGAGCGAGCCGACGGGGCAGAGGTCCACCACGTTGCCCGACCACTCGTGGTCCAGCCGGTGGCCCTGGTCGATGCCGATGAAGGCGCGGTCGCCGCGCTCGGAGACGTTCAGCACCGGCTCTTCCGCCACATCCTCCATGAACCGCACGCAGCGGGTGCAGAGGATGCAGCGGTTCGGCACGTACAGGATGTCCGGCCCGAAATCCTCCACCGGGTTGTACCGCTTGGCGTAGTCATCGTACCGGCTGCCCTTGCGGCCCTCCTGGAACACGTAATCCTGGAGCTCGCATTCGCCGGCCTGGTCGCAGATCGGGCAGTCGAGCGGGTGGTTGATGAGCAGCAGCTCGAGGACGCCCTCGCGGGCCTCCTTCGCCTTGTCGCTGTTCACCTGGACCACCTGCCCGTCGGCCACGCTGGTGACGCAGGCGGGCATGAGCTTCGGGGCCTTCTCCACTTCCACCAGGCACATGCGGCAGACCGCCGGGGCCGGCAGGGAGGGATGGTAGCAATAGTGCGGGATCAGGATGCCGGCCTGCTTGGCCGCCTCGATGATCGAGGTGCCCTTCGGCACCTGCACCTGCTGCCCGTCGATGGTGACGGTGACGAGTTCCTGGGTCATGCATGGACTCCGGCCATGACCGGGGCACGGTCGCCCGAGACGTAGGCCTCGAATTCATTCCGGAATTTCTGGATGCCGCTCACGACGGGGGCGGCACATGAGTCGCTCAGCACGCAGATGGTCTTGCCGGTCATCTGCTCCGAGAGGTCGAGCAGGAGCTGGAGGTCCTCGTCCTTCCCTTCCCCGGCCAGGATCCGCTCCAGGATCTTGACCGTCCACGCCGTGCCCTCGCGGCACTGGGTGCACTGTGCGCAGCTTTCGTGCGCATAGAACCGGGCGAGCCGGTAGATCTGGTAGACCATGTCGGCGGAGTCATCCATGACGATCATCCCGCCCGAGCCCAGCATGGAGCCCTGCGCAACCACCCCCTCGTAGTCCATGAGGCAGGCGTCCGCTTCGGCCACGGTCATGATCGGCACCGACGAGCCGCCCGGGATCACCGCCTTGAGCGTCCGGCCCGGGGGCGGCCCGCCGCAGAGGTCGTAGATGAGTTCCTTCATCGGGAAGCCCATCGTGATCTCGTAGTTGCCGGGCCGCTGGATGTGGCCGCAGACCGAGATCAGCTTGGTGCCGGTGCTCTTCGGGTTGCTGAGCGAAAGACCCTTGTACCACGCCGCGCCCCGCTTCAGGATGTGCGGCACCGCGGCCAGGGTCTCGACGTTGTTCACCGTGGTGGGAAGCCCGAACGCGCCGGCCTGCGCCGGGAAGGGCGGCTTGATGCGCGGGTTGCCGCGGCGCCCTTCCAGCGAGTTGAGCATCGCGGTTTCCTCGCCGCAGATGTAGGCGCCGGCCCCGCGGTGGAGAATCATGTCGATCCGTTTCCCGCTGCCGAGCGCGTTGGCGCCCAGCACGCCCTTCTCGTACGCTTCCGCCACGGCGCGGGTCATGATCCGCCACGGCTCGGTGAACTCGCCGCGGATATAGACGTAGCAGCGCTCGGCGCCGATGGCGTACGCCCCGATCGCGCACCCCTCGATGAGGCCGTGGGGGGTCCACCGCATGATCTCGCGGTCCTTGAAGGTCCCGGGCTCGGATTCGTCGGCGTTGCAGACGAGGAAGTGCGCCTTGCCGTCGTCCTTCGGCATGAAGGACCACTTGAGCCCCGTCGGGAAGCCGGCGCCGCCCCGGCCGCGCAGGCCGGATTCCTTGACCACCTCGATGATCTGGTCGGGGGTCATGCCGAGCGCCTGGCGGAGCGACTCGTAGCCGCCGAGGGCGACCCACCCGTCGTAGGTCTGGGCGGACTCGTTCCCGAAGTGCTCCGACAGGACCGGCGTTTCCTTCGGGTGGCTCGGGTGCGGGTAGCCCATTACTTGTAGCCCTCCAGGATCCCCGGGACGCGCTCCGGCGTCACGTTCTCGAGGAAGTCGTCGTTCACCAGCACCGGCGTCGGGAAACCGCAGGCGCCCAGGCACTCGACCTCGATCACCGTGAAGCGGCCGTCGGGGCTGGTCCGCCCCAGCTCGCCGCAGCCGGTCTCCCGCAGGATGGCCTTCACGGTTTCCTCGGCCCCGCAGAGGTTGCACGGGCTCGTGGTGCAGACCTGGATGAAGTGGCGGCCCACGGGATGGGTGTGGTACATCGTATAGAAGGTGACCACGCCCTTCACCTGCGCCGGCGTCAGGCCGAGCACGTCGGCCACCTCCGCGATGGCGGGCTCGGAGATCCAGCCCCGGGCCTCCTGCACCATCCAGAGGGCCGGGAGCAGCGCGGCCCGCTTCGTCGGGTACTGGTCGAACAGGCGCTCCAGCTTCGCGCGCATATCGCCCACGAAAACGGGCTCGTACGGCTCCGTCTCGTGCGCGACCGCGTCGCCGGGCGCGGCGCCCCCGGTGCTCATCGGTCCACCTCTCCCATGACGATGTCGATGCTGGCGTTGATGGCGATCACGTCGGAGAGCAGCGCGCCCTCGCAGAGCGCGGGCAGCGCGGCCAGGTTGATGAAGGCCGGGGGCCGGATGCGCCACCGGACCGGCTTGGCGGTGCCGTCGGAGACGAAATAGTAGCCCAGCTCGCCCTTCGGGTTCTCGATGCCCATGTAGGCCTCGCCGATCGGCGGCTTGACCCCCTCCATGACCTGCTTGAAGTGATGGATCATCGCCTCCATGTCGCTCATCGCCCGCGACTTGGGCGGCAGGATGACCCGCGGGTCGTCCACGTTGATCGGCCCGGGCTTCAACCGGTCGAGCGCCTGCTCGATGATCCGGTTCGACTGGTACATCTCCTCCAGGCGCACGCGGTAGCGGTCGTAGATGTCGCCGTGCTCGCCCACCGGGACGTCGAAGTCGTAGGTCTCGTAGCCCAGGTACGGGCGGTCCTTCCGGACGTCGTAGTCGACCCCGCTGGCCCGGAGCATCGGGCCGGAGAGCGAGTAGTTGATGGCGTCCTCGCCGCTCATCGCCCCGACGCCCTGGGTGCGCCCGATCCAGATGGCGTTCCGGGTGAACATGGTGTCCACCTCGTCCAGCACCTTCGGAAACGTGCGGCAGAAGGAGCGCATCCCCTCGGTCCAGCCATCGGGGATGTCGGCCATGAGGCCGCCGATCCGGGTGAGGCTGGTCGTGAGCCGGGCGCCGGTCCACGCCTCCTGGAGGTTGTAGATCACCTCGCGCTGCTGGAAGGACCAGAGGAACGGCGTATAGGCGCCGAGGTCGATCCCCGTGGTCCCGAGCCAGACGAGGTGGGAGATGATGCGGCTCATCTCACACGCGATCACGCGGAGCACGCGGCAGCGCTCGGTGATCTCGATCGCCATGAGCTTCTCGGCCGCCAGCGCGAGGCAGACGTTGTTCGCCATCGGCGCCAGGTAGTCGGTCCGGTCGGTGAGGGGGATGATCTGGTTGTAATGGCGGTATTCGCCAAGCTTTTCGAACCCGCTGTGCAGGTACCCGACATGCGGGATACAGCGGATCACCACCTCCCCTTCGAGCTCGAGCACCAGCCGCAGCACGCCGTGCGTGGCCGGATGCTGGGGGCCGATGTTGATCAGCATGTGCTCGCGGCCCAGCGGGTCGACGTCTTCCGCGGCCACGCCCAGGGGCAGGCGGATGGGGTTGCCCTGCTCGTCGAGGCCGGTAGTGGCCAGTTCCAGCTCGACCGTGCGCGTGCTCATTTGACAGCCCCGCGCTCGCCGCGCGACAGCCGTTCCCGCACGTCCTCGGGAAGCTCGTCGTATGCGTCGGCGATTGACAGTTCCTCCAGCGAGTAGTGCGCCTCGGGGTTCCCGGCCAGGGCCTGCCGCGTCTGCTCGCTCCGGCTGAAATGCCCGCGGAGCGGGAAGTCCTTCCGGAGCGGGTAGCCCTCGGAATAGGTCTCCCACATGAGGATGCGGCGGAGGTCCGGATGCCCCGCGAACGTGATGCCAAACATGTCGTACACCTCGCGCTCCATCCAGTCGGCGCCGCGCCACAGGTCCACCACCGAATCCACCTCCAGGGGGCCTGCCTTGTCGAGTGTCGCCTTGACCCGCAGGTCCGCCCGGCGCTCGAGCGACCGGAGCTGGTAGACCACCTCCAGGTCGCGTTCACGGTCGCGGTACTCGACGGCGGTGATGTCGGTGAGGTAGTTGAACGCCTGCCCCGGCGTGTCGCGGAGCCAGGCCAGGACGTCGTGGGCCCGGTCCCGGTCCACGAACACGATGCTGTCACCGCACGACACCTCGGCACGGCCGATGGCGTCGCCGAACGCGGCGCGGAGCGCGGCCACCGACGGGCTCGGGGCCGTCATGCGGAGCGGGTCTGGTGCACGGAGTTGCCGAACGGCTCGCTCAATTCGTCCACCCGCTCGGGCGGCAGGAACATGCCGCGCTCATCCACCAGCTGCTCGTCACGCAGCGTCGGGTCCACGAAACTCTCCCCGCGGATCTTCTTCTGGAGCAGCATGATGCCGTAGAGCAGGCCCTCGGGGCGCGGCGGGCATCCCGGGACGTAGATGTCCACCGGGATGATCGTGTCGATCCCCTGCACCATGGCGTAGTTGTCGAAGATGCCGCCCGAACTGGCGCAGGCGCCCATGGAGATTGCCCACTTCGGCTGCGGCATCTGGTCCCAGATCTTCCGGATGACCGGCGCCAGCTTGAACGGCAGCCGGCCGGCACAGATCAGGACGTCGGCCTGGCGGGGCGAGAAGCTCTGGCGCTCCATGCCGAAGCGGGCAAGGTCGAAGCGGCTCGCCGCGGTCGCCATGTACTCGATGGCGCAGCAGGCGGTCCCGAACGGCATGGGCCACAGGGAGTTGGACCGGGCCCAGT
Organism: uncultured Gemmatimonadales bacterium; assembly: GCA_963825055.1. Classification (GTDB taxonomy): domain Bacteria; phylum Gemmatimonadota; class Gemmatimonadetes; order Gemmatimonadales; family GWC2-71-9; genus CAWGSK01. The sequence continues at coordinate 74,522 of CAWGSK010000013.1, forward strand.
TGGACAGGAAGTCCAGGGTGGTCGTGATGAAGTTGGGTGACGCCACCGAGAGCTGGGGCGAGCCATCGATGGTCTGCCGGGTCTCGGTGGCAGGGTTGACTACTCCCATTCCAGCGCTCCTCGCTTCCAGACATACACATACCCGACCAGCAGGATCAGTACGAACACCAGCATCTCGACCAGGAGCAGCCCGCGGAGGTCCGTCATCTGGTTGAAGGCAGCCGCCCAGGGAATCATGAACACGGCTTCGATGTCAAACACGATGAACAGCATCGCGATGAGGTAGAACTTCACCGAAAACCGCTCACGCGCCGTACCGAGCACGGGCATTCCCGACTCGTACGGGGCGCGCTTGACGGCGGTGGGCCGGGAATTCGAGAGGACGGCCGACATCCCGATCATCAGGATCGCGTTGGCCACGACAAAGGCGAGAACGAGCAGGATCGGGATGTAGGTGTTGAGCATCGGCCGGTTTCGTGAAAAAATTCACTTGCTGCCCAGCGCGGTAAGGTAAGGGGACATAAGGGGATATTCAACTGGCCCCACGCACCCGCGACGGGCCCTCTGCGAGCCCGCGATTATATTGCCCGCATTCGCGGCGGGAGACCCGCCCCGCCCCCATCGATCGCGTACCACGAGGGACCATGTCCATCAAGTCCGACCGCTGGATCCGCCGGATGGCCCACGAGCACGGGATGATCGAGCCCTTCGTGGAAAAGCAGGTCAAGGCCGGCGCCATTTCCTACGGTGTCTCGAGCTACGGCTATGACATGCGCGTGGCCCCCGAGTTCAAGATCTTCACCAACGCCCTCTCGGCGATCGTGGATCCCAAGCACTTCGACGCCAACAGCTTCGTGGAGTTCCAGGGCGACGTGTGCATCGTACCGCCCAACAGTTTCGCACTGGCGCGGTCGGTGGAGTACTTCAGGATCCCCCGGAACGTGCTCACGATCTGCGTGGGGAAGTCCACCTACGCCCGCTGCGGGATCATCACCAACGTCACCCCCTTCGAACCGGAGTGGGAAGGCCACGTGACCCTGGAGATCAGCAACACCACCCCGCTGCCGGCCCGGATCTATGCGAACGAGGGGATCTGCCAGGTCCTCTTCTTCGAGGCCGACGACGACGATGTCTGCGAAACGAGTTACGCGGACAAGAAGGGGAAGTACCAGGCCCAGCAGGGCATCACCCTGCCCCGCCTCTAGCGGCCTGACGGACCGGTCGGGGCGCGTCCCGCAGGCGCGGCGCCCCACCGGCCCGGGCGCCGGGCCCCCCCTGGCCCGGCGCGGTCCACGCGCCTGCGATGGACCATTGCCCATGTCGGCGTGCCGTATCCTCGCGACCCTGGCGCTCCTCGGCGCCTCCACCCTTTCCGCCCAGCAGCCGGCCACCCCGGCACCACCTCCACCCGCCCGGCGAGCCCCGGCTCCGACCGCCGAAGTGACCCTCCGGCCGGCCACCGGCGACACCAGTATCTTCGCTGCGCTCGTCATGCGCCCCGGCGACATGGTCCGGCGCCCGACCGGCGCCCCCGGCCCCGCCTACTGGCAGCAGCGGGTCGACTACGATATCGCCGCGACGCTCGATACCGCTACGAAGCACCTCCGGGGGGTCGTGACCGTCCGGTACACGAACAACAGCCCCGATACCCTCGCGCACCTCTGGATGCAGCTTGACCAGAACCTGTTCCGGGACAGCAGCACCGGATCGCTGCTCAATCCGCCCGACAGTCGCTTTGCGGCGGAGGGGTTCCGGGGCGGCTATGACCTGGATTCCGTGGTCCAGCTCCCGGCGGGCCGCGGGGCCGCGACCGCGATCCCGCACCACGTGGACGGGACCCAGATGCGGCTCGACCTGCCGGCGCCGGTGGCGCCGGGGGCGACGACCAGTTTCCTGATCGGCTACACGTTCATGATCCCGGAGCACGGCGCGGACCGGATGGGCCGCGACGGCGCGCTCTACGAACTGGCCCAGTGGTATCCGCGGATGGACGTGTACGACGACATCCGCGGCTGGAACACCGACCCGTACCTCGGACAGGGCGAGTTCTACCTCGAATACGGGGACATGACCTACGCCATCACGCTGCCGGCGGGCTACATCATGGCCGGCTCCGGTACGCTGCAGAACCCGGAGACGGTGCTCACCCGGAGCCAGCGCGCCCGTCTCGCCACCGCCATCACCTCGGACACCACCATCGCGATCGTGACCGCGGACGAACTGGCCGCCGGCACCGCGCGCCCGCGAAGCACCGGCACGCTCACCTGGAAGTGGAAGGCGGAAAACGTCCGCGACGTCGCCTGGGCCGCCTCGCCGGAGTACCAGTGGGACGCGTCGGGCTGGGAAGGGATCCTGGCCCAGGCCTTCTACCGGCCTGCGGCCACGCTCTGGAAGGAAGCCGCACGGATGACGCGCGCCTCGATCCGGGAGTACAGCACCCGGTGGTTCAAGTATCCGTACCCGCAGATCACCTCGGTGGAAGGCCCGGTGACGGGGATGGAATACCCGATGCTGGACATGGACGGGACCGACAATACCCGGGAAGGGCTCTACAGCACGGCCACGCACGAGATCGGGCACAACTGGTTCCCGATGATCGTGGGCTCGAACGAGCGGCGCTATGCATGGATGGACGAGGGTTTCAATACCTTCATCAATACCTTCTCGGAAGAGGATTACTTCCAGCGGAGCGACAGCGCGCGCCGGATCGGCGAGCAGGCCTTCGTGCTCCGGAACGACCAGTCGCCAACGGCACAGCCCATCATTACGCCGGCAAACCGGTACATCAACAATGCCAACCTGGGCAGCCTGGCGTACATCAAGCCCAGTATCGGACTGCTGACCCTCCGCAACAAGATTCTGGGCCCGGCACTGTTCGATGCGGCCTTCCAGGAGTACATCCGCCGCTGGGCCTTCCGGCACCCGACCCCGACCGACTTCTTCCGCAGCATGGAGGACGTCTCCGGACGCGACCTGTCATGGTTCTGGCGCGGCTGGTTCCTGACCACCGCGGCGCTCGACCAGGCGGTGGAGGACGTGAGCCAGCAGTACCAGAGCGGGTACAACATCGCCAGGATCACCATCGGCAACCACGGCCAGCAGGTCATGCCGGTGGAGATGCGGCTCACCCTGGCGGACGGCACCACGCAGAGCGTCCGCCTGCCGGTGGAGATCTGGTATGACGGGAATCGCTACACGGCCACGGTCCGCACCAGCTCACCGGTGACCGCCGTGATGCTCGCGCCGGACAGGATGTTCCCGGATGTGGACTATTCGAATAACGGGTGGAGCGCCGGGACGCCCTAGCCGGTGAACGGTGAACGGTGAACGGGCCCTGCACGACCCCGTTCACCGTTTACCGCTTACCGTTTACCACTTGCCGTTCACCGCTTCCGCGTCACCTTCCGCACCCACCCCCCGTATATCGGATTCGGCAGCAGGAAGAAGCGTGACCCGAAGGCTTCGTCGCGGCCGGCGTCCGGCAGCGGCTCGCCCTCCGCGGGGAAGTCGCCCATCGCATCACCCATGTAGACCAGCACTTTGACCTGTTTTCCGGGCCAGGCGCACGCGCCCTCGCCTCTGGCGATCTGTGCCCGCCGGCCGGCCTTGGTATCCGCGCTGTCCCGCTTGAGGCAGAGCAGATCGTCGGCCTTGAAGAGGCCGAAGGTCTCCAGGTTGTCGCGGGTGGCCTCGCGGGTGATGTCGTCCCGGTTGGTCACGTAGGCCACCTTCCCGCCCAGCGCGCGAACTCCGTCCACGAAGTCACGCACCCCCGGCACCATCCCCGCCTCACGCCGCTCCACCCACGCCGTCCACGACGGATTGTCAAACGGCAGGTCGTACGCGAGCCTTTCGAGCTCATAGACCGAGTTGTCGAGCGTCGACTCGTCCACGTCCAGTACCACCCCCCACGGGGCCTTTCCCACGCTGTCCCGCCCCCGCCGGGCCGCCACCAGGGCCTGGCGGTAGACCTGCCGGGTCAGGGTCGCGTACTCCGCGGCATCCCGGACGTACTTCACGTCGCGGCCGGTCGTCACCTGGGCGGCCAGGACGCCGGGCACGGACATGAGACAGAACAGCAGCAGGGACAGCCGGCGCATTGTCGGTCCTTTCTCGGAGAATCGAAACTCTTGACGGCCACCCCGCGTCATGCTAAATAACCAGCATAGTGCTAGTTTTTTAGCATTCGCCGCGGGAGAGGCAATTCCATGGTTCTGCGCCGGCAGGTATCGCAGTGCCGGGACGGGCAGATCATGGAGGACCCCGCGATCCCTGTCAACCTTACCCGGGTTTGCCGTGTCTTACTGGCTGACCCCGCTCCGGAGCGCCCGTGACTTCTGTACTAGGAATCCTGCTCGCCCTGCAGACGACGGCCGCACCGCCACCACCGGCGGCGGCCCCAACCACCATCGTGCGCGCCACACTCGTGCAGACGGCGCCCGTCATTGACGGCCGGGACAACGACTCGATCTGGTCCATCACCCCGCCGATTACCGGCTTCCTGGAATCGCGCCCGACCGAGGGTGCCCCGCCCCGCCTCGAAACCGAGGCGCGGGTGGCCTACGATGCCCGGAACCTGTACGTGTTCGTCCGCGCCTTCGACCCGCATCCCGACAGCATCGTGCGCCAGTTGGGGCGCCGGGACGACTACACCGCCAGCGACCGGATCATCCTGATGCTGGATTCCTACCATGATCGCAGGACCGGCTACGAGTTCGCCGTGAACCCCGCGGGCGTGAAGGCGGACTACGCCATCTTCAACGACGGCGATGAGGACCGGGCCTGGGATGCGATCTGGGATGTTTCGACCCGGGTGGATTCGCTCGGCTGGACGGCCGAGTACCGCATCCCGCTCTCCCAGTTGCGGTACAACGCCGGCGGCGACGGGACCTTCGGGATTCTCATCTGGCGGGACATCCAGCGCTATACCGCGGTGATGACGTGGCCCCTCTACCGTCCTTCACGCTCCGGGTTCACCTCGCAGTTCGGGGAGCTGACCGGCCTGACCGGCCTGGGTGGCACCGGTCGCGCGGAGTTCACGCCCTATGTCGTGACCAAGAACGTGCAGGGACCGGCGTCCAGCGGATTCGGGCGCGACCAGAAGGTTACCGCGGGCGGCGACGTCAAGTACCGGCTCGCGTCCAACCTGCTGCTCAATGCCACCATCAACCCGGATTTCGGACAGGTCGAAGCCGATCCCTCCGAATTGAACCTCGGCGCGTTCGAAACCTTCTTCTCCGAGCGCCGGCCGTTCTTCGTGGAGGGGAAAGGGCTGTTCACCTTCAGCGTCAACTGCGTCATCGTGGTGGACTGCAATACGGGCGAGGGCCTCTTCTATTCCCGCCGGATCGGGCGCTCACCCCAGCTCGCCCCGGTCTACGGGAACGATGCGTCGGCCAGCGCGACGCGGATCCTGGGGGCGGCGAAAGCCACCGGCCGGCTGCCGGGGGGCTTCTCCCTCGGCGTGCTCGACGCCGTAACCGACCATATCGACGGGCCGGGCGGCACCACGCTCGAGCCCGCCGCCAACTACGGGGTCGTCCGCGCCAATCAGGACTACAACGGCGGCGACGGAAGCATCGGCTTCATGCTGACCGCGGTGAACCGCTTCACCGATTCCAGCAGCAGCCCTTACCTGCACCGGAGCGCCTACGCGGCGGGACTCGATGCCCGCCACCGGTTCAACGGGCGCTACGAGGTCTCCAGCTCATTTGACGTGAGCCGGGTGGCCGGGAGCGCCGAGGCGATTGCCCGGACCCAGCGGACATCGGTGCACCTGTACCAGCGACCCGACGATGATCTGGCGTTCGACTCGACCCGCACTTCCCTCACCGGGACGAACATGGAGTTCCGCTTCGCGAAGGTGGGCGGCAGGGTGCTGCGCTTCGAGACGGCATACCAGCGGCGGACGCCCGGTTTCGAGATCAACGATGTCGGATTCCTCCGCCAGGCGGACTTCCAGGCCTGGACCACCTGGGCTGCCCTCGCGTTCCGGACGCCCAACCGTGTGTTCCAGCAGCTCCGCTGGAACTTCAACAACTGGGAATACTGGAACGTGGCCGGGCTGCCGACCGAACGGGCGTTCAACACGAACGTCCACACCCAGTTCAACAACCGGTGGTGGTTCCACGGCGGCGGCACACTGGGACAGCTCGGGTCGACCTACTGCGACCGGTGCGCGCGCGGCGGTCCGGCCATCCGGCAGGACCCGTACATCGCCCCGTGGATGGGCATCGAGGGCGATGACCGCCACGCACTCGTGCCCTACCTCTGGGGGAACTACTTCCTGGGAGACGGCGGCCGGTCCGAGCGCATCAGCCTCAGCCCGGAACTGGACTTCAAGGTCTCCACCCGGTTCACTACCTCCCTGAGCGTGGACTACTCCCACAACCGGGATGACAACCAGTACTTCGGGACGTTTACCGGCGCGGGTGGGGCTTCGCATTACACCTTCGCCCATCTCGAGCAGGAGACGCTCGGCCTGACCTGGCGCCTCGGATACACCTTCACGCCGGAGGCCACGCTCCAGGTCTATGCCTCGCCGTTCGTCTCGCGAGGCACTTATTCGAATGTGCGGGAGCTGGCCAGTCCGCGCGCAGACGACTACGACGCCCGCTACCAGCCGTACGCTGACCCGGCCGTCGCCGCTGACCCCGGCGGGTTCAACTTCCGCCAGTTCCGGTCCAACATGGTGTTCCGGTGGGAGTACCGCCCGGGCTCGACCCTGTTCCTGGTGTGGAGCCAGGGACGGCAGGCCTTCGACCCGGTGGCGGGCGATCGGAGCTTCGGCGGAGACCTGAACGACCTGCTGGGGCGCCGCGCCGACGACACCTTCCTCGTGAAGCTCTCCTGGTGGTTCGGGCAATAGGGTGCGGTCAGCGGAAGGTGACGAACTCCTCGAGCGACTTCTTCGTGATGACGGGGACCACCGCGTCGTCGGCGGGATACCCGACGACGAGCACGAGAAAGGCCCGGTCGGTGGGCGGGCGCTCGAGCAGGTCGTTCAGGAACCCCATCGGGCTCGGGGTATGCGTGAGCGTCGCCAGGCCCGCATGGTGCAGGGCCGTGATGAGCATCCCCATGGCGATGCCCACCGACTCACTCACGTAGTAATGCGGTACACGGTACCCTGCCGGGTCCAGGCCGTAGCGCTCACCGAAGACGACGACGAGAACGGGCGCGGTTTCGAGGTAGGGCTTGTACTCGTCCGTGCCGAGGTGCGCCAGCGCGTCCAGCCAGGTCTGGGGCGCCCGGCCGTGATAGAACGCATGCTCCTCCGCCTCCGCCGCCACCCGGATCCTCCGCTTGAGTCCCGGATCCGCGACCACCACAAAGTGCCACGGCTGCAGGTTGGCACCGCTCGGCGCGGTGCCCGCCGCCCGGAGGCATTCCTCCAGCACCTCCCGCGGGACCGGCCGGTCACTGAACTGGCGCACGCTCCGTCGCCGCTCCAGCTCCTCACGGAAGCCCTCCGCCCTGCGTCGCATCTCCTCCTCGGGGTACTCGCGCCAGGTGTCCAGCGGCCGGAACTTCGGTGCTGCGCTCACCGGCCTGGCTCCAGGAGCGCGATCGCCGCCCGGACCCGCTCCGCCGCCCTGGACACGCCACGCGCCAGGTCGGTGACCTCGTCCCGCGCACGCGCCTGGTCCCGGTCCTCCTGGGCTTCGGCGATGCCCGGCAAGGCAATGTCCGCGTAGCCATTGTTCCGGTCTGACGCGTACAGCAGGTTGCGCCGCCAGGGCCGGCCGACCAGGCCCTCCGGACGGGACATCGCCGGCTCCACCTGGCGAAGCGTACCATTCACCCGGGCCAGCAACCCGCGAGGGACGCCAGCGGTAGCCAGTCGGGCGAGACGCGCCCGGTTGAGGGACTCCCCTGCGTCGGTAAGCAAGGTGATCGCGGCATCCAGCGAGTCGTACGGCAACGCCCACCCGAGGCTGTCGGCCGCACGGCGGGATGTCGCGGCCAGGTCCGCCAGGCGCCGGCCCAGGACCGCATAGTCGAAGGGCTCCACGTCCGCATTGGCCAGCCGGGACATTGCCACGGCGACCAGGCGACCGGCGGCAGCATGACTCAGGTAGCCGGGGTCGCCGAAACGCTCCATCCAGGTCCATGTGTCATAGGCCGCATGGTACACCCCGATCGGCCCTCCGAAGCCCATCTCCAGCGCCGGCATCCCCAGGTGGCTGTAGAACCCGCCGAAATCGCTCCCGCCTCCCATCACGCCGGGAGTGACGTCCGAACTGTCTCCGGGCTGGCGCGCGTCGCGCCAGGCCTGGTATACCGACATGGTATCGTCCGGCTGGCGCACCGCCCGCGTCACCTCGCGGATGAATGGATAGAGGGATGGGGTCCCGGCGGCCCCGAACCGGCGCCCGAACGCGGACATGTCCTGGTTCAGGTAGGCTACCAGATGCTGCAGCAGGTCGTCCTCACGCGACTCCACCCATTCCGTGCTGCCCACCAGTCCCCACTCCTCCGCATCCCAGGTCGCGAAGATCACGGTCCGCCGCGGACGCCGGCCCTGGCGTGCCGCGGTTCCCATTGCGCGCGCAGCCTCGAGCAGGCTCACCGTGCCGCTGATGTTGTCCGCGGCGCCGGGACCCCAGGCATCGCGGTGCCCGCCGGCGATGACGATCTCGTCCGGCCAGTCGGTGCCCCGAAGCCGCCCGAAAGTGTTGGTGATGGTCTTCCAGCGTCGCTCCTCGGGCTCGAGCCACACCGCAACACGGACGCGTGTCGCCGAGTCACCGACGTGATACCGGAAGGGGAGTGCGCCCTGCCAGGGCTGCGGCACCGAGGGACCGCCAAGCTGCCCGAGAATGCGCGCGGCATTGCCGTATCCCAGCGGGATCACCGGGATGTGCGCGACGTCGAGGCTGTCCGGGGGGAGCCGGCGCGCGCCGGACACGGAGGACCACCCCGGTGTGGTCGGGTCCCCATCGGCGTTCAGGATGCTCCCGCGCTGTACCGCGTCGGGGCCGCGCATGGGGCCGTCGGGATAGACATCCCCACGGAAGTAGCCGTCATCCTGCGGGTCCGAGTAGAGTATCAGCCCAGCCGCCCCATGCGCTTCGGCCTCGCGCGCCTTGATGCCGCGGAAGCTGCGCCCGTAGCGCGCGATGACCACCCGGCCCTCCACCGGTACCCCGAGCCGCTCGAGTGCCTCGTAATCCTCCGCCAGTCCGTAGTTCACGTACACCACCGGCGCCGTCACGTCGCCTTCCCCGCTGGACCCGTTCATCGCCGGCCAGATTCCCGACTGCGTGGTGGGATCATCCGGCAGCGCAGGCTCATCCAGGCGGAACCGCCTCGGGGCCGCCCCTTCGAGTTCCACCAGCTGCGAATCCGGATAGGGAAGCCAGACCCGGAACGACACCCGACTGGTGTCGAGTCCCCAGGAGGCCATCTGCCGCAGCACGTATTCGGCCGTCCGCTGCTGCGCAGGGGTGCCGGCCACGTGCGCCTCGGCCGAGAGGGCGTGCGAGTGCGTCCGTGCGCTCGACGGATCGGGAACGGAGGTAAGCAGCGCTTCAATCTTCGACTGCTGCGCCCAGGTGGCAGGGGTGAATCCCGCCGGGCGGTCCTGCGCGACGGCGGGGACGGAGGACAGCACGAAGGCGGCAGCCAGCAGGCCGTACATGCGCATGCGTTGGTATCCTGTGGTGAGGGCGAAGCTGGAAGGAAATCAGGCCGGGGCCGAAATCGCTACCCCTCCGACTGCCGGGGGCGCCGCCCGAAGGTCATGAGTCGACGCAGTCGCCACGTATGGCGCCCGACTGGATGCTCGGCGAGCTCACGCCAGCGCGCTGACGGGCGCGCCGGCCAGAACCGGGACGCGACACCATGCATCCACGCCGAGGGCGCATGCTGGAGCGCGAGTTGCGCGGCGATCGGTGCCCGTGCCCGGCGACGCTCGAGCCAGGTGCGGGTGCCCATCCATCGGCGAAGCGGGGCCTGGGTCCAGCCGCCCGGGCCGCGGATCCGTTCCGGGAGGCCGAGGCGCCGGAGATCGTCAGCGAGAATGGCGCCGAGGGGATGGTCGATCTCGGTGTCGCCGAGATGCAGGAGTACGTCGAGGAGGAGGATGGCCTGCCAGCCCCCGTGGCGGATGTAGTGCCGGATCAGCAGCTCGAGCTCGTGCGCCGGCGACGGAATCCACATCCCTTCGCCCCACGCCCGCCGGTGGGCGAGCATTTCGGCGGTCCCGGGAGACCCGGCCGAGGGCGGCTCGATCCGCCAGTGCACTTCGAGGATGTCATCCCAGCCGGGGATATACGGACGCTGGAACCTGACATGGAACAACTCGCGCGACGGGGACGACCACGGCGAGTAGCCCCGGTCGGTCAGGAAGCGGGTGACCTCCTCCACCGATGCCCACGGGACGAGAACATCGAGGTCGCGCGAAGGACGGATGGCACCGGAGCCGTACAGGCGCTCGGCCATCGGCGGGCCCTTCATGACCAGCCACGGAACTCCGGCGCCCTCGAGCAGGTCACGCATCTCGGTGAGCTGCGCGGCCCCGCGCTCCGCGGCGAACCCCGCCAGCCCGACCGCCCGGGCGATGTTGCGGTACGGTGTCTCCGGGAGGGAACGCAGGTCGGGACCGAGCAGTTGCGCGGCCAGGGGCGCCAGGCGGCTCACCTCGACGTCCACCGCGCCCGCTGCCCACTCCGCCGGTTCGGGCGAAGCAGCCGGGAGGCCCAGGGCGCGGTGAAGCGTCCAGACGAGGAACGGGTGTTCCCTCTTCAGTGGGCGGCGGCGGCCAGGCAACGTGCGATCTCCTCCCATGCGTTCGACATCTGCTCCAGGTTCCCGGGCACGGTCAATCGCCAGACGGGCACGGCGGCGGCGAGCCCCCCGACCAGGTCGTGCCAGGCCGGGGTGGGCTCGGACTCCAGCCAGGAGAGGAATCCAGCATCAACCATGCCGGGGAGACGTGCAACCCCGCGCAGGGCTTCACACTGGACCTTCGAGCCCCTCTGGAGCAGGAACAGGCCGCGGAGGAGGCCCGGTTCCCCGGCCGGGAGGTCGTACCATCCCCGGCCGTCGGGAAGGACGAGCCTGGGCGACCAGTCCTGCGGGGCGAGCTCGGGGGGAACCCGCAGCGACCCCGGCAGAGGCAGGATCCCCGCTTTTCCGTCCAGGGCAAGGAGGTCATCCCCCCGGACAGGCCAGCCGTGTCTCGTGGCCAGCCCCGCGAGGGAGGACTTCCCACGCCCGGACGGGCCGGCGATCGCCACTGTCCCTCCCGGGGTTTCGAGCCCAGCCGCATGGAGCGGGTAGCATCCAGCGGTGGCGATGGTGAACGCCGTCAGCGGCCCGGTGAGCCGGGTCAGGTGCGCCGGCGAATGTGGATCATGGCCGGGGTCAATACTGAACCGGAGTCCGCCATCGAGACGGACCTGGTATCCGCACCCGTCCGGGTACCGCAGACCCCATCCATCCGGAAGGCGCCAGACCGCGGAGCGCCCCTGCGGCGTATCCGCATGGCGAACCGCCCGAGGATCCGGTGCGACGGCAGAACGCTCGATGATCGGAAGGGGGAGCCCAAGCGCCGCGGAAAGCGCGCACCACGCCGCCGACGGATCGGGCGGCGACGGGGCGAGAGGCACGGAGGAAATCAGCTGCCGAACGCTCCGTCGCTCACGTTGAGCCCGGCCCCACGGGTCAGGTCCTGGACCCGGCCCAGCGTTTCGAGCCGGGGGGGCTCGAACTCACGGCGGGGTTCGGGACGTTTGCTGTCAGGAGGACGGGACGTGTCTGTCATGGGCGACCTCACCAGGGGAATGGTGCACTTCCACGAAGTGTAGTATGCCGAGTCCACTCCATTGGGTCAAGAAATCGTCGTGCAGGTCAGCCGGCGTGATCCGCCGCGGAAGCCACGGGATCTCCAGCTGTTCCTGCAGCCGTTCCCAGTCATCCACCATCGCCTGCGCCTCGGACATCACCCGCTCCCTGATCCAGAGGGAAAGATCCGCCTTGTCCACCCGACGGACAACCGGCGAGGGTAGGTGCGGTGCGACGGCCTCGCGGAGCAGGGCGCGTGGGAGCCAGCGCGAACCTACCCGAGGACACCGGAACCCGGCGACGGCTTCGATGACCCCTCGATCCAGCATCGGCAGGGCGAGCTCGAGGCCCGCCCGGCGAACGGTGGCCGCGGCCATCCGGGTCCGCCACGCCAGACGGGGATCAGCAAGCGTGTGACGGAGCGCCGCGTGCCGCCAGCTCCCCGCAGAGGCGGCGGCCCCTCCGTCGAGCCCGAGCCGGGACGGCCGCATCGCGCTCAGGACACCCCGGCCGAGCGTGCGGAGTGCGCCGGCCCGCCGGCGGGCGAGACGGGCCCGGAGCGCGACGGCCGTACCGGCCAGGATCCGGCCACTCCTGAACAGGTCCACCTCCAGGCCCCGTTCCGCGAACACCTCATCGCCCCCGACACCCCACGCCATGCCCTGGCACCCCGCGCGCCGGGCCAGCGCGCCGGTGGCGGCGTGCACGGCCTCCATGGCGTCCACCAGGGGCGAATCTCCCCGGGCCATGGCTGCTGCGGACGCCGGCCAGAGCAGCAGCCCGGCGGCATTCACGGTTGCGAGTTCAAGGCCGAGGTGCGCGGCGACGGCGTCCTGCCACTCGGACTCGTCGCAAGCCAGGCCGGGAAATCGTGCCGAGACGAGCAACGGAAGCGGCGCGGCCTCACGCCTCGCGGCCTCCGCCGCCGCGGCCGCGAGCGCTGACGAATCCAGGCCGCCGCTCAGTGAAACGGCCATCCGGCCCGTCGCAATCACGTGCCGCTGCATCGCCCCCACGAGCGCCTCCCATACCGATTCCGTTGCATCGCCGGGAACGGGAACGGACCACCACGTCATCGGGGAGCCGTGGGGCTGGCATTCACGCCCGCCTGGGACACAGGTCACGTCGCGGAAGGGGGACAGCCCGGTGAAGCGTAACGCGGCGAGATCCTCGAGCACGTCGAGGTCGGGAACGGCGCATGGGGTGAGTCGCGCGAGTCGTGCCGGGTCGAGCGCCAGATGGAGGTGGGGGCCGATGCTGCGCAGGCATGCGAGGGGATATACCGGGGCGGAACGCACGACCGGCCCCAGGGAACCATCGAGCCATCCGGGGTCCGCGCCTGACGCGAGCCCGGGGTCGTGGAGAACGATCCGGGCGGAGGTCAACGGGGCGCCGCCCGGTGGAGAAGCCCCTGCTCCACCAGGCTACGGACAATGCCGGTCAGCATCTCCCAGCGGGCGTGGCCGTCGACCGGCCACGCCGCCAGGCCCCGGTCCACCTCGCCCAGGTCCTCGCCACGCGCGAGCGCGGCCCAGACTTCTGCGCCGGACCGGTTCAGGCTGTAGTAGGTCCCGGCATCGAGATCGAGGAGGACCAGCTCGTCGTCCAGTTCCCGGCTGCGCACCGCGGGAGCCGGCACGAACCGGTCCCCGCGCGCAAGGGGTTCCGGCATGATGTCAGGGAATCTGGCCGGTGACGTCCCAGATCATCAAGGCCGGGCTGGAGGGATTCTTCGCGCCGAACACATACACCCGCCCCCCGATGTACCCGAAGGTGGCCGTGTGAATCCCTGTCGGGACCATGTAGGACGTGATCCGCGTCGGGCGGAGCGGATCGGCCAGGTCATACAGGTAGATCCCCGAGCCGGTGCCGTTTTCACCGCTGAAGAGCAGCATCCGGCCATCACGCGACACCTCGACATCGCTGATGGTGATGATGCCGGAGGTGAGGATCGAGTCCGCAAGGGTCGGCGCGCCGGTGGCATCCAGCTGCCAGATCTTGAGTGCGTTGCCCGAATTCGATGGCCCGCCCGACGCGCGCAGTCTCCAGGTCCCCGTGTAGGCCACTCCGCCGTGCACCCAGAGGTCGGACGTGAACCGCTCGGGCACGTTGCCACCGCCAGCCACCCTGGAGAGCACCCCGCCGTTCGACGACAGCTGGTAGAGTCCGTTCAGCATGTCCGTGGCGTAGACCGAGCCGTTGTATTCCTGCACGCCCCAGACGTAGGTGCTGTCAGGATTCGGGGGGAAAAAGCTCAGTACCCTGCTGTTCAGGCTCCCACTCAGGACGCCGGAGATATCCAGCGCGAGCACCCCGCCATTGTAGTAGGCGGCATAGAGGATTTCCGCCTGCTCGTCCACCCAGAAGTTGTGCGTGCCGAATCCGCTGCGATGGAACGTCGCGACCTGGACCGGCTTCCGCAGGTCGGTCACGTCCAGGACGAAAATGTCACCCGACGCCGCGGTACCGATGACGCCCGGACCCTCCTGTCCGAGGAAGAGGTACTTCTTCTCCCCGGTGTTGGGATTGTGGAACCACCACGAATTGTGCACCGCGCCGCCGCTCACCCCGACCGTACCCGCGAGCACGGGGGTCGAGGGACTTCCGCCCACGATACCGTTGCCGACGTCGTAGATCCGCATGCCGCTGTTCCACGCGCTCACGAACGCGAGGCCATCGCGCACGAAGGTGTCGTGGATGCCGTAGTTGGGCGGGATGGCGACCTGTGCGACAAGGACAGGCCCGGTGGTCCCCACCGACGTGACCGTGAAGCTCACGGCGGTCATGGTGGCATCGGTATTCGCCAGCGACGGCGCGCTCGCCTGGACCTTGCTGGTCAGGGTTCCCGTGCCAAGGCGCACCGTCATGTATGCCTTCCCGTCGGCCCCGGTGCTGGACTGGCTCGAGTCGACCGTCGCGTTCCCCGAGGTCACGCTCCACTGGACCGGTACACCGGCGAGCGGCGTGCCGGAGGTGTCGCGCGCCAGTGCGGCCAGCGGGGTGGGAAGCACTGCTGCTTCCGGACCCTTCTGGTGGTTTCCTCCTCCGATCGACAGCACCTGGCCGCTTCCGGCCGGGGACGGCGGTTGCGAGGGGTCGTTCGGGCCGGTGGCTGGTGCATCCGACCTGCACGCGGTGACAACCCCGAGCAGGACGAGCGGAAGGAAGGCATGTCGCATTCGTGGCACGGAAGCCCCGTCAGTGGTGAGTCGGTGAGGGCGAGAGCAGGCCGTAACGACCCATGCGGTGCATCGGGCCGCCGGCGGTCAGGCGGACGCCAAGCGTGAGCGCCTCGAACGACTCCCGGCCATACAGCCCCTCAACCGTAAAGACGCCGCCCCCGACCTTCCGTGCACGCCCGAGGGAGACCTCGCCGAACGGCTCCGCCGCGAGCCAGGACAGCGGTTCGAAACGAAAGCCATAGCCGACCGTGTGGATGGTCCACCGGCTGGTCCCGAGAATGGAGTTCTCCCGGTGGGGGCGGAGCGAGCGGAACAGGTCGGCGGTCCGCTCCTCCTCGGGACGCGAGGTACGCTCAAACCGGTACCAGGCCTGGTGCCGGCCCGGGCTCACCGCCGCCTCGACCAGCACCGTGTGAAAGACGAAGAAGCCGTTGAGCTCCGAGTTGCGGGCCCACTCGGCCATGGCGTACACCGGCACGCCGAGCGCCGGACCCTTCCAGCGCCCCGAGAGGCTCCACTTGCCCTGGGTGCTGCCCGCCCCCGGGCGATGCTCGGGAGACTTCACCTCCGCGTGCGATCCCTGCAGCTCCAGGCCCGTGACCGGTTGCACCAGCAGCCTGGCGGACCAGGAGTCCCCGAATCGCTCCAAGCTGGGCCATTGCCCGGGCCGCTCCGGTTCATCGCCGTTGAACAGCCCCGCCTCGAGCGACAGCGGTCCCAGGCCGACGGCCGCAATCGCGACCGCACGCTCCAGAATCTGGCTCCAGTGGTGGTTCACCGGATACCGGAGCACGGGGCGGTTCATCGGGTCGTCCGTCCCGTACGGCGCGAACCCTTTCCCCACCGTAACGGAAGTGTGGAAGGGGCCCTGGCGGTTGCCGAACGGGTCCACGAGGCTCGCCAGCAGTTCGTGCACGTAGGTGTGCGGGTGGCGGCGGTCGACGAATCCCTCGCCCCAGATGCCGGGATCGAGCTCGCCGCCGGGCATGGTCCAGCCCTCGGCGTTCCCGGTGGCGGTGAAGCGGAGCCGCCCCCCGAGGACCCCGGCGTGCAGCATGAGGACGGGCTGCACGACCCTGATCTCGTCCAGCGCGCGGCCACCGGGTATCGGATTGACCCGGGTCCAGGACGGCACGGCCTGGGCCCGCACGCGAAACCAGGCGTCAGGCGCCTGGGCGCTCGCCGGAGGCGACGTCAGGACCAGGGCCAGAAGTGCGACTGGCAGGCCGGCCGGGTGGGGGCGCGGCAGGAGGGGGGGCATCGTGACTCCGGAGTCCGGGAGGGGCGACATTCCCTCGTTCGGACGCCGCGCCGGCCCCGGGTTGCACAGGGCGACGTTACCTGGTGGTCACCGACGCCTTGAGGTAGTCCCGGTTCATCCGCGCGATGACGTCCAGCGGGATCACTTTCGGACAGGCCGCTGTGCATTCACCATGGTTGGTGCATCCGCCGAAATGTTCCAGGTCCATCCGGGTGATCATCTCCAGGGCACGCCGGTCCCGCTCCGCCTGGCCGTGGGGCAGCCGGCCGAGGTGCGAGATCTTGGCGCCGGTGAAGAGCATCGCGGAGGCGTTGGGGCAAGCGGCCACGCAGGCACCGCAGCCGATGCAGGCCGCGGCGTCCATCGCCTCCTCGGCCACGTCCTTGGGCACCGGGATGGTGTTGGCGTCCGGGGCCGACCCGGTGGAGATGCTGACATAGCCGCCGGCCTCGATGATCCGGTCCAGCGCGCTCCGGTTCACGACCAGGTCCCGGACGACCGGGAAGGCGCGCGCCCGCCACGGCTCGATGACGATCCGGTCGCCGTCCCTGAAGCTTCGCATGTGCAGCTGGCAGGTTGCGGTGCCGGGCATCGGGCCATGGGCCATGCCGTTGATCATCATGCCGCAGGAGCCGCAGATCCCCTCGCGGCAATCGTGGTCGAACGCAATGGGCTCCTCGCCACGCTCGATCAGCCCCTCGTTCACGACGTCGAGCATCTCGAGGAATGACATCTCGGGACTGATGTCAGTGGCCTCGTACGTGACCATGCGGCCCTGGTCGCCCGGGCCGGCCTGTCGCCAGACGTGCAGCGTGAGCTTCATGCGTCCGCCCTACTTGTAGCTGCGCTGGGCGAGGGGCACGTACTCGAAGTCGAGCGGCTCCTTTTCCAGCATCGGTTCGCGGTCGTCGCCCTGGTACATCCAGGCGGCGACGTAGGAAAACTCGTCGTCCTTCCGTTTGGCCTCCCCGTCGGGAGTCTGGCTCTCGACGCGGAAGTGGCCACCGGCCGACTCGGTCCGGTGCAGCGCGTCCCGGCACATCAACTCGCCCAGTTCGAGGAAGTCCGCGACCCGCCCGGCCTTCTCCAGCGACTGGTTGAGGGTCTCGCCACTCCCGAGCACTCGCACGTCGCGCCAGAACTCGGCGCGGAGGGCCGGGATCTTCTCGAGCGCGGTCCGGAGGCCCGCCTCCGAGCGCGCCATGCCGCAGTACTCCCACATGACGTGCCCGAGTTCGCGGTGGAAGGCGTCCACCGTCCGGGAGCCGTTGACGTCGAGCAGGCGGTGGACGCGGCCCTCGACGTCCCGCACCGCAGCCGCCGCGGCGTCAGTCTCGGGCCCCAGGTTGTCCGGCCGGTGCGCAGCGAGGAAGTTGCCGATGGTGTACGGCAGGATGAAGTAGCCGTCGGCCAGTCCCTGCATGAGGGCGCTGGCGCCGAGCCGGTTGGCGCCGTGGTCGGAGAAGTTTGCCTCGCCGATCACGAACAGGCCGGGAATGGTGCTCTGGAGGTTGTAGTCGACCCAGAGCCCGCCCATGGTGTAGTGCACCGCGGGGTAGATCCGCATGGGCACTGCGTAGGGGTTTTCCGCGGTGATCCGCTCGTACATCTCGAACAGGTTGCCGTAGCGCTCGGCGATCACGTCGCGGCCGACCCGGCGGATCGCGTCGCCGAAGTCGAGGTACACGCCCCGCCCGGTCTCCCCCACCCCGCGCCCCTCGTCGCAGACTTCCTTCGCCGCGCGCGACGCGATGTCCCGCGGCGCGAGGTTCCCGAAGCTGGGGTACTTCCGCTCCAGGTAGTAATCGCGGTCGGACTCCGGGATGGCGGTGGGCGGACGGTGATCGTCTGCGCGCTTCGGCACCCAGACCCGGCCGTCGTTCCGGAGCGACTCGCTCATCAGCGTCAGCTTCGACTGGTATTCGCCGGACACCGGGATGCAGGTGGGATGGATCTGGGTGTAGCACGGGTTCGCGAAGGCGGCGCCGCGCTTGTAGGCGCGCCAGATGGCCGTGGCGTTGCTGCCCTTGGCGTTGGTCGAGAGGTAGAAGACGTTGCCGTAGCCGCCGGTGCCCAGCACCACGGCGTCGGCCATGTGCACGTCCACCGCCCCCGTCACCAGATTCCGCGTGACAATGCCGCGCGCCCGGCCGTCCACCACGACCAGGTCCAGCATCTCCGTGCGGGGGAACATCGTCACCTTGCCCGCCCGGATCTGGCGTTCCAGCGCCTGGTAGGCGCCCAGCAGGAGCTGCTGGCCCGTCTGCCCGCGCGCGTAGAACGTGCGGGAAACCTGGGCGCCGCCGAAGGACCGGTTGGCCAGGGTCCCACCGTACTCGCGGGCGAACGGCAC
Source organism: uncultured Gemmatimonadales bacterium (assembly GCA_963825055.1). Taxonomy (GTDB): domain Bacteria; phylum Gemmatimonadota; class Gemmatimonadetes; order Gemmatimonadales; family GWC2-71-9; genus CAWGSK01. The sequence goes on from CAWGSK010000013.1 coordinate 93,108, forward strand.
GCCCTGCGCCACGCACTGGTCGATGATGTTGACGCTGACCTGGGCGAGACGGTACACGTTGGCCTCACGGCTCCGGAAATCCCCCCCCTTCACCGTGTCGTAGAACAGGCGGTAGATGCTGTCCCCGTCGTTCTGGTAGTTCTTGGCGGCGTTGATCCCGCCCTGGGCCGCAATGCTGTGGGCGCGACGGGGGGAGTCCTGGAAGCAGAAGCACTTGACGTTGTAGCCCAGCTCCCCGAGCGTGGCGGCGGCGGACCCGCCCGCCAGCCCGGACCCGACCATGATCACGGTGTATTTCCGCTTGTTCGCCGGGTTCACCAGCTTCATGTCGAAGCGGTGCTGGTCCCACTTCTCCTGGATCGGGCCTGCGGGAACGTTGCTCTTCAGTGCCATGGATCAGCAGCCTCTCTGCGACAACCGGCCGTCCGGCATCACTGGACGACCCCGAGCCAGACGGCGATGGGTATGCTCATGAACGCGAGCCCGATCAGCAGCCCGACCACCAGCGCGAGGGGGCGGCGCACCGCGTTCCAGCGCGGATGGTTGAGCCCCAGGGTCTGGAACCCGCTCCAGATACCGTGGATGAGGTGGAGGGTGAGCGCGGCCATGGCCAGGATGTAGAACAACGCCACCCACCAGACCTGGAGCCCGGTCACGAGGTTCCGGTAGACGGTGTGAACGTCGAAGTCCGGCCAGGTGGGGTGCAGGACGCCGACAGTGAAATGGAGGATATGGTAGATGATGAAGACGAAGAGGAGGATGCCGCCGTACCGCATGGTGCGGGAGGCGAAGGTCGATCGCTCCGGCTCCCACTCGCGGTAGCTCCGCCCGCGGGCGCGCCGGTTGAGGGCAATCAGCCGGAAGGCGCTGTCGGCGTGGAGGATCACCGCCACGAGCAGGATCGCCCGCACAGACCAGACCAGCAGCGGCGCACTCTTGAGCAACGCCGCATACCCGTCCATGGCCTCCGCCCCGCCGTACACCAGCATGTTGCCCGCCACGTGAACCACCAGGTACCCGAGCAGGATAATCCCGGTCACGGCCATCACGATCTTCTTGCCGATCGTGGATCGGTAGAACCGGGTCACCCAGCGCATGGCTCAGGCCCCCATGGCCTGCATCGTCTCGCGCACCGCATCGGCGGACTGGCGGAGCGCGGTCCGTTCCTCCTCCGTCAGTTCCACCTCGATCACCTGCTCGAGCCCGGCGCGGCCCAGCTTGCACGGCACCCCGCAGAAAACCCCGTCCAGCCCGTACTCCCCGGTGAGCCACGCGGCGCAGGGCAGGATCCGCTTCTTGTCCAGCGCGATCGCCTCCACCATCTGCACCGCCGCGGCGCTCGGTGCGTAGTAGGCCGACCCGGTCTTGAGCAGGCCCACGATCTCGGCCCCGCCCTTGCGGGTCCGGTCGACGATGGCGTCGAGCCGGTCCTGGTCGATCAGCTGGGTGACGGGAATGCCACTCACCGTGGTGTAACTGATCAGCGGCACCATCGTGTCCCCGTGCCCGCCCAGCACCATCGCCTGGATGTCCTCCACCGAGACGCCGATCGCCTCCGCGAGGAAGCTCCGGTAGCGGGCAGTGTCCAGGACGCCGGCCATCCCGATCACCCGCTCGCGGGGAAAGCCGGAGGCCTGCATGGCCACGTAGCACATCACGTCGAGCGGGTTGGACACCATGATGATGATCGACGCCGGCGCCACGCGCGCGATTTCCTTCGCCACGCTCGAGACGATACCGGCGTTCGTCTTGACCAGGTCGTCCCGGCTCATCCCCGGCTTGCGGGCGATGCCGGCCGTCACCACGAAGACGTCGCTGTCCCGGGCCTCGTCGTAGGCGTTGGACCCGACCAGGCTGGTATCGAAACCCTCGATGGGGGCCGACTCCCACTGGTCGAGCCCCTTGCCCTGGGGCACACCCTCCACGACATCCACCATGACCACGGTCCGTGCGAGCGACTTTTCGGCCAGCCGCTGCGCCACGGTGGCGCCCACGTTCCCGGCTCCGACTACGGTCACCTTGTTCAGCATGCCCCGGCTCTCACTGTCAGGTAAGGAAGGACGGCTGCCGGGACGGGCCCGGCGGGGCGGAAGTTAACCGGGTCGGGTTGAGCGGGCCAAGTTGGCCAGCGCGCCCGTGGCGCGCAGCGCTTCGTACAGCACGATGCCCGCCGCAGTCGCGAGGTTGAGACTCCGGATGTTGCCGTTCATCGGGATGGTGAAACAGCGCTCGGGGTACTTGTCCAGGATCCGGGGCGGCATGCCCTCCGTCTCGCTTCCAAGGACCAGGCAGCCATTCGGCTGCCACGGCGCCTCGAGATAACTCCGCGTCGCGTTGGCCGAGAAGTAGAGGCAGCGCTCGGGCGCCATGACATGCCGGAATTCCCGCCAGTGGCGGTGCACCCACAGGTCCACGTGGCGCCAGTAGTCGAGCCCCGCGCGCTTCAGGTCCGCGTCCTCAAGGGTGAATCCGAGCGGCTCGATGAGGTGCAGGCTGGTCCCGGTCGCCGCACAGAGCCGGGCGATGTTGCCGGTGTTGGGAGGGATCCGGGGCTCGATGAGGGCGAGGTGGGGCATGCCGGGAATCGTGAATCGGGAGGTAGTGGAATAGGGAATCGGCCGTGCAATGCGTAAGGTAATCCCCAGCTCACGACCCCCGATACCCGATCAACGCAGGGACGATCGGCCGGCGGGTCGTCAGCCCCCCCGCGTATGCATCTCCCGGTGCGGGTCGGCGCGCAGCCCGTCGAGCTGGTAGAGGGCGCCACGGTCCGCGAGGGCGGCGCGCTCCTCGGCGCCGCGGTCGGTGCGGGCCGACCAGGTGCGGTGGATGAGTTCGGTGAGCTCGGCGTCGCTGGCGCCGGCGCGCAGCGGCTCGCGCAGGTCCACGCCGGACTGCGCGTACAGGCAGAGATACCACGTCCCGTCGGCGGTCAGGCGGCTCCGGTCGCAGTCGCGGCAGAACGGCGCCGTGGTGCTGGCGATGATGCCGAAACGGGTGCCGTCGGGGAGGGTCCAGGTGTCGGCCGGCGCACGCGGGTCGCCCGCCTCCGCCGTGATCTCCCCGAACCGTGCGCGGATCGCCGCAAGCATCTGCTCCCGGCTCACCACCTGGTCCATCGACCATCCGGTGGCGCCCCCCACGTCCATGTACTCGATGAAGCGGACCTCGATCGCCGCGATCCCTGCCGAACTCGAGGAGCGGGATGATCTCGTCCTCGTTGAAGCCGCGGATGATCACGGCGTTGAGCTTGGTGCCGGTAAACCCCGCCTCCCGGGCGGCGTCCAGCCCGCGCAGGACATCCGCGTGCCTGCCGCTTCTCGCGAAGCGGGCGAAGCGTCCGGGGTCGAGCGTGTCGAGGCTGACGGTGAGGCGACGGAGCCCGGCCTCGCGGAGCGCCACGGCGTGACGCGCGAGGAGGACCCCGTTGGTGGTGAGCGCCAGGTCATCCGCGCGAGGGACCGCCGCCAGCATCCCCACCAGCGTGGGCAGCTCGTTGCGGAGCAGCGGTTCGCCGCCCGTGAGGCGCAGCTTCCGCGCGCCGAGGGCGGTGAAGAGGCCGGCCAGGCGGGTGGTCTCCTCGAAGGAGAGGATGGAATCGCGCGGGAGCCAGACATAGCTCTCCTCCGGCATGCAGTAGCGGCAACGGAGGTTGCACCGGTCGGTCACCGAGATGCGGAGGCTCCCGAGCGGGCGGCTCGAAGCGATCCCTCCGGGGAGCCGTCACGATGCGGACCTTCCCTTCCGCCGGTCCCGCCGGGAGCGGTCGGGTCCACCCACGCGACCGACCCGTCGGCGTAGTGCTCGCGCTTCCAGACGGGAAGGCGGGACTTTACTTCCTCGATGACCCATCGGCAGGCGTCGAACGCCTCGGCGCGATGGGGCCCGCCCACCGCCACCGCGACCGCGACGTCACCGATGGCGAGCACGCCCGTCCGGTGCCGAAGCGCAACCGTCACGGGCCAGCGGCGCCGGCTTCCTCCAGGATCTCCTGCGCAACCGACTCGGCCATCTCGGGATAGGCACTGTATTCGAGGCGTTCCACCGCGCGTCCCTGGTGATGATCCCGCACGATGCCGGTGAAGGTCGCCACCGCTCCGTGGGCGGCGTCGGCCACGTCGGCCGCAAGGGCGGCCACGTCGATCGGGTCCGCAGTCAGGCAGGCCATGGTCAGCCGCCCGCCACCGGAGGCAGGATGGCCAGTTCGTCTCCCTCGTGGACGATCTCGTCGCCCCGAGCCTGGACGGCATTGAGCGCGCAGAGCGGCCGGGGCGGGATCACCTCGGCCCCGGGAACGGTGGAGCGGATGCGCTGAGCAGGTCCCGAACGGTCACCGGGCCGTCGAAGGGGAGCGCAAGGCGTTCCACCCCCACGAGTTCCGCGTACCGGGCGAAGAACCGAACCTCAATCGTTGCCGTGCGGGTCTGTGTCATCTGGTCCGTTCGAAACAAAATGGGCCGCGATGGGTGAACCATCGGGCGAGACGTGGTGTTCCCGAAATCCCGGTGGAACGCAAAAGGGGAGCCGGACACCCGGCTCCCCTCTGTGCCCCCGTGTCCAGCGCCTCAGGAGGAGGAAGCGGCGGCCTCTCCCGGCCCGGAGGACTGGTCCTCCTCCGCAACCATTGTCCGTAACTCCTTGCTGGGCTTGAACACCGGGACGGGACGCGCCGCCACTTCCACCGGCTCACCCGTCCTGGGGTTCCGCGCCATCCTGGTCTTCCGCCGCCGGATCTTGAACGTTCCGAATCCGCGGACTTCGATGTTCTGCTGGTTGCTCAATGCCAGCTTGATCGCGTCAAGAAACGCGTCCACCACCCGGGCACAATCCTTCTTGGAGATCATGGGGCCGGAGGTGCGGGCGATCGAGGCCGTGACCTGCTCCACGAGATCAGCTTTGGTCATTCATCCCCCTGGAAGACACGCCAAAAGGGTTCCTCGCGGAGAGGGCACCCAGAGGCGATAGTACGGGCTTACCTGTTGACTGTCAAGGGGTTGGGGCGCCTCAGGCGCCCCGATCCCGGATCAGGCGCAGGAATTGGCCAAAATGGGGGTAGGCATCGTGGGGTCCCGGAGAGGCCTCCGGGTGATACTGAACGGCGAAAATCGGTAAGTCCTTGTGTCGCAATCCCTCAACCGTTCCATCGTTCAGGTTGAGATGCGTAACCTCGAGATCCGGGGCCCCGGGCACGCCGGATTCGTCTCCCTCAACGGCGAAACCGTGGTTCTGCGAGGTGATCAGGACCTTCCCGGTGGCAAGATCCTTGACGGGGTGGTTTCCGCCCCGGTGCCCGTACGGCATCTTCGTGGTCCGCCCGCCAAAGCTCAAGGCCAGGAGCTGGTGCCCCAGGCAAATCCCGAAGGTGGGGACACCCGATTCGGCGACCGCCCGGATGGGGCCGAAGGCGTAATCGACAGCGGCGGGATCGCCCGGGCCATTGCTGAGGAAGAGACCGTCCGGCTTGAGGTCCATGATCTCCTGTGCCGTAGCCCTCGCGGGAACGACCGTCACCCGAAAGCCCCGTCCCACCAGCATTTCCACGATATTCCGCTTCATGCCGAAGTCGCAGGCCACCACGTGCGGGCCTTCACCCTCGCTGTAGGCCGCCTCGACGGTCGCCCGCGAGGCGAGGTCCAGGCCGTCCATGGAGGGGGACGCCGCGAGCCGGCTCTCGAGGTCCCGCGATGGAGCGGTTCCCTCGGCGATCACCCCGCGCATGGCGCCGCGTTCCCGGATGTGCCGGGTGAGCCGGCGGGTGTCGACCTGCGCGATCACCGGGATGCCGTGCTCGCCCAGCCATTCACCGAGGTCCTGGGTTGCACGCCAGTTGCTCGCCCGACGTGCCAGTTCCCGGACGACGACGCCCGAGACCTGGGGCGATTTCGACTCCATGTCCTCCGGATTGACGCCGTAGTTGCCGATCATGGGCGCTGTCATGACGACGATCTGCCCCATGTAACTGGGGTCCGTGAACGTCTCCTGGTAGCCGCTCATGCTGGTGGTGAAGACCACCTCGCCGAAGACCGGCCCACCAGGGGACGTCAGTTCCCCGGCATACCAGGTGCCGTCTTCGAGCAACACGAATGCGGGGCGGCCGGTCATCCGGCAGCCCCGCGACGTACGCATGCCGCCATGATCAATTCGTGGAGTCCGGCGCCCCGGTTACCGGCGCCTGTGGCACCGCCGGGGTCGTGTTGTCGAGCGGGAGCGGCGCCGTCTGCGTGGGTGCGCCGGTCCCCTGCTGAAGCCGCTGCTGCAGTTCCGTGGTGCCCGCACTGCGGTTGGCCAGCATCACCGACATCAGGAGCGACAGGAAGAGGAAGATCCCCCCGCCCCACCATGTGGCGCGGGTCAGGACGGTCACCGCCTGCCGGCCGCCGACGACCATGTCGGTCGAGCCGCCGCCCAGCGCGGCCAGGCCGCCGCCCTGTCCGGCCTGGAGCAGGATCGCGGTCGCGAGGACAATCGCGTCGATGATGAGCAGAATGAGCAGAAAAGTGTACATGGGTCCCGGGTTCTGGTTTAGCCGGAAAATATAAGCGGGAGGGGTCGAGGGGTCGAGGGGTCGAGGGGTCGAGGGGTCGAGGGGTCGGCAGGCGGCAGGCGGCAGGCGGCAGGCGGCAGGCGGCAGGCGGCAGGCAGCGGCGGCAGCCCGGAAGGTACTCACCGCCCATTCACTACTCACTACTCACTACTCACTACCCACTACTCACTGCTCACCATCAACAACCTCCACCCAGATCCCCACCTCCAGGCTCGCCCCGCCCACCAGCACGCCGTCGAGTTCCTCCTCCGCCAGCAGGGCCTCGATGTTCTTCTGGTTGACGCTGCCGCCATAGAGGATGCGTGGCCCGGTGTGGCCCCGGGAGGTGAGTTCGGCCCGGAGCACCCGATGGACCGCTGCGGCGTCCTCCGGCGTGGCGTTCCGCCCGGTGCCGATGGCCCAGACCGGCTCGTAGGCCACGACCACGCGGGAGATCTCGTCCGGCGAGAGGGTCGAGCAGGCCGTGCCCAGCTGGCGCACGACCACCTTCCCGGTCTCGCCCTCCTCACGCTCCTCCAGCTTCTCGCCCACGCAGAGCAGCGGGGTCATGCCCGCACCGAGCAGCGCGCGAACCTTCCTGGCGGTGTCGGCCTCGGACTCGCCGAACAGGTGGCGGCGCTCCGAGTGCCCCACCAGCGCCACGGTGGCGCCGGCGCCCTGTGCCAGCGGAATGGAGGTGGCACCGGTGAAGGCGCCTTTCGGCTCCCAGTGCACGTCCTGCGCGCCCACCCGGATGTCGGGGCGGCCGGCGAAGGCCTGCGACGCGGCCTCGATGCTTACCGCGCTCGGGAAGAACCAGATGTCCCGGCCATCCACCGGCTGTACCCGGGCGAGAAAGTCTTTCGCAAACGCGCGGACTTCTCCGGGCGCGAGGTGCATTTTCCAGTTAGCGGCAAAGAGCAGGGGTCGCATCAGTCAGGCCTCGTCGAGGGCGGCGACGCCGGGGAGGGTCCTGCCCTCGAGAAACTCGAGGGATGCCCCTCCGCCGGTGGACACGTGGGTCATGCGGTCCGACAACCCGGCCTCCGCCACCGCCGCCGCGGAGTCGCCTCCGCCGACGATGGTCACGGCTCCCGCGTCGGCCGCCTCCGCCATGGCCGTGGCCACGGCGCGCGTGCCATGATCGAACGGCGGGGTTTCGAACACGCCCATGGGGCCGTTCCAGATGACGGTGCCGGCGCCACGGATTCGTGACGCGAAGGCCTGCTCGGTCTCCGGATCGATGTCGAAGACCGCCCAGCCCGCCGGGATGCTGTCCCGGGCGACGGTCCGGGTCTTCGCTGCCTTCTCCAGCCTCTCGGCGATCACGCCGCCGGAGGGCAGGACGAGCGTGTCACCCGCCTTCCCGATCAGCTCGCGGGCCATCTCCACCCGGTCCTCTTCCACGAGCGAGGTGCCGGTCTCGATCCCCATCGCCCGGAAGAAGGTGCACGCCATCGCCCCGCCGATCAGGATCCCGTCAACTTTCGGCAACAGCGCCTCGACCAGGTCGATCTTGCCGGAGATCTTGGCGCCGCCCAGCACGGCGACGAATGGACGCTTCGGGTCCCGGAGGGCCTCACCCAGGTAGTGGAGTTCTTTCTCCATCAGGAACCCGGACACCGCCGGCTTCAGCAGGTGGGCCACGGCCTCGGTGCTTGCATGCGCCCGATGGGCCGACCCGAACGCATCGTTCACGTACAGATCGCCCAGCGCGGCGAACGCCTTCGCCAGTTCAGGGTCGTTCTTCTCTTCCCCTGTCTGGAAGCGGGTGTTCTCCAGCAGGGCCACGGCCCCGCGCGGCAGCCGCTTCGTGGCGGCGATCGTCTCGGGGCTCAGCGGATCGTCGAGAAACTTTACCGGCTCGCCGAGGAGCGACTCGAGCGCCCGCGCGACGGGATGCAGGCTGAACTGCGGGTCGGCCTTGCCCTTCGGACGGCCCAGGTGGGAGAGCAGGATGACGCGGGCGCCGTGTTCGCGCAGGTAGTTGATGGTCGGAAGCGCCGCACGGATACGCGTGTCGTCCGTCACGCGCCCGTCGGCCAGCGGGGTGTTGAAGTCCACCCGCACGAGCGCGCGCTGGCCCTCGAGCGTTGAGGCGGGGAGCGACTGCAGGCTCCGCTTCACAGGGTGTTGCCGATGAACTTGAGGAGGTCCACACAGCGCGCCGAGTAGCCCATCTCGTTGTCGTACCAGCTCGAGACATGCACCAGCGTACCGTCGATCACGTGGGTGGAGAGCACGTCCACGGTACTGGACATCATGTTGCCGATGTAGTCGACCGACACGAGCGGCTCCTCGCAGACATCCAGGATCCCGTTGAAGGGTCCGGCAGCGGCATCGCGGAAGGCCTGGTTCACGGCGTCGGCATCGGTCTTCCTCTCCACGTGGCAGGTGAGGTCCACCAGCGACACATCGCACGTGGGTACCCGCAGCGAGACGCCGTCGATCTTCCCCTTGACCTCAGGAATGACGAGGGAGGTCGCGCGTGCCGCGCCCGTCGTGGTGGGGATGATGCTCATGGCCGCGGCGCGGGCGCGCCGCAGGTCCTTGTGGGGCAGGTCGAGGATATTCTGGTCGTTGGTGTAGCTGTGGATCGTGGTCATGAACCCGTTGACGAACCCGAAGTTGTCCAGGATGACCTTGACTACCGGCACGAGGCAGTTGGTCGTGCAGCTCGCGTTGGAGATGACGTCGTGCTTCGCGGGGTCATACTCCCCGTGGTTGACGCCCATCACGATGGTGATATCCTCCTTCTTGCCGGGCGCGCTGATGACCACCTTCCGGGCCCCGGCGTCGAGGTGCTTCGCGGCGCTGTCACGGTCGGTGAAGCGGCCGGTGCTCTCCAGTACCAGGTCCACCTCGAGCGACTTCCAGGGGAGCTTCGCAGGATCACGCTCCGAGAGCACCCGGACCTTGCGGTCATCGATCATGAGCGATCCGTCGCCGGCCTTGACGGTACCGGGGAAACGGCCGTGCACCGAGTCGTACTTGAGCAGGTGCGCCAGCGTCCCCGGGTCGGTGAGGTCATTCACCGCCACGATTTCGATGGGCGACCCGAGGGCCTTCGTTGCCCGGTAGACGTTGCGCCCGATGCGACCGAATCCGTTGATCCCCACGCGTATGGCCATGCCGTTCTCCTGTGTCGGTAAGGTCCTGCCCTAGTGTCTCCGGTCCACCTGCAATCTAGCCCGGGCGAAGGTGACGGCGTCGACCGCGGACGCACCAGCCGCACGCAGCGCCATCGCGGCCGAGACGAGGGTCGCGCCGGTGGTGCAGACATCGTCCACCAGGACCGGCCGCCCGAGGGGAGGCACGGCTGCCCGGAAGGCGCCCGCCACGTTGGCCAGCCGGGCCTCCGGCGGCAGCGAGGTCTGGGTCGGCGTCTCCCTCGCTCGCGCCAGCACGTCCTCCCGGACCGGCAGCCCCAGCAGGCGCCCGAGTGCGTGGGCCAGACACGCGCTCTGGTTGTAGCCGCGCTCGCGACGGCGCCGGATGCCCAGCGGTACCGGCACCAGGAATACTGGCCCGGTCAACGGAGTTAAACCCGTCATCACCCGGGCCATCGATTCCGTCACGCGCCACCAGCCTTCATACTTCGCCTGGTGCACCGCGTCACGCGCGCCACCGTCGAGCCACACCGCGCTCCGGACCCGACCCGGCACCGTGGGCCAGTCGGCGCAGAGCCGGCAGCCCACCTCCGGCAGGAGCCGGGGCTGGCCACACCGCTCGCAGGAGGGTTCGGGAAGCCGCTCCCACCGGGAACGGCACAGCGCGCAGACGAGCGGGTCGCCCTGCCCCGCCCCGATCGGCTCCTGGCACAGCAGGCACTCGGCAGGCAGCAGCCACCGCTCCGCTCCCGCCAGCACACCGGCGAGTTCAGCCAAGCGCACGATGCACCGCCGCCCGCATGACCTCCACCGGCGCCGCCACGCCGGGAAACCACCGCTCGAACGCCTCGGCGCCCTGCGCGACCAGCATGAGACGGCCGTCGGAGGCTCGCGCTCCCGCCCGGCGCATGGCACGGATCCAGGCGGTCTCGCCGCGATGATAGACGAGGTCCAGCGCCACCTCCACCCCCGACAGGGACGTGGGCTCTGCGGGCAGTGGATCGTCATCGCGATGGCCCAGGGGCGTGGCATTGATGGCGACGCGGCAGGCGGCCTCGTCCGCCCGTGCTCCGCCTTCCTGCTCGACCCATGAGAGAAAGGCGTCCCGGCGCTCCGCCGACCGCGACCGGGCCGCGACCGGCACCCCCTGCTCGATGGCCGCGAGGGCCGACGCGCGCGCGGCGCTCCCCGTGCCGAGCACGAGCCATCCGCCCCCGGGAGCCCCAAGCTCGTGGAGGGAGCCCAGCACCCCGGTGACATCGGTGTTCTCACCGTGGAGCGTCCCGCCACGTCCGAAGAACGTGTTGCAGGCACCCGTGCGCTCGACCCTTCCCGAGGCATGACTGACCGCCGCACGGGCCCGCGCCTTGAACGGGGCGGTCACGTTGCCGCCGCCGCCATCGGCGGCCAGGGTGCGCATGAGGGAGGGAACGTCCTCAGGGGCAGGACGAAGGGCGACATACACCGCGTCCAGACCCAGGGCCAGGAAAGCGGCGTTCTGCATCACGGGCGAGAGCGAGTGGGCCACGGGATCGCCAATCACGGCGAACACGCGGGTGCTACCCCTGATCACGTCCCGCCTCCCGCTCCATCCGTTCGAGCGTGTCCTCGATCAGGGCACGCAGCTCGATCCCGGTTTCGCGGTACATCTCCAGGTCGGCGCCGAACGGGTCCAGCACCTCCGCGTCCTCCGTATTCCGCCCGGCATACTCGCCGAGCAGGTGCACGCGATCGCCACCGCCGAGCGCGCGGGCGGCCTCCGCGTGATGGGGAGACATGGTCAGGATGAGGTCGGCCGACTCGACCAGGCCCTGGTCCAGCGGGCGCGAGCGGTGGGTGGAAAGATCGATCCCCTGCTCCAGCGCCACGAGATACGACCCCTCCGAGGCAGGCTCGCCGCCCGGGGCACTGGTACCCGCCGAGCTCACGGCAATGCCGACCATGCCACGTTCGGCCAGCATCGCGCGCATGATGCCTTCGGCGAGCGGGCTGCGGCAGGTGTTGCCGGTGCAGACGAAGAGCACGTGCATGCGCGCAGTCCTCAGGGAGCGAGGCGCCCGACGGCGCGACGGAGTTCTTCACGGGGAATGGCCCCCGCGCGGACGAGTGCCGGGATGCGCGCGGTGCAGTCCACCAGGGTGGATGCAGGAACGTTGCCGAGGGCACCACCATCCAGCACCAGGAGCTGTCCGCTGTCGACCGCCTCGCGGAACAGCTCCGCCAGGGCCGTCGCCCCGGGAGCCGGCCGGCCCCCCGGGCGGTTCGCCGAGGTCGAGGTGATCGGGTAGCCCAGCTCGGACACCATCCGCGCGATCCCGGGATGCGAGGTATACCGCACCGCGATGCCGCCCTCGGGACCACGCAGCCGGTCGGGCAGCTTCCCTTCCGCGCCGCGAAGCACGAGCGTGAGAGGCCCGGGCCAGAATACGTCGGCCATCGCCGCGGCCGATGGCGTAAACACGAGGCCGTGCTCCTCCGCCATCCGCCTGCTCGACACGAGGAGCAGGAAGGGTTTCCCCTTCGGCCGGCCCTTGAGTTCGGCGAGCGCGCTGGTGCCGGCATCGTCAGCGGAGCTGCCGAGCCCGTAGACCGTCTCCGTGGGGTAGCCCAGCAGGCCGCCGGACCGGAGATGCCGGTCCACCCCGGGAATGGCGGCGGTCACGTCCTCCGGCGTCACGAACGGGAGGATCATGTCGCCACCCCGAGCAGGGCCTCGGCGATGGCGAGGTCGTCCGGCGACGTGATCTTGAGGTTCCGCGGGGAGTCCGGCACGATGTGCACCGGCCGGCCGAGGCGCTCGACCAGTTCGGCATCGTCGGTGGGGGGGCCGGAGCCATCGTCCCGGGCGGCGTGCGCCGCCTCCAGCGTATCCCGGAGGAATCCCTGCGGGGTCTGGGCGCGCCAGAGTCCGCGACGCGAGACGGTCTCCGCAATCCGGCGGCCATCGCTCCGGTCGTCCACCCGCTTGAGCGTGTCGGCGAGGGGGATGGCGGCAATGGCGGCGCCGTGGGCCCGCGCCGCATCGATCACGCGGTCGATGGTGCCGTGATCGACCAGCGGGCGGGCGCCGTCGTGCACCAGCACCACGCGACAGGCACCGGAGAGCGCGCTGAGTCCGGCAGCCACCGAGTCGGCGCGCTCCTCCCCGCCAGGTACCAGGGTAAGCGTGCCGGCACGAAGCTCTGCGAGCCACGAAGGCGGTGCCGCGATGGCATCGGACGGGAGAACGACGACCGTCTCCACCACGTCCGCGTGCGCGACAAACGGCCGCAGCGCGCGCAGGAGCACCGGTACGCCACCGAGCAGGAGGAATTGCTTCGGCATCTCCTCCCCCATACGCCGTCCGCGACCGCCGGCGACCATGATCACCCCGACGTCACGCGGCAAGCGACCGCACCAGCTCGTCCACCCGGCCAAGCCCGATGAGTTCGATGCCGCCCGTCTGGGTACTGCTCCGGTCCGAGACGTACACGCGGCGGAATCCGAGGCGCGCCGCCTCGGCGAGTCGACGGTCGAGCCCCGCGATCGGCCGCACCTCACCACCCAGGCCGATCTCGCCCAGGAAAAGCGCGTCCACCGGGGCGGCGCGGTCCTGCAGGCTGGACACCAGGGCCGCGGCCACGGCAAGATCGGCACCCGGCTCGGTGATGCGCACGCCCGCGCTGGCCTGCACGAAGACGTCCAGCGCGCTGAATGACATGTTCGCGCGCCGCTCCAGCACCGCGAGGAGCACGGCAAGCCGTTTCTGGTCGAGCCCGGTCGCCACGCGCTGCGGCGTGCCGTATCCGGAGTGCGCGGCCAGGGCCTGGATCTCCACCAGCACCGGGCGGGTGCCTTCCATGAGGGCCGTGACGGCGCTGCCGCTGATGCCGGGGGCGCGCGCGCCCAGGAAGAGCGCGCTTGGGTTGGCCACCGGAACGAGACCCTGCTGCCCCATCGCGAACACGCCGAGCTCGTCCACGCTGCCGAAGCGGTTCTTGGTGGCGCGGAGCAGGCGGTAGTCGTGACCGCCCTCGCCCTCGAAGTAGAGCACCGTGTCCACGATGTGCTCGAGCGTCTTCGGACCCGCGATCCCGCCGCCCTTGGTCACGTGCCCGACTGTCACGACCGCGGTGCCGGTCTCCTTGGCGAAGCGCATGAGGCGGGCGGCACACTCCCGTACCTGGCCCACGTTGCCGGGGGCGCCCTCGAGCGTCTCGGTGTAGACGGTCTGGATGGAGTCGAGCACGAGCACGTCGGCGGGGAGCTGGGCCGCGGCATCCAGGATGGCCTCGAGACGGGTCTCGCCCATCACGTGCACGGCGCCCGCGTCCTCGGCGAGGCGCGCGCCGCGCAGGCGCAGCTGGTCGGGCGACTCCTCCCCGCTGGCATAGAGCATCCGGCGGCCGGCGGCCTCCAGCCGCGCCGAGGTCTGAAGCAGCAGCGTGGACTTGCCGATGCCAGGTTCGCCGCCCACCAGGATCATCGAGCCGGGCACGATCCCGCCGCCGAGGACGAAGTCGAATTCGTCCAACCCGGTCTTCCACCGCTCGAGTGCCGGCTCGGCGATGTCCCGCAGCCGGTTGACCGGGGCGCCCTCACGCCCGCGCGAGGCCCGGCGCGCCGGCTGCAGTGCCAGCGGCTCCTCGGCCACGGTGTTCCAGGCCCCGCATCCTTCGCAGCGGCCGGCCCACTTGGGATGGTCATGGCCGCACTCCGTGCACCGGTAGACCGAGCGGGCCCGTGCCATCACTCCTCCGCCCGGTCGGTGAAGTTGTCGAACCGGGTGAACGCCTTGTGGAAGAAAAGCTCGACCGTGCCGGTGGGCCCGTTCCGCTGCTTGCTGATAATCACCTCTGCCTTCCCCTCAAGGCCTTCCTGCCGGACCTCCTCAGGGGGCTTGTACATCTCGGGCCGGTGAATGAAGAGCACGAGGTCCGCGTCCTGCTCGATCGCGCCGGAGTCGCGCAGGTCGGAGAGGATCGGCCGCCGGTCGCCCCCGCGCTGCTCCGTCGCGCGGGACAGCTGGGAGAGCGCGACCACGGGCAACGCGAGCTCCCGCGCGAGCGCCTTGAGGCTCCGGGAGATCTCGGAGATCTCCTGCACCCGGTTCTCCGCCTTCTCCGGGCTCCGCATCAGCTGGAGGTAGTCCACGATCACGAGGCCGATGTCATTCTGCGCCCGCAGGCGCCGTGCCTTGGATCGCATCTCGAGCAGCGTGAGCGCCGGCGTGTCATCGATCCAGATGGGACAGCGGTGCAGGATGCCCGCGGCGCGCGCGAGGTTGGTGAAGTCGCTGTCCCGCAGGCCGCCCCGGCGCACCTTCTGGCCGTCCACCCGCGCCTCGGAGGCGAGGAGCCGCTGCACCAGGCTTTCCTTGGACATTTCGAGGCTGAAGAGGGCGACACCGAGGTCGGCCTCGATGGCCGCGTGCGCGGCCACGTTGAGGCAGAATGCGGTCTTGCCCATGGACGGACGCGCGGCAACGATGATCAGTTCGGACTTCTGGAACCCGGACGTCATTTCATCCAAGTCTACAAAACCGGTCGGGACGCCCGTGACCGTTTTCCCGCTCTTCTGGAGCGTTTCGATGCGCTCGATCGTATCCGAAAGCATCTCCTTGATCCGGGTGAAGCCCTGCTCGTGCCGCGTCTCCGCAATCTGGAACACGCGCGATTCGGCCACGTCCAGCAGCTCGTTGGCCGTGCTGCGCTGTGCGTACGCCTCGCCGATGATATTGGTGGCGGTCTCGATCAGCCGGCGCACGACAGCCTTGTCGCGGATGATCTTGGCGTGCGCCTCGAGGTGTGCCGTGGACGTGACGGCGTCCATGATCTCGGCCAGGTACTCCACGCCGCCCGCGTGGTCCAGCTCGCCCTGGCGCTGCAACTCGTCCCGCAGCGTGACCGGGTCGATCACGACGCTCTGCTGCACCAGCCGGGACATGGCGCGGAACAGCCGCCGGTGCCCCTCGTGGTAGAACATGCTCTGGTCGAGCAGTTCCGCCGCGCGAAGCGCCGCGTTCTGGTCCAGCATCATCGCCCCGAGGACCGCCTGTTCCGCGGCGTTGTCCCAGGGGGGCGTGCGGCCCGGGAGGCTGTCAGGCCTCGAGGAGCTGACGGGCGATACGGACGTCATCCCAGGTGGGCTTCTTCCAGTGCGGGTTGCGAAGGAGGGCCGCCGGATGGTAGGTGACCACCAGCGGTATGGCCCCGTAATGGTGAACCTTGCCCCGGAGCTTGCCGAGCGAGGTGTTGATGCTCAAGAGGTGCCGGGCCGCCACCGACCCGAGCGCGACCAGCACCTTCGGCCGGACCAGCGCGACCTGGCGGTGCAGGTACGCCAGGCAGGTCGAGGCTTCCTCGGGCAGGGGGTTCCGGTTCCGGGGAGGGCGGCATTTGACGATGTTCGCGATGTAGACTGACTCGCGCGGGAGGTCGATCGAGAGCAGGATCCGGTCGAGCAGCTCGCCGGCGCGGCCCACGAACGGCCGCCCGGTCTCGTCCTCGGTCTGGCCGGGCCCCTCGCCCACGAGCATGAGGTCCGCCTCGGGGTCGCCCTCGCCGGGCACCGCGTTGGTCCGGGTGCGGCCCAGGGGACAGAGACCGCACTGCCGCACCATGTTGCCCAGTGCCTCGAGCGAGTCGAGGGCGGCGACGGCCGCGGGAAGGGCCGGGGGCGGCTCCACCCGGATGCCGTCGCCCGGAATGGGCGGAGCCCCCTCGCGCCAGGCGCTGCCGTCCACCTTCGCCGCAGGGCCCGCCTCCCGCGACGCCGCCGCGCGAGTCGCGGGGGTGGCACCGGGTTCCCGGAGCACCAGCTCCGCGCCACCCAGTTCCACCTGCTGGCGGAGGTATCGTCGCAGGCTATCGGTCAAGGCGTTCCTCGATAAGGTCGAACAGGACCCCGGCAACGTCCCGCTTCGACTGCAGCGGAAGGTCGCGCTCGCTCCCGTCGGGAAACAGGACGGTTACACGGTTCGTGTCGCCCTCGAAGCCCGCCCCCGGCTCCAGGGCATCATTGAAGACGATGAGGTCGAGCGACTTCTTCCTGAGCTTCTCCCGGGCCCGTTCCAGGCCGCCGCCGGTCTCCAGGGCAAAGCCCGCGGTGAACGCGCCCGCTTTCCGCCGGTCCCGGGTCATCTGCAAGATATCAGGGGTGGGGCCGAGCGTGAGGCTGAGGTCTCCGGCGGCGCGGGGCTGCTTGGCGGCGGCGGGATTGACCGGCCGGTAGTCGGCAGGCGCGGCTGCCATGACCGTCACATCCGCCGACCCGATCGCGGCCGCCACCGCGTGTGCCATCTCCTCCGTCGTCTCCACCCGGACCAGCTCGACCCCGACGGGCGGCGTCAGTTCCACGGGGCCGCTCACCAGTACCACGTCGGCGCCACGCCGCCAGGCTTCCTCAGCCAGCGCATAGCCCATCCGCCCGCTGGAGCGATTGGTGAAGATCCGGACCGGGTCCATCGCCTCGCGGGTCGGGCCGGCGGTGACCAGCACCCGCCGGCCCGCCAGGGCCCCCGGCGTTGTCATGAGCCGCGCCGCGTGCGCCAGGATCGTCCCGGGCTCGCTCATCCGGCCGGGCCGTTCCGAGGGCCCTTCGGCGAGCGCCCCGACCTCGGGCCCCACCACCGCCATGCCCAGCTGCCCAAGCCGTCGCAGGTTGGCCTGGGTGGCGGGGTGTGCGAACATGTCGTCATTCATGGCCGGGGCCAGGAGGACCGGGGCAGTCCGGGCGAGCAGGAGCGTCGTAAGGAAATCGTCGGCCAGGCCCTGGGCCGCGCGCGCCAGGAGGTGCGCGGTCGCGGGGGCGACGATAATCAGGTCAGGGTCGCGGGCGAGGCGGATGTGGTCGAGGGCGCGCCCGGGGCTCCAGAGGGAATCGGCTACCGGCCGACCCGTCAGGGCCTCGAACGTGAGGGGCCGCACGAACTCGGCGGCCCCACGGGTAAGGATGACGTCCACGCGCGCCCCGGCCTCCGTAAGCCGGCGGGCGAGATGGCAACTCTTGTAGCTCGCGATCCCGCCCGACACGCCGAGGACGACGTGGCGGCCGGCCCAGGTCACGCGTCCGTGCGCCGCCGCCGGATCAGCTTGTACGACAGATCGCCGGAGCAGAGCGCGTCCAGCGCGGTCGTGGTGAGCTTCTCCTCTGCCGCGTGGTCGTGGGGCAGCTCGTTCAGGTACCGGGCAAACCGGCCGGCAACCAGAACCGCGAGATACTTGTTGCCCGCCTCCTCGGCGGCTTCCATGGGCGTGTAGATGTGCATGACTTCTCCCTCAGGGTGAACCGCCGTCGTTCAGGACGCCGGCAGGTGCTCCAGTTCCGTCTCCACTTCCTCGCGCAGCCGCGCGAGCGAAGCGGCCAGGTGCCGCTGCCGTGACGTCCGGAACGCCTCGGCGTCGATGATGGCGCCGGCGTGGGCGACGGCCAGCGTCAGGTCCTCGTTCACGAGCGTGTAGTCGTAGGCCATGGCCTCGGCCAGCTCCTCCCCGGCCCGCGCCAGTCGGCGGCGTACGGTCCCGGGGTGCTCGGTGTTCCGCGACAGCAACCGCCGCGCCAGTACCTTGCCCGTCGGCGGCAGCACGAAGATCCGCACGGCATCGGGATACTGCTCGCGCACCTGCCGCGCCCCGTGGATCTCGATGTCCAGGATCGGGTGATGCCCGCTTTCCATCACCCGGTCCAGCTCACTCCGCAGCGTGCCATAGAGGTGGCCGCCGTAGTCGGCCCACTCCACGAACTCTCCCGCGTCGCGACGACGCTCGAAGGCGTCCCGGTCCAGGAAGAAGTAGTCCCGGCCGTCCTGCTCGTACTCGCGGCGCGGCCGCGTCGTGGCGGAGACCGAGTACCCGAGGTCGCTGCGAACCTCCAGCAGTCGCCGGGCGATCGAGGTCTTGCCCCCGCCTGACGGGGAGGAGAGCACGACCAGGAACGGGCTCACTCCAGGTTTTCCAGCTGTTCCCGGAATTTTTCCAGTTCCCCTTTCATGACGATCACCTGGGCGGTGATACCGGCGTCGTTCGCCTTGGACCCCATCGTGTTCACCTCGCGCCCCATCTCCTGCGCCAGGAACCCGAGCTGCTTGCCGACCGGCCCCTTCCCCGCCAGGGCTTCCCGTGCCGCCGAGATGTGCGCGCCGAAGCGGACCAGTTCCTCGGTGATGTCCAGCTTGTCGGCCAGGAACGCGATCTCCTGTGCCACCCGGGTCTCGTCCGGACTCGCGCCATCCAGCAGTTCGCTCACCGCGGTGCGGAGCCGGTCCCGTTCGCGCACCACGCGATCCGGCGCCAGCCGCGCAATTTCCCCGGCCGCGCTCTCCAGCAGGTCCAGGCGCAGCCGAAGCTCCCCGGCCAGGGCGGCACCCTCCCGCTCCCGCATCGCCTGACAGCCTGCCGCCGCCTCGCGCGCGGCCGGCTCCACGGCCTCCCAGGACACCTCGGGCGCTTCGGTCGGCGGCCCGGCCATCTCGGATTGCCGAAGGACCAGGGAAAGGTCGATGTCCCCGTCCAGCCGCAGCGCCTGCCGCAGTTCCCGGAGCCGGGCCACCACCGGGCGGGCACGCTCCACGTCCATGCCCATCGCCACCCCGGTCTCCGGTGTCGAGGCCCAACGCCCCGAGACCGCGATATGGCCCCGCTCGAAGGCCCCCTTCAGGAACTCCCGGAACGGCGCCTCGAGGGCAGCCAGGTCCTGCGGGAGCTTGAGGGACAGGTTGAAGTACCGGTGGTTGACGGTCCGTATCTCGATCCGGATCCGCCCCCCGGCCACTTCCGCCTCCCCGGCCCCGAAGCCGGTCATGCTGGTGGGCAGAATCCCTCCATCCAGAAGTAGCCGTGGAAGTTAGCTGGCTTGGGGGGTGGGAGCAAATGGGAGATGGGTGACTAGTGACTAGTGACTGGTGACTAGTGACTAGTGCTTGAGTAGAGCGGGTCTGGTCAATATTCACTATTTGACACGACTCGCACCAAAAGGCCACGCCTGCGCTGCCCGGTTGGAACTATCCTCGACAATGGTGCTGAAGCGAGTCAGGGACTTCCGGGATCTCGTTGTCTGGGACAGGTCCGTGGACTTTGCCGTCGCATGCTATCAGGCGACCCGGGGTTTCCCTCCGGAGGAAAGGTTTGGTCTCGTGGGGCAGATCAGGAGGTCAACGGCATCCGTGGCGGCGAATATCGCCGAGGGTTCGGGGAGGAGGACCACACGCGAACTCATCAACGCGCTGGGCATAGCCAATGGAGAATTGAAGGAAGCGGAGTCCCACCTGGAGATCGCCTGGCGGTTGGGGTATCTGGACAAAGCGCGTCTCGGACAGCTGCGGGAGATGGCCAGGGAAATCGGCAGGATGCTCACCGCACTTCGCCGTTCCCTCAATGGACGCTGCGGTCGCCAGTCCCACGTCACCGGCCACTAGTCACTAGTCACTAGTCACTAGTCACTAGTTCCTGAACTCCCACCGTGCCCCGAACACGCTCCCGAACCTGGGCAATGCGTACTCCGGGACGTAGGCGCGCTTTTCGCCCGACATGTTGAGACGGTCGTAGTAGAGCGAGAGGCTGCCGAGCTGGATCTCGATCAGGCCCCGGAAGTATGTGGCCCCTCCCAGGACGATGGGGCTCCCGGACGCCGTGCCGATGGTGCCGGTTCCCCAGGCCTCCATGCCAAGCTGGAGCTTGAGGTCGAAGATGCCGCTCGGGAAACTCCGCAGGAACTTCGAGCGGATGGTGGCCGTGGTGAAGGAGTGGGTGGGAGGGATGCCGTCCACCGTTGCACCAAGCGGGTCGCTGTACCAGCCCTCGAGAGTTATCCAGCTGAGCGGCGTGATCCGGGCGCGGACGGTGAGCCAGTCGGTCTCGGCGGCGGGACGCAGGGAGTCAACCAGGAGGTACGGGGTGAAGGGCCGCGCCTGGTAGGCGTGCGTCCGGCTGAGACCGGCCTCCAGCCCCAGGGGGCCGCTCTCCCAGGCGACCAGTGCCTGCAGGTCGCGCAGCGTCTGGCTGGTGTCGGACACGAGGGAGGGCTGGGCCACGACCTTCCCGATCCGCGCGTTGCCCGCCAGCACGACCCCGAACGGGAGGTTGAACCCGGCCCGCGCGCCGACCCACTGGCTGGTGCGGTCTCCGTCGTGACGCTGGTATCCGACTTCGCCACTCACGGTAAAACCCGCCACCCCGACGAGGCCGGCCCGCCCCCGCACGTCCCAGGGTGTCCAGCGCGAGCGGTGAAAGGCGGACCCGCCCACATGGAATCGCGGGGTGCGCCAGTCCGCCATCGCCCCCACCTGGGTGACGGACTGCTCCACGCCCTCACCATCCCAGTGGCTCCGGCCGACCAGCAGTTCGAGTCGGGGGGCGGCCGGCGCAGCACGCCAGGAGACCCGCAGCTGGTTATCGCTCCGGGTGCCATCCAGCGGGAGGCCGATGGTGTCGCCCGCCGCCCGCTCGAACGCCTTTCGCTCCGGCCGCTGGCGGAGGCTCTGCACCTGCACGCCGAACCCGTCCGATGGCACCCAGCTCCCCTGCAGCCAGTAGTTGGTCACGGTGGAGCCGCTGCTGAAGCCGCTCCCGGTAGGCGCGTCGAAGTAGTCGCCCGCGATGGCAAAGCCGAGCCCGTGCTCGAACCGGCGTTCAAGCCCGCCGGAGTACCGGGTGATGCTCCGGTCACCGCTCGCCACGCCCACCCACGAGCGCGCCGCACGGCGGTCATTCTGCCTGGTAAAGAGGTGTACACGCAGGAAGCCGGGCCACCGCTCCACCTCGATCCGCTCGATCAGGGAGAGCGCGAACAGCGATGGGTCGACGGCCAGCGTGTCCGTCCCGAGCGGGACGAACGGCAGGCCATCCACGACGTACTCGACCGACGAGGCCCCCCGCCCCTGATAGTCCGGATACTCCGGCCGGCCGAACCAGCCGCCGCGCCACAGGTAGACGCCGGGCACCCGCTGGAGGAGGTCACCCACGGTCTGGGCCATGGCCCAGTCGATGGAATCACGGTTGATGACGATGCGGGAAAGTGGCGCGCGAGGACCCTCGATGCCGGATTGCGGCAGCACCGGCAGGACCATCGTCTCGGCTTTCTGCGCCTCGAGAAAGAGTGCCGTGCGGTCGACCGTGTCGGCGGGGATGGAATCGGCGGGAAGTGAATCGACGACCTGCGCGCCGGCGGACGACGCGGCCAGGCCGAGCAGCAGAAGGGCGAGGCCGGGGCCCCGCGCGCGATCAGCCCTGGCGCGCGAGGACAAATTCGGTGAACAGGCGGACACCGCTCGCCGTGGGCCCCTTGACCATGCCGCCGCGTTCCCGGTCGGAATACGCCGTGCCGGCGATATCCAGGTGCGCCCACGGCATGTCTCCCACGAACTCGCGCAGGAACCACCCGGCCGTGATGGTGCCGGCCGGCCGGCCGCCGCTGTTCTTGATGTCGGCAATGTCGGACTTGATGAGTTCGCGGTAGTCGTCCCACAGGGGCAGTTGCCAGGCCCGCTCTCCCGCGCGCTCCCCCGCGGCCAGCACCTGGTCCACGACCGACTGGTCCGTCCCCATGACGCCGATGGCCGAGTGACCGAGCGCGATCACCACCGCGCCGGTGAGCGTCGCGGCGTCCAGCACGCAGGCAGGCTTGTACCGGCTGGCCCACGAGAGCGCATCCGCGAGGAGGAGGCGCCCCTCGGCATCCGTGTTGACCACCTCGATGGTCTTGCCCGAATGCGCCCGGACGACGTCACCCGGCTTGTAGGCCGTGGCGGATGGCATGTTCTCGGCCGACGGCACGAGGCCGATCACGTGCACCTTCGGCTTGAGCCGGCCCAGCGCCTCGAACGTGCCAAGCACGGCGGCGGCGCCGGACATGTCGAACTTCATCTCCTCCATGTTCGGCGCCGGCTTGATGGAGATGCCGCCTGTGTCGAAGGTGACACCCTTCCCCACCAGGACGACCGGCGCGCCCTTTGCGCCCCTGTATTCCAGCGCGATGAACCGCGGCTCGTTGGCACTCCCCTGCGCCACGGCCAGCAGCGCCCCCATCCCCTCCTTCTTCATGGCATCACGATCCAGCACCGTGACCTTGAATCCGTGCCGCTTTGCCAGGTCCCTGGCCGTGTCCGCCAGGAAAGCCGGCGTGCACATGTTGCCGGGCAGCATCTGCAGCCCCCGCGCGAACACGTGGCCCTCGCCGATGGCGGCCCCGCGCTCGAGCCCGGCCTCCACCTTCTTGTTCCCCTTCGGGACCAGGACCGCGAACCTCTCGAGGTCCACCGGCTTCTCCTCGGGTGGCTGCTTGAGCGCGTCGTACGCCCACGCGCCCTGCGCCAGCCCCTCGGCCATGGCCTGTCCGGCGCGCATCGGGCCGACCTGCTCCAGCAGTGCCGGATCCGGACAGAACACCGCCTCCGCGACACCGGCCTTTGCCGCACGGCGGGACGCGACACTGGCGGCGGTCCGGAGTCGGGCGACGTCCACTTCCTCCACCTTGCCCATCCCCACAACCAGAATCCGCTCGGCAGGACCGGGCGGATAGAGAATGGCAACGTCGTCCTTCCGACCCCGGAAGTCACGCGATCCAAGCAGCCGCGTCAGGGAACCGTCCGCCGCCTTGTCCAGTGCGGTGAAGGCCTTCGGCAACTCGCCCTCGGTGACGGCGAGGGCGAGGAAAGGAGTCTTGTGGCTCTCGGGGGTTCCGAACACGATACGGCTGGCAAGGGACATGGGGACAGGCCGGCAGCTGGGGAGCGGATGGATGGCACCTCGGGACGGCACAAGCTAACGCCGCTCACCGGAAAAGAAAACGCCGCAAAGCGGCGCCCCCAACCACTTTCGCCCATGCGGGCGGGCGGTTACTCCGTCATGAAGACGCCTGCCGCACCGCCGAAACCATCATCCACGGCGGGCAGTCCCGGCGGAACGTCCCAGGGACCGTCGTCCACCTGGATGTTCACCTCGTGCCGGCCGGGTGGGATCCGGAGGCGTGCAGTCCAGGTCCCCGACGGACCAGGCATGAGATCGACGATCCGCCACGCGGTGAAGTCCCCCATTATCCGCACCCGGTCCGCGCCCGGAAGGCGAACCCGGAGCAGCACCTGGTCGTCGGGAAGACGCGCCGCGGTGAACGCGAGGCCCCCGCGTGAGGGCCGCACGCGGGACCCGGGCCCCGCGTCGGTGGCAACCTTACCCGGCAGGGCCAGCCGCAGGCCCAGCGTGTGGTAGTCGCCACTCGGGCGTCCGGAGATGAGGTCCGCAGGGTAGCGTCCGATCGACCCGACGATGCCGACCCCCGGCTGGATCCACCACGTCGCGTGTGCCTGCCATGACATGGCGCCGGCATCGCGCCCGAAACGCCGCCCCAGCCCGGTGCCCACATCGAAAAGCCGGCCGTGCCAGTCGGCGGAGATGAGGGCGTCGGCGAAGTCGCCAGGAAAGCCCCGGGTGGAGGTGTCGGGCGCCACCTGGTCGATGGTGCCCGGCAGGCGCGGCCTCGATCCCGCCGCCCGCCCGCCGGTGATCGTCGTCCAGACCACGCCAAGGCCGAAGGACAGCGAGCCGAAGCGCCGGCTGGCGGCGCCCTCGACGCGGCCGACAGGAAAGGCCACGGTGCCATCCGTCCCGGCGCCACCCCGAACGTCGGCGGACCAGGCGATGTCACCCGCGTCACCTTCCAGCCCAAGGCCGAGCAGCGCGGACCCCCCGCTGGTGCGGGTCGGGGCCCGCTCCCACGACCCACGGAGGCCCGGTACCATACGGATGCCGCTGCCGAGCGGTATCCGGTAGCGCGCGGAGAATCCCGCACCGCCTCCCCAGAACGGGCCGGCCCAGTCGGCCCAGCGCGCGTGGGCCTGGAGGTCCCACGCCGCGCGGCGAAACGCAAGTGAAGGCGCGAGGGAGACCACGCCCCGATCGCTGACCGCTCCGCTGCTTCCCTGCCCCACACCGACATCCATCCAGCCGGTGACCTGCGCGCCGGCCGCCGGTGCCACTGCCAGCGAGAAGCCGAGGATCATGACGCGCCGTATCATGGCCGCGGCCCCGCTGGCGAGTCCGCAAACTCGCGACCCATCGAGACGAAATCGGCATCGCTCGCCCCTGTCCGGGCGAGATCGATCACGCGCTGCTCGGCCGCACCGGGCGACATGCCGCCCGATACGAGGTCAGTGAGGATACCCAGCGGCACCACGAGCGCCCCGGGCGGGCGGGTATCGCGAAGCCGCCCCAGGGCGGGCACACTCACACCAGCCCGCAGTGCCGCTGCTCCCGCGGTCACATCGGCCTCCGGGCTGTCCGGACCCAGCACTGCGCGCGACGCACGGAGCGAGGCAAGTACCTGCCCCACTACGACGATGATGCGGGGCTCCGGTGCGCCCTTGCTCACCCCTTCCAGCGTCTTGAGCAGGAGAGGCCGCGTGGGCAGCGCCTCTTCCCGCGCCGAATCCACCATCGCGTCGATCGCCCGGGCCAGCGTGGGAGACAGCTTGCCCTCGAGTCGGGCCTCCTGGGCGTGCGCGGAGGCAGTGGCGAAGAGGAGGAGAACGAAGGGGAGCCCTTTCATGAGCTGCGCGCGACCGTGATGACGGAGGTGGGCGTGCCGTAGTCGTCGAGGGCGGCTGGCTCCGAGGGATCGCCTACCCAGCGGCTGCCGTCGACCACGAACGTGTAGTGGTAGCGGCCGGGCGGCAGGGGCACCACCAGCACCCAGCGGCCATCGCTCTCCTCGCGGAGCGGTGTGCCGGCCGGGTCCCAGTCATTGAAGTCCCCCACCAGCGCCACCCGCGCCGCCTCGGGAGCGCGAAGTTCGAAATGCACGGCGGTCGTGCCCGGCGTCGTACCTGGCGTGGAAATCGATCGCAGCAGCAGCCAGCCGCCGAGGAGCAGCACGACGGCCGCCGCCAGGCGCAGGAAGGCCGGAGGAAGCCAGGCCAGGCGCGCGGTGGGTCGATGCGCCCGGACCTGCGACATGACGCGGTGATCGAGCCCGGGATTGAGCTCCACCGGCTGCCGCAGCGCCTCGATCGCACGTTTCAGGGTGTCCTGGTCGTCCGCAGCGCTCATGACATTTCCCCCGCCAGCAGTTCGCGCAGCCGCTCGCAGGCCCGCATCACGCGCATCTTGAGCGCGGACACGCCGGCGCCGGTCAACTCCGCCATCTCCTCATAGTTCATCCCTTCCACGTGCCGGAGCAGGAACGCCTGCCGGTGCGCCGGGGGCACACGATCGAGCGCGTCACCGATCGCCTCGCGCCACGCGAAGGACTCCGCCTGGTCCGGGGCCAGCCCGGGGACGTCAGGCGGGAGGTCCGAACCTTCGACCTGGTCGGTCCGGATCCGCCGTCGGCGCCGCGTCCGGCAGCGGTTGGCCAGGATGCGGAAGAACCACGCCCCGAACCGGTCCGGGTTCTCGCAGCGGGGGAGCGCCCGGTAGGCCCGGACGAGGGCGTCCTGCAGGGCCTCCTCAGCGTCCTCCGGGTTCCCGATCATGTGCGTGGCGTACCGGCCGTAGCGCACCCGGTAGCGCGCCACCAGGTGCCGATAGGCCTCGACCTCCCCTGCCAGCACGCGGCGTACGAGGTCGCCGTCGCTGGTGTCCACGTGAGAAAGACCTTCAAGGCGGGGCATCGGTCACAGGGCTCCGGGGGCGGGATGCCTGGGAGACGCCGGACCCTGCCCCTCCCAACACCGCCCCGCCGGGCGGTCGGGGACAGGCGGGAACAGGGCGGACGGGAAGAGGGCGGACGTGAATAGGACGGACGGGATGTCGGGTGTCGCCGAAGCTCGATCGTCCCGGAGCGGACGTCAGTGAGCGGTGGCATGCTCGCGATCTGGCCGTTGGACGCGTACGGGGGCCGCGGAGGGACGAGCGAGCAAGGCGGGCTAGAACTCCTTCTGAAGCAGCTCCAGGGCGCGTACCAGATCCGGCACCTCGTCCAGCACCGGGAGCAGAGGGTCTTCCTTCATACCGGTCAGGCGTTCGGGCATGGTTTCTATCGTGAATGCGGCAATCGAAAGGTCGGGGTTGACTTCGTCCCAGGTCAGCGGCGTTGAGACCGGGGCGCCGGGGAGCGGTCGGACGCTGTAGGGGGCCACCAGGAGCCGCCCGTGGCCGTTCTGGAGGAAGTCCACGTAGACCTTTCCCTTCCGGCGGGAGACCTGGCGGGTAATGGTCGCAATTTCCGGCAGGCGCTTCACGATCGCCCGGGCCAGCACCTCGCCGAGGGCGCGGGTCTGCTCGAACGTGAACTGGCGGCCAACCGGCACCAGGACGTGCAGGCCGCTCGAGCCGCTGGTCTTGATGTAGTTGGGCAGCGCGCACCGCTCGCAGAGGGCGTGCAGTTCGTTCGCGATGGCCACGACATCCCCGAAGGGCGCCTCCTTCGGGTCCAGGTCCAGGATGCACCAGTCGGGCCGCTCGAGCGTGCTGATCCGGCTACCCCAGACATGCAGCGGAATCGCCGCGCTGTTGGCGAGGTAGATGAGCGACGCGATGTCGTCACAGACGAAGTAGTCGATCTCGCGCTCGGCGTGTTCGCTCCACATCCGCTCGGTGCGAAGCCACTCCGGGATGTACTCCGGCGCGTCCTTCTGGAAGAAGCTCTTGCCGTCGATCCCGTCCGGATATCGCGTCAGGACCACCAGCCGGTCCTTGAGGAACGGCAGGACCCAGTCGGCCACGCCGCGGTAGTACGCGATGAGGTCGCCCTTGGTGTAGCCCTCCTCCGGCCAGAAGACCTTGTCCACGTTGGACAGCGGCACCTGGTCGGGGTCCATGGGCGGGATCTCCACGACGGGCAGTGGCGGCGGCTCGCCCTCCGACTCATCGTGCAGTTCGGCGATTTCCTTGTCATCCCGGAAGCGCTCGAACACCGGGTGGCGCAGCAGCCCTTCCTTCGTCCGCTCCTTGAAGCGGACCTGCGCCACGAATTCGGGTTCCACCCACGTCGTGTCCTTGAGCTTCGGCGCGCCCTCGCAGGGCGGATCCTTCCGGGCCGAGGCCTCGAGGCTGGCCCGGATCTCGCCGAGCCTCGCCGGGTCCAGCCCGCTGCCCGCCCGTCCCGCGTACACGAGCCGGCCGTCTCGGCGCTCAGCCAGGTGGAGGGCACCAATGCCGTCCCGGCTCCCTTTCGGCTCGGTGAACCCGACCACCGCGAAGTCCCCGTTCTGGTCAGCCCGGATCTTGACCCAGTCGGCGCTCCGGCCCATGTGGTACGGGCTGTCGGCCTTCTTCCCGACGATACCCTCCAGCCCGAGGGCCGTCACCTTCTCGTACAGGGCCTCCCCCAGTTCCTCGAAGTCCTCGACATACCGGAGCGGCCCGACCGGCGGGAGTACGCGTCGGAGCAGCGCCTTCCGCTCGCGCAGGGGCATGCGTCGAAGGTCCCGCCCCTCCAGGGAGAGCAGGTCGAAGGCGAAATAGGTAACGGGGTTGCCCGCCGAGGCGACCGCGACGTCCCGCGGGCGGGAGAGGCGGGCGCGCTCCTGCAGCCGGTCGAAGCTCGGCATGCCATCGGCGCCGAGTGCCACGACCTCGCCGTCCATCAGGAAATCGTGGAACGGCAGCGACTTCACGGCGAGCGCGACTTCGGGAAAGTTGGTGGCGGCGTCGTTTCCGTTCCGGGTGCGTACCACCACCTCGCCATCGCGGCGGCCGGCCAGGATCCGGTAGCCGTCCAGCTTGAGCTCGAAGAGCCACCCCTTCCGGGTGAAGGGGCTGTCGCGCTGCTCGGCCAGCATCGGGCTCACCTCGTCGGGAGCGGGCGCGGGGTCGGTCACGCCGTCGGCATCGAGTTCCTGCCGGAGGGCCTCGCCGGGATGCACGCCGTCCCGCAGCTCCTCCACGGTGAGGCCCGACAGGATGGACTGCGGCGGCACCGTACTGTCGTCCTGTTCGGTCCCCTCGGCTTTCTCCCGTATCAGGAGCCACTCGTTCTCGCCCTTCTTGAGCTTCACCAGCGTCCAGATGCCGCGCATCTTGTAGCCCCGCAGCTCGAACAGCAGCTTGCCCTTCTTCCATCCCTCCTCGATGTCCTCGAGCGGGAGCCACACCCCGCGGTCCCAGAGGATCACCGCGCCCGCGCCATAATTTCCCTCCGGGATCAGGCCCTCGAAGTCGCCGTAGTCGAGCGGGTGGTCCTCCACATGGACCGCCAGGCGCTTCTCCTTCGGGTCCAGGCTGGGCCCCTTCGGGACCGCCCACGACTTGAGCACCCCGTCCATCTCCAGCCGGAGGTCGTAGTGCAGCCGGCGGGCGGCGTGCTGCTGGATGACGAAGCGCTGGCCGCCCGGCCGGATGGCCTTGCCGGCGGGCTCCGGTGTGCGGCTGGGGGTGCGTTTCTCCCGGTAACGCTTGAGGGGGTCGGGTCCGGTTGCGGGCATACCGGCAATATCATACTGTACAGTCCATGAGCGCACGTCCCATCGCCGCGGCCAACATCTCCTTCGGCCTGGTCTCGGTGCCGGTCAAGCTGTACTCCTCCTCGGAGTCCTCGGCCAGCATCTCGTTCAACTGGCTGCACAAGGAGTGCAGCTCGCGGCTCAAGCAGCAGTACATCTGCACCAATGACGACCAGGTCGTCAGCCGTGACGACATGGTCAAGGGCTACGAGTTCGCCAAGGGTCAGTACGTCACCTTCACGCCCGAAGAGCTGAAGACCCTGGACGAAAAGGCCACCAACAGCATCGATGTCAGCGAGTTCGTCCCGCTCGAGGAGGTCGAGCGGCTCTATCTCGACAAGACCTACTATCTGGGGCCCGACAAGGGCGGCGACCGGGCCTACCGGCTGCTGGCGAAGGCGCTGGAGGAAACCGGCCGCGCGGCGGTGGGCCAGTACGCGGCCCGCGGGCGGCAGTACCTCATCCTCATCCGTCCGAAGAACGGCATGCTGGTGCTCGAGCAGTTGCACTACGCCGACGAGATGCGCCCCGCCACCGAGGTCCCGCTGGAGGAGGGCGAGGTCAAGCCGACCGAGCTCGAACTCGCCAAGCAGCTCATCGAGCAGACCGCCACCGACGAGTTCCACCCGGAGCGTTACAAGGACACCGTGCGCGACCGCGTCATGGAAGCGATCCAGGGCAAGGTGGAGGGCGAGGAGATCACCGCCGCGCCCGCCGAGGAACCGCAGGCCAAGATCATCGACCTCATGGCCGCCCTCAAGGCCAGCCTCGCGAAGAAGGGCGAGGGAGCCGGCGAGGATGCTGAAGAGAAGCCGGCGAAGAAGAAGGCCGCGAAGAAGAAGGCGGGATGACGGCAGTGAGTAGTGAGTAGTGAGTAGTGAGTAGTGTTTCGGAAGGTAGTTCCTCTCGCGCCGGCCTCACCGTAAAGCACTATTCACTAATCACCACTCACTCATCCCCGGACCTGCTCTTGCACCGCTGCCTCTTCGTTATCGCGTTCCTCGCCGCCGCACCGTCCCTCCAGGCGCAGTCCCTGTCACCCGTAGAGCAGCGCATCACGGCGTCCGTCGATGCCGGCGTTCCGGCGTCGCTGGCGCTGCTGGAACGGGTCGTCAACATCAACAGCGGAACCATGAACCAGGACGGCGTGCGCAAGGTCGGCGCCGTGTTCCAGTCGGCCTTCGATTCGCTGGGGTTCGCGACGGAATGGAAGGACGGCGCGCGATGGGGACGGGCCGGTCACCTGGTGGCGACACGCACGGGAGACGGCCGTGGACCGAAGGTTCTCTTCATCGGGCACCTCGACACCGTCTTCGAACCCGACTCGCCGTTCCAGCGGTTCGAGCGCCTGGGGGCGGACAGCGCCCGCGGCCCGGGCACCACGGACATGAAGGGCGGCAACGTCGTCATGCTGCTCGCGCTGCGGGCACTGCAGGACGCGAAGCTGCTGGATCGCATCCAGGTCACCGTGGTGCTCATGGGCGATGAAGAGGACAGCGGCGAGCCGCTCTCCCTCGCGCGGGCGGACCTGGTCAATGCCGCGAAATGGGCCGACGTTGCCATCGGGTTCGAGGATGGTGACGACGACCCGCGCACCGCCGTCATCGGGCGCCGGGGCGTGGCCGGCTGGACGCTCAGGACCTCGGGGACACCGTACCACAGCTCACAGATCTTCCAGCCCGAAGTCGGAAGCGGGGCCATCTTCGAGGCCGCCAGGATCCTGTCGGCGTTCCGTGACTCCCTCGCCGGCGAACCCAACCTCACGTTCAACCCCGGCGTGATTGTCGGCGGCACCACCATCACAGCTCGATCCGGTCACCCAGCGCGGCACCGCGTTCGGCAAGAGCAACGTCGTCGCGGAGAGCACCGTCGTCACCGGCGACATCCGGACGCTGGCTCCCGCCCAGCTTGCCCGCGCCCGGGCGAGGATGCAGGCCATCGTCGCGCGACATTACCCGCGGACGGGGGCCACGATCGAGTTCGGCGAGGGCTATCCTCCCATGGCCCCGACCGACGGCAACCGCCGGCTGCTGGCGATGATCGACCAGGCCAGCCGGGACCTCGGCGCCGGTCCCGTCACCGCGGTCGACCCGGCCCGGGCCGGCGCGGCTGACGTCTCCTTCGCCGCGGATTACGTCGACATGGCGGTGGACGGCATGGGGCTCCTCGGACGAGGCGGCCACACCGTGGAGGAAACAGCCGACCTCACGACACTGCCTTTGCAGGCGAAGCGGGTGGCGGTGGCGCTGGCGAGGATAGCGAAGGACACGCGGTAGGCAACAGGCAGTCGCACGCATACTCGAACAGGGGAGTTCCCATGTTGAGCCGCACTCTCGCCGTGACGGTCCTTCTCGTGAGCGCGGCCGCGCCCATCCGCGCCCAGGACGCCTCCCCGACGCTGTCCGGGACCGACACCGAGTTGCTCGACAATACCCTGGAACTCCGTTTCGGGTGCGACCCGATGGAACTGGCGGCGGCCGAAGGCTCGTCGTTCTCCGCCAGTATCGGCGGGGAGTCGGTCGAGGGGCACGCCGTCTGGGGCGTCGAGCGCGACGGCGACCTGATCCTGATACTGGGGAAGTTCGAGGGCACCGGCGGCCAGTGCCTGATCTTGGCCAGCCACGACGGCCCGCCGGAAGTCGGCGCCTGGCCCGTGATCGCCCTCTCCCCCGCGCTCATGAACGGGGAACTCGAGGGACGCCACTTCGCCGGCGGCTGGTTCGCCAAGGTGGACACGATCGGTCACACGCTGGTTCCCGACTCGGGGACTCTCGTGTTCACATCCCTGGAAAGCGGGAAGCTCACGGGCTCGTTCATGCTGGATGGATGGACCGTCACCGAGGGGGAGCCGGAGACGGGGCGGCTCAGGATCGAGGGAACCTTCGTGGCGGTGGAGCCGAAGTAGGGCGGACAGCCGGACAGGCGGACAGGCGGACAGGCGGACAGGCGGACAGGCGGACAGGCGGACAGGCGGACAGGCGGACAGGCGGACAGGCGGACGATAAACTTTCCTTCCCGATACCCGATACCCGATACCCGATACCCGATCCCCGATCCCCGATCCCCGACTACCTCTCCGTCGCAACCGCCTCGATCCGCCGATCCGGCACCAGCCATATCAGCGCTACGGCAATGTAGATCCCGCCCGCGATCGCGTGATGCACGAACGCAAGGGGGATCGCCACTACGTAGAGCCCGAGTGATAGCTTCCCCTTCACGTCCCCCCTGACCGCCCGCGCCAGCCGGGAATCCGGCCCCTGGTCATTCCGGATGATCGCGGTCTGGAGGATGGGGTAGGAGATCGCCGCGCAGAGCAGCACTACCCCGTATGCCGCCATCGGCAGGACTTGCGAAATGACTCTCCCCCATCCAGGTCGTCACGAACGGCACCAGCGAAAGCCAGAACAGCAGGTGCAGGTTGCTCCACAGGATCGGGCCGTTCACCCGCTCGGTGATCCGGAGCATGTGATGATGGTTGTTCCAGTAGATGCCGAGGAAGACGAAGCTCAGGACATAGATGAAGAGGCTGGGCCAGGACTCCCGGAAGTCCGCCCAGGCCGCCCCGTGGGGAATGTGCAGTTCCAGCACCATGATGGTGATGATGATGGCGATGACGCCGTCACTGAAGGCTTCGAGCCGTTCCTTGGTCATGGGAGATGGAACATGATGCGCGGAAGCCCGTGAAGCAATGGAGAACGCCGGCTAGCGCCGGGCGGGGCAACTCCAGGAGGCGAAGACGGCGGCGTACCCGACCCTGGGAAGCACCCGCTCCGCCGTCATGGCGAGTCCGGCCAGGATCACCAGGAGCGCGAGCACGTGAGTCCACCAGATGCGTTGGGCCCACGAGGCGGTGGCCGCCCAGGTACCGGCCACGATCACCGACAGCACGGCCGCCAGATATCCGGCCAGCGGCCAGCCGCAGGCGCGGGCGTAGGGCCACTGCGTCATCGCGATGGCCAGCGTGCAGGCGAGCACGACGCGAAGCGCCAGCAGCCAGCGCTCGGAACGGGCGGGGGCGGTTCCGGCAACCGCGCCACGGTGTCCGCCGCCCCCGACTTTGGGCGTCGAGAGCCGGCGAGGCGCCGGGGTCGCGAAGATCATGTCGTCGGCGCCGGGATCACGCGAATCGCCCAGCTGCGCGAGCAGCCGGTCGACTTCATGCGACATCGGATCGTGGTGGGCATTGGCCACGGGGCCCCCGGAGAAGAACTCGGCAAGGCGATGGTCGGTTATGGTGCGCATCCACCGTGCCAGCCGGCCTTCCCGCGCATAACCCGTGGTATCGACGTGGGATAGACATGCCAGACCCCGCGGGACGACTGACTCAGCCTTCGCAGTTCGCGCGGCCGGTCAGGTAATTCCTTCTGCAATCCAGTGCATGTGCCGGAACAAAAGGGAAGAGAGAACGAAGTGCGGCAGCCGCACCCGATTCCTCTTCCCTGTTGCCGCTTCCCTGTTCCCTGGGTGTTCATGCCCGAGGCGAGAGTCGAACTCGCATGGGGTTGCCCCCGGTGGATTTTGAGTCCACGAAGGTGAGGAAACAAGGGACTCTCCAGACCACTAGAGCCCTCTGGGTGAAGGACTTGTGCCACAATCTGTGGTCGCCTGGAGTCTACAATGGTCCCCCGTTCAGCCAAAGGTTCCGCCATAGGCCCCCCCCTTGAACAAGGCACCCGGGTGCCCTTGGAATAGGCCCGGTCAGGGGCTGGAGTCGAGTCCTGCCCCAAGAACCGTGCCCGACATGCTTCAAAAAAAAATCACAAATGAAGGTAGAGGATATTCTGGCCGCGAATCCAACACCTGCCCTCCGACGTAGACATACAGGCTCCGATCCTGACATGGCCCACTTCGGCGGAAGGTCAGACTCATCACGGTGCCACTGGAAGATCAGCCGGCTCTCCGATCTCGAGCAACAAACCTCGGCGTTGTTCCCGCCGAAGCCGTCTGCCGGCTGCTCGTCATCAACGGCGACGGCGTGAAGGTCTTGACCTCGACATCAGCGGAAGAGGCGGAGAAACCCCGGGTCCGGCGCCCTCGCCAGACGCCAGGAGGTGAAAGACGGGGCACTTTTGGTAAGCGAGAATGCAGCAAGTCGCATTAGGAAAGGGGCCCATAGAAATACGGACCCCCCTCCGGCTGAGCGTGTCGTCCCGGGCCAACTCTGCGGGAGCGACTCTACCTGCCTTCCCGCATCTATCGTGGCGGACTCCCCCAGATAGAGTATTCCCAGAATGTCAGGAGAATCTCCCGGGCCAGGGCCTTGAAAACTGATGTCGGACTTCTCGAACGAAAACTTCCAACGCCACTGCAGAATCGTGTCGAGCGGAACCAGAAGGGAGTCTGACCCTGCGATGACCAGGATTTGAGATGCATCGGGGTTTAACCTGTGTCGCTCGTCCAATACGGCATTCAAGCTCTCCACTGACATTCGGTTAAAGAGTCCCTCAACCTGAGAGGGGGGTCGGCAC
Organism: uncultured Gemmatimonadales bacterium; assembly: GCA_963825055.1. Lineage (GTDB taxonomy): Bacteria > Gemmatimonadota > Gemmatimonadetes > Gemmatimonadales > GWC2-71-9 > CAWGSK01. Next base: position 127,560 of record CAWGSK010000013.1, read on the forward strand.
GCAACCACGAATTTCGAATCGAGTTCGTAGCCCACGCAACGGATAAGCGTTTCGATCTCGGGAGGGTCTCCGTCATCGACAGTATATATCGGCACAAAATCGCCGCTGTGAGCAAAGGCAGGCGAAACAGGCACCATCCGAAGCATCATGATAGTGAGTCTCCACAATATGTCCATTTCGTAGCCTCAGCTGGGTCAAGATCCTTCGGGGATATCATGGCCGCCCTCGAGAAGCTCTCCGACTCTAATAGTCACCGTTCCCACACGTGTATTAACTGCTGCGGTTATAGAATACAAGTTTCCTTGGTTAATCATCACCCCTGAGTACCTAAGAGCGCCCCGCGCTGTTCTGTAGGGATTACTAGGGTAGTGCCCTTGATTCGGATCAATCCGTAGTTGGAAGAACGTTGGGCCAATACTGACCGAATTATAATGCGGAACTAATCCAAAAATGGCCCTGCCCCTTATGATTGTCCTGTACACAACGTTCTCTGTCCATTCTTTATACTCATCTTCACCACGTGTAAGCCTGTTGTAATATGCCGATAGGATTATCCGTTCGCCCGGTGAGAAAATGTAAGGCTCTGGGTCCGAAGCATTCGCCTTCTCTTGTTCCTCCCGTTCTTGCCTACGTTCGGCTTTATGTTCAGCCCAAGCATCTAGCGCGGCTTCATTGAGATCCGCCCATGTCGTGAGGGCGCCGCCTAGTCTTTCCCCCAACGACCCTTGTCCTGACCCTCCAATGGTGCCGTCACGATTCATGCAGAACAAATTCCCGCAGTTTGCTGTCCACCCTGATTCATAGTCCATATTCATCCCAGAGGGATCCCTCGCATCCAACACCTGTCCGCCCACGTAAGAGTAGACGTTGGCACCACCACCATACCCGATCGGATCCTCCTGCACAAACCGGAGCATGTCGGGGCTGTAGTACCGGGCCCGATGGAAATACCAGCCCGTCTCCGCGTCGTATTCCCGCCCGGTCCACCGGTACCGGAGCCCCGGATCCGTCCCGGACTGGGTTTCCTGGTTTCCATATGGGTCGTAGCTGACGGCGTACTTCCAGGTCCCGTTCCGCTGAGTCAGAGTCCGGACGCTCCCCAGTTTGTCCTGGGCGGTGTAGTAGTGGTTCCCGGCGGCATCCCGGAGCGCCAGCAGGTCATCGGTGCCCAGGCCCCAGGTGTAGCGCCACCCGATGGTCGAGCCCGCCGAGTCCGTCTCGAAGGCCACGTGGTCTCCGTGGTACACGTACCGCGTATACCCCACCGTCCCCCCCGTCGCGGAGCTGTAGACCCGCTTGGCGATGCGGCGGCCGAGGACGTCGTACCCGTATCGGACGATGAGGGTACCGTTCCGGCGCACACTCCGGAGCCGGTTCAGGGCGTCATAATCGTAGGTTCTGACCTCCACCACGGACGAGTCCTTCGTCAGATTCCCGTCGCGGTCGTAGGTGAACCAATGCGTGTAGCCACTTGTTTTCCGTTGCAGAAGCCGAGAGGTCACGGTGTGGTAGAATTCAGTCCCTCCTGGGGTTCTGATATTGCCATTCTTGTCGAAGGAGAAGGTGAGGCTGTCCACCGGGAAATGGCTGCTGTTCTGGTGTTGTACCCAGCTGATGACCCGGCGCCAGCCGTCATACACCGTGCTGTCCTGCAGGCTGTCCAGCCCGCTCGCATTGTTCCGGCCGGTCCACAGGTTACTCAGCGCCGGCCCCGGCATGGTATCGGGCCCGGTGGGGTCGGACGCGCGCTCGTAGCGCCCGAGGGTGTAGCCGGAGATTGTGGTGTGGCGCTCGTCCAGCTCGCCGGTCAGCGCGTAGCTCAGATTGGTGTGCGCGGCCCCTGACGGCGAGGCAATGCGCACGACCGCCGGCCGGCCCCGGCCATCGAAGGCATAGGAGACCGTATCCGCCCACGGGGTGAGGAGCGAATCCGCCATGCCGCGGAGAGTCTCATACTTCGTCGTCCAGGTCCCGAGCGCGTCCGTTACGGTGGCCGGGCGCTCCCAGGTATCGTAGGTGTAGCTCGTAGGCCTTGCGATGCTGCCGCTCTTGGTCGTATCCGTCTTGAGCCGCCCACGCTGGTCGTAGGTCCAGGCTACCGCCCCAAGGACCTTGCCGATCGAGTCCACCTGACTCGCCCACCAGATCCTGGTGACCTGATCCAGGGGACCGGTGTACTTCGTCTTCCGGTCGCCCACGGTGGGAATCGTTGTCAGAGTGTCCCGGTTCCGGGAATCGTACCAGGTCTCGATGGTGTAGCCTCGGCGAGTGATGGACTTCTTGAGGTTTCCGGCCTTGTCGTAAACCATTGAATCCTTGACAGCCATGGAGTCGGTCCAGGGTCTACGGCTCAGGAGGCGGCTCAGCCGATCGTACACGTACATCGTCGCCGTTGTGTCGGTCGTGTGGATCGTGAGACGCAGGGAATCACGCCCCGCGCGGTCCTTGACGAAACCCACATGCTGCACACGAAGCGTGTCGGTAGTCAGCGGCCATGAAGGTGTGTTACACGGTGCCGTGCAGTCGTCCGTGCGCAGACTCATGCTGGTGGTCACCTCGTTGGCCGTTGTATAGACCTGTCGGCCCCGGCGCCACTGATACTTGACGGCGGTGCCGGTGGACTTGACCGGAATCTTGCTGTCATTGGTGGTGTCACGGCCCATGATGTCATACAGGACCTGGCTGACCACTTGGCCGGACTCATCGATGGTCTGCCAGGGGTTTCCCCAGGTCGTCTCGTAGGTCATGTGGCGGGATTTCGACGACCCCGGAAGACGGACGGAGTCCACCTGGCCGTTCGACTTGTACCAGGTCAGCGTGACGTTGCCCTGCGCATCCTTTGCATAGATCAGGTTTCCGTTGGCGTCGTAGTCCAGGCTGTCGACCTTGTTCCGATTGTCGATCCGCTTCACGACCCGGTGGTTGCCGTCATAGACCAGGCTGTCGCCGCGCAGGGTATCCCCCGCGGCCCGGATGATGTACGTCTTCACCACCCGCTTGAATGCATCGTAGGCAGCGTACGTTCGGCTGGAGTCCGCCGTCTTGCCCTGCGACCAGAGGAGAAAGCCGTCCGCGTCGTACTGGGCCTCGGAAAGTGTGCCGAGGGCATCCCAGCTCTTGAGCGCCTGGGCCCACCGGTTGATGAGCGAGCGGGTCCAGTTGCTCTTCGGGTCCTCCATCTCCACGTACACACTGTCCAGCGACCGCAAGGAGCCCCATCCCTGCCGCTCATACGGCATATAAGTCACCGTAGGGTTGAGCCAGGTGCCGGTCTCGTCCTGCACCCGTGGCGCCTTGGCCTGGATCGGCCGGCGCTTGAAGGTGGAGTCATAGACAATGGTCGTGGTGTCCGTGATCACCCCGATCCGGCGGGTCAGGACGACCGTGCCGGTGCCCGGGTAGGTCTGGTACGTGTACTTCGTGGTGAAGGGCCTGGCGGGCAGCGAGCTCAATGAATCGTAGGTGAGCTGGTAGGTGGTACCGTTGACCACGACCTTCGTCGCACGGGCGGCCCCGCTGGTCAGCGCGGTGATCGTGGAGATCTTACCATTGCCGTCGTAGGCGAACGTAATCGTCTTGTCCTTCGGGTCCTTGAGGACGCTGACCGCGCCGCTGCCGGTATAGGTCACGGTGTCCCGGTTCCCATTGGCGTCCACCGTGGCAGCCAAGCGGCCTTGGGAGTCGTACTTGACCTTCGCCGTGGACCCACGCGGTCGGAGTTCCCAGCCGTTCGCCGTCTTGACGAGGGTGGTAAAGCTGCCGGGGGGCGAGAGATAGAGGCTGTCGCCGTTGCCCCGGAAGATCGTCGCCGTTCCTCCAGACCCCACGAGGATTCTGTCGTTACCCGCCGCCACGAGCTGGCTGACTCCGCTGGGCCACCAGCCGGAGCCGTACGCCGTGGTCCGGCGGTCTACTAGGACAATCTCCACCGAATCCGCCGAGATCTTGGTGGTGGCACCCGAGGTCACCCGGGCCTCGACCGTGAGCCACTTCCCGGTGGGACTGCTGAACGTGCTCCCCGAAAAGTCGCCCTGGAGCGTGGCCCGGCACTTCTTGACCGCCCCGGTCGCACAGGTCGGCGAACTCAGGGTGACCGAATCGAGTCCGGTCACGCCATCCTTCAGAATGAGCTTGATCTGACTTGGCGTCCCTGCCGGCCAGGGCAGCTCGAGGTCGACGTTGACCAGCGCGCGCGGGTAGGACGTCCGGGTGGAATAGACGAGGCCGGTGCCCCGGGCACTGCCCATCGAGAAATACGGAATCGTGCTGAAGCCGGTCGTGACCTCGGCGCCCACTACCCCCACCCCGGGCCCGAAGGACGACGCAAAGCCTCCGTTCACGGCCTCGAGCGGCATGCCGGTGAAGCCCAGCACGGGAGTCGAATCGTTGACGAGGACCGCCCAGCGCGTGGTTGTCCCGCACGCGTTCTGGGTCGTACAGGACCGGAGGCTCAGCAGGCCGGAGTCGCCGACGGCGAGACGATGGATCGAGTCCAGCTCCCACTCGACCACGCCGCGATTCTGCCGGGCGAGCGACGTCACCGTATCGCCCTTCCAGGTGAGTACGGTCTTGGTGCTATCGATCGTCGCCCCTGACACCGGTACGATTGTCGCCAGAAAGAGAGGCTGCCGGGTGTGGACGACAGCTCGACTGCCGGAGGTCACCACGGGGGAGAGGATGGAGATCGTCGGTGGCGGCAGGAGCGAGACCGAATAGTACCCGGTATCCGTGGCCGCCCCGGACGCGATCAGGGACAGTGATCCGGCAAACACGCCGGCACTGAAGGTTACCTCCACGTCGGTGCCGCTTCCGCCTGCCAGATAGACCGAGCTCTGATCCACTGAGCATGTCGAGAACTTGAGCGCCTTGCAGGTCAGGGTGAACGTCGTGGCCGCCGTGCCCGTGTTGTTGACCACGAATTCCGCCACGTTTCCGCTCGAGTTCTGGGCCACGGACATCCCGGTTCCGTCCGGTGTCACGGAGACACCCCAGCACGCCGGGCAGAGCGGGCCAGACCCCCCGCCGGGCAGTCCCGGGTTCTGGGCGGCGAGGGGAGCGGCGAGCAGGACCAGCAGAAGAACCGGAAGCAGGCGGACGAGGGCACGGCGGGACGCCATGAGAGGACTCCGGCAGAAGGATGCCCTCTCCCCATGGCATATGCCGTACCAGGTGGGCTTGGAGGCTCAGGCGTTGACTCGCAAGGACTTACGAGGGCGGGATGCTACCTGCGTCTCACTGAGGCGTGAGACAGTCTCACGGAGTCTCAGGGTTCAGTGAGACTGGGCGGGCAGGCGGGCAGGCGGACAGGCGGGCAGGCGGGCAGGCGGACAGGCGGGCAGGCGGACAGGCGGACAGGCGGACAGGCGGACAGGCGGACAGGCGGACAGGCGGACAGGCGGACAGGCGGACAGGCGGACTCGAAGCTAATGAACAATTGCCAAGTCAGGATTGTGCGGTCTTAGGCCATATATCGGCCGGATTCGTGCCTGTAGGGGAACACGGGACGTGAGCAACGCGCCCCGACCTCGCTTCGGTTAATAAACTCCGGGACGCCGATGACGCCGCCCGCGGTATTCACACGGCCTGATGTCCGACCAGCCGAAGGATCCTGTCCGGATCACCGTCAAGCCGCTCGGCACGATCGTCGTGCACGGCGAGGTCCGGGTGGAGGATCGGGAAGGGAACGAGATCCCGTTGCCGGTCGCGAAGAATCCGGGGATGGTGAAGTTCTGTGGGTGCGGGCGGAGCAGGGAGAAGCCGTTTCTGCGACGGGAGCCACAAGTGCAGCGAGTAGCGAATAGCGAGTAGTGCGTCGTACGAGCGGCCGGACGGCCGCCCGAGAGGTGGCACGGGATCGACGGCTGTCTACCCGATGCTGCGCCTGCCATTTGACGGCGCTCTGGCGGCCCGCAGGCCGCCCGTGAGATGGCCAGGGATCGAGGGCAACCCCTCCCAATGGGGCATGAGCCAATCGACCGCCTACATGGCGGCCGGACAGTGGCACGTGGGGGTTACCCGGGATTGTTCATTGCTTCAAACGCAAGGGCTTGCCACACCGAGCCGTCCTCTCGCCGGCGTGCTCCTGCCGGGTGGCGACGATAGGTCGACGTCGCGCTCGCGCTCCGCCTCACGGGTCCTCGGGCCGGCAGAGACCCTCCGATCCTTCCCTGGCTCAATCGCGGGGGCAAGTCAAAACAAGTGGATTACTTCATCTTTGGTGACTCTCGTGGGCGGAACACCTGCCGCTAAGGCAATCTCAGGTTCGGCCTGACCCGATATCCTATAAATTCGAACTGGAAAAGGACTACAGTGACAGAAACTTGCGGAGCCAGATCAGCCAGGCCGGCACACCTAGGATACGCAATTGTCCTAACTCGCGCTCGCGCTTCGGGACGTCTTCCCACCACTCGGTTTCCAACGCGTGTCTTGCTTCGTCTGCGAGTAATGTAGCGTCAGGCAGTTGTGTAGCAAAGTCGATCTCGGCCCTTACGCAGATTTGTTCAATCCGTCTACGGTTGCGCGGAAGATACCGGATCCCGGCTCTATAGACTCGAGCATGGGTCGCCTCGTGAACGAGCGTCATGGCCAGACTAGCCAGTGGTGCGGTCAAGATGTGTCTCGCGCTTAGCACACAAGCATCAAGGAAATGCCAGTAGGATCCTGCACTGCCACCACTAGGCCCGATGATGATTCGATGAAATGCCTTTCGCATCCTGTTGATGCGCCCAGGCTCAGCATCTTCGATAAAGTCAAGCAGTTCCTCAATTCGTTCGAAAAGCGTTTCCTCCTGCTTGATTTCCGAGAAATTCGCAACATCGAACCTTCCAACTACGCGGACCACCGACAGGCGAAATGCCGCTTGTAGCATGAGGGCCTGAATGGTGGATCGAATGGCCCCGGGGTTCAGAGTCAATCGCAATGGCCTGGTCTCAGTCCTTCTTTTGATCTTCATCTGGCTTCGTTTCATCAGGTTTGGGCGGTTTGGCGGGCTCCTCAAACTCAGGTGGATTATCGGAGCCTTTAACGCGATCGGGAACACCTCCCCCAATCCACCCAGCACCCGCGATAAGAATCCGCCTCAGCCAGTCTCCAGCACTCGCCATCTCAGCAACAAGGCCGTCAGCAACGCGTGTCACACTGCTAATGTCTCTCGCCGCTCCCACCATTCCACCAACGACCACTCCCGCCGTGCCCCCTACGAGAGCGCCACCACCACCCCCTGCCACGGTTCCCACACCCGGCACGACGAATGTGCCTCCCGTGGCGCCTATAACAGCTCCACCCAATCCACCTGCGAGTAGGCCCGCTCCAGCCATTGTAAACGTACACGGTATACCATCCTTCTCAATCGGGCACAGTCCAAAGGGGTCCGTGTTCCTCACCGGGTCGTTACCATTAAACTGGAACAGATTCAGCCCACCTCCGACTCCGATTGGATCCTCCTGCGTCCATCTGCCCGTCCGGGCATCATAGGCCCGATTCCGGAACAGAGACACGTCCGGAATGTCAACATTGCTGAACCGGTCCGGATCAAAGCTGCTGGCACCCTTCGTGGCCCCCGCGAAGCGCCACTGAGAAGGCAGAGTACTTCCACCTTCCTCGTCCGCGTTCAGACTGCCGTCACCGTGGCCAGCCGAGAGTTGACGACCCTGTCCATCCGTCACGACGTACACGGGCTGACCCTGGACGACGTCGCCGGTGCCCCGCAGCACCGCCAGCATCGGGTCATCCAGGCCGGGGCCGTGGAAGAACCGCCACCGGTTGTTCCCTCCGTAATAGCCAGCCGTCGGATTCGCCCCGTCGAACGTCAGGAACAGTCCTGTCTCGTCACAGGGCAGAAACATCTGACCATCAGCGTCGTACCGGCAACCGTCCTCGTTGTCCGTCAGCACGACGCCGCCGTTGTACGACTGGCCTTTCATCATGCCCGTCATGCGCCCGAGGGCGTCGTAGTAGTACGCTCTCACCAGAGGGATATTCTGCGCAATGAGGGGGCTCGGCAACTCGAATCGACGCGCGCCGGATCCCGTATAGGTATGCGTAATCGTCGGGCCGGACCAGAGCGAGTCATGATCGCTGGTCAGGCGGTTGGTACCGCTGCCCATGACGAAGACGGTCCAGAGGGTGTGGTTAGCATCCAGCTTGAAGGCCAGGTTGCCGGCGTCGTCGTAGCGCATCGAATCGACCTGACCGCCCTGCAGCTGCTGGCTGGTCAACATGCCCAGCTGATTGTACCGGTTGACCTCGGAGCCGTGACTGCCGGCACACGGGGTATTGCTGTAGGTCGTGGTGCCGGGGCACACGGCTGACGATTGCTGGATGCGGCCAATGAGATCGACCTTCTCCCGCTCCCAGGTAAACCGGTGTCGATTATCTGTGGCGGAGCTGGTGTTGGTCGCCTGCGCCCACCGCAGCTCGCCTGCTCTCCCATACCGCAATTCCACGGCCAGGTTGCTTTCGGGATAGCCGACCCGCTTGCGCCTTCCCAGCGTGTCCCAGTCGAAGGCGAACGTTTTCTGGACGTTTCCCGTTCCCGACTTGTACCAGACGGCCATTGTCGCCAGATCGCCGGCGGCGTCGTAGCCGTAGACCATGGTATCCTTCCCCGCGTAGACCACCTTGCTGATGGCGCCGGTTTCGTTGTAGGAGTAGGCGATGGAGTCGGAAAACACGGTGTCCTGGAGGATGGTCACCTTCTTGCGTAGTGAGCCGTCCGCATAGTAGCCGCGCCGGATAAGGCTGTTCCTGTTCCTGGTTTCGATCAGATTGCCGAAACCATCGTAGGTGTACTGAATCGTATCCGCCGGTGAGGTGTAACTACCGAAAGCATCTGAATTCACTCTGGGCGGGAGAATCGTCTTAGTACGCCGGCCCATCAGGTCGTAGGTGTGGCTCACCGTCAGCGAGTCGCGACTGGCCATCGAGGTCACGAGGCCTGCCTGGTCCAGGGTAGCCGTCTGGGCACGATTGAATTCGTCCTTCTCGGTGATCGTCAGCCCCCGTGCATCCCGGACGTAGCGGCGCTTGACCCCTCTGGGATCAGACAGGGAGTCCAGCCCGGTCGCGCCCTGGTAATAATAGGTCTTCAAGGCGTAGTCGCCGTACTTGTGAGGGGTATAGGGGCTGGTCAGATCGGTGCATTGGTTATAGCTCGACTGGCAACCGATCATCCGGTTGGATGAATGCGGGTAGCCACTGGGCCAGCTCAGGAAAGCAATGGTGTATCGTCGATGCAGAGTGACTCGATTCAGGGCGTCATAGTCCCACTCTTCGCGGTTGGCAAGCGGGTCGTACGCAGCGGTGACCCTGCCGTACAAATCCCGGACATAGGTATTGATCCCTCCCTGCGGGAGACTGTCGACCTTCAGGTTGCCCATGGCGTCGTAGTAGAAGCGGTGGGCAAGATCCTGATTTACGGTTGTGTTTGTGCTCGCCTTCCAGGTGGGGACCGCCGAGTTCCGTTACGGTCTTCAACTGGCCCTTGGGGTTCCATGTGGTTTCGCTGTAGACGTAGTCTGTTCGGTAGGCGCGTCCATCGATGGAGTGATCGAGCAGGCCCATGTTGTTGTACACGTATGTAGTTGCGTTGTAAGAGGCGTCCTGGACCGAAATCGGCAAGAAGACCAGCCCTCGGTGATACTCGTTCCTGAGTTGCTGTAGGTGTACTGCCTGAGCCGGCTGGGCGACTGAGGCTGTCGTCCAAGCCCGGGCTGAGCACTTGAGTTAACCGGAGCCGGCCATAGTCGTCGTACTCCGCCAAATCCACGAGGCCCGTGGCCGTGTGACCATGGTGACCAGGGCAGGGACCGATACTGGCCGCGTTCCACGATAGTCACATTGTTATATGCGTCCTTAATGCGCGTCGGCGCCCCCCAGTGGTCCACCCAGAAGGTGGCATCATAGTTTCCGGCACGCGGTCCCTGGATCTTGGTATATCGCGCTGACGTGTCCGGCGGGTTGATCGCTGTGCCAGCAAAGAGCCCCGCCTGATCCCAAGGAGTGACGTACGTCGACGCGGTGCTCGTCCCGGTCGGACCGAATGGAACGTCAAACTTCTCAACACGCAGGCCCTTGAAGTAGTAATAGGTCGATGTGTAGCGCCCCGGTTGGTGCGGGTCGTGAGTCGTCCGTTGGAGTCGTAGCCGTACCCCGTGGTCACGTTATCGGGGTCAGGCTCACCAGACGCCCGCTGGTTACCGTGGCATCAAGATCCGGGAGGCGGGATCGATGATCTTGTCCAGCTTGCCGCTGACATAGGTCAGGGCATAGGACGCTCCTGCCCGGAGGGACGGCGATAGCCGTGAGCAACGCGCCGGACCACGTGAACGTCGTCGACTGTCCAGCCCGGTTCGTGGTCTGCACGTGCTTGCCGGACGAGTTGTATGTGACAACGACCCCGTACTTGAGAGTCCGTTCGTACTGACTGCTCACCAGCCGGATGGTGTCCCGATACGCGCCAAGGGGAGCCACCCAGGTTGTCGAGTTCACCTGGGAGTAGAGCTTTGACGACCCGTCGCCACCGATCCAGAGGATACCATTGCCGCCAGCCGGCTGATTCAGGACCAGCTGTTGCGACCCGAACGAGGCTCCATCCCGTTCCGTAGGCGCTAGCCGCTCGATTGACAACGACCAGTTGGCCCGAGACGATGTCACTGTATGAACTTGCCGAATACTGATTGGTCACCTCAAGGAGGAAGGGATAGACTCCCCAGGAATCCGTCGAAGCGTCATACGTCAGGGTGATGCGCGGCTTGAACTGCCCGTGGACCAGGCATACGAACCCGCAACCTTTGTAACCCAGGCACCTCCTATCTGAACCTTCAGGTTCGCCAGGAGCGTGCTGGGAACTGCTTGCCCCGTCGGTTGGGTTACGGTGGCGGTCACGACTGGCTTTGGGATCGCCTGCGCCGACGAGTAGAGCAGTGTCAGGGAGCGATCTCTTCCCAGGGTCCGGTATGACGGCAATCCCTGCGTCGCAACCAGGTCTCCACAAACGAGTGCCGCTTCGCCCGCACCTGCAACGAGGCACTGGGATCTGTCCCAGTTGTCGTCGGAATGATTGTAGAGCGCTATGTCGGGGGCCCCTTCGTCGGCAGCGGTGATATTGTATGAGCCCTGGTCGCTGACTGGACCTGTACCGCTCGCATTGAGGCGCAGGAGTCCACTGGAGGAGCCGACGCTGAATGTGACGCTGACCACCCCGTCATCCGCCGCAGAGAGGTATATGGATCCCGGAGATACGGACACGCAGGTCACGCCGAACGCCAGGCACGAGAACGTGTACGTATTTGCATAGGTGCCCGTATTGAGGACATAGAAATTCAAGGTGTGGTTTCCCGAGTTCTTGGCGTAGGTAACGGGACTGTTGTCCGGCGTGACCCTCACGCCGTATGAACCGCCCCCACCGCCGCCGCCTACTGCGGCCATACCGGACTGTTTGCTGGCGCCAGTGCCGTCAACAAGATATTGCGCCCGTTTTTCCGTCCTGCCGGCTGTTGCAACGAGCTCCAGCGCTCCAGTGCCTTCCCCAGCCAGGTACTTCACGCTAATCGTCGTGGCCTCATCTGCGGCCAGGCGCACTCGCGCGCTCGAAGCCAGGGAGCATGACACACCTCCGTAGCCCTCACAGGACAGGTCCACCCACTGGGACCTTCCGCTGATATTCATGAGGCGGAACTGGACCACGGAATCGGTGACAGCCAGCCTCGCCGGTCCGCTGCCGGGGCGATCAGTCCTCCCGGAGCTGGCCACCTGGGCCCAGCCGCGGCTCGGGACAAAGAGGATGAGGAGGAGCGGAAACAGCATGCGGACACGAGCGGGACATGACGGACTCCGGGATGAGAGTAAGCCCCAGTCATTGCATGCAGCGGGCCGTGGCCACTAAACCCGTCAACACGTTGAGAGTACGACAGTTAAGCAACCAGCCCCTCGCTCCAGTCTCAGTTCAGTCCCTCCAGATCTGTGAGATTGTCTCACGCCACAGTGAGACGGGGCCTTTGCGGGGTTCCGCTCAAGCGACACTCCACAGATCTTCAGGCGCCGGTAGAGGGTGGCCCGGCTGATCCCCAGCCGGTGGGCGGCCGCAACCCCGTCGCCTTCCGCTGCGGAAATAGCGTCCTGCAGCCGGCGGCGTTCCTCCCGCAGATGTCGAAGCGTCGAATCGATCGCTCCAGGTCCGGACGCCTGGTAGCCAAGCTGGATGGCCTCAGCCATGGCCCACCGCGAGATGATCGGATTCCGTTCGATGATCAAGGCCCTTTCAGTGGCCCAGCGCAGCTCGCGAACATTGCCGGGCCAGTCGTAGTCCTGGAGTAATGGTTCGACATCGGCGTTGACCTCTCTTCCCTTGACGAGAGGCAAACCATCGAGCCAGCGACATCAGATCGACTTTCTTCTCTCGCAGTGGCGGCAATGTGATCGTCACGCCGGCCACGCGCTCAAGCAAGTCCCTCCGGACCAGGTCCAGCGTGCTGTCGGGCAACGCGGCCGATACGAACCTCACCTCGATCCCCCTGGGAGCAACCTCCCCCACTCGCCGTACCTGACCGGTTTCGAGCGCGCGAAGCAGCTTCGCCTGGCCCTCCGGAGAGAGTCCACCCAACTCATCCAGAAACAGGGTCCCACCGTGGCAGCCCTCCATCAGTCCAACCTTGTCGGCGCCGGCGCCGGTGAATGCGCCTCGACGGAATCCGAACATCTCCGCTTCGAAGAGGGATGCTGGAATTGCCGCGCAATTGACTGGCACAAGCGGCCCTCGGCGATCACTGAGTGTGTGCAATGCTGCGGCAAACAATTCCTTTCCTGTGCCGGTCTCACCAACAACCAGGACACTGAGCAAAGACGAAGCGAAACGAGCCGCCACCTGCTTCGCTGCCGCAATTCTCTCCGAATCTCCCACGATGGCATCCAGTGACGAACAACTCGAATTCATCCGGGCATACCTCGTCTGTGGTGAGGAACGTGGCGGTGGCGCACAACGCGGCTCTACTGCGCCGTCGGTCAAGCAGAATCCGGTCGGACGGCTTCAGGAAAGGACGCTCCAATGCGCGGCGCGGTCACCGCGTCTGCATCTTCATCGGTCCTGAGTATCCTCGGCGTGATAAAGAGGTACAGCTCGGTCTCGCTGCTCCGCCGGCTGGCGCTCCCGAACAACCCTCCGATGATCGGGATGCCGGACAGGATCGGAATGCCGGACTGGTTCCGGTCACGCTGCTCATCCCTGAGCCCGCCGATCACGATGGTCTGGCTGTCCCGGACCAGAAGCTGTGTCGTGGCCTCGCGGGTGGAGATGATCGGCGCGTCGAACTGGGTCTCGGAGGTCGCGGCGTTGATTTCCTGCTGGAGGGCCAGCGAGACGTAGCCGTCCTGGTTGATGGTGGGCCGGACGGTCAGCTTGGTCCCGACGTCCTTGTACTGGACGACCTGGTCCCGGGAGGGCGTGTCGGTTGGAAGGGACCGACTCACCTGCACGAACGGCCGCTGGGATCCGACCAGCAGTCGGGCTTCGGTGTTGTTGGAGGCAAGAATCACCGGCCGGCTGATGATCTGGACCTCCCCCCGGCTCTGCGCCATCCGGAGCGTCGCGTCAATGTCGGCCTTGCCGATACTCATGAGGCGGATGACCAGGTCGCCCAGACCCCCCCCCGTGAGCCGGGCATCCACGGTGCCGCCATCCAGTGACTGTTTCGGCAGGAAGAGGTCGGCGCCGAGGGAGAAATTCCGGTCCCGGCGCGCTTCCACAATGAGAATCTCGATCAGGACCTGGAGCGGCCGGACATCGAGATGATTCACCGCCTCGTCAATGACCTGGTAGTCCTCCTCGCCGGCACGGATGAGGAGTGAGTTCGTGAGTTCATCGGGCACGACGGTGACCGCTCCGCGCAGCATCGAAACCTCGCTCCCCACGACGGCCTGAGGGGTACTCCCGCCTTGCGGGGCCACCTGGTTCCGCCGCAGTTCGTCGGCCAGGGTTCCGTTGGAGAGCCCACCCGAGCCCGCGAACGCCCCGCTGCCGCCGAAGAGCAGGTTGACGGTGGCGGCCACGTCCGCCGCCCGGGCATGCTTGAGACGGATGACGAAGAGCCTGGGCGGCCCCGCAGCCGATGCTCCGGCGGCTGCCGTTGCCGGCACGGCGATGGGTGCGATCCGGTAGAACGCCGAGTCGTCTTCAAAGGAGAGCCCGTTCGCTTCCACCACACCGCGCAGCAATACCGCCACCTCTTCCCGGCTCACGGGACCGGGCGGCTCCAGGGTCACCCGGACCTGGGGGAGATTTGCGGTCACCACGGTCTTCGGCAGATAGGGCGACAGCGCGCTGATGGCCGCCCGCAACTCGGTATCCACCAGCCGGATGACCACGCTGTCTCCGGCCGGAACCACGGCCGGTCCCTGCTGGCCCTGGACCTGGCTGGCCAGAACCGCCAGCGTGATCACGATGAGAACAGCGTTCCGGAATCTCATGGCCATGGCGTCCTCACGGGCAGTGACCACGTCGTGTCCGGGCCCTGCAGGGTTACCGAAGAGGGGGTGATTCGTGCGATCCTGATGCCACCCAGGGTATCGCCGGAATGTGCCAGGACGGCGCCCGCGCTCCCCGGCACGCCTTCAATGACGGCACTCGGCCGGTGCCCCCAGACGATCCCCGTGACCAAGAGCACCGGAAGTTCCTTCGGAGCGGTCGCGGGCTCGTCCGTCTGCTGAACAACCGAAAACGCCCTGGGAGCCGGCGCACGGTTCTGCCGGAACAGATCGTGCGCGACGACGTACGCCGCCAGAGAATCCAGTGGGGCAGATTCGACAGCGACGACCGGGTATTCGGGCTCAGAGACCGCCGGGAGGTCGGCATGGACAGGTCGGAGCAGGAAGACCCCGACCGGCAGTGCCGCGAGGCCAAGCAGCCCGAGAACTCGACGGCCGATCGTGCGAACGGATGCCATCTCAGATCCCGTCCGCAGGGCTCGACCGGGCGGCTCCCGGAATCTGCCGCTCCAGGTACCAGCCGAGGACAATGAAATCCGCATTCAGAAGCTCTGACCCCTCGTCCGCCTGGGCGGCGGCGACGTGCAGGCTATCCAGACGGAGTACGGGGCCCGCGGCCAGGTGCTGAAGCGTGGACACAATGCCGCCGAGATCTCCTTCGAGCGTCACCCTGACGCCGGCTCGGCGGAGCCACCCCGCACGCGCGGAATCCTGAACAGGCTTGATGGCAGAGATCCGGACACTGCCGGTTCCGGCACTCAGGGTCACCCTGCTTGTCAGGTCATCGGCCGCATCTGTGCTCGTCGTACCGGAGAGCAGGTCCGGCGCAAGCCCCACGACCGCGTCCTGAAGTTTTGTACCACCACGCACCAGCCGCTGGCCATACTCCACCTCTCCCCGGTCCCGGGAGAGTTCGAACGCCAGCTCGTGCAGTCGGGCTTCCGCCGTCGAAACGACGTTCAACAGCGTCGGGAGGCCCCTGAGGGCCACCCAGGCGGCGAGCACCACGGCCGCGCCCGCCAGTACCGCGCGACGGTTGCGCCCCGGTGGCAGGTGCAGGCCGCTCATCGAACAACCTTGAACGAGAGTTCGAAAGGCACCGGCCCCGGCACCGCGCCGTCCTGCGGGAGAAGCTTCATGACGATATCCGAGAACAGCGAATCACTTCGCATCGCCGCCTGGACCGCCCCGGGCCGGATCGTCTCACCGCGAATGGTCACGGACTGCCCGGCGAGATCGAGGCTCGTCGCCCAGGTAGACCCGGGGAGTGCCTGAGTGACCGCTGCGAGCGTCTGAACGACCATCGCACGATCACGCCTGTCCTTCCCGACGGCAACAACCATCGCCCGGGCCATTCCCGCTTCCCGTCGAGCAGCGAGAATGGCCTCAACCGGCGCCCGCAGCGCCTCCCGTTCCGTAATCAGGGACCGTCTGATGATGGCTACGCGTCCGGCGTAGAGACCTCCCAGGACAAGCCATGGGACCACTGCTGCCATGACCAGCCTTCGGTGGGACATGGCGCTCCGGGCCGTCTCGCGATTCAGGGCAAACGAAAGGCCGCGATATTGGGGCGGGCTCTCCGGCCGAAGGACTGCCAGTACGCAACCGGCACGGCGGACGGACTCGACCAGGCACTCGGCCAGCGGGGCTTCTACGGCGGCCGACAGGACGGTCTGCTCGCTACCGGTAGACTTCACGCGGGCACAGCTCGTGAGGAGCGGAGTTCCGTTCTGCCGAAAAAAGCGGGAGGCCTGCAGCTGAACCATTCGCTGGAGCCGGGCCGGGCTTACCGGAGGCACGTCGCTCAGCACGCGGATCTGAATGAAGGCCCGATCCAGTCGGATTTCGACCTGACGAGGCCGCTTCGGACAAGCCGGAGATGCCAGAAGAGCCTCCAGCGCACCCGGCAGGTTCTCACGTGCTCCGAAATCAACCTCGGCCTCCCAGGAATGGCCGGTTTTCCGGCGGTGAAGCCATGGGCTCCCCGGGAGAGTTGCCCGTACCCGGCCCTCGAATACTTGCACCTGGATCCGGCGGGTCATGGGCACTGTCTCCGCACCACCGCCAGCCGCTCATGGAGAGGGACAAGGGTGATCAGGCACTGCGAGCGAATGGCGTAGCCCGACACACCCCCCGTCACCTCCGCCTGGATGATCCGGGACTGGAAGATCAGCCTGCGACTGAGTTCCGCATACTGCGTTGCGATGGTCCGCTGGTTCCGGGGAGCCAGTTGGGACATCAGTTCGTCAAGATTCCTGATCGGACGGCCTCTCTGCCGGCGGTGCAGGAGAAGGGCCGTGGCGGCAGGCGGGAGGCCTGAGGTCGCCTCCAGGGCCCCCGCAGAAGCGGAATTCACGTTCAGGACGGTGGCATCCACCGTGACTTTCGGGAGGATCGTGGCCAGGACGGTGTCGTCGAACCCGCGGACAAGACCCAGTTCGTCGGGAGATGCGAGGGGGCCATTGCGGGGGCCGACGCGCCCCCTGGCCCGGTACCAGGCCAATTCTGCGCCCGCCGCTCGAGCCGAGTCATCCGGATCTCTCCAGTCCATCAAGGCCGCAGCCATCGTATCTGACCCGAACAGTTTTCGGAGGCTGGCGGAATCGGCGGTGTTGATATTGACCCGTCCCTCCGGATCCCATACGGACACATGGCACCATGTCCCATGCCCCAGCTGGACGGTATCCATCTCCACCATCGTAGAGTCCGTATACCGGGAATTCAGGATGGCAATGCAGGCCTCTCGGGCCCAGCCCGCCCGTTGGAGAAGGATTCGATTTCGGCCGGCTCCAATATCGGTCCTGGCCATTGCCAGGATTACGGCCGCTGCACTGCCGAGCGCGACGATGAGCCAGAGCACCGCAAGAAGCGCGAACCCGCGCCGGTTCATCCACGGCCCCCGATCAGCAGAAGCGTCGTGTCCACTTCCAGGGTAACCCTCACAGAACTCGCCAGCTTCTGCCAAGAGCCGTAGGATGGCACCCTTGATTGGCCCTGGTGACCCGGGACGTTGCACGGATGGACATCCCTCGGTGAGGCACCGGAGGACGAAGGCGCGGGTGGCAATCGAGAGCTTGTTCATATCGGTTGTATGCAGTACAATTGACACTCGGTCGCCTGTCAACGGGGGCATACAATGGAGTTCAAGGAAGCGACTGACCGGCTGTTTGACCGGGTGGACCATCGCGACCTCGCCGAGAACTCCTCTGGGGGTCTCGGTGGCCTCGATCCGGCAAGCCCGGCTACGTCCACAGGCCGAGGCCCACCGCTCCCCACCGCAAGAGTGGGAGATTGCGGTGATCCGGGTTGCAGAGGAGCGGGTTGCCCACTATCGGCAGCTCGTCACCGCGATTCGTGAATCGTTGGCAACCGGCGGGGACACTGCGGGAGGGAGCGATGGCGACTGACGTGATGGACTCACCACAGTCGAGCTTGGGGAAGCTCCTGCGGGGGCCATCTGCTCCAGGTGCCCCCTTACCAGCGCGACTACCGGTGGACAATCGATAAGGTCTCGCAGCTCTTCGATGACCTCGACGCGGCCTTCAACCGAAATGATGATCGGTACTTCCTCGGGCTCATGGTCTTCATGCGGACGGAGACGCCGACTGGTCTAGAGGTTCTGGACGGGCAGCAGCGGCTCACGACGGCCTTCTTGTTCCTCGCCGCTTGCCGCAATTGGCTTGACCAGTCGGATGCCTTCAAAGCCGACGCGGAGAAGATCAACGTCGAGTTCATGGGCGAGCGCCGATTCGGCGAGAAGATCGTCTCTCCCCGTATCGTCCTCAATTCGGCCAACAATCAGGCGTTCAAGTCGTTTGTCGTTGAACGCCGGCCCCTGAAAGACGTTGAGCGAGAACTCGGGAAGATGCGAAAGCATGACCGGAGTCGCCGACTCCTTGAAGCCGCCCTCTACTGCCATAAGCGGATTGCAGAAATGGCCGAGAAGCGGGGCCGGGACGAGTGCGCCGCCCGACTCTCTCAACTCATCAACTTTCTAAACGAGCGCGCCCCTGTTGTCAGGCTAACCGTACCAGATGAGGGAACCGCGTTCACAATCTTCGAGACGTTGAACGATCGCGGGATGGATCTCTCCCCGCTTGACCTGGTCAAGAACCACCTGTTCCGCTGCACCAACAAGGGGAGCGTTGCGCAGCGAACCTTCAAACCCGCTGGGGCCAGATGATGGGCGATCTTTAGCACAGCGCCCCAGATCAGTTCTTGAAAACTTTCTGGACTTCACGGCACGGCCGCGTGCAGACCCATGCCCTGTTCAATGCGTTCACAAAGAGCTACAACAACCATGCCCAATGCGTAGACGTGTCGGTTGACCTCTTGTCCGCGTCGGAATATTATGCGGCGATGTCGCACCCGGACGATTCAACGTGGTCGTCCTATGGGGATGGCGCGGGGAAGTAATTCGATCCCTGGACATTTTTGGGGCCAAACAGACTCACCCAATCGTGATGTCTGCACTCGAACGGTTTACTGAGTCCGAGATGGAACGCCTCCTGCGCCTTCTGGAGGTCGTGATCGTCCGCTACCAGTTCGTCGGTGGCGGGCGGACTGGTGCGCTCGAAATCGGAATGCGCCAAGGTCGCACAAGGGATATGGGACCGGAAGGTGAAGGATGCGGCCGCCGCGTTCGCGCAACTCAAGGCCGTCTACCCCAGCGATGAACAGTTCAAGGACCGACTCAGGGACTTCCGCAAAGCAACATCGACCAAGACGGTCTACATCTTCCACGCGCTGGAACGAGAGGCAGAGCGGCAGGCGACTGACAAGCCTGTCGCGGGTAGCAAGCTGGACACTGACGTGACAGTCGAACACATCCTGCCACAGAGGCCCGGGGAGGAGTGGCCCCCTGAACTGGCAGACGACGAAGACGACCTGACCAGCTGGATTGGAAACCTCTGCCTGCTCCGAAAGGGAGCTAACAGGAAGCTTGGGAGGGCAGCTTTTGCGGAGAAGCGGGCGCTCTATGCGGAGAGTGGTCTCCGACTAACCCGCGAAATCGCCAGTGAATATCAGGTATGGGACAAGGACGCGATTATTCGGCGGCAGAATTATCTGGCTGAGCTGGGAGTGCTGGCTTGGCGGTTTCAGTAGCCCGTGGGGTCTGATGCTCCGGTGGGGTGGTGCCGGACTTGCCGAACAGGCGCTGTGCGAGGACGAAAGCGGCCCGGTTGGGGTCTGATGAGGGCCGGGGCCGTTTGGTCTCGTCCTTTTCTTCTGGCTTCATTCGCCCTCCTTTGCCCGACTCCAGGACTCCTCATTCGAACAGAGACGGAACCAAGGTTCACTACCCAGCGCCGCTGGTTAGCAGCCAGGAAATCGATTATCTTTATAAAAGGTCATCAGGGTTCCTCATGTTGCTGGTGGCCAAGTCGAGGCTGGTCCCCTCGCAACGTAGTGGCTGTTTCCTCGGCCTCCGGTGCTCTCCGCTGGGGGTCGCGTTTGTTTGGGGGGCCCGCCTATCCTCGGTTCAATCCACCGGGTCGCCGAGGCGCAGCCCAGAACTCCTGCTGCGGGACAGCATGCAGGGGGTCGAGTTGAGCCCGTGCCCAGAATAATCTCTGGCCGATGTCCCCGGGCAGCGTCTGGTCCCAGCAACGTATTACCTCTCCTCTATGTACCCAGATGGACACATGGACAGACAGCGGAGCGATACGGTGGCTGAGGCAACCGCCGAGCGCACCGACCCGCTAGCTGTCCGAACTGTGCATGCAACTCGAGATTCATCCCTCCATCTGGCCTCTCTGGTCACCACAATACCCTCCAACGACTTACGTTGGACAGATCCGCAGACAGATGGACAGACGCCCAGGCACACTTGGTTCTGAGGTCAGGGAAAGTGCGGCGCCGAATGGGGCCACAACGCGCGCGCGTGACAACCCACAGGACCTGACGGGTGAAAACCAATGGCTTCGCAGTTCGCGGGGCCCGGAGCTCGCCGACTGCATGACCCAATCTTGTGTGCGGAGATGGGGAAACCGGGGCCTAAGGGGAGTCGGTCTCACCACCTAGGTGTTCGAGGTGCGCGTGGTGCGCGCCCGGCGAGCCGAGGAAGACGCAGCAACCGGCTGCAGGTATCCCCCAATGCCCCGCCGGGGGTCCGTTTTCATTTTCAGGACGAACGCCGGGACGAAACGGTCGATGTGCCGTCGCTCCTTGGCTTTCGCCCTCCCCGGATCGAACCCGGAGATATGTGCTTAGGTTGATCCTTTGCGCAACGGCAGTGTGCGTAGCAACTAGGAGGCTCCGCGACGGTCACAGACTGGTCCGCGCGACCGGCCTACCGGCGCCGACAATGCGTCGATAGTACTCGCGCCGAGCCATTCAAGGCCTGCACCGTCGCTGTAGCGTGCGGTCAATCGCAGGCTTTCACCCCACCAGCCCGGCGCAACCGAGCCTGTCTGCGCCTGCGCCGCGCCGTAGCACCCCGCGAGCTGGCGACATCCCGCTGCAGGCCGAATTCGTGATGAAGACTATACTCACCGAACACCCCTGCCCCCCTGACCGCACAGGTCGAAGGGTCCAGCTGTCCTACCTATCTAGCGGCGGATGGTCTTCAGCGGAATCGCGACCGAACCTGGCGATCGGTCGGCGAGACGGGCGACCGCCGTGCCAAGGTCGCCTTCGCTCGTGATGCTGTACCGAGTGAAGATTTTGCGCGTCTTGTGCCCCATGAGCTGCATGGCCCAGTGCTCCGGCACTCCCGCGGCGGTCAGATTTCGTGCAGCTGTATGGCGGAAGGAGTGAAAGGTTCGATCACGATCGAGCCGCACACCGGCGCGTTTGCACGCTCCGATCCACGCTTCCCGGAAGTCCCCTATTGGCCTCCCGTCGCGATGGAAAACATGCTGCGGAATCGAACCCACCCTCCGTGCGACATCGTCAGCGTAGGTTCTCTGAGCCAGAATTGCTTTGGCGAGCGGCAGGAGTTCTCCAAAAGGGAAGACTCGTCCGTCATCTGTCTTGCTAGTCGTACCTGCTGTGGTCGAGGTCGGCGCGATGCGCATCACGCCCCCTTCGAGGTCAACCTGGGACCACTTGAGGTCTAGGAGCTCGCTCTTACGCCACCCCGTGTAATAGGCAGCGACTACAAGATTCTTGAGCGGAGGAGCGATTTCCGCCACATAAATCTGCAGCTCCTCGTATGTGAACCACCCTGTCCGGGCGTTCCGCACCGGGATGTGTGGGAAGCTGGGACAAGAGGGAAGAAGCTCTTGCTTTACGGCGAGGTTGAAGGCCCTCCGGAGGACAGCAAGCTCGTACCGAACGGTCGGCGGGCTTCGCATCCTTACGCCGCTCGACCGCATAGATTCCCAGGAGCCGGGGCTTGATGTCAATTGCACGCATGCCTCCGAAGCGCTCGGCAAGGTTGCCAAAGGCAATGCTGACGCGCCCCGCACTGCGACGCCCTGCAAGTCGGTAGCTGGTCAGCAGGATTTCTCTAAGATCGTCCAGCACGACTCGACCCGCCTCTGCCCCCACAAACCTGCCCACTGCATGCTCCCCGAGGCGCTGCTTAAGCAGCTTCACTGCATCAGACCGGTTCCTGGATTTCGAGGACTCCCGGTACCGTGTCCCGTTCACCCAATAGCAAATCCACCAGGTCTGCAGTTTCCGACCAGGGCGCTGTGGATCATTGGGCTGGTAGATAGATCCCGTGCCGCGGGCTCGGCCCTTCGCCATGTCTCGCCTCCTCCTGATAGGGGACGAGGCCTATGGCGGCAAAATCCACGCCGTGGCCATCAGCTCGCAGCCTGCGCCGGGAACCGCCACAGTTCCGCCACAGTTCCGGGGCGAGGCGGTGGCGGACCGGAAGTAACCAGGCGTGCTAAGTCGTTGGGATAAAAGAATGCCCGAGGCGAGAGTCGAACTCGCATGGGGTTGCCCCCGGTGGATTTTGAGTCCACTGCGTCTGCCATTCCGCCACTCGGGCCCGGCGGAAAGGTGGGGGAAGGGGGGTCGGGGGGCAAGGAGGTGGACAGGCGGACGGCAGGGCGGGGCCGTTCACCTTTCACCGTTTACCGTTCACGCCGTTGCCTATGGGCCAACCCGGTGCCCCATTAGTTTTCATCGCATGACCACCACCCGCCCCTTCCACCCCTGGCACGACCTCCCCACTGGCCCCAATCCACCCGACGTCGTCACCGCGGTGATCGAGATCCCGGCAAACGAGCGCAACAAGTACGAGCTCGACAAGGACCTCGGGGTCTACCGGCTGGACCGGCTGCTCCACAGCGCCATGCACTACCCCGGCAACTACGGTTTCCTGCCGCGCACCCTGGCCGAGGACGGCGACCCGATCGACGTGCTGGTCCTCATGAAGGAGCCGGTGTTCACCGGCTGCCTGGTGGATGTCCGGCCGATCGGGGTCTTTCACCTCGTCGATCTGGGAGCACCCGACGAGAAGATACTGGCCGTGCCGGTATCGGACCCTTACTTCCGCGACACCAACGAACTCACCGACATTCCGAAGCACACGCTCCGCGAGATCGAGCACTTCTTCCAGGTGTACAAGGACCTCGAAGGCACCCGGACCGAGACTGGCGGCTTTGATGACGCCGCGGCGGCCCGGGAGGATATCGTCCGCGCCCGCCGGATCTACGAGGAGCGGGGCCGGCCCTCGTGAGGAAGTTCCGGAGGCGGGTGGCCATGGTCACGGCCACCGTCGTCATCCTGTGCGGATGTGGTGACCGGAAGGACGGCGCCGCCCAGCAGGGCGACACCGTCGATCGCGGTCCCGACCCGGCCCTGAACGCCGCCCGCGAGGCGCTGGACGACGGGCTCTCCTGGACCGCCAGCCTCCGCATCGCGCCAGTCCTGGCCGATACCGCCCGCCGCACACCCGAAGCCGAGATCATTGCCGCCCGGGCCGCAGCGGGCTGGGGCGGCTGGGACCGCGTACGGGACCTGCTGCAGGGCAGGCCATGGCTGGACACCCTGTTCGACGGCCGCGGTCGCGAGCTCCTGGCCCGGGCCGCTCTCCGCCGTCGCGAATTCGGCGCGGCCGTCCCCGAGGCGCGTTCCGCTCTCCGGGCATCCCGGACCCGGGAAGACAGCGCGGTCCGCACGGTGCTCCTGGCCCGCGCGTTCGACGGGAACGAACAGCCCGACAGCGCGCGCGCGCTCTACCTCGCCTCCGCGGAGTTGTTCCCTTCCATCGCGGACTGGCTGGTCCTCCGGGCGATGGTGCTGGAGCCCGACAGCGCCCGGCGGGCAGACCGCTACGGTTCGATCGCCATCGCGCCGGCGGTCGATCATGTCGCACTCACCGAGGCGCGCGCCACGCTCCGCGCCGGGGACACGACCGGCGCCATCCGCGCCCAGCGCGCCCTCGGCCGCTACACCCGGGTCGCCGAGCTCCAGCTTGCCCGCGCGCGCAACCGGGCAGACTCGGCCGCCATACGCGACAGCATGATGGACCGGATCGGGCGGGCCAGCCGCCCCCCGGACGGAATGATCGACCTGCTCACGCGGGTGTTCGGGAAGCTCCCGGCGAAGGATGAGCTCACCATCGCGCGCACCGCCGCGGCCTGGGGGCCTGCCGACCGCGCCATCTCCGGGTTCGCGCGAGCCTTCGAGGGCGGCCAGGGCACCTCGCGTGACCGCTGGCTGTACGGCAACGTCCTGGCACGGATCGGCCGCTATGACGATGCCGCCGCGCAGTACGGGCGGGTGACCGGCGAGCTCGCCCCGGACGCCGCCTATCTCCGGGCCCGGTCCATCCTCCGCGCGGGGAATCTCTCCTCCTCGCGAACCGAGCTCCGGAATCTTCTCCGGCGCTACCCGGACGATGCCGCCGCCGTGATCGCCCGGGTGCTCCTGGCCGACCTGGCGATCGACGAGGGCCGGGATGACGACGCGCGCGAAACCCTGCTGGCTACCGGCCGCACCGCGCCCCGGGTGAACCTCACGCCGAGCGCGCTCTTCAGCGCGGCAATCATCGCCTACGCGCACGGAGAGGTGAAGACGGCTGCGACGGAGTTCGACAGCATCGTCGCCCGGTATCCCGACAGCGACGCCGCGCTGAGCGCGCGGTACTGGGCGGGGCGCGCGTGGGAGCGGGCAGGCGACAGTGCCCGCGCGCGGGAACGCTGGCGCGACGTCCTGAAGCGCTATCCCTACACCTACTACGCAACGCGTAGCGGTCGCCGCCTCGGCGTGCCGCTCACGATCCCGGCCGGCACCACCACGGTCGAGAAATTCGAGGACATCACCGCCGCGATGGCACGGTCGGAGACGCTCGACTCACTCGGCCTGGAGGATGAGTCCCTGCTCGAGCTGGACGACCTCGGCCGGCGGTCCGGCGAGTCCACGGAACGGCTGCTCGCCACCGCCACCGCGTTCAGCGCCCACGACCACGCCGCCCGTGCCCTCCAGCTCGCGACCCGCGCCCTGGGCCGCGGGGCCGCGACCGACACCGTGACCTACCGGCTGCTCTTCCCCGTCCTGGAAGTGGAGGGCCTGCTCCGCCTCGCCCGCGAGCACGGCGCGGACCCGGCACTCGTCGCGGGGCTCATCCGCCAGGAGAGCACCTTCAACCCGCGCGCGACCTCCGGCGCCGGCGCCCGTGGCCTGATGCAGGTAATGCCGCAGGTCGGGGAGCAGATGGCCCGCTCGCTGCACTACCCCGTGTGGGATCCCGTCCTGCTCTACCAGCCGAGCGTGAGCCTCCAGATGGGCATCCAGCACCTGTCGGAGCTGCAGGCCGACTACCCGGACCTCCCCCACGTCCTCGCCGCGTACAACGCGGGGCGAAGCCGGGTGGAACGCTGGGAGAACCGCCATGGCGTCGGGGACGACCCGGAGTTGTTCACGGAGCGGATCCCGTTCCGGGAGACCCGGGACTATGTGAGGCTGGTGATACGCAATATGGAGATTTACCGGGCGCTGTACGGGTGGGGGAAAAGCGGTGAACGGTGAACGGTGAACGGTGAACGGTGAACGGTGAACGGTGAACGGTGAACGGTGAACGGTGAACGGTGAACGGTGAACGGTGAACCAGGAGGGAGTGGCCGCCTGCCAGCACCGGGTCAAGCCCTGAAATCCTGCTTACCGTTCACCGTTTACCGTTCACGCTGTTTCATCTCTCAGGCTCACCGGCTTTCCGAGAATCTCCTTCCATACCACCGCGTCTCTGAGCTGCTGGATATGGTCCGGCACGCCAGTGCCGGCGACCACCTTCTTCTGGCGGATCCGGGCGTCGAAGGCGGCGTGGTCCGCCCGGGTGCGGGGACGGTTCCGCTCCTCGGCCTCGCGGATGCGGCGCTGGACGAGCGCGTTGGCCTCGTCGTCGTAATCGACGACGTTGCCCGTGGGGGCGGGACGGTCCGGCCGCACGTAAGGCGCGCGCTGGATCTCCAGCGACTCCCGCTCCTCCACTTCCTCGGCGCCGGGGAGCGGGTATGCGGCCTCCCGGCCCGACGGCCCCCGCGCCGCCTGCTGCTTCACGCCTTCCATCGCCTTGAGCAGTTCCTGGAGGCGGGCACCTTCGGCCTGCGTCCCCGTCGTGCGGACGTGGTCGGCGAGAACGTCGGGGTACCACGTATTCCCCTTCGACGACGGCCGGGCCGGCGTGCCGCGCTTCCCCTTCTGCGCCTTGCTGACGATGCTCAGCACGGCATAGACGATCGCGAGGAAGATGAGGCCGCTGAAGCCTTCCACAGCTCAGCTCCCGGTCGGGGGCGGCGGCGGCGGGTTCCCTTCCCCGGCGATCGCCTTCCGCATGGTGGTGTCGGCCTCGATGTTCCGGTAGCGCTGATAGTCCATGACCCCCAGGTGCCCGCTCCGGAACGCGTCCGCCATGGCGAGCGGAATCTGCGCTTCCGCCGCGATGAGCTTGGCCCGCTGGCTCTGGGTCTCGCGCCCGGAACTCCTGCTCCATCGCCACTGCGAGCGCGCGGCGCTCCTCGGCCTTGGCCTGCGCGATCCGCTTGTCCGCCTCGGCCTGGTCGGTCTGCAGCTCGGCGCCGATGTTCTTGCCCACGTCCACGTCGGCGATGTCGATCGACAGGATCTCGAACGCGGTGCCGGCGTCGAGCCCCTTCGCCAGGACGGTCTTCGAGATGCTGTCAGGGTTCTCCAGCACCGCCTTGTGGTTGGCCGCCGAGCCGATCGTGCTCACGATCCCCTCGCCGACCCGGGCCAGGATCGTCTCCTCGCCCGCCCCGCCCACCAGGCGGTTGATGTTGGCCCGTACGGTTACCCGCGCAAGGGCCAGCAGCTGGATGCCGTCCTTGGCCATCGCCGCCACCTTGGGCGTGGTGATCACCTTCGGGTTGACACTCACCTGCACCGCCTCGAACACGTCCCGGCCGGCCAGGTCGATCGCCGCGGCCTGCTTGAAGCCGAGCGGGATGCCGGCCTTGTCGGCGCTGATGAGCGCGCGCACCACCCGCTCGACGTTCCCGCCGGCGAGGTAGTGGGCTTCGAGGTCGTTGATGCTGAGCTCGAGCCCGGCCTTGTAGGCGTTGATCAGCGGGTTGACGATGTTGCTCGGGTTGACCTTGCGGAAGCGCATGCCGAACAGCGTGCGGAACTTGACCCGGACACCGGAGGCGAGCGCGGTGACCCAGAGTCCGATCGGGATGAACCTGAAGAAGAACACCAGCAACAGGAACCCGAGAAAGATCAGGACCACGAGCAGGCCCGGACCGAGCTGGGAGAAATCGTCCACGTTACGCTCCGGAAAAAGGAATGGGCTTCAGAGGCCGCGTACCACGTGCCGGTACCCTTCCGCGCGGAGGATCCGCACGTGGCTGCCGGCCTTGATGAAATCGCCTTCGGTGACTGCATCGATGCGTTCGTCGCCCACCGCTACGGTGCCTGACGGGCGGAGGTCCGTCACTGCCACGCCCTCCACACCCACCAGTTCGCCGCGCGCGAGGGCGGAGACGTAGCCATCGCTCCCGGTCAGCGCCTCGTGCAGGAAGAGCCCGCGGAGGCGGGAGCTGCCGGGGAGATGGCGGAGCCAGGCGTACGCCACCGCCGCCACGATGACCAGGCTGGCGGCCACGACCGCGAGTGCCTGCACGATGTCGCCTCCAGTCGGAAGGGCCCCGAGCATCGCGAGCACGAACGACGCGCCGATCAGCACGATGCCGAGGATGCCGGCGATACCGAAACCGGGGATCACGAACACCTCCAGCGCCAGCGCGATCACGCCGAGCATGAGCAGGATCACCTCTTCCCAGCCGGCGAGGCCCAGGAGCAGATGGCTCCCGAAGAAGAGGCCGAGGGAGAGCAGCCCCACCACCGCGCCAAGGCCGAACGCGCCGGCCTTGATCTCGAAGATCAGGCCGATCATCCCGAGGGACAGGAGCAGCGGGGCGACGACGGGGTTCGTGAGGAAGCGGACCACGAGCTCGGCCCAGTTGAGGTCGATCGCGGTGACGGCGGCACCCGGCAACCCGATGGCCGCGAGCAGCGCCGGCTGGTCCTCCGCGATCCCGTCGGCGTACTTCGCGGACAGCGCCTCCGTCGTGCTCAGGGTCAGGAGCCTGCCGGAGGGGGCCAGCGGGATGTCCACGCTCTCGTCCACCATGGCCTCGGCCACTGTCGGGTCGAGCGCACGGGCCTCCGCCAGCGCGCGGAACTCCCCGCGCATGGCGGACACGTACTTCTCGGGTGCCTTCACGCCCTGTCCGTTGACCGGTGTCGCCGCGCCAAAGACCGCGCCCGATGTCATGTAGACCTTGTCGGCCGAAAGGGCTATCAGTGCGCCGGCGCTGTACGCGCGCGGATGGATCCAGGCGTACACCGGGACAGTCGTGGCGCGCACGGCATCCACGATGCGCTCAGCCGCGTCCACCCGGCCGCCGGGCGTATTGATGTCCAGCACCACCGCGGCAGCGCCGGCCTCGTCAGCTTTCCGGAGCGCACGGGCGACGTACGGTGCCAGCCCGTTCTCGATCGTGCCCGAGATGTCCACGCGATAGACCACCGGCTGCTGCGCCCCGAGGGGCACGGCGGCCAGCAGCGTCGCGAAGGTGAGCAGGAACACCCGCCGCATGCGGCACTCCGGAGTGTGAGGGATGGCTATGGGAAGTTAACGGCTGGCGGTGGGGGGGACTAGAGTACCACCCGGCGGCCATTCGGACGACGGAATTCCGCACTGCGAACCACGGAGGACACGGAAGACGCGCCTGTGGCAGCTGGGCCCCGGCAGGCGTCCCCTCTTGCGACGTTTCCTCCCGCCGGCATACTGGTCACTGCAAGCCACTCGCCGTGCGTAACGGGACACCATGAGGGGAACCTGCGAATGAGAACCTGCCATTTCTTTCCCGGGGCTTTGGCCCTGGCCCTGTGCGCCGCCTGCGGTGACAGCGTCTCGCCTACCCCGGCCACCCACCTCCTGGTGCGCGTGGAGGTCATCGACTCGCTCGGGAGCCCCGTCCGGGGAGTCTGGGTCGACTGGTCCCTTGGTCCCGACGTACCACCGCCCACCGGCACCTTCGACCCCGCTGCCCGTACGGACGTGAACGGAGAGTTCACGGTCGACGCCGGGACATTTGAGACCCGTACCCTCGACAGTCTCAGGGTCGGCATCCTCCCGCCCGGGTGTGATCAGCCCGTGCAGGACTCCCTGCTGACCGGCGTTTCCCTGTCGGCCGGCGACGACACCGTCGTCGTCAGGATGGTCTCGGACGGAGTCGTTCCACCCGCCACCACCACACCCGGCGTCGTCTGTTCAAATGTCGTCGATCCGGTGGGAGGTCCCTGGCAGCGGCTTGGGCTCAGGATCGACTCCGTCGTCGGGAGCCAGTTCTACGGGCGATGGGTCCTGGTGTTTCAGTATACGCGAGGGTCGGACTACGGCGCGTTCGTCGGCGGCTACGGGCCGACGTTCGTCACCCTGCATCTCGTTCATGACGCGCCATGGGGCACGTGTACCGGCCTCGACCTGGCCGCGCCGATACTGCAGGACGGTACCTGGGGAACTGCGACGATCACCCACCCGCAGGGCTGCCTGGAAGGCACACAGTACTTCGATTTCACTGAGGGCCAGTTCTCCTCTACCTGGCCCTGACTGGCAACACCCGTCGGCTTCGGAACAGGAACAATGCGCGGAGGCCAATTGGTAAAGCGAACCACGGAGGCCGGCCCCTTGTAACCCGCCCTGCTCAGCGGTATGGATTCCCTGGACCTCTCGACCTCCGGCCACCTCGACCCCACGACCCCGCGTGCTCGACTACCTCTACCTGGCCGCCGTCCTGGCGATGGCGATCTGGCTCTTCTGGACCCGACGGATCCGGCCGGACATGACCGCGGTCATGGTCATGCTGCTTCTGGTGGTGCCCTGGCCGCACCCGGGCGGGTGGCGCGCCGTCCTCCCGCCCGAGAAGGGATTTGCGGGATTTGGCAGCGCCGCGGTGCTCATGATCGCGGGGATGTTCATCCTGGGGCGGTCCCTGGTCCGGACGGGCGCGGCAGAGGCGATCGGGCTCCGGATTCTCCGGGCCGTCTCCGGGCACGAGTGGCTGCTCCAGCTCGCCGTGCTGGTCCTGGCGACCTTCGCGTCGATGTTCATCAACGACACGACGGTCGTCCTGATCCTCCTGCCGCTCATCGCGGGCATCTGCCGCGAAAAGAATCTCTCCCCGTCGCGCTACCTCCTCTTCGCGGCGTATGGTTCGCTCCTCGGCGGGCAGTGGACCCTGATCGGCACCCGCAGCAACATCCTGATCAGCGACTTCCTCAGAAACCACACCGGCCACGGTATCGGGTTCTTCGCCTTCACCCCGCTTGCGGCCGCCGTGTTCGCAGGGTCAGCGGTGTTCCTCATGCTCGTGGGCCGGCATCTCCTTCCGGATCACCGCCCTTCCCTCCCCCACGACCTGATGAAGGAGTTCCTGACCGAAGTGGACGTACCGGAGGAATCCGGCGCCATCGGTCAGCGGCCGGGCGCGGTGGACGCCCTCACCGCCGAGGGGGTAGCTGTCGTGGCCCACCTGCGGGACGGCCGGCCGGTGCCCGACTGGAGCCTCCTCGCCGCCGGGGACGTCCTCCTGGTGCGCGGGACGGTGGAAAACATCGGCGGGCTTATCAAGTCGTCGGATTTCCGCGTGGTGGAGGAATCGACGCTGGACGATACCGCCCTCGAGAGCGTGGACCTGGTCACCGTCGAGGCCGTGGTCCCGGTCAATTCGCCCTTCGTGGGGCTGACGCTCGAACGGGCCTCGCGTCGGGGTCGGTTCGGGATCCCGGTGGTCGGCCTCGCGCGACACGGGCACCCGGTCGGGACCCGGATCATGGACAGCGTGCTGGAGGGAGGCGATTCGATCCTGCTGCTCGGGTCCGCGGCCGACGTGGCGCTGCTCCGGGAGCGGCCCGGGCTCCTGGTCCTCCAGGACCGGGACTTCCCCGCCCTTGGGCGGCGGAAAGCGTGGACGACGGCCGCGCTCCTGGCCGGCGTGGTGGCCCTCGCGGTAAGCGGTCTCCTGGCGCCCAGCATTTCCATACCGATTGCCGCGATGCTCGCGATTCTCCTGGGCAGTATTACTTGGCGGGGCGCGTACGAGTCGATCGACTGGCCGACCCTCGTCACACTGGGCGCCATGATCTCGTTCGGCACCGCCCTCGAGGAGTCCGGCGCCGCCACCGCCATCGCCGACCTCGCCGTGCGGTACGTCTCGGGTGGCGGCGCGGTGATCCTGCTGGCGGGGCTCCTGCTCGTCGCGATTCTGTTCACCCAGGTCATCGAGAACGCCGCGGTGGCGATCATCATGGCCCCGATCGCATGGCAGGTAGCGCAGGCCACCGGTCTCAACCCGCGCCCCGTCATGGTGGCGCTCGCGGTCTGCATCTCGGCGGGTTTCAGTACTCCCGTGGCACACGAGAGCACCATTCTGGTACTCGGCCCCGGTCAGTACGAGTTCCGGCACTACCTGCTGATCGGCGGCGCGCTGACTGTGATCACCTGGGTGACGGTCACGCTGCTGACGCCGGTGCTGCTGGGGCTGAGGTAGCGGCGGACAGGGCGGACAGGGCGGACGGGCGGACGGGCGGACGGGCGGACGGAACGTAACGACTCAACCACTCAACGACTCAACGCTTGTACTTATCGACCTTGCCGCCTATTGATTCGCCTCGACCTCTCGACCTCTCGACCTCTCGACCTCTCGACCTCCGACCTCTCGACCTCTCGATCCCCGATACCCAATCCCCGATCCCCGATCCCCGATCCCCGGCCCCTCCCATGCCAGACAAAACCCGACTCCTCGCCGAATTCGATCAGGAAATGAAGTACACCCGCAAGGTCCTCGAGCGCGTGCCCGAGGGCAAAGGCGAGTGGAAACCCCATCCCAAGTCCTTCTCCCTGGGCCACCTCGCCCAGCTCGTCTCCTGGATGCCCGGCTGGATCGGCCAGGCGCTCAGGAACACCTCGCTGGACCTGGCCAAGGCCGGCGGGTACTCCCAGGAGCTGCCCGCCACCCTGCTCGCCGGCTTCGAGAAGGGCGCGAAGGAATCACGCGAGGCCATCGAGCAGGCAATGGACGACGACTGGGAATCCACCTGGTCCCTCACGAAGGGGGATACCACCTTCATGAGCATGCCAAGGATCGACGTCGTCCGGATGCACCTCAACCACCTGGTCCACCACCGGGCCCAGCTCGGCGTGTACCTGCGGCTGCTGGACGTACCGGTGCCGGCGATGTACGGCCCGTCAGCGGACGAAGGCTGGACCTGAGCAACGCTCCCGCGCGTGTGCGTGTCCGACAGAGTTGGGACGTTCTGACCCTGACGGCAACCCACCCTTCGCGCACGGGAGTCGACCATGACGGCACGCGCACGCGCCGGCGGCATCTACCTGGCGGCCAATGCCCTCCTCACCCTCGTCATCCTCACGTCGGCGTTCCTGGGCAGGCGGCGGGAACGGTTCGAGGAAATTGATGTCGAGCGGATCAATATCGTCGAGAAGAACGGCCAGCTCCGGATGGTCATCGCCAACCGCGAGCGGACCCCAGGCCCCGTCGAGCGCGGCGTGGCCTTCGGTTATCCGGCCGGTCAACGTCTGGGCATGATCTTCTACAATGATGAGGGCACCGAGAACGGAGGTCTCACGTACTACGGGAGCACGAAGGAAGCTCACGCCTCCGCCTACGCCGGCCTCACCTTCGACCAGTACGACCGGGACCAGACCATCGCGCTACAGTACGTGGAGGATGGTGGCCGGCGGCGCTCCGGTCTCGCCATCCAGGACTATTCGACCACCACCACCAACCGGAAATGGGCCGAGCGCTACGACGAGATCCAGGCGATGACTGACTCCGCCGCGAAACGCGAGGCGATGGCGAGGTGGCGGAAGGACGGCGGTCGACTCCGGCTCTTCACCGGCCGCCAATTCGACGGGGCCGCGGTCGTGGCCCTCGCCGACGGGAATGGACGCACCCGGATCCGGCTCAAGGTGGATTCCCTGGGCACCGCAGCTATCGAGTTCCTGGACGACAGTGGCCACGTGACCCGGACGATCGGGCCGGGCGACTAGGCGGACAGGGCGGACAGGGCGGACAGGGCGGTCAGGGCGGTCAGGGCGGTCAGGGCGGTCAGGGCGGTCAGGGCGGTCAGGGCGGTCAGGGCGGTCAGGGCGGCGCGAAGCTAAAGTGTCGGATCATATTACACAAACCATGTGTTTGGAATGACTTGCTGAACACATATCATGTGAATTATTCGGTCTCGCGTGGACAACTCGCCCCACCCGTCTCGTCCGCCCTGTCCATCGCGTCCGTCCTGTCCGTCCTGTCCTGTCGATCCTCCCCTCCCCCGTTCGTCGTCTTCCTGAAAGCATGGTTTCCGCAACCGTCACCCGCACCGTCGAGGATCGTCGTATGCCCGATATCACTCCCTTCCTCTGGTACAACACCGAGGCCGAGGAAGCGGCGAACCACTACGTCTCCATCTTCCCCAATTCGAAGATCCTCAACATCAGCCGCTACCCGGAGGGCTCGCCGGCACCGGCCGGCAGCGTCATGGTGGTCGCGTTCGAGCTGGACGGGAAGAAGTTCCTGGCGCTGAACGGCGGGCCGCATTTCACGCTCGATGAGGCCGTCTCCTTCGTGATCGACTGCAAGGACCAGAAGGAAGTGGACCACTACTGGTCGAAGCTCACGGCGGATGGCGGCGAGGAATCCATGTGCGGCTGGCTCAAGGACAAATTCGGCCTGTCCTGGCAGGTGACGCCCAGGGCACTCGGAAAGCTCATGAGCGACCCCGATCCGGCGAAGGCGAAACGGGTGATGGAGGCCATGCTTAAGATGAAGAAGATAGACATCGCGGGGCTGGAAGCCGCACACAGGGGATGAACGGAGAGATCTCTCAGACCTCCGTTGCGTCACTTCAGTGATAGACCGGCCGAGTCGCGACTCTCAGTCGCGAAAAGGGGGCGGACGGGGCGGTTGCTAATTACTACCATGTGAGGGTCATGATTCACGCGCTCCAAGGGCGGGACTGACTCCGGTGAGCGCTGGAGTGCTTTTCCGTCTCATGGCCTCCGCCCAGGCCCAGCCCCCTCCCTCGCGGCCTGAATCCGTTCCATCAACCTTTCCCTGAGCACCAGGAACTGCGCCCGCTGCACCGCCGTCAGGTAGTCCATCTCCCGCACCTCATCCCGGAACGACGTGGCGTACGCCACCTTCTCGTTCAATAGCTCGTCCAGCAGGCTCTCCACGCTGTCCGCATTGGCTGCGACGCCGGGGCGGAGCTGGCCGGCCAGTGCCTGCTTCAGCTCCCGCTCGCGCATCACGAGCTGGCGGCGCTGAACGGCATTGCTTCGAAGCGTCTCGCGAAGCTTCATCGCCTGCTGGTCGGTCAGGCCGAGCTGCTCCCGCACGGTCGCGCCGAAACGGGTCTCGATGGCCTGGCGGAGGCGCTCTTCCCGCTGCATGTCGTTGTCCTGGGCAATGGCCGGGACGGCCACGAGCAGGAGCAGGGCCGACAGGATCAGTCCACGCATCATCCCTCCAGGGAGCGGAGGACCCGCTCCAGTTCACCGGTCGAAAGGTCGTCCAGACGGGCATCGGGGCCCGGCGTGATGGTCGAGAGCGGCGCGTCGATTCCCTCAAAGACCTGCTCCAGCTGTCCCGCGCTCAGGCTGTCCAGCACCGGCAGCCGGATCACCAGCTCGTCTGCCGCGTCCGGGGCCGCGGTGGTGTTGACGAGGGCCGTCGGCCAGACGAAGAGCGCCAGGACGGCCGCCGCCGCGATCAGCGCAACCGGCGCCCAGCGGCGCGCACTCGCCGGCCGGTCCACCGGGGTCCGCAACCGCTCCAGGGCCCCCGCCGCGATCCGGTCGATATTCAGTGCCCGCTCGACGCCCCGGCCGAGGGCGGCGGTCGCGCGGACGAGGTCCAGCTCCTCCCGGCACAGATCGCACGTCGCCAGGTGGCGGGACTCGTCCGCGGTCCACGCCGCCTTCCCCGCCGCCACATCCGGCATCCGCTCCGAGAGCTGTTCGCATCGCGTCATCGTACCGACTCCTTCAACCGCTTCACCGCATGGTGGTAGTGCACCCGCGCCGCACCCGGCGTCGTCCCGAGCGCCGCGGCGACGTCGCCGTATTCCGCCCCAGTCTGGACCCGCATCAGGAACACTTCCCGCTGGAGCCTGGGCAGCTTCCCGATGGCCTCCCGGAGCCGCTCGCCTGCCTCGTCCGCGGCCAGGTGGGTCTCCGGATCCCGCCCGTCCGGGATGTCCCGGTCCTCCAGCGAGAGAAACGTCCGCCCCTTCCTTCTCCGGTACTGGTCCCGCATCACGTTGCCCGCAATGGTGAAGAGCCAGCTCCGGAACGACGCCTCACCCCGCCAGGAATCGAGTCTCCGGAAAGCCCGGAAGAAGGCCTCCTGGACCAGGTCCTCCACCTCCGAGCGCACGGCGCCCGCGCTGTAGAGGAAGCGGCCCACCCCCGGCGCGTGCCGGTGAACCAGCAGCGTGGCGGCCCGCTCGTCCCCTTCGCGATATGCCGAAACCAGATCGGCATCAGCGGGGCCATCCTGCCGGGTCAGCGCTTCCATG
The DNA here is from genome assembly GCA_963825055.1 of uncultured Gemmatimonadales bacterium. Lineage (GTDB taxonomy): Bacteria > Gemmatimonadota > Gemmatimonadetes > Gemmatimonadales > GWC2-71-9 > CAWGSK01. The sequence continues at coordinate 163,056 of CAWGSK010000013.1, forward strand.
CCGAGGGTAGGACGCCCCTTACCGGCAGACGTTAAGTGGTTGACCGGCAAGCCCCGGGGCGGGTACCTTCCGTGCGAACGAACGTTCGGACGGACTATGAAGCCCTATGATGAACGCCTCCAGCAGCTGCTCGATACCGCCGCCGTGACCTTCGCGGAGCGGGGCTTTCATGGTACCTCCATGCGGGACCTGTCCCGGGCGAGCAAACTCAGCCTGGCGGGGCTCTATCATTATGTGCACAGCAAGACGGAGCTGCTGTTCCTGATCCAGGACCGCTGCTTCGCCGAGGTCATCGCCGGGGCCCGGGAGGCCCTGGCCGGCGTGACGGATCCCGAGGAGCGGCTCCGGACATTCATCCGGCACCACGTGGGCTTCTTCGCGGCGCACATGGACGAGATGAAGGTGCTCGCGCACGAGGAAGACGAACTCTCGGGCACGATGCGGGAGACAGTGCGGCAGCGCAAGCGGGAATACGTCGCCCTGCTGTTTGACCTGCTGGACGCGGCGGGCGGCGGCGCGGGCCACCGGCAGGTGGCGGCCTACGCCCTCTTCGGCATGATGAACTGGATCTACACGTGGTACAATCCCGGCGGTGCCCTGCCCCCGGCGCGGCTCGCCTCGGACATGGCGGATCTCTTCCTGAACGGTTACCTGACACCCACCCACGCGGCCACCCCCATGGCCGCATCGCACGGAGGTTGAACATCGTGGCTACAACGGTTACTCCCCGGCCCGGCGCGCCGGCCCCCACGGACCAGGTGCTGGTCGATTACGAAGTGAAGGACGGCCTCGCGATCATCTCGCTGAACGACCCGCCGGCCAATACCTACACCTACGAGATGATGCGGCAGCTCGACGCCGCCGTCCTGGACGCCCGGATGGCCGATGATGCGCACGTGATCATCATCCGCGGCGCGGGCGAGAAGTTCTTCTCCGCCGGGGCGAACATCAGCATGCTGAACAGCGTGACCCCGCGCTTCAAGTACTACTTCTGCCTCCATGCCAACGAGACGCTGAACCGGCTCGAGCACACGCCGAAGCTCACCATCGCGGCGCTTAACGGGCACTGCGTGGGCGGCGGCCTCGAGATCGCCATGGCGTGCGACATGCGCCTCGCCAAGCGGGACGGCGGCAAGATCGGCCTCCCCGAGGTGAACCTGGGCGTGCTGCCCGGCACCGGCGGCACCCAGCGGCTCTGCCGGCTGGTCGGCAACTCGAAGGCGATCGAGCTCATGACCACGGGTGAGACGTACTCCTTCGAGCGCGCCGAGGAGCTGGGCATCGTGAACAAGGTCTACGACAACGACAGCTTCTGGGAGAACGTCGTGATGTTCGCGAAGCAGTTCACCCCGCCGCACAAGGCGGCCAGGGCCGTTGGCGCCATCAAGCGCGCGGTGCAGTCGGGCAGCCAGGTGCCGTTCGAGAGCGGCCTGGCCATCGAGCGGGAACTGCAGCAGCAGCTCTTCCAGAGCGAGGACGCGAAGGAAGGGATCTCGGCGTACGTGGACAAGCGCATGGCCGAGTTCAAGAACCGCTGATGCACACCGATCTCTTCATCGGCAACGAGTACGTGGCGGCGGCGGGTCACGGGCGGTTCGACGTGATCAACCCCGCCACGGAGGACGTGCTGGCGGACGTGGCGCTCGGCGACGTGGCGGACGTGGACAACGCGGTCCGCCGGGCCCGGGCCTGCTTCATCTCCGACGAGTGGCAGGGGATGAGCACCCCGGAAGCGCGGGATGATCCTGGCCCGCGCGGCCGACCTGCTCCGGGAGCGGCGGGATGACTTCGCCGCCCTGGAAACGCGGCAGAACGGGAAGCCGCTGTTCGAGGCGATGATCGACACGAACATGGCGACCGAGGTGCTCCGCTACTATGCGGGCTGGGCCGACAAGATCACCGGTGACACGCTCCCGATGGACCGGGGCACCTTCGCGTACACGCTCCGCGAGCCGGTCGGTGTGGTAGGCGCCATCGTGCCGTGGAACTTCCCGCTGAATCTCGCCATGTGGAAAGTGGCCCCCGCCCTGGCGGCGGGCTGCACCGTGATCCTGAAGCCCGCGACCGAGACACCGCTGACCGCCCTGCTCCTGGGCGAGGTGATGCGGGACGCCGGGCTCCCGGCCGGCGCCTTCAACGTGGTGCCCGGACACGGGAAGACCGCGGGTATGGCGCTGGTCCGACACCCGGACGTGGACAAGATCGCCTTCACCGGCTCGACGCCGGTCGGGCAGATGATCATGAAGGAAGCGGCCGACACGGTGAAGCGGGTGACGCTGGAACTCGGCGGCAAGAGCCCGAACGTGGTCTTCGCCGACGCCGACCTCGGCGCCGCCGTCCGGGGCGCGCAGTCGGGAATCTTCTACGGCAAGGGCGAGGTCTGCGCCGCGGGCAGCCGGCTCCTGGTGGAGCGCTCGGTAAAGGACCAGTTCGTGGAACAGCTCGCCGCGCGCGCGGCGAAACTCACGCCGGGCGACCCGTTCGACAAGGGCACCCGCATGGGCGCTATCGTCTCGAAGAAGCAGCAGGAGACGGTCCTGGGCTACATCGCGAAGGGGAAGCAGGAAGGCGCAGAGGTGGTGGCCGGCGGCAACGCCGTCCAGGTGAACGGCAAGGGCTACTACGTGGAGGCGACGGTCTTCGACGGCGTCACGCCGGACATGACAATCGCGCAGGAGGAAATCTTCGGCCCGGTGCTCGCCGTCCTCCCCTTCGATGACATGGAGGAGGCGGTCCACCTCGCCAACCACTCGATGTACGGGCTGGCCGCCGGCGTCTGGACCCGCGACGTGAGCAAGGCGCACCAGATGGCCCGCGCCATCAAGGCCGGCACCGTCTGGGTCAACACGTACAACATGTACGACGCGGCCGCCCCGTTCGGCGGCTACAAGCAGTCCGGCTTCGGCCGGGACCTGGGCCGCGAGGCGCTGGACAACTACACCGAAACCAAGACCGTGTGGGTGGGCCTCTGATGGGGGCCGGCGAGCCCGTCATCACGGCTGCCCTCCGGACGCCGGTCGCGCGGGCCGGGGGCGGCCTGGCCGAGGTGCGGCCGGACGACCTGGCGGCAACCGTCGTCAAGGCCGTGGTCCGCCGGGCGAACCTCAAGCCCGAAGACATTGACGACGTGATCCTGGGCTGCGCCAACGGGGCCGGCGAGGACAACCGGAACGTGGCCCGGATGGCCGTGCTGCTGGCGGGCCTGCCGATCGAGGTGCCCGGCATGACGGTGAACCGGCTCTGCGGCAGCGGGCTCCAGGCGGTGGCGAGTGCGGCCCAGGCGATCAGGGCCGGCGAAGGCACCGTCTTCGTCGGCGGCGGGGTCGAGAGCATGACCCGCGCCCCCTACGTGATGCTCAAGACTGACTCGGCGTGGGACCGGCGCCCGCCCGAGGTGGCGGACACCACGGTGGGCTGGCGCTTCGTGAATCCCCGCATGCGGGCGGACTGGACGATCTCGCTTGGCGCGACCGCCGAGAAGGTCGCCGGGCAGTATGGCATCACGCGCGAGGAGCAGGATGCCTTCGCGCTCGAGAGCCAGGCGCGGGCGCAGAATGCCCTGGACGCCTGCGTCTTCGGGGACGAGGTCGTCCCGGTGGAGCTGCCGATGAAGGGCGGCGAGATCCGCTGCTTCAGCACCGACGAGCACCCGCGGGCGGGGCTCACGCCCGAGAAGCTCGGGAAGCTCAAGCCGGCGTTCGTGAAGGACGGCACCGTCACGGCGGCCAATTCCTCCGGCATCAACGACGGCGCCGCCGCGCTCTCGGTGCTTGACGCCGCCTCGGCAAAGTCCTGCGGCGTGGAACCGCTCGCGCGTATCATCACAACGGCGGTGGCGGGCGTGGATCCGGCCTGCATGGGACTCGGCCCGATCCCGGCCACCAGGAAGGCGCTGGAGCGCGCCGGCCTCACGATCGACCAGATCGACCTGGTCGAGCTGAACGAGGCGTTTGCGGCCCAGTCCATTGCCTGCATCCGCGAGCTCGGGCTCGACCCGTCGAAGGTGAATGTGTACGGCGGCGCCATCGCCCTCGGTCATCCGCTCGGCGCCTCGGGCGCCCGCATCCTGACCACGCTGGTCCACGCGCTCCGCCGGCGGGGCGGGCGCTACGGCCTCGCCACGATGTGCATCGGGGTGGGCCAGGGGATCGCGATGGTCGTCGAAAACACCGCCGCCGGCTGAGGCGCCGCATGGGTGACTTCCAGTTTGTCGAGCTGATCGTCGAGCACGGGGTCGGGACCCTGGCACTCAACCGCCCTGAGCGCATGAACGCGTTCGATGACGTGATGCGCCAGGAAATGGTCGAGGCCGCGAGCCGGCTGGTGCGTGACGACGCGGTTCGCGCCATCGTGGTAACCGGACGCGGGAAAGCCTTCTGCGCCGGGGCCGACGTCAAGTACATGGCCACAGCGGTGAAGGAGCATGACTGGAACGGCGCGATGGGCCTCGTCAACTCGGGCGCCGAGCTGGTCACCCTGCTCCGGCGCGCGCCGAAGCCGGTCCTCGCGAGCCTGAATGGCGTCGCGGCGGGCGGCGGGGCCAACCTCGCCCTCGCCTGCGACCTCCGGATTGCCTCGGACGAGGCGGGCATCGGCCAGGTGTTTCACCGGATCGGGCTGCACCCCGACATGGGCGGAACGTATTTCCTCCCGCGCCTGGTGGGCCCGAGCCGGGCGCTGGAGCTGATCTGGTCGGCGGAGGTGCTGCCCGCGGACCACTGCCTGCGGCTCGGCCTGGTGAACAGGGTGGTGCCGCACGATGACCTGGCGCGGGAAACCGCGGCCTGGGCCGCGCGGCTCGCCGCCCTGCCGCCCATCGCGGCGGGGCTCGCCAAGGCGGCGGTCTACGAGTCCGGCGGCGGCGAGGATGCCCTGGCAGAGGCACTGGCCCGTGAGTCGGCCAGCCAGCGGACCTGTTTCGAGAGCGAAGACGCAGTCGAGGGCCTTCAGGCCTTCTTCGAGAAGCGGACACCCCATTTTCACGGGCGGTAGAGAGGAGAATTCAGGATGCGGAAGCTCGGCAATTTTGATGACTGGATTGATTACTTCCGGTACTGGCAGGAGTCCATCGGCCTCCCGGTGAAGGAGTTTGAGTCCCGGCTGCCCCAGGGGTTCGCGTTTATCGACAAGTTCTCCGACCCCGAAGCGGAGGCCATCGAGTTCGGCCACTACAAGGGCAACCGGAAGTGGCCCACGATCATGCACATTCCCGACCAGCGGATCCGGGACGCGTGCCTGAACCTGATCGTGTATCAGGGCGACACCGAGTTCGCCTCGGTGGAACAGCAGAAACGGCTGCTCACCAACCCGCCGAGCGACTATGACCTCTTCGCGCTCGTCCGCGTGATGAGCGAGGAGATGCGGCACGGGTGGCAGATGTCCTACCTGCTCTGCCGCCACTTCGGTGACGAGGGCCGCCGCGAGGCCGCCAAGCTGCTCGAGCGCCGCGCGGAGGAGGGCGACCGGCTCCTCGGCTCGTTCAACGAGATCGTGGAGAACTGGCTCGACTTCTACACCTACACCCAGTTCATCGACCGCGACGGCAAGTTCCAGCTGAAGATGCTCTCGACCTCCGCGTTCGAGCCGCTCGCCCTCAGCATGGGCCCGATGCTCAAGGAGGAGAGCTTTCACCTGGGCACCGGCAACAACGGACTGCTCCGGATCGTGAAAGCCGGCCGGATCCCGCCGGAGATCATCCAGCGGTACTTCAACAAGTGGGTGCCGACGGCGTTCGACCTCTTCGGCACGGACAACTCCTCCAGCGCCCACTGGGCCTACGTCTGGGGCCTCAAGGGCCGGTTCAACGAACGGGAGACCGAGGAGCCGGCGGACGTGGCGCACCTGAACGAAGCGAGCCGCGAGCTGTATCACCAGGAGGTGGACCGCCTCGTGAAGCGGCTCAACATGCAGATCCCGGAGAAGGAACGGCACCTGTTCGTGCCCGACCTCCGCTTCAACCGGAAGATCGGCACGTACGCACGCAAGTGCTACACGGTCCACGGCGAGGAAGTGAGCCCGGACCAGTACCCGGCCTACCTCAGCACTGTGACCCCGACGGACGAGGACCGCGAGTTCATCCGGAACGTCACCAAGGACGGAGACTGGATCGAAGCGCGGAAGATGGAATCTGCCTGAAGTACGCACCGGCCCCTCGGTCATCGCGCACCGCGGGGCCTCCGCCCAGGAATACGAGAACTCGCGCGCGGCATTCCGGCGCGCGGTGGAGTTGGGCGCGGACGGGGTCGAACTCGACGTGCACACCACGGCCGACGGGGTGGTGGTCGTGCACCATGACCCGGACCTCCCGGGCCTGGGTCCGATCGCACGGCTGGCATTCCCTGCCCTGATGGAAGCACGCCTGCCCAACGGGGAGCCCGTGCCCACGCTGGCCGAGGCGCTGGAGATCCTCCAGGGGCTCGACGTGTACGTGGAAGTCAAGCGCCTCCTGCCCGAACGGGATGCGCTGCTGCTCGCGGTGCTGGACGCCGGCCCCGAGCCGGCACGCTACGCCGTTCACAGCTTCGACCACCACCTCATCCGGCGGCTGTCACGGCTTCGCCCCGGCCTGTCCCTCGGCATCCTCCTCTCGGCGAGAACCCTGTGGCCCGAGCGGATGATGGACGAGGCAGGCGCGTCCACCCTCTGGCAGCAGCAGGAGGGCATCGACGCCGGGCTGGTCGAGCGGGTACACGACGGCGGGGGGAAGGTGATCGCCTGGACGGTGAACACCGAGGCCGATGGCGCGCGCCTGGCGGCGCTTCGCGTCGACGGCCTCTGCGGCAACTACATTGACCGGCTCCGGGCCGTTGCCCCGGGGAGCCCAGGGGTACAGGCATGACGACTGAGACGAAGCGGGTGGCCGTGATCGGCGCCGGAACCATGGGGGCCGGGATCGCCCAGGCGGCCGCGACCGCAGGCTGGAAGACGGCGCTGGCCGACGTGGACGAGGACACCCTGACCCAGGGCCTCGACCGGATCATCCTGACGCTCGACGGGGCCGTCGAGCGGGGGAAGATGACCCCTGACGAGCGCTCGGCGATCCGGAACCGGATTCACGGCGATACGCTCGAGGCGGCCTGTCGCGATGCCGACCTGGTCATCGAGGCTGTCGTGGAGGACGCCGCGGTCAAGGCCGACGTGCTCAAGCGGGCGGCCGCGGTGGCGGCGGACAACGCACTCCTGGCCACCAACACCTCCTCGCTCTCGGTGGGCGATATCGCCGCCGGCCTCCCCCGCCCCGGCCGCTTTCTGGGGCTTCACTTCTTCAACCCGGTGCACCTGATGCGCCTGGTGGAGATCGTGGTGCATCCGGGCACGGATGCGGCGGCGCGGGCAGAGGCGCTGGACATCGTGAAGGCGATGGGCAAGGAACCGATCGTGGTGAACGACACCCCCGGGTTCGCCTCCAGCCGCCTCGGTGTGGTCCTGGGCCTCGAGGCGATGCGCATGCTGGAACAGGGCGTCGCCTCCGCCGCGGACATCGACCGCGCCATGGCCCTGGGCTACAACCACCCGATGGGCCCGCTGCGCCTGACCGACCTCGTGGGACTCGACGTCCGTCTCAAGATCGCCGAGCACCTGCACGCGACCCTGGGCGGAGATCAGTTTGCCCCGCCCGACATTCTCCGCCGCCTGGTGGCCGAAGGGAAGCTCGGCCGCAAGACGGGACACGGCTTCTACGACTGGAAAGGCGCATGAGCGAACCCGAACTGATCCTGACCGAGGTGCACGGCGCCGTCGCCGTGGTGACCATCAACCGTCCCGAGAAGCGGAACGCGCTGAGCAGCCCCCTCCGTGCGCAGCTCATGGGCGCCCTCAACGGCCTCCGCGGCAATGACGAGGTGCGGGTGGTGGTGATCACCGGCTCCGGCGACAAGGCCTTCGTGGCGGGCGCCGACATCGGCGAGTTCGAGGGGCGGACCCCGGTCGACCAGTTCCGCGTCATGAAGGAGCCGACCATCTTCGAGGCGGTCGAGACGTTCCCGAAGCCCGTCATCGCGATGATCAACGGTTTTGCGCTGGGTGGAGGCTGCGAGCTCGCCATGGCGTGCGACATCCGCGTCGCGGCCGACAGCGCCCGCCTGGGCCAGCCCGAGGTGAACCTCGGCATCATCCCGGGGGGCGGCGGCACCCAGCGCCTCCCGCGCCTCGTCGGCCTCGGCCAGGCCTTCCGCCTCCTGTTCACCGGCGACCTGATCGACGCCACCGAGGCGGCCCGCATCGGGCTGGTGGACATGGTCGTACCCGCCGCCGAACTGCGGGAGCGCACCATGGAACTGGCGGCGAACATCGCCACCAAGAGCCCCGTCGCCCTGCAGCTGGTCAAGGAGGCCGTCCGCGCCTCCACCCGGACATCGCTCGACGAGGGCCTGCGGCAGGAAACCACGCTCTTCGGCATCGCCTTCGCCAGCGAGGACAAGGCGGAGGGAGTGAAGGCCTTTCTCGAAAAGCGCAGGCCGGAGTTCAAGAACCGCTAGGCGGTAAGCGGTGAGCGGTAAGCGGTAAGCGGGAACTGCCCCGCATTTCGAGATGGCTGCATGCCAGGCAGGTCCCGCTCACTGCTCACCGCTTACCGCTTACGCTGTTCCCATTATCGCTCACCACTTACGCTGTTCCCAGGAGTACCATGTCCGCTCCCATAACAGACATCCACATTCACATCCAGCCCTGGCGGCAGCTCAAGCCTGCGGTCATGGACGTGATGCGGAAGGGCAAGGAGGACCACTGGGAGCGGCTGATCGAGCTCATGGAGGACCCCGCGGCCCTGCTCGAGGTGATGGATGCGGGCGGGATCGACCGGGTCGGGCTCATCAACTACCCGAGTCCGGACCTGATGGGCTTTGACAACTCCACCAACCAGTTCGCGGCGAACTATGCGACACACGACCCGGAGCGGCTGCTGCCGTTCGGCGGCGTGCATCCACGCTACACGAAGGACCCCGAGGGCGATGTCGACCGGCTGATCGGCATGGGGATCCGCTGCCTCAAGATCCATCCTCCGCACCAGCTCTTCCCCGCCAACGCCTACACCGAGGGGCTCGAGGCCCTGGGGCGGATCTACCGGCGCTGCGAGGAACGCGGCCTTCCGGTGATGATTCACACCGGAACGAGCGTCTTCCCCGGCGCGCGCTCCAAGTGGGGGAATCCGCTCGAGCTGGACGACGTGGCGATCGACTTTCCGGACCTGCGTATCCTGATGGCCCACGGCGGACGGCCATTCTGGATGGACCAGGCGTTCTTCGTCCTCAGGCGGCACCGGAACGTGTACCTCGAACTTTCCGGTATTCCGCCCGCCCGGCTCCTGGACTACTTTCCCCGACTCGCCGAGCTGGCCGGGAAGACCCTGTGGGGCACCGACTGGCCCAGCCCCGGTGTCCGGGACCTCCGGCAGAACCTGGACCAGTTCCTCGCCCTGCCACTCGACCCTGCCGTACAGCAACGCATCATCTCCGGCAACGCCCTGGCGGTCTTCCCGCCGGCCTGACGGCCCACGAGCCCTGGAGCGCTTCATGAAACCAGCAGCATCCCTGATCCTCGCAGGACTCATCGCCTGCGCCTCCTCTCCGCCGCCGCAATCGCCGGCACCGGACATGGCCGCTGTCCCGGCCCCCACCGATACCGGGCGTGTGGCCTTCGCGAGCACGTACCAGCGCAGGGACTATCCCCCGGTGCTCATCCGCAATGCGACCGTCATGACGGCCGCCGGGCCCATCATGGAACGCGCCTCGGTGCTGTTCCGGGACGGGAAGATCGTGGCGGTGGGAACGGACCTGCAGGCGCCGGCCGGGGCGAAGGTCGTGGACGGCACCGGGAAGTACGTCACGCCCGGGCTGATCGACACCCACAGCCACCTGGGCGTGTACGCCGCGCCCGGCACCTGGGCCGAGGGTGACGGTAACGAGGCCACCGACCCGACCACCCCCGAGGTCTGGGCCGAACACTCCTTCTGGCCCCAGGACCCGCAGATCCCGCTCGCGATTGCCGGTGGCATCACGGTGATCCAGGCCCTGCCCGGCTCCGCAAACCTCATCGGCGGCCGCTCGGCGACGCTCCGCCTGGTTCCGTCCCGCACCGTCCAGGAAATGAAGTTCCCCGGCGCGCCCTACGGCCTCAAGATGGCCTGCGGCGAGAACCCCAAGCGGGTCTACCGGAACCGCGGGCCCTCCACCCGGATGGGAAACATGGCAGGCTACCGCGAGGCGTTCATCCAGGCCCAGCAGTACCAGCGGCGCTGGGAAGAATGGAACGCGAAGCACCAGGGCGACCCTCCCGCGCGCAGCCTGGCCAACGAGACCCTGGCTGGTGTGCTCCGTGGCGACATCCGGGTGCAGAACCACTGCTACCGGGCCGACGAGATGGCCCAGATGCTGGACCTGGCCCGTGAGTTCGGCTTCCACATCCGGAGCTTCCACCACGCGGTGGAGGCCTACAAGATCGCCGACCTCCTGGCGAAGGAAGACGTGGCGTCGTCGGTCTGGAGTGACTGGTGGGGCTTCAAGATGGAGTCGTTCGACGGCATTCCGGAGAATGCCGCCCTGCTGCAGAAGGCGGGTGCCAGGGTCGCGATTCACTCCGATGACCCAAATGGGATCCAGCGGCTCAACTTCGAGGCGGCCAAGGCGATGTACGCCGGCAGGCACGCGCACATCCCCGTGACCGAGGAGCAGGCGATCCGCTGGGTCACGATCAACCCGGCCTGGGTACTCGGCATCGACAGCGTGACGGGTTCCCTCGAGCCGGGCAAGCAGGCGGACGTCGTGCTCTGGTCGGGTGACCCATTCTCCATCTACAGCAAACCCCTCCAGGTCTACAACGAGGGCTGGCTGGTCTTCGACCGGAATGACCCGGCCCACCAGCCGAAAACGGATTTCAACCTCGGTACAGGCGACCCGGGAGTCGGACGATGAAATACACCCTGCACTTCCTCCTGGCCGGTGTCCTGGCCGGCACGCCCGCCGCCGCCCAGACTGTCGCCATCACCGGCGGCACCGTCTATCCGGTGAGCGGCCCGAAGATGGACAACGCCACGGTGCTGATTCGTGACGGGAAGATCGTGGCCGTGGGTCCGGACGTGACCGTCCCCGCGGGCGCCACCCGGATCGACGCCACCGGCAAGTGGGTTACGCCGGGCTTCTTCCATGGGAAGACGACCGAGGGACTGTCGGTGGTGGGCTCGGTCGGCGAAACCAATGAGCAGTCCATGGAGGGCGACATCAACGCGTCGTTCAACGTGGCGGACGGGATCAATCCACGGGCGGTGACCATCCCCATCGACCGCCTCGAGGGCCTCACGACGGTGGTGAGCATGCCCTCGGGTCGCTTCATCCAGGGCCAGGCGGCCGTGATCGACATGGACGGCGCGACGATCGGTGACCTCCTGGTGCGCTCCCCCGCCGGGATGGCGGTGGATCTCACGTCGGGCAGCAAGGGTGCGGTCGGTGGCACCCGTGCCGGGCTGGTCGAACGGCTGCGGCAGCTGCTGGACGATGCGAAGGAGTACGCCCGGCGCCGTGACGATTACCGCCGGAACCAGATCCAGGAACTCTCCGCCACCGCCGCGGACCTCGAGGCCCTGCAGCCGGTGCTCGCCGGCCGGGAGCCCCTCCTCGTGACCGCGAACCGCGAGAGCGACATCCGCGCGGCCCTCGGCATCGCGAAGAGCTACAACCTCAAGATGGTGATCCTGGGAGGGCAGGAGGCGTGGACGGCGACCGATGCCCTGAAGACGGCCAACGTTCCCGTCGGCATCAACACGCTGATCAACACGCCTGACTTCGATGCGCTTGGCGCCCGGCTCGACAATGTCACGCTGGTGGCCGAAGCGGGCGCCCCGTATTTCATCATCGAGGGCGAAACCGGCGGGCCCCGGAACCTGCGCTACGCCGCGGGTGAGGCGGTGCGGAATGGACTCAGCTGGGAGCAGGCCCTCGCCGCCATCACCCTGATGCCGGCCCGCGCATACGGCCTGGACGACCAGTACGGCTCCCTGGAACCGGGGAAGGTCGCCAATGTGGTCGTGTGGAGTGGGGACCCGCTCGACTTCCCGGCCGAGGCCGAGCACGTGCTGATCCGCGGGAAGGACATGCCGCACGAGAACCGGCAGACGGAACTGCGGGAACGGTACCGGGAGCTGCCGCCGAGCTACTAGTGAGTAGTGAGTAGTGAGTAGTGCTTGGCTGTGGGGTCCTGCTCGGGCGTTCGGGCCATCTTGGGATGTGGGCTACCACGCGCCAGAACCACGCCTCCAAGCACTACTCACTACTCACTACTCACTACTCACTTCTCACTCAGGCCGGCTCGCCTTCCCCTGCCGCGTCCGGGTCGCTCGAGGTCGCCTGGGTGGACTCGTCGAGGTCGGGATGGCGGTCCTCGCCCGGCTTCTGCTCCTCCCCTTCCTCTTCCGACTCCACCGTCTCGACCTCGGCATTTATCGCGCCCATCTGCCGCTCGGTCTTGCGGATGGCCGCCTCCACCTCGTCCATGCGAAGGAGCAGGCCCTCGATCCGCTCGCCGGGCACCTCGCCACCGCGCTCCCGCTTGTGGTAGAGCCGGCCCAGGTCCATGGCGGTGGTGTCCCGCTTGCGGCGGAGGCGTAGCAGCTCGATCTGCAGCCGTCCCTCGTCGAGGGCGCTCTGTGCCCTGCGGCCGAAGGTCTCGAGTTCCTGGTTCAGGCGGGAAATGAGGGAGGACATGGGGGCCTCGGGGTGAGCGTTAGTCGTTGAGTCGTTGAGTCGTTGAGTCGTTGGGCCTTACGATGGCGCGCCGGGAGATGTTTCAACCTGCACCGCCAAGCGCATTATCCACAAGTTAACCAAAGAAAAGGGGCGCCTGAAAGGCGCCCCGTCACACTGTGGAAACTCGCGGCGTCAGGCGCTCGCGGCGACCTCGGGATAGACCGAGACCTGCTTCCGCTTCTTGTCCTTATGCTCGAACTTCACCACGCCGTCGACCAGCGCGAAGAGCGTATCGTCGTGCGAGCGGGACACGTTGGTGCCCGGGTGGAACTTCGTGCCGCGCTGCTTGACCAGGATCATCCCGGCCCGCACCTGCTCGCCGCCGAACTTCTTCACGCCGAGGTATTTCGGATTGCTGGTCCGACCGTTGCGGCTGCTGCCGACGCCCTTTTTATGTGCCATGCCGTTACCCGACCTTCACGTCAGTGATGCGGACCTCGGTGAACTTCTGCCGATGTCCGGTCTTGCGGCGATAGTTCTTCCGCCGCTTGAACTTGAAGACGTAGATCTTCTTTTCCTTGCCCTCGCCCAGGACCTCGGCCTCGACCGACGCGCCGGCCACGAAGGGGGCGCCCGCGTTGATCGCATCGCCATCCGACGACAGGAGGACTTCGTCGAAGGTCACGGTCTCGCCGGGTTCGGCGTCCATCCGGGGAATCCGGAGGACATCGCCCTTGCTGGCCTTGAACTGCTTCCCAAGTGCCTTGAAAATCGCGTACATGAGTCAATCCTGACGGTGGTCTGACTGGTCCGGAAACAAGCCCGTAAGTATAGTGGCAGGGCCGGGTTCGGGGCAAGGGGGAGGGGAGGAGGCAACAGGCAACAGGGAACAGGGCTCCACGGCGGCCCGGAGTCCCTCTTCCCTCCTTCCCCATTCCCTCTTCCCTGTCAGTTCCCTACCTTCCGTCCATCCACCGGAAAATGCGCCCGCCCCGCTCCGAACCCCCACTGGAGACCCGGCATGATCAGTTTCCGTATCAATGGCAAGCGGGTGGAGGGCACCTCCTCCCCCGATACACCACTCCTCTGGGTCATCCGTGACGAGCTGGGCCTCCCCGGTACCAAATTCGGGTGCGGGATCGGCCAGTGCGGCGCCTGCACGGTCCATCTGGACGGGGAGGCGGTGCGCTCGTGCCAGACGCCCCTCTCGGCGGTGGCCGGGAAGTCCGTGACCACCATCGAGGGGCTCTCGCGCAACGGCGACCATCCGGTCCAGCGGGCGTGGGTGGCGGAGCAGGTCCCGCAGTGCGGCTACTGCCAGAGTGGGCAGATCATGTCCGCAGCGGCGCTGCTCCAGGGGAACCAGACGCCGACCGACGATGAGATCGACACCGCGATGGAGGGGAACATCTGCCGCTGCGGGACTTACCAGCGCATCCGGAAAGCCGTGCACCGCGCGGCGGGAGGTGGCCGATGACCGCCAGCGGACTGAGCCGCCGGGACTTCGTCCGGGCCGGTGTGGCCACCGGGGCCGGGCTCACGATTGCCGTCCACCTCTCGGGCTGCGCGCCGCGCGGCAAGGAGAGCACCGCCGCGAAGCCCCGTTCCATCCCAACGCCTGGGTGCGGGTCGGCACGGACGGCATCGTCACACTCGTGGTGGACCGGTCGGAGATGGGACAGGGGGTAACCACGGCCCTGCCCCAGATCCTGGCCGAGGAGCTCGACGCGGACTGGAAGATGGTTCGGTTCGTCCAGGGACCCGCCGGCAAGGAGTACGTGAACCCTGCCTTCGGGATGCAGGGCACCGGTGGCAGCACCAGCGTGCGGGCCGCGCTGCAACCCCTGCGCGAGGCCGGCGCCCGGGCCCGCGCCATGCTGGTGGCCGCGGCCGCGCAGGAGTGGGGCATCGAGCCCTCGGCATGCCAGACCGCGAACGGCGAGGTGATCGAGGCAAACGGCCGGCGGCGGCGCTCCTACGGCGACCTGGCCCAGGCCGCGTCGGCGCTCCCGGTGCCGGAGGAAGTGACCCTCAAGGACCCGGCAGACTTCAAGCTGATCGGGAAGCCCGTTCCCCGGCTCGACATCGCCGACAAGGTGACGGGCCGGGCCGGGTTCGGAATTGACGCGACTGCCCCGGGCATGCTGGTGGCGGTGCTGGCACGCTGCCCGGCGTTCAGCGGCACGAACACGGGCTATGACGAGGCCGCGGCGAAGGCGGTGCCCGGTGTGAAGCACGTCGTGAAGCTCGATTCAGGGATTGCGGTGGTGGCGGACGGGTACTGGAATGCGAAAAAGGGGTGCGACGCCCTGAAGGCCACGTGGGACCGCGGCGCGATGGCGGGGGTCAGCAGCGAATCCCTCCGGCAGCAGTTCGTCTCCCTCGCCTCGAAGAAGGGCGTGGTGGCGCGCAACGACGGCGATGCCGACCGGGCACTCCGGCGCGCCGCGAAGCGGGTGGAGGCCGAGTACGAAGTGCCGTACCTCGCGCATGCCACCATGGAGCCGATGAACTGTGCGGCCTGGGTCCAGGCCGACCGCTGCACGGTCTGGGCGCCCACCCAGTTCCAGTGGGGGCCGGGCAGCGGTGTGCAGGGCGTCGCCGCGCAGATCGCGGGCGTGCCCCAGGACGCGGTGGACGTCCAGACGACGTACCTGGGTGGCGGGTTCGGCCGCCGCTTCGAGCTGGACTTCGTGGTGGAAGCGGTGCAGCTCTCGAAGGCCGTCGGCGCGCCGGTCAAGGTGATCTGGCCGCGCGAGGACGACGTGGGACATGATTTCTACCGTCCCGCCACGTACAACCGCCTCGCGGCAGGGCTGGACGCCGCGGGCACGCCGGTCGCCCTGACGCACCACATCGTGGGCCCGTCGATCATGACCCGGTTCGAGGCGGCGTTCGGCCCGCTTCCGAACGGGCTGGACGCCAGCTCGGTCGAGGGCTCGGCCAACATGGGCTACGGCATCCCGAACCTGCGGGTGGACTGGGTCCGGGCCGACGTGGGCGTCCCCGTCGGCTTCTGGCGCTCCGTGGGCAATTCCCAGAACGGGTTCATCGTGGAGGGCTTCATCGATGAGCTGGCCCACGCGGCCGGCCAGGACCCCTTCGAGTTCCGCCGGCGCCTCCTGGCCAACGCGCCGCGCCACCGCGGCGTGCTGGAACTGGCCGCGGAGAGGTCGGGGTGGGGCTCCGCCCTGCCCGCCGGCCACGCGCGGGGCATCGCCGTCGTGGAATCCTTCGGGAGCTACGTGGCGGAAGTGGCGGAGGTCTCGGTCGAGAACGGGAAAGTCCGGGTGCACAAGGTCACCTGCGCCATCGACTGCGGCGTGCACGTGAACCCTGACATCATCGCGGCCCAGATGGAGAGCGCCATTGTCTTCGGCCTCACCGCCGCACTCTATGGCGAGGTCACCATCGAGGACGGCGGGGCGAAGCAGAGCAACTTCCACGACTACCAGATGCTCAGGATCAACGAGATGCCGGTCGTCGAGGTGCATATCGTGCCGAGCACCGAGGGACCGGGCGGGGTCGGCGAGCCCGGCACCCCGCCGATCGCCCCGGCCGTGGTGAACGCGATCTACGCGGCGACGGGGACCCGGGTGCGGAAGCTGCCGATAAGGCTCTAGAGGCGGTAAGTGGCAAGTGGCAAGTGGAGTCTCCACTCGCTACTTGCCACTTGCTGGTTAAACAACCGGATCGGCAGTCGGCAGTCGGCAGTCGCGGTGGTACTCACCGCCCAGGCACCAGTCAGTAATCACTAGTCACTAGTCACCAGTCACTAGTCACTCCCCGTCAGGCCACCGCATACAGCTCCGTTACATCCCTCCCCGCCGGCCGGCTCATGAGCCGGAACTCATCCAGCCGCATCATCGGGTCGTCCCGGAGCTCCAGGTCCAGTCCGGTCTGGCGGATCAGGCCCTGCATGAGCCGGGGCTCCTCTTCCAGCAGGTAGAGCGCGACCTCCGGGTGCAGCCGGATCGCGAGCTGGCGTTCGCGGCGCTCGAGCCCGGCCCGGGCCAGCGAACGCTCCAGCCGGCGCGCCACGACCTCCGGCCGGAACACCCGACCGCTGCCCGAGCAGGTCGGGCACTCAATGGTCATGGAGTGCCAGAGCGAGGCGCGAACCCGCTGCCGGGTCATCTCGATCAGCCCCAGTTCGCTCACCGCGAACGCCTTGGTGCGGGCACGGTCCCGGGCGAGGTAGGTGCGGAGTTCCTGGAGCACTCGTTCCCGGTTCCCGCGCGATTCCATGTCAATGAAGTCGCATACGATGATGCCGCCGATGTCCCGCAGGCGGATCTGGCGGGCAATCTCGCGCGCCGCCTCGACGTTGGTGCGGAGGATGGTCTTCTCCGGATCCTTCTTGCCGGTGTAGCGGCCGGTGTTCACGTCGATGGAGACCAGGGCTTCCGTCGGCTGGATCACGAGCGACCCGCCCGTGGGCAGTTCGCAGCGCGCCTTGAAGAGGTCGCGGATCTCGCTTTCGATATCGAACTTCTCGAAGAGCGGCGTGGACCCCTCGTACAGGTGCACGCGGTCCAGCAGCTCGGGATCCACCTGCTCGAGGTATTGCCTGAT
The DNA here is from genome assembly GCA_963825055.1 of uncultured Gemmatimonadales bacterium. GTDB lineage: Bacteria > Gemmatimonadota > Gemmatimonadetes > Gemmatimonadales > GWC2-71-9 > CAWGSK01. The sequence goes on from CAWGSK010000013.1 coordinate 180,305, forward strand.
CTCGCCGTTGACCGCCGTGTTGTCGACGTGCAGCGCATCCACCTTGGCGCTGAACACGTCGCGAATGAGGCCGCGGATCAGGCTGGTCTCCCGGTGCACCAGGGCCGGGGGCCGGACGAAGCGCTCCTTCTTGGTGACCTTCCGCCACGTGGTGAGGAGGGAGTCGATTTCCCGCTTGAAGTGGGCGTCGGTGACGCCCTCCGCGACCGTCCGCACGATGACACCGCCGCTGTTCTTCGGCAGCATCCCCGAGACCATCTCCCGGAGCTTTGCCCGCTGTTCCCGGCTCTCGATCTTCCGGCTCACGCCCACGCGCGACGCCCCGGGCATGTAGACCAGGAAACGCCCGGCCAGCGAGATCTGCGCGGTGACCCGGCAGCCCTTGGTGCTGATCGGCTCCTTGGTGACCTGGACGAGGAGGGTCTGCCCCTTCTTCAGGACATCCTGGATGTTGGGAGGCTGGCGGCGGGAGCCGTTCTGCCGGGATGGCTGGGGTGTCGGCGGTGGCTCGGGGTCGGGTTCGGCCTTCGCGGACCCGGCGGGGGCGTCATTTCCTGACTTGCCGCGCCGGCGGCGGCGGCTCCGCCGACCACCGCGCGAGCGGCCCCCACCACTCCCACCGGCGTCACCATCGGCCGGAGCCTGTCCGCCGGGTTCGCTGTCGCCCTCACCCGGCACGTCGGCGCTGTCGCTTTCCTCCAGCCCGTTCTCGTCGTCCTCCTCAGGCTCGAGGAGGTCGGAGGCGTGCAGGAAAGCACTCTTTTCCAGACCGATGTCAACGAATGCGGCCTGAATCCCCGGGATGACGGCTTCGACCTTGCCCTTGTAGATGTTGCCGACGATACGCCGGCTGTCCGGGCGGTCCACCAGCAGTTCGACCAGACGGTCGTCTTCCAGGATAGCCACGCGCGTCTCGCGCGGGCCCCCGTTGATGAGAATCTCGCGCTTCAAGTTGATTGTCCCCGGCCGGGGGTCCGTCACCGGCCCTGTAGTAGTTCAGCCGGCGCCCCGCGGGACCATCCCCGGGGAGCGGCTGTATCCGATGAGCCACGTCACGACCCACCGGCCGTCCGGCCGGTGCGCAACGCGCTGATATCCCGGAGGCCCGCCGCACCCGGGCGGCGGGCGTCGCTGCTGCAAACCTTCGCACCGTGGAACGCCGCCGTCCGGACAGGACCGGCGCGTCTGCCACCGCGCGCTGTGTATCAGGGGGTACGGCCGACCGGCCGCAGAGGAGCATCCCGATGGCCCCCACCAGCCGGTGCGCGAAGAAGCGCACCGAGGTGAAGGATGACATGGATAGGGCCCGAGCCGGGATCATGGCTCTAAAAGTATGGGAAGTATGACGTTAGGGCAATACGCGAGGTGGGCGGGCCGGCGGTCGGGTGTGGGACGTCGAGGAGTGACCTGTACGCTGCGACCTCCCTCAGGCCCGTCGCCCGAGACTCAGCCGCCACCCGCTGGACAGCGCGGGATGGCTTGCAACTCGCCGCACGTCATAGCGATCCGAGCCACGGTCGATCCGGATTCGCCACGCCTCGGCGAGGCTGATGCCGACCTGGTCCACCGTCTCCCGCTCGAAGGGCAGGCCGGCGGCGGCCTGGCCCGGCTCCAGGACACGGCAATACCAGCCGGTCCGGCCGTTGGCCTCGATCTGCTGGATGAGGTCAGGGATTTTCAGCCAGCCGGCGAGGTTGCGGCAGGGTTGCCGGGGCTGCGTGACCTGCAGGAGGGCGCTTCCCCACCGGAAGGTGTCGCCGATGTGGACCACGTCCTCATCGAGCTGGGAGACGAGCAGGTTCTCGCCGAAGCTCCCCGGCGCGATCACCCGGCTCCACTCCGCGGCCCACGCGGAGAGATGGGCGGCCGGGTAGACGAACACGGCGCGCTCGGCGCCGCCGTGTTGGCTCAGGTTGGACTGCTCATCACCCGCGATGCCCAGCACCCCGACCAGCACCTGGCCACGGACGGGCTCCTTGAGCATCGCGGTGCGGATCCGGCGACCGTCGATCTCACGCTCGGCGACCCGGCCGATCTGGAGGCCGAGCACCATGGGACGGAGACGATGCAGCGGTATCACCATCAGCCGAGCACGTCGCCCAGGATCTGGCGTGCGATCACGATCCGCTGGATCTCGCTCGTCCCTTCCCCGATCTCGCAGACCTTGGCATCCCGCATCATGCGCTCCACCGGGTAATCGGTGGTGTAGCCGTAACCGCCGAAAACCTGCACCGCCTTTGTGGTGGTGCGCATGGCCAGTTCGGAGCAGTACAGCTTGGCCATCGCGGCTTCCTTCTTGAACGGCCTGCCGTTCTGCTTGAGCCATGCGGCGTGGTACAGCAGGTGGGTCCCTGCCTCGATCTCCATGGCCATGTCGGCCAGCTGGAATGCGATTCCCTGGAAGCTTCCGATCGGCTTGCCGAACTGCTTCCGCACGCCGGCGTAGTTGAGCGCCTCTTCATACGCGCCCTCGGCGATGCCCAGCGAAAGCGCCGCGATGCCGATCCGGCCCGCGTCCAGCGTCTTCAGGAAGTTGACGAACCCCTCGCCCACCGTGCCCAGCACGTTCTCCTTCGGCACCTCCGCATCCTGGAAGTGCAGCTCACGGGTGTCGCTCGCCCGCCAGCCCATCTTGTCTTCCTTCTTACCGGCGCGGATACCCTTGATCTTGGGCAGGTCGGGTGCGTGACCCACCCCGACCTCCTGGCAGCGCGCGAGATCCACCGTGTCCTTCGTGACGATGAAGCTGGTGATGCCGCGGTGGCCGGAACCGGGCGAGGTTCGCGCGGTCACGCTGAAGATCTCGCCCACGCCGGCGTGCGTGATGAAGACCTTGGAACCGTTCAGCAGATAGTGGTCGCCCTTGTCCTCCGCCGTGGAGGCCGTGCCACCCGCGTCGCTGCCCGCGCCCGGCTCGGTGAGCCCGAAACCGCCCAGCACCCTGCCGCTCGCGAGGAGGGGAACGTAGCGCTCACGCTGCTCGTCGGTCCCGAATTCCACGATGGGAGAGGTGCCCAGGTTCGTGTGGGCGCTGATGGTGAGCGCATGGCTTGCGTCCACCTTCGCCAGTTCATGGATGGTGATGTAATAACTGAGCTGGTCCATCCCGGCGCCGCCCAGCTCCTCGCTCCACGGCACCCCAAGCAGCCCCAGTTCCCCCATTTTCCGGATATTGGCCCACGGGAAGGTGGAGGTGCTGTCAATCTCGCGGGCGATCGGGGCAACCTCGCTCCGGGCAAACTCGCGGACCATCTCGCGCACCTGGTGATGGTGCTCGCTGAAGTAGAGGGAATCGTCCATGATCTCGGGGATTGGGGGTGCAACCAGCCATCTCCTACAGCACCGTGAAGATACACGGTTTCCCGGGTCGGGCCAAACCGCCTATCTTGCGCGGCAGGGGTCCTCCACCGGAGTTTTTCATGCCTCGTCACGGCATTGCAGCGCGATCCTCCATCCGCTCCCGCCTCGCCCTCGGCCTGGCGGTCTCGCTCGCCGCCTGCGGCAGCGAGTCCGGCCCGTCCATGCCCCCCGAACTGGCCCTCGTGCCGGTCGACAGCATGTACGATTTCTCCGTGTTCGCCACCTCGCCACCAGGGGACACCCACCGGCAATTCATCCTCGAGCGCGGCGGCCGGATCGTCCTCCGGAAGGATGGCATCCGGCAGGACTCGGCGTTCCTGAACCTCTCCAGCCTGACCGGGCAGGGCCACGAATACGGCGTGCTGGGCCTCGCCTTCCACCCCGCTTACGCTTCGAATCGGCGCTTCTTCGTCTATTACATCGACAACAATGCCGACGCCCGCCTTGTCGAGTTCCAGGCCGACCCGGACTTCGACCATGCGAGCCCGATGATCGTCCACAGCCTGCTCACCCAGGCGGTGGATTCCGACGCGGTCCACTACGGCGGCACCATCGCCTTCGGGCCCGACGGGTATCTCTACGTCGGCATGGGCGACGGCACGACAGGCGGCACGCCAAGCTCGCCGGCCCAGGACAGCACCAGCATCCTCGGCAAGATGCTGCGACTCGACGTGAACGGCGGCACACCCTACGCCGTCCCACCCGACAACCCGTTTGTGGGGCGGCCCGGCTGGCGGGATGAGATCTACATGCTCGGTCTCCGGAATCCGTATCGGTGGAGTTTCGACCGGGCGAACGGCGACCTGTACCTGGGCATCGTCGGCGAGGACAACTGGGAGAGCGTGGCCTGGGTGCCCCGCCAGGCCCAGCCCGGCGCCAACCTCGGCTGGCCGATTGTCGAGGGCTCGCACTGCTACCGTCCGGCCACGGGCTGCAGTACGGCTGGCCTCACCCTGCCGGTGGTGGAATATCCCCATTCGGAGGGATGCTCCGTCACCGGTGGCTACGTCTACCGCGGCAGCACGATCCCCAGCCTCCGCGGCACGTATTTCTACGGCGACTTCTGCGGCGGCTTTGTGCGGAGCTTCCGCATCAGCGGCGGCACCGCGGTGGACCGGATGACCTACCCCGGGTTCGTCCAGGGCGACAACATCGTCGGGTTCGGTGAGGACGCCGCGGGCGAGATCTATGTGGTGTTCGCCAGCGGGAAGATCTGGAAGATCGTGGCCCAGTGATCGCGGATATCGTGTCGAACCCTGCAGCCGGACGAGTGCCCCATGAGTGACGCTGATCGCCTTCGCCAGCACCCCGCTGACCGGCTCGCCTCCGCGGTGCAGGTGGTCGACCTCCCCGCCACGGCCGCGCGGCTGCGCGACGAGGCCCATGCCCCCGTCGGGGGCCACCGCCAGATTGCTGTCGTCCGTGATGATGGTCTGACCGTCATCCTCTTCCTCTTCGAGGCGGGGGGCCAGCTGAAGGAACACCGCGCCGAGGGATCGGTGACCATTCAGGTGCTGCAGGGCACGCTCGTGGTGGGAGCCGGGGCGGAGCAACACGAACTGGGGGAGGGGCGGATGCTTGCCCTGGCACCGGGCACCATGCACTCCGTCCAGGCCAGGGTCGCGGCCACCATGCTGCTGACGGTCTCCCGGCCGCGCGACTGACCGGCGCCTGAAGCGCGAGGCGGCCGGACATGAAAGAGGCGGCCCACCGGCCGCCTCTTTCCTCTCCAGAACCTGAGCCCGCCGGGATTGCCCGGCGGCCCGGTCAGGCGCGTGTCGCGGGACCTACTGCGTCGGCGGCGCGAGGTTGCCGCACGCCACCACCGTCTCCGGGTTGGCCAGGGAGGCCTTGATGACGACGAAGTAGTCTCCCGTCTTCGGCGTCTCCATCGCGACAGTCGTGGTGGCATTCCCGTGGCCGTCGGAATCAATGTTCAGCACCTTGTACGTCTCGCCGGTTCCGAAGACACCGTTGTCCTTGCCGACACCGCACTGCCCATAATGCGCCGACCATGGATGCACGCCGCCCGGCGTGGCGTTGGCCAGGTTGATCGTGATACTGGTGCTGCCGTCCGGGAGCGGCGCCATCGATGCGGAGCCGTTCATCTGGACCGCGCCGGCCAGACTCGCGGGGCTGGCCAGATTCGCATGCCAGCGGCTGTTGAGCGACGGGTCCTGCGTCGTAACCTCGACGGCCGGATCACTGTGGAATGGGTTACACGCGAGCGACGCCAGCGTGAGAAACGATAAGGCAACCGTCATGATCCGTGGAGCCGACATACAACCTCCGATGAGAAACCTGCATTGCTGTACCACCACACCCTCCGTCCTTCCCGTCATGACTCGCTGGCGGGGGCGTCGTCATTCACGAAACCCGGCCGGTGTTGACGCCTCCGGGACCGGGAGGGTTCATGCTCCTGAACGCTACCGACATGGCAGGCTGAGGGGTATCGCTCGTGGGGTGGATGGCGGCTCGTCCGGAAGGACGAGCTCCGGTGGCTCGCTACTGGCGCTCGCGTATTTCGGACTGCGTTACCCTGGCGGCATTGTATGGCAGACCCAGCTCGTATCCCGGCGCCGTGACGACTACGCGGTCGTCCGCTCCAGCGGCCGGTTCGAACCTGGGTTCGGTGTCCGTGAACCAGCGGATGGCCTGTTCGACGACGGGGCGGTCGGAGGCGGATATCACCGCCAGGACCGGCGCTTTCCAGTTCCGGGGGTTCCGTACCCGGTCGAAGGCCTCGGCCAGCTGAGCCAGCGTGTAGCCGGTCGCAGTCTTCGGATTGAACTCATAAGATCTCATTGGCTCCCTGCCCTGCAAACGTATCGCGGCCCCTCCTCCTCTCCCCGACTCCGAAACCTCGCCCGGCACCCCTCAGGATCGGGACCGGGCAGGGTTGCGGCATTCGCTTCGCTCCGACTGCCCCGCACTCCGCACACCCACTGAAGGCGACACACCCTGCCGGAAACCGCGGTGGCTCCGGCGAGGTGGTAGTCAGGGGGCCGGCGGTTGAGGGCCGTCCTCCGTGATTGGAGTGCAGGGTTCAAATGTCGCTGTGCCCCGAGCGGAGGACAATCGGTCTAGGGATGGATTTGTGATGTAGATCGGAAGGACTACGGTGCCGGCGGCTCCGCGCTGCGAGGCCGGGACTTGCTCCGGCTGTGGCTGAAGGCGGCCACCTCGAGCCGGCTGTGCAGCGCGAGCTTTTCCAGCACGTTGTGCACATGGCTCTTCACGGTGTGAACCGCGATGTGCAGGCGAGTGGCGATATCCTTGTTGCTCAGCCCCTCGCCGAGGAGATCCACCACCTGGCGCTCCCGGCTGGTCAGCCGGACCGACTCCATCACACGGGCCCGGCTTCCCTTCACATTCTGTACGATCTGCGAGAAGAGGGAATTCGTCAGCTCGGCCGGCAGCACCTCCGCGCCACCCGCGACCTCCCGGATGGTCCTGATGAACTCCTCGAAGGAAGCATCCTTCATGACAAAACCGGACGCCCCCGCGCGCACGAAGTCGGCCACGTCATCCTGCGCCGGGAGGAGGCCCATTACGATCACCCTCGCGGCCGGCACCTCGGAATGGACCGTGGCTGTCAGGCTCAGGCTGTCGTGGTTCTCGAGCCCGAAGTCGACGAGGACGATGTCCGGCTTCGCCACCCGCACCTTATCGAGGGCCTCCTCGACGTCGGCGGAGGCAGCCAGGATCTTGAACCCCGGCTGCCGCTTGATCATGGACGCAAGCCCCTCACGCATGAGCCGGTTGTCATCGATGAGCACCAGGGCGATGGAGCCCTGGTCGGAATCGTCCGGCGGCACGGGGGCGGCGGGCCCCGGGCGCGTTCGGGTCTTTGCGCTGATGTCTCGCCTCGGGTCGAAGTCTGAGCGGAAGTCTGAGCGGGCGGTCGCTATTGCCTCATACTAAGGATATACTCCAACGCTATATACCGCCAGACTCCATTGCGGGGTCGAGCAGATTGCAACCGGAAAGGCCTCCAATGGTGGTGCTCCAGGTTCACGAAATAATGAAGGCGCGGAATATCACCGCCTATGCCCTGGGCAAGGGTGCACGAATCAGCTATCCCACCGCATGGCGCCTCTCCCGCAAGGGAGGAGAGTTCCGCCGGCTGAACGCTGACACATTGAACGCCCTGTGTGAATTCTTTGAGGTCCAGCCCGGAGCACTGCTCCGGTGGGTGCCATGACCACCTGAGACCGGCTGGGCCGGAAAGATCACGCGTTTACCTGGCGGGCGGAACCGGCGGGGTGATCGCGTGCTGCCGCAGGAGCGTCCGCAGGCTGTCGAGCGGCAGCGGGCCGGCAGTCCCGCGCGGGCCGGTGACGGCCGTCGCCTGCAGAAGGGAGTTGTAGATCGCCTCCTCGGTGGCCTCGATAGCGGCCTCGAACAGCCCACTCATTGCGTCGTTGTCCACCTCCGCCGCCGCCGCGGGACGGGACGGGTCTCCGGGATGGCGCCGGACGCCTTCGGCCGTGGAAAAGGCGATCACGTAATCACCCGAGCCGTTCGACCCGGAAGCCCCCGTCCGGGCCAGTCCCATGATGGCGCGCGCCGCCACCCGCCGGAGGTTCCGGTCCAGCAGCGGCGCGTCCGTCGCGACCACCATCATGATGGAGCCGTCGCCCTTCTGTTCCTCGCCCTCCACCAGCGAGCGGAACGCGTACTGGCCCAGCGCCTTCCCGACAGGCACGCCCTGCATCTGGAGCACGCCTCCGTAGTTGGTCTGCACGAGCACGCCGACCGTCCAGCCGCCGATACGCGCCGGCAGCACGCGCGACGCCGTGCCGATGCCGCCCTTCCAGCCGAACGCCACCGTGCCCCGCCCGGCGCCGACACTGCCTTCCTGCACCGGGCCACCGCTGGCCGATTCCAGCGCCCGGCGCACGTCCGCGGGCGCGATGGGCCGTGAACGGATATCGTTCAGGAGGCCATCGTTCGTTTCCCCCACAACGGGATTGATCGAACGAACTTCCTCCATGCCCGGCCGCTCCAGCATCCACGCGACCATCGCATCCGCCGCGCGCCAGACGCAGAGGGTACAGGTCAGCAGGATGGGCGTCTCGAGTTCACCGAGCTCCCCCACCTGCGTGACCCCGAGGAGTTTTCCGAAACCATTGCCGACGAACATGGCGGCGGGCACGCGGTCGAGAAACGGGTTACCGCCGTGCGGAAAGACAGCGGTGACCCCGGTGTGTACCGAATCGCCGGCATCCACCGTCACCTGGCCGACCCGGACGCCGGCCACGTCGGTGATGGCGTTGAGCGGGCCCGGCTGGAAGACCCCGGGAGCGAGGCCAAGATCGCGGGCCCGGGGCCGGGCTTCCTGGGCAGCGAGAAGGCCCGGCAGGAACAGGAGGAGCAGGACAGGTCGGTTCATGGCGACGTCGTGTCGGCTCGCGCCGGGGAGGAATCGATGGGGATGGTGTCCCGGGGCGGCATGCGTCCGAAATCCTGGGGCATGATCGTCAGGTCCAGCATTCCGGTCCGCGGATCGATCTGGGGCGAGACGTCCTCGAACACCTTTGAGCGCATCGAGCCCCGTGTTTCGTTGACACGGATGCGGTTGCGATCCTGGTACACATAATATCCGAGGGGTTTCCGCACGGCCGTTGGCGGGACCAGGCAATAGCACCCCTCCTGCCCGGATTGGGCGTTGATGCTCACCCGGATCGGGACCGTGCTCGAGTTCGTGATGACGGGTGCGAAATACCGGACGTCGGTCCCGTAGGCATCCACCTCGCGGCGAACCTCACGGCGGATAACCTCGTTGAGCGTGGGCGCCGACACCCGGATGTTCCCCACCAGCTCCTCGCCCATCGGTGAGCGGGTCTCGTTCACCGGCGGCTCCATCTTCCAGCTCAACAGCAGGCCATTGGATGGCAGGGCCTGGGACCAGGTCCCGCCGGCAGCCACCGTGAATACGTAGCCGGCATCGGTCTCCACCGTGATGGGCAGGACGAGTTTGTTGGTCAGGTAGAACGTGGGCCTGGCCAGCAGGAAGAAGCCCGCGGCGCTGATCATTACGGCAAGGAACAGCACCCAGAGCAACAGTTGGTACGGCCGCCAGGTACGCACGTTCCGGAAGTCGGTCGCGCGCCGGCGCGGCGCCATGAGGTTGGGGTCGGTGGCCCGCCGGCCGCTGCTGGTTCTCCCGCCGCGCGCCGGCGCGGCGGTCACGGGTGTCGGGATAATGGCCGTCGGGTCGTCGTGCCGGATCCAGCGCCGCCCGTCGGTGGGAGACTCTCCCGTGACGGTGGTGTCGGGGCCGAGGTCCACGGCCATTTCCGCCGCACTCTGGTAGCGGTCGTCGGGCCGCTTGGCCATCGCGTGCATGATGACCCCCGAGAGCCACGGGGGGACCGCAGCATTGGCCTCATGGGCGGAGGGGACCGGGTCGTTGATGTGCCGTCCGATGACCTCCTGCGATGTCTCACCCTGATAGGGCGGCGCCCCCGTCACCATCTGGTAAAGCATCGCCCCTATCGCGTAGAGATCGGCGCGGTGATCAACGTTGTGCTGTCCCAGCGCCTGCTCGGGGCTCATGTACGTGGGCGTGCCAACCACGAACCCGGAACCGGTCGTGCCCGGCCCGTCATCCATCTGCCGCACGATCCCGAAATCGACCAGGAGCGGACGGCCGGTTCCCTTCTCCACCAGGATGTTGTCGGGCTTGATGTCCCGGTGGATCATCCCGCGGTCGTGGGCGTGATGCAGCGCGCCCAGAATGGGCTGGATGATCTGGACGGCCGTTTCGGGTTCGATCGGGCCCTGCTCACTCAATATCTCGCCGACGCTCCGGCCCTCCACGAACGGCATGGCGTAATACACCAGGCCATCGCTGTCGCCGACAAAGTGGATCGGGAGGATGTTCGGATGACTCAGGCGGGCCAGCGCCCGCGCCTCGGCTTCGAAGCGATGCAGCATCCCCTCGGTCCAGGCGAGGTCCGGCCGCAGGACCTTGACCGCCAGGCGACGGTGCAGCCGGCTGTCCTTCACTTCATAGACCTCGGCAAAACCGCCCCGGCCGAGCAAGTCCAGCAGCTCGAATTCCGGGCCAAGGGCGCGACTCAGGCGCTCGCGTACCTGGGGATCGGACGCATCGCGGCTTGTCATGGCCTGACCAGGAACCACGGGCTGGGGGGTCGGGTTGCTGCAATGGCTGCAGAGACCGTCATTGGCGGTAAGCTCCGCACGGCAGAACTGACAAAGAAGCTGGCTCACATTCCCGGGGAAAAGAAGGGGTCGGGCGACTCCAGTCAGCGGACCACCGGAGACATGCCTCTAATCTACCTCCGGAGGCCGGGGTCGCCAGAGCCGGGGCTGGTCGCAACGGTCGCAACCGCTGCATTGCCGGGGAGTTTCACCAAACCATCCCAGCAGGCGCCTGCGCCGGCACCCCAGGGCCCGGGCATACCGCTCCATGGCCCGGAGCCGGGCCCGGGCCGCGGCCCGCCGGTGTTCCACCCGCTTCCAGGCCCGGGAGTCATTCAGGTCCGGCACCTCCCGGCGAAGCCGTTCTGCCGACTCGAGGACACCGGCGGGAACCGAGGCGGCCGGCGTACGGCCATCCCGGATCCGGGCCAGCAGGGCGCGCGAGGGCCACGTGACGGACTGCTGGCGACGGTGGAGGTCCCCATCGCGCCGGTGATGCAGAAGAATGCATGTGGAAGGAGCGCCATCGCGGCCGGCTCGGCCCGCCTCCTGGTAATAGGACTCGAGCGACGGCGGCATTGACCAGTGCACCACCACGCGCACGTCCGGCTTGTCGATCCCCATGCCGAATGCACTGGTGGCCACGACGATGTCGCATCCGTCCCCGAGAAAACGCTCCAGCACCTGGGCTCGCAGCTGCGGGTCCAGCCCGGCGTGATAGGGCTCCGTCCGAAACCCGCGACACCGCAGCCGCCAGGTCAGTGCCTCCACCAGCCGCCGGGTGGGCGCGTAGACGATCGCGGTTCCGTCGGCGACGGCCAGCGCCGCGTCGAAGGCGAGCGCGCGCCCGTGGTCGTCCCGGACCCGGGAAACCCGGAAGCAGAGATTCGGGCGGTCGAACGAGCCGATGTGCCGGTCTGGCGCGACGAGCCCGAGGGACGCGACGATGTCCTCACGCACGGCGGGGGTGGCGCTGCCGGTGAGCGCCAGCACCGGCGGGCGCCCGAGCCGGACCCGGGCCGCGCGGATCCGACGGTAGTTCGGCCGGAAATCGTGCCCCCATTCGGAGATGCAGTGCGCCTCGTCCACCGCCAGCAGCGCGGGCCTGAAGCCACGGTCCCTGAGCCGGGGCGCGAGGCCGACCAGCCGCTCCGGGCTCAGGTACAGGAGGCGAAGCCTGCCGTCCAGCAGCTCTCCCAGTACTTCCCTCCGCTCGCTCGCGGACTGGACGCTCGAGAGCATGGCGGCAGGAATCCCCCGGGCCTTGAGGGCGGCGGTCTGGTCCTGCATCAGGCTGATCAATGGCGAAACCACCAGCGTAGTGCCACCGAGCGCCACCGCCGGGACCTGGTAGCAGACGGACTTGCCGCCCCCGGTAGGGAGGATGGCCAGCGCATCGCGACCGGCGAGCACGGAGCCGACAATAGACCGTTGCAGGGGTCGGAAGTCAGGATGCCCGAAGCGCTGCTGGAGGATCGAGATGGCTTCGGCAAGACTGGGCGCAGGCATACCCGAACATCGCGTGCACCGGTCGCGAGAGCCGTATCCCATCCGTGCGAGGCCGCATCGGAAAGCGCGACCGGGCAACCGATGTGAACGCGACCTTCCCTCCTCTTGAGGCATCCGGAGGACATGACCATCCGATTCACCGCCGCATTGCCCATGTTGTGTCTGGCCTCCGTCCTGTCCGCCCAGGCGACCCCCGCCGGGGGCATTCCCGTTCCCGGTCAACCGTACCTCCGCTATGGCACGACCGATTCGCTGGGCCGGTCCATCACGTACTACCTCTCGGAGGACGCGGGTCGATCAGAACTCCCCCTGCTCGTCTTCATCCAGGGTTCGGGAAACCGTTCGCAATTCATCCCCAACGCCACGGTATTCCGGGGCAGCACCGGGCATTCTTCGCTGGCCGATGCGGCCAGGGGGCGCGCCCGGGTGCTCCTGGTGGAAAAACCCGGCATTGCATTCGGCGATGATGGAACCGGCGGACCGTCAGCGGCGTTCCGCCGCGAGCATACCCTGCCCCGATGGTCGGCGGCGATACTGGCGGCGCTGCACGCGGCCGTTCGCGCAGCCCGCGTGGACACGACCTCCATCACCGTCATCGGGCACTCGGAGGGTGGGATCGCCGCCGCCCGTGTGGCGGGAACGGATCCTCTCGTCACGCGCGTTGTCCTCGTGGCCGGGGAGGGTCCAACGCAGCTCTACTCGCTGATCCGGCTGGCCCGGAATGGGGACCTGCTCGCCGCTTCCGGGCCCGATCCGGATGCACGCGAGCGGGCCCTGCTCGCCGCGTGGGACAGCGTGCTGGCCTCTCCCCATGACGCGGACCGCATGTTCTACGGCCATGCCTACCCGCGCTGGGCCACGTTCGTGGGCTCCTCGCCTCTGGACGAGCTCGGCGGGTTCCGCAAGCCGGTGCTCATCGTACAGGGCATGGCGGACCGGGCCGTGGATCCGACCTCGGCGGAGGTCCTGTTCGCCGCGCTCCGTGCGCGCGGGCGGGATGCGACACTCTGGCGCATCGAAGGCGCAGGCCACTCCCTGCGGCTTGCCGGCGGCGAGGATCTGTGGGGAGAGACGATGAAGCGGATTGTTGACTGGAGTCTTAGCGCGGCCAGGTGACCGTGCCGGCGGGCGGTCTACTCCTCCGGCCGCTCCCGCGCGCGGCGCCGCGTGACCAGGCGGATCAGGAACGATGCGCCCAGCAGACCGATCGCCACCCAGATAATGCGCTGGTCCCCGGTCGCGATGCCGGCCACCGCGAAGACCAGGCCGGCGATCGCGAAGACCAGCCGCAGGCCGTTCACTTCTTGAGGAATCCGCTGATGGCCTTCCGGAAGTCCGGCGTGGCGCGCGCGGCGGCGTTGACCTGGGCCCCGAGCCGGAGCCCCTCCTCGAAGCCGCGCCCGTCCAGCGCGTAGAACTGCTGCTTGGTGAAGGCCAGCGCCGACGCGCTTCCTGCGGCGAGCCCCCGGAGCAGGGCGGCGACGTCCTTCTCGAAGGTCTCGTCGGCGAACACCCGGCTCACGAGCCCCTGCGCGGCGGCCTCATCAGCCCCCAGCACGCGTCCCGTGGCGGCCAGGTCGAAGGCGACCTTCTCGCCCGTCAGCCTGCGGAGGATGTTGAGCACCATCGCCGGGACAAAGCCGCGCTGGATTTCCGGATAGCCGATCTGTGCGCTCCGGGTGGCCAGGACCAGGTCGCAGGCCGTCGCGAGCCCGGCCCCCCCGGCCAGCGCGCGACCGTGCACGACGGCAACCACCGGCTTCGGCAGCTGCCGGATCCGGAGGAACACGCTTCCGAGGTGCCAGGCGGACCGTTCGTTTTCCTCGGGCGACTGGTCGGCGGAGGCAAGCAGCTCCGCCAGGTCGGCGCCCGCGCAGAAGTCCTTCCCTGCCCCGCGGATCGCCACCACGCGCACGCCGGCATCGAGGTCGGCACGCTCCAGCTCGGCGTGCAGCCGGTCCAGCAGCGGGGTGCTCATCGCGTTCCGCTTCTCGGGCCGGTTGAGCGTGAGGGTCAGCAGTCCGTCGTCGAGATCGGCCAGCAGCAGGTCGGTCATGGTCGCTCAGCGGGATCGGGGCAGCGCGCGGCGGGCCAGGGCCACGGGCACGGGAATCTCCATCCGGAGGATGGCCGTGGAATAGACCTTCCCCTGCGCATCGGTCCGGAGCGAGATGGTGCCACCGCCGTCCAGGGCCTGGTGCAGGAGAAAATTGAGCGCGTGCAGGTTGGGGAGTTCGAACCGCTCCACCGGGCCGGTCATGCCGCGGAAATGCCGGCGGACGCGCGCGGCGGTGAGTTCGCGGCGGAGGACGGGATAGTACTCGGGCTCCAGCGCGATCACCCCGATGTTCGCGGTGTCGCCCTTGTCGCCGGAGCGGGTGTGGGCCAGGTACCGCAGCGGCACCAGGCGGGTGGCCGGCCGGGAAGGACGCGGCTTCGCACGGGATGTCGGCATGGTGGTCTCCTCAGGCGCTCAGGACGTCGACGGTGACATGGGGATCCACTTCCGCCCGCGGCAGGAGCGCGGGCCAGAACGCCACGATCTCCTTCACGTCGGGCCGGTACCCGTATCCGGTCACGCCCGGCGGGCCGTTCAGGACGAGCGGCGCCATCTCGCGGGTGAACCGCTCCACCGGGGCCCGCTCGCGTGCACGGACCCCGACCCTCAGCATCACCTCGGGGATGTCGGGGTCGGGGGGACCCGCCAGCCTGCCGTGCGTGGCGTCCACGCCGACGAACTCGGTGTGGACCTTTTCGAAGACCAGGCCCAGCGCATCCATCCGCTTGCGGATGATGCGATCGGCTTCGCGCGCCTTGTCGTATGCATCGGGCCAGCTGTAGACCAGCGTGCCGACGGCCTTCCACCCCCACGAATATGCGATCGACGCCTTGTAGCTGTCGGTCGGGGGGCCGCCGCGGGCGCCGCTCACCCGTACGCGATCGCGACCCGCGCGCCGGACGGTGAGCGAGGTGAAGTCGGCGACGCCGTCCGCGGTCAGGTATCGCTCCGGGTCGCCAATCTCGTACACCAGCTGTTCCGTGACCGACGCGGGCGTCACCAGGCCGCCGGTGCCGGGATGCTTGGTGACCACGAACGAGCCGTCCTCCGACACCTCGACAATCGGGAACCCGACGTCCTCAAGGTGACGGGACTTCCGCCAGTCCCGCTGGTAGTTGCCACCCGAGCTCTGGGCACCGCACTCGAGGATGTGGCCCGCCACGGTACCGGCGGAGACCAGGTCGGCATTCTCCGGGTCCCAGCCGAATTCGTGGAAGAGCGGCCCGAGGACGAGCGCCGTATCGGTCACCCGCCCGGTCACGACGATCCGGGCGCCGTGTTCCAGCGCTTCGACGATGGGCGCCATCCCGATGTACACGTTTGCCGCCTGCACCCGGTCGCGGATGGTCTCCAGCGGCTCGCCGGTGTCCATGTTGTCCATCCGGGTTCCGCGGGCGAGCAGGTCGTCGAGCCGATCGGTGATGTCGTCGCCGGTCACCAGGCCCACGGCGACGTCGCGCTTCCTGGAGCGGGCGTTGTCGAGGATCGCCCGGGCACAGGCCCGTGGATTCACCCCGCCGGCGTTGGAGGTCACCCGGATGTCCCGGTCGAGCAGTGTGGGAAGGATCCGGTCGATCAGGGCAACGAAATCACGGGCATAGCCCGCGGAGGGGTCACGCGACTTCAGTTTCTGCAGGATCGACATCGTCACCTCAGCCAGGTAGTCCAGCATGAGGTAGTCGATCGGTCCGCCCTCGACCTGGCGCACGGGCGCCTCGAGCCAGTCGCCCCAGAAGCCCTGTCCCGCCGCAATCCGGACCGCGCGGCTCACGGCATCACCGGCGGAGTGGGGCGCGGCAGGCCAAGTTCCCGGGTCCAGACCTGGCCGTCAGCCTCGGCCGACACGATGCCCAGGGGGAAAAATGACGCGTCCAGCGGCCACGGCGAACCGGGGAAGTCGAAACGCACCTCGCTGCTGCCCGTGACGGGGAGCAGCAGGCTCGAGGACCCCGCCGGCGCGAGCGCGCGGGGCTCGGCCGCGTAGAACCGTATGCTCACGCGAGCCGACCAGCGCGTGGTGGCGCCAGGACGGGCAAGGCCGGGGAAGAGGCTGAGACGAAGCGGGGTCCGGTCGGCCGGCGGCGATTCCGGCGCCCAGGTGAGGCGGCCCAGCGCGTAGTTGAGCGGCGCCTTCTCCAGCTGGGCACCGACGCTGTCGAACAGGCTCACGCCGAAATCGGTGAAGACCGACCACTGTTCCGGGTCCATCACCACGTCCACCTCGACCACCGATGCCCACGGCGGCATCTCGAGCGGCACGTCCACCCGGCCGGAACCACTGGATACGACCACGGTGTTCCGCTCGCCCCCCACCAGCGCGAGTCCCGCCTGCGCTTCGACCGGATGCCCGCTCACGTTAGCCAGCGTGACGACGGCGCGGGATGAATCGCGGCGCGCGTGCAGCGTCACCGGCGATTGCCGCACGAGGAACGAGGCGCTCGAGCCCCGGGTGGGTGGCGCGACGGCGACCACCTGCCACGTTCCGCCCCGCGCGTCGTGGCCGTCCACGTCGAACCGCGCATCCTCCCCGAACGGCACGGCCTGCGGGTCCCCGCCCACGACCGGCATCCCGCCAGGTTCGTGCAGGAAGACCAGGACCTGGTGGCGGAACTCGCCGGCCCTCGCAATGACGGTAAACGGCCGCCCGCTGTCCACCGGGAAGAAGAGGCGGGTCTGGCCGCCGGCCGGGATGGGCACCGGCGCGCCGCCCCGGATGGTCGAGTCGCCCGCGCCAAGCGGCACCACCACCGTGTTGACCAGCCGGAAGGCCGGGCCGGCCACCGTGTCCGCGGCCCAGCCGCTCACGGTACCCGTATAGACCCCCGGCTCCCGGAGCGCCTCCGCACGGTAGCGCAGCGTCACGCGCGAGTCGGTGCCGTTGAGCGTGATGCTGTCGGGCGCGATGAGCCACGCCGCGGTCGAGCGGAGCGTGTACGTGGCCGGGGAGCCCGCCGGCTTCCGGAGGAGGAATTCCTGCAGCGTATCTCCGGGGTTCCGGAGGCCGGCACCCCGCCACGCCGCGGTCAGCCCCGTCCCACCCGCCGCCGTCGCGACCACCCCGCGGGGCGTCCGGCCGGCTTTCAGCCAGGCCGCTGCCGCCATGACGTCAGGCTCGCCGGCGCCCTGCTCGATGAACGTCTCGTTGAGCACCGGGCGCGCGGTGACCATCAATGCCTGTCGCAGGGTCGCCGCGCTGGCGGAAAGGCCTCCCTCGAGCAGGTGCGAGCGCAGGAGCGCCACGAGCCCGCTCGCGTACGGCGCGGCCATGCTGGTGCCGTTCGCCTGTTCGTCGCCGGTCTTCCAGGCCGGCACCGTACTGTACGCCACGCCGGGTGCCACCACATCGGGCTTCGCCACCTCGCCGCCGCGGCCGCTGAAGAAGGCGACCGGCTCGGACGCGTCCGTCCCGGCCCCCTGCAGGAACGGCAGCGGGATGGTGGCGCCGATGGTCAGTGCGCGCCGGGCGGAACCGGGGAAGCCGACGGTGCTGAGGCCGGGGCCCTCGTTGCCCGCGCTGATCACCCATACCAGATCCGGATTGGCCTCGAGGATGGAATCGACTGCCGCGTCGATCAGGGCCGTCCCCTCAATCTCGTTCCCGACGCCGAAGCTCAGGTTCAGCACGAGGGGCATCCGTCGCTCGGCGGCGAACCGGATCGCGTAGTCGGCCGCGGCCACCATGGAGCCGGTGGTCGAGAGGCCCCCCTGGGCATCATTGGCGATCTTCAGCCCGAGGAGCCGGGCGCCCGGCGCCACGCCATTGAACCCGGCTACGCCGTAGATATCGTGGCCGGCGGCGATGCCGGCAACATGGGTGCCGTGTCCGCTGTTGTCGAAGACCAGGTCGAGCGCGGGCCTGCCGCCCTGCTCCGTGAAGTTGGCCGCCACCGTCACGGGGGCCGCCGCCGATCCGGTCCGCCAGCCAAACGTCTCGCGTCCGGCGAGGTAGTCGTGCACCGGTCGTTCGTCGGCCAGGGAGCCGTCACCGTTGGTATCGGTGAACAGGATCCAGCCATCGCTTGCGCGGGCCACCACCACCACCAGGGTGTCGGTTCCGCGCCCGTTGCCATTCAGGTCCGAGGCGGGCGCCTGGCCAAGCGGCAGCTCCGCGACCACCCCGCCATACCAGGGGCCCGCGCTGTTATAGGCCAGCACGCGCCCGAATCCGGCCAGGGCGTGCCCGGCGATTTCGACGTGGTCATCGTCGGGAGTCACGGCCGTGAGCCCAACGACGCCTTCGCCGGAGAAGTCACGCAGGTCGAGGATCTTGGGCTCGCCGGTGCTGGTGGTGCCGAGCCCCGGTACGCCGGGGTCGATGCCGCTGTCCAGGATGCCGATCAGGACGCCCCGGCCGTCGCTCTCCGGGTTGGCCAGAAGGAAGTCCGGGACACCGGTGGAGGCCAGCGGCATGAGGCCGCGGCGGAACGCCTCCTCCGGCGGCAGCGAGCGCGCGGGCCCGCCGACCATGGCCGCCGGGGGAATGCTCGCCGCCGGGGACTCGCCGCGGCCCGGGTCTACGTTGGGCGCCACCCGGGGGCGCGAGGGCGCGCAGGCGGCGGTAGCCAGCAGGGCGGCGAGGACAGCGCGATGCAGCGTCATGGTGGCGTCAGGTGTGGGGAATCGCGTCGAGTGGGGGAAGCACGAAGGGGCCCAGGTGAGGCCCGGGGTAGCTGGCGGTCAGGCCGAGGAGGAAGGCAAGCTGGTCCCGCGTTTCCTCCGGCGTGATGATGGCGTCGACGAAGCCGCGTGCGGCGGCATACTTCGCGTCGAGCTGGTGTTCATAGTCGGCCCGCATCGCCTCGACCGATTCGTTGACCTCCGGGTCCAGCGGGGCGCGCTTGCGGCGGGCCTCGTCGAGTGCGGGGCCGTGCACCGCGCCCACGGCCGACTCGCCCTCCATGACCGCCATGCGGCCTGTGGGCCAGCTCAGGATGAAGTCCGGGTCGAACCCCTGTCCCGCCATGGCGTAGTAACCCGCGCCGGAGGCGTGGTTGACCGTGAGCACGATCTTCGGCACCACGGCGGTCGCCATGGCTTCCACGAAACGCGCCCCGGCGCGGATGATTCCGGAGTGTTCGGCTTCCGTCCCAACCATGAATCCGCTCACGTCCTGCACGAACAGGATCGGCAGCCGTTCCCGGCTCGCGGTCTCGATGAAAAACGCCGTCTTCTCCGCGCTCTCCGTATAGATGATGCCGCCGGTGCGCGGCATGGTGCCGGGCTCGCCCTTGATGAGGCCGCGCTGGTTCGCGATCACGGCCACCGGCCAGCCCTCGATCCGGGCATGTCCGCAGATCATCTCGCGCGCGTGGTCGGGCTGGAACTCGTCCAGCCTGCCCCCGTCCAGGATCGAGCCGAGAACGCGGTGCATGTCGTAGGACATGCGGTGGTCCTTCGGCAGGACGTCGTAGAGGTCGGCCGGGTCGTGCGCCGGGGGCTCGCTCCCGGTCACGCGGTGCCGGACGCCGGCGGGTTCCGGCAGCCTCGCGACATATTCCCGGATCAGCCGCAGGCACTCGGCGTCGTCGGCCGCGCGGTAATGCGCCACGGCGCTCCGCGTCGTGTGGGTGCGGGCGCCGCCCAGCGTCTCGGCGTCCACCACCTGGCCCGTGGCCCCCTTCACCAGGTTCGGGCCACCCAGCCCCATGAAACTCGACCCGTCGGTCATGAAGATGACGTCGCTCAGCGCAGGAAGGTACGCCCCGCCGGCGATGCAACTGCCCATGACCGCGCTCACCTGCGGCACGTGCAGGTAGCGGCGCATGATCGAGTTGTAGTAGAAGATGCGGGCGGCGCCGTACTGCCCGGGGAACACGCCACCCTGATAGGGGAGGTTCACCCCGGCGCTGTCGACCAGGTAGACGATGGGGATTCGCTGGCGCATGGCGACTTCCTGCGCCCGGAGCATCTTCTTGATGGTCTCGGGCCACCAGGAGCCCGCTTTCACCGTGGAGTCGTTCGCGACGATGACCACGTCGCGGCCGCTCACCCGTCCGACACCCGTGATCACGCCGGCGCCCGGAGCCTTGCCGTCGTACTGGTCATACGCCACCAGCAGGCCCAGCTCGAGCCACGGGCTGTCCGGGTCGCGGAGACCGTCCACCCGCTCCCGCGGCGAGAGCTTGCCCTCCTTGTGCATCTTCGCGACCCGCTTCGCGCCCCCGCCTTCCCGGAGCCTGGCGGCGAGGGCAAGGTACTCGTCGGTCAGCGCGCGAAGCCGTCGGGCCTCTTCCCCCGTGGACGCAGCGGTCACGACGTCAGGTGGGCACCGGCCCAGGAGCGGATGTATTCGATCAGGTCGGAAGTGGGCGTGCCGGGCCCGAAGAGTTTTCCCACGCCCGCCTGCTCGAGACTGTCCATGTCCTCCTGCGGGATGATCCCGCCACCCGTGAGCAGGATATCCTCGCGGCCCTCCGCGTCCAGCAGCTGGCGGACCCGCGGGAACAGGGTCATGTGGGCCCCGCTCAGCACGGACAGGCCGACCACGTCGACGTCTTCCTGCACCGCGGCGCGGGCGATCATTTCGGGCGTCTGGTGGAGGCCGGTGTAGATCACCTCCATGCCGGCATCCCGGAGGGCCGCGGCCACAACCTTGGCGCCGCGATCATGGCCGTCCAGGCCGGGCTTGGCCACCAGCACCCGGACGGGGCGCGACGGGCTCTTCTGTTCAGTCATGAGCGACCTGGGTAAGGGTTCCGGGCTCAGCGGAAGCGCAGCAGCCCCGCCAGCCCCTCGATGGCCCCGCGGGCTTCGGCGTCGTACACCACGTCCACGTCCACGCGCTGCCGGAGGCCTTCCTCGATGGCTTCGTCAACCACGTCCAGTACCGGGACCGCGTCGCCCTCGCCCCGGCAGCCGCGCTCGTGCAGCGCCAGCCGGCCGGAATCGGAGCAGCGGAAGCCGGGCATGACGGCATCGGCATCCACCAGCAGGGTGCGCACCTGGCCGCGGGCCAGCGCACGGAGCGTCGGCTCGACGCCGTTCACCGCCCAGTTGCTGCCGAGTCCTTCCATCATTTCCTGCATGACAGCGCGCTCGGCGAGGCGTTCGTAGGACTGTCGTACCTCGAGCGTGGCCTGGTGGACCGCCGCCTCGGTGGCTTCCTTCGGGTTGAGCCGCGCGGTGCCCATCACCCGCTCCGCCAGGTACGGGTGCAGGAAGGGCTCGATGGCACCGGCCGTCGCGCCCGTGCCCGCCAGCACGATGCCGAGCGCGGGCTCGCGCTGGTTGAGCGAGAAGAGGTGGTCGGCCACCTGTGCGTAGTGGCGCTGTTTCTCCTCACGGATCCGGTTGTTGTAGCTGTCCTCGCGCTGGCCCAGCCCCATCGCGTCCCGCGGGCCGTGGAACCTGCCGCCCCGGGTATAGTCGGCACGCATGCTGTCGAGTTCGTTCACCTCGAACGCGGTCACCTCGAAGAACCTGGCCGCCGTGCGGTCCAGCACGACTGTGAAGAGGCGCCCGAACTCATCCTCGGCGCTTGCCAGCTCGCGCACCAGCGGGGTGCGGTCCACCGCGAGGCGCGAGCGGTGCACCCGAGGCAGCGCCACCGCCTCGAACAGGCGGAGCGGGCGGCTCGCGAAGATGGCCACGCCCTGCGTGGGCGGCAGGTTCTCCGGGCTTCTGGCCCACTCGACGAGGTGGTCGAGGTCGTCCTGCACCGCTTCCCGCGTTTTCCGGTCCCAGTCGAGCTGGTCAATGGCCTGCTCAACCGCCTTCACCCGGTTCTTCAGCTTGATCAGGTACTTGTTCCGGGCGCGATCCCGGGGCTCCAGCTTGAGGTAACAGGAAACAACACGGTGGTTACCAGACTGGACGCGCGTGAGGCGCTCCAGCTGGCGGGCAATGGGTGATGCGGTCATGACGGTACTCCGTGCAATATGGTCCAGTCAGGACGGCGGCCGGCTCAGAAGAAGACGGGTTCACGATAGGTCCCGTAAACCGCTTCGAGCACGTGCCGGATCTCGAACAGGGTGCAGTAGGCCCGCGCGCAGTCAAGCATCGCGGGCATCACGTTCCGGTCCTCCATGGCGGCTGCGCGGAGCGCCTCCAGCCGTTCCTCGACCAGGGCCTGGTCCCGCGTAGCGCGCATCGCGCCCATGCGCTCCCGCTGGGAGCGCTCCGCCTCGTCGCCGATCTTCAGGATGTCCAGCGCGCGCTCGTCGGTCTCGACGAACTCGTTCAGCCCGACGATCACCCGGCGCCCCGCCTCGGCCTCCTGCTGGAAACGCGAGGCGCTGCGCGCAATCTCCCGCTGGAACCAGCCCGCGTCGATGGCGGCCACCACCCCGCCCTGCGCGTCGATCTCGGTGAACAGCGCCTCGGCCTCCTCCTCCAGACGACTGGTCAGCGCTTCCACGTAATAGCTGCCGCCGAGCGGATCGGCGACGTTGGGCACGCCTGTCTCGTACGCCAGGATCTGCTGGGTGCGGAGCGCCACGCGCACCGCCTCCTCGGTCGGGAGCGCGAGCGTCTCGTCCAGCGCGTTGGTGTGGAGCGACTGCGTGCCGCCCAGGACGGCGGCCATCGCCTGGTAGGCCACCCGGACGATGTTGTTGAGCGGCTGCTGCGCGGTCAGCGTGACACCCGCCGTCTGGGAGTGGAACCGCATCGTCCAGCTCCGCGGGCTCGTGGCGCCGTAACGCTCCCGGAGGTGCCGGGCCCAGATCCGGCGCGCCGCCCGCATCTTGGCGATTTCCTCGAAGAAATCGTTGTGCACGTCCCAGAAGAACGACAGCCGCGGCGCGAACGCGTCCACGTCCAGGCCACGCGCCACGCCGTGCTCGACATAGCAGAACCCGTTGGCGAGCGTGAAGGCGAGTTCCTGCGCCGCCGTCGCCCCGGCCTCCCGGATGTGGTATCCGGAAATCGAGATGGTGTTCCAGTGGGGCGTGTGCTCGCTGGCCCACTCGAACATGTCCACGATCACCTTGAGCGCCGGCTCCGCCGGGAAGATCCAGGCGTGCTGCGCCATGTACTCCTTCAGGATGTCGTTCTGGACCGTGCCCTGCAACCGGTCGATCGGCACGCCCTGCTTCTCTGCCGCGGCCACGTAGAAGCAGAAAAGGATCGGCGCGGGGCCGTTGATCGTCATGGAGGTGGACACCTCGCCGAGCGGGATGCCGTCGAACAGGGTCTCCATGTCCGCCAGGCTGGAGATGGCGACACCGCACTTCCCCACTTCCCCTTCGGAGCGCGGGTGGTCGGCGTCATAGCCCATGAGGGTCGGGAAGTCGAACGCGACGGACAGGCCGGTCTGGCCGCGGGAGAGCAGGAACTTGTAGCGCTGGTTGGTGTCTGCCGCCGTGCCAAACCCGGCGAACTGCCGCATGGTCCAGAGCCGGCCGCGATACATCGACGGGTGGATGCCCCGGGTATAGGGATACTGCCCCGGCATGCTGGAGGCCTCGACCAGGTCCGATGGCAGGTCGAGCGGCGTGTACACCGGCTCGACCTTCCGTCCCGAGACACTGGTGAAGTCGGTATCGCGCCGGAGCTTCTGCCCCGCGAATGCCGCCTCGTACTCGGCGACCTGCGCCCGCAGCCGTTCCAGCTCACGCTCCTGGGCCGCCAGCCTCGCGCCCAGCGCCGCCTTCCGGGTATCCGTCATATCCGCGCACCCTGTTTCAGGTTCTCGAGCAGTTCCGCCGCCACGTCATACGGGCTCGTCCGGCCCTCGACGATCGCGTCCATCCTGGCCTCGACCACCTCTTCCGCCCGGCTCTCGTTCCAGATCCACTGGCGGACGGCCCGGTCCACCACCTCACGGGTCCGCTGGCGGAGCCGGGCCCGCCGCCGCGTGGCGAGCTCGCCGGACCGCTCGAGCCATGCGTGATGGGCGTCGAGCGCCTCCACCAGTTCCATAACTCCGGTGCCCTTCACGGCGATGGTGCCGAGCACCGGGGGCGTCCAGGCTGCGTCGCCGTGCTCCTCGGCGTCCTGCCGCGCGGCGGCGGTCTTGAGCGCCCCGTGATGGGCGGGCACGTGCCGCATCGTCCGGCCGGCCCGGATCCCGAGCATGACCGACAGCTCCTGGCGCAGGCGGTCCGCCCCCGGGCGGTCCGCCTTGTTCACCACGAAGAGGTCCGCCGCCTCGATCACCCCCGCCTTCAGCACCTGAATCCCATCCCCCGACTCGGGCACCAGGATCAGGAGCGTGCTGTCGGTGGTCCGGGCAATCTCCAGCTCGCTCTGCCCCACCCCGACGGTCTCGACCAGGATCCGGTCGAACCCGGCGGCGTCCAGCACGTCGCAGACCTCGCGGGTGGTGGTCGCCAGCCCACCCAGCGACCCGCGGGTCGCCATGGAGCGGATGTAGACCCCCGGGTCCAGAGCCACGTCTTCCATCCGGATCCGGTCGCCCAGGAGCGCCCCGCCGGTGAACGGACTGGTCGGGTCGACCGCCACCACCGCCACCGTCAGGTCCTGGGCCCGGAAGGCCCGGACGAGTTGCTCGGTGAGGGTGGACTTTCCGGCCCCCGGCGGGCCGGTGAGGCCGATCCGGCGGGCGCGCCCCTGCAGGGGGTGGATGGCCGACAGCACCTCCTCGAACCCGGGGCGGCCGTTCTCCACCATGGAAATGGTCCGGGCGATGGCCGGGGCACGGCGCGCCCGCAGGTCCGCGAGAAGACCTTCCAGATTCATGCTGGAAACTCGCAGGGCTCAACGAGATAGGCAATGGCGCGTGGGGTCCGGCGCCGGGTCAGCGTTGCCGGAGCCGCGGATGGAAGCGGAGGGGATTCTGGAACAGGTGGCTCGGCAGCACGAAGATGACGAGAAACATGCCGAAGGAGACCAGCAGGCCCACGACCAGGATCTCCACCCGTCGGACCGCCAGGAAGATGATGCTCGTGATGAGCGCGATGGTGAACGCGAACACGGCGAGCAGGCCGCGCCGGACCTGCTGGGCCAGGAACCGCTGAAGTTCCAGCGTGTCCCGCGGGTGCCAGCGCACCCGCAACTCCTCCCGCTCCACCCGGCGGAGGAGGTCCCGAAGGGTGCGCACGACCGTCGCCGCCTCCTGGGTCCAGTCCAGCAGGTGGGTGCGGCCGTCGCTCTCCAGCAGGCCGGCCAGCAGCCGGGTACGCTGGCGCTCGATCACGGGGCGGATGACGGCGATGCCGTTGAAGTTGGGGTCATACCGGAGGCCGATGCCCTCCACCAGCACCGCCGCCCTCCCGAAGTAGACCAGGTCGCTCGGCAGCATCAGCGGCCAGTCGTAGAATGTGGTGAGGACCCGTTCCACGATGCGCTGGAGCTGGCGCGGGGAGAGGTCGGTCCGGAACGAGATGGCCATCAGTTCCCGGGCGGCGTCCCGCACGGTGCCGCGGTCCACGTCGGGATCGAGGATGCCGAGTTCGTAGAAGCCGTTGATGACGCCGTCGACATCCCCCCGCCCCGCGGCCAGGACGGTCCCGATGATCCGGCGGCGGGTGTCCTTCTCCACGCTCAGCACCATGCCGAAATCCAGCAGGACCACCCTGCCCTCCCGGTCCACCAGGAGGTTGCCCGGGTGCGGGTCGGCATGGAAGATCCCGTCGACCAGCATCATCTGGAGATAGAGCTCCACGATCGTGCGGATGAGCGGCTGCAACTGCAGCTCGCCAGCGGCCAGGCGGTCCTGCAGCCGGTCGATCCGGGTGCCCTCGACGTACTCCAGCACCAGGACCCGCTGGTGGGTGAGCGACGTGATCACCTCGGGGATGACCACCCGCGGCTCGGACGCGAAATTCCGTCGCAGCAGTTCCGCGTACCGCGCCTCCTCGCGGAAATCCATCTCCTCCCAGATCCGCCGCTGGAACTCCTGCACGATGGTCGTGATCGCGCGGACGTGGTGATTGGGAAAAAGCACGTTCAGGATGAAGAGAATCCGGAAGGCGACCTCCAGGTCGCCCCGCACCAGGTCCTCCACCCCCGGCCGGAGGATCTTCACCACGACGTCCCGACCCTCCCAGGTCGCGCGGTGCACCTGCCCCAGTGAGGCGGCGGCGAGCGGTTCCGCCTCGAAGTGGGAGAAGACCTCCTCCACGGTCTGGCCGAACTCCTCCCGCACCACGCGCTGCGCCACGCCCGGTTCGAGCGGCGGAACCCGGTCGGCCAGGGTGGAGACGGCCGTCAGGTACGGCTCGGGCAGGATGTCTGCCCGGGACCCGAACACCTGGGCCAGCTTGATGTAGGTCGGCCCGAGCCCGGCCAGGGTCCGGGTCAGGCGCTCGGCCCGTTGAAGATGGTGCTCCGCCGTGCGCCGCGCGGGCCGGCCGAACAGCACGAACCGGTGCCGGTCGCGCATGAAGGCCAGCAGGAACGGTGACAGGCGGAGCAGGACGACGAGAGCGCGCATCAGAGGATCAGGCGATCGGCGAGCTGGAGCAGCAGCAGGAAGCCGCACACATCGGTGAAGGTGGTCACGAAGATCGAGGAGGCGACGGCGGGGTCGATATTGAGCCGGTCGAGCAGGATGGGAATGAATGCCCCGGCGAACCCGGCCACGAAGAGGTTCCCCACCATGGCCATGAACACCACCAGCCCGAGCATCGCGGTGTAGCCCAGCGCGCTCGAGGCCACGGCCACGACCGTTCCGATGGCCAGGCCGTTCACCAGCCCCACCACCATCTCCTTTCCAATCACCTGGAGCGACCGGCCGCGGGGTACCAGGCCGAGGGCGAGCCGGCGCACGGTCACCGCGAGCGCCTGGGTGCCGGCGTTCCCGCCCATGCCGGCGATGATCGGCATGATGGCGGCCAGCACGGTCATCCGGATGAGCGTATCCTGGAACAGCAGCACCACGCCACCGGCCAGGAAGGCCGTGATGAGGTTGACCAGCAACCAGGGGAGCCGGCTCCGCACCGCCTCATGCCAGCCGGCGGCGATGTCCTCGTCGGCCGAGCCGCCGGAGAACTTGAGCAGGTCCTCGGTGGTCTCCGCCTCGACGACGTCGGCCACGTCGTCGAAGGTGACCCGGCCGAGCAGGCGTCCGCTGGCATCCACGACGGGCACGCTCGGCAGGTTGTAGCGCGCCATGAGCCGCGCGACATCCTCCTGGTCCAGGTCCGGGGTGACGCGAATGTCCGCGCTCTCCATGAAATGGCCGACCGCGCGGCTCAGCGGGCTGATCACCAGGTCCTTCAGCGGCAGCAGGCCCACCAGCCGCCCGGCCCCGTCCACAACGAAGACCTGGTAGAAATCTTCCACATCCTCGGTCTGGTTACGGATCTGCTCGAGCGCTTCCCCCGCCGTCGCCGTCTCGGGCACGACCACAAGCCGGCTGGTCATCAGGCCGCCGGCTGTTTCCTCGTCGTAGCGGAGCAGGCGCTCGACCTCGCTCCGGTCCTCCACCGCCGTCAGGATCCGCTGCTGCTCCTCGGGCTCGAGCGCGCCGAGGATGTCGGCCGCCTCATCATCTTCCAGCTCCTCGACGATGTCTGCGGCCACGGCCGGATCGAGCGCGGCGAAGGTCTCCTCCGCCCGGGTCTCGTCCGGCATCTCCACCAGGGCAGGCCCTGAAATCTCCGGCGGCAGCACCCGGACGACCGCGAGGCGCTCGTCATCATCCAGGGACCCGAGCACGTCCGCCAGGTCGGGCGGTTCCAGGTCGTGCGCACGGCGCACGAACTCGGTGAAGTTCGCACTGCGCACCAGCTCCCGCATCAGCTCGAGGTTCACCTTGCGGTCGGTCATGGTGTTTCCCGGTCCAGAACCGTGGCGGCGACGGTGGCGGGACGGATCAGGACCCGGTCCACCCGGTTGGGTGATGCCTGCAGGATGTCGAACTCGAGGCCGGCCAGCTGCACCCGCTCTCCCTGGAGCGGGATACGCCCGAGTCGGCCGGTGAGGACGCCGCCGATGGAGGTGGCGGGGTCATCGGGGAGCTGCACGCCGAACCGGTCCTCGATAGCCGAGACGGGGGTGGCCCCATCGGCCTCGAGCATGTCCGGCGACGGAGGCCGGCCGGGAGTCCGGGCTTCGTCATGTTCGTCGTAGATCTCGCCGACCAGTTCCTCCAGCAGGTCCTCGAAGGTCGCGATCCCCAGCGTGCCCCCGAACTCGTCCAGCACGATGGCGAGGTGGCGGCGTTCGCGCTGCATGTCGAGCAGCAGGTCGCCGCACTTGCGGCTGGCGGGCGAGAGCGCCACGGGCCGGACGGGCAGCGGGTCGCCCGGCGCGAGCTTGAACAGGTCGAAGGCGTGGAGCATGCCGACGATCTCGTCGAGCGTCTCCCGGTACACCGGCAGCCGGCTGTAGCCGCTCTCGGCGAACACGCGGCGGATCTCCTCCACCGGCGCCTGCTCCGCGATGGCGACGATGTCGGTGCGTGGCGTCATCACCTCGCGCACCGGGCGGTCACTGAACGTCATCACCCCGGCCACCATGGAGAGCTCCGGGTCGGCCAGGAGCCCGGCGGCGGCCTCCTCGCGCAGGACCGCCTGCAGGTGCGCCTGGTGGAGCGGCGGTCTCGCCGGCAGGAAGGGCGACATCACGAGCGACCACGGCTTGAGCAGTGGAATGACCGCGGACACGATCCGCTCGGCGAACGGCAGCGCGAGCCAGCGCGGCACGAGGTATCCGCTGAAGAGCACGAGCGGCATCGCCACGAAGACCAGCAGGATGAGCAGCCACAGGAACCGGAACCCGGTGAACACCGCCGGCACCGAGACACCCAGCAGGATGACACCAAAGGAGGTGGCCGTGGCCGCGGCCGCGAGATGATGCTCCAGGACGACCAGCCGCTCGCCGGTGCTGGGCCCCGCGCCGCGCAGGCGCTGCGAGACCGCCCGGGTCAGCTCGCGGCGCCCCACCGTCACCAGCGCAGCCGTCGACATGGCGCCGAACGCCGCGGTGCAGAAGCCTGCCAGCAGGGCGACCCAGATCATGGCGACGGCTCCGCGCCGTTCGTTTCCGGGGCGAGGCGATCCACCCGGACCCGGCGGACCCGCCGCCGCACGACCAGGTCCGCCATGAGGCGGACGCCCTCGAGTACTACCGTCTCACCCGCGCGCGGCACGTGGCCGAGCTCCGCCAGGACGAGCCCGCCCACCGTGGCGACGTCCTCCCGGCCGAAGTCCACGTCAAGGAACTCCTCGAGGTCGCTGAGCGCGGTCTTCCCGAGCACGAGGAGGCGGCCGTCGCCGACATCCCGGATCGGGGCCACCTCGTGGGTGTCGTACTCATCCTGGATCTCTCCCACGATCTGCTCGAGAATATCCTCGAGCGTAATGATGCCGGCGGTCCCCCCGAATTCGTCCACCACCACGGCGAGATGCCCCCGTCCCCGCTGGAAGTCGCGGAGCTGGCGATCGAGCGTCTTCCCCTCAGGCACGAACGCCGCCGGCCGGATCAGTTCCTGCCACGGCCGGTCGCCCGCCGCGCCACCGAGTCGGGCGAGCATGTCCTTGGCGAAGAGCACGCCGCTGATGGCATCGGGATGCCCCTCGTACACCAGGAGCCGCGCATGCTCCGACTGCTGCAGGATCCGGCTGACTTCCGTCTCGTCCGCCGCGATGTCCACGGCAATGACGTCGAGCCGGGGCGTCATCACTTCGTCCACCGTGGTATCGCTCAGGCTGAAGACGCCCAGCAGCATGTCGCGCTCCGCCGGCCCCGTCTGCGGAAGCCCCGCCCGCGTCAGGCGCTGGAGGGCGCGGCGGTCGGCCTCCGCCACGAGCCGGAGCAGCGGCGCCAGCAGGGTGAGGCTCCGGCCCGCGCCCGGACGCACCTGCGCCGGCAGGTCCGGACCGAGTGACGCCAGCAGTCTCGGGAGTGCGTCCCCCACGATCCACACCAGGCCGGTGGCGAGGACGATCCGCGCCAGCGCGGGTCCGGCGGGCCAGTGCCACCAGACGACGGCAAGTCCGGCGGACGCGCCCGCGAGCACCAGCAGCGCAAGGTGCGCGACGTGCAGCGTCCGGGCCGTCGCCAGGCCCGGGCCCCGTTCCGGCAGCTGGGCGGCCAGCACCTTCGGCAGGCCTGATTCGCCCTCGGCCGCGAGGGCGAGCCAGGCCGCCCACAGCGTGAAGCAGATGGCCAGCAGCGGAGCCAGGAGTTCGCGCAAGGTGCTGATGATCCCGGCGGGGTCCAGCAGCAGCACGGCGTGGAGTGCGTTCATGCCAGCCGCTCCACGTACTGCTCCTGCCGGCGCCACATCGGCGAGTGGGTACGGCCGGCATCCTCCGGATGATCCCAGCCGAGCACGTGCAGTGTCCCGTGCACGACCAGGCGCGCGATTTCCTCCCGCTCTGCCAGGCCGAGGCGTCGCGCGTTGCGCCGGGCCACCGCGCGGCAGACGTATACGTCCCCCGCCAGTCCGCCATCAGGGAGCGGAAGCGGAAACGCCAGGACGTCGGTTGGCGCATCGTGCCCCTTGTGGGCTCCGTTCAGGCGACGCATGACGCGCGGCCCGACGAACGTGATGGACACCTGCGCGTCGGCCCGCTCGCCGGACAGGACACCCTCCACCAGCCGGCGCACCGTGCGCTCCGGCAGCGGCAGCACGCGGCCGCCGACCAGCACCTCACTCACGGCCGGCACCCTGCGTAGGAAAGAGCGCGGCCAGTCCCCCGCTCTTGCCGGGATACTCCATGCGCGAGTGATAGATGCCCGTCATGTGGCGGACGAACTCTTCCTTTACCTGGTCCAGGTCGCTCAGCGTGAGCGGTGCCTCCTTGAGCTGGCCGAGCTCGACCTTCTGCTGGATCAGGTACTCGATGGCGCTGCGGATACGCTCCGGGGTCGGCTCGCCGAGGACGCGGAGCGCAGCCTCCGCGGAGTCGGCGAGCATGGTGACTGCCGTCTCCACCGACCTCGGCCGGGGACCCGGGTAGCGGTAGTCGTCCATTTCCGCGTCCTGGTACGTGCCGTCCAGCCGGGCGCGGTCCCGGAAGTAGTCGAGGTGCATGGTGCCGTGGTGCTCCGGGATGAACGCCAGCACTACCGGCGGCAGCCCGGCTTCGCGACCGAGCCGGAGCCCCTCGGTCACGTGGCTGCGGACCAGCCGGGCGGAGTCCTGCGCGC
Organism: uncultured Gemmatimonadales bacterium; assembly: GCA_963825055.1. Lineage (GTDB taxonomy): Bacteria > Gemmatimonadota > Gemmatimonadetes > Gemmatimonadales > GWC2-71-9 > CAWGSK01. The sequence goes on from CAWGSK010000013.1 coordinate 211,407, forward strand.
GCATCTCGTCATGCGGATTGATCCGGCGCACCTGGTTCTCGGCGAAATACTTTGGCCCGACCAGCTTGCCGATATCGTGGTAGTAGCAGCCGATCCGCGCGAGGAGCCCGTTGGCCCCGATGGCGTTGCACGCCTGCTCGCAGAGGTTCGCCATGGCGACGCTGTGCGCGTAGGTCCCGGGCGCCTCGGTGGCGAGCCGGCGGAGGATCGGCCGGCTCGGGTCGGCCAGCTCGAGCAGCGTGATATCGGTCGTGATGCCCGTGACCCACTCGGCCACCGGAATCAGCATCATGGCGACCGCCGCGCTCAGCACCGTCGCCACCGCGCCCCGCACCATGCTCTCGACCATGAACGCCGGCGGCCAGGCGTACATCAGCCCCAGCGTCACGGCCGCGAGCGCGTAGGCCGCCGCGATGGCCCCGATGGTGGGATAGATCTGCGTCCGCCGGCGCACGGTCCGGGTCGCCAGGGCCGCCATGACGCCACTCGCCAGCCCGAAGAAGAGAGCGTGGTTCTCGAGCGCGCCTGCCTGGAGACCGAGGAGCACCGCGAGGGTCGTGGCGGCGATCTGCCCCAGCCGGCCGCTGTAGAGGACAGTGACCAGGATGGCGGCGAAGGCGGTGGGCATCAGCTCCGGGCTGTCGGGCACCAGCCGCTCGGCCATGCCGAAGAGCGCGATGACCACCGCGAAGACGACCGTGAAGAAGAGCACCTGGCGAAGGCTGGCGTACGCCTCCCAGCGGTACAGCAGGAGGAGGAGCCAGAAGATGCTCAGCAGGATGGCGTTGAACAGGACCGGCGCGACCTTTGTCCGCAGGAACGACTCCGCCGGCGGCAACCGCTCGAGCTCCGCGCGAAGCGCCCGGAGCTTCGCCGCTGCCTCGGCAGTCACCGGCTCATGGGCAGCGACAATCCGGTCCCCGGACGTGATGTCCACCTCGATGGAATCCGTCGCTGCCGCCACCGAATCGTCGGTCACCGGGATGGTCACCGTGCGCGTGAAGGGGGCCACGATGTCCCGTTCGGCGATGGTACCCTCGGGGGGGACCGGGACCTCCAGCGTATTGCGATGGGGGAAGAACAGGTTCGTGAGCAGCGCGAGCGCGACGAGACCGCTCCAGCGCAGCACGTGGAAGGCGACCCGCGAGAGGAACGGGCGCCGCGCCAGCGCCCGCGGGCGCGCCGGATGCCACGGCGCCCACTTCAACCGCTCTGGTCCTCCGCGTAGGCGCGGATGATGTCCTTCACCAGCCGGTGCCGGATGACGTCCGCCTCGTTCAGGTAACAGAAGGCGATCCCGTCGATGCCCGGCAGGATCCGCTCGACCTGGATGATCCCGGATTCCTCGCGATGTGGCAGGTCGATCTGGGTCTTGTCGCCGGTCACCACGGTCTTGCTGTTCACGCCCAGGCGCGTGAGGAACATTTTCATCTGCGCCCCGGTCGCGTTCTGCGCTTCGTCCAGGATGATGAACGCGTCGCTCAGGGTCCTCCCCCGCATGTAGGCCAGCGGGGCGATCTCGATGGTGCGGGTCTCGAGCGCCTTCTGCACCCGGTCGGCCGGCATCATGTCCTCAAGCGCGTCGTACAGCGGGCGGAGGTACGGGTCCACCTTGGCCTGCAGGTCGCCCGGCAGGAACCCGAGGGATTCGCCCGCCTCCACGGCCGGGCGGGCCAGGATGATGCGGCGCACCCGCTTCCGCGCGAGTGCTTCCACCGCCTTCGCCACGGCAAGGTAGGTCTTGCCCGTCCCGGCAGGACCGATCCCCACGACAATGTCGTTCTGGGTGATGGCATCGAGATACTCCCGCTGGCCGGCCGTCTTCGGCGCGATCACCCGCCGCATGCCCGGCAGGACGATCTTGTACTCCGACCCTGCCGCCATGCCGCTGGCGTCACCGTCCTCGGCATAGCGCGCCACGTCCTCCGGCGCAATCGGCTCCCCCATCCGGGCAAGGTCGATCAGCCCCTGCGCCACGCCGGTGGCGCGCGCCACCTGGGCCGCGGGCCCGGACAGGGTCAGGACATCGCCCCGTGCGCTCGCGCGGATCCCGAACGCCTTCTCCAGCTCGGCCAGGTTCGCATCGTTCACGCCGGCGAGGAGCAGCTCATCCGCTCCCTCGATCGACAGCCGATGCTGGGTTTCGTCCGCCATGCTACTTCTCCTCGCCCTGCAGGCGCAGGTGCAGGTCTGCCAGCTCCCGCGCCTGCACCGGCGCGGGCGCGCCTTCGTACAGGGCGCGGGCCGCCGTCGTCTTGGGAAATGCGATCACGTCACGCAGGGATGGCGCGCCCGCCAGCAGCATGACGATCCGGTCGAAGCCGAGGGCGAACCCGCCGTGCGGCGGCGCCCCCGCCCTGAGCCCTTCCATCAGGAACCCGAACCGCTGCCGCACCGTCGCGTCATCCAGCCCAAGCAGCGCGAAAATCTTCTGCTGGACGGCCGGGTCAGTGATCCGGATCGAGCCGCTGCCGAGTTCGTTGCCGTTGTAGACCGCGTCGTAGTGCTGCGCCCGGCAATGCCACGGATCGCTCTCCAGCCGGTCGCGGTCATCGGGGTGCGGCGCGGTGAACGGATGGTGCGCTGGAACGGGCGCACCGGTGGCCGGATCCGGCTCGAACAGCGGGAAATCCACCACCCACAGGAAGGCGTGCGCGCGGGACGGCGCGAGACCGAGTCGCGCGATGACGCCCTGCCTGACGATGTGCAGCGCCGCCGAGGTGACGGCATCGGCGCCGTTCACGGCCAGAAGCAGGCTGCCGGTTTCGGCGTCCAGCGCGTCGAGGAACGCCTGGCCTGTCGCCTTGACGCCCTGCCCTTCCCAGCCGCCAGCGCTCCGGCGCGCCCAGACCAGGCCACCCACGCCGGCGGATTTCGCCGAGGCGGCCAGCGCATCCAGGTCTTTCCGGCTGAGCGTCGCGCCACCCTGCACCACGAACCCGCGTACCCGGCCCCCACCGTTGACGGTCTCGCGGAGGAACGGAGCCGAGTCCTCCGCTACCATCCCGGTGAGGTCACGGATTGCGAGGTCGTGGCGCAGGTCGGGCTTGTCCACGCCATAGCGTTCCATCGCCTCGGCATAGCCGAGCCGCGGGAAGGGCCGCGGGATGTCGATCCCGGCCTCGTTCCAGAGCGCCACCAGCACCGCCTCCACTGCGTCCTGCACGTCCCGCGCGGTCACGAACGAGGCCTCGAGGTCGATCTGGGTGAATTCCGGCTGGCGATCGGCGCGAAGGTCCTCGTCGCGGAAGCAACGCGCGATCTGGAAGTACCGGTCGAACCCGGCCACCATCAGGAGTTGCTTGTAGATCTGGGGCGACTGGGGCAGCGCGTAGAACTCGCCGGCATGCACCCGGCTCGGGACGAGGTAGTCGCGCGCGCCCTCGGGCGTCGGCCGGGTGAGGATGGGCGTCTCGATCTCCAGGAACCCGAGCGCGTCCATCGTCCGGCGCGCGCGCTGCAGCAGCCGATGGCGCAGGATGAAGTTCTGCTGGAGCTCCGGCCGGCGCAGGTCCAGCACGCGATGGCGGAGCCGGAGGTCCTCGGCGGGAAGTTCCTCGCCTTCCTTGCGCGAGACCGGAATCACCGGCGTCTCGGCGGGGCCCACGATCTCACACCCGGTGACCTGCACCTCCACGTCGCGCGTGGCCATGGTCTCGCGCCCGGCCTCGGGGCGCTCCGCCACCGTGCCGGTCACCAGCAGCACGTCCTCGCCACCGACGCTCGCCGCGGTCTCCAGTACGTTCGCCGGCGTCCACTTCGGGTCGAAGGACAGCTGGACGGCGCCGCTCCGGTCGCGCAGGTCCACGAAGACCAGCCCGCCGAGGTTGCGGGAACGGTGGACCCAGCCGCCGAGGCGCACCTCGGTGCCGACATGCGGGAGCCTCAGCTCGCCGCAGCCGTGCGTCCGCAGCGCGGCAGGAGGCAGGGGACGGGAAGCAGGGGTCGTGTCGGTCATGCCTACCAAGTTTCGGCCTGGACGAGGGCGTCGTAGAATGCCGCGGGATCGGGCGCGTCGAGCAGGGCCTGCCGCACGGACTCGCGACGCACCAGCCGCACGATGCGCGACAGCGCCTTGACGTGCTGGCTCGCCGCGGTCTCCGGTCCGCTCAGCAGGAAGACGATTCGCACCGGCTCGCCGTCGATACTGTCGAACGGCACCGGCGCCGCCGTACGTCCGGCGACCACCGCCAGTTCAGGGAGCGTCGGCGAGCGGCCGTGCGGCACGGCGATCCCGAACCCGATGCCCGTGGTCAGGTCCCGCTCGCGATTCAGTACCGCGCGCTGGACGTCATCCAGCGACCCGCCGGAGCAGGCAACGAGATGACGGCACAACACCTCGATCACTCCCGTCTTGTCGTGCGCGGGAATGGGGATGAGGATGCGGCCTGGCGCGAGCAGTTCTTTCAGCAGCACGATCCCGTCGGAGGAGGGTGAATCGGGGAAACGTAACCCGCGCGCCTCCGGGCGGCAATTGATTGCAGGAACGGGAGTTAGGGGTGCGTCGGAGGCGAGGGGCCGAGGGGTCGAGACGTCACGGGGCCAGAGGGTCGGGGGCTCGGAGCGGAGACCCTCCACCTTTCACCTTCGTGTTTCCCGTTCGCGGCCTCAACGGCCCTATCTTTCATCCATGACTGCGCCTGAGAGCACCGGAGCCACCCTGCTCGACCTGACGCCGGCCGAGGCCGGCGCCCGGCTGGAGGGATGGGCGAGCGCGAGGGGCCTGCCGGGGTACCGGGTTGCCCAGATGCTGCCCCGCCTCTGGGTCCGTCCCGTGGCGTCCTGGAGTGAGGCGACCGACCTTCCCGCGGAGCTCAGGGCGGATCTCGAGACGGATCTCCCGCTGCCTCGCCTCAGGCTGGAGGTCGCCCAGGATTCGAGCGATGGCACCAGGAAGTTCCTCTGGCGCCTGCCGGACGGCGAGGCGATCGAGTCCGTCCTGATCCCGAAGGGAAAGCGCCGGACCCTCTGCATCTCCTCCCAGAGCGGGTGCGCGCTGGGGTGTGTCTTCTGTGCCACGGGGCGCATGGGCTTCCGCAGGAACCTGACCCCGTTCGAGGTCGCCGGGCAGGTGCGCGAGGTCGCGCTGGCCCACCCCGAGGACCGGCCCACCAACGTGGTCTTCATGGGCATGGGTGAACCACTGCTCAACTGGCCGTCCGTCTCCACAGCCCTCACCATCCTGCACGACCCCGACGGGCTCGGCATCGGCGCACGGCACATCACCGTCAGCACGGTCGGCATCGTGCCCGGAATGCAGGCGCTGGCCGCGCGGCCCGAGCAGTTCCGGCTCGCCATCTCGCTCCACGCCCCCACGGACGAGGGGCGCATGGCCCTGATGCCAATCCAGAAGAAGTATGACCTGGGGCAGGTGATCGAGGCCGCGGGCGCCTTCCGCAGGCGCATCACGTTCGAGTATGTGCTCATCGCGGGGAAGAACGACAGCGACGCCGATGCCGATCGCCTGGCCGCGCTGGCGCGCCCGCTGGGTGCAATGGTCAACCTGCTGCCGCTCCACCCCGGCGGCGACCCCGACCTCGTACCGTCGAGCGGGAACCGGATGCACGCCTTCCGCAGCCGGCTGGAACACCTGGGCGTCGAAGCGGTCGTGCGTCGGAGCCGCGGCCTGGACATTGACGCCGCGTGCGGGCAGCTCCGCGTGGCCGTGGAGGAAAAGCGCCGCCGGGCGCGGGCGTAGGGGCGTCAGTCCTGCTGGTCGACACGGTCCGGCGCATCGCCGGTCGCGAACCAGGCCTCGAGGTTGGCCGCCGCAGTCCAGCCCATCCCCTCCCGTGCCTCGCGGGTGGCGCTCCCCAGGTGGGGCAGCAGCACGACGCGCTCGAGGGCGAGCAGGTCGGGATGTACCCGTGGCTCATGCTCGTACACATCGAGGCCCGCCCCGGCGATGATGCCCTCGCGAACGGCGCGGGCAAGCGCGTCTTCATCCACCACGTCGCCCCGCGCCGTGTTGATCAGGAACGCGCCGGGCTTCATCCGCTCGAGGCGCGGCCCATTGATCAGGTGGTGTGTTTCCGGCGTGGCGGGACAGTGCAGGGAGAGGAAGTCGGATTCCGCGAGCAGCGCATCCAGCGAGGGTGCCGGCGTTGCCCCCGCGGCACGCGCTTCGTCTTCCGGCACCGGCCTCGTGTTATGGAAGCGGACCCGCATCCCGAAGCCGTGGGAGGCGCGCCCCGCCACGGCGCGCCCGATCCGGCCCAGCCCTACAATGCCGAGCGTCCGGCCCCGGATCTCGGTGCCGACAAGATGCGTCGGGCGCCAGCCGGTCCAGCGACCGGCACGCAGTTCACGCTCCCCCTCGCCCGCCCGCCGCGCGACCATCAGGAGCAGCGTCATGGCCAGGTCGGCGGTTGCGTCGGTGAGAACGCCCGGCGTATTCGTGACCGCCACGCCGTGCCGCCGTGCGGCATCGAGGTCGACATGATTGTAACCGACACCGAAGTTCGCCAGGATCCTGGCGCGGAGCGGCCGCGCATCGAGCACCGCCGCGTCAATCCGGTCCGTTACGGTGCACAGGACCCCGTCGGAGCCGGCGAGGGCGGCGGAAAGCTCGTCAGCGGTGAACGGATGGTCGTCGCGATTCAGCCGGGCATCAAAGTGCTCGAGGAGCCGGGCCTCGACGGGCTCCGGCAGGCGGCGCGTCACCGTCACGACCGGTCGGGACTCGGACATGGCATCTCCTGAGGCACTGGGCGTGAATCCTGACCCCACCCGCGAAACGCTGGAGTCGCTCTACCGCGCGGCCATCGCGGCGGCGGACCCTGCGAAGGCGGTGACCCGCGCAGTCCAGGGGTGGGCTCCAGGGGGACCGCTGGTCATCATCGCGATGGGCAAGGCCGCGCCGGCCATGGCCCGGGCCGCGATCACGCACTTCGGCGCATCCCTGCATGGCGGACTCATCATAGCACCGCACGGGGCGGAGCAGGTTCCGGGCATCACCACCGTCGCCGGCGACCATCCGATCCCCGGTCCCGGAAGCCGCGCTGCGGCAGAGGCGCTGGGCCGCATGCTGGTCGGGCTTGACCGCAGGCACCGCGTGCTCGTCCTGCTCTCCGGCGGCGCCAGCAGCCTTGCAGGCGCGCCGACGGCAGGCCTGTCCGACAACGACTATCAGCAGCTGGTCCGGCACCTTCTCGGTTCCGGCCTGGACATCCATGCCGTCAACGCCGTACGCAAGGCGTTCTCCCGCTGGGGCGGGGGCCGCCTGACCCGGGCACTCGGACCGGCACCGGTACGGGCACTCGCTGTCTCCGACGTACCGGGAAATCTCGCCGGCTCCATCGGCTCTGGCCCGTTGACGCCCGATCCGGACGCCATCGACCGGGTCCGGAGCTATCTCGGCAGCGCCGACCTGCCGGCCGGCCTGCGCGAGCGCCTCCGAGGCGCGCTCGATGCCGACCCGCTGCCGATGCACATCCCCGACATCGCCGTCGAGATTGTCGCCGACAACCGCACGGCGCTCGAAGGTGCCCGCCGCGAGGCGGAGGCGCGCGGGCTGGCCGTGGAGGTCGACAGCGAGGTGCTTGCCGGCGAGGCGGCAAGCCAGGGGGAGAAGATCGGGCTCGCGAGCCGGGCGCAGCCACCGGGAACCGCCAGGATCCGGGGCGGCGAGACCACCGTGACCCTGGGCGGCGGGCATGGGGCGGGCGGACGGAACCAGGAACTTGCGCTCGCGGCGGCCGGTGCGCTCGAGGGCATCATGGGGCCGGTCCTGCTGGCTGCCGGCACCGACGGACGCGACGGCCCGACGGACGCCGCCGGGGCCATCGTGGACGGCACGACCTGGCGCCGCATCCGGGAGGCCGGACGAAATCCGGCGCGGGACCTGGCGCAACACGACAGCCACCTGTCGCTGGACGCGGCCGGCGCACTCCTCCGGCCGGGACCGACCGGCACGAACGTCATGGACCTCGTGATCGCGATGGGCGCAACGGCCTAGGGATGAAGCGGGTGCGTGGACTGGAAGTCGTCTCCAAGGATCACCGTGACGTCGACCCGGAGAAGCGTGTCCGTCTCCACCGCCACCCTCCCCTGACCCAGGATCCCGGCCACACGCTCGCCGGTGGCGGTGTCACCGCGCCGGACGAGCACGGTCGTGGAGTCCCGCCGGTTTTCTCCCGACGCATTCCCGAACCCGACCACGTCGAGTCCCGCCCGGCGCAGTTCCCGGGTTGCGTCGCGCGCGAGCCCGGCACGCGGGGTCGCGTTCAGGACCTCGACGATGATTCGGTCCGTGCCGCTGGGAATGTCGTAGGCATGCCCCTCGACGCGGTCGCGCCGGGAGCGGAAGGCAAGCGCCAGGGCTGTCACCAGCAGCGCCCCGGCGAGGGCGATCAGCCCGAGGCGCCAGGTGCGGGTTCGCACAGACTGTTCCAGAACCTGACGGTCGGCTCAGGCAGCGGCCAGCGCGACCTGATCATATAACCGATACGTGCCCGGGCCACCTCACGCAGGACGCCGCCCACGTCCTTCGGGAAGCGCTCCGCCCATTCGGCGCGCTGCTCACGATCGAAAGTTCGACCCGGCTCCAGGAAGTCCGCGCAATACAGCACACGACCGACCATGTCCCACTCCGCCAGCCCGATCGAGTGGTACCGGACGGCGTCCAGCACTCCGCGGTCGGTCTCCCCTTCCCCTTTCGCGCGCGCGGCACTGGCCGGGCCGTGCCTGAGCTCTACCGGGCCCGTCATGGACGGGGCCCAGCGCACGAGCTCCTCCTCGGTGGCATCGCGAAGCGCGTCATGCAGCCAGACGGCGCGAAGCCAGCGATTGCGCTCGGAGTCCGGGACGCCCATCTCTTCCACCCAGTGCGCCACCAGTTCGGCCACCCGGCCCACGTGCTCCATCCGCTCCGGGGACATGATGGCCCACGTCGGAAGCGTGGGCCGCAGTTGCGGTGGTGTGGGGCGGGAGGCGGTCACCCTGGGTCAGCGCTCGGCGCGGAGGGGCGGGCGGATGACGCGGTTGTCAGCATCAACGAAGACGACGGCAGGCGCGTGCTCCTGCGCCTCGGCCTCGGTGTAGTCGCCGTAGCTGATCGCAATGATCAGGTCCCCCGGCACGCCGAGGCGCGCGGCGGCGCCGTTGAGCTGGATGGTGCCCGACCCGCGGGGGCCGGGAATGACATAGGTCGAGAAACGCTGGCCGTTGTTGATGTTCACGACCTGGACCTCCTCATGGTGCAGGAGGTCCGCGGCGTCCAGGAGATCCTGGTCCACCGTCAGCGATCCCTCATAGTGCAGGTCGGCCGACGTGATCGTCGCCCGGTGAATCTTTGATTTCATCAGCCGTCGAAGCATCGTCGAGGCCCTGTCCCAGTATCACGTTGTCAATGAGGCGCGTGCCACCGGCACGAGCCGCCACAGCTACCACCGTGTCCGGCCCGACCCGGTCCACGGGTTCCATCGTCTCCGGGTCGGCGAGGGCAATATACTCGACCACCAGACCCGGAGAAAGCCGAAATGCTTCCTGCATCACGCTTTCCAGCACCTGGGCCCGGCGCTCACCGCCCCGGTACGCCTGTGTAACAGCCCGGAGGGCCCGCGAGATCCCGAGGGCATCGACACGCTCGGCGGGAGACAGGTACGCGTTGCGGCTGCTGAGCGCGAGCCCGTCCGGTTCCCGTACCGTGGGCACCACCACCAGACGCACCGGGAAGTCCAGGTCCCGCACCATTCGCCGGACGAGCAGCGCCTGCTGGATATCCTTCTGTCCGAAACAGGCCACGTCCGGCTGGACCAGGTTGAAGAGCTTCGCCACGACGGTCAGCATCCCGGTAAAGTGTCCCGGCCGTGCGGCACCCTCCCACCGGGCCGCCGCGTCTGCCGGCACAACCCGGGTCCCGGAACCGGGCGGGTACATCGTCTCGACCGATGGCAGGAAGAATGCATCCGCGCCTCGTCCCTCGGCGAGGGCCTGGTCCCGCGCGGGATCCCGCGGATACCGGGAAAGATCCTCGCCCGGGCCGAACTGCAGCGGATTCACGAAGACGCTCACGATTGCGTGTCGTGCCTCGCGGCGCGCCGCGTCGATCAGGGCCAGGTGTCCCTCGTGCAGATAGCCCATCGTGGGAACGAACCCGATCTTTCCCCCGCGGGCCCGGGCGCCATGCACCCACGCACGGAGATCGTCGACCGTCTGGATCTGTTCCACGGAATTCAGTCGAAGCTGTGCCCGGCGTCCGGGAAGGTCCCGGCTCGGACCTCACCGGCGTACGCCGTCACGGCGGCACGGGTGGCCCCGGCCAGGTCGGCGAATCGCTTCAGGAATTTCGGCGAGAAGGTGTCGTTGAGCCCGAGCATGTCGTGCAGCACCAGCACCTGGCCGTCGCAATGGGGGCCGGCCCCGATGCCGATGGTGGGGATGGTGAGGGACCCGGTGATACGCTCCGCCAGCGCGGACGGCAGCAACTCGAGCACCACGGCGAACGCTCCGGCGTCCTCCAGCTCGTGGGCATCAGCCACCAGGTGTTCGGCAACCGCGGCATCGCGCCCCTGCACGCGGTAGCCGCCCAGCGCATGCACCGACTGCGGGGTCAGGCCCAGGTGTCCCATGACCGGGATGCCGATGTCCACCAGCGCGCGCACGGTCGGGGCCATCGTGGCACCACCTTCCAGCTTCACCCCGTGCGCCCCGGTCTCCTTCATCACGCGTCCGGCGTTCCGGAGCGCCTCCTCGATCGATACCTGGTAGGACAGGAATGGGAGGTCCACGTACACCGGCGTCTCGCCGCTGCCGCGCCGCACGCTCCGGGCATGATAGATCATCTGGTCCAGCGTCGCGGACAGCGTGCTCGGGCTGCCGGCCAGCACCTGATTGACCGAGTCGCCCACCAGCAGCACGTCCACGCCGGCCGTGCTCAGCAGGCGGGCGAACAGCGCATCGTAGCAGGTCAGCATCACGATCCGGCGACCGTCACGTTTCATGGCGATCAGGTCGTGGATGGAGCGTGGGGGCCGTGGTTCGGGCATGGATTTTCCGGGCATGGACAGGGAATCTAGGGGGATAGCGCGGCCAGTTCACGCTGCCACCAGTCGCGGTTGGGCAGTTCAGGATGCGGCAGGGTCAGTATCGGGTCGTTGACCACGCGGTCGCCGAAGCGGACGATGTCGATGTCGAGGGTGCGCGGTCCCCACCGCTCGCCGCGCACGCGCCCGGCCGCCCGTTCGATCGCCAGGCACGCCTCGAGCAGCGCATGCGGGCCCAGCCGCGTGGCCAGCAGCAGCATCTGGTTCAGGAACGCGGGCTGCTCCACCGGGCCGACGGGCGCGGTTTCCTCGATTTCCGTCACGGCCACCACCCGGGTGCCGGGCAGCGACTCGAGCGCGGTGCGCGCGTAGGCGAGCTGCGCCTGACGGTCGCCCAGGTTGCTGCCAAGGGCGATGAAGACCTGCTCCGGGGGCAGGCTCACGCGCGGACGTCGGGGGTGAAGGAGCGGGCGATGGCGTGCAGGTTGCTCGCGACCGCCTCGAGCTCCCGCACCGAGCGTTCCATCTCCGCGTGGCCTGCCGTCGCCTCGGAGGCACGGGCAGCCATGTCCTCGGCTTCCGCCAGCATGCTGGTGGAGACGGTGGTCAGGTCCTCGATCTGCTTGCGCAGCCGGCTGAAGGCCACCTCCTGCTCGGCGGCGGTCTCCGCGATCTGCCTCCCGTAGGTGCCCGCGCTGTCGGTCGCGCGCACAATGGCGGAGAGCGCATCGGCGGCACCCGCGCTGACGTCCTCCACCCCTTCCACGATCTGCTCGCCGCGCGCCATCTGTCGCGTGATGTCTTCCACCTTGCCCGCGATGCTGGCCACGAGCACCCCCGCTTCCCGCGACGCCTCGGCGCTCTGCGCGGCGAGCTGGCGCACCTCATCGGCCACCACCGCGAACCCCTGCCCCTGCCGGCCGGCGCGTGCCGCCTCGATGGCGGCGTTGAGCGCAATGAGGTTGGTCAGGTCGGCAATCTCGCGGATGCTGCCGATGAAGCCGGTAATCCGCTCCGACACCCTGCCGAGTTCCTCCACCTGCCGGCTGCTGCCCGTCACGAAGTTCTTGAGCTGCACCAGGCGCGCGACGGCATCAAGGATCGTCTCGCGGCTCTGCCGGGCCACCTCGCTCGCCGCCGCCGCGCTCTCCGCGGCCCGGGCCCCCTCGGCCGCCATCGCCCCGGCGGCATGTGCCAGCGTTGCAGTCGCGGCAAGGCCGTCCTCCATCGCGCGGCCCTGGGAGCCCATGGCGGCCCGGATGGTGGCCGAGGCCGTGGCCACGGCGGTCGTGGTCCTGCGGAGGATGTCGATATTCTCGCCGAAGGCCCGGACCTGGCCGCCGATCTTCTCGACGGTCGAGACCAGCGGGCGTCGCAGGTCGGAGATGTGGATCGCGGTCGCGAGCTGGTTGGCGAAGGTTGCCACGGCTTCCAGGTCCCGCTGGCGGTAGGCGTGCCGCTTGTGGTGCTCGAGTTCCAGGGTTCCGATCACTTCCTCGCCGAAAGTCAGCGGGGCGATCAGGATGCTCCGGGCCTGCGGGGTCGAGCTGGAAACACGTGGATCCTTCGTGGCATCCGGGATGATGAGCGGCTCTCCGCCCAGCAGCACGGTGTTTCGGAGCTCCAGCATCTCCGGAATCGTCTCGTCCCGGTTATCACGGCCGTACACCCCACGGTATACCAGGGCGGGCCCATCCGGCTGCATCCGGAACACGCGCATGTCGCCCCAGTCGAGGAGCCGGTGGGCCAGCCGTTCCATCTCCGCGAAGGAATCCTGGAGGCTCAGGTTGCCGGCGATGACCTTCTCGCGCACATGAACCTTGTTGAGCTCCTCCGCGCCGATGGCGTCCTCGAGGATCCGCTTGGTAAGCAGCCCGATCACACCGAGGACCAGCACGACCGTGAGCCAGCCCAGCGGGCTCAGGCCGCGGACAGAGGCGACGAGGATCACCGACGCGGTGACCGTGAGGAGGTACGTCAGCAGTTCGTACCGCAGGATCACGAGCCGCTCGTCGCTCTCCAGCTTCTCCCGGAAGAGAAGCGTGAAGTAGAACATCGAGCGGCTGGTGAAGAAGTACGCCGCGAGGAGGGTGAACGCCGCGGGCAGGTAGTCCAGTGACAGGCTCTGCGCCCCGGTCAGCCGCAGGACCATGACGTAGATGCCGAACGCGGAGACGAACGCGGTCGCTTCCCGGCCGGCATTGATGAAGCTCGCCAGGGTGGACTTCCGGACCCACAGGAGGTCGGCCAGGAGGACGCCGCCCCAGAGTGAGATCGCCACCGCGCCGGGTCCGAGCGTCACGGCACCGACCAGCGCGGGGACCCCGATCTGGGTGAGGTAGGCGTACTTGGTGAGGGAAACCTGCCCGCCCCGGAGGGCCACGACCCCGACCAGCAGGAGCAGCGTCGGCAGCGGATTGGCGAGCCAGCTGGGATCGAGCAGCGCGGCGCCCACCACCAGGATCGGGCCGCCGAAGGTCAGCGCGCGCGCGTAGCCGTCCACCAGCTGGCGAACCGTCACGCCGCCTCCGTCAGTCCGTCCAGCGCCCCGCGAAGCTCGCGCAGGAAGCCGAGCCCCGCGTCGGCTCCGCCGCGATCGAGCCTGTCCACCAGCGCGCTGCCCACGACCACGCCGTCCGCCAGCCGCCCCACCTGCCGGACCTGGGCGGCGGTGGAGATTCCGAACCCGACGGCCACCGGCAGCGTTGTGTGGTGCCGGACCCGCGCGATGGACTCCGCCAGCGCCGGGTCCAGCCCCGGGCTCGCTCCGGTTACGCCGAGGCGGGCGATGAGGTACAGGAACCCGGTGGCGTCCCGGGCGATGTCGGCAAGCCGTGCGTCGCTCGTGGTCGGCGCCACCAGCCGGATCAGGTCCAGCGGGCTGTCGCGGATGGCGGTTTCCGTCTCGTGGTCCCGGCCCGCGGGCAGGTCGGTCAGCAGCAGGCCCGCGACCCCGAGGCCCGCCGCATCGGCCAGGAAGCGCCCCAGACCGTACTGAAGGATGGGATTGAGGTAGCTGAACAGCACGACGGGACAGGACGGGGGCGAGTCTGCAAGGAGGTCGAGCGTGGCCTCGAGCGTCATCCCTCGCGCCAGCGCGTCATGCGCGGCGCGCTGGATCACGGGGCCATCCGCCAGGGGGTCACTGAACGGCACGCCGAGTTCGAGCACATCGGCCACCTCTCCGGCGGCCCGGAGGACCGCCCGCGTCACTTCGCGATCCGGATGGCCCGCGGTCACGTACGGGATGAGCGCGGGTCGCCCCTCCGACCGCAGGCGCTGGAATCGCCGCTGGAGCCGACGGTCAGACAAAGTAGTCGCCGACCGTAAGGCCGTACCGGTCCGGATTGGTCACCTTGACGATAGAGCGAACGTAGCCTCCCAGTCCATCCTCCTCGGCCAGGTTCCACGGCTGGCCCGGTGCCGCCACCACGGCGCCATCCACGTCGATGGCGATCCGGATGAGCGGCCGGTTCAGGCGCTCGGAATCGGGATTGGTCGCGGCGACGATGGCGATCTCGAAGGTATCGAGGATGACGCACGTCCCGACCGGGTAGATCCCGATCATGTTGATCATGGCCTTCACGATGATCGGGTCAAGACCCCGCCGGGGATTCTCCCACATCTCGCGCAGCACCTCGTCCGGCTGGATCGGCACCGTCTGGTAGGAGCGTCGCGTCGTGGCGGCGTCAAATCCATCGGCCACGGAAACGATGCGCGAGAACAGGCCGAGCTCGCGCTCGCGGATCGTGCGCGGATAGCCCGTCAGGTCCGTCTTCATGTGGTGCTCGTGAGCCACCAGGATGGACCGCTGCGGGATTTCGCCGTAGCTCCGCATCTCGAACAGCGTCAGCGCACCGAGCCACGGGTGCTGCTGCATCAGCAGCCACTCGGACTCGTCCAGGCCACCGGCCTTGTTCAGGATTTCGAGCGGGATGCGTGCCTTGCCGATGTCGTGCAGGAGCGCCGCGAGGCCGAGGTCATACAGCTGGATCCGGTTGAAGCCCAGCTTCTTCCCCAGGGCCACGGAGAAGATGCAGACGTTCACCGAGTGCGCGAAGGTGTACTCGTCGTAGTCGCGAATCGTGGTCAGGCCGATGAGCGACGTCTCGTTGTTGAGCACCTGGTCGACGATGCCCTGGAGCACCCGCTTCACCTTCTTGAGGCTCGCGGTGCGTCCCATCCGGACGCTGTTCACGACTTCCTTGGTCACCGCGACGCCCTGGGCGTACACCCGCTTCGCCGCCTCACGGGCCTCCTCGTCCTCGTCGAGCGAGTCGGCCGTCTCGACCAGCGGCTCAACGTCCAGGTGCCGGACGTTGCCCTGGTCGAGACGCAGCCGGAGCTCCGCGTAGCGGTCCTGCGGTGCCTCGCGCTCCACCAGGCTCAGCAGGAGGCTGATGAAGATCTGCCATTCGCGGCGCTCGATGCCGGGCCGGATCCACAGCGTCCCGACCTGGAAGGAGCGCAGCGTCGTGAGGATGTAGCTGAAGGAGGCGTAGTTGTCGAGCTCGAGCCGGAGCCGGGTGGAATTAATGAAGATGAAGTCGCCCGACAAGCGGATCTCGATATCCTCGCCCTCGTCGGACAGCAGGCTGCTGGCCGCGGTCTGGAGGTCGTCCAGCGCCTTTTGCGGGGTCGGGTTCTCGATCGGATAGAGCTTGAGGCTCCGGAGCCCGGCATAGAACGCGAGCAGGAGCCCGCGCCCGCTCTGGCGGAGCGCGCCTTCGCTCCCCGCAGGCCGCCCGCCGGCCTCGGTCACTGGCGCATCTCCCGGAGGCCCTTCACGGCCGCATTCCGGACCAGGAGTTCCTTGTCCTGGCGCACCTGCTCGAGGATTTCGCGCGCCTCGGGCGATCCGAGCCGGGCCAGGGCCATGGCCGCGCAGGCACGGGTCTCCGGTTTTTCCTTCCGGCTGAAAAAGCCCCGGGGCAGGAGCATGTCACGCAGGACAGGTACTGACGGCGGACCGGCAATCAGTGCGTACGCCTCGAAAAAGGCCATCCGCTCGGTGAGATCCGCCTGCCGCAGCGCCCGTCCCTTCACGGCCTGCTCCACTTTCGGCAGCACGCTGCGGTAGCCCCTGGCCCCGAGGGCCTTGATTGCGGCCACGCGGACCTCCCGCTCGGGATCCTCGATCGCCTGCTCGAGCTGGGACATCGCGCCGGGCGAGCCGATCTCGGCCAGGGCCCGCGCGGTCGCCGAGCGAATGGCCGGCTCCGGATTCTGCATGGTCAAGCCCAGCCCCTGAACCGCGCCCTGCAGCTTGAGGCGCCCCGCCAGATCAATGGTACCCGCCAGGGCCGGTGAATCCGGCTGGCCCAGGAGACGCACGACCTCGCCTGGATTGCCGCCGGCGAGCCGTTCCGCGGAAGCCACCAGAAGGTCGCGCATGGTGTGCGAGGTGATCCGCGGGAGCCAGACCATGATGGTCTCGAGCGCCTCCGGACGCAGCTCCCGGAACAGCTCGCCCAGGTCCGCCTCGCTCGGCGCGGCAATGGCCTCGTCCACCGCCTGGAGGAGCTGGGTCAGGACGGTCGGGCGGCTCAGCATCGCACGGAACTGCTCCAGGTGCTGCAGCTGCTCCTCGCCCAGCGACTTGCTGCGCTGCCGGATGACACGCAACTCGGTCAGGACCATCGCCACCGCACGGAATTCTGCCGCGTTGAGCAGGTTCGGGAGCAGCGCCTCGAGGATCCCGAGCACCTCGGCGGTCACCGCGGGTTCGGGCTGAATCTCAAGCATGTCCAGCAGGATGTTGAGCGTCTGTGCCCGGTGGTTCGTGGCGTATTCCTGCGCCAGCAGTTCCGCGACGTGGCGAACCTCCGCTTCGTCCAGGAAGTACAGCGTGGAATCGAACTCCTCGACATCCACGATGCCGGCGTCGCGGGGAGCCGCCTCTTCCCGCACCTGCTGCTGCCGGGCATCGGTGACCTCACCGGCATTTGCCTCCTCCGCGGACACCCCGGTTTCCGAACGGCTCGGCAGGCCGGACTCGAGGGGCTCGGTGAGGAAATCGGTGAAGCGATACCGGATCAGCTGGAAGTCCTGCGCCCAGAGCAGCGTCCCGAGGTCGTCATCGGCGTCGGCCGGGAGGCTCCGCACCTGGCGGACGACCTCGAGGAACCGGAGCACCTCCTCGCGCTCCGCCCCCTGGTCGAACGTCAGGACCCGCATGCCGTCCTTGAACAGCGTCCACGCCAGGCTCTCCGACTTGGAGTGGCCGCCGTACACGACGGTATCGTCCCAGGTGAAGTCAGTCTCCGCCACCACGAGCGTCAATTCGGGCAGGTTTTCCCAGATCGGCACGAAGGCACTGGCCAGGTTGTCGCCCGCACGCTGGTACATGGGGTTGTTCGGGAGGTACATCTGGAACGCCTTGAGCGCGCGGATCAGCGCGCGAATCAGCTCCTCGACGGCCGGGGCGCCGAATTCAGCGGCGGTCTTCGATGATGTCATCAGCCGGCTCCCTGCCGGGCGGCCACCTGGGCCACGTCCTTGTCGCCCCGGCCGCTCAGGCACACCAGCACATGCGCATCGGCGGGCCATGCACCGCGCTGCTGCTCGAGCCAGGCGAAGGCGTGGGCCGTTTCCAGCGCGGGGATGATCCCCTCGAGCCGGCTCACCCGGCCGAAGGCCGCAAGGGCATCGGCGTCGGCGACGGAGACATAGCGCACCCGCTCCATATCCCGGAGCCAGCTGTGCTCGGGCCCGACCCCCGGGTAGTCGAGTCCGGCCGCGACCGAGTGCGCCGCCGCCACCTGCCCGTCGTCGTCCTGCAGCAGGTAGCTGAGGCAGCCATGCAGCACGCCGGGCCTTCCGGCGGAGAGGGTGGCGGCATGGTGCCCGCTGGCCGGACCGTCGCCGGCGGCCTCGACGCCAACCAGTGACACCTCATCGTCACGCAGGAATCCGCTGAAGATCCCGATCGCATTCGAGCCACCACCGACACAGGCCACGATGGTGTCGGGCAACCGCTCGTACCGTTCGAGCATCTGGGCCCGCGCCTCAGTGCCGATCACGCTCTGGAAGTCCCGGACGATGCGGGGGAACGGTTCGGGGCCGACAACGCTGCCCAGGATGTAGTGCGTGTCGGGCACCCGGGTCACCCAGTCGCGCAGCGCCTCATTCGTGGCGTCCTTGAGGGTCCGGGTTCCTGAAGTAACCGGCACGACCGTCGCGCCAAGCAGCTCCATGCGGTACACGTTCAGGGACTGCCGCTCGATATCCTCCGCCCCCATGTAGACCACGCATTCGAGCCCGAAGCGCGCGCACACCGTGGCCGTGGCCACGCCATGCTGTCCCGCCCCGGTTTCGGCGATGATCCGGCGCTTGCCCATCCGGAGGGCGAGGAGCGCCTGACCCACGGTGTTGTTGATCTTGTGGGCGCCGGTGTGGTTCAGGTCCTCGCGCTTCAGGATCACGCGGCAGCCGATCCGCTCGCCCAGGCGGGGCGCCTCGGTCAGGGGCGAGGGACGCCCGACGTATTCGCGGAGGACCTGTTCGTACTCCGACCAGAAGGCGGGATCATTCCGCACGCCGTCGTAGAGGGCCGCGAGGTCGTCCAGCGCGGCCACGAGTGTTTCGGGCACATACTGGCCGCCATACGGCCCGAAGCGTCCCCGGGTCCCGGTTTCAGGCGGCGGAAGTACTGGCACGCACAGCCTCCACGAAACGGCGGATACGCCCCGGGTCCTTGACCCCGGGACGGAGTTCCACTCCTGAACTGACGTCGACGACTTCGGGTTGGACAGCATTAACCGCCCGGGCGACGGACGCCCGGGTGAGACCGCCGGCCAGGACCATCATCCTGTTCCGCAGCCTGTGGCGTGCGGAGCGGGCAAGTCCCAAATCTAATGAAATACCCGCACCGCCGGGCAGGTTGGGCACCCGCGGCTCAACCAGCACCGCCGTTCCGGCCAGACCGGAGCCAAGCCCGGAGAGATCCCCCTCGCCCGCCAGCCGCACCACTCGCCACACCAGCAGCCCCTCGTCCTCCAGGCGCAGGGCCGCCGCATCGTCGTACGGCCCGTGCAGCTGGGCGCCCGCCAGTCCCATCCCATCACGCTCGCGCAGGATCACCTCCACCGTCGTCGTGGTATACACGCCGAGCACCGGAACCCCGTCGGAGGCCGCAACGACGTCACGGGTCTGCGCGGCGCTGGTGGCCCTCGGTCCGGCGTCGCGCACCACGCCGAGGAATCGGGCTCCGGCCATGACCGCGGCTCGCACGTCCGCGGCCCGCGTCAGGCCGCAGATCTTGACCTCAACGGCCACTTCGCGGCACCCCGCTGAGCTCCCGCAGCAGCGTTCCCGGCGACGACGCCCGGGAGAGCGCGGTACCGACGAGCACGGCATCAGCCCCGGCGGCCGCCGCCCGCTCCACGTCCGCTCTGGACGACATCCCGCTCTCCGCCACCGCGATCCGATCAGACGGAATGCCGTCCAGCAAGTCCCACGCAGCCGGGTCGGTCCGGAACGTTGTGAGGTCCCGGCTGTTGATGCCGATCACCCGTGCGCCCGCCTCCAGGGCGGTGTCCAGCTCTGCCGCATCATGGGCCTCCACCAGCGCGGTGAGCCCCAGATCCGACGCACAGGCCTGGAGCGCCGCGAGCCGCGCCGGGCCGAGGGCGCGGACGATGAGCAGCACGCCGGAAGCCCCCCACGACCGCGCCTCCGCGATCTGCGCCTCGTGGAGGATGAAGTCCTTGCGCAACACTGGAACGCCCGCACTGCTGCTCACCTGCCGCAGATCGGCCCCACTTCCACCGAAATAGACCCCTTCGGTAAGCACCGAAATCGCCGAGGCACCGTTGGCAGCGTATTCCCGCGCGTGGACCACGGGGTCGAGGTCGGCGGAAATCGTTCCCTCTGAAGGACTTCGCCGCTTGACCTCCGCTATGACTGCCACCAGTGGCCCCGATAGTGCATTGACGAGGTCCGGCGGGTCCGGTGCAGCCCGGGCCGCCCGGAACATGGCCCTGGACTCGCGATCGAGGCCGGGCAGGCGGGCCCGCACGGTTTCGAGAATCTGGTCGAGATGATCCGCCATCTTGCCCTTCGGGACTCTTTCGGGTAGATTCAATTCGGGATCTATTCGGCCAGCATTGTTCGGAGGACAGCATGCCGCTCACCAGGCGCCAGAGCGAAATCCTGACGTACCTCAGGTCATACATCGATGACCGGGGGTACGCGCCAAGCTTCGAGGAAATCGCCGAGCAGTTCAGTTACCAGTCGCTCGCCACCGTGCATGAGCACCTGACCAACCTCGAGCGCAAGGGCTACATCCACCGCACGCACAACGAGAGCCGGGCCATCGAGGTCCTGCCCCCCCGCGGCCTGGCCACGGCCACGGAAATCCCGCTCCTCGGCAAGGTCGCCGCCGGTACCCCCATCGAGTCCCTGATGCATGAGGAGACCGTCGCCGTGCCGGACGAACTCCTCCCCCGGCGCGGCCCGAACTACGGCCTGCGGGTTCAGGGGGATTCCATGATCGAGGAGCACATCATGGACGGAGACGTCGTCGTCGTGCACGGCCGGCAGGCTGCGGAGAACGGCGAGATGGTCATCGCGCTCGTAAACGGCTCCGAGGCCACGGTCAAGAAATTCTATCGCGAGACCGGCGGCTGGATCCGGCTGCAGCCGGCCAACGCCACCATGCAGCCCATGCGCTTCCAGGAGCGGGACGTCCTCATCCAAGGTGTCGTCGTCGGGGTCATCCGCAAGTACTGAGCGTCACACGGCGGTGTGGGGAGCGAGGGCCCGGATCCGGTCAAGCACCGCCCGGGCCCTTCCCGCATCCACCGCCGCCCGCGCGCGCTCCAGCGCCTCCTCGAACGGCATGTCGAGCGCGACGTACAGCGCCGCCGCCGCGTTGAGCAGGACCGCCGAGCGCGCCGGGCCGTCCCCATTCCCACTGAAGACCGACTCGATCCGGCGGGCATTCTCCGCCGGTTCCCCCCCGGCCATCGGCCCCAGTTCCGGGCAGGCCTCGCCGTAGTTCGCGGGGTCGAGCGTCCATTTCTCGATCTTCCCCTTCCGGATCTCCCAGACACTGGTCCGCCCTGCCGGGCTGATCTCGTCCATGCCGACGTCTGCGTGGATTACCAGGGCGTGCACCGCACCGAGACGCGCGAAGCTCTGGGCGATGACGGCGCACCGCGAGCGGTCGGAGACACCCATGACCTGACGTCCCGCCCCCGCCGGGTTCACCAGTGGGCCCACCATGTTCATGACCGTGGTGACGCCGAGCGCGTGGCGCACCGGCGCGACGTGGCGCAACGCGGGGTGGTAGGCGGGAGCGAAGAGGAACATGAAGTTCGTGTCCTCCAGCACGCGCAGGGCTTCCGCCGGGGGCAACGCGATGTCCACACCCAGGGCTTCCAGCACGTCCGCCGAGCCACACCGTGACGTTGCGCTCCGGTTACCGTGTTTGGCGACCCTCGCCCCCGCGCTGGCCGCGACCAGTGCCGCGGCCGTGGAGATGTTGAACGTGCCGACCGCGCCTCCCCCGGTGCCGGCGGTATCGACGAGTCCCTCCGCCCCGGGAACCTCGACCCGCACCATCGCCTCGCGGAGCGCCAGCGCCGCGCCCGAGATCTCGTCGGCGGTTTCGCCCTTCACCCGGAGGCCGAAGAGGAGGGCCGCCGTCTCTTCGGCTGAGGCGCCGCCGGCCATCAGAGTGCGGAAGGCGCCGACGGCTTCCTCCTGGTTCAGGGAATCACCCTGCCCCAGACGGTCGAGCGCCAGCCTGAGCGGCGCGATGGGAGTGGCTGGCTGCGACACGAATCGTGGGGATTGAAGGGTTTGGGGGCGGGGCGGCCAGGCCGATGCCGCGCCCAGGCAAAACGTACCCGCCGAAAGGCTCTTTTGTCAATTCTGACAACGATTTGCGGTGCTTGCTCCGGTACCCGTCCGCGGCTAGATTCCGCGCCGTGACCAGGACCTTCCTCGCCCGCCTCCACTACGATGGAACGCGCTTCATCGGATGGCAGGTGCAGGCCGAAGGACGGTCGGTACAGGGCGAGGTCGAACGGGTGCTGGCCCGCCTCGCCGGACACCCCGTCAGGGCGCATGCCGCCGGCCGTACCGACGCCGGCGTCCACGCCCTCGGGATGGGGGTGAGTTTCGCACTGCCGGCGCGCTGGTCCTCCGCGGAACTGGGCCGCGCGCTGAATGCGTTGCTCCCGGACGACTGCTGGGTTGCCTCGGTGACTCTCATGGCCCCGGGGTTCCACGCCCGGAAGAGCGCCGGCGGTCGGCGCTACCGCTACGTGATCGGGCTGGACCCGGCGGCGCGATCGCCGTTCCGGCGCCCCTGGGAATGGGACCTGTGCCGGCCACTGGAATTCGCCCTCCTCCGCGAGGCGGCCGCGGTGCTGCCGGGCCGGCACGACTTCCGGGCCTTTGCGATCCGGACGCCGGGAAAGCCGCACTACGCGTGCACGGTGCGCGAGGCGCGATGGGAGGAGCGGCCAGCCGGCATGGGCGTGCAGCTTGAGATCGCCGCTGACCGGTTCCTGCACCACATGGTGCGGTTCCTGGTGGCGACGATGGTCGATATCGCGCAGGGTCGGCGGCCGCCCGGCGACATGGCCGAGCTGCTGGCGCGGACCGACAATGCCGGGACGAGCGCCCCGGCGCCGGCGCGCGGCCTGTTCTTCCTGGAGGCGGACTATCCCGCGGACTGCTTCGCGGCGGAGGTGCTGACATGAGGTGCCCGAGGGCGACATACCTGCTGGCCTGGAGCCTGGGCGTGCTCGCGCTCGCCGGATGCACATCCGGCGACGACGCCCCCGAGCTCCGCTCGTCACAGGCAGCCCTGCAGCAGCCCGTCACCGCCGCCGGGCGCCAGGCCCGCAGTGACACCGTCGCGGCCTCGCGCCGCACCGCCATCGTCACCGCGACGAGCCGGGTCGCGCCCGCCGTGGTCTCCATCAACGCCACCATGCGGCAGGCCGTCCAGGCCCGCTCGCCCTTCGATTTCTTCTTCGTGCCCGAGGGCCGCGACCAGCTGGTGCGGAGCAGCGGCACCGGCTTCATCCTGCGCCCGGACGGCATCATCCTGACCAACCAGCATGTCGTGGCCAACGCCGAGCGCGTGGTCGTCACGCTGCACGACGGCACCGACCTCCCTGCCCGCGTCCTCGGGGAGGACCCGGTCACCGACATCGCCGTGCTCAAGGTGGACCGGACCGGCCTCCCCACCGCCACCATCGGTCACAGCAACGATCTCATGATCGGGGAATGGGTCGTGGCGCTCGGCAATCCGTTCGCCTACCTCCTCGGCGACACGGAACCGACGGTGACCGCCGGTGTGGTCAGCGCCGTGGGCCGCAACATCCTGCCCAATCGCGACCAGACCGGACTTTACCTGGACATGATCCAGACCGATGCCGCCATCAACCCCGGCAACTCGGGCGGTCCGCTGGTAAACGCCCTCGGCGAAGTGGTGGGCGTGAACAGCTCGATCTTCTCGCAGAGCGGCGGCTCGATCGGCCTGGGCTTCGCCATTCCCATCGAGCGCGCGGCACGGGTGGCTGACGAGATCGTGAAGTCAGGGCAGGTGCATCGGGCGTGGGCCGGTCTCGAGGTGGCCGGCCCCGAGAGCGCCGAGGACTGGAAGACCCAGGGCGGCGTGAAGGTCACCCAGGTGACACCCGGCGGACCGGCGGACCGGGCGGGCATCAAGGCGGGCCAGATCCTGGTGGAGGCGAACGGGCGCCCGCTCCGGAACTTCCTGGACTGGGAAGCCGCCCGACTGGACCTGAGTCCGGGCGACCGGATCGCGCTCCGCGTTCGCGAGGGCGCCCGGGTCGCGACCCGCACGCTTACGACGACAGGGCTTCCCACCGTCAGCGCCGAGCGGGTCAACGTGCTGAAGGGCCTGGACCTCGTCACGGTGACACCGGCGATCCAGGGCGAGCGCGGCCTCCGGGCGGAGCAGGGCGCGCTGATCATCGGGATCACCCCGGCCATTGCGCAGGCCACCGGCCTTCGCGAGGGCGACGTGATCATTGCGGTCAACCGCACGATGGTCGGGAGCGCCGAGGAGGTGCGCGACATCCTCGACGCCGCGACGCCACGCCAGCTCCTCCGCGTCCATATCGAGCGCAACCGGCAGTACGCCTTCACCGACCTGGCCTTCCGATGACCGACGACCGGTACCGCTCCCCGCTCGGCACCCGCTACGCGTCCCCTGCCATGCAGCGGCTCTGGGGCGCGCGGCATCGCGCGGGCCTCTGGCGGCGCCTGTGGGTCGCGCTCGCGGAAGCCGAGCGCGACCTCGGCGTCGCCATTCCCGACGAGGCCCTCGAAGCCATGCGCGCCCATCTCGACGACGCCGACCTTGATGCGGTCGCCGGGTACGAGCGGCGCTTCCGACACGACGTGATGGCGCATGTGCACGCCTTCGGCGACCAGGCTCCCGCGGCCCGGCCCTTCCTGCACCTGGGCGCCACCAGCGCCTTCATCGGGGACAATGCGGACCTGCTGGTGATCCGCGAAGCCCTGCGCCTCACGCTGGGCCGCCTGGTCGCCCTGCTCGACGCGCTCGAGGGATTTGCGCGAAAGCAGCGTGCCCTGCCCTGCCTCGCCTGGACGCATTACCAGCCCGCGCAGCTCACGACGGTCGGCAAGCGGGCCACGCTCTGGATGCAGGACTTCGGACTGGACGTCGAGGCCCTGGTCCACCTGCTCGAGACACTCCGGTTCCGCGGCTGCAAGGGCACCACCGGGACGCAGGCCTCGTTCATGGAGCTGTTCGGGGGCGACCACGAGAAGGTCCGTGAACTCGACCGTCGCGTTACCGCGGACATGGGATTCGCCGCGGCCTTCCCCGTCACCGGCCAGACCTATCCGCGCAAGCTCGACAGCAGCGTGCTGGGCGTGCTGAGCGGCATCGCGCAGTCCGCCGCAAAGATGGCGACTGACCTCCGGCTGCTGCAGCACGACGGTGAGGTCCTCGAGCCCTTCGAGACCGACCAGATCGGCTCCAGTGCGATGGCCTACAAGCGGAACCCGATGCGGTGCGAGCGGATCTGCGCGCTCGCGCGCTTCGTGATCTCGCTCGAGGCCAACGGCGCGAACACCGCCGCGAGCCAGTGGCTCGAACGCACCCTGGATGACAGCGCCAACCGCCGGCTCTCGCTCCCGGAAGCATTCCTCGCGTCAGATGCCATCCTCATTCTCGCCACCAACGTCGCGGCCGGGCTCGAGGTGCGGGAGGGCGTCATCCACCGCCACGTGGCGGAGCAGATGCCCTTCATGGCGACGGAGCGATGGCTCATGCTCGGCGTGGCCGCCGGCGGCGACCGGCAGGCGCTGCACGAGGTGATCCGGCAGGAAAGCCACCGGACGGCCGCCGAGGTGAGCGAAGGGAAGCCTAACGCGCTGCTCGAGCGGCTTGGCAGGCATGCCGCGTTCGCGGGCGTCGGCACCACGGCCCTCCAGGCCGAGCTCGATCCGTCCCGCTACACCGGCCGGGCGGCGGAGCAGGTGGAGGAATTCCTCGGGGAGTTCCTGGCCCCCCTGCTCGACCGGGCACGCTCCATGGCCACCGATGCCGGCGCCGCCGAGGTGACCGTATGAGTCGCACCGGCACGCTCCGCGCCAGCACCCTCCCGCTCCCGCTCGTCCGTCGCGGGAAGGTCCGTGAGGTGTACGACGCCGGGAATGGAATGCTCCTGCTCGTGGCGAGCGACCGGGTCAGCGCGTTCGACGTCGTGATGCACGAGCCGATCCCGCGGAAGGGCGAGGTCCTGACACAGATGAGCGCGTTCTGGTTCGGCCTGCTCCGGGAGGTGGCGCCGAGCCATTTCCTGACGGCCGACACCGGGGAAATCCTCACCCACCTCCCCACCCTGGTGCCGCTTCGTGACCAGATCGCCGGCCGGAGCATGCTGGTCCGGCGCTCGGAGCCCGTCCCGTTCGAGTGCGTGATCAGGGGCTATCTCGCGGGCTCCGCCTGGGTGGAGTACCGGGACCGCGGGACACTCGCCGGGGAGCCGATGCCCCGGGGTCTCGTGGAGTCGTCCCAGCTGCCGGTGCCCGTGTTCAGCCCGGCAACCAAGGCGGCCTCCGGTCATGACGAGAACGTCCCGCCGTCGGCGGTCGCCGAGGCGCTGGGGGCGAAGACCGCGGCCGCGCTCCGCGCGACGAGCCTCGCGCTGTACGAGGCCGGTCGTGCGCACGCCGCGGGCCGGGGGATCATCATCGCCGACACGAAGTTCGAGTTCGGGCATGACGCGGATGGCAACCTGCTCCTGATCGACGAGATCCTGACGCCGGATTCCTCACGCTTCTGGCCCGCATCCGGGTACGAGCCCGGACGGACACAGGCGAGTTTCGACAAGCAGCCGCTTCGCGACTGGCTCGCCGGTCTCCGGCGCGAGGGGACATGGAACGGCGAGGCGCCGCCTCCCACACTGCCCCCGGAGGTCGTGCAGGCCACCAGCGACCGCTACCTCGACGCCTGCCGGCGGATCACCGGCCGGGCACTGGAGGCGCGCGCATGACGCGGATCGCGCCCGAAGGATGGCCCTTCATCGCGGTGGCATGGCTCATCGCGATCGTGTTCGGCGTGTACCATATCTGGCTCGGGTTCCTGCTCTGGCTGCCCGTCGCCATCTGGGTGATGGCCTTCTTCCGGAACCCGGACCGCCCGGGGCCGCGTGGCGAGCACCTGGTGATCGCCCCCGCGGACGGCAAGGTCGTCAGTATCCGCCGGATCGACGAGCCCGGATTTCTGGGCGGCATGGCGCTCCGGATCTCGATTTTCATGAACGTTTTCGACGTGCACGTGAACCGCTACCCCGCCAGTGGCACCATCGCATGGCGACAGTACACCCCCGGACGGTTCCTGAACGCCGCGGCGGAGAAGGCCAGCCAGGAGAACGAGCAGTCGTCGGTCGGCATCGCGAGCGCCCGTGGCCGGCTCATGGTGCGCCAGATCGCCGGCCTCGTCGCCCGTCGGATCGTGACCGATCATGGTGAGGGCGAGGCGGTGAGCCAGGGCGACCGCATGGGGCTCATCCGCTTCGGCTCACGGGTGGACGTCTTCCTGCCGGATGGCTGCAGCGCCCGGGTGGCCGAGGGCGAACGCACCCGTGCCGGGCAGACGGTCATCGCGGAGTGGGACGCGTGAGCCCGCGCCTCGGCCGCCGGAACATGCGGCGCGTAGTCGTGGTGATGCCGAGCACGTTCACGCTTGGCAACCTCTTCTTCGGGTTCTGGGCGATCGTCTCGGCCAGCCAGGGCAACTTCACCTGGGCGGGCTGGTTCATCGTCTTTGCCGGCCTGCTGGACATGCTCGACGGTCGGCTGGCCCGGCTGTCCAATACCGGCAGCCGCTTCGGCGCGGAGCTCGATTCGCTGGTGGACGCCATCAGCTTCGGCGTCGCCCCCGCCGTCGTCATGTACTTCCTCGAGTTCAGCACCGCCGGGCGGTTTGCCTGGCTGCTCTGCTTCCTGTACGTCGTGGCCGTGACCGCGCGGCTCGCCCGGTACAACGTGCTGGCGCACGGCAAGCCGCATTCGCACTGGTTCGTCGGACTCCCCTCGCCGGCGGCCGGGCTCACCCTGGCGGTGTACTACCCGTTCAGCCAGACGCCGTGGTACCAGGCCTCCCTGGCCTACCTGCACCTCCAGCACCAGGGGCTCGTGTTCCTGATCCTGCTGGTGTCCCTGCTGATGGTGAGCAACGTGAAGTACCCGAAGTTCCCGGGCATCGGCGTGCGCTCCCCTCGGGCCATTGCGGGGACCGTGTTCACGCTCGCCCTCCTGGTGGGTGGACTCACCTACCCGGAGTACGTCCTCTTCCCCTTCGGCATTGCCTACCTCCTGTTCGGGATCGTCCGGGCCGTGGTGCTCGGCCTGCTCGAGCGGGGCGAGGACGACGACGGCGACGATCCCGACTCGCTGCCCGCCGAACTGGAGGACGAGGAAATCGCCGACGCCAACCCGGCCGAACCCGCATGGCCACCATCACCCCCGTCGAGGACCCAGGAATGAGTTTTCGTGTGCACATCCGCGTCGTACCCCGCGCCGGCCTGCTGGACCCGCAGGGCCAGGCCGTCGAGCACGCCCTGACGGCCCTCGGCTTCGACGAGGCGGAGGAGGTACGGATCGGCCGGGCCATCGAGCTGCAGGTGGACGCACCGACCGCCGGCGAGGCCGAGACACGTGCGCGCGCCATGTGCGACAAGCTGCTCGCCAACCCGGTGACGGAAGACTACTCCATCGCCGTGGAGCCGGCCTGATGCGCGTCGCGGTCATCCGCTTTCCCGGCAGCAACTGCGACATGGACACGCTCCAGGGCGCACGACGCGTGGGGGCGGAGGCATTCTTCGTCTGGCACCGTGAGACGAACCTGGGCAACGCGGACGCAGTGATGCTCCCGGGCGGTTTCAGCTACGGCGACTACCTGCGGAGCGGCGCCATCGCGCGGTTCAGCCCCGTCATGCAGGCCGTGCAGGAGCTCGCCGCGGCCGGCGGACCGGTGCTCGGCATCTGCAACGGGTTCCAGATACTCTGCGAGGCGGGCCTGCTGCCGGGCGCGCTGACCCGGAATGACCGCCTGACATTTGTCTCCCGGCCGGTAACCCTCCGGGTCGAGTCCACCGCCACGCCGTTCACCAGCGCGTATGCCCCGGGCCAGGTAGTGCGGATGCCGGTGTCGCACGGGGACGGGCGCTACGTCGCCGACGACCGGACGCTCGATATCCTCGAGGCCGAAAGCCGGATCGTGGTGCGCTATGTCAACCCGGACGGCAGCCCCGCGTCCGGCGACGCCAACCCCAACGGCTCCCTCCGCGACATTGCAGGAATCCGTAACGAGGCGGGGAACGTGGTCGGGCTCATGCCCCATCCCGACCGCGCCGCCGACCCTGGCCTGGGCCTGACCGACGGCCTCGGCTTCTTCCAGTCCCTCATGGCCCTCGACCCTGCCGGCGCGCGGCCGGCGGGTGCTGGCCGCTGACCACCCTGACCCCCAGAGACCGATGAGCACGGACAAGCCCAGCCGGAACGAAGACGAGTACTTCGCCAAGAAGGAGATGGAGATCCTCGCCCAGCAGCGCGCCGCGACCCGGGCCGCCGAGGAGGAGGCCGCGCGCGCGGAGTATTACATGCGCTGCCCCAAGTGCGGCGCGCCCCTCCGGACCGAGGAACTCCGCGGCGTCCAGGTCGACGGCTGCCCGGTGTGCCACGGCCTCTGGCTCGATGCCGGCGAGATCGACCAGCTCGAGGCGCGGGAGGACCGCGGCATGATCGGCCAGGTACTGCACGATCTCGTCTCCACCTTCCGCCACAAGTGATGCAGTCCAGGACCGCGCCCACCCAGGCACACGCCATGCCGGGAGAGCCCGAGGTCACCCCGGCGCTCGTCCGCGAACACAACCTGAACGACCTCGAGTACGAGCGCATCGAGGCCCTGCTCGGCCGCACCCCCACGCTGACCGAACTCGGCGTCTTCTCGGCGTTGTGGTCCGAGCACTGCTCCTACAAGCACTCCCGCCCGATCCTCCGGACTTTTCCCACTGAGGGGCCCCAGGTCCTGCAGGGACCGGGCGAGAATGCGGGTGTGCTCCGGCTGCCCGCGGGCTGGGCGGTCGCGTTCAAGATCGAGTCCCACAACCACCCTTCGGCGGTCGAGCCCTACCAGGGGGCGGCCACGGGCGTCGGCGGCATCCTCCGCGACGTGTTCACGATGGGCGCGCGGCCGGTGGCGGTGCTCAACAGCCTCCGGTTCGGCCCGCTGGACCAGCCGCGGAACCGCTACCTGCTGGGCGGCGTGGTGCGCGGCGTCGGGGACTACGGCAACTGCATCGGCGTTCCCACCCTCGGCGGCGAGGTGGACTTCGCGCCGGGATACAGCGGCAACCCGCTCGTCAACGCCATGTGCGTCGGCCTCCTCCGCGAGGAGGACCTGATCCGCGCCGCCGCCACCGGGGTCGGTAACGTGCTGCTGGCCGTCGGCGCCCGGACAGGTCGGGACGGCATCCACGGGGCCAGTTTCGCCAGCGAAGACCTCTCCGAGCAGAGTGAGGCGCGCCGTCCGCAGGTGCAGGTGGGCGACCCGTTCACGGAGAAACTCCTGCTCGAGGCGACGCTGGAGATGATCCAGTCCCGCCTCATCGTGGCCATCCAGGACATGGGCGCCGCCGGGCTCACCAGCAGTTCCGCCGAGATGGCGGCCCGTGGCGGAGTCGGCGTGGAGATCGACACGGCAGAGGTGCCGGTCCGCGAGCCGGGCATGACTCCCTACGAGATCCTGCTCAGCGAATCTCAGGAGCGGATGCTGGTCGTGGCCGAGCCGCACCAGGTTGAGGCGGTGCGCGCGGTGTGCTCGAAGTGGGAACTGGAGGCCCGTGCCATCGGGAAGGTGACCGATGACGGCCTCTTCCGGGTCCGCCACGGCGACCTGGTCGTCGCCGAGATCCCCGGGGTCCCGCTGGTGGAGGATTGTCCGGTGTACACGCCCGAGGCCCAGGAGGCGGAGGGCGTGCGCCGGCGCCGGGCGGCCCGGCCACCGCAGGATGGCCCGGACGTGGACCAGGCACTCCCCGCCCTGCTGGATGCGCCGAGCCTCGCGAGCAAGCGCTGGATCTACGAGCAGTACGACTCCACCGTGCAGGCGGCCACGCTGATCGGCCCCGGCGGTGACGCGGGCCTCCTCCGCATCACCGATACGGACGCCGGGCTCGCCATCACCACCGACTGCAATGCCCGGCTCCTGGCACTGGACCCCTACCAGGGCGGGAAGGCCGCCGTCGCCGAGGCGGCGCGAAACATCGCCTGCACTGGCGCAGTCCCGCTGGGCGTCACCGACTGCCTCAACTTCGGGAACCCTGAGCGGCCGGAGGTGTTCTATCAGTTCCGCGAGGCGTGTCGCGGCATCGCCGATGCCTGCCGTGCGTTCAACACCCCGGTCACCGGCGGCAACGTCTCGTTCTACAATGAGAGTCCGACAGGAGCGATCGATCCGACACCGGTCATCGGCATGGTCGGGTTGCTGGACAACATCGCACACGCTGTGGGCAGCCACTTCCAGGCCGAGGGAGACCACGTTGTCCTCCTCGGCCTGCCCGCGGCCGAACTTGGCGGGTCGGCGTACTGGGCGGAGCTGATGGGCTTCGTCGGCGGGACGCCCGCGCCGGTGGACCTGGAGGCGGAAGCGGCCCTTCAGCGGCTCCTGGCCGAGGCGGCATCGGAAAGGCTGCTTGCCTCGGCGCATGACCTCTCGACCGGTGGACTGCTCGTCACGGTGGCGGAGTCGGCCATGGGAGGCCCGTACGCCGAAGCCGGATTCGGCGTAAGGGTTTCACTGGATGCCATTCCCTGCCCCGAGGCCGCCGGCGATGCGGCCTTATCTTTCGGCGAGGGCGGAGCCGCAGCCGTCGTGAGTTGCCGGGGCGGCAGTACCGCCGCCCTGGAACGGCTGGCGCTGCGGCACGGTGTGCCAGTGCTGGAACTCGGCCTCGTCGGCCGGGCCGGAGGCACGATGGAAGTGCGCCGGGGCGGTCGCGCATGGTCCTGGTCGATTGGGGCCCTGCGCAAGACTTATTTCAATGCGATTCCCCGCCGGATGCGGGATGTCACCGCTGGGACGGCGGAGGGAGTGTAAGGTATGTGCGGGATCATCGGCGTATCGGGCGTCAACGACGCCGCGAGGCTGGCCTACCTCGGCCTCTATGCGCTGCAGCACCGGGGGCAGGAGAGTGCGGGTATCGTCTCCATCGATGCGCGGGGCGACAGCCACGCGCATCGCGGCATGGGGCTCGTCTCGGAGAACTTCACCGAGCCGGTCCTCGCCGGACTCCCCGGCGACGTCGCGGTCGGGCACACGCGGTACTCCACGGCCGGAACATCCGTCCTGGCCAACGCCCAGCCCTGCTTCGTCAACTACCACGAGGGACGGCTAGCGCTTGCCCACAATGGCAATCTCACTAACGCCGTCGAGCTGAAGCGGGAACTGGTGGCTCGCGGGTCCATCTTCACGTCCAGCAGCGACTCCGAAGTGCTCGTACACCTCATCGCCCGCTCGGAGGCGCCCACGCCGGAGGGCCAGATCCGCGATGCGATGGAGCGCGCCGAAGGCGCCTACTCCATGGTGCTGGCTGTGGGTCGCGACCTGTACGCCCTGGTGGACGGCCGGGGCTTCCGCCCGCTGGTGCTGGGCCGCCTGGGGCGCGGCGTGATCGTGGCGTCCGAGACCTGCGCACTGGACCTCGTCGGGGCAACCCTGGTCCGGGAACTGCAGCCGGGGGAGTTCCTCAAGATCAGTGACGGCGTCGTCACCGAACTCGAGCCGCTCGCGGCGCGCCCGGTGAGTCGCTGCGTTTTCGAGCTGGTGTACTTCGCCCGCCCCGACAGCACGATCTTCGGCGAGTCGGTGGACCGGGTGCGCCGCGAGCTGGGCCGCCAGGTGGCGCGTGAACACCCGGCGCCGGGAGCCGAGGTCGTTTTCAGCGTGCCCGACAGCTCCAATGCCATGGCACTGGGCTTTGCCGACGAGTCCGGCCTCAAGCTGGAACACGGGCTCATCCGGAACCACTACGTCGGCCGGACATTCATCAACCCCACGCAGGCGATTCGCGTGGCCAAGGTCCGGATCAAGTTCAACCCGGTCCGCGAGGTCATCGCCGGCAAGTCCGTTGTGGTGGTGGACGACAGCCTGGTCCGCGGGACCACCAGCAAGGGGCTGGTCCAGATGATCCGTGACGCCGGCGCCCGGAAGATCCACCTGCGGATCTGCAGCCCGCCCATCACCGGCCCCTGTCATTACGGGATCGACACGCCGACCCGTGAGGAACTGATCGGCGCCACGCATTCCATCGAGGAGATCCAGGAATTCCTCGGGGTGGACAGCCTGGGTTACCTCTCCCTGGAAGGCATGCTCCGTGCAGCAGGGAGCGTCGTTCCCTGGTGCCACGCCTGCTTCTCCGGGCAGTATCCCACAGACACTCCCGAAGACCTGGTGCGGCTGCGCCACAGTTCCCCACTCGTTGAGAGCCCCGCATGAGCGGATCGTACAGCCAGCCACTCACCTATTTCTTCGGCCAGGGGCGCGCAGACGGCACGTCTGCGATGAAGGATATTCTCGGCGGCAAGGGCGCGGGCCTCGCCGAGATGACCAACATCGGCATCCCTGTCCCTCCCGGGTTCACCATCTCCAGCAGTCTCTGCCTCACCTACCTCGAGACCCGGCAGTTCCCGCCGGCGCTCCGCAACCAGGTGGAGACCGCCATGCAGCGCCTCGAGGCATCCACCGGCCGGCAGTTCGGGGGGGCCGGGGACCCGCTGCTCGTCTCGGTCCGCTCGGGCGCCGCGGTATCGATGCCCGGCATGATGGAGACGATCCTCAACCTTGGCCTGAACGACCGGACGGTCGAGGGGCTCCGGACCCAGAGCAGGAACGCCCAGTTCGCGTGGGATAGTTATCGCCGGTTCGTCCAGATGTACGGCAGCGTGGTGTTCGAGGTGAGCAAGGGCGCCTTTGACCACCTGCTCGAGGAGCGGCAGAAGAAGGCGGGCGTGGAACGGGTCATCGACCTGCCGGTCGAGGAACTGAAGGAACTGGTCGCCGGATACAAGGAACTGGTCCGCAAGGAGTCGGGCCGGGATTTTCCCGAAGACCCGATGGACCAGTTATGGGGAGCCATCCAGGCCGTCTTCGAGAGCTGGAACACCCGGCGCGCCATTGACTACCGGAAGCTGCACGACATCCCCGACACGATGGGGACGGCCGTGAACATCGTCACCATGGTCTACGGCAACATGGGGGAGGACTCGGGCACGGGCGTGGCGTTCACCCGGAACCCCAGCACCGGCGAGCACCGCCTGTACGGGGAATTCCTGCTGAACGCCCAGGGCGAGGACGTGGTTTCCGGCGCCCGCACGCCCATCGCCATCGATGAGCTCAAGGAGGTCATGCCGCAGGCCTTTGGCGACCTCGACAAGATGGCCGTGACGCTGGAGCGGCATTTCCGCGATGTGCAGGACATGGAGTTCACCATCGAGCGCGGCAAGCTCTACATGCTGCAGACCCGCCGCGGCCAGCGGTCGGGCCAGGCGGCAATCCGCATCGCCTGCGACATGGTGGACGAAGGCGTGATCTCCGAGGAGGAGGCCGTCGCCCGGATCCCGCCCAATGACCTGAACCAGCTCCTGCATCCGCAGATCGACCCGGAGGCGGATCTCGACCTCCTCACGACCGGCCTGCCCGCGAGTCCGGGTGCTGCCAGCGGCACGGTGGTGTTCGATGCCGACGTCGCCGCCGAGCGGGGCCGCGCCGGGGACGCCGTCATTCTGGTCCGCCGCGAGACGAGCCCGGAGGACTTCCACGGCATGGTCGCCTCGAAGGCAATCCTCACGGCCCGGGGCGGCATGACGTCACACGCCGCCGTGGTGGCCCGCGGCATGGGAAAGCCGTGCGTGGCAGGCGCGCAGGAAATCGCGGTTGACGAGCCCGCGGGCACCTTCAGCGTGGACGGGCGCACGGTGCGCGGAGGCGAGTGGATCACCCTCGACGGGAGCACGGGCAAGGTGTTCGCCGGGAAGGCCGGGCTCGTTCCTCCCGTGCTCGACGAGCACTATACCCGGCTCATGGAATGGGCCGACCGGATCCGGCACCTGCGCGTCCGCGTCAACGCCGATACGCCGGCCGACTCCCACCGGGGGCGGGATTTCGGCGCGGAAGGGATCGGCCTCTGCCGCACCGAGCACATGTTCTTCGAGGGCGACCGGATCAACGTGATGCGCGAGATGATCCTGGCGGAGAGCATGGAGGACCGGAAGCGGGCGCTGGATCGCCTCCTCCCCATGCAGCGCTCGGACTTCGAGGCGATTTTTCGCGCCATGGAAGGGTATCCGGTCACCATCCGCCTGCTCGACCCGCCGCTGCACGAGTTCCTCCCGAAGGAGCCGGAGGAGATCGACGCACTGGCCGAACAGATGGGACGGACCCCGAAGGAGATCCACCGGCTGGTGGACTCGCTGAGTGAGGTCAATCCGATGCTCGGCCTCCGCGGATGCCGCCTCGGGATCATGCACCCCGAGATCACCGAAATGCAGGCCCGCGCCATCTTCGAGGCCGCCTGCACGGTGGCCCAGCGGAAGGGCCGCGTCATGCCCGAGATCATGATCCCGCTGGTGGCGCACGTCGTCGAGTTCCGCAAGCAGGCGCTGCTGGTCCGCCAGGTGGCGGAGAAGGTGTTCCAGGAGCGCCAGCTCACCGTTCCGTACCTGCTCGGGACGATGATCGAGCTGCCCCGCGCGGCACTCACCGCGGACGAGATCGCCCGGGAGGCACAGTTCTTCTCTTTCGGCACGAACGACCTGACCCAGACCACCTGGGGGCTCTCCCGGGACGACGCTGGCGTGTTCCTCCCGTCCTATCTGGAACGGGGCATCATCGAGGACGACCCGTTCCAGGTGCTGGACAGCGCTGTCGCCAAGCTCATCTCCATGGCGGTCACCCTGGGCCGGAGCACCCGGCAGGATCTCAAGGTCGGCATCTGCGGCGAGCACGGCGGCGAGCCCGGCGCGGTCGCGTTCTGCGAGAACGCCAAGATGAACTACGTGTCGTGCTCCCCCTACCGGCTTCCTATCGCGCGGCTGGCCGCCGCGCAGGCGGTCCTCGCGGGCCGGGGGACGGTGGACCGGACCCGGGCCACCGTGTGAGTTCGCTGTCTTCCGGCGGGCGCCACTGGCGCCCGCTCCTGTTTCTGCTCATGACGCTCGCCGCCCGGGCAGCGGCGCAGGCTCCCGCGCCACCCCTGCCAGGCGACGCGCTCACGATCTACCTCGTCACCATCGGTGCGGGGACCCAGGTCTGGGAGCGGTTCGGCCATAACGCGATCCTCGTCCATGACCATCAGGCCGGCACGGACATCGCCTACAACTACGGGATGTTCGACTTCAACCAGCCGCATTTCCTCGCGAACTTCGTGAAGGGACGCATGCGGTACTGGATGACGGGACGGAGCTTCTCCGCCGAGCTGCGCTTCTACCGGCAGGAGAACCGGTCCATCTGGCTGCAGGAACTGGCGCTGGCGCCGGGGCAGCGGGCTGAGCTGCGCGATTTCCTGGAATGGAACGCGCGGGAGGAGAACCGCTTCTACCGCTACGACTATTACCGCGACAACTGCTCCACCCGTGTCCGGGACGCGATTGACCGCGTGATCGACCACCGCATCGCCAGTACCGTGGGCGTGGAGCCGTCCCGATCCACCTACCGCTTTCACTCCGCGCGACTGGTCGCGACCGACCCGGGTATCTACACGGGCATGATGCTGGGACTGGGCCATTTGGTGGACCGCCCGATCACCAGGTACGAGGAGATGTTCCTCCCGTTCGCCCTGCATGATTACGTGCGGAGGGTCAGCATCACGGGGCCCGATGGCGGGCAGCGGCCGCTGGTGGCCGGCGAGGACACACTCTACGTGAGCACCGCTGATCCGCCGCGCGACACCCCGCCACCCTGGTTCAGGTGGTACCTCACCGCGGGCCTCGCCGGGGGTCTCCTGCTCGCCGTCCTGGGCGCTCATTCCGCCGGCGGAACGTCGCGCCTCGCCTTCAGCACGCTGGCGGGGTTCTGGTCACTGCTCGCGGGCCTGGCCGGGCTGGGGCTCGCCTCGCTCTGGCTTTTCACCGATCACGCCGCCACCTACCGTAACGAGAACCTGTTCCAGTTCAGCCCGCTTTCGCTGGTACTCATGGTGCCGATCCTGCTCATGGCCCGGAGTGGCCGGCATGCCGACCGGATCGCGGCACGGGGAGCGGTCGTGGTCGCCGCCGTGGCCGCCCTGGGCCTCGTGCTCAAGGTCCTGCCCGGGCTCTATCAGGTGAACGGCGAGTTCATTGCACTCGCCCTCCCGATCCACGCCGGGATCGCCTGGGGCCTGGTGCGGGCCAACCACCGGCCGGCGGTCGAACGCCGGCGGCCGCTCACGCGCCGGAGCACCGACGGGACGGCGGGACAGGCCGCATGATTGCCCGGCGCGCAAGGGGTCGTGTAGCTTCCGCGCGCACCGTACCTGTCGCCCACATGGAGGTTGGACCATGGCCGCACCCCTGATCGGCATCGTCATGGGCAGCGACTCGGACTGGGATGTGATGCGCCACGCCGTCGAGCAGCTCAACGCGCTCGGTGTGCCCTGCGAGCACCGCGTCGTATCCGCCCATCGTACCCCGGACCTGCTCTTCGAGTATGCCGCCAGCGCCGCGGGCCGCGGCCTGCGAGCCATCATTGCGGGCGCGGGCGGGGCGGCGCACCTCCCCGGAATGCTGGCGGCCAAGACGACGCTCCCGGTCCTCGGCGTGCCCGTCCCCTCACGCCACCTTCAGGGCCTCGACTCCCTCCTGTCGATCGTCCAGATGCCCGGAGGCATCCCGGTGGCCACCTTCGCCATCGGCGCCGCGGGGGCACGGAACGCCGCGCTCTTCGCCGCCGCCACCCTGGCCACGACCGACCCGGCCCTGGCCGAGCGCCTTCAGCGCTTCCGGACTGACCAGACCGCCCGCGTGCTGGGTACGACTCTCCCCGACAAGCCGTGATCCGGCCGGGCGCCACCCTCGGCATGCTGGGCGGCGGACAGCTTGGTCGCATGTTCACCATGCGCGCACAGGCCATGGGCTTTCGGGTCGTCGTCCTGGACCCGGACCCCGACAGCCCCGCGGGGCATGTGGCCAACCGCCACCTCACCGCAGGGTACGAGGACGAAACCGCGCTCGAGGAAATGGCGCGGCTCGCCGCGGCCGCGACCGTCGAGTTCGAGAACGTCCCCACCAGGGCGCTCGAGTTCCTCGCGGCCAGAATCCCGGTCCGGCCGTCTGCTGCGGCCCTCCGCTCCGCGCAGGACCGGATCGAGGAAAAGACCTTCCTCTCGCATCATGGCTTCGCGACGGCCGCGTGGGCGCCGGTGCATTCGCGGGATGAACTGGACCAGTCCCTGCTTGAAGTGGGCGTTCCTGCACTGCTCAAGACGAGCCGGTTCGGTTACGACGGCAAGGGACAGGCCCTGGTCGACGGACCCGATGATGCCCACGCCGCCTTCCAGCGCTTCGGTGAACGGGCCTGTGTTCTGGAACGACGCCTGGACCTGGAGCGGGAGCTGTCGGTCGTACTGGCGCGCGGTGCGGACGGCAGTATCGCCGGCTTCCCGGTGGGCGAGAACGTCCACGTCAACGGCATCCTGGACACCACGACGCTTCCTGCCGGCGTCACGGCGGACCTGGCAGCAGAAGCACAGCGGCTCGCGGCCGGCGTTGCGGGGGCACTGGAATACGTGGGGGTGCTCGGCGTGGAGCTGTTCGTCGCGGATGGGGGGCGCCTCTATGTGAACGAGATAGCACCCCGCCCCCACAACAGCGGCCACTACACCCTGGATGCCTGCGTGACGGACCAGTTCGAGCAGCAGGTCCGTACACTCTGCGGGCTTCCACTTGGCGACCCGCGGCTGCTTACGCCGGTGTGCATGATCAACCTGCTGGGCGATCTCTGGAAGGACGGCGAGCCACGATGGGAGAGGGCCCTGTCACGGCCCGGCGTGAAGCTCCACCTCTACGGCAAGCAGGAGGCTCGCCCGGGGCGGAAGATGGGGCATCTTACCTGTCTGGCCGGGACGGCGAAGGAGGCGCTGGCGACAGCGAGGGCGGCACGGGCGGATCTTTGAGAACGGGTATGGGGTATCGGGTAATCGGGTAATCGGGCCGGAGTTTAACGGTCGAGATGGATGAGAGTCCGAGCGTTATCCTTCCCGACTCCCGATTTCCGATTCCCGATTTCCGGCCGCCGCCTGCTCCTCCACGAGTTCCCTGACCCCGTCCACCAGCCGCTCAACCTCCTCATCGTTCGTATAGCACGCGCATCCCGCCCGGACCACACCATCCTCACCGACACCCAGCCGCTCGATGACGGTAAGGGCATAGAAGTCGCCGTGGGAAACGTACACACCCCTCCTGGCAAGGCCGCGGGCGATCGACGGCGGGCTGAGCGTCTTCGACGTGAAGGAGACCGTGGGCGTGCGCGCGGCGTCCAGGCCCGGACCATGGCAGGTAATACCGTCAATCCCCGACAGGCCGCTCCACATCTTCCCGAACAGCCGCTTCGCCTGCTCATGGAGACGGCCGTACGAATCGGCCAGGCGATCGCGCCGGCTGGAACCGGACCCGAGCGACGCGAGGAAGTCGACGGCGGCCGCCGCGCCCACGATACCCTCGTGGTTCTGGGTGCCCGTCTCCATCCGCTCCGGGGCGGTATCGGGAGCCGGCAGGAGCTTCGGGACATCCAGGCTCTCCAGCAGCTCATGCCGCCCGAACAGCACTCCGATGTGCGGGCCATAG
The DNA here is from genome assembly GCA_963825055.1 of uncultured Gemmatimonadales bacterium. Lineage (GTDB taxonomy): Bacteria > Gemmatimonadota > Gemmatimonadetes > Gemmatimonadales > GWC2-71-9 > CAWGSK01. Next base: position 250,736 of record CAWGSK010000013.1, read on the forward strand.
AACTTGTACGGCGAGCAGGCGAGGAAGTCGCACCCGATCTCCTCGACATCCACCAGCACGTGCGGCGCGTAATGGACGGCGTCCACGAAGGTCAGGATCCCCGCCTCGTGCGCCTGCCCACAGATCGCCCGGACATCCGTGATGGTGCCGAGGGCGTTCGAGGCCGCGCCGATGGCCAGCAGGCTTGCACGCTCCTCCAGGGCCGCCTGCAGGTCCTCCTGATCCAGCATCCCGGTTTCGGGGTTCATCCGCACCCGCCTGATACGAACCCCGCGCTCCCGCGCGAGCGCGTGCCATGGAGCCACGTTCGCGTGATGGTCCAGCTCGGTCACGATGACCGTATCCTCCGGCCCCCACCCCCGGCCCAGGGCCCGGGCCAGGTGGAACGTCAGCGTGGTCATGTTCGCCCCGAACGCAATTTCGTTCGGCGCCGCGTTCAGGAACTCCGCCATGGTCTTCCGCGCCGACCCGAGCAGGGCATCGGTCTCGATGCTGGTCGGGTAGAGCCAGTGGGTATTGGCGTTGTGGTGGAAGAGATAGCGGGTGATGGCGTCGCCCACTTCACGAGGCACCTGCGTCCCCCCGGGACCGTCGAAATAGGCGACCGGGTAGTGTTCGTGGCGACGCTCAAGGGCCGGGAACCGCTCACGAAGCGTGCTGACGTCGAGGGTCATACCGGAATTAAGCACCGCCGGCACCGGTCGGTAACCCCCGCCATAAGTCCTTGCCAAGCAATGGGGTAAGCGCCTATCTTACGGGCACGGGGGCGACTGGCTTCGACGGGTTCGTTGAAGGCATCGCTGCGTGCCCAGGTCCAGGTTCCTGGTTAAACCGTCTGGAACGCTTTAATTGCCAACTCTGAACTGGCACTGGCCGCGTAAGCTGAGCTAAGCTCGCTTCACGCGCCTTCGTTGACCGGAGCCCGCCTGGGGCGCCGCCAACGAATCGAAAATCCGGGCTGGTGAGCCGCGATACCTCGACGCGGTAAACGAGATCTCAGAGGTTGGTCTGCCGGCAGGTCGGTTCGTCACCGGCCGGTGGATGAAGCAGAAAGATGAACCTACGCACGTAGATGCGGTCCCGGATGCATACTCGGACCAGGGTTCGATTCCCTGCGCCTCCACTGAACCTCAAAAAGCGTGAACGGTAAACGGTGAACGGTGAACGGGCGTACCCGTGACCGCTCACCGTTGTCTTATGTACCTCCGGCTGCCATCGACCCACGCCCGCCTTCCCGGTGCCAGACCCATCCCGTTCACCGCTCACCGTTTACCGTTCACCGTCTACCGTTCACGCCGTCTCGACTCGGTTCCTTCCCCCCTGCTTCGCGGCATACAGCGCCCGGTCCACCTGGCCCATCAGGTTGTCCGGGCTCACGGTTGTGCCGGGACAGGCCGCGACCCCCAGCGATGCGGTGATCGCCCATGCACGCCCCTCCCACGCCCAGGCCGTGCCCTCGAGCGTGGCCCGGATCCGCTCCGCCAGTTCCCGCCCCTGCTCGACGTCCGCGCCTGGCAGCCACACCGCCATCTCCTCACCACCCAGCCGCCCTGCCGCATCGCCGTCGCGGATCTGTGACTGAAGGATGCGCGCGACCAGCTGCAGCGCAGCGTCTCCCGCCGGATGGCCCAAGGTGTCATTCAGGCTCTTGAACCGGTCGAGGTCCAGCATCACCACCGAGCCCTCCCGGGCGCCCACCCGCTGCATGACCTGCTCGAATCCCCGGCGGTTGAGCAGGCCCGTGAGCGGGTCACGGATGGAATCATCCATCGCGCGCCGCGCACTGAGCCCTGCCCGCAGGCGCGGTCCGGCGGCGGCCAGTGCCCGCGTGAGTTCCGCCCGGGGCTCGCCGCTCGGCGCGCGGCCGGAGTGCACGCGCACCGCGACGGCCCCGACCGCCTCGCCCTTGTCCATGACCGGCAGGACCATCGCGCGCGCCGGCGATCGCCGATCCGACACCACGCCACCCAGGGGATCGAGCGCCCAGTGCGGTGCGTCCCCGGGCGCCGACATGGCGCGCGCAAGGGCGCTGTCCGCCGTCACCGTGGAGTTCAGCTGACGCCGGTCGGAGCGCAGTGCAACCCCCATCACCGTGAGGCCCGCCGGCCGGGGCAGCGCCACGATGGCCTCGGCGTCGAAGATCCGCTCGATCTGGTGGGCCAGTCGCATCGCGATGCTCTCCAGCGACTCGCCGGCCTGGTCCTGGGCAGGGCGGAGCGGGGCAAGAACCGCCTCGCGCTCCCGCAATTCGAGGAAATCCGCCAGATCCGAGCGCGCGGTCTCGAGCCGCGCGGCGTCGGACGATGGGAGGAGCAGCGCCGCGCGAAGGCCGGTTCCCCCGACGACGACCAGGGTCCCACCCCCGATCCGCTCAATCGCCGGAGGCTCTATCGACCGGACCCGGTCCGCCACCCCGACGGTCCGCGAACCCGGAACCGTGGCGGTGGCCTGTGTCGCGCCGTCATCGCCCACAAGCCAGGCCGCGAGACCATCGTTGGCCCGAACGATCCAGCCGAGCTGGCGGTCGTCCGTCTCGACCGAAGCCGCGGTGCCTCCCGGCATGGCGCTGCGAACGGTAAGACCGGCGGCGAACCCCGCCAGGAGGAGGCCGGGGACGTACAGAATGGACGGGAGACCGGAGAGGGCCAGCGCAAGGAACAACGCCCCGGCCACACCGCACCAGAGCGCCACGGAGCGACTGCGGGTCATGGGGCTGGCGACGACCTCGCCCCCTGGATGATCCGGCTCGCCGCCATCGCGGCACCGAAGCCGTTGTCAATGTTCACCACGGTGAGGCCGGCCGCGCAGCTGTTCAGCATGCCGAGGAGTGCCGCAAGGCCCTGGAAGGAGGCACCATATCCCACGCTCGTGGGGACGGCGATGACCGGTGCGGCCACCAGGCCACCCACCACGCTCGGCAATGCGCCCTCCATGCCCGCAACCACGATCAGCACCGCCGCCTCATGCAGACGCTGGCTCGCCGCCATCAGCCGGTGCAGGCCGGCGACGCCCACGTCCACCAGCGGCTCGGCGCGGAGCCCGAAGGCCCGCGCCGCCTCGAGCGCCTCCTCCGCCACCGGCAGGTCACTCGTGCCGGCGGAGATGACCAGCACCAGCGGGCCTTCAGGAGCCGCACCCTCGGCGGCGAAGGCGAGCGTCCGGGCGAGCGGATTCCACCTCACCCCGGGCACCCGCTCGCGCACCGCATTGGCCTGGGCCTCCGTCACGCGCGTCACGAAGAATGCGCCCTGCGCCGCCACCAGGCGGGTGCAGATGTCGGCGACCTGATCTACCGTCTTGCCGCCCCCGTAGACGACCTCGGGCTGCCCCTGGCGGAGCGCCCGGTGGTGGTCCAGGGTGGCGTAATCGAGTTGTTCGGAAGGGAAATGCCGCAGCCGTTCCAGCGCGTCGTCCGCGGAACAGCGGCCCGCCGCGACATCGGCGAGAAGCTCCCGAAGCCGGTCGGGGTTCACGCGACCTGGGCGACCGGCGCCAGGTACTCCAGGAAGATGGCTTCGGCCTCGGCCATGGACTCCACCTGGAAGAGGCGCTGCCGGAGTGCCGCGGCCCCCGGCAGGCCCTTCGTGTACCAGCCGAAGTGCTTGCGGAACTCCACCACGGTCTTGCGGGAATCGCCCTGAAGCGTGAGCGCCAGGCGCGCGTGCGCCAGGGCCACGGCAAACCGCTCCCCGGCATCCGGGGCGTCCGGCAGCGGACGATGGTCCAGCAAGGCGCGCCCGTCCCGGAAGATCCATGGATTCCCGAACGACCCGCGGCCGATCATGATTGCCGCGCAGCCGGTGCGTGCCCGCATCCGTGCGATGTCATCGCCGGTCTGGATATCGCCGTTGCCGATCACGGGAATGTCGAGCGCGTCCACCACCGCGGCGATCTCATCCCAGCGGGCCTCACCGGAGAACATCTGGGTCCGGGTACGGGCATGCAGCGTGAACGCCCTGGCCCCGGCATCCTGCATCCGGAGCGCGATCCCCACCGGGTCCCTGGAATCCTCGCTCCAGCCGCTTCGCGTCTTCACCGTGACCGGCAGGTGGGTCGCCGACACGCAGGCGCGGATGATCCGCTCGACCAGGTCCATGTCCCGGAGACAACCCGAGCCCCCGTTGCGCTTCACGACCTTCTTCACGGGACACCCGAAGTTGATGTCCACGAAGTCCGGCTCGTAGGTCTCGGTCACGATCGCGGTGGCCCGGGCCATCGCATCCGGGTCGGCGCCGTAGATCTGGACCCCGATCGGGCGCTCCTCCTCCTCGAACTCGGCCCCCTCCAGCGTGCGCCGGATTCCGCGACGGATCGCCTCCGAACTCAGGAACTCGGTCATGACCACATCCGCCCCGAGCCGGCGGGAGATTCGCCGGAACGGGGCTTCTGACACGCCAGCCATCGGCGCGAGGATCAGGGGGCACTCCACCCCCGTGAAGTAGGGCAACTGCATGTCACGAAAATACTTGGGGCGGCCAGAAGGGGCAATGGAACGGGACGGGCGTCACCGACAACATGGGTGGTGCGGGCCTATAGTGCAGGCTGACGATATGCCCGCCTCGGCACCGCCTGGCTCCCTGGCGGTACCCGACTCGAGGAGCGACGGTGAAGCGCAACCTGTCCATGGTGCTGGCCACATCCTTCGTGATCCTGGGAGTGGTCGCCTTCCCTCCGCTCTACTTTCTCCACACGATGAGCCGCCCCCGCATGGTGGCCACCAAGCTCGATCCCAACTGGCTCTATGCCATGGGACTGCCCGCCGTCAGCCTCGAAGTGGAGAAGGACCCGGTCGTCCGTTCCCTCCGCGGGTCGATTTTCCACGTGACCAGGGGTGACATCTTCCGGTTCCTGCAGAGCCACTTCACACCCGCGGACGTCAGCTTCAAAGCGGTCGAGATCCACCAGTCGGTGCTCGACGGACTCCGGCAGTATCCCGGCAGCCTGAGCTTCTACGTCTCCGTAAACGAGGAGAAGAAGGTGGTACTGCCTGACGTCCATGGCTTCTTCCAGCGGAAGCTGGATGCCCGGGAGGAATGCGGGGTAGGAGGATTCCTGGACATCGCCTGGATGGGGCTCAAGAGCCTCTTCGGCGAGAAGCAGTCCGCGATCGAGACCCTGCAGGACCTGCCCCACTGCGATCCCTCGGGCGCCGTGGAGAACAAAATCCTGAATGCGGTGGACGAGGGCGTCGCCGAGTTCCGGCGGGTAAGTCGAGACTCGATCAGGGTCACGCCCTCCATCAGCATGAAGGCGAGCCGACGTATCCGGAGCGCACTCGCGGCGGGCCGATGGTGGGGCCTGCTTGTCGCGGTCATGCTCGGCATCCTGACCGCGCTCGCCTGGCTCAACCGCGAGGACCGGCACCTCCTCTTCCGGCGCACCGGGACCACGCTGCTGCTCACGGGCCTGGTACTGCTCGTCGTCTCCTTCCCGTGCATCTGGATGATCCGCGACCTCGACATCCCCGGCATGATCCTGTGGGTGGAACATCCACCCATCTCGGAGGGCACTGGCCAATGGCTCGGCCTGGTCTTCTACGTGGTCAAGAGCGCCGCGCAGGCAACCAATCGAGACCTGGTCCTGGTGGGAGGGGTACTGGCGGTGGCGGGGGGAGGGCTGGTGGGGGTGGGGTGGCGGAAGGCAGTGACTAGTGACTAGTGACTAGTGACTAGTGACTAGTGGCAAGTGGCAAGTGGCAAGTGGCAAGTGGCAAGTGGCAAGTGGCAAGTCGAGGGTGACGAGTCTGCTTCGCCACTCACTACTCACCACTCGCCACTCGCCGTCCTACTCCCACTCAATCGTCGCCGGCGGCTTGGAGCTCACGTCGTAGACGACCCGGTTCACACCGTCCACCTCATTGGCGATCCGGCTGGAGATCCTCGCCAGTACATCCGCCGGGAAGGGAAACCAGTCCGCCGTCATGCCGTCCCGGCTGGTAACGGCGCGGAGAGCGACCACCTGGTCGTAGCTCCGGTCATCGCCCTGCACACCGACCGACCGGATCGGGAGCAGCACGGCGAACGCCTGCCAGATGTCGTCGTACAGGCCGGCGGTCTGGATCTCCTCGATGTAGATACTGTCAGCCTTGCGGAGCATGTCCAGGTGCGGTCGGGTGACCTCGCCCAGGATCCGGATGGCGAGCCCTGGCCCCGGGAACGGGTGCCGGCCGACCATCTCCTCGGGCAGCCCGAGCTCCCGGCCCACCTGCCGCACCTCATCCTTGAACAGCTCCCGCAACGGCTCGATCAGCTTGAAGGGAAGCCGTTCGGGCAGGCCACCGACGTTATGGTGTGTCTTGATGGTCACCGACGGCCCTCCCGTGGGAGACACCGACTCGATCACGTCCGGGTAAAGCGTTCCCTGCACGAGGAACCCCACATCGCTGCCGACCTTCCGGGCCTCCGTCTCGAACACGTCGATGAAGGTGTGGCCGATACGGCGTCGCTTTTCCTCAGGATCGGAGATCCCCTCCAGGGCCGTCAGAAACTGGTCGGTCGCGTCCACCACGCGCAGGTCGATCCCGAGGTGACGGCGGAAGGTGGACTCCACCTGGGTCCGCTCGTGGAGCCGCAGCAGGCCATGGTCCACGAAGATGCAGGTGAGCTGGTCGCCGACGGCCCGGTGGACCAGGGCCGCCGCCACCGACGAATCCACTCCCCCCGAGAGACCGCAGATCACGCGACGATTCCCCACCATGGCCCGCACCTTCTCCACCTCGGTCTCGATGAAGTGTCCCGGTGTCCAGTCCGGGGCGCAGCCGCAGATATTGAAGAGGAAGTTCTGGAGCAGCTCCCCACCGCGGGGCGTGTGGGCTACTTCCGGATGGAACTGGAGGCCGAACAGCGGCCGGCTTTCGTGCCGGAAGGCCGCGACCGGGCAGTTGTCACTCGCGCCCGTCACCACGAACCCCGGCGGTGCCGTGTCCACGTGGTCTCCGTGGCTCATCCAGACCGGCGTCTCCTCACCGGGCTCGAATCCCTCGAACAGCGGCCCTGCCTCGAGGACCTGGAACTCGGCACGTCCATACTCGCGGCGGCTCGCGCGCACGACCGTTCCTCCGCTCAGCTGCGCGATCAGTTGCATCCCGTAGCAGAGGCCCAGGATGGGCACGCCGAGTTCCAGGAGGGCAGGATCGGCGGTCGGGACATTCTCCCCGTAGACCGAGTTCGGCCCGCCGGAAAGGATGATGCCCTGCGGCGCCCAGTCGCGGATCCAGTCCAGCGTCCGGGAGGGTGGATGGATTTCGGAGTACACGTGCGCCTCGCGCACCCGGCGCGCGATCAGCTGGGTGTACTGGGCGCCGAAGTCGAGAATCAGGATTCCAGGGGGATGGTCGGGCATCAGGCTCAGGAAAATGGGTTCAGGGTCTCGCCGCACATCAGGTCATCTACCGTCTCGCGGGCCCGGACCACCGCGTGGCGTCCAGCATCCACCAGGACTTCCGCCGCGCGCGGACGGGCGTTGTAGTTGGAACTCATCACGAATCCGTAGGCGCCCGCACCGAGCAGCGCGATCTGGTCGCCCCGCTGGAGCGGCGGGAGCGGACGGTCCAGGGCCAGGAAATCGCCGGTTTCGCAGACCGGGCCCACGACGTCCATCGGAGACGCCGCACCATCGCCGCCCGCGATGGCGACAATCTCATGGTGGGCCTGGTAGAGCGTCGGCCGCATGAGGTCGTTCATGCCCGTGTCCACGATGACGAAGTCCTTCCCGCCGGCGTGCTTGCGGTAGATCACCGTCGCCAGCAGGACACCCGCACTCCCCACCAGGAACCGGCCGGGTTCCATGTAGACCGTGAGCCCCGATTCGCGGAGCGGAGGGATGATCTCGCGGGCAAAGGCCCCGAGGTCCATGCCGGGTGCATCGCGGTAGGGAATCCCGATGCCGCCGCCGATGTCCAGTACCTCGATGGTGTCCACGCCGGTCGCGCGAATGTCGGTAACGAGGTCCAGCAGTTTCCGGATGCCCTGCAGGTACGGTCCGGCGCTGGCGAGCTGGCTGCCGAGGTGCATCGCGATGCTGGTGAGTGTCAGCCGGGGATGCGCCGCCACCCGGGCCGCCGCCGTGGGAACCTGGTCGGCGGGGATCCCGAACTTGATGCCGCTCTGACCGGTGGAGATGTACGGGTGGGTTGCCGCAGTCACGTCGGGGTTCACCCGTATGCCCAGCGCAACAGGCCCGGACCCACTCCGGGCCATGGCTTCCAGGGCCGTCAGTTCGGCCATGCTCTCCACGTTGATGTGGCCCACCCCGTGCCGGATCGCCAGGGCGAGCTCGGCGTCGGTCTTCCCCACCCCGCTGAACACGATACGATCCGCCGGGAACCCCGCCGCCAGGGCCCGCTGGAGTTCCCCGCCGCTCACGATGTCCGCCCCGGCGCCGAGGCGCTGCAGGACATCCAGCACCGCGAGGTTCCCGTTGGCCTTCACCGCGTAGCAGATCTGGTGCGGGACGGCCTCCAGCGCCTGGTCGAGTGCCGCGTAGCGCTTCCGGATGGCGTCGGCGCTGTATACGAAGGCAGGGGTGCCCACTTCCCGCGCGATCGCGGCCAGGGACACCCCACCCATGTGCATCACACCGTTCACCCGCTCGAGACCGGCATCGGCCAGCAGCACGTCCATCGGCGTCACCGTGGCCGGCGCGGCGGCTGGAGGAGCTCCTGCCATCAATAGGCCCGCGCCCAGACGGCCTCGGCCTGGCTGGGCCGCCCGCACCACATGCAGCTATCGGGGGGAGTGGCACTCCGGAACTCCTCGTCCGGGAGCACTCGCACGGTGGCTTTCGTCTTCTCCTTGATCTCCGCCTCGCATCCGGCGTCACCGCACCAGCCGCCGTAGGCGAACCCGCCACCGGACTCGATGTAGTCGACGAACTCATCTTTTGAGAGCCCGCGGCGGCTGTTCGCCTCGCGGCGTTCCCGGGCCGCACTCAGCAGATTCGCCTGCATGCGCTCGACCTCGCCGGCCATCCGTTCCCCGACCCCCTCGAGCGGGACGGACTCCTTGTCCCCACCGGTCCGGCGCGCGAGCATCGCCGTGCCGGCGGCCAGGTCACGTGGCCCCAGCTCGAGCCGGAAGGGAGCGCCGCGCGCCTCCCATTCCCAGTACTTGGCACCGGGCGTCATCCCCTCGCGGTCGTCCACGTGGGCACGAAGTCCCGCCGCCTTGAGTTCGCCCCGCAGCTTCTCGGCCGCCTCCAGCACCGACATGCGGTCGGCATCCTTGCGGTAGATGGGCACCACCACCACCTGGTACTGCGCCAGCTTCGGAGGACAGATCAGGCCCTTGTCGTCGCTGTGGGTCATCACCAGCGCGCCCACCAGCCGGGTCGACACGCCCCACGACGTGCTCCAGACGTGATCGATGCCCCCCTCGGCAGTCTGGAACGTGGTATCGAACGCCTTCGCGAAGTTCTGGCCCAGGAAGTGGCTCGTGCCGGCCTGGAGCGCGCGGTTGTCCTGCATGAGCGCCTCACAGGCATAGGTGCGGACCGCCCCGGCAAACCGCTCGCTGTCCGTTTTCAGGCCCGTCAGTACCGGCATCGCCATCCACTCTTCCATGAACGTGCGGTACACCCCGAGCATCCGGCGGGTCTCCTCCTCGGCCCCGACGGCATCCGCGTGGGCCGTGTGGCCCTCCTGCCAGAGGAACTCCGTCGTGCGGAGAAAGAGCCGGGTCCGCATCTCCCAGCGGACCACGTTGGCCCACTGGTTCAGCAGTACCGGGAGGTCGCGGTAGCTCTGGATCCACTTCGCCAGCATCGCGTAGATGATCGTCTCGGAGGTGGGGCGCACGACCAGCGGCTCCTCCAGTTCCCTGCCACCACCGTGCGTGACCACCGCGGTTTCGGGCGCGAATCCCTCGACGTGCTGGGCTTCCTTCGCGAGAAAGGACTGCGGGATGAACAGGGGGAAGTAGGCGTTCTGGTGTCCGGTCTCCTTGAACATTGCGTCCAGCGCGCCCTGCATCTGCTCCCAGATGGCGTACCCGTTCGGACGGATGACCATGCAGCCGCGCACCGGACTGTAGTCCGCGAGCTCGGCGCGCATGATGACATCGTTATACCAGGCGCTGAAGTCCTCTGCCCGGGGTGTGATTGCCTTGTCGTCAGCCATGGAAAGTCGAAGGTCGAAGGTCGAAGGTCGAACGCTCTCTGCCCCTGCCTGCTGCCTGCTGCCTTATTGCCCGCTGCCTACTGCCCGTTGCGTACAACTCGCTCCGTCATCCTGCTCATGATCTCGTCGGCCGGGACGGCGTGCTGCTCGTTGGCCTGGAGGTCCTTGAGCATCACGCGGCCGGCGGCCCGGTCGTCGGGGCCGATCACGATCGCGTGGCGTGCGTTGCGGGCATCGGCGAGCTTCAGCTGCTTGCCGATGTTCTGGCCGCCAAGGGTGTACTCGACGCGGATACCCGCGTCCCGCAGCTCGTGTGCGAGGGCAAGGACGCTGGGAAGGTCCTCACCGGTTACAGCTGCCACGAAGACGTCACAGCCCGCGGCCGCCTCCGGCAACAGGCCCCGGTCCTTCAGCAGTTCGCCGAGCACCACGTCGCCGAAGCCGAAGCCGACAGCGGGAAGGTCCACCCCGCCCAGCGCCCCGGCGAGGCGGTCATAGCGCCCGCCGCCGCAGATGGCCCGGAGTTCGCCCTTCGCGTCGAAGAGTTCGAAGACGGTGCCGGTGTAGTACGCCAGGCCACGGACGATTTTCGGATCCACCAGAAGGAACTCGCCAAGCCCCATCGCCCGGAGCGCCTCGAGCACCTTCGTGAATCGCTGGCCCGCCTCGCTCGCCATGGCACCGTCAGGGATGGCGCCCCCGACGAATGCTCTCACCGCGTCACGCTGCGGCTGTTCCAGGCCGGCGTCGGCCAGCACGGCAAGGGAATGGGCCTCGTCGACGCGTTCCCACTTGTCGATGGCGTGGTAGGCAGCATCCAGTCCATCGCCCGAAATGCCCGCCTCGGAGAGCATCTGGTTCAGCAGGGCGCGGTCGAACAGCCGAACCCGGAAATCCTCCGGCCCGAACCCGAAGGCCCGCATCACGTCGATCGCCAGCGCGATGACCTCGGCGTCCGCCAGGGGCCCGGGCTCGCCGATCAGGTCGCAGTTCAGCTGGAAGTGCTCGCGGAGACGGCCGCGCTGCTGGCGTTCGTAGCGGAAGAGCTGCGGAATGCTGAACCAGCGGATGGGCTTCTTGAGCCCGTTGGCGCGCGCCGCCACCATCCGCGCCAGGGTCGGGGTCATCTCGGGCCGGAGGGCCACCTCCCGGTTTCCCTTGTCGGTGAACGCGTAGAGCTGCCCCACGATCTCCTCGCCGCTTTTCGCCGTGTACAGTTCCAGCGGCTCCAGCGGCGGACCGTCGTACTCCTCAAAACCGTAGCACCCGGCCACCCGGCGCCAGGTCTCGAAGATGTGCGCGCGAAGCGCGAAGTCGTCGGGGTAGAAATCGCGAAAGCCCGGCAGGGCACGGGGTTGCATGGGCAGAAGATAGCGGGAGCCCCCGGCCCAACCAACCCGGGGAGCAGCACAAGGTGAAGGGTCCCGTCCCGACGCCCTTCAGCTTTTCACCCTTCACCTTTCACCCTGTCAGATCCCGCCCCATAGCTCCGCCATCACGTCACCCACCGTGTGAAAGCTCCCGGTCACCAGAATCGTCCCCGCGCCATCCTGGACCTCCCGGAGGGCGGCGTGGAAGTCCGGCTGGAGGGTCCACGCCGCCCGGGCAGGCGGGCGGTCGGTCCGGACCAGCCATTCGGCCAGCCACCCCAGGTCCCAGCCTCGACCGGCCGCGGTCGGGGCGCAGGTCAATATTCCCCGGTCGATCACGCGGTCCAGCTCGACCAGCATCCCGGGCCATTCCTTGTCCCCCAGGATGGAAACCAGCGCGTGGACGGGCCGGGGAACCGGGTCGGCCTCGAGGGCGTGGACCAGGGCCGAGACTCCGTCGGGGTTGTGGGCAACGTCGAACAGCCACCGGCCCCGCCGGTCCAGGCGGCCGGCGACGGTGGTCCGACCGAAGGCCTGCTCTACCACCTCGAGCGATGGGCGCCAGCGCGGCGGCAGCGCCATCAGCGCCCCGTAGGCGACGGCGGCATTCCGTCGCTGGTGTGGCCCGGCGAGCGCGAGCGGACCGGGCCAGAGGTACCCGGCCGGGAGCACCCGGATATCGGCCTCACCGCCACGCTCCCGGCAGGCGCGACGGGCCGCCTCCCGGAGTTCCTCCACCAGGGCGGGTTCGGTCTCCCCGATCACGAACGGCACACCGGGCTTGGCAATCCCGGCCTTCTCGCGGGCAATCTCGGGCAGTGTCTCACCCAGATACTTGTGGTGGTCCCGGGCGATCCGGGTCACCACGCTCACTTCGGGGGTGATGATGTTCGTGCTGTCCAGCCGGCCGCCGAGCCCGACCTCCACCACCGCGATCTCGACACCCCGGGCCGCAAAATCGGCGAATGCGATGGCAGTGGAGGCCTCGAAGAATGTGGCCTCCCGCTCACGGATCAGCGGCTCGAGCCGGCTGGTCCACATCGCCACGGCATCCTCGGTGATCGGCTGGCCGTCCACCATGATCCGCTCGCGGAATGACACCAGGTGCGGCGAGGTGTAGAGCCCGGTGCGCCAGCCCGCCGTGCGGAGCGATTCCGCCATGAGCGCGGCCACGCTCCCCTTCCCGTTAGTCCCCGCAACATGAATGGTGGGATACACCAGGTGTGGCGACCCGAGATCCTCCACCAGCGCGGCGGTCGTCTCCAGCCCGAACCTGATGGTGGTGGTCCGGGGGAACAGAAAGTCGAGCGCCGACTGATAGGTCCTCACCACGGGGCACCCGCCTGTCCGCAGGCTGCCTCAGACCTCACCACGAAGTGCACGAAGGACACAAAGGAAAAGCCTGGATGAATGTTCCCTTCATGACGACCCATCACTTCGTGCCCTTCGTGGCCTTTGTGGTGGGGCTGTTGCCATGGTCCAGAAAAAACGCCCCATGAACCATCAGGGCGTCTGAAACACGTTTCCATCACCCGCTCAGGCGTACTGCAGTTCGGGCACCTCCGGCTGGCGCTGCCCCTGCATGTGCCGCAGCAGGCGGGCGGTCGTCTCGCGCAGGCTGGCGCGGGGAACGACGTCGTCAATCTGGCCGTGGTCCAGCAGGAACTCCGCGGTCTGGAACCCCGGCGGCAGGTCCTGCCCGATGGTCTGCTTGATGACCCGCTGGCCCGCGAACCCGATTACGGCCCCCGGCTCGGCGAGAATGACGTCACCCTGCATGGCGAAGGAGGCGGACACGCCGCCCGTCGTCGGATTGGTCAGGATGGAGATATACGGGATGGCGAGGCGCTTCAACTGGGCGATCATGGCGCTGGTCTTGGCCAGCTGCATGAGGGAGAGCACACCCTCCTGCATCCGGGCCCCGCCGGACGTGGAGACGATGACAAGGGGCAGCCGCTTCTCGGCTGAACGCCGGGCGAGCCGCGCGATCTTCTCGCCCACAACGGAGCCCATCGACCCGCCCATGAAGGCGAAGTTCATCACTCCCAGATTGTACGGAATCCCGTCCACCCGCCCCGAACCGGTGAAGATCGCGTCCTGGTCACCCGACTTCCGGTACGCCGCCTCCAGCCGCTCGGGATAGTTCTCGAACGTCAGCGGGTCGCTCGAACGGAGGTTGGTGAACATCTCCTTCCATGACCCGGCGTCAGTCAGCAGCTCCACGTAGCCCGCCGCCGTGAACCGCCGGTGGTCCCCGCACTCCGGGCAGACGTTCAGGGCCTTCTCGAACCGCTCCCTGATATCGACATGCCCGCAGGCCTCGCACTTCTCCCACGCATCGACCGGGATTTCCAGTCGTTCACGCTGCGAGACGCGGGGTTTCCGCTCTTTCTTGAACCACGCCATAACAGCCATAGGCTCGGCATTGGGGGGAAGAGTGAGCCCCTAATCTGAGGGCTCAGGAGGACTCGCGCCAGACCTTGACGTGTAAGATGCTGAAATCAAATGACTTATGGACAGGGCGGACAGGGCGGACAGGGCGGAAGGGCGGACGGGCGGACGGGCGGACGGGGCATCGGGAGTCGGGAGTCGGGAGGTCGAGAGGTCGAGAGGTCGCAGATAGGAGAACATCTTCCCTACTCCCTACTCCCAACTCCCTACTCACCACTCACCACTCGCCATTTGCCACGGGCCACTGGCCACTCACCACCCGTTCAAAGATCCGCATACCCGCTCATCCGACTGTCCCAGGCCACCCGGAGTGCCATTCCCAGGCAAAGGGCGCAGACCACCAGGAAGGACCCGCCATAGCTGAAGAACGGCAGCGGGATGCCGGTGATCGGCATGAGGTTCACCGTCATCCCCACATTTTCGAAGATATGCGTGAACAGGAGGCCCAGCACACCGAAGACCAGGAGGCTGCTGAAGGGGTCGGTCGCCCGGCGGGCGATCCGGACCAGCACCAGGAACAGCCCGAAGAAGAGCGCAAGGGCAATGAAGACGCCCACAAACCCGAGTTCCTCGCCCACCACGGAGAAGATGAAGTCGGTATGCTGGGCGGGCAGGAAGGCGAGGCGTTTCTGCGGGCCCTCGAGGTATCCGTTGCCGAGGAGGCCGCCGGACCCGATCGCCACCTTCGACTGGATCGCGTGGTATCCGGCGTGGAGCGGATCAACCTCGGGGTTCAGGAAGGTGAGCAGCCGGTTCTGCTGGTAGGGCGCCAGCTTCCGCCAGAGCGGCATCGCGATGAAGCCCATCGCTACGTTCACCAGCCAGATCCCGACCCCCTCAACCGCGAAAGGCCGCCACACGAAAAGCAGGATCGTGAACAGGATCATCCAGCCGAGCCAGGTCCAGGTGTTGAACGCGAGCAGCAGGCTCAACACGGGCGAGGCCAGGAGAATCAGCAGCCAGGGCCGCACTCCCGCCCAGAACAGCATGGCGAACAGGATGCCGATGAAGACCAGGGCGCTCCCCAGGTCCGGCTGCTTGAGCACCAGCAGGAACGGAACCCCCGCGAGCAGGCAGGGCGCCGCCAGCTCGCGCAGCGTTGCGGGCGCCTCACGCCGTCCCGAGAGGTAGCGGGCGAGCATGAGGATCACGGCGATCTTCGCCAGTTCGGCGGGTTGGCCGATCTGGTGGCCGCCGATGGACAGCCAGCTCTTCGTGCCGGCCGCCGTTCCGGCGCCCGTGCCCACCACCAGAGTCACGAGCAGCAGCAGCAGCGCTACCCCGTAAGCGAATGGCGCCAGCCATTCCAGCAGCCGCGGGCTGACCCGGAACATCACCCAGCCGGACACCGAGGCGATCCCGAGCCACATGAGCTGGCGCTTCCAGACGCCTGTGGCCTGGGTGGCGACATCGGTCTGTCCCGCCGAGTAGAGCACGAGCACGCCGTACAGGATCAGCCCGAAGACGAGGAGAAGGGTCGGACGGTCCACGCCAAGGCGCCGCATGGTCAGCGGACCTCGGGGCGGAAGGTGGTGGGGGGGGCCCGGAGGGGCCCGGGGGCCGTGACCGACGGCGAGGGCGCCGGCTGGCTGTCGGGATGCAGCTCGAGGGGCCGGGGCGCTGAATCGACCGGTACGTCCACCAGCGGCAGTCGCTTCGTGTCCACCACCGCGTCGGGGCCAACGATGTACCGCTTCGCGATCGCGCTGACGAAGGGGCCGACGTTCGAGCCGTGCTCCGCGAACTCCATGACCATGCCGATGACAATCTCCGGCTTGTCCGCGGGCGCGAAACCCCAGGAACCAGCCGTGGTCCTTGCCGTGGCTGTTCTGGGCGGTTCCGGTCTTGCCCGCCAGAACGAAATCCCGCTGCCGGCTCCGGGCGCCGGTGCCGCGCTCCACCACGGCCACCAGCGCCTGGCGGAGCTGCTCTGCCTGCTCGGGGCTGATCCCGAATTCCCGGGTCCGGTCGCTGGTCGGGTGCACGAGGTAGGGGATGTGCTCCACCCCGCCGTTCGCGAGGCCCTGGTAGAACCGTGTCATCCCGACCACGCTCTGGGTGTTCTCGCCCTGTCCAATCGCAAAGTTCATGACGACCGAGCCCGCGGTCCATCCGCGCGGGCCGTAGGCCTCGTCGAAGTAGGATACGCTCGCGGGGTAAATCGGGCTGATCTCGTGGGCAAGGTCGATTCCCGATCGCTCCCGGAACCCGAGCTGGACCCCCTCCTCCAGCACCGTCTCGAGGCCGAGCCGCGTGCCGAGCTGGTAGAAGTAGACGTCGCAGCTCTGGGTGATCGCCCCCGTGAGGTCCAGCGACCCGTGGCCTTCCTTCTTCCAGCAACGGAAATACCGGTTGCCGAACTGGATCCCTCCCCGGCAGGGGATGTCCATCCGCGATTTGATGTTGATCACCCCGCGCTTCAACCCCATGACCGCCATGGCCAGCTTGAAGGGTGACGCAGGCGGATATCGGGCCTGGATCGCGCGGTTGAGGAGCGGATGCGCCGGGTCCTCGACCAGCTCCCGATACTCCCGGGCGGAGATGCCGCCGATGAAGGCGTTGGGATCGAAGGCGGGCGCCGAGTAGAGAGCCAGGACCTGGCCCTCGGGAGTCATCGCAACCATGGCGCCCCGGACACCCTCGGGCCAGATGCTGTCGGTGAACTGCTGGAGTTCCAGGTCGAGCGTCGTGTGGAGCGGTTCGCCCGGCACCGGCGGCAGGGGCGGCGTCACGCCTTCCTCGCGCACCATCCGTCCCCGCGCGTCCACCTCCACGTACCTCACGCCGCGCTGGCCCCGCAGGATGGAGTCGTACTCCTGCTCCAGGCCGTATCTCCCCACCTCGGTGCCCGGCTCGGCGCCGGGATACCGGTCCTTCTCGAGATCGGACTCCGAGACCTCGCTCACGTACCCCGCCACATGGGCCACGGCCCTGCCCGCGGGATAGAATCGCTTGGGCTCAGCCTGAACGACCAATCCCGGCAGCAGCATCCGGTGTTCCTCGAGTTTCGCGACCACATCGAGCGGCGCGTCACCCAGTACCTGCGCGGGCTGGTATACCGCCTGCCGGTACCGGCGGAGCACATCCTGGATGGCGTCGTCCTCCAGCGGGACAACGGTCGCAAAACGGCGGAGCACGGCCTCCAGTGAGTCCGCGTTGGTTGCCAGCAGTTTTACCGTGTAGCCGGGAACGTTTTCGGCCACGATCCTGCCGTTGCGGTCATAAATGACGCCACGGGGGGCGGCGAGGGGGACAGCCCGCAGGCGGTTCTTCTGCGCCCGGAGCTGGTACTGGTCATGCTGGACGACCTGCGCCCGGAAGAACGCGACGGCCAGCACGAGGAAGGCCACGCCGAGGATGGCGCGGGCGGCCGTGGCGCGCTGGTGCATGCGGGTGGAGTGAAATTCGTTCATTCCTCAAACCGCATTTCCAGCCATTCACGGAACACGATCAGCACGACCACCCCGGCCAGCGCCGTCGTCAGTGCCTGAAGCGGCGACCAGATCAGGAGCCGGCGCCAGAGATCGTGGGTCGAGGCCCCGCTCGCCACGAGGACGATCAGGTCGCGGATCCAGAGGCCGCCGGCAAAGACCCCGGCGCTCACGATCACATTGTCGGCGAAGAAGACAGCCCGGCCCCACGCCGCGAGGTACCCCACTACCGTGTGAGCCAGCACGCCGGCGCCAAAACGGGCCGGTGTCAGGCTGTCGCTCAGCAGGCCCACGAGGAACCCCGCGATGGCCGCGTCGCCCGGCCGGCTCCGGATCGCGTACACCAGGAGCGCGATGAGCAGGAAGTCCGGCGCCGCACGGCCGGTGAACAGCCTCGGCCGGACATAGAAGTGCAGCAGCAGCAACAGCAGCAGCACCAGGAGCATCCGCCCCCGGCTCGAGATCCGGACGAGGGTCATGGCGTGCTGTCCCCCCGGAAGGCCCCATCCAGGGGAGGACGGTCCGTACCGGTCAGGATCATGACGTGCCGCACCGTGGCCGGGTTGGCCGCGGGGCGGAGCATGTACGAGCGCTGCCACCCCTTCTCCTCCCGGCTCACGCCGAGCACCGTCCCGATCGGCAGGCCGCGGGGGAACACCCCGCCGAGCCCGCTCGCCACCACCGGCGTGCCGGGGGCAATCGAGTCGCGGTAGGACACCCCGCGCAATTCGAGCAGGCCTTCCGCGTCAAACCCCGACGGGGCGGCCGCGACGATGCCGAACACGCTCGTGTCGCGGGCAAAGGCACTCACGCGGAACTCCGGATGGGCCCAGGTCATCGCGACGCTCCGGTCGCCCTCCACTGCACGAATCACCCCGAGCAACCCATCGGAGCTCACGACGGGATCGAACATCTGGACCCCGCTTCCGGCACCGACGCTGAGGAGCAGTGTCTCGCCGTCGGTGGGCGTCGGCTGGTGGAGCACTTCCGCCGGTACCCAGGCCACGGTCAGCCGGCGACCGAGCCCGAGCAGGGAGCGGAGCGAGGCGTTTTCGGCTTCAAGGGAGGGATAGTCCTGCGCGACGAGGGCGATCGAGTCGCGCTGGGCGGCGACAGCCTCGAACCTGGCCCGGCTGGTGCGCGCCTCGATGGCGCTCTGCTGCATCCAGAGGAACGGAACCAGGACGGTGCTGCGGACCGCGCCGGCGACCTGGTCGCCGAGGCGCTGGGGAATGAACAGGGCCGTCACCGCGAGGAGGACGCAGAGCAGGAAGCTGATCGTATCCCGCCTGTAGCTGGAAGCGTCCGGCCCCATCGCCATCTCAGGTCGCTAGCACACTGCGGTATTTCTCGAAGTCGTCGAGAATCCGGCCGGCACCCCGGACGACGCACGTGAGCGGGTCCTCATCCACGTGGATCGGGAGCCCGGTCTCCTGTGACAGCAGCACGTCCAGGCCGCGGATCAGGGCGCCGCCCCCGGTCATGATGATGCCACGGTCGACGATATCGCTGGCCAGTTCGGGCGGCGTGATCTCCAGGGCGCGGCGCACCGCGTCCACAATCTGCTGGATCGGCTCCTGGAGCGCCTCGCGGATTTCACTCGAGTGCACGCGCACCGTCTTCGGGATGCCGGAGACGAGATCCCGGCCCTTCACTTCCATCTCCTGCTCCTCGCCGACCGGCGCCGCGGATCCGATCCGGATCTTGATGCCCTCGGCGGTGGGTTCGCCCACGAGCAGGTTGTAGTTCTTCCGCATGAACTGCACGATCGCCTGGTCCAGTTCGTCGCCGCCGGTCCGGATGGAGGTGTCGCTCACGATGCCGGAGAGCGCGATGACGGCGATCTCGGTGGTGCCGCCGCCGATGTCGATCACCATGTTGCCGGTCGGGGTCTCGACCGGCAGTCCCACGCCGATCGCGGCCGCCATCGGCTCGGCCACCATCAGCACCTGCTTGGCACCGGCCGTCTCGGCGCTGTCCCGCACCGCGCGCCGTTCCACCTCGGTGATCCCGGAGGGCACGCAGACGATCACCCGCGGCTTCACCTTGAACACGTGCTGGTCAATGATGCGCTTCAGGAAGTGGCGGAGCATCTTCTCGGTCACGTCGAAGTCCGCGATCACCCCGTCCTTGAGCGGCCGGACGGCGAGAATGCTGTCGGGCGTGCGCCCGAGCATGCGCTTCGCATCGAGGCCGAAGCCCATCGGCTTGCCGGTCGATTTCTCCAGCGCCACGACGGACGGCTCGTTGAGCACGATGCCCTCGCCCTTCACGTACACCAGGGTGTTGGCCGTGCCGAGATCCACCGCGATCTCGTTGGCGGGCAGGAGCGAGCCGAGTTTCGGGAAGGAAAACTTCATCAGGAAGTCAGGGCGTCCATGGGGTGATAACCTAACGTCTGGGAAGAGGGCCTACAAGCACGTGCAGGACGATTGCGCGGCCTGGCCGCTACCGGCCGGTGCTCCCGAATCCGCCGTGCCCCCGCGCGGTGTCCTCGAGGTCCGCCACGGGCTCGAATGCCACCTGCGCGACCCGGGCGAACACCATCTGTGCAATCCGCATGCCCCGCTCGACCCCGAAGGGCTCCGCGCCGAGGTTGACCAGGGCGACCTTGACCTCCCCACGGTAATCGCTGTCGATCGTGGCCGGGGCGTTGGCCAGGGTCACGCCGTGACGGAGGGCGAGCCCCGAGCGGGGCCGCAGCTGGCACTCGTATCCTGCGGGGATGGCAAGGCGAAATCCGGTAGCGAACAGGCGCCGCCCGCCGGGCTCCAGGAGGCCTTCCTCGGCGCTGGCCAGGTCGTACCCGGCCGCGCCGGGGGTGCCCTGGACCGGCAGCGGGAGCCCCTCGCCGTGGGCCAGCCGGGAGATCCGTATGCCGAGCGGTTCAGCCACCCTTGAGAACCGACTCCACGTCCACCAGCGGCAGCCCGAAGGCCTCGGCCACGCCGGGGTAGACCACCTTGCCCTCGACTACGTTGAGGCCGAGGCGGAGGGCCTTGTCGGCCCCGGAGGCCCGCTTCCAGCCGTCCCGCGCGAGACGAATGCCCCAGGGGAGGGTGGCGTTGGTCAGGGCAAGCGTGGAGGTGCGGGGCACGCCGCCAGGCATGTTGGCCACCGCGTAGTGCAGGATGCCGTCCACAAAGTACGTCGGGTTCTCGTGGGTAGTCGGCTTGATGGTCTCGACGCAGCCGCCCTGGTCCACCGCCACGTCCACGATGACCGTGCCGGGTTTCATGGTCTTGAGGTCCTCGCGCTTGACGAGGTGCGGCGCACGGGCCCCGGGAAGGAGTACCGCCCCGACCACGAGGTCGGCCTTGGCGATGGCCTCGAGGATGTTGTGCCGGTTGGAGTAGACGGTATCCACGTTGGCGGGGAGCACGTCGTCCAGGTACCGCAGCCGGTCGAGCGAGATGTCGAGAATGGTCACGTGCGCGCCCAGCCCCGCGGCCATCTTGGCGGCATTGATGCCGACCACGCCGCCACCGATGATGGCGACCTCGCCCGGGGCCACGCCCGGCACGCCACCCAGCAGGATGCCGCTGCCCCCGAACACCTTCTCCAGGTACTTGGCGCCTTCCTGCACCGCCATCCGTCCGGCCACCTCGCTCATCGGCGTGAGCAGCGGCAGCTCGCCATTGGGAAGCTGCACCGTCTCATACGCGACCGCGATGGCCCCGGATTCGATCACCGCGCGGGTGAGCTTCTCGTCGGCGGCAAAGTGGAAGTAGGTGTAGATCAGTTGCCCTGCCCGCATCCGCGGCCACTCCGGCGCGATGGGCTCCTTCACCTTCATGATCATGTCGGCCTTCGCCCAGACTTCATCGGCGGTCGGCAGGATCTTCCCGCCCACGGCCGCGTACGCCTCGTCGGGGAAGCCGCTGCCATCGCCGGCACCCTGCTCGATACAGACCGTGTGACCGGCCCCGGTGAGGGCCTCACACCCCGCGGGGACGAGGGCAACGCGGTTCTCGTTGGTCTTGATTTCCTTCGGGACGCCGATGATCATGGCTCGCTCGGAAAGTAAATGGTCAATTCGTCGGTCAGGCGACGGCCCGCTCGGGGCCCAGCCGCATGATGGTCTGCCGGCCGGGAGCGAAGAACTCCGCCGACACGGCACGCACCTGTTCCACTGTCACTGCGTCGATCGCCCCGCGCAGCTCGTCGAGGCTCCGGTACCGGTCCTCGTGCAGGGCCATCGCCGCAAGCCGGCTCATCCGGCTGCCCGGGCTTTCCAGCGCCAGCAGCACCTGTCCCTTCAACTGCTGCTTCCCCTCGTCCAGTTCGGCCTCTCCCAGCGCCTCGTCCGCCACGCGGGCATACTCCGCGAGGATGGCCTCGACCGCCTGGTCCGCCGTGGCCGGCTGGGTACCAACGTACACACCCGCAACGCCGGTCGCCCGGTGCAGGTTCTGGTAGGCGTAGATGGCGTAGGCGAGACCGAGTTCCTCACGGATCCGCTGGAACAGCCGGCTCGACATGCCGCCACCGAAGATATTCACGAGGATGGCGAGGGCAAACCGCCGTTCATCGCGATAGGGGAAGGTGTCGGTGGCAAGGACAATGTGGGTCTGGGCAGTGTCGCGCGGTTCGCGGTGAGCCCCGCCCCGCACCGCGGGCGCGGCGGCAACGGCAGGCACCGGCGCCCGGGACGCGCCGTCCGCAAACCAGCCCTCCAGCTCCAGCAGGCCCAGCAGCGCGTCATGGTCCAGGCTGCCGGCCGCCGCGATGACGCAATTGCCGGGGTAGTAGTTGTCCCGGTGGACGCTCCGGAGGTGTTCCGCCGTCAACCCGCCGACGGTCTCCCTGGTACCGAGGATGGCGTGGCCGTAGCCGTGGGCGGGCCACATCTGCCGGGCCAGCAGGTCGAAGACCAGGTCGTCCGGGGTGTCATCCACCATGTTGATCTCCTCCAGGACCACGTTCCGCTCGAGCTGGAGGTCGGCATCCTGGAGGAGGGGACGGCGCACGAGGTCGGTGAGGACATCCACCGCGCGGGGGAGGTCCTCGTCGACCACATGGGCCTGGAAGTTGGTGTAGTCGCGGCCGGTGTAGGCGTCGAGGCTGCCGCCCCGCACCTCGAGTTCCATCGCAATCTCGCGCGCGCTGCGGCGCTCGCTGCCCTTGAACACCATGTGCTCGAGCAGGTGGGACACGCCCATGATCGCGGGCGGTTCATGCGCGCTGGCGGTCCGGACCCAGACGCCGGCGGCCACCGAGCGAATGCCCGGCAGCCGTTCGGTCAGGATGGTGAGGCCGTTCGGGGCCACCGAACGGCGCACCCCGGTGTCGAGCTGCTCCGTATCCATCGGCCGGCTACTCCTTGGGAAGGAGCGCCTTCCGGGAAAGCTTCATGCGGCCGCGATCGTCGACCTCGAGCAGCTTCACCTGGATTGTGTCGCCCTTCTTGACCACGTCTTCGGTCTTCTCGACCCTGGTGTGGGCGAGCTCCGAGATGTGCAGCAGCCCTTCCACGCCCGGAAGGATCTCGACGAACGCCCCGAAGGCCGTCGTGCTCTTGACCGGGCCCTCGTAGATCCTGCCCACCTCGGGCTCCGCCACCAGTGCCGCGACCATCTCGCGGGCACGCTGGCCGGCCTCGCCGCCCACGGCGGCGATGGTCACGAGCCCCGTGTCGTCAACGTTGACCTTGGCACCCGTCTGGTCCTGGATCCCGCGGATCGTCTTGCCCTTCGGGCCGATGATGTCGCCGATCCGGTCGGGCTTGATCTGGATGGTGATGATCCGGGGCGCGTAGGGCGACAGTTCCGGCCGCGCCTCGGCCAGTTCCTTCTTCATGATCTTGAGGATGTGGAGCCGGCCCTTGCGTGCCTTCTCCAGCGCTTCCTCCATGATCGCGAGGTCGAGGCCCTGGATCTTGATGTCCATCTGGATGGACGTGATCCCGCCCTCGGTCCCGGCGACCTTGAAGTCCATGTCACCCAGGTGATCCTCGCTGCCCAGGATGTCGGTCAGCACGGCGACCTTGTCGCCTTCCTTGATGAGGCCCATCGCCACGCCGGCGCAGTGCGCCTTCATCGGCACGCCCGCGTCCATCAGGGCGAGCGAGCCGCCGCAGACGGTGGCCATGGAGCTGGACCCGTTGGACTCGAGCACCTCGCTCACCACGCGGAGCGTGTACGGGAAGCCCTCGTAGTCCGGCAGGAGCGGCTGCAATGCCCGCTCGGCCAGCGCGCCATGCCCGATCTCCCGGCGGCTGGTGCCGCGGATGGGCCGCACCTCGCCGGTGCTGTACGGCGGGAAGTTGTAGTGCAGCATGAACGACTTGGTCGTCTCGCCGGCCACGTCGATGTTGTCGATCCGCTGCTCGTCATCCGACGTGCCCAGCGTGACCGCCACCAGGGCCTGGGTCTCGCCCCGCGTGAACAGCGCCGAACCGTGGGCCCGGGGAAGCAGGCCGGTCTCGATCGTGATCGGCCGGACCGTGTCCAGGTCCCGCCCGTCCACCCGCTCCCCCTGCTCCAGTACCTGGTTCCGCATGGTCCGATACTCGATCGCATCCAGCTCCCCGTAGACATCCTTCATGTTCTCCGGGTAGAGCTCCTGCAGCTTGCCGATGACCTCGTCCTTCGCCGCCTTGAGCGCCGCCG
The DNA here is from genome assembly GCA_963825055.1 of uncultured Gemmatimonadales bacterium. Taxonomy (GTDB): domain Bacteria; phylum Gemmatimonadota; class Gemmatimonadetes; order Gemmatimonadales; family GWC2-71-9; genus CAWGSK01. The sequence continues at coordinate 274,713 of CAWGSK010000013.1, forward strand.
CGCGCCCGGCCTTGTCCTTGGCATTGATGGACTTCGTGACCAGGTCCTCGGCCATGTCGCGCACCTTGGCGACCACGGCCTGGTCGGGCTCGGCGCGGTTCCACTCAACCTTCGCCTTGGCGCACTTCTTGATCAGCTTGTTCTCGAGGGTCACCAGCTCCTTGATGCCCTTCTGGGCCACCTTCAGCGCCGCCACCAGCTCCGTCTCGGAGATCTCGAGGGCGCCGCCCTCGACCATCATGATCGAGTCGGCCTGGCCCGCCACCGTGATGTCCACGGTGCTGAACTCGAGCTGCTGGAAGGTGGGATTCAGGATCCAGTTGCCATCAACCCGGCCCACCCGGACGGCCGCCACGGGGCCGTTCCACGGGATCTGGCTCAGGGAGAGCGCGAGCGAGGCGGCGACCACGCCGATCACGTCGGCGTCGTTCTCCTGGTCTGCCGACAGCACCGTCACGAAGATCTGGATCTCGTTCTTGAAGCCCTTCGGGAAGAGCGGACGCATCGTCCGGTCGATCACCCGGGCCGCAAGGATCTCGTGATCCGAGGGGCGGCCCTCCCGCTTGATGAAGCCACCCGGGATCCGCCCGGCGGCGTACGTCTTCTCGCGGTACTCGACCGTGAGCGGGAAGAATGGCAGCGTTGATTCCCTGGGGGACATCGTCACCGCGGCCAGCACGACCGTGTCGCCGAACTGGAGGAGCACCGACCCGGCAGCCTGCTTGGCGAGGCGCCCGGTCTCGAGGCTCAGCTTGCGACCGGCAAATTCTGTGTCAATCCGTTCCACGTTGTTGGACCTTTGCGTCTGGTGAGCACACCAATGCGAAACGGGCGCCCCTGTGCTCTGCTGGGGCGCCCGGCCTGGCTCGCGCGAGGTTAGTGACGGAGACCGAGTTGATCGATCAGCTCACGGTACGTCTCGAGGTCGCTCTTGCGGAGGTAGGTCAGCAGCCGACGCCGCTGGCCCACCATCTTGAGCAGACCCCGACGCCCGTGGTGATCCTTGGGGTGGGTCCGGAAATGATCCGTGAGGTAGTTGATGCGTTCCGTGAGGAGCGCGACCTGGACGCGGGCCGATCCCGTGTCACCCTCGGTGCGGGCATGCTTCTCGATGACCGCCTGCTTGTCAAACCCCATCTCGCCACTTCCTCATCTGTTTACGCGAGCAGTGCTTAAGCGATTCTGTGATAGCAGGGGAATGTAGCGGGAAACTGGGGGGTGGGGCAAGGGGGATGGGGGGCGAGAGAGGGTGGCGAGTGGCAAGTGGCAAGTGGCAAGTGGCAAGTGGCAAGTGGCAAGTGGCAAATGGGGAGTGGGGAGTGGGGAGTGGCCAACGCAAGGGGAAGGACGGGATGGATGGGTCCAGACCTCAGGAATTCGGTACGCTTCCCAGGCGCCCAGGGATGAACTTCCCATCATGGAAGATCAGTCGAGGACAGGCTCCTACCAGGGCCTTGAGGCCTGGCGGGAAGCCATGGCCCTGGCGGAGTCTGTCTGGCAGGAAACCCGAACATTTCCCGCAGAAGAGCGCTACGTCCTGAGCCAGCAGCTCCGCCGGGCGGCCTCCTCGATTCCGGCCAATATCGCCGAGGGGTTCGGCCGGCGCAGCGGTGGAGACTACCGGCGTTTCCTGGCCATCGCCAACGGTTCGCTGAAGGAGGCGGAAACCCAGATTCTACTGGCGGCACGCGTCGGTGTATTGCCGCCAGAAGTTGCGGATCGGATGGTCAAGAGAACGAACCGAATCGGACGACTGTTGCTTGGATTGTGTCGATCTCTGAAGCGATAGGAACCCCTACCGCCGCTGGCCACTTCCCATTGGCCCACTTCCCACTCGCCATTTACCACTTACCACTTGCCACTTACCACTCGCCTATATCCCCACCAACCTCAAAATGTCGTTCGAAAACACAAACACCATCAGCAGCACGATCATCACCAGCCCGACCGCCGTCAGGCGCTCCCGCACCTTGAGGCTGAGCGGCTTGCGCTGGACGGCCTCCGCCACCAGGAAGAGGAACTGACCGCCGTCCAGCACGGGGATAGGCAGGAGGTTCAGCACCGCGAGGTTCACCGAGATCAGCGCCATGAAGGCGATGAAGACATCCCAGCCGAGCTGGGCACTCTGGCCGGCCATCTGCGCGATCGCGATCGGGCCGCCCAGCTGGCGGCCGCTCACCCGCCGGGTGGCGATCCCGCGCACGGTGCGCACGATGAGCGTGGACGCCGCGATGGTCTGATCGGTGCCTGCCGCGAGCGCGCCGCCCACGGAAAGGGCCCGGTGTTCGATCCCCCGGTCCACGCCAATGCCGATCTGGCCCCGCTGTGTCTCCGAGCCGTCGGCCGCGGTGTCCGTGACCGCCTCCGGCACGAGGGTCAGGGTGGCGTGCCCGGAGGCCCGGCCGATCTCGAGCGACAGGGACTCGCCCGGATGGGGGCGGATCTTGCCGACCATGTCGTACCACTGGATCACCGGCTCACCGTTGACGGCGAGGACGGTGTCGCCCCGCGCGAGGCCGGCCTTCGCCGCGGGGGAGCCGGGCTGGACCAGCCCGACCACCGCCGGCTGCCAGGGCTGCACCGCCTGCCCGAGCGCCAGCCGATCCTCCAGCGCATCGACGTGCACCGGAATGGTGACATCGGGCTTGCCGGCCCGCTGCACCACCACTTCGCGTCCCGGGTGCCGACTGGAGCTCGGCATTCACGTCGTTCCAGTTCTCCACCGGCCGGCCGTTGATCGCCACGATGCTGTCGCCCGGCTGGAGCGCCGCGACCGGTTGCACCGACTCGGGGAGTCCCGCGGTGATCACCTCGCCCACCCGCGTGGTCGGCAGGATCTCCGCGCCCTTGATGAGCGCAATACTGGTGTAGGCCACCCACGCGAACACGAGGTTCATGGTGACACCGGCCAGGATGACGATCATCCGCACCCAGACCGGCTTCGCCTCGAAGACCCGGTCCGGCGGCACCTGGGCGTTGTCCGCCCCGCCCTCCAGCACGCTGTTCGAGGTGTCCTCCTCCCGGCTCGCCATCTTCACGTACCCGCCCAGCGGAAGCCAGGAGACGGAGTACTCCGTCTCGCCCCGCTTCCGGGTGAGCCAGCGGATCGGGGCGCCCAGGCCCAGGGAGAACCGGTGCACCCAGATACCGGCCGCCTTGGCGGCCATGAAGTGCCCCGCCTCGTGCACGAAGATGAGGACGCCCAGGACGACAATCAGGGCGGCCAGGCTGATCAGAAAGGTCACGACAATACCTCGCGGGCCCGGGCGCGGGCCCAGGTGTCCGCATCGCAGACGACGTCGAGCGACGTGGCGGGTTCCGGACGGTGCTCGTCCAGGACCCGGGTGATCGTCTCGACGATACGGGAAAACGGAACCTCGTGATTCAGGAAGGCGGCGACCGCCACCTCGTTGGCCGCGCTGAATACCGCGGGGGCGGTACCGCCGGCCCGCCCGGCCCCCACCCCAGCGGCGAACGCGCCGAAGACATCCGTCCGCACCGGCTCGAACGTGAGCGCGGAAGCGGCCACCGGATCGAACCGCGGCACGCCCTGGTCGGGCAGCCGCCCCGGGTGGGTCAGGGCGTAGAGGATCGGGAGCTCCATGGTGGGAAAGCCGAGCTGCGCGATCACGCTGCCATCGCAGAACTCCACGAAGGCGTGCACGATACTCTGCGGGTGCACGACCACCTCGAGCCGGTCGTAGGGCAGCCCGAAGAGGTGATGCGCCTCGATGACCTCCAGCGCCTTGTTCGCGAGCGTGGCGCTGTCCACCGTGATCTTGTCACCCATGTTCCAGGTCGGGTGCTTGAGCGCGTCGGCCACGGTCGCCCGTCCCACCGCCTCGGCGCTCCAGTCACGGAACGGGCCGCCGGACGCCGTGAGGATGAGGCGCTCGAGCGCGGAATCCCGGCCCTGGAGGCACTGGAGCACGGCGCTGTGCTCGGAGTCCACCGGCACGAGTTCCCCGCCCCCCTCGCGCGCCGCCTGGAGCATCAGCTCACCAGCCAGCACCAGCGATTCCTTGTTGGCCAGGGCGACCCGCTTGCCCGCCCGGAGCGCCGCAAGTGTTGCCTCCAGGCCGGCAGCGCCCACCACGGCATTAACCACGATGTCCGCGTCCGGATGGGTGGCGGCCTCCACCAGGACGTCCTTCCCCTGGCGGATCCGGCCATTGCAGGCGGGGTCGGGCTCGACCAGGCCGGCCAGCGCCGGGCGCCATTCGGCCGCCTGCGCCTCGAGCAGCACGCGGTTCTTCCCCGCGGTGAGCGCGACCACGCGGAATGCCCCCGCGTGACGGCCGAGCACGGCCAGCGTGCTCCGCCCGATGGAGCCGGTGGAGCCGAGGATGGCCACCCCGCGCATCAGATGATCCCGAGGAGCTTGTACAGGAGGGCTGCGGTGGGCACCACGAAGTACAGTGAGTCGAGTCGATCCAGCACGCCGCCGTGCCCGGGGATCAGCGCGCTGGAGTCCTTCACCCCGGCCTCGCGCTTGAAGAGTGATTCTGCCAGGTCGCCCAGCTGGCCGATGACGGTCCAGATCCCGGCCAGCAGGAGGAGTTGCCAGAGCGGAATCACGACGCCGAATGGCTCGAGGGCCAGCCGGCCGAAGAGTGGCGCCACCGCCATGCCGGCCACGATCCCGGCGATGGTGCCCGAGCGGGTCTTCCCGGGGCTCACGGTGGGCGCCAGCTTCGGGCCGCCCATCGCTTTGCCCCCGAACATCGCCGCCGTATCGCACACCCACGTCACGACGAGCGGGAAGAAGACCAGCCACGCGCCGCGCCACGACTTGAGGCCGTCCTGGCTGTGGCGGATCACGATCAGGAACGCCGGCAGCAGGCCGGCGTAGAGCACGCCGAAGACCGTCACCGCCACCGCGCTGAGCGGCCGCTCGCCGGGCGCGCGGCGCAGCAGGGCCCACACCATCAGGCCCAGCAGCCACATGGCGCCGGCGTAGAAGCCGAAGGCCAGGATCCACCAGGAACGGTCCAGCGCGGAGAGGGCGAGGTAGCCGACCGGGGCGAAGACGACCACCGTCAGCATGCCGAGTTCCTGGGCCGGCTCGATCCGCTGGCGCCGGGCGAAGTCGAACACCTCGCGGGTACCCAGAACGCCGGCGAAGGCCACGAGCGCGGCCAGGGGCCAGCCGCCGTAGAAAACCACGGCGAGGGCCACGGGGATGGCAACGGCCGCGAAGAGCACGCGGCGGACCAGGTTGCTGTCCATCAGGCCATGACGCGGCCGAACCGCCGGTCCCGCCGCTGGAAGTCCAGAATGGCCTCGAAGAGGTGCTGGCGGGTAAAGTCCGGCCACAGGACCGGGGTCACCCAGATTTCGGCGTAGGCCAGCTGCCAGAGGAGGAAGTTGGACAGGCGCATTTCGCCGGAGGTGCGGATGAGCAGGTCGGGGTCGGGCCAGGGCGCGGTGTAGAGTTCCGCTGCCACGGCGGCCTCGTCGATCTGCGCGGGGTCCAGCGTGCCCTCCGCCACGCGCTCGGCAAGGTGCCGGGCGGCGCGCGTCAGCTCGGCGCGGGAACCGTACGAGATGCAGATATTGAGGGCGAGCCGGGTGCCGCCGGCGGTGGCCGAGACGATGCGCTTGACCGCGTCGAGCGCGGCGGGGCTCAGGCGCGAGAGGTCGCCGAGCATGCGGACGGCGACGCCCTGGGCGCAGAGCTCATCCACCTCGCGGGCGATGTACTCCTGCAGCAGCGCCATCAGGGCGTCGATCTCCTCGGGCGGCCGCTGCCAGTTCTCCTGGCTGAACGCGAAGAGTGTCAGCACCTCCACGCCCGCCGCCAGACAGCCCTCGACCACCTCGCGCACGGCCTTCATGCCCTCCTGGTGCCCGAGCGGGCGGGGGAGGGAGCGGGTGCGGGCCCAGCGGCCGTTCCCGTCCATGATGATCGCGATATGGGCCGGTACCGCCCCGTTGACGCGAACGCGCTCCAGCAGGTCTTCCATGCGGCTAGACTACCATGATCTCCGCTTCCTTCGCGGCCATGATTTCCTCGATCTGCCCGGTATGCTCGTCCGTGAGCTTCTGGACGTCCTTCTCCGCCCGGGTCTTGTCGTCCTCGGACACCTTCTCCAGCTTCTTGATGGCGTGCATCGCCTCGGTCCGGGCGTGCCGCACTCCAATCCGTCCTTCTTCGGCCAGCTTGTGCACCAGCTTCACCAGCTCGCGACGGCGCTCCTCGGTGAGCGCGGGAATGGGCACCCGGATGATGCCGCCCTGGCTGGCCGGGTTGAGCCCCAGGTCGGCGTCACGGATGGCCTTCTCGATCGCCTGCGTGACGCCCTTGTCGAAGGGCTGCACCGTCAGCATCCGCGGCTCGGGCGCCGCCACGAGGGCGACCTGGTTGAGCGGCACGTGGCTGCCGTAGGCGTCGACGCGGACCAGGTCGAGCAGCTGCGGGCTCGCCTTGCCGCTCCGGATGGTCTGCAGCTCCCGCTTGGTGCTCTCGATCGCCTTGTGCATGGCTTCGCGGGCGTGCTGCACGACTTCGGGGATGGTGCTCATCGTACGATCGTCCCTACCCGGTCCCCCTGCAGGATCTGGTGCACGGCGCCGGGACGGTTGAGGTTGAAGACGATGATCGGCAGGTTGTTGCCCATGCAGAGTCCGAACGCGGTCGCGTCCATCACCGCGTACTGTTTGACGAGTGCTTCCTGGAAGGACAGCTCGGGCATGAACTCCGCTGAGGAATCCTTCCGCGGGTCAGCGGTGTAGATCCCGTCCACGTTGGTGCCCTTCAGGATCACCTCCGCCTCGATCTCCAGCGCGCGGAGGACCGCGGCGGTGTCGGTCGAAAAGTACGGGTTGCCCGTCCCGCCCGCAAAAATCACGAGCCGGCCCTTTTCCAGGTGGCGGATGGCGCGCCGGCGGATATACGGCTCCGCCAGCGATTCCATGCGGATCGCGGTCATGACCCGCGTATCCACGCCCCGCTTCTCCAGGATGTCCTGCAGCGCCAGCGCGTTGATGACCGTCGCCAGCATGCCCATGTAGTCCGCGGCCACGCGATCGAGGCCCTCGCTGCTGGCCTTCGCGCCCCGCATGATGTTGCCGCCGCCCACCACCACGCAGAGGCGGACGCCGCTCTCATGCACCTGCTTGAGCTCGTCCGCCAGCTGCTCGACCACGCGGTAATCGAGGCCGAACCCCTTTTCTCCCGCCAGGGCCTCCCCCGACAGCTTGAGCAGGGCGCGCTGGTAGGCCGGGGGCACGCTCACTCCTCGCCGATCTTGAACCGCGCGAAGCGCCGGACCGAAACGGCCTCGCCCAGCTTGCCGGAGATCTCCTTGATCATCTGGCCGACCGTCTTCGAATCGTCCTTGACGTACGGCTGTTCGGTCAGGGCGCGCTCCGCGATGAACTTGCGGATCTTGCCCTCCACGATCTTGCCCCGCACGGCCTCCGGCTTGCCCTCCGCCACCACCTGCTCCTCGGCGATCCGCCGCTCGCGGGCCACGAGGTCCTCGGGCACGTCCCCGGGCGCCACCGCGATCGGGTCGGCGCTGGCCACGTGGAGCGCGAGATCGCGCGCCAGGGCCTGGAAGTCATCCGTGCGCGCCACGAAGTCGGTCTCGCAGTTCAGCTCGAGCAGCACGCCCACCTGCTGGTTGTGGTGGATGTAGCTCACCACCACACCCTCGCCGGCGCTGCGCCCGCTCCGCTTCTCCGCCTTGGCGATGCCCTTCTTGCGGAGCAGCTCGCCCGCCTTGTCCAGGTCGCCGCCGCTCTCTTCCAGTGCGCGCTTGCAATCCATCATGCCGGCGCCGGTGCGCTGGCGCAGTTCGCTGATGTCCTTTGTCGAAATCGTCGTGCTTGCCATCGGTCCCTCTGGTGGATAGTAAGACCGCCGCCCCAGGCCGGGGGGCCGTGGAGCGGCGGTGGTGTCGTCGGCGCGGGCCCGGCCGGCTTACGCGTCCGTGTCGCCCGCGGGCGATGCTGCCGCCTCGGAATCGGCGCCTTCCCCGGCGTCCGCCTCCGCCGGTTCGTTCTTCATGCGGGCCGCGATCGCCTCCGGCTTCGGCCGCCGCTTCCGGCGGGGACGGCGACGGCGCCGCTCGGCGTCCACATCGCCCTCGCTCCCGGCGTCGGTGCTGTAGGTCTCGGCCTCGACGTCCTCGGACTGCTCGCGCGCCGGGGCCTGCGCCCGTGCCTCGCGGATCGCGTCACCCAGCGCTCCGGTGATCAGCGAGACCGCCCGGATCGCATCGTCGTTGCCGGGAATCGGCACCGTGATCACGTCGGGGTCGGCGTTGGTGTCCACGATCGCCACCACCGGGATCCCGAGCTTGTTCGCCTCGGCCACGGCAATCCGCTCCTTGCGCGCGTCCACCACGAACAGCGCGCCGGGCAGCCGGCCCATCTGCTTGATGCCCTCGAGGTTGCGGCTCAGCTTCTCCCGCTCCCGCTCGAACAGCAGCTTTTCCTTCTTCGTGTAGTTCTCGAACTCGCCCTCGGCCTCGCCCTGCTCCAGCTCCTTGTACCGCCGGATCTGCTTCTTGATCGTCTGGAAGTTCGTCAGCATCCCGCCCAGCCAGCGCTCCGTCACCCAGTAGGCGCCGCAGTTCTGCGCCTCCGCCTGGACGATGCCCTTCAGCTGGCGCTTGGTGCAGACGAACAGGACGTTCTCGCCGCGCAGGATCACGCTGCGGAGCAGTTCCTCCGCCTTGCCGATCTGCCGGAGCGTCTTCTGCAGGTCAATGATGTAGATCCCCGAGCGCTCGGCGAAGATGAACCGGCGCATCTTGGGATTCCAGCGGCGGGTCTGGTGGCCGAAGTGGACTCCGGCTTCAAGCAGGTCGGTCAGTTGCGGCTGTGGCATGCGAGTCCTGGTATCCTGTCTTCCTGGGGGTTTGTCGTCCATCGCCTTCACCTGTCCGGCCCGAACCCCGAAGGGCACCCCGGGCCGCCATCCGGCGATGTGTGAGTTGTCCTGCATCGGCAGGGGCGGGACTGCCCGCCCGCGCCGGTTACCGCTTGCTGAACTGGAACCGCTTCCGGGCGCCCGGACGTCCGGGCTTCTTCCGTTCCACGGCCCGCGGGTCACGCGTGAGGAGGCCGGCCGCCCGGAGTTTCGTCCGGTGCGTCTCGTCCGCCTGCACCAGCGCCCGGGCGATGCCGAGCCGGAGCGCGCCGGCCTGGCCGGTCATGCCGCCGCCATCCACATGCGCCTTCACGTCGAACGCGCCGAGCGTGTCGGTCGCGCCGAAGGACTGCTGGATGTGCTGCACCAGGGAGGGACGGGGGAAATAGTCCCCCAGGGTCCGCCCGTTGATGTCCCACTTGCCGGTGCCCGGCGTCAGGTAGACGCGCGCGACACTCGTCTTCCGACGGCCCACCGCGTTCCAGCGAAACTCGTTGCCAGCGCTCATGCGTTCACCTTCCGGGGTGCGATCTCGTACGGGGTCGGCTGCTGCGCCTCATGCGGGTGCTGCGCGCCGGCGTAGACCTTGAGCTTGCCGCGCAGGTGCTGCCGCGCCAGGGACGTCTTGGGGAGCATGCCGAACACGGCGCGGCGGATCACCCGGTCCGGGTGCTTCTCGAAGACCTCGCGGATCGGCACATGCTTCTCATGGCCCATGTAGCCGGTGTGCTTGAAGTGGGTCTTCTGCTCCATCTTCCGGCCGGTCAGCTTCACCTGTTCCGCGTTGATCACCACCACGAAGTCGCCCCCGTCCATATGGGGCGTAAAGGTCGGCTTGTGCTTGCCGCGAATGAGCTGCGCGACGACGCTCGCCAGACGGCCGAGCGGGACGCCCGCGGCGTCCACGACATGCCAGTCGTGCGAAATGTCAGCCGGCTTGGCGGAATAGGTCTTCATTGCTGCACGTCGCCCTGGGTTGAACTTGGGACTCCAAAATGAGTTATGGCACAGACTCGCAAAATAGTCCGAGGCCGAGGGGTGGGTCAAGGGACAGGACGGGCGGTCGGGCGGTCGGGCGGTCAGGCGGTCAGGCGGTCAGGCGGTCAGGCGGGCGGGCGGTCGTCGCCGGAGGCGACGGGATGCCGAGCAGCGGCTTCAGCCGCGTGGACAGAGAGGAACGACTCAACCCCGATACCCCATCCCCGACTAACCAAACTCCACCAGCACCGCCCCCTTCTCCACCGCCTGCCCCCCGCGCACCAGGACCCTCGCCACGATCCCGTCCGCCGGGCTCCGGAGCTCGTTCTGCATCTTCATCGCCTCCAGGAGCACCAGCGGTTGTCCCGCTTTAACCTGTTGTCCTTCCTTTACTTCGACCTTCACCACCAGGCCGGGCATCGGGGCCGAGAGCTTCGCGGGACCTTTCGGGCCTTCCACCGCCCCGGTGAGGCTCCGGACATGGCGGGTCCGCTCGTCCACTACCTCAACCGGCCAGTGTTCCCCCAGCCGGCCGATCTGCCACGTCCCGCGACCGGTGGACGTCAGGGTCATCGTCACCGAGCGGTCGTCCAGGAGGAGGTGGCTCAGGGGAGTCCCGGGTACGGCGCCCAGATGGGCGCTCAGCTCCCGGCCATCAACCCGGACCCGGTCGCCCTCCACCTCCACCTCGATCTCCCGCCCGTTCAGGGTCACGAAATACTTCACACCGCCTCCAGGGCCGCCACGCTCTCCACGTGGGCGGTATTGGGGAACAGGTCGAAGCTCCGGAGCGCCCTCAAGGCATACCGGTCGGCGAGCCGGGCCAGGTCCCGGGCAAGGGTCGCCGGATCACAGGAAACGTAGACGACCAGGCGGGCCCCGCTCGCCGCGATCGCCTGGATGGCACCCTTCTCCATGCCGGTGCGGGGCGGGTTGGTGATCACCACATCCGGGGGCGAAAGGGTTCCGGCCTCGTCCTCCACCCGCCCGCGCACCAGCCTCGGCGCCGACGGGAAGGGACCGAGGCCTGCCAGGGTGCGGGAGGCGTGGGCCACGGCGTCCCGGTCCAGTTCCACGCTCTCCACCAGCGCGCCCGCGCGCGCCAGGAGCGCCGTCGTTTCCCCGATGCCGGCGTAGAGGTCCCAGACCCGCTCCCCGGCAACCGGCCCCGCCGCTTCGAGCGCCGCGCGCCGCACCCGGTCACCCATGGCGGGATGCACCTGCTCGAACGCAAGCGCGGGAACGCCCTGCGCGGCGGCGGCGAGCGGGACGGCCGCCCCCTTCCCTGCCCTCCACCAGAGGGTCACACCTTCCGTCGCCATCAGCCGGGCCAGGTCACGTCCTGCCGACCCGGCCTCGCCTCCGGCTTCCACCACCAGGTGCCGTGCCCCGTCCCGGTCGAGCCGGAGCCGGATGCGGCCCGTCCCGGACGGCAGCAGGTCGCGATGCGGCCGGAGCGCCGTCCAGATCCCGACGACTGCGGGATCGGTGATCGGGCATGTTCGCAGTTCGAAGACCTCGTCCGGGCGGTCATACCGGCGGAGGCCGATCGCTCCGCTCGCCCGGTCAACGGCCAGGGCAAGCCTGGTCCGGTATTCCCACTCCGCAGGCGACGCCTCGACGACGGGGTTCTCCACGTCAATCCGGCCCACCCGGCGCAGCGTCTCGCCGACCATCGCCGATTTCTCCCGGACCTGCGCGGGATAGGCGATGTGCTGGAGCTGGCACCCGCCGCACTCGTCTTCCGTGTAATGCGGGCAGGGTGGTTCGCGCCGGTCGGGACCGGGCTCCACCACGCGTCCCGCCCGCGCCCGGGCGAAGGAGCGCTTGACCTGGACGGCCGTCAGTTCGACGAGGTCGCCGGGAGCGGTACGGGGGACGAAGACGGTGCGGCCGTCGTCCATCCGGCCCACCCCATCGCCCCCCGACGCGAGCCGGAGGATCCGGACGGTCAACGGAGGGCGTCGGCCCGGGCGGCCCGCGCCCAGGCAGAGGCGCTGTCCGCGCCGGCGTTCACCGCGGGCTGGCGCAGTCGGCGCCGTTCATCCTCGGCCAGTGCGGCGGCGACAGCGAGGGCGAGCTGGTCGTCGGGATCGGGGGCGGGAGCGAGCAGGTCGGCACGGCGGTCGAGGAACTGGGTGTCGATCTCGCCGCGCTGAAACGCCCCGTCCCGCATCAGGCGCCGATGGAAGCCCTGGCTGGTCGCCACGCCACTGATGATGAGCTCGTCGAGCGCGCGGCGCATCCGGGCCACGGCGGCGGCGCGATCCGGCGCCCAGACGACGAGCTTGGCGAGGAGCGAGTCGTAGTAGAGTGTCACGTCGTTGCCCGTCTCGATCCCGCCGTCCCAGCGTACGCCCGGGCCGGCCGGCGGCCGCAGGTAGGTGACCCGTCCAGTGGTGGGGAGGAACCCGCCGGCGGGGTCCTCGCTGGTCAGGCGGCACTCGATGGACCAGCCGGCCGGCTCCCGCTCGCCTGCCGGCACCGTCATCGGCAGGCCCGCGGCGATCCTGAGCTGCTCGCGCACCAGGTCCACGCCGTACACCATCTCGGTGACCGGGTGCTCGACCTGGATCCGCGTGTTCATCTCGAGGAAGTAGAAGCTGCCGTCGTCACCGAGGAGGAACTCGCAGGTCCCCGCCCCGCGGTAGCCGACCGCCTGCGCAGCCGCGACGGCCGCCTCACCCATCCGCCGGCGAAGTTCCGGCGTGACGGCCGGCGACGGAGCTTCCTCAACCAGCTTCTGGTGGCGGCGCTGCACCGAGCACTCCCGCTCCCCCAGGTGCACCACGCGCTCATGGTCCGCCAGCACCTGGATTTCCACGTGCCGGGGCCGCTCGATGTACTTCTCGACGTAGACGCTGCCGTCACCGAACGCCTTGAGCGCTTCGGACGATGCCGCTTCGAGGGCCCGGGCGAGTTCCCCCGGCTCGTGGACCAGGCGCATCCCCTTGCCGCCGCCACCGGCGGACGCCTTCACCACCACCGGAAACCCGATATCCCGCGCGATCCCCTCGACCGACTCCGCTCCCGCCGCTGCCACCGTCGTCCCGGGCACGATCGGCACGCCCGCCTCGTCCATCCGGCGCCGCGCTTCCGTCTTGTCACCCATCGCCCGGATGGCGGCGGCAGGCGGACCGACAAACGTGAGTCCGGCCTCCGTCACCGCGTCGGCAAACTCCGCGCGCTCGGCCAGGAAGCCGTAGCCCGGATGCACCGCCTCCGCGCCGGCGTGGCGCGCCGCGTCGATCAGGCGGTCGATCCGCAGGTAACTCTCGGCGGCGGGAGCGGGGCCGAGGGCAATGGCCAGGTCGGCGGCTTTCACGTGGGGACTGGTGCGGTCCGCCTCGGAATAGACCGCGACGGCCTCGAGGCCCTCCTCGTGACAGGCCCGGATGATGCGAAGGGCGATTTCCCCGCGATTGGCGATCAGGACGCGCTTCAGTGTCCGCATGCTCCCAGCGGAGCGGGCCATGAAGCGTCGATGGGTCGGTCGCGCAGCGGACGGAGGATCCCGCTGCAGAGGAGGGTGTTGTAGCGCGCGGCCGCGGCGTAGACGGCGAGCACGTGGCCCGACCAGGCGTTGCCACCGTCGCGCTGCGCGGCCAGCAGCGTGGTCACACTGAGTGGCTCGTCGGTCGCGGTGGCGGCGGTGGCGAGGTTCACCCGCACCAGACGCATCGGGGCGAACACGTCGAACGGCACGGCGGCCGTGTCGGCGTAGGGCGAGAGGCAGATCGGCCGGTGGCCGGCCACGCCGGTGAGGGCCTGCCGCACCGGCAATGACGCGTTCACGCCGAGGCTGCGCGCCATCTGTCCGCGGTAGAGCGAATCGACCGTATAGAGCCGCGGTTCGATCGGGAGCACGTCGCGGCGCTGGCCGGCCTCGAGCGAGGCATACCACACTGCGAGCGTCTCCAGGTCACTCCCCGTCAGCAGCACGCCGTCGGCGGGGCAGCTCTGCAGCAGGTTCTCCCCCAGTTCCATGATGAAGGGCGGAACCTGCGCGTCGTTCGAACGCATCCGGCGGGCGCGGGCGGAATCCCAACCCGCTTCCTCAACGTCCAGCCGCGCCCGGTCCATTTCCACCATGGCGCGGTAAACGATGCCCGAGTCCACCAGGAGCCGTCCGGCCTGGTCGAGGGCGATGCTGGCGAAATCGAGATAGTCACGGGCGGTGGGTTCGCCCTGGTGGCCGGCGAAGTGCCAGTCGCGGGCGTCGAGGAGGTAGAAGCGCCCGAGGTGGAACCAGGCCTGCCCGTCGTCCTGCGCGATCGCGAGATAGCGTCCGAGGAGTTCCGTGGCCATCCGCCGGTCGCCCTGCCGCTCGAGCTGGGCCGCACGGGGGGCGACGCTCGGATCCAGGGACCCCTGGGCCAGAAGCGGCACCACGCTCCCCATCGTCATGGCGAGGAGGAGGAGCGCTCCGAGCGGGAGCCTCGGATGGCCTAAGTCCTTGCGAGGACTCATGAAAGCAGGATCGTGCACGGGTAAAAGATGGGGTCGGGGATGGAAATAGGCAATAAGCAGTGATTAGTGACTGGTGAGTAGTGATTAGTGTCTCAGGGCTGGTGCCGTCTTCTTCCCGGGCTTCGTTCTTTTCGGTCACGCCCCCGTGCCAGTCACCCACTAGTCACTAGTCACCAGTCACTAGTCACTCACAACGGCATGCACCCGTGCTTCTTCGGCGGGTTGCGGTCCCGCTTGGTCACCAGGGTGGCCAGCGCGTCGATCAGTCGAGGCCGGGTGTCCCGCGGGTCGATCACGTCGTCCACGAAGCCGCGCTCGGCGGCCGCGTACGGATGGGCGAAGAGGCGGGTGTACTCCGCGATGCGTCGCTCGGTCTCTTCCTCCCGGTTCGTCGCCTGTTCGATCTCCTTCTTGAACAGGATTTCCACCGCGCCTTTCGGGCCCATGACTGCGATCTCCGCCGAGGGCCAGGCCAGGTTCAGGTCGCCCCGGATGTGCTTGCTGCTCATCACGTCGTAGGCGCCGCCGTAGGCCTTCCGCGTGATCACCGTCAGCTTCGGCACGGTGGCTTCGCAGTAGGCATAGAGCAGCTTGGCTCCGTGCCGGATAATGCCCCCGTGCTCCTGGGCCACCCCCGGCAGGAAGCCGGGCACGTCCACAAAGGTGACGAGCGGGACGTTGAAGGCATCACAGAACCGGATGAAACGAGCGGCCTTGGTGGAGGCGTTGATGTCCAGCACCCCCGCCAGGACCGCCGGCTGGTTGGCGATCACGCCGACGGGACGGCCGGCGAGCCGGGCGAAGCCGGTCAGGATGTTCCCGGCGAAGTCGCGGTGCACCTCGACGAACTCACGATCGTCGACCACGGGGCGGATCACGTCAAGCATGTCGTAGGGAGTGGAGGGAGCCGCGGGGATCACGTCCAGCAGCGCCTCGTCCCGCCGGTCCACCGGATCGGTCCCTTCCAGGACCGGCGCCTCGTCCAGGTTGTTGGAGGGCAGGAAGCTGAGCAGGGTCCGGATGGCCGCGAGGCACTCGGGCTCCGAGTCGTGCACGAAGTGGGCAACGCCACTCGTGCCACCGTGGATGTCGGCGCCCCCCAGGTCGTCAAAGGTCACTTCCTCGTGCGTCACCGTCTTCACGACGTTGGGGCCGGTGACGAACATGTAGCTCACCCCGCGGACCATGAAGACGAAGTCGGTGATTGCCGGACTGTACACCGCCCCGCCCGCACAGGGGCCGAGGACCGCGCTGATCTGCGGGACCACGCCGCTGGCCAGGGTGTTCCGGAGAAAGATGTCGGCGTACCCGCCGAGCGAGGCCACGCCCTCCTGGATCCGGGCGCCGCCGGAATCGTTGAGGCCGATCAGCGGCGCGCCGTTCCGCACGGCCAGGTCCATGACCTTGCAGATCTTCTCCGCGTGGGTTTCGGAGAGCGAGCCACCGAAGACGGTGAAGTCCTGGCTGAAGACGTACACCGGCCGGCCGTCCACGCGGCCGTAGCCGGTGACGACGCCGTCGCCGGGATACTGCTCCTCCGCGAGCCCGAAGTCCGTCGCGCGGTGGACGACGTAGCGGTCCAGCTCCACGAACGACCCGTCGTCGAGCAGGAGGTCCAGCCGCTCACGCGCGGTGAGCTTGCCCTTCTTGTGCTGCTGGATGATCCGGTGCTCCCCGCCCCCGGTCTCGGCCGAGGCCTGGCGGCGGTGCAGTTCATCGAGGGCGGTGCGGGGGTCTGGCATAGGACGGGCAATATAAGTCGCCACGGGTAAATGCGCGGACAGGCAGCCTCCGCCACGGCCTCACCACAAAGGGCACAGAGAACACGAAGTGATTGTGGTACGCGCCGCGGCAGCAGGGTGTCCGCCGGCTGTCGCCCTGGCTGTACGGTTAGCTGATGAGAACGCAGGAAGGGTCCGCCAATTCCGATAACCTGTCGCGCGCCGATCGATACTCGTCCATCATCATCGGAGCCGCTATTCGGGTCCATCGGCAACTGGGGCCGGGCCTTCTGGAGTCGGCTTACGAAACCTGCCTGTGCCATGAGCTGTCTCGACAGGACCTCCCGTTCAGGCGCCAGGTCGGCATGAGAATGGAGTACGCGGGAGAGCAGGTCGATTGTGCCTTCCGGGCGGACATTATTGTCGACAACCTTGTCCTGCTTGAGATCAAATCCGTGGAGAAGCTCCTTCCGGTCCATTTGGCCCAGGTCCTGACCTACCTCCGGATTGCCGGGCTACCTCTTGGTCTCCTGCTGAACTTCAACGCCGTGACGATGACACGGGGCATCCGCCGGCTGGTGAACACATAAATCACCTTCGTGTCTTTCGTGCCCTCCGTGGTGAGGCTGTTATGCCCGGAAACGAAGACCCCCGCTCTCCGCCTGACTACGGAACCGTCTCCGCGTCCTCTGCGCCTCTGCGGTTTTCAGTGTTGGATGCCCAACGCGAGAACCCCCGCCACCCATGACGGATGGCGGGGGTTCGTTTGCCGGCCTGCGACGGACTCAGCCTTCGGCAGGCGCTTCCTCGGTGGACGCTTCCGCGTCCGCCGGCTCGTCTGCCCGGGGCTCGTCGGAGCCGGACTCGTCGTCCTCGCCCTCGGAATCCTCGACCGGGAGGTGTGCCTTCGGCACGTAGTCCGCCGGCATCTCGCCGATGGAGAGCACCGCCAGCACGATCCGGTGGTGGATCGGGTCCACCTCGAGCACCTTGAGCTCCACGGGCTGGCCTTCCTGCACCGCGTCGCCCGGGTTCTGCAGGTCCGGCACGCCGAGCTGGGACATCGGCACGAAGCCCTCGATGTCGTTCCCGAGGTCCACCACCACGCCCTTGTCCATCAGGCGGGTGACGGTGCCCGACAGCTCGGTGTCGACCGGATAGTTCTCGCCGATCTTGAGCCACGGGTCCTCCTCCGCCTGCTTGAGGCCGAGGCTGATCCGCTTGGCATCGGGATCGATGTTCAGGATGACCACGTTGACCGTGTCGCCCTTCTTGACCACCTCGCTCGGATGCTGGATCCGCTTGGTCCAGGACATGTCCGAGATGTGGATCAGGCCGTCGATGCCCGGCTCGATCTCCACGAAGGCGCCGAAGCTGGTCAGGTTGCGAACCTTGCCCGTGATCGTGCTGCTCACCGGATACTTGAGCGGCAGGGTGACCCACGGATCGGCCTCGGTCTGCTTCATGCCGAGGCTGATCTTCTCCTCGCCCTCGTCCACCTTGAGCACCACGGCCTCGATGGTCTCGCCGATGCTCACCACCTTCGACGGGTGGCGGACGTTGCGGGTCCAGCTCATCTCGGAGATGTGGACGAGGCCCTCGATGCCCGGCTCCAGCTCCACGAAAGCGCCGTAGTTGGTGATCGAGACGACTTTGCCCTGCACCCGCGTCCCGACCGGGTACTTCTCGGCGACGTTCTGCCACGGGTACTCCTGCAGCTGCTTCATGCCGAGGCTGATGCGCTCGCGCTCCCAGTCGATATCGAGGACCTTCACCTCGACCTCGTCACCGATCTTGACCACCTCGGACGGGTGCGATACCCGGCCATAGGACATGTCGGTGATGTGGAGCAGGCCGTCCACGCCGCCCAGGTCAATGAAGGCGCCGAAGTCCGTGATGTTCTTGACCACGCCCTTCCGCACCTGGCCGACCTCGAGCTCCTTCATCAGGTACTCGCGCTTGTGCGCGCGCTCGTGCTCCAGGATCACCCGGCGGCTCACCACGATGTTCCGCCGGCGCTTGTTGAGCTTGATGATCTTGAAGTGGTAGGTCTCGCCCAGGAGTTCGTCGATGTTCGGCACCCGGCGCAGCGCGATCTGGCTGCCCGGGAGGAACGCGTCGACCCCCATCAGGTTCACCACCACGCCGCCCTTGATCTTCTTGACCAGGGTGCCCTCGACCGGCTCGTCATTCTCATGCGCCTGGCGGATCTTCTCCCAGACACGCATGAAGTCGGCCTTCTTCTTGGACAGGACGACCGCACCCTCGTTGTCCTCGAGGTGCTCGAGGAAGACTTCGATCTCGTCGCCTTCCTTGAGTTCCGACGGGTCGGTGAACTCGTCCAGCGGCACCGCCCCCTCGGACTTGAAACCCACGTCCAGGATGACGGCATTCTCCGTCACGCGGAGCACGCGTGACTTGACGATCTCCCCCTCGGCGATGGACGCCATGGTCTCTTCATAGAGGGAGAGAAGCTGTTCGTACTCCTCCGCGGAATAATCCTCGTCCACCAGGTCGGGGCGGACGCGGAGGCCGGTCGGGGAGGTGATCTTTTCGTAGGAGGCGTTTTCGAGCATGCGCGGGGGGAATCCTCTGGTATCGACCGCGCCAATGCTCCGGAGCGGGCTGGGGTCAGGCCTGCCGTCCGGCCGGGTGCCGGGGGCAAGCAATGGAAGTTAGCTGGCGGTGGGGTGTGGTTCAAGGGGGAGGCGGGAGGCAATAGGGAGAAGGAGCAGGCAGCAGGGAGAGGCAGCAGGTGACGGCGCCTAGTGCCTACTCCCTACTCCCTACTCCCCATTCCCCGTCGTCCCGAACCTCTCCCTGGCCAGCCCCACGATCCGGTCCACCTGCTCCTGGAAGGTCAGGCCCGTGCCGTCCAGCGGGATGGCATCCGGCGCCATTCGGAGGGGGGCCACCTCCCGCGCGGCATCGGCCCGGTCCCGCGCCTCCAGCCGGTCGGATTCCTCGCGCAGGCGGTCCGGCTCCACCTCGTCCCCCCGCTGGAGGATTCTTCGCTCCGCCCGGATGGAGGGACTGGCGGTGAGGAACACCTTGAGCCCGGCGGCGGGGAACACCACCGTGCCGATATCGCGGCCGTCCACCACCACGTCGCTGCCCGCCCGCACCAGGTCCCGGAGCCGTGCGTTGACCCACTCCCGCACCACCGGGACCGCCGCAATCTCCGAGACGCGACTGGTCACGTCCCCGGCCCGGATCACGTCCTCGACCGGGATACCCTCGAGATAGGTGGCGAACCCCACCCCGTCCGGCTGCAGCATGAGCCCCCGGTCCTCCGCGGCCCGCAGGATCTCACCGGGCTCCCGGTCCGTGAGCGGGTCACCGACCCCGGCCTCCCGGAGGGCCACCAGTGTCACGCCACGGTAGAGCGCGCCGCTGTCCAGGTGGCTGAACCCCAGCGCATGCGCCACGGCGCGGGCCGTGCTGGACTTGCCCGAGGCTGAAGGGCCGTCAATCGCGATCACGCGGCTGGCCATGTCACCCCTTCCGCTGAATGGACCGGAACACGCCGGCGAAGTCGGGAAAGCTCACCAGGGCGGCATCGGGGTCGTCCACCCGGACGCGCGCCCCATCGACCATGGCGAGCGTCGCGAACGCCATCGCCAGCCGGTGGTCCCCGGCTGTCCGGACCCGGCCGCGAAGCGGCTCGTCCCCGCCCTGAACCACCAGGTCCTCCCCCTGGACCTCGGCCTGCCCGCCAAGCCGTCGCAGGTTGTCCGCGATCAGTTCCAGCCGGTTGCTCTCCTTGACCCGCAGTTCACCAACCTGCCGGAACCGGCTCGTCCCCCGCGCCCGGCTGGCGAGGACCGCCAGCATCGGAATCTCGTCAATCAGGGCGGGAATCTCCTCCGGTCCGACGGTGGTCGCCTCGAGGCCGGACGGCCGGACGAGCAGGTCTCCCACCGGCTCGCCGCCATCCTCGTGCTGATTCTCCGCCGTCACTGCGGCGCCCATCCGCCTCACGACGTCCAGGAACCCCGTGCGCGTGGGGTTGAGGCCGACGCCCCGGATTCGCAGTTCCCCGCCGGAGGCGAGCAGGGCCGCTCCCACGAGGAAGGCCGCCGAACTCGGGTCGCCCGGCACCTGGAGGTCGAACGGCGTGATGCGACCCCCCGGCAGGAAGTGAATCCTGCCCGCACGCTCCTCGATCGCAAACCCGAATGCCCGGAGCATACGCTCGGTGTGGTCCCTGGAACGGCCGGACGGCTCGGTCAGGCGGACCGGCACCTCTCCCATCACCCCCGCGAGCAGGAGCGCGCTCTTGATCTGCGCGCTGGAAACGGGCAGGTCGTACTCGAGGGGCCGCAGCCGGCCACCCCGCACGGTGAGCGGGAGATGATCAGGGTCCGGGCCCGCGAACCGGGCGCCCATCGTGGTGAGCGGGTCGGTGACCCGCCGCATCGGCCGGCGCCGGAGCGACCCGTCGCCCGTGAGACGGGCGGCAAACGGATGGGCAGCGAGCGCGCCCAGGAGCAGGCGGGCGGTCGTGCCGGAGTTCCGGCAGTGCAGCGTACTCCCGGGTTTGCGGAAGCGGCGATGCCCGGAGATGCGGACCACCTGCCCTTCGCGGAGGGGGCTCACGTCGGCGCCCAGCTGCCGCAGCACGCGGGCCGAGGCGCGGGCATCCAGTGACGTCAGCGCGCCGCCGAGGTGGGAGGTGCCCGGCGCCAGCGCGGCGAAGAGCAGGGCCCGGTGCGTGATGCTCTTGTCGCCGGGCACCCGGACCTCTCCCGCGACGATCACTCGGGCAGCCTCCGCCGGAACCCGGCGCCCCGTTCCAGGAACTCCCGGAGCCCGGTACGGTCGCCCCGGGCCACGAGGCCCCGGAGGCGCTCCAGCTGCTCGCCCGTGCCGGCCAGCGCCTGGTCGAGCGCATGGGCGTTCTGCAGGAAGACCTCGGTCCAGAACTCGGGGCTTCCGGCGGCCGGGCGGGTAGTATCGCGTGCGCCCGGGCCGAACGTCGCCCCGGCCGAGCCGCTCGCTTCGAGGGAGACCGCAAGCGCGCTGGCGACGGCCTGGGGGAGGTGGCTGGTCCAGGCGAGCTGGCGGTCGTGGGCCTCTGCGTCGATCAGCACCGGGTGGGCCTCGAGACAGCTCTCCCAGAAATCCATGACTTCCCGTGCGGCCTGGTCGCCCTCGGCGCCGGTGGGGCAGACATACACGACCGCGCCACGAAACCGGTCGGGGCGCGCCCCGTCGAAGCCCGGCACCTCCGTGCCCGCCATGGGATGGCCACCCGCAAAGCGCTCCGCCATACCCGCCGTCCGCGCGGCATCGAGCATGGGCGCCTTCACGCTCCCGACATCACTCATCAGTGCGGCGGCGGGCAGGCGCCGGGCAAGTCTCGCCACCAGCGCGAGGTTTGCCTCGGGGGACGCGGCCAGCACCACCAGATCCGAGTCCCGCACGGCCTTGGCCAGGGTGTCCGCCAGGTCACTGATGGCCCCGGCCTTGAGGGCACGGTGACCATCGGCGGGGCGGTCGGCGTAACCGATCACGCGGCGCACGCCGGCGCGACGCGCCTGCCAGGCGATCGAGCCGCCGATCGCGCCGAGTCCGATGACGGTGAGTGTGTCGGGCCGCATCACGAGGTGGAAGAGGAGGAAACCGTCGGGCGGGAGCCCTCGTCCAATTGCAAAGTTGCTGATATAATGGTACTTAGGTGTGAAGTTCACCTCAATGGACATTACCGCCTGCGCGGCGGCCGTACTCCGTCCGGCACCCGAACGTCACGAGGCCCGGTGGCACGTCTGCTGATCGTCGAAGACAGCCCGGACAACATGAAGCTCTTCCAGGCGGTGCTCCGGATGCGCGGGCACGTCCTCCGCGCACTGACCAGTGGCGAAGGCCTGCTCGAGGCCATCCGCGAGGAAGAGCCGGAGCTCATCCTCATGGACATCCAGCTCCCTGGCCGGGACGGCTTTGCCCTGCTCCAGGAAATCCGTGAGGGGGGCTATCCCGATCTGCGGGTGGTCGCGCTGACGGCACACGCCATGTCCGGCGACCGGGAGCGCGCGCTGCAGTCCGGGTTCAACGGATACATCACCAAACCGATCGACGTGCGTCGCTTTCCCGATCAGATCACGCGGGCGCTCGCCGATGAGCGGGTGACGGACTGAGCCAGGGAACCCTGACATGACCGGACCGCACGATGCGAAACGCTCGACGGACGCTGAACGCCGGCGCCTGCTGGAGGAATTCAGCACCGCGCGGCGCGCGCGAAACGACGAGTGGGAGGCGCGCCGCCGGAATGCGGGTCGCGCAGCCCGCGCCGCGCGGCTGGTGGTTGCCCTGGCCCTCGGTGCCGTACTGACCTGGCTGCTCGTGTCGCCGCCCGCGTGGGTCCACCCTCCCGTGGCGGAGCCGGTGCCGCCGGCGGTGACCGAGGCGGGGCTCCGGCTGGCCATGTTCATCCAGGCGCAGCAGCTCGAGGGCTTCCGGCGCGAGCGGGGGCACCTGCCGGCCAGCCTGGAGGAGACCGGGGAAGCCGTGGAGGGCCTCCGATACTCCACCGTCGCCCCGGACGGATGGGAACTCTCCGGCGGCCCGCCGGGGGCTGAGATCCGCCTTCACTCGGGCGACCCGCTGGACACCTTCCTGGGAAACAGCATGACCGTCCTGCAACCGGCCCGGCGTCCATGAGCGCTCGGCGCGGCTTCACGATTCTCGAGATCCTGATCGTCATGCTGATCATCGGGATTGTCGCGACGATCGCCCTCCCGCGCTATCACAATCTCCGCCAGCGGGCGGAGGCGGCGCGAGTCGCCGGGGATTTCCATGCGGTCAAGATCGCCGCGTACGGCTATCATGCATCCACCGGCAAGTGGCCCGCCGAACAGGGGCCCGGCATCGTGCCACCCGAACTGGTGCCTGAACTGGACGCAGGCTTCAGCTTCGTCAAGCCCGGCTACACGCTCGACTACGAAAACTGGATCCTGCCGAGTGGCCTGCCCCAGTTCCCCGGACGGCAGATCGTCCTCGGCCTGACCGTGACCACACCCGACTCGATCCTGGACTTTGCCATCGAGAACGTCCTCGGGTCCAGGACCGTGCACTTCGACCAGGGGAATTCGCACACGTATCTCATCCTGGAAGAGGGCGCGAACTGAGAACAGCAGCGAGTGGCAAGTGGCAAGTGGGGAGTAGAGAGTAGAGAGTAGGGAGTAGAGGCAGGCGACGGCCCGGCATCCTGTCGCGATTAACCCCCGGAGTCCCATTGACCGACGAGCGCGACCTCGAAGTCCGCCTGCAGGCCGTCATCGGCGGCCAGTACCGCATCGTGCGGGAGCTGGGCGGCGGGGGCATGAGCCGTGTCTTCCTGGCTGATGAGGTCGAGCTTGGCCGCCAGGTCGTCATCAAGGTCCTTCCACCAGAGATGGCCGCCGGCGTCAGCGTGGACCGCTTCCGGCGGGAGATCCTGCTCGCAGCCAGTCTGCAGCATCCGCACGTCGTCCCGCTCCTCTCCGCGGGCGCATCGGGGGACCTGCTCTACTACATCATGCCGTACATCGACGGCGAGTCCCTCCGCCAGAAGCTCGAGCGCGAGGGGGAACTGCCCGTTGGTGAGGTAGTACGTATCCTCCGCGAGGTCGTGGACGCGCTGGAGTACGCCCACAGTCGCGGCATCGTGCACCGCGACATCAAGCCCGAGAACGTGATGCTGGCCCGGAAGCACGCCCTGGTCACGGACTTCGGCGTGGCCAAGGCCGTGGCCGAGAGCGGCAAGCACTCCCTCACCTCGATGGGCGTGGCCCTCGGCACACCGACCTATATGGCGCCCGAGCAGGCCAGCGCCGACCCGCACACCGACCACCGCGCCGACATCTACGCCGTCGGCGTCATGGCCTACGAGATGCTCTGCGGCCGGCCACCCTTCGTGGGGAACAACCCGCAGTCCGTGCTGGCCGCGCACGTCACCCAGGCGCCGGACCCGATCGCCGCCCATCGGCAGACCGTCCCCGAGGGCCTCCAGGCCATCATCATGCGTTGCCTGGAGAAGCGCGCGGCCGACCGCTGGCAGAGCGCGGACGACCTGGCTCCGGCGCTCGAGGGCTACGCGGTCTCCAGCGGCGGGATCACGCCTACCGGAACTCGTCCGGTGGAGGCCGTTGCCACGGCGCCCCGCAGCGCTCCCGGTGCGCGTCCGCTTCGGGTGGCCATCCTGTTCGGCCTGTCCGCGGCAGTGGTCCTCGCCCTCGTCTTCCTCGCGGTGCAATGGGTCGGGCTCCCGGACTGGGTGATGCTGGCGGCGGGTATCCTGCTGGCGGCGGGCCTCCCGATCATGCTGCTGACCGGGCACGTCGAGCGGAAGCGCGTCACCTCGCATACTCCGAGCGCCGGCCGGGCAGGCTGGAGACGGCTCTTCACCTGGAAGCGCGCGGTGCTGGGCGGCGTCGGCGCATTCGTGGTGCTGGCGCTCGCGGTCGGCGGCTACATGGCGATGCGCTCGCTCGGTATCGGCCCGGTCGGCACCCTGATGGCGTCCGGCGCCATCGGCGACCGGGACCGCCTCGTGCTGGCGGACTTCACGAACCGGACCTCCGATTCCACGCTCGCCCGCTCCGTCACTGAGGCGTTGCGGATCGATCTGGCCCAGTCACCGGTGATCCGGCTGCTCGACCCGGCCGATATCTCGGCGGCCCTGACCCGGATGCAGCGCAGCACGGACAGCCCGATGGACCTGGCGCTCGCGCGGGAGATTGCCGAGCGTGAAGGAGCCAAGGCCATCGTGACCGGCGAGATCAGCCCGGTGGGCGAGGGCTACGTCCTCTCGGCCACGATTCTCTCGAGTGAGGATGGCGCCGTGCTGGTGGCGCAGCGGGAGACCGCGGAGAACCCGGGCGCGCTCATTGCTGCCATTGACCGACTCTCCGGCAAGCTCCGCGAGCGGATCGGCGAGTCGCTCAAGAGCATCCGGGACGCGGAGCCACTGGAGGACGTGAGCACGGCATCACTCGAGGCGCTGGAGCGCTATACCCAGGCCATTCGCCTCGAGGCCCGGGGCGACGCCCCGGCCGCCATCGGGTTGCTCGAAGAGGCGACAAGCATCGACACGGCATTCGCGATGGCATGGCGCAAGCTCGCGGTCATCCGTGCAAACTCCGCGGGCAGCCAGGACGCCGTGGTGGACGCGGCCAGCCGGGCATTCGTGCACCGGGAACGTCTCCCCCGGAAGGAACGCTACCTGGCTGAAGGCTATTACTACTCCACGGTGGACTACCAGCCGGAGCGGGTCATCGCAGCCTATCGTTCCCTGCTGGACATCGACCCGGAAAACAACACCGCCCTCAACAACCTCTCGATCGAATATGGCAATCGACGGGAGTTCGCTACGGCTGAGTCGCTGCTGACCCGTGCCGCCGCCGTTGACAACCACTGGACCGGATACGCCAACCTGATGCAGGCGAAGCTGGCCCTGGGGAAGGTGGATGAGGCACGGAATGTCCTGGAGCGCTACGCCGCCATTGCTCCCGGGTCAGACCCGCTCACGCGGATGCGGATGATCCTTGCCGCCTGGCAGGACGATGGGGACAGCGCGGAAGCCTTCGCGCGCGAACTCGAGGCGTCCGACGACCCCGGACAGCGATTCATCGCCGGCTACAACCAGGCGGCACGCGCCGAACTCCATGGCCGGCTCACGGATGCCGACGATCAGTTGCGGCAAATCATGAGCCGGGAAGAGGCCCGAGACAACGCCCGGACGTACTCGGCACCTCGGTGGAACGCGCCATGCTCCGCATCAGGCTCATGGACGACACCGCCACGGCGCGACGCCATGTCGCCGAAGCGCTGGCGCGCTATCCGCTCGACAGCCTGCCGCCGGCCAACCGCCCCTACACGCCGCTGGCACGGTTCTACACGATGATCGGCGACACATCCCGGAGTGTCGCGCTCCTCCGGGAGTACGCGCGCGCCGTCCCGGAAGGTCTCCGCCGGGCAGAACGCGGCGCTGCCTTCCGCCGAGGCTGACCTCGCCATGGCGCGTGGCCGGCCGCTGGAGGCGGTGCAGTTGTATCGCGAACGGACGGACATCAACTGCTTCTTCTGTGACGAAGCCGCCGCCGCCAGGGCCTGGGAAGCGGCCGGCGAACGCGACTCGGCGGCGGTCGAGCTCGAACGGCTCGTCCAGCGGCGGGATCCGTTGTGGTACCTCAACAACCGCCAGACACTCGCACCGGCCCATCGCTGGCTCGGCGGATACTACGAAGACCGGGACCCGGCAAAGGCCCTCGAGCACTACCGGAGCTTTCTGGATCTCTGGTCCTCGGCCGATCCATCGCTCCTGCCCCAGATCAATGACGTGAAGAGGCGGGTGGCGAGGCTGACCGGGGAGAGGCAGTAGCAGTAGGGAGTAGGAAGTAGCAAGTAGCAAGTGGGGCTCGTGTGGCCGCCGGCCCTGCTTCACTGCCCAGTGCGCTATGTCCGACTACCTACTATCGACTGCCGACTCCCTACTCCCTACTGCCTACTCCCTGCTCCCCCTGCTCTCCCCCTTCAACCTCTCCCTCCCCTCCTCCAGCTCCGCCTCATCAGCTTCGGAAATTTCGGACCCATCCGCTGCAATGTCTCCAGGATCACCTCCGCCACCAGCACGTCCCGCGCGGGCTTATCGTCCGCCGGCACCAGGTACCACGGTGCCGTTGGCGTACTGCAGCGGTTCAGGATGTCCAGGTAGGCCTCGTCGTACTCCTCCCAGAGCGCCCGTTCCTTCAGGTCATCCCGGTTGAACTTCCAGTTCTTGGACGGCTTGTCCAGCCGCTTGAGCAGGCGGTCGCGCTGCTCCTCCCGGCTCACGTGGAGATAGAACTTGATGATGGCGACCCCACTCGCCGAAAGCATCTCCTCGAACGCGTTGATCTGTTCATAGCGGGGCTGCCATACCGCCTCCGGTACCAGGTTGTGGACTCGTACGACGAGCACATCCTCGTAGTGGGAGCGGTTGAACACGCCGATCATCCCCTTTGCCGGCACGGCCGCATGGATCCGCCAGAGATAATCGTGCGCCAGCTCTTCGGTTGACGGCGCCTTGAAGCTGGTGACCCGGACCCCCTGCGGATTGAGCGGGCCGAACACCTTGCGGATGCAGCCGTCTTTCCCTCCCGCGTCCCGGGCCTGGAACACCACCAGGAGCGACCGCCGGCCTTCGGCATACAGGGCCTGCTGCAGGTCGTCGACCTTCTCCGTCAGATTGTCCAGCCGTTCGCGCAGGTCCTTCTTCCCGCTGTCCGCCAGGGGCGAACGCGCCATTTCACCGGTGAGTTCCGGGACGGGGCTGGTGACGGGATGGAGAATGGGCATGGGGTATCGGGTATCGGGTATCGGGTATCGGAAGACAGGTTCTCCCGGGAGCCGTCAAGGCCCGGGGGATCTGCTGTCGGGATTGAACGCGGCGGCAGTCACCAGATCTCTCCGCAGCCCTCCCGGCGGAACGTGTCGCTGACGTTCAGGATCTTCCACGCCCCGTTCCGGCGCACCAGGTGGAAGGCGTCAGTGCCGCAGTGACTCAACTTCCCCTCGATCACCACCTGGTATTCCGTCCAGACGGTGGCCAGCGGGCCGTCCACCTGGACGACCGGGTTCCGGATACGCTCGTCGATGGTCGGATGGCCGGCCGCGAGAGCGCCTCGACGAACTGGGTACCGGTGAGCACGGCGACCGCAGGCCCTCCGGCGTGGGCCGGCGAAGGGTAAACCGCGCCGCACTGTCCATCGCAGCGGCCATGGCGACAGTGTCCCTGGCCCTCATGGCATCGAACAGCGAATGGACCGCTCCGAGGACTTCGGATTCGGCAGACTGTGCCGCCACGGGCCCGGCCGGCAGCAGGCCGGCCAGAATGACGAGGAGAGACAGTGGACGAGCCATGGTACCCCCAGGGGAGGAGTTGGCGGAAGGACAGGTTCGGTCTCATACGAACACCAGCCCGCACGGTTTCCGCCAGACCTGCGTCCATATCTTCGTACATCACCCTGATCGGGCGGCCCATCCTCGTGTCCTGGGCCGCCCGTTGCCGCCTGCTGCCTGCCCCGTCCCATCCTCTCTTCATCCCCCCTTCACCACCCCTTCACCTTCGTTCTGCTCCCTTGTACATCCAACAAGCCCCCGCGTACACTTCAAGTGTGGTGGATGGGAGGGGGAGCGGCGGGATCCTCAAGCCTCTGTGCCGGAGCCGTAATGCAGCCGACCGACGTGACACGGCCTTCATACTTCCATAAAGTGGTCGATTGCCAGTGGGCCTGCCCGGCGCACACCAACGTGCCGGAGTACATCCGCCTGATCGCCCAGGGCCGTTATACCGACGCCTACCTGCTGAACCGCGAATCGAACGTCTTCCCCGGCATCCTCGGCCGTACCTGCGACCGCCCCTGCGAACCCGCCTGCCGGCGCGGCCGGGTAGACGGCAAGCCGGTGGCCATCTGCCGCCTCAAGCGCGTGGCGGCCGACCTTCGGGGAGAGATCGGCGACCAGCTGCCGCGCGCCCCGGCGGAGAAGAACGGCCGGCGCGTGGCGTGCGTCGGCGCCGGCCCCGCCTCGCTCGCCGTCGCCAACGACCTGATGCCGCTCGGCTACGAGGTCACCATCTTCGAGAAGCTGGACCGTCCCGGCGGCCTCATGCGCACGAATATCCCCGCCTTCCGCCTCCCGCCCAAGGTGCTGGACGAGGAGATCGGGATGATCGTGGACATGGGCGTGGACGTCCGCTACAGCACGCCTGTCGGGAGCATGGCAAGCCTGCTCGAGGAGGGCTGGGACGCCGTCTTCGTCGGCAGCGGCGCCCCGAGGGGAAAGGAGCTCGACATTCCCGGCCGGCAGGACTCCGACCGGATCCACATCGGGATCGACTGGCTGGAGTCGGTGCACTTCGGGCACATCACCTCCATCGAGCCGCGGGTCCTGATCATCGGAGTCGGGAACACGGCGATGGACTGCTGCCGCTCCGCCCGGCGGCTCGGCGCGACGGACATCAAGGTGATGGGGCGCAAGCCGCGCCATCTCTTCAAGGCTTCCGACTGGGAACTCGAGGACGCCGAGGAGGAGCGGATCGAGATCGTGGAGAACCACGCCCCGGTCCGGTTCGTCTACGAGAACGGCACGCTGTCCGGCATGGAATTCGAGCAGGTGTCCTGGCACGAAGGCCCTGACGGTCGCCTGAAGAAGGAGGTGCACGGCACCGTCATCCTCCCGTGCGATGCGGTGATCCTCGCCATCGGACAGGAGAACGCGTTCCCCTGGATCGAGAGAGACATCGGCATCGAGTTCAACAAGTGGGACATGCCGGTCGTGAACCGCACCACCATGCAGTGCAGCCGTTCCGGCGTCTTCTTCGGCGGGGATGCGGCCTGGGGGCCGGAGAACATCATCTGGGCGGTGGCCCACGGGCACGAGGCCGCGCTCTCCATCCATCTGCACTGCGAGGGCATCCCGCTGGAGGAGCGCCCGCCGCAGGGGATGACCCTCAGCAGCCAGAAGATGGGCCTCCACCAGTGGAGCTACAGCAACGACTACAATCCCGCGTCCCGCGCGAAGATGCAGCACGTGGACCTGGTCCGCCGCTTCGAGCGCCTGAACATCGAAGTGGAGCTCGGCTTCGACGCCGAGCAGACCGCCCGTGAAGTCGAGCGCTGCCTCAACTGCGACATCCAGACCGTCTTCACCGACCGCCTCTGCATCGAGTGTGATGCCTGCATCGACGTCTGCCCGGTGGATTGCCTGGCGATCACGCCCGACGCCACGGAGGACGAGCTTCGCCTCCGGCTCATCACCCCGGCCACTAACCAGGAGCAGGCCCTGTTCGCCTCCGGCCCGCTGCCCCAGACCCACCGGCTGATGCTCAAGGACGAGGACCTGTGCGTCCACTGCGGGCTCTGTGCCGAGCGATGCCCCACCGCTGCCTGGGATATGCAGAGGTTCGATCTCCTTCTTCCCTATGCAGGGACCGCATGCCAGACCGCTCCATAGCGCCAGCACCGACTCACGCGCCCACGGCCGGGCGCGTGAACGACTTCGCCTTCAAGATCGCGACGGTCAACGGGACCGGCTCCGCCAGCGCCAACGGCCTCCTGGTGCAGACCATCTTCCGGATGGGCGTGCCGGTCACGGGCAAGAACGTCTTCCCGTCCAACATCCAGGGATTGCCGACCTGGTACGAGATCCGGGTGAGCGGCGAGGGCTACACGGCCCGGAGCCCGGAATACGACCTGATCGTGGCCATGAACCCGGCGTCGCTCAAGCGGGACATTGCCGATGTCCAGCCGGGAGGCTGGCTGCTGCACGACTCCACCTGGCCCCTGGACCCGGCGCTCCACCGGCCCGACATCACGTTTCTGGGCCTGCCCTTCTCCGACATCTGCAACGAGCACTTCAGCGGGGCCCGCGCGCGGCTCCTGATGAAGAACATCGCCTACGTCGGGGCCCTGGCGGCGCTGCTGGACCTGGACATGGAGGTCATCGCGACGCTGCTGCAGGAGCACTACGGGAAGAAGAAGGCGCTGATGGATTCCAACACGACGGCCATCCGCCTCGGCTACGAGGCCGCGCGCACGGCGTTCGACTGCCCGCTGCCGGCCCGGGTTGCGCCGCTGGACAAGACGAAGGACAGCATCCTGATGGACGGCAACACGGCCGCCGGCCTGGGCTGCGTCTACGCGGGCGCCACCGTCGCCGCGTGGTATCCCATCACCCCGGCCACCTCCCTGACGGACGCCTTCGTCGCCTTCTGCGGGCGCCTCCGGAAGGACGAGGACGGGAAGAACCGATACTGCATCGTGCAGGCCGAGGACGAGCTCTCCGCGGCCGGCGTCGCCATCGGGGCGGCGTGGATGGGCGCCCGGGCCTTCAGCCCCACCAGCGGCCCCGGCATCTCGCTCATGAGCGAGTTCATCGGCCTGGCCTACTACGCCGAGATCCCGGTGGTGTTCTTCGATGTGCAGCGGACGGGACCGTCGACGGGCATGCCCACCCGCACCCAGCAGGGCGACCTGATGCTCTGCGCCTACGCCTCGCACGGCGACACGAAACACATCCTGCTCTTCCCGTCAGACCCGTTCGAGTGCTTCCACTTTTCCGTGGCGGCCTTCGACCTGGCCGAGCGGTACCAGACCCCGGTCTTCGTGCTGTCGGACCTGGATATCGGCATGAACGACTGGATGATCCCCCGCCTCGCCTGGGACGACAGCCGGCGCCCGGACCGCGGCAAGGTGCTGTCGGCGGCCGATCTCGAGAAGATGGATGTGTTCTACCGCTACCTCGAGACCAACGGTGACGGGGTCGCCGCCCGTACCCTGCCCGGGGTGCACCCCAGGGGCGCCTACTTCACCCGCGGATCGGGGCACAACAAGTTCGGCCGCTATACCGAGGACGCCGATGAATACATCGAGGTGCTGGATCGCCTGGCCCGGAAGGTGGCCGGCGCCGCCGAATCCGTCCCCCAGCCGGTACTGCGGGAGATGGAGGGTGCCACCGAGGGGATCATCTCGCTCGGCGGCTGCAACCCCGGGGTCATCGAGGCCCAGGACGACCTCGCCCGCCGCGGCATCCCGCTCGATTACCTGCGGGTCCGCGGGTTCCCCTTCGGACGCGACGTGGAAGACTTCCTGGCGAAGCACGACACCATCTACGTCATCGAGCAGAACCGCGACGGCCAGCTCCGCAACCTGCTTCTGCTGGAAACCTCGGCGCGGCGCGACCAGCTCCGGTCGGTGCGCCGCTACGGGGGGCTTCCCCTGAGCCGGGTCCACGCCGTGGACGGCATCCTCAAGGCCCGGGAGGGCAGCGTCGCATGAGCTATATCACCAAGCCGAAGGTCCGGCACCCCGGCCTCAAGCACAACGCCCTGGGCCTCACCCGCCGGGACTACGAGGGGACGATGTCCACCCTCTGCGCCGGGTGCGGGCACGATTCCATCACCGCCGCATTGATCCGGGCGGTGTTCGAGCTGGACCTCCCACCCCACCGGATCGCGAAGCTGAGCGGCATCGGCTGCTCCAGCAAGACGCCGGCCTACTTCGTCCGTGAGGCGCATGGCTTCAACAGCGTCCACGGACGCATGCCCAGCGTGGCGACGGGCGCCATTGCCGCCAACCGGGATCTGACCTACATCGGGGTGAGCGGCGACGGCGATTCCCTCTCCATCGGCCTCGGCCAGTTCTGCCACGCCATCCGGCGGAACATCAGCGTGCTCTACATCCTGGAGAACAACGGCGTCTATGGCCTCACCAAGGGCCAGTTCAGTGCCTCGGCGGACGTGGGAACGAAATCCAAGCGCGGTGAGGTCAACCTCCAGGTCCCCATCGACCCGGTCCCGCTCGCGCTGACCCTCGGCGCGACCTTCGTGGCCCGGAGTTTCTCCGGCGACAAGGACCAGCTCGTCCCCATCCTCAAGGCGGGGCTGCGCCACCAGGGCTTTGCCTTCGTGGACGTGATCTCGCCCTGCGTCACCTTCAATGACCACGAGGGAAGCACCAAGAGCTACGCCTACACCCGGGAACACGACCGACCGGTGGTCGAGACCGACCTCGTTCCACTGCGGTCCGAAATCACTCCCGTGCTCCCTTGTACATCCAATGAGCCCCCGCGTACACTTCAAGTGTGGTGGATGGGAGGGGAGCGGCGGGATCCTCAAGCCTCTGTGCCGGAGCCGTAATGCAGCCGACCGACGTGACACGGCCTTCATACTTCCATAAAGTGGTCGATTGCCAGTGGGCCTGCCCGGCGCACACCAACGTGCCGGAGTACATCCGCCTGATCGCCCAGGGCCGTTATACCGACGCCTACCTGCTGAACCGCGAATCGAATGTCTTCCCCGGCATCCTCGGCCGGACCTGCGACCGCCCGTGCGAACCCGCCTGCCGGCGCGGCCGGGTAGACGGCAAGCCGGTGGCCATCTGCCGGCTCAAGCGCGTGGCCGCCGACCTTCGGGGAGACATCGCCGACCAGCTGCCGCGCGCCCCGGCGGAGAAGAACGGCCGGCGCGTGGCGTGCGTCGGCGCCGGCCCGGCCTCGCTCGCCGTCGCCAACGACCTGATGCCGCTCGGCTACGAGGTCACCATCTTCGAGAAGCTGGACCGTCCCGGCGGCCTCATGCGCACGAATATCCCCGCCTTCCGCCTCCCGCCCAAGGTGCTGGACGAGGAGATCGGGATGATCGTGGACATGGGCGTGGACGTCCGCTACAGCACGCCTGTCGGGAGCATGGCAAGCCTGCTCGAGGAGGGCTGGGACGCCGTCTTCGTCGGCAGCGGCGCCCCGAGGGGAAAAGAGCTCGACATTCCCGGCCGGCAGGACTCCGACAAGATCCACATCGGGATCGACTGGCTGGAGTCGGTGCACTTCGGGCACATCACCGCCATCGAGCCGCGGGTCCTGATCATCGGAGTCGGGAACACGGCGATGGACTGCTGCCGCTCCGCGCGGCGCCTCGGCGCGACGGACATCAAGGTGATGGGGCGCAAGCCGCGCAACCTCTTCAAGGCTTCCGACTGGGAACTCGAGGACGCCGAGGAAGAGCGGATCGAGATCGTGGAGAACCACGCCCCGGTCCGGTTCGTCTACGAGAACGGCACGCTGTCCGGCATGGAATTCGAGCAGGTGTCCTGGCACGAAGGCCCCGACGGTCGCCTGAAGAAGGAGGTGCACGGTACCGTCATCCTGCCGTGCGATGCGGTGATCCTCGCCATCGGGCAGGAGAACGCGTTCCCCTGGATCGAGAGAGACATCGGCATCGAGTTCAACAAGTGGGACATGCCGGTCGTGAACCGCACCACCATGCAGTGCAGCCGCTCCGGCGTCTTCTTCGGCGGGGATGCGGCCTGGGGGCCGGAGAACATCATCTGGGCGGTGGCCCACGGGCACGAGGCCGCGCTCTCCATCCACCTGCACTGCGAGGGCATCCCGCTGGAGGAGCGCCCGCCGCAGGGGATGACCCTCAGCAGCCAGAAGATGGGCCTCCACCAGTGGAGCTACAGCAACGACTACAATCCCGCGTCCCGCGCGAAGATGCAGCACGTGGACCTGGTCCGCCGCTTCGAGCGCCTGAACATCGAGGTGGAGCTCGGCTTCGACGCCGAGCAGACCGCCCGTGAAGTCGAGCGCTGCCTCAACTGCGACATCCAGACCGTCTTCACCGACCGCCTCTGCATCGAGTGTGATGCCTGCATCGACGTCTGCCCGGTGGATTGCCTGGCGATCACGCCCGACGCCACGGAGGATGAGCTGCGCCTCCGGCTCACCACTCCGGCCACCAACCAGGAGCAGGCCCTGTTCGCCTCCGGCCCGCTCCCCCAGACCCACCGGCTGATGCTCAAGGACGAGGACCTGTGCGTCCACTGCGGGCTCTGTGCCGAGCGATGCCCCACCGCTGCCTGGGATATGCAGAGGTTCGATCTCCTTCTTCCCTATGCAGGGACCGCATGCCAGACCGCTCCATAGCGCCAGCACCGCCTCACGCGCCCACGGCCGGGCGCGTGAACGACTTCGCCTTCAAGATCGCGACGGTCAACGGAACCGGCTCCGCCAGCGCCAACGGCCTCCTGGTGCAGACCATCTTCCGGATGGGCGTACCGGTCACGGGCAAGAACGTCTTCCCGTCCAACATCCAGGGCCTGCCGACCTGGTACGAGATCCGGGTGAGCGGCGAGGGCTACACGGCCCGGAGCCCTGAATACGACCTGATCGTCGCCATGAACCCGGCGTCGCTGAAGGGCGATGTCGCCGACGTCCAGCCCGGCGGCTGGCTCCTGCACGATTCGTCGTGGCCTCTCGATGCGTCGCTCGCACGACCCGATATCAGGTTCCTGGGCCTGCCCTTCTCCGACATCTGCAACGAGCACTTCAGCGGGGCCCGCGCGCGGCTCCTGATGAAGAACATCGCCTACGTCGGGGCCCTGGCGGCGCTGCTGGACCTGGACATGGAGGTCATCGCGACGCTGCTGCAGGAGCACTACGGGAAGAAGAAGGCGCTGATGGATTCCAACACGACGGCCATCCGCCTCGGCTATGAGGCCGCGCGCACGGCGTTCGACTGCCCGCTGCCGGCCCGGGTTGCGTCGCTGGACAAGACGAAGGACAGCGTCCTGATGGACGGCAACACGGCCGCCGGCCTGGGCTGCGTCTACGCGGGCGCCACCGTCGCCGCGTGGTACCCCATCACCCCGGCCACCTCCCTGACGGACGCCTTCGCCGCCTTCTGCGGGCGCTTCCGGAAGGACGAGGACGGGAAGAAGCGATACTGCATCGTGCAGGCCGAGGACGAACTCTCCGCCGCCGGCGTCGCCATCGGGGCGGCGTGGATGGGCGCCCGGGCCTTCAGCCCCACCAGCGGCCCCGGCATCTCGCTCATGAGCGAGTTCATCGGCCTGGCCTATTACGCCGAGATCCCGGTGGTGTTCTTCGATGTGCAGCGGACGGGGCCGTCGACGGGCATGCCCACCCGCACCCAGCAGGGTGACCTGATGCTCTGCGCCTACGCCTCGCACGGGGACACGAAGCACATCCTGCTCTTCCCGTCCGACCCGTTCGAGTGCTTCCACTTTTCCGTGGCGGCCTTCGACCTGGCCGAGCGGTACCAGACCCCGGTCTTCGTGCTGTCGGACCTGGACATCGGCATGAACGACTGGATGATCCCCCGCCTCGTCTGGGACGACGGCCGGCGCCCTGACCGCGGCAAGGTGCTGTCGGCGGCTGACCTCGAGAAGATGGAGGTGTTCTACCGCTACCTCGAGACCAACGGCGACGGGGTCACCGCCCGCACCCTGCCCGGCGTGCACCCCAGGGGCGCCTACTTCACCCGCGGGTCGGGGCACAACAAGTTCGGCGCCTATACCGAGGACGCGGAGGAGTACGTGGAGGTGGTCGACCGGCTGGCGCGGAAAGTTGAGGGTGCGGCGGAGGCCGTGCCCCAGCCGGTGCTGCGGGAGGTGGACGGCGCCCGGGAGGGGATCATCTCGCTGGGCGGCTGCAACCCCGGCGTCATCGAGGCCCAGGACG
This sequence comes from uncultured Gemmatimonadales bacterium, assembly GCA_963825055.1. Lineage (GTDB taxonomy): Bacteria > Gemmatimonadota > Gemmatimonadetes > Gemmatimonadales > GWC2-71-9 > CAWGSK01. The sequence goes on from CAWGSK010000013.1 coordinate 310,761, forward strand.
ACCTCGCCCGACGCGGCATCCCGCTCGATTACCTGCGGGTCCGCGGGTTCCCCTTCGGCCAGGCCGTGGAAGACTTCCTGGCCCGGCATGATACGATCTACGTCATCGAGCAGAACCGGGATGGTCAGCTCCGCAACCTGCTCCTGCTGGAGAGCTCAGCCCGGCGCGAGCAGCTCAGGTCGGTGCGCCGGTACGGGGGGCTTCCCCTGAGCCGGGTCCACGCCGTGGACGGCATTCTCAAGGCCCGGGAGGGCAGCGTCGCATGAGTTACATCACCAAGCCGAAGGTCCGGCACCCCGGCCTCAAGCACAACGCCCTGGGCCTCACCCGCCGGGACTACGAGGGGACGATGTCCACCCTCTGCGCCGGGTGCGGGCATGATTCCATCACCGCGGCATTGATCCGGGCGGTCTTCGAGCTGGACCTGCCCCCGCACCGGATCGCGAAGCTGAGCGGCATCGGCTGCTCCTCCAAGACACCCACCTATTTCGTCCGTGAGGCACACGGCTTCAACAGCGTCCACGGACGCATGCCCAGCGTGGCGACGGGCGCCATTGCCGCCAACCGGGACCTGGCCTACATCGGCATCAGCGGCGACGGCGATTCCCTCTCCATCGGTCTCGGCCAGTTCTGCCACGCCATCCGGCGGAACATCAGCGTGCTCTACATCCTGGAGAACAACGGCGTCTATGGCCTCACCAAGGGGCAGTTCAGCGCCTCGGCGGATGTGGGAACGAAATCCAAGCGCGGCGAGGTCAACCTCCAGGTCCCCATCGACCCGGTCCCGCTCGCGCTGACCCTCGGCGCGACCTTCGTGGCCCGGAGTTTCTCGGGCGACAAGGACCAGCTCGTCCCCATCCTCAAGGCGGGGCTGCGTCACCGGGGTTTTGCCTTCGTGGACGTGATCTCACCGTGCGTCACTTTCAATGATCACGAGGGCAGCACCAAGAGTTACGCCTACACCCGCGAGCACGATCGACCCGTGAACGAGCCCGATCTCGTCCCGCTCCGGTCAGAAATCACAGCCGAGTACGCGGAGGGCGCCTCCACCAGCGTCACCATGCACGACGGCAGCACCGTGCGGCTGCGGAAGGTGGCGGAGGACTATGACCCGACCGATGCCGACCGGGCGTATGCATACCTCAGGGAGAGTCAGGCCGCGGGCGAGATCGCAACCGGGCTGCTCTACCTCGATGAATCCCGGGGCGACTTTCATGATCAGAGCGGCACGGTGGAAACACCGCTGGTGGAATTACCCTATGAAGATCTCTGTCCGGGAAACGCGGCGCTGCAGAAGTTGCAGGAGAGGTTCAGGTAGAGGGGATCAGGGAGTCGGGAGTAGGCAGTAGGGAGTCGGGAGCAAGGACCAGGCAGTCGGCGATCGGCGGTGACCATCGAGAACGGAGCCAGCCGTCAATGCACTACTCACTAGTCACCAGTCACTAGTCACTATTCCCAGCCACCAGCCACCGGTCATTCGCGCATACCTCTCCATTCTCCTGGCCAATGCCGTGTACGCCGTCGGCGTGCTCGTGCTCGGCTGGGCGGTGTTCGATGTCCTCCTCCTGTTCCTGGTGGAGATCGTCTTCCTCGGGGTCTTCGGCCTCGTGCGGCTTCTCATGGCACGAGCCGGTACCCGGGCCCAGCACCTCGGACTCCTCGCCTTCTATGTGACCGGGTTCGGCCTGATGACCCTGGGCCTGGCTGTCATGATCTTCGTGGCATTCCGCCGGCCGACCGCCGATCCACCCATCTCGTTCGCGGTAGTCTTCCACGACCTGCGCCAGCCCGGCGTGCTGCTTGCCGCGGCCGTGCTGTTCGGGTTCCTGCTTCGTGACTTCATTACGGGCTGGATCCTGCCGGGGCGCTGGCGCACCGCCAGCGCGATGTGGGAACTGCGGCACGTCGTGATCCGCCAGCCGGCCCTGGTGGTGGGAGTCATGATCGCGGCGATTGTCCTGAAGGAACAGGGGAATCCGCTCCCCGGCCTGTTCGTGGTCATCCTGCTGAAAACCGCTGCGGAGATGTACTACGCCTGGCAGGAAACCCCGGTCCCCGCCGCAGGATGACCACCGCCTACTCGCACGGACCTCGCCTGCTCACCTGATCGCCCGGAAACGGAGCCAGCCGTCCAACCACTAGTCACTAGTCACCAGTCACTAGTCACTAGTCGCTGCGCGCCTCCTCACCGCCTTCACTCCCGCCGTGATCACCATGCACAACAGGGCCCCGAGGCCGGCCATCAGCATGTCCCACTGCGCGTCCCACACGTCGCCCTGCGTGCCGAGGTAGGCCGCGCCGGCCGCGGGCGCCACGATCATCGCCACCCCCCATTCGACCAGTTCATACACCGCGCTGAAGGCCAGGGTCACGTCCAGCGGGAGGTAGTATGCCCACACCCCGCGCGTGTGGGCCACGCGCAGGAACACCTCCCGGATCGGGTACGCCAGGAGCAGGCCGAAGGAGAAGTGGACCAGCCGGTCGAAGTGGTTCCGCTCGAACCCGAACCATCCCTTCATCCACTCGCCGAACGGCACCTCGGCGTAGGTGTAATGCGCGCCGATGGCGTGGAGCGTCAGGAAAGCCGTGATCAGGATATAGGAGAGGTCGGAGAGCGGAAAGCGCCGGTACGTGAAGATGAGGAGCGGGATGAACAGCGCGGGCAGGATGTTCTCCAGCATCCAGTCCGTCGGGTATTTCGGGTGGATCGCCGTGACCACCCACATCGCCGCATACCAGAGCAGCAGCCCCTGAAGCAGGTGATGTCCACTGAACCGGGTGTGCTTGCGGGTAGTGGCGGTGGAGATCACGGTTTCACTCGGTTGGGGGTCGGCAATCGGGAGTCGGGAGTGGTAGGTGGCAAGTGGCAAGTGGCAAGTAGCGAGTGGAACCACCACTCGATTTACCACTTACCACTTACTATTTACCACGTGCCACTTACCACTTACCACTTACCATTTACCACTCGCCACTCGCCCTTCGCTCTTCGCTAGTGCTCAGTACTTTCCCATCATGTAATCCACGCCGCCCTTGATGGTGGCCCGCCAGGAGTCCTCGATGACCGGCGTGAACTCCGGATCGAACCGCGCCACGGCCTGTATGAGGCTGTCCACGAAGGGGGGATACATCTCCGGCGGGATGGCGAGGTCGCGACGGCTGTGCCGCTCCGCGACGCGTCGCAACAGGTCGTGGCCTTCCGGTTCCGGCCGGTTCGGGTAGAGCAGGAGAAGCCGCAGGGCGTGGAGCAGCAACTGGTGCTGGCGCAGGAAGTCCGTCCCGGCGAACCGCGCCTCTGCCCCGGGGCAGTTCTCGAAGAAAATCCTGTAGAAGGTGGAGATGAAATCGGCCGACGCGCAACATCGCTCGAAGCTGGCCCGGGCGGCCGCGGACAGGTCAATCGGTACTTCGGCGCTCACGCGTGGCCGCCTGGGCGTATTGGTCACGAACTCGGCTCCGGCTAGAAGTTGTATTCCAGGCTCGCGGTCCAGGCCACATCAGGCCGGAGGCCGCCCCGGTTCAGCGGGATGAGCGCGTTGGTCACGATGGTCAGGCCGGGCCCGGTGAGGAACTTGAACCCGATGGCGCCGTTGATCAGGTCGTCCGGGCTGTCGGGGATCGAGCTGGGTTGCACCGTCCGGTTGAACGGCGCGTCATACACCACCGTGCCGGGAAGGCGCAGCCGGTTGACCCCGACCTGAAGCTCGGAGACCAGGTCGATCGCCAGCGTCGCCCAGGGCGCGACCAGGTGGTCGAAGCCGGCCGTCGCCAGGAAGTAGTCGTTGTTGAGCGCGCCGGAACGGTAGAGGTAACCCACGTTGGCATGGGGAGAGAAGTTGCCGAACTGTGCCGACACGATCCCCACGCCGCGGACGGCATAGTTCCCCGATCCCAGGAAGTTGTCCTTGTTCCCGGTCGGGAGCCGGGCGTCGGCCAGGACGGCGAAGCGCGCCCGCGCCGACTCGCTCACCCCGATCTTCGCCCTGACCGCGACGTCCCCGAGGCCCGGTGCTCGATCCTTCCTCGAACCGGCTGGCCGTCAGGACGGGGTTGTCGATCGTGCCGGCGAAGAAGTGGGCGATGCTGGGGCCGAAGGGGATGACCTGCGCGTTGCTGACGCCCCGGAGCGACACGGTGACCAGCGGCAGCGCCACGCCGATGTCGATCCGGTCGGTCAGGCCGTAGGTCAGCGCGAACGTGGTCGCCCGGACATTGAGGTTCAGGTCCAGGTCGAGCCCGATGACGTCATTCTCCAGCTGCGGAATGCCCATCCTGGAGCAGTCGCCGTTGAAGATGCTGTCGCAGCCGGGGAAGTCGGAGTTCACGTGGGTGAAGTTCAGGTGCACGTTGTTCAGCGGCACGCCGCGCAGGCTTTTGAAATGAAAGACGCTGACGCCCCCGCTGACATAGACCCGGCCCCGGCCCATGGTCTGCGCCCGCTCCGCGAAGATCGGGCCGGACGACGTGCTGGTGGGCACGGGCACGCCGGCCTGCAGCCGGAAGGTGGTGCCGCTGCTGGTGGCGCTGAGCGGGAGGTTCCCGATATTGGCGCCAATGGCGCTGCCCAGGAACAGGATCAGGCTGCCATTCGCGGTGACCGCCGAGGGCACGAAATGGCTCCCGTGCGCCTGGATGGAGGCCGGATTGTCGGGATCGGCGGTGCCGGCCAGGAAGAGCGGGTCCTCGCCGGGGCCGAAGATGAACAGTCCCGTGATCCGGTCCCGCAGGTTCTGATCCTGGGCGCGCAGGACCGGTGCGGCGCAGAGCAGCAGCAGCACGACGAGCGCTGGACGGCGCATGGACCCCCCGATTGAGAAAATGACTATTGCTGGGCGAAGGCGATCGAACTGAGCCGCCAGGTTCCGGACGACCCGTCGAGTACCGCCCGGTAGTTGAAGACCTGCTCCAGTTCCCGGGGCTCGGAGTAGTGATACCGGGCCGTGCCGGTCACCACGGCCGTCGTATCCTGGATGCTTGGTGTCCCTGATGTCAGCGTGAAGTCGAACCGGCCGCCGCTGCCGAACAGCTCGCGATAGGCCTGCTCTTCCGGAGCGGTCATGCCGGGATAGGCCCGCCGCAGCCGCGCAAGGTCCCGGGAAGCCACGGCCTGGCTGAACGCCTGGAGGGCATTGGTGATGCTCTGGCGGGTTTCCTCCGCGCTCGGCACGTGGGGAGCCGGCGGCACAGGGGTGGCAGCCGCCGCGGGCGCGGGCACCATCGTATCGCGCGCCGCTGGCACCGGGCCGGGGAGCACGGTCAGTTTCACGCTGCGCGACACGCCGGCCGTCGTTGCCGTGATGGTGACGCTGCCAGCCCCCTGCGCGGTCACCGTGCCGTCGTCGCCCACGCTCGCGACGCGCGGCGCGCTCGAGGTCCAGGCGAACGCCTGCCCTCCGACGGCACGCCCTGCCGCATCCTGCGGGGTTGCCCGCAACCGGGTCAGTCCCCCCACCCCCAGGGTTTCCACGGGCGCCACGATGTTCACCGAAGCAACCGCCGGCGTGGCGGGACTTGCCGGCGTTGACTGCACCGTCGGGGGAGCGGCACGTGGTGCGCGCACCGAAACCGCCGTGGCGCTCATGCTGCCGCCGCTCTGCACCGTGAGGGTCGCGACGCCCGGCCTCACCCCCCGCACCACCCCGGTCGGCGACACCACCGCGATGGAGGTGTCGGTGGAGGCCCAGTTCAGGGCGGCACCGGACACCGCCACTCCGGTGGCGGAGAGCGGCGTGGCCGTGAGCCGCGTCGTACTTCCCACGTCGAGCGCGATGGCACCCGGAGGCGAAAGACGCAGGCTCGCCACGCCTGCCACGGCCGGGGCCGGGGCGGGGCCGCCGCGGTGTCGGCGGCCGGCTGGGCTGGCGGCACGGCTGCCGGAGCGCGGCCGCGAAGCAGCAGCCATCCGGCCACCACCAGCAGGAGGACGGCGGGGATGGCGTACAGGAGGGCGCGCGGCACCGCCAGCGCTGTCGCGCCCGTGCCGGGGACAAGGGATCCGGAGCGGGTCCTGGGGCGGGCCCTGGGGATGGGGCTGGTTGGCGTCCGCACCCCCTTGAGGATCCGTGCCGCGGTGCCGGTCCGGGCCAGCGTCGCCATTTCCCGACGGATCGGCTCGCGCTCCTCGCTGGGTGGGCTGCCCACCGCCGCCACCGCGTCGGCCATGTGCGGCCAGCGGTCGTCCGGCTCCCGCTCCAGCATCCTGGTAACGGCCTGGGCGAGGAGCGAGGGGCAGTCCGGCCGACCTTCCGCCACTGGCCGGGGATCCCCGGTGAATCGGCTGTACATGAGCTGGACCGCGGTCTCACCGGCGAAGGGCGGCGCGCCCGTCAGCATCTCATACCCGATGAGCCCCAGGGAGTACTGGTCGGATGCGCCGGTCACCTCCGTGGCCGTGCACTGTTCGGGGCTCATGTAGGTCGGCGTGCCGACCACGCCGCCGGTCTGGGTCAGGCCCTCCGCCGAGCTCACCTTGGCGATGCCGAAATCGGTGACGATCGCCCGGCCGTCCTCGTCCAGCAGGATGTTGCCCGGCTTGACGTCACGATGGATCACACCGCGCCGGTGGGCGTAGGCCAGCGCATCGCCCACCTGCGTCAGGATATCCCGCGCCATCGCGATGGGCAGCTGTCCCCGCTCTTCCATGATCGAATCGAGCGTGCGCCCGGCCACGAACTGCATGACGAAATAGAGCAGTTCGTCCTGCTGGTGGACGGCGTAGATGGGGATGATGTTGGGATGATTCAGTGATGCGGCCGTCCGGGCCTCACGCTTGAAGCGCTCGGCGGAGCCCTCGCTCAGCACCAGCGCCGGCAGCATCACCTTGATGGCCACCTTCCGGTCCAGCGCCAGGTCGTGCGCCAGGTACACCACGGCCATGCCACCCCGGCCGAGCTGGGCCAGGATCTCATAATCGCCGATGGTCGCCTCCCGCAGCGCATCCAGCAGCGGGTCGGTGACATCGGGCACGGGCGGGTTCACGGCGTTATCCGGCATGGGGGACCCGGGATATGGCCATCCTTCAAGCTAGGAATGGGGGAGGGATGGCGCCATAGCCCTCGGCTCCCGCTCAATCATCGTGGATCAGCAGGCGCCCTCATACAGGGTGCGCAGGAAGGCGCCCGGGGGCGACATGCGGGGGCGGGCAGTTGACATACCTCGCGCTGCGAGGTATCATGGCTCATGATCGACAAGGAACTGATCGCCGCCACCTCCACGCAGTTCATCCTGCTGATCCTCAGGGAAGGCGACTCCTATGGCTACGAGATCATCCAGCGGGTCCACGCCCTGACGAACGATGCCTTCACGTGGACCGAGAGCATGCTGTACCCGGTCCTGCATCGGCTGGAGGAGAAGGGGTACGTCCGCTCGTACTGGGAGGCGTCGCCCACCGGCCGGAAGCGGAAATACTACTCCCTCACGAAGGAGGGGCAGGCCGAACTCGAGGACAAGTGGCGCCAGTGGCACATCGCCAACACCGCCCTGCTTTCACTCCGGGGTCGCCGGAAGCACACCGCCTGAGCGCGGGCTCCGTCACGGCCCTTCCCCGCACCACCGCAAAGGGACACGCACCATGGACACGTTCGGCATCATAGCATTCTCGATGGCAGTTTCCGCGCTCGGGTTCGCGCTCATGAACTCGCAGCGGATCAACAAGCTGGAGGAGAAACTCCGGGATTTTGACGTGATCCCAAAGGAATTCGATTCCCTGAAGGAAATCGACCGGAGTCCGCGTGCGAAGGGCTGAGTCTTCCAGGCGACCGTCCTTCCGCCGGCTGGCGGGAGCGGCGGTCACATTCGCCCTGGCTGCTGCACTCGCGCAGCCCGCGTCCGCCCAGGCCCTGCCGTCCGACTCGGCGGTTCAGGCCATCATCAGCGAGCGGGTGGACGCCGGCCGCTTTGCCGGCATCGCCGTCGGGTTCGTGACCTCCGACGGCGGGCGTCGCGTGGTGGCGTACGGCCCGCATGCCGGCGTCACAGCCGTTCGACGGCAACACCGTCTTCGAGATCGGCTCCATCACCAAGACCTTCACCGCCGCCATCCTGGCCGACATGGTGCGGAAGGGTGAGGTGGCGCTGGACGACCCGGTCGTGAAGTACCTCCCGGAAGGCACCGTGGTTCCCTCCCGCGACGGGAAACAGATCACCCTCGCCGACCTCGCCACCCAGACATCCGGTCTCCCCCGGTTGCCCGACAACATGACGCCGGCGGATTCAGCGAACCCCTACGCCGACTACACCGCCAGGCAGATGTTCGACTTCCTCGCCGGGTACGAGCTCCCGCGCGCCATCGGCGAAAAGTACGAATACTCCAACCTCGGCTTTGCGCTGCTCGGGCAGGCCCTCGCCTTCCGCGCCGGCGAGAGCTACGAGGCCCTGGTCACGGAACGCATCCTGCGGCCACTTGGGATGAGCGATACCCGCATCACGCTCACCCCGTCCATGCAGCAGCGGCTCGCCCCCGGGCACGCCCCTGACGGTTCACCAGCCGCAGAACTGGGACTTCACCAGCTTTGCCGGCGCCGGGGCATTGCGCTCGACGGTGAACGACATGCTGACCTGGATCCACGCCAACGCCGACTCCACCTCGCGCCCGCTCGGCCCCACGCTGGCACTCACCCACGCCCCACGGCATGACGCCGGCTCACCGGCACTGACCATCGGCCTCGCGTGGCATCGCCTCCGGACACCGCTCGGCAGGACGATCGTCTGGCACAACGGCGGCACCGGTGGCTACCGCACCTTCACCGGATATGACGAGGCGACCGGGACGGGGATCGTCGTGCTCAGCAACACCTCGCAGAGCGTGGACGAAATCGGGCTGCATCTCCTCGACCCCTCCATCCCGCTTCCGCCACTCCCCAAGGCGCGCACGGCCGTTGAGCTGAGCGCCGAAACCCTGGACCAGTACCCCGGCACCTACGCGCTCTCGCCCGCCTTCGATATCGTGATCACGCGCGAGGGCAACCAGCTCTTTCTCCAGGCGACCGGGCAGCCGCGGTTCGAGCTCTTCGCGGAGTCGGATGGAGAGTTCTTCCTGAAGGTGGTGGACGCGCAGGTGTCGTTCACCCGGGACTCGACGGGAGCGGTGACGGGTCTGGTGCTGCACCAGAACGGTGCCGACGTGCCCGGCAGGAGGAAGTGAGCGGCACGTGTCCGCCGCTCGCGGCCGCGGAACGCGGTGGCCATGAAGGCCTCCGGCGAGCGACCAGACCTGAATGGTCGTGGAGCGAAGGGTTGCCAAATCAGCGGGCCTGGCTAGGGCTGCCACTGCCGCCCCTATACTGCGACCATCTCATTTAGAACGGTTTCGCTGTATCCTGCAGCACACCTGCGGTCACGATTTCGCCTCGGGAATTTCCCTTCGTTCCCCTAGGCCCCATCGACAGCGCAGGCCCCCAGGAGGAATCCCAAAACCCCAAAACAATCTCGCAGCCCCGCCTAGCCGAGGAAGGATGTGCCCAGAAGAGAACAACTGGGCACCCCGCTCACGAGATATGGTCCGGGTGGCTTCGGTGAATATACTGGCAGGATGCCGAGCGTGACACCAACCAGCATTGGCCGGGGCTCTTGGCATGACGCCGGACCGGGCGTCACCTTCGACCACCCTGTCCGCGTAAGTGTCCGGGAAGCTGTGGGCGAGGCCAAGAACACTCTGCCCCTGCCGTCCGGCCGGAGGTGGAGAGGAACCCGGAGGCGGACAAGCGGCGGCAAAGAAGAGCGGGGAGGTGAGGGCGGAGACGCTGACCACCCGAGCAGCGCAAAGAGGCGGCCACACTCGCGCCTCTGCTGGCTGGAAGAGGGGCCAGAACTAGGCGTCCACCGGCAGATGCTTCCTTTCCTCAACATCCTCCGTGAAGTCGGGTGGAACAATGATGGGGTCTTCCTTGGGATTGACCCGGTTCCAGTGCTCTGCATCCAGCGTCAACTGTAGAACGTCGCCGATTACCTGATTCCGTCGTGTAGTGAGCGACATATGCATTGGCCCTCGCGGGGCCTCATCAATATCTACCCACCTATTGAAGATATCCCCCTGCTGATATACCTGATAAACATGGTTGGCCCGGTAAGGCAGTCCCGTCTCCTTATCATGCCGAACTTCTTCCCGGGCGGCCTCAGCAAAATCTCTCGCGAGGCGCTCAAACGGGTCCACCGGCTTGGGCAGTGGCCATCCATATTTCGCGTGCGCGTGTCTTACCACCTCTTTCATGTCCACTTCCCGCTCGCCAGTATCGTCTTTGTAGCGACGAATCATGGCCTGCATTTCTTCGCGCTTTGACACAGGACCCTGCCTTGTTACGATAACGGTTGAACAATAGGTGCAACGTCTCCCCACCCATCGACCACAGCACTCGGAGACACTGACGAACGAATTTTCACAAGGTGTTTGCGAAACCTTTCATACCGGCCGGTTCGGTGCTGCAGTTGGCCAGCGACCAACCCAGGATGAATCTTAAGGGTGTTAGCAAAACCGAGAATGTCTCTCTCAGTAAAGAGAGGAGCTTTTCGGGCAATGAAACTCTCCATCTTATGTGGTGGTACGCAGAAGGCCGACGCGGCTTCGTTCGCTAGCTGTTCTTCCTCTGTAACGTCCGTCCTTTGCTTCTCCAGTTCAGTGTCGATAGCAATTGGTTCACTCCCGTGCCCCCGTAGGACATGCTCGCATTCGTGGCGCAAGACAAACCAAAAATGATCTATCCGATCAAACCGGAGTGACATGCCGATTACGGGAGACACGTCGTTTAACCAGAAGCACACGCCATCAATCTTCGCTCCGGTCAGCGATTCCACGACGACGAACCGAATTCCACACTCCGCCAAGACTCGGGGCACATGTCGGGCCTCCTCTGGAGCACCCAGGAGAGCAGAGAGCTTGGGGAGCGCGGCCCGTAGTAGACCGGGTGAATACGGGACCGGAGTTAGCATTCCTGAAGCGATCTGCTTCACCCGATAGAGCCAAGCCAGCTGCGGTGGAGTAACTTCGCCTGTAACATCCGTGCGCTTTGCAGCATGGGGCAAAATTTCAATGTCCTCGGGGCGTGTAACGGCGAAGAATTGAGCCAAGGCGGATTCGACCTTAGGCACATCCTCAAGGCTGGTCAGGCCCTCAAGCCATCCACGCGTAATCATCTCAGCGATCGGGAGACTGCCCAGCAGGGCCGCCCGCGTGGCCTGCGCCGGATCCACGACAACCGTGAGTTTGGCCTTGGCAAGATCAAATGCCCGCTGAAGGTCCATGAAGTGTTCGGGAGGAACATCAAAAACCGCCCCCAGTCGAACCGCCATTTCGGCTTCGATGGGGCGCACATCTCGAACCATCCTACCAACGAGCTCATCGCTGGTACCCAAGATCATCGCCAACAGCCGCTGGTTCCACCTTCTGGACTTGATCAGCGCACGAAGGTATTGGCCGGGGGTCCGGTACCTCTCGAATGGCATAGACATACCACAAAATATGCAAAATCCGTAGATTTTGCAAACTCTAATGTTATCTACGGGGTTTATACGGTTTCGCCCATTTTGGCAATGCCCTCGGCACCTCCCGCCACAGGTGGAACTCCGGGCGTGGCAAAATCAAGTCGTTGGTGGGACCTGAACGGCGCGGCACGGCCTAGGAGGCTGACGGCGATTCCACGTCTAACGTGGGATCCGATCTCATGGAGCGAGGTCCCGCTCCATCGAGAACCACCCAAAGTGTTAATTGAGGCTTTTGGTCATCCTTACCATATTGCACCGCCATCCATTACTCTCCACCATCCTTGCCAAAATCCTCGTCGTCCCAGCACCGCCCCTGGCAATAGGCCTCGTTATCCGCAAGCGCGCGGTATAGCGCTGCTTGCCACGAATTGATGTATTGCTGAGAGTGACTGTTGCTTACCGCTGTCAGATGCGCTCTAAGCCCACCCGGGCCTGCTTGCTCAAAGAGGCACCGCATGGCATCACGAATACTCACAATCTCTTGAGCAGCATATGTAGAGTACAAACGGTCGAGCCGCAGCCTAGCGAAGTGAAAGCGTATACGCTCGTTAGTGGTAGTAGACCAACTAGCCACATCAGCCACTATAAAGCGGACGGCTGGCGCCGGTTGCTGGTGTTCGATCTCCGCTTCGAGCCATCGTCGGTCATCTACGCGATCATAGTATGGATGCAACAACTGATCACGCTCGCCGCTCGGTGGATGTCCACCCTTGGCATGGTTACAGTCGCTGCAACATGGCACCAGGTTATATGGCACAACAGCCAAGGCGGGATAGTTTGCCTTAGGGAGGTAATGGTCCAGTGTGGACACGGTTCCCTGGCCGCACAACGGACACCGCCCAAAAGGCGCGGCCGCTATTAGCCTGTCGTAAATTTGTCGAGCTGCGGAGCCCTTTCTGACCATGCTGTTCTTGTAAAGCCGCGACATGTCGTCAGCTGTTACCTGACCGCCGACGTCGGCCTCTTGAGCAAGTGCATAGCACTGGCCCCTTGTGGCGGCACCATCATAAACATCGGCCGCGACTACGATATGTTGGGTTACCGCAACGAACTTGTCCCTGGAGGTAGTATTGCGGACCCGGGCGATGCACACCGCAAATACTTCAGCGGCGGATTCACCCGGCTTCGGCAAAGTTCGCACGCTTACTGAACCTCCTCATCGTCACGCACAGCTACAAGTCCTCGCACAATGGCCAATGCCTCGGCGCCCAGCTGTCCGACAAAGTCCTCGACAATCTCATCATATGATCGTCCCTCGTTGACGGCTCGTCTCAACATCTCGTGATATCCTGCTTTCGTCACCTCAAGCCCGAATACTTCACGCGTCAAAATGCCGACATTTTCCCCAAATGTCTCTGTATCCGGGCGCTCGGCCACTAGGACCGCCCCGGAGCGCCTTAATTTCCACGCGCAAGTTCGAGGCACTTCCTGGAGTACAACGGGCGAGTGAGTGGCGACGATGGCTACCCCATTTCGCTCGATCAGCAAGTCTGATAGCGCACGGACAAAGGCAGACAATAGCGGAGGGTGCAAATGACCCTCCGGCTCATCGATTAGCACCAGGGTTCTCTCGTCGACGGTCTCAACAAGGCGTGTAATAGTCAGTAAAACAGTCTTGTGCCCTGCGCTGAGCTTGCGAAAGAGAGCTTGCGCTTGCTTCCGCCCGTCTTGGTCGAGAGCGGCCTGAGAGAGCAACAAGGCCAGCCTCACCAAACAAGGGGTCCGCCTCAAGTATGCCTAGGAGCCGGCGCCACCTTGGTATACGGCCACCGATGTGGCACTCTTTCAGGCTTACGACGAATTCCGTTGCAAGGACAGCTGGACTCTTAGGAGCCCGGTTCTTTCCTTCCCGCGTCCTTCTTCGCTGGAGTCCAATATACGCGTGCCCGACCCCCTCACTCATCCCTTTCCGCTCTGGGAACGGTTCAAACCGATCAAATGCGCTGAATGTCACGGTAACAAGGTTGCCGAAGGGTGGCCCGTTGCCCTCTCCAGAGTCGTCGTGAAAAGCTCCGGCCTGTTTAGCGCCATCGGCCAATAGAGCACTCGTCATCTTGTGAAGCAGATGCGTCTTACCCACTCCGTTCCGGCCGATGAGGACATGGATGTTAGTCGGAGGGTGCGACTCCGGGGTCACCGCGAAGGCGAGATCCACGGCTGGCGGCGTCGCCACCTCTTGCAGCTCTGTAGCTAAACGTGAAAGGCGTGAGGCGCGCACCACCGAGTGCCATTCTGCGGAACTGGCCTTGGACAACAAACGGCGTGACACTTCGTAACAGTGACCGCCGCGTTACGTCCTCTGCCTGAGCCTTCTCAAACAACGCGGCATCGGCTGCAATGTCTCGTAGCGCTGTTAGAACTTCGGCGCGCAGGACAGCACCAAGTGCATTTAGGTTCTCATAGTATGCTTCGTCTTGGCCCACCGAGAAGAATTTGGCCGCTAACGAGGTGAATTGCCTTGGCAATGACGGAGCGCCCCGCTCCTCAGGCATGGCAAACTCTCCAACCTTTATATTGCCGATGTCGTGCTCCTTTCCCCTCCCCATCATAGATCACGAGATAAAACTGCGTTTGCCAGTGGAACCAGTCGTTCCATTGATCCGTAATTAGAAACCCACTCATTCTGCTCGCTGGGGGCTTATTCCCTGTTTCGAGAACGCGAAACTTTAACATAGGCTAGTTTGACATGATGGTTGGTACCCGAATATTCCCGACATAAGCCTTCTGATGAAGGTCTCGCCGCAGGGGTACGTCTACAGCAGCCCGCCATCTAGCGTTTGTACTCCCAATGCCTCAACCAACTTCCTCGGGTTGCAACAGCCCTTCAACTGGGCATTACGGTGTCACACATTAGGCGGCCTCCCCGCGGGCTCTATGACGATAGAGGGCTCGCCGTACCATGCTAGTCATCTCTGACTCAGTGATGGGCCACAGCGGCCTTTGAAGCGACGGTTTCGCTCGGAGGCAGAGCCAATAGGCCGCTGTTCTGGGGCCACCCGGACAGCCACGAGAGTGGCCCACCACCGAGGTGCCATGCAATCCGCGGGTCGGCAAGGTCAATGTGCAGCCAATCTCGCCTTGAACAGTTCACGCCGGTATAGAATACCGGCGATTATCTCATCGAGGATTAGCTTGACCCTTCGTTCAAGTACCTTTCCAGCTGAGTAGTCCGCTGGCGCGAGAAAATCAATGCGCTCTGCCTTTAGCAGGCGCTTACAGGTGTCGATGGACCTCACTGCACGCGGCCTGTGTACCGCGACGGCGTACCCGCCGTTCTTCTTAGTCACAGTCATTCCCGGTACATCCGTCATCCCATCTCCGACATAGACAATATTTGCAAACGGTATCCGGCGCTTATCCTCGGGCATGTACTCGTTGATCGCCGCATCTAGCCCCTTATTTACACGAAAGATGTACTGGGTTTTGATGGTGTCATTCACTAGGATGTTGGGGAAGGTCGCACGGTCGTGATGGTCAAAGAAGTACTCCGATGCAAAGATTTTCTTGAAGTGCCCTCTGATGACGATGCCGTCCAAGAGTTCTTTATTGCCAGCCGAAATAATATAGTTCTCGAGGGTGACCACACCCTCTCCCCTTTCTGCTACATACCCAGCAATGCGATCAAACCAGGTAAGAACTCCTGGGAAATATTCTATTCGCTTCCCCAGCCGGCGGAGATCATTCCGACTCAGGTGCTCCTCCTGCTCCTCGAGCTTCTTGATGAGAAGTCTCATGTACGTTAGCATCTCGTCACCGCCCGTCCGCTTAGCCTCGTCCTTGACGGTGCGCCAAAACCTCGAGGGAGGATCTGGAGTTTGGGCAGAACAGTGTACTCCTCGCATTGGCTGCGGCGTAAGGGTACCGTCGAAATCATAGATCATCGCGATTGTCTTGTGACGGAATTGGCGTCGCTTAACCATCCGTGAGCCTCGACTTGCGGCCGGCTAGTGACCGCCTGGTAGGAAGACAGAACTGCGTTCTTCTTCGCTAATGAGTGCCGCCTTACTCCCCCCGACTCAGTCTATCCACCCGAACCTTTCCCGCCACCCTCTTGTCCCGACAGGGGAAGCTCCAGGCCAGTTCACAGGCCTTTAGGACAATACTAAGTAGTGCCCATGCACGCCGCCCCGCGCCTGCCCGGGCTGAATGGGTCCCATCCCCGGGGGGAGTACCACAGTCCACTCCCCAGAACGACCAAGTCACCCTGTACGAGGGGACCACAACGGCTGCCTCCTGTCCCGCCGCGTGAAGCTCGAAGAGTGGGTAACCGTCAGCGACGCGGCCAGCATCCTCGAGGTGGACCCGGCTACGGCCCGGAAGTTGGAGCCAGGAGGGAGGGACGCCGGTCACCATCCCGAATGACCTGCGCCTCGTTCGACTCAGGGAAGTTCTGAAGCTGGCGGAAGAAAGAGGAACGGCATCCCCGCCTCCAAAGGGATAGGTACCGGGAGCGAACCGATGACCTCTGGAGGCTGCACACCGGCATAGGAGCCCATGAAGGCCTGCCGCCGTGGGTGCACACCCGCTCGCCAGCGGTGAGATACAGCCGCAAAGCCTATCTAAAGAGCGGCCACTGGCGATGGAATCCGACGCTCAGCGCCGAACGACCATCGGTGAGCCCGCTGGCCAGGTCAATCCGCACCACACCCAATCCCCTCCCGGCCAGCCCGAGGCGTAGCCCTCCCCCGGCATCGAGATAGAAGCGGTCGCCGGATCCATCCAGGGGTCCGATCACGTCGGCGCCATCGAGGAAGAGCCCTGCGGCCAGGACAAGCGGCCCGACCCGAAAGACCGGGTGGTCGCCGGCCAGCCCGGCGTGAATAATCGTCCGCCCGGCGTTCCTGCCCTTGAGAAATCCACCGCTGGTTGCAGGGTGCGCCCGAAGCGGAAGGGCCCAGGCAAGGTCCGTCCCGACAATCGGCCAGGTTCCCGGCGGGGC
>CAWGSK010000014.1:0-17791 GCA_963825055.1 uncultured Gemmatimonadales bacterium
CTGTCGCTCGAGATCCGCCTGGGCCTGCGCGGCCTCGTACCCCGCCTGGGCGCTTTCCCGCCGTCCCTCCGCCATGCGACGTTCGGCCAGTTCGGAACCTCCCGCGAACGGGGACCAGCTCACCATCACGCCGATGGTCCAGGATTCGTGGCCCGCAAACGGGCTGTCGGGCGCATTCCACTCCAGTCGGCCGAAACCGTTCACTCGCGGGAGGTAGAGCGACCAGGCGCGCGCCACGTCGGAGCGGGCAGCCTCCAGCGCGCTGGCCGCCGCCTGAACATCCGCCCGCATACCTGGGTCTTCGCCGGGAAGGGTCCGGGCGGCGAGGCGGAGGATGGCTGCGGTATCCGGAAGCGCGTCCGGCAGGGTGAATGCGGTATCAGCAGGCGCGCCCATCACGAGGGCGAGCCTGCTTCGCGCCAGGCGATGGTCACCCCGGGCACCCGCGAGGTCGGCCTCGACACTCCCGGCCCTGACGGAGGCCAGCAGCATGTCCGCGCGCGTGACGAGCTCATTGCGGTGCATTGCTTCCGCGAGACGTTGATGGGCGGCCGCCGCCCGGTAACCGTCCCCCAGGGCCGCGACCTGCTCGCCGGCGAGGATTGCCCCGTAGTAGGCCCGTACCACGTCCAGGCTCGTGCCGGTGCGGGTCCAGGATTCCGACGCACGTGCAGCGGCCGTGGCCCTTGAGGCTGCCTTCCGGCCCAGCCACGCATCGGCATTGAAGAGCGGCTGTTCGACCATGATGGCCCCGGAGACGTTTGCGATCGCCGCTGGATCGTTCAGCCGGGCAGGATCGAACGCGGCCTGGGTGACGGTGCGCTGTCGCAGGAGGATCCCGAACGCGGAGAGGGGATCCGTCGTCTTCATCCATCCACCCTCGACCCGCAGGGTTGGCAGGATCCCACGGAAGGCGCCGTCGGCCACCCCCGCGCGGGCGGTGACCTCGCCGGCTGCCATGCGGTTGGCCCAGGCATGGTCATCGGCCCTGGCAATCGCCTCGCCCAGGGTGAGTGTCTGCGCCGGTAACGCGCCGGGAACCAGCGAAGTGAACAGCAGGAATAGCAGTATCCGAACGGTCATGATCCGATCCGCTCCAGGGAGACGGGTTGCGCATCAGTATATGATTAAGTACTTATATATGCAAGCGCGGAGACCCGCGGCCGCGCGACCGCTCACTCCTGTGAGGAAATCGATGGCACACACGCTTCTGACCCCCAGGCTACTGCACCAGGTGGCTGACCGGTTCAAGGCCCTGGCCGAGCCGAGCCGCCTTCAGATCCTGCAGACCCTGCGGCAGGGCGAGGCGACGGTCACGTCACTGGTGAAGCAGACCGGGTTGTCCCAGGCAAACCTTTCACGCCATCTGCGTGTCCTGCTGGGGATGGGATTCGTGGAGCGACGCAAGGAAGGGCTGCACGCCTGGTACCGCCTGGCGGACCAGGATGTGCTGCAGCTGTGCGACCTGGTGTGCGGCCGGCTGGAACGCCAACTGGAAGCACGGCGGCAGGAGCTGGCTGATCGGCCAAATTTCAGCGGCTGAGGTACGTCTCGATGACCTGGAGCAGGCTCGCGTGCGAGAAAGGCTTCTGGAGGAAGGTGGCGTCGTCGGGAACCAGGCCGCGCATGCAGCTCTCGGGTCCGACGAATCCCGACATGTAGATCACGCGAAGGTCCGGGCGCAGTTGGCGCATGGCAGTCGCCAGGTCCCAGCCCCCCATTCCGGGCATGATGAGGTCGGTCAGGAGCAGATCCGGGGGCGCGGGAGCCTCCCGGACCAGTTCCAGTGCACGGGGGCCGTTGTCGGCAAGCATGACGCGGAACCCCTCGGCCTCGAGAATGCGCGAGGCCAGGGTTCGCACATGCTCCTCGTCATCGGCGACGAGCAGGGTGGGCGGATCGCCGGGTACCCTTCCAGACCGCGAGGGTTCCATGGCCGTCCTGTCAAAGTGGCACGGGTAAAAAACCCCGGCTGCCCGCCGTAGCGGGCAACAAGGGGACGCACCACATTACCAGTCGCAGGAAGGACTGGCAAGACCCCAGCTGTCCGCCTTTCCACGCCTTGGAATGGTGCGTGGCATCCGGTCCCCTGTCCCTAACCCACAGGAGCTCACGCGTGAGTCGATCTGCCCTCTTCGCCCTTTGCCTGATGGCCGGTGCGGCCGTCCCGGCCAGTGCCCAGCGTCCCTCGCCACCACCCGATCTCGACCGCTATGTCGAGCAGGTCATGGCGGATTATGGCGTGCCGGGCCTCGCCCTCACCATCGTCAAGGACGGCCAGGTGGTGGTGGCGCGCGGATACGGGGTCCGTGCGCTGGGCGACCCCACGCCGGTGGACGCCCATACCCTGTTCGGGATCGCCTCGAACACCAAGGCCTTCACGGCCACTGCGCTTGGCCTGCTGGTCGACGAGGGAAAGCTGTCCTGGGAAGACCCGGTGATCGACCACCTTCCCTGGTTCCGCCTCTCCGATCCGTACGTCACGAGCCAGCTCACCATCCGCGACCTCCTCGTCCACCGCAGCGGCCTGGGACTCGGGGCCGGCGACCTGCTCTGGTGGCCCCCCTCCTCGTACAACCGCGAGGAGATCGCCCGGCGCCTCCGGTACATCCCGCTCGCGACGAGTTTCCGGAGCGCCTACGCGTACGATAACGTCCTCTACCTCGTTGCCGGTGAGGTCATCGAGGCGGTGAGCGGCCGGACATGGGAGCAGTTCATCCAGGAGCGGATTCTGGACTCGCTGGGCATGACCGACAGCCGGGTCCGCCACAGCGATGCCACTCGCGGCGGGAATGTCGCGACGCCGCACGCCCGGGTGGAGGGGATGGTGCGGGTGATCAAGCCCTTCGACAGCGACAATACCAATCCCGCGGGCGGCATCAATGCCAGCGCGACGGACATGGCGAAGTGGCTGATGGTGCAGCTGGACTCCGGTCGGGTGGCCGGCGGGCGCCTCTTCCCCGCCGGCCTCACGCGCCAGCTCTGGACGATCGTGACGCCCCAGCCCATCGGGCGACCCGCGAAGGAGCTTGCGCCGCTGGCGAACAACTTCCGGGGCTATGCCCTGGGGTTCGAGGTCCGGGACTATCGCGGGCGCAAGCTGGTGACCCATACCGGCGGCCTGCCGGGCTACATCTCCCGCGTCGCCATGATCCCCGGCGAGAAGCTCGGGGTCGCCGTCCTGACCAACATGGAATCGGTGGCAATGGAACCCATCTACCTCCGGATCCTGGACCACTACCTCGGGGCGAAATACGACTGGCGCTCGGCGTTCCGGACCGTGATCGCCCGGGCCGATTCGGCCACGGCGGCTGGCGATGCGGCGGCCAGCGCGGCGCGCGACAGTCTCTCGACCCCCTCGCTGCCGCTCGACCGCTACGCGGGGACGTATCGGGACCCGTGGTATGGCGACGTGGTCGTGACGAAGGAAGGTGACGGACTCCGCATCCGGTTCGCGCATACGCCTGCGCTCGTCGGAGACCTCCGTCACTGGCAGTACGACACGTTCCTCGCCCACTGGGACGACCGCGAACTCCGCGCGGATGCCTTCGTGACCTTCGCGCTCACGCCGGAAGGCATGATAGACCGCGTCCGTATCGTTCCCGCCTCGCCCTCGGTGGATTTCAGCTTCGATTTCCAGGACCTCGACCTGAGGCCCGTTCAGAAAGAGCAGCCATGAGCGCTTCCCACGCCCCCGAGCCCTTCGTCGTGGAGCTCACCCTCGACGAGGGTTACGCCTTTACGACGCGCTACCCCGGCACCGACCTTCCCTCGGTGCTCGTGGATGAACTCCCGCCCATTGGCGAGGGACGCGGACCCAATCCCGCCCGCCTCCTGGCCTCGTCCATCGGCCACTGTTTGGGCGCGAGCCTCCTCTTCTGCCTCGCCAAGTCCCGCGTGCCGGTGGCCGGCATGACCATCCGGGTGGAGAGTACACTCGTCCGCAACGAGGCCGGACGCCTCCGAGTCGGACCCGTCCGGGTCCGGCTTGCGCCCGATATCGCGGCGGAGGACCGGCAGCGGATCAGCCGGTGCCTCGAGGTGTTCGAGGACTACTGTATCGTGACGGGCAGTCTGCGGAAGGGACTCGAGATCGAGGTCGAGGTGGAGCCGGCCTGACAGCGGCCACTGGCCAGGCAACAGGTGGAACTCAGCGATCCATCCGAAGCTCCGCAGGCAGGTCGTCCACCCGGCTCGCGCTCAAACGGGAATGTTCGCGGTGATCGTGGCAGGGTCCCACTCCCACCAGCGGAGACGCGCTCCGCTGCCAGGTTACGGGCAGCACGGCGATGAGGGGCAGCGTGTGGACGGACGGCATGTGCGGGTGTCCCTCAACGATGCCGGAGCCGGCGCCCCCCATGGGCCCGGTGCGCCGGCGCCTCTATTGCCGGCCGCGCCAGGCGTCGAGATCGCGGACCGGGATCTTCCAGAAGACAGCGCCCTGGCGCAGTAACGACTGGAGACGGAGAAGCCTGCCATCGCGGCGGGCCAGCCACAGCGTGGTCGGCGCCCCGCCGCCGGCATAGGAAATTTCCCAGGCCTCCACCGGCCCCGCGGCGGTCTGCAGCGTTGTCGTGCCGGTGACCCGAATGACCGTCGGACGCGGCGCGGGAGGCCACGGTGGATTGTACCCCTCGATGATCGCCACCAGCCCGGGAGCCAGCGGCAGGGCGCGTATCACTTCCTCGTCCACTACGGAGTTGAATACGGGGGCATCGAACGTGAAGTGGACGTCCCGGCTGGCACTGTCCTTCGGGGAGACCGTCCCCCGCACCACTGTTCCGTCGAACTGGAAACGCTGTTCGGCGTCCTGCAGGACCGCGACATAGGACACCGGCGCAAGATCACCGGCCCTGACCACGGACGTATCCACGTTCTCCCCGCCGTCCGAGGTGTACCGCTGTACGATCCGCCAGTGGCCGGTGCCGGTGCGTTCAACCGAGCGGATCAATCTGGAAATGGAACGCTCGCCACCGTCCGGCTGCCGGACCAGCAGTTGAAACGTGTCAACGCCGGCGAGCAGGGTCGAGCCGTCCACCAGGGAACTGCCTGCCGCGACGCGAACGCTGTCCTGGGCGCGGAGAGTGGCTGGAAGCAGAAGGCCAAGACAGATGATGGTCCTGAGGAGGCGCATGGGAAGCTCACGAGGAGAGGAAGAAGTCAGGCCGGCACTCCCCGTTACGGAATCGGTTCCTGCCAGGTTCCATCAGGCCTGCTGGCTGGCCGTGCCTGGAGGCAGGGTCAGGCGGACGGCAGCCGGGCGCCTGCGGGGCTCCTGAGCCGGACATCCACACCCCAGGGGTCGGTGACGACCACCGAGCCATCATGCTCCGTCACAGCATGCCCCGCCGCGGTGAGTGACGCCCGAGCGGCGCGGACGGCGGCGTCATCCGGCAGGCGAAGCTCCCATTCCAGCAGCCTCGCATCCCCCGGCCCGGCCGCCTGCACGCCGCGCGACCAGGTATTCGTGCCCAGGTGGTGGTGGTAGCCGCCGGCGGAAAGGAAC
Source organism: uncultured Gemmatimonadales bacterium (assembly GCA_963825055.1). Classification (GTDB taxonomy): domain Bacteria; phylum Gemmatimonadota; class Gemmatimonadetes; order Gemmatimonadales; family GWC2-71-9; genus CAWGSK01. Next base: position 5,507 of record CAWGSK010000014.1, read on the forward strand.
AGCGCCCCCGGATAGTCCCGCGTTGTGACGGCGAGGCCGAGGTCGCGCTGGTAGAAGCGCTCGGCCGACCCGAGGTCATCCACCGAAAGGTGCACGTGACCCATGCGGGTGCCGGCCGGCATGCCGGTCCACGGGGCTGCGGCGTCCGCGAGCAGGCCATCGACGTCCAGCGGGTCCGACGCCATCATGAGCCGCCCGTCACGGTAGGGCCACTCCTCGCGGGGCCGGTCGGCGTAGACCTCGATGCCAAGCCCGTCGGGATCGTACAGGTAGAGCGCCTCGCTCACGAGGTGGTCAGCCATCCCGGGCTGGATTCCGTGGGCAGCGAGGTGCGCCAGGAATCCGCCCAGCGCGGCGCGGTCCGGCACGAGGATGGCAAAGTGATACAGGCCCAGCCGGCCACGCCGCGGCGCCGGGGCCACGCCGGGCTTCTCGTGAAGCATGATGATTGGTTCCACACCGCCGATACCGGCCAGTCCGGCCGCGCCATCCCCGCGCGAGGCCACCGACAGGCCGAGGATCTGCTCGTAGTACGCCAGCGAACGCCCCAGGTCGGAAACCTGGAGACGCACGGTGCCGACATCCGTCGCATCCGGCAGCAGGTGGCTCCCCTGAGTAGTCATGAGGTCAGGCCGCCGACGTGCGGCGGCTCGCCAGCATGTAATCCAGCGAGAACCGCCCCGCGCCTGCCAGAGCCAGTGCGAGGTTGGCCCCCATCAGCGTGAACGCAAACTCGAACCCGCTCGGCAGGAAGAAGCCATTCCGGAAGTGCACGAAGAGCACGGCGCCGAGCATGTTCAACGTGAGCCCGATGGCCGCAACCCGCGTGAGCAGCCCGAACAGGATGGCCAGGCCGCCGAAGAACTCGAGCAGGGCCACGAGCGGGCCAACGATGTCCGCGGCGGGGATGCCCATCTGGCCGAAGGAGCCGGCCACGCCGGAGAACCCGAACACGAAGAGTTTCTGGGCCCCGTGTGCGACGAACACGAGTCCAACCACGATCCGCAGGATCGCGAGGACGATATCAAGACGGCGCGATGGCGCCGGAGCCGGACAGGTGGTTGAGGCAGTCATAGGTACTCTCCTGCTATGGTGAGCGGGACAGTCAGCCGTCCCGGTGGAACCTCATGTGGTGCTGTATCACCGAACCCCGGACAAGATGCCGGTTACAGGGACTCCCGTGCTTCCGCGAGCAGTGCGCTGAGCTGGCGCAGTTTTCCAGCCCCGAGGCGGCCGACCTGACGCATGTGAAGGGCGTCCATGACGCCATCCAGCTCCGCGAGAAGCGCCAGCCCGCGCGCATTGATCCGGGAACGGACTACGCGGCGGTCCTCCCCGCCCCGGTCCCGCACGACAAGGCCCATGTCTACCAGGCGGTCCAGCAGGCGCGTGGCATCCGCCACCGGGGAGACGAGGCGGTCACGCACTTCATTGCGTCCGAGACCCTCCGGCTCCGCGCCGCGCAGGATCCGGAGGACGTTGTACTGCGTTGGGGTCAGGCCATGCGGCTTGAGCGCCTCGGCGGTGTTGTGCTCGAGCAGTGCGGCGGTCCGGGCAATGCTCAGCACCGCTTCGTGCTCAGGGCCCCGGAAGGGCTTCGCCTGCTGGATCTCCTGCTGCAGTGATGTCATGGATCGAAACTAGGTGTTATAACACTTATTGTCAAGACCTCCCCTCCCGGGCAGGTTTGCCCACCACAACCCGGACCCCGTTGTTTCCGCTGGAGCCCGGGGCAACCCACGTGAGGATACGGCCGGACATGACGCCGAACACCACAGCGACCATCGCGGGCCCGCCCGGGGGCCGCCTCTCCCGCCTCGACCGGCTCCTGCCGCTCTGGATCCTGCTCGCCATGGCCGGTGGCCTGGGGCTGGGCCGCCTCTGGCCCGACCTCGGCGCCCTGCTCGACCGGGTCCAGGTGGCCGGTGTCTCCGTGCCCATCGCGATCGGCCTCTTCTGGATGATGTACCCCGTGCTGGCCCGGGTCCGGTACGAGAGCGTCGGCGCCCACGCGCGCAACACGCGCCTGCTCGGCACTTCGCTCGCCCTCAACTGGATCATCGGGCCCCTGGTCATGTTCCTGCTCGCGTGGCTGTTCCTTCCGGACCTGCCCGCCTACCGCAACGGCGTGATCCTCATCGGCCTGGCCCGCTGCATCGCGATGGTGCTGATCTGGAACTCCCTCGCGCGCGGCTCGAACGAGCTCGCCGCCGTCCTGGTGGCGCTCAATTCCATCTTCCAGATCCTGACCTACTCGCTGCTCGGCTGGCTCTTCCTGAACGTCATCCCGGGCTGGTTCGGCTTCTCCGGCGCCACGCTCGACGTCTCGATGTGGGAGATCGCCCGGAGCGTCCTGCTTTTCCTCGGCCTGCCCCTCCTGGCGGGCTACCTCACCCGGCGCCTCCTGGTGCGGCGGCGGGGAGAGGCATGGTATGAGAACGAGTTCATGCCGAAGTTCGGGCCCACGGCGCTGGTGGGCCTGCTGTACACGATCGTCCTGATGTTCGCCATGCAGGGCGACCGGATCCTCGAGCTTCCGCTCGACGTGCTGAGGATTGCCGCGCCACTGGCCGTGTATTTCCTGGTGATGTTCGGGCTGGCCCTGGTGCTCTCGAAGCGACTGGGCTTCGACTACGCGACCAGTGCCTCCGTGGCCTTCACCGCGGCAGGAAACAACTTCGAACTGGCCATCGCAGTGGCGATCGGTACGTTCGGCCTGGCCTCGGGCGAGGCACTGGCGGCGGTCGTAGGGCCGCTGATCGAGGTCCCGATGCTGGTGGGGCTGGTCTACGTCTCATTGTGGGCGCAGCGGTTCTTCACGGAGCCCGCCGACACGCCCCCTGCCCTCCCCGGAACGCCATAGCCGCCTGCTTACTTCTCACCTCCGACTTCCAGCCGCTGCAGCCACTGGACTGACGGCGCCAGCCCCGGCTGGATCGCCAGCGCCTGCCGGAAGGCCCGGATCGCGTCCTCCCGGCGCCCGGCCTTCACGTAGGCCTCACCCAGGCTGTCCCAGCCGTTCGCGTAATGCGGATGGACGCGCACGTTGAGTTCGAACACCGTCACCGCCTCGGCGGTCCGCGCTTCGCGCAGGAGCCCATAGGCCACGCCATTCAGTTCGGCTGATCCGTCGCGGAACCGGTTCTCCGGACGGGCATCGTACGCGCGCACGAGTTCCACCGCGCGGGTCGTGTCGCCACCGGCGAGAGACTGGAGCACGTCCTGCCCGAGTCGCCCCGGGGTCCACCCGAGGATCACCGCCAGCGCGGGATCGCGGTTGGCCGCATAATCGGCGAACGTCGGGACCGCAGCCAGCTGTGGCGTGGCCTGTTGCCGGGGGTCCCGGGGGTAGTCTCCCATCTGGTAGTAGTCGGGTGATACCATGACGCGGATTCCGCTGCCGGGTAACGTGAACGGCTCGTGCCCCGCATAGCCGTTGTAGAACGCGGACGTCGGCTCCCCCACCAGGATGGCGCTCGTAAACCGCTGCATCATACCGGTCAGCATCTGTCCGGCGGAGAAGGTGCGCCGCCCGATGACGAGAAAGAGCCGGCCCGCCTCGTCCACTTCCCGCGTCCGGACAATTTCCCGGACCACCGGCGGCAGCAGCCCACCCTCACCGCCGGAGTTGTTCCGGATATCGATGACGGTGCGGGCCGGCTTCCGCTCCCGGGCGAATTGGAGGGCCTCCCGGAAGGTCGCGAGCGCGGAAGAACCGGCCGGCCTGTTCTGTACCTGGTCCCACTTGATGTAGAGCAGGTCCCGGTCGGGCAGGTAAGTCCACCAGTAGATGTCGTCGTATCGCTGCTGATAGAGCGGCACCGGAGCCGGCGCCGCATCTCGAACGTCCACCCAGTCGGGAGTGAGCCGGGCAAGGAACGGCAACCCGAAGGCGGACGGCTGCGGATGTTCGAGCGGTGCCACCAGGCGCCGGATCGTGCGCCCATCCCTCGTCACGGTGAGCCGGGTGCCCGCCAGGCCGGGCGCGAGCCCCAGCGCGTGGAGCACCTCGATGCGGTTCAGCAGGTTCGGGGCGACGGCGGAAATCCAGTTGTCATTGTCCCGCGAGATGAGCGGAGTCACCCGCGCCACCGCCTCCGCCGCGGGCACGCCGCCAATCGACACCACGCGTCCCCCCACGAGGTCTGCCAGCTCCCGGTCGGCAGCCTCCACGTAGATCCCGTCCTCGTAGATACCAAGCCTGTAGGGAAGGATATGAAAGCCCACCCCCGGGCTGAAATAGAGGGGGAGGCTGGTATGGCCGTCACCCACCATCGCAACCAGCCGGGCGAATCCCACTACGATTCGATGGGCGGGCAGGCTGGCGATGGAATCCGACAGGGCTGACACGGCACGGCCAAAGTCCTGGCGTGATGTGCGGTGGTAGGGATCGGGATGAATACGCTCGAGGCCGGTGACCAGGGCCTGAAGGTCGTCGCGCCACTGCTGGACTTCCGCCGCGGAAATGGCGGAGATCGAGTAGGTTCTCGGGGGCCGCCCGTCGGCCTCGTCCCCATGCTGCGCGGGCAGTGGGGCTGCGTGGGCGGCGAGTGCGAGACCGACCAGGACAGCGGCGCGCAGGAATGGCATGGGGGAACCTCGGCGGCGGAGGGAAGTCGGTGATACCGACTTGGATGGATTTCCGACCGCCAGGGTTGACGTCCAGTCGATGGGAAATCTGCTCCAGGGTCAGGCTCCTGTCAGAAACAGGTCAGGGATGGAACCAGCCGCTCGGCGACCTCGTCTTTCGAACGCATGGAGGCATGATGACGCAGTCCACATCCATCGCCGCCCTGCTCTGCCTGATATCGGTGTCGGTATCCGGGGCCCAGGTGGCCCCGATGCCGCTCACCGTCCCCTTCGAATATGACGGTCACATCTTCGTGCGCGCGGCGGTGAACGGCGTGCCGGCCCGGCTGGTGTACGACCCGATCTCCGGCGTCATCCTGGATCGCGATTTTGTCCGGCGGGAGGGTCTTGACCACGCATCGTGGCGGGACCTGGGCATGGGCGGACCCACCTGGGCGGGTGGCGCCGGGTCCGTCGAGCATGAGGTCACCTGGAGCCGGAATGCGGTGCTGCTGCTGGACACGCTGCGGATGGACCTGCCGCGCCCACCGGTGCTTCCGCTCGATTCCATGATGAGCGGATCCTTCCACCTCCGTCCCGACGGGCTTCTCGGGAGCGGGTTTCTCGGGCGCTGGAGTACCGCCTTCGATTTTGACCGGGGTGTTATGACCCTGGGCGAGGCCGGTGCCCCGGTCGCCGCTGATCGAGGGACGGTCCTGTCGCTGGAGATGCGCAACAACAGGCCCGTGGTGCAGGGACGGATGCGCCTGCCGGACGGCACGTGGCACCGGCTGGACCTGCTGGTGGACTTCGGGATGGCCGGCGGCGTTCGCCTGACCACCGCACTGGTGGATTCGCTGGACCTGGTTCACCGCCTCCAGACGACGGCGCTCGAGCACGCAGAGGCCGGACTGGGCGGTGCCCTGGAGAGCCGGGCCGGCGTTCTGCCGACGCTGGAGCTGGGCGGGCTGGCGTTGCACGACGTACGGGTCACACTCGCCCGGGAGCGCACAGGAGCGGATGCCCATCCCCCATGGAACGGGTTGATCGGCCTCGCGCTCCTCGCCAGGTACAACCTTGTATACGACCCGACGGCGGCCCGGCTGATCCTCCTCCCTCGCCGGGAAGCCGCCGCGCCCTGACCGGCGGCGCGTGAAGGCGCCAGGCCGGCCACCAGTCACGCAGGCCCTGCCGCCATTCGACTATCCGCTACGCGCTGTCCGCCGTGCTCCTTCCCGCACGCACATCCGGTATCCCCTCCAGGAAAAACGCCGCCAGCTCCGCCCGTCCCTGAAGGCCGGACTTCTGGTACACCGCGACGGCGTGCTGGCGCGCGGTGCGCTCACTGCGTCGAGTGAGCCCCGCGATCTGCTTCAGGCCGTGCCCCTTGAGCAGCAGCAGCGCGACCCCGCGTTCGGCGGGAGTGAGCTGCCAGAGTTCGAATTGCTCATCGACCGCGCGGCCGAGTCCTTCCAGGGCCCGCTCCGCCCGTACGCGCCAGGCATCACGCTCGGCCTGGCGTTCCTCCAGGCTCCGGCGGAGCCGGCCTGCCGACTCCTCCGCCCTTCCCCACCCGCGCCAGAGCCATGCGGTGGTGACCAGGCCGGCGAGAACCAGGCCCACCTCATAGAGCACGTGGAGCGACAGCCAGGATTCCGGCTGGTCCAGGATGAGGTCGACCATGCCCCCGGCCGCGATGGCCAGGAGGAGGACGGTCAGTGGCACCCTGACGTGGTTTGGAGCGGATTCAGCCATTGATGACTCCGTCATCTGCCGGATATGCTACCAAAATACCCGGAAATCAGCGGAATCGCGTCGAATGTCGGATAGCATGGCCCGCCGGAAAGTGGCATCCTCTGCTCGAACCCCTTACCGGAGCCATACATGCTACCCGATCCGCTGCACCCGGCCGTCGTCCATTTTCCGATCGTCCTCATGTTCCTGCTGCCGCTTGCCGGACTGTTTGCCCTCTGGCGGATCCGACGTGGTGCTGATCCGCTCCGTGCGTGGGCGATTCCCCTGGTCACGGCCGCCGCGCTCGCGGGAAGTGCCTGGCTCGCGGTCGAGACCGGTGAGTCACAGGGGGAAGCGGTGGAAGAAACCGTGGCGGAGGCACCGGTCGAAAGCCATGAAGAAGGGGCGGAGCTGTTCCTCACGCTGTCGGCCGGCCTGATGCTCCTGACCGGTGCCGGGCTGGTCAGGGGAAGGATCGGGTCGGTTGTCCGGATGACAGCCGTCGTCGGCGCCCTGGGCCTCGTCGCAGTCGGCGCCAGCGTCGGCCACTCCGGCGGCGAACTGGTGTATCGTTACGGCGCCGCGTCGGTGCATACGGCCGGGGCCGAGATGGTAAGGGGAGAGCGGGATGATGACTGAGGGGAGCCAGTTCGGCAGCGAGTAGCGAATAGCGGACAGTGAAAAGCCCCCGGGAAGACCTCAGGTCACCGGGGGCTTGCTCGTGTGCCACTACTCGCTACTCACTGCAGTTCCATGGGCCTGGGTAGAGTTGAACTACCGACCTCACGCTTATCAGGCGTGCGCTCTAACCACCTGAGCTACAGGCCCGGGCTTCGGGGACGGGATTTTACCGCCTCACCCCCGGGGGCGCAACCCTCGGGGGTGAGGGCCTGGTCCGCGTGCTAGTGCCGGCGGCGGGGAGAATCGTCGTCGTCGTCATCGTCGTAGTCGCCGAGGCTGTAGTCCTCTTCCTCGTCGTCATCGAAATCATCGTCGTCGTCGAAGTCGTCGTCCTCGTCGTCCAGGTCCTCGTCCTCCTCATCGTCCTCGAGGTCGATGCTGTCCTCCTCGATATCCTCGTCGTCATCAAACTTGCGACGCAGCTCGAGGGCTTCCATCGACGCATCCCAGGCCGGCATGGTTTCCTCCAGAAGCAGTGTTGTGTCGGTCATGCAGGGATCCTCACCATCATGATGCATCAGCCCGGGCGGCCCGGGCAGCGCGTTTACGGTCATGCACATCCAGCGCCCGCTTGCGCAGGCGGATGGACTGTGGCGTAATCTCGATCAGCTCGTCCTCCTCGATGTACTCCAGCGCGTACTCCAGGGTGATCTGGCGCGGCGGCTCGAGGATGACGTTTTCGTCGCTGGCCGTCGTGCGCATGTTCGTCAGTTTCTTTTCCTTCGTGACGTTCACGTCCAGGTCTCCCGGGCGGCTGCTCTCGCCCGCGATCATGCCCCCGTAGACGTGGTCCCCCGGGGCCACGAACATCTGGGCCCGCTCCTGCAGGCCCCCGAGGGCGTACGCAACCGCCGAGCCCTCGCGGTCGGCCACCAGGACGCCGTTCTTGCGCCCCGCCAGGGACCCGGCCCACGGCCCGTAATCCAGGAACCGATGATGCATGATCCCGGTGCCGCGTGTGTCGGTCAGAAACTCCGACCGGTATCCGAAGAGCCCGCGCGCCGGGATGCGGAACATCATACGCACCATGCTCTGCCCGGGATTCTTCATCTCCAGCAGTTCCGAGCGGCGGGGGCCGAGCTTCTCGATCACCGTCCCGACGTGGTCCTCGGGAACGTCGATCATCAGCTCCTCGTACGGTTCCAGCCTCGTGCCGTCCGGACCCGTCCGGGTGATCACCCGCGGCCGGGAGACCTGGAACTCATAGCCCTCCCGGCGCATCGTTTCCATCAGAATCGAGAGGTGCAATTCCCCCCGACCGGACACGGTGTGCGTGTCGGGGGAGTCGGTCTCCTCCACCCGCAGGGCCACGTTCCGCTCAAGCTCCTTGAAGAGACGCTCGCGAACCTGCCGGCTGGTGACGTACTTCCCCTCGCGTCCCGCGAATGGGCTGGTGTTGACCAGCACGTCCACCGAGATGGTCGGCTCCTCCACCGCGATCCCGGCCAGCCGCTCTGGTGTGTCCACGGCGGTCAGGGTCTTGCCGATCTCGATCTCTGCGATGCCCGAGACCACCACGATGTCGCCGGCCACGGCTTCCTCGATATCCACCCGGGCCAGGCCCTCGAAGGTCGAAAGCTTGGTGATCCGCCCCTTCGGGACTGTGGCGTCCGTCACGAGCCCGGGCTCGCCGTACGGGAGCAGGGCCACCTGGTCGCCAACGTGCACCCGGCCCCGCTCGACCCGCCCGATGGCCATCCGGCCCAGGAAGGTGGAATAGTCGAGCGTCGAGACCAGCATCTGGAACGGGCCGTCCGGGTCGCCGGAGGGGCCCGGGATGTGGTCCAGGATGGTCTGAAACAGCGGTTCCAGTGTCGTGCCCGGTTCCTCCAGCTCGTGCGTGGCGGTGCCCGCCCGGCTCGAGGTGTACAGGAACGGCGCGTCGAGCTGGGCCGGGCTGGCCTCGAGCTCGATGAAGAGGTCCAGGACCTCGTCATGCACCCGGAGGGGCTCGGCGTCCGCCCGGTCGATCTTGTTGATCGCCACGATCGGCAGGAGGCCAAGTTCCAGCGCCTTCCGCGTGACGAACCGGGTCTGCGGCATCGGGCCTTCGGCGGCATCCACCAGGATCAGGACCCCGTCCACCATGCGGAGAATCCGCTCGACCTCACCGCCGAAATCGGCGTGGCCGGGCGTATCCACGATGTTGATCTTGTGCCCGCCCCAGCGAATGGCAGTGTTCTTCGAGAGGATGGTGATCCCACGCTCCCGCTCGAGCGGGTTGGAGTCCATCACCCGCTCTTCCACGTGCTGGTTTGCGCGAAACGCGCCCGCCTGCCGCAGCATTTGATCCACCAGGGTGGTCTTGCCGTGGTCAACGTGCGCGATGATTGCCAGATTCCTGATCACAATGCCCTGCTTACCCTGAAAACTCGCCGCTGGACGCACCGGCATCCGCCGGGCGCCCACCTGCGGCGGCCATATATAGTGCGGGGTATGGCAGGGGGCAAGGTGGTCGGGGCCGCGGCCCGGTCACCCCCCGGCGGCGGCACAGGTATTGGTCACTTCCACCTGCACCGTGACATGACAGATACCAAGGTCGAGCAGCCCCACCCGCAACTCCTCCAGGACGCCTGGATGACGCTCCAGGTCAGGCACAACGGCGTGCCCGCTCATGGCGACCATCCCGCTCCCCACTGTCCATACATGAACATCGTGCACCGCCGACACGCCGGGAACCTCGAGCATCCGCCCCCGGACCTCGGACATGTCCATCCCCCGCGGGACGGCCTCCAGGAGGACGTCCGTGCTCTCCCTCACCAGCCGCCACGCCCCCCGCAGGATCAGCAGCGACAGCAGGATAGAGACGATCGGGTCCGCCGCCATCCACCCGGTCAAGGCAATGATCCCGGCCGCCCCCAGCGCTGAGACCGACCCCAGGGCGTCACTCATGACGTGCAGATAGACCCCGCGGGCGTTGAGGCTGCCCGAGCTGTGCCGGTGCAGGAGCCCCAGGGAGACGAGGTTGGCGACCAGGCCGATGGACGCGACCATGAGGAAGAGGCCGGTCCGGATGGGTGTGGGTTCGCTCAGGCGGCCGATGGCCTCCACCACCACCCACACCGCGATCCCGAACAGGGCGGCGCCGTTGATGAGGGCCGCCAGGATCTCCCAGCGGAGGTACCCGTAGGTCTTGTCGACGTCGGCGGGCCGCCGGGCCATGTACACGGAGAAAAGGGAAAGGGCGATGGCGCCAAGGTCGGTCAGCATGTGACCCGCGTCGGCCAGGAGTGCGAGGGACCCGGCCAGCCAGCCGCCGATCGCCTCCACCAGGAATACCAGCCCGGTGATCCCGAGTACGAGCCACAGCCGCCGGGTATTCCCCGCCACGGGGGGAGTCACGCAGTCCTGCGGTATCGCTGCCATGCCCCGCAATCTAGGAGGCCCGACCGGGCCATCAAGGACGACCGTCACGTCCTCGCCGTCCCTAACCCGTTTGGCCGCTTGCAGTTTGCCCGCCGGCGCTGTCCGGCAGCCCCGACCGTATTACCGTTAGGGCATGGACGATCCTTCAAGTACGGGGTCCATCGTTTTCGGGCTGGTCTCCGTCGTACTGCTGGTGCTCGCCAATGCCTTCTTTGTGGCCGCCGAGTTCTCGCTGGTCGGCGCGCGCCATACCCGGCTCGACGAACAGGCCCGGACGGGGGGGGCCGGCGCGCGCGCGGCGGCCCGGGCCGTCAAACACCTCGACCGCTACATCAGTTCCACCCAGCTCGGCATCACTCTCGCGTCGCTCGGCCTGGGGTGGATCGGCGAACCCGCCCTTGCGCACCTGATCGAGCGCGGCTTCGCCTGGCTGCCGGCCACGGCCGCTGCCATTGCAACCCACACCGTCGCCGCGGTTATCGCCTTCAGCATTATCACCGTACTGCACATCATCATCGGTGAGCTGGTACCCAAGGCCCTGGCCCTCCTGTTCCCGGAGAAGCTGAGCGCATGGGTCTCGCTCCCGCTGATCGGGTTCTCGTGGGTCATGGCTGTTCCGATCGCCGGGCTCAACGGGACCGCCAGCGCCCTGCTGCGCCTCTTCCGGATCAAGCCGCCCAGCGAGCACGAGCGCGTGCACTCGCCGGAGGAGATCCGCATGCTGGTGGAGCAGAGCGAGGAGAGCGGACGACTCGAGGGCGAGGACGCGCGCCTGCTGGAAGGGGTCTTCGAGTTCACCGAGAAGACCGCCGAGGACGTGATGACGCCCCGCACCCAGGTGGTGGCACTGGCCAGCGGTCTCACGGTGGCAGAGGCGGCGGACGAGGTGGCCGCCGCGAGACGGTCGCGCTATCCGGTTTACACCGAGTCGATCGACGAAATCACCGGGGTCGTCCACACGAAGGACATTCTGATCACGCTGCGCACCAATCCGGAGGCCCGGGTCTCGACGATCGCGCGGCCCCCGCTGTTCGTGCCGGGCACGCGCGAAGTGGAGGACGTCCTCGCCGACATGAAGCGGCTCAAGGTCCACCTGGCCATCGTACTCGACGAGTACGGCGGAACGGCGGGGCTCGTCACCATGGAGGACCTGCTGGAGGAGATCGTCGGCGAGATCTACGACGAATACGACCGGATGGATTCGGAGACGCCGGAGGACGGAGACACTGCGGAAATCGACGGGGCGATGACCATCGGGGACTTCAACAACGAGTACGACGCCGAGCTGGACGACACCAGCTACACCACCCTCGGCGGCTATCTCTTCGGATGCCTCGGCCGGCTTCCCCGCGTGGGCGACCGGGTCCGGACGGATGGACTGGTGTTCGAGATTACAGGGATGGACAACCGGCGCGTCAGGAAGGTCCGCATGATCCGGCGGGAAGACCAGGCCGCGGGCACCCCCCAGGCCTGAGCGCCAGCAGGCAACAGCTTCACCACAAAGGACGCTAAGAACACAAGAAACAGAAAAAGACGAAACGGGAGGGCCGGTACGCGGCCCCCTTCGTGTACTTTGTGCCCTTTGTGGTAAGGTTGTTTACGAGGCGCAAACGCGCGACGAGTGGTTCAGTCGTTCCGATGGGCGGCGACGGCTCGTCCCTGCGCGAGTTTCACCGCAAGTTCCAGCGCCTGCCGCATGCTCGTGGCATCGGCCACCCCCTGCCCCGCGATGTCGAACGCCGTGCCGTGGTCCGGAGACGTCCGGGGCCATGGCAGGCCCAGCGTCACGTTCACGCCCCGCCCGAACGCCGCGACCTTGATGGCGGTCATGCCGACGTCATGATACGGTGCCAGCACCGCGTCGAACTCCCCCCGCATGGCCCGCACGAACACCGTGTCGGCCGGCAGCGGGCCCGCCGCACCCAGCCGGGCTGC